>JAEDDH010000006.1 GCA_016293845.1 Bacteroidales bacterium | reverse complement strand
CAGTTTCAAATAATGAGGATTACAACTTTTCGATTTCGTCTATGGGGAGTTGGGTCAAGTCGGCAATGGTCTTAATGTCGAAGCCTTTTGATTTCATACGGCGGGCGGTTTCTTTAATGCCTTCTGCCTTACCTTCTGCTCTACCTTTGGCCATACCTTCTGCTCTACCTTTGGCCATACCTTCTGCTCTACCTTTGGCCATACCTTCTGCTCTGCCTTTGGCCATACATTCTGCTCTGCCTTTGGCCATACCTTCTGCTCTGCCTTTGGCCATACCTTCTGCTCTGCCTTTTTCTTCGGCTTGACCTACCATTTCTTTGGCTTGCTTCATCATTCGGGCGCGGTCGTCTATAATGGCTTTTTCTACGCGGACACCATCCCAAAAACGTTCGTAGGCTTCTAATTGCACTTCGTCGAAGGCTGCGATTTCTACAAGTTCGAGGGCTTGGTTGATGTCTTTGTCGGCAAGAAGTTCGGGAGCGGCTTCTTTCACTTGTTCGTCTATTTCGGTGAGGAAACGAAGCCAAAGAACAAGCATTCTTTTGTCTGAAAAGTTCTGCGGCTTGAATTTTGGCAGTTCCACAAACACAAGATGAAGCCCGTCGATTACGCGGTCGGAGTGTTTTTCGTGAACAAGGCGATAGTAGTGATAAGCATCGTCAATGTCCTTTTCAAACACTTCGTTCCCAAGGTTGAGTGAATATACGGGTTGCAGTAGTTCGTATTTTTTGCCTTTTTTCAATTGCCCAACGTATGCCTTGGAGGCGTTGAAGAGAACGCGTTGCTTGAATTCTTCTGACCAAACAGTTTGCATCTCCACAAGAAACACACGACCTTTGGCATCGGTGCAACGGACGTCTACTATGCTGTACTTACGCAACGGATTGTCGGGCATCATTTCGGGCGTAAGGTACGACACCGATGTTATCTGCTCGTCGTCTTTGAGCGGCAAAAGAGCATTGAGGAAACTTATGGTAAGTTCCGGATACTCTCCAAACACCTTTTTAAAGGTCAAATCTGCTTTAGGGTCTAAGTACTTGGGCATAGGACTTTATGTTTTTCGTGTTCAAGTGCAAAGGTAATGGTATTATTTGAGACCGCAAAATTTATTTTTTTCTTCTTTTTGACACCGAATTAAACGAAAGAAACGAATACTTTTTTTAATCACGGAAAGCACGAAGGGCACGGAAAACTTTTACTCCAATCATTGTCATATCGTCCACTTGGGCACGACCATTTCTCCAATTGTCGATGGTTTCGCCAAGTAGTTGACACTGAGTTTCCATTGGCTTTTGGTAGTTGGCGAGCAAAAAATCTGAAAGGTTGCGGCTGAGGAATTTTTTCCCAGCTGGATTTGATAGGTCGCCGCCCGGTTGGTCTTCTATTCCATCGGAAAATGTGTAAACGATATCACCTTTTTCAATTTTTACGCAATGAGTGGTAAAATGCTTTTTTTCAATAATATATCTACCAACAGGCATTCGGTCGCCTTTGAGTTTTATAATTTCGCCATTGCGCAAAAGATAGATTGTGTGCAACGCCGAGGCATATCTCAGTTCCATATTTTCAAAATCGAAACAACATACCGACATATCCATTCCGTCGTCGATTTTTCTATTTGAGTCGGTATTGAGGGTTGTTTTTATAAAACTGCGCATATTGTCGAGAATCGTTCCTGGCTCAGATGCGTCTTGCTCGGTAACGCAGTATTCTTTGAGCGCCGAAATGCCAAGCATACTCAAAAATGCTCCCGGAATGCCGTGTCCAGTGCAATCGGCTGTTACAAGTACGTGATATTTACCACATTGCATTACTCTGTAATAGTCGCCGCTAACAATATCGCGTGGACGGTAGAATACAAAATTATCGGGAAACACAGCATCAATTTCTGTTTTTAAAGATAGAGCCGCTTGCTGAATGCGTTGTGCGTAATTGATACTGCTAACCAAATTTTTGTTAACTGACTCAAAAGCATCGCGTTGAGTTGCAATTTCTTCTTTTTGGGTAATGATTTCGTCGCGTTGAGTTTCTATTTCGCTTTTTTGTTGGTCTAACATTTGGTTTTTGTAAGTTAATTCTTCATTGGCTTTCCGCTTGATAGTCAACATTCTAAGAATATAAAATACCAACAGCGAAACCAACATTAATCCAACTACAAGCGATACCGCAATAATAGTCAAACGACTTTTTTCTGCTTTTAACTGTTTTGCTTCGGCATTGTGAATCTTCATTGCCTGTTCGGTTTTAAAATCGGCAATGGTGTTGAGAGTGCTGTCGTTGGCGTTTCGTAATGCGTATTGGTGAGCCTTGTCGGATGCTTCTAAGGCGTTTTTGTAATCACCAACTTTTTTGTAATAGTTGGTCAAATGTTCATAAAATTCTTGAAAACGAGTATCATTTGCATCTTCGTCTTGCTCTAAAAACTGCTTACAATCAAGTAATACTTTTAATGCCTCATTGTTATCGCCAATAGACGACAGATATTTTGTATGAATCAGCATTTTGCGGTATTGAGCATCGTAGTTGCTACTATTAATATAATAGTTGTTTATTTTTTGTAGATAAAGTAAGCAACTGTCGGCGTATAATTTATTATTAGTTTCTTTTGAATATTCGATATATGCGTCTGCCAAATCTAAATAGGTTCCATACTTAGATCTGATTGAATAACTGTCGTCGGTATTAATAGTATCAATTATGGAAACAGATTTGCGTAATAATTCTAATGCTTTTGGGTAATTATTATTTTGAAACTCTATATTGCCAACATATTTATAATCTTCTGATAATTCGAGATATTGATTTAATAGCGAGTCTAAGTATATCGCTTTGTTAAAATAATCAATAGCAGTGGAATAATATCCTAAATCAGAATTAATAATGCCAATATTCTGATATGTGTAGGCAATATGAATGGAATCGTTTAACTTGGTGTAAATATCTAATGCCTTGTTGAAATATGAAAATACGCTATCGTGGATATTTAGTTCGTGATAACATTTGGCTATGGATAAATACTTATTTGCAACTAATTCTGGTCTTATGTTTTTATAATAATCAATTGCTTTAAAATAATAATCTAATGCTTTTCGAGATTTATCTTGAAAATAATATGCCCATCCAATATACGCATTATTGTCTGCAATTAACTCTCTGTCAGATTCTTGGCATAAATCTAACGACAAAAATGAATATTTAAGAACAGTGTCGGTATTGTCGGATGTGTAGGCAACTTCGCTATATAAACGTGCCTTGGTGCTGTCGGGTGTGGATGGTGAAATTAGCGACAAGATACTGTCAACTTGCATTTGGCACACATCAATTTCTTCCTCGTTGTCAGGTTCAATATCTTGGGCAACAACGGGAAGAAACGATAGTGCAAGTGCTAATATAATAACAAGTTGTTTCAATTACATCAACTCCTTAATTTTATCAATCACTTTTTGTGCCAATGCATCGGCGGCTGCTTGACTTTTGCTTTCGGTGTAGATGCGGATGATGGGTTCGGTGTTTGATTTGCGGAGGTGAGCCCATTCGTTGGCAAAGTCGATTTTTACGCCGTCGATGTCGGTGATTTTTTCGTTTTGCGCTTGGTAATAAGCCTTTACGCTTTCGAGCACTTTGTCAACATTGATTTCGGGGGTAAGTTGAATCTTGTTTTTGCTCATAAAGTAGGCTGGATAGGTTTTGCGGAGTTCCGAAACCTTCATTTTTTTCTTGGCTAAATATGTGAGAAACAGAGCAATACCGCAGATAGAATCGCGACCGTAGTGGAGTTCGGGATAGATAACTCCGCCGTTGCCTTCGCCGCCAATAACTGCCTTGGTGCGTTTCATTTCGGTAACCACATTGAGTTCGCCCACAGCGGCGGCGGTGTAAGTGCATCCGTGCTGTTCGGTAACGTCTTTGAGTGCGCGGCTCGACGAAAGGTTCGACACCGTGCTGCCTTTGGTGTGCTGCAAAATATAGTCCGACACTGCCACAAGGGTGTATTCCTCGCCAAACATTTCGCCGTCTTCTTGCATAATGGCAAGACGGTCTACGTCGGGGTCAACGGCAAATCCTACATCTGCCTTGGTTTTCAAAACTGCTGCCGAAAGGTCGGTGAGATGGTCTTTGAGCGGTTCGGGATTGTGGGCAAAATGTCCGTCGCAAGTGCCGTTGATTATTGAATATTTTTCTACGCCTAATGCTTTGAACAGTTTTGGGAGAATGATTCCGCCCACCGAATTGATAGTGTCGGCGCATACAGTAAAGTTTGCTTTGCGTATTGCCTCCACGTCTACAAGCGGCAGATTGAGTGTGCGCTGAATGTGAACGTCTTCAAATCCTTCAACGGTGCGTATGGTGCCAAGTTTTTCTACTTCGGCGTATGTGGCCTGAGTATCAACCTTTTCGCTAAAATCTATTATAAATTTTCCGTCGGCAGCGGTAACAAACTCGCCGTTGTGGTCGAGGAGTTTAAGGGCGTTCCACTGAGTAGGATTGTGGCTGGCGGTGAGGATAATTCCGCCGTCTGCTTCAAACTCTGTAACAGCCATTTCGGTGGTGGGAGTGGTGGCGTAGTCGATGTCGATAACATTCACGCCGCAGCACGATAAAGTGCCTATAACCAATTGTTTAACCGTTGCGCCCGAAATTCTTCCGTCGCGACCCACTACCACGGTGTATTCCTCTTTTGTGGATTGATTTTTAAGCCATTTAGAATAGGCTGTGGTAAATTTTACAATGTCGATTGGGGTGAGGTTTTCGCTGCATTTGCCGCCGATAGTACCTCTTATGCCTGAAATAGATTTAATTAAAGTCATTGTTGCAATATATAATAAGGTGTGTGATACGTTTTAGTTTACGCCGCAAAAGTAATAAAAATAGTAAATACTAATTACCGTTTTTTTTTAGTTTGATGGCGGTTTTTTTATTACCTTTGCCCCGCTTAAAAATCAAAAATACATTAAAGTGTCATATTTAGATGAATTAAATCTGCCTCAGCGCGAGGCTGTGGAATATATTGATGGTCCGGCACTTGTGATTGCTGGCGCGGGTTCGGGCAAAACAAGGGTGCTCACTTACAAAATTATGCACCTTATCGAAAACAGTTTTCAGCCGTGGAACATCCTCGCTATCACCTTTACCAACAAGGCAGCGCGAGAGATGAAAGAGCGTATTGCCCAAAAAATCGGCGAACAAAAGGCGGCGCAACTCTGGATGGGCACCTTCCACTCTATCTTTTTGCGTATTTTGAAGGTGGAGGTGGAAAATACCGACTATCAAAAAAACTTTACAATTTACGATCAAGCCGACGCTCGCAATGTGATTAAGGGTATTATCAAAGAGATGAAACTCGATGATAAAACCTACCCCGTAAACGACATCGCGTCAAGGATTTCGTCTGCAAAAAACAATCTTATTCCCCCAAATGCGTATGCTGCGAGCGAACTTTATGCCGACGACTGCAATTCGCGCCGCAACTATACCGACAAAATTTATATGCAATACGCTCGTAAGTGCCATCAAGCCAATGCGATGGACTTTGACGACCTTTTGCTCCAAACTTATATTCTGTTTAGCAAACATCCCGAATTGGTAAAAAAATATTCCGACAAGTTTAAGTATATTCTTGTAGATGAGTATCAAGATACCAACTCGGTTCAGTATATGATTGTCAAGGCGTTAGGCTCGCTTCATCATAAGGTTTTTGTGGTGGGCGACGATGCGCAGAGTATCTACTCGTTTCGTGGTGCGCAGATCGAAAACATCCTCAATTTTAAACGCGACTACAAAGAGGCTAAAATTTTTAAACTTGAACAAAACTACCGCAGCACGCAGACCATCGTCAACGCCGCTAACACCGTGATTGCCAAGAATACACGTCAGATGAAAAAGGATACTTTCTCTGAAAACGAACTTGGCGGAAAAATTCGCGTTATAGAATCTGCTGCCGACAACGAGGAGGGTTTTCTTTTAGCGGCTGATATTCTCAAAACTATAAATCGTGATGGATTGAATTTCAGCGACTTTGCCCTTCTTTACCGTACCAATGCTCAGTCGAGAATTTTGGAGGAAAGCCTTCGCAAACGTTCAATTCCTTACAAAATTTACGGTGGAATGTCGTTTTACCAACGCAAAGAGATTAAAGACCTTATTGCCTATCTTCGTTTGCTTGTCAACGGCAATGATGATGAGGCATTTAAACGCATTGTCAACTATCCCAAGCGCGGAATTGGCGACACCACTATGGACAAAATTTCGCAAATTGCCACACAACGCGGATTGAGCATTTGGAACACTGTGGCGCAGATAACTCAGTTAGACCCAAGTATTTCGGCTCGCACTGTGAATGCTTTGGCGGGTTTTATGAAAATGATTTATCAATTTAAGGTTGATAGTCAAAAAACTGATTGCGACGCCTACAAAATTGCAATGCAATGTGCCTCCACGAGTGGAATGTTGGCAGATCTTTTTGCCGACAAAACCGTTGAGGGTCAGAGCCGTTACGAAAATATTCAGGAACTTCTCAACGGTATAAAGGCGTGGGTGGAGGCTCGTGGAAAACTTGCCAAACAAAATCCCGAAACTGAATATCCCGTTACCATTGCCGACTATCTCGAAGAGGTTTCGCTTATGACCGGCGATGAGGGCGAAGACGAAGATATGAACAAAGTTTCGTTGCTTACTATTCACTCTGCCAAGGGTTTGGAGTTTCGCAATGTTTATCTCACCGGCGTTGAGGAGGGACTTTTCCCATCGGCTAAATCGGTGATGAGCATTACCGACCTTGAAGAAGAACGACGACTTTTTTACGTGGCTGTTACCCGTGCCGAAAAATGCCTTACAATATCTTATACCCGAATGCGTTATAAATGGGGACAGTTAACTCCCGCGACGCCAAGCCGTTTTATCCGCGAAATCGACATGCGCTACCTTGATTTTGGAGTAGGAGGGGAATCTATGTTTGAAGCCTCGTCCGACACCGCCTACGCAGGTCGTTTCCGCAAAACATTTTACCAAAACGACCAAGCCGCCAAGGGTGTTACTCTAAAATCTTTTGCCGACGCACCGCCTGCTGGATTCAAAAAAATTCCGCGTTCGTTTGCCACTTTCAAAAAGGCAGACACTTCGGATTTTGCCGCAGGAGTGTTGGTAGAGCATCCAAAATTTGGCAGAGGTAAAATTGTGAGCGTTGAAAACAGCGGTGCCGACACCCAATATGTGATTGACTTTATGAGCGTCGGCCGCAAAAAATTGCTGGCTAAGTTTGCAAACTTGAAAAAATCGGATTAAGAAATTGGTACTATGGTAAAGCCGATTAACATATTAGATAGTGATTATATACAATGGATCAAAGAACTTGGGTCGCGTTACCGTTGTAGCCAAATTAAGGCGGCTATCAAGGTCAACGAACAGATGCTACGTTTTTATTGGGAACTCGGTCGTGATATTGTGGTAAAAAAAGCCGAGAGTAAATGGGGTAGCGGTTTTATGAAATGCCTTAGCCGCGACCTCAAAGCCGAGAATCCTGATGCTACTTGTTTTTCGCAGACTAATCTTATGTATATGAAGAACTTTTATCTGTTGTACCAACCATACACCGAAATTACTCCACAAGTTGGGGAGCAATTCACACAACAAGTTGTTGAGCAATTTACTCCACAAGTTGTGGAGTAAATTAAAAACGATTTGTTTTCGGTTCCGTGGGGTCATCATCGTTATCTAATCGACAAGTTTCTTGATTCTCCTCAAAAAGCCCTTTTCTTTGTCCGTCAGACTGTTGAAAACGGTTGGAGCAGGGATGTAATGTTGAATTTTATTTCTACCGATTTGTACGAACGTCAAGGCAAAGCTCTTACCAATTTTAAACGCACATTGCACGACGAAACAAGCGACCTTGCTCAGGAACTTACCAAAGACCCCTATAATTTTGCTTTTACGGGCGTAACTGGCAAGTACAATGAGCGTTTGCTTACAGAATCATTGCTCAACAATATCACCAATTTTTTGATAGAATTGGGTACTGGATTTGCATACGTTGGAAAGGAATATCGCATTCAAGTAGGTGAAAGAGAGAATTTTATCGACTTGCTTTTCTACAATCTCAACTTATCGTGCTATGTGGTTATTGAAGTGAAGATAGGTAAGTTTGAGTTTGCCGACATAGGACAGTTGGGTGGATATGTGGTGGCTTGCAACCATATTCTTCGTCGTGAGGGTCGCGACAATCCTACAATTGGATTGTTAATTTGCAAAGAGAAAGACCGGGTGCAGGCTCAATACGCTCTTGAATCAAGTAGTCAGCCTATCAGCATATCTGAATTTGATTTAGAAAAATTTTATCCCGAAAAAGTGGAAGGAACTATCCCTACAATAGAAGAAATCGAATCAAAATTAAAGAATATCGATTTGGTTTGATTTTATATAAAAATATTTCATACCTTTGCCCAAATCATTTTTTATCTTTATGGACTATAACACAAGTAGAAAAAAACTTGCTTGTCCCGAATACGGACGCAATATACAGTTGTTGGTAGATTATGCCAAAACAATCGAAGATCCTGAGGAACTCGACCGCACTGTTAAGGCTATTATACAAATTATGGGCAGTATGAACCCGCAGTTGAGAGATATTCCCGATTTTAAACACAAACTCTGGGACCACCTCAACATTATGGCTGATTACGAACTCAACATTCAGTCGCCTTACCCCGCACCCGAAAAAGAAGACCTCGACACCAAACCTGCCCGTTTGGAATACAACGATGGCGAATTGCTTTACCCTGAATATGGCCGCATTATCGAAAAACTTATCAAAAAGGCAGTTACGATAAAAGACCCCGCCCGTCGCAACGAACTCAACCGCACTATATCTAACCACATCAAAAAAACTACCCTCCTATGGGGCAAGGATATAAGCGATGAGGATATTTTCCATATTCTTAAAGATATTTCGGGCGGAAGGTTGGAAGTGCAGGAAAACATCGGTAAACTTATTGATAGCAACGGCTTTATCAACAACAACCGTCCAAAAAACAACGTCAACGGCAATGTCAACAACGACCGTGGCAATAATCCCGCACCTATTACCAACGGCGTTAACGGCAATGTGTTTAAGCCCGGCAATTTCAACAACAACAACGGCAAAAAGAAAAACAAAAATAAAAACCGCAACAAGCAGCAATTCTAATAACCCTTTGACCTATGGCATCTTACGAAATCACAGGCGGTAAAAAACTTTCTGGAACAGTGTATCCGCAGGGCGCAAAAAACGAGGCTTTGGAAGTAATATGCGCTTCGCTGTTGACCTCTGAAACGGTAACTATCAGCAACATACCCGAAATTTCGGACGTGTTTAATGTTATTGCCCTTTTGGAAGACCTCGGCGTGGAGGTGCAGCATCCCGAAAAAGGAAAATATATTTTCAACGCCAAAAATCTCAACCTTGAATACCTCAAAAAAGAGTCGTTTATTACCAAAAGCGCACGTTTTCGTGGTTCGGTGCTTATAATTGGTCCGCTGTTGGCACGTTTTGGATATTGCTATATGCCCAAACCCGGAGGCGACAAAATTGGACGCCGCCATTTGGATACCCACTTTATTGGATTAAAAAAACTCGGTGCAGAATTTGATTTCGACACCTCTTCATCGTCGTACACCATCAACGGCAAAAACCTCAAAGGCTCTTACATCCTTTTGGAAGAGGCCTCGGTAACGGGTACTGCCAACATCATAATGGCTTCTGTGCTTGCCAAAGGCGAAACCACAATTTTCAACGCTGCTTGCGAACCTTACATTTGCCAACTTTGCACAATGCTCAACAATATGGGCGCACAGATTTCGGGTGTTGGTAGCAACCTTTTGAAAATCAACGGAGTATCATCACTCCACGGATGTCGCCACACTTGCCTTCCTGATATGATTGAGATAGGCAGTTTTATAGGTCTCGCCGCAATGACGGGTTCGCAAATCATCATCAAAAACGTTCATCGCGAGCACCTTGGCATTATTCCCAACGCATTTAAAAAACTCGGCATAAAACTCGTTTTCAAAGACGACGACATCATTGTGCCAAGTCAAGACCATTACGAAATAGAATCTTACATCGACGGCAGTATTCTCACCATAGCCGACGCCCCTTGGCCCGGACTCACCCCCGACCTTATCAGCGTGCTTCTTGTGGTGGCAACGCAAGCCAAAGGAAGCGTTTTGATACATCAAAAAATGTTTGAATCGCGCCTCTTTTTTGTTGACAGTCTGATAGATATGGGAGCGCAGATAATACTTTGCGACCCTCACCGAGCCACCGTAATTGGCAACGACCACAAATTTTCGCTCCGTCCGATAGTAATGTCCTCGCCCGACATCCGTGCCGGCGTTGCCCTTCTCATCGCCGCCCTCTCCGCCAACGGCAAAAGCATTATCCACAACATCGAGCAAATCGACCGTGGATATGAAAACTTCGACGAACGCCTCAGGGCGTTGGGGGCTGAGATAAAAAGGGTGTAGGTGGTTCTGCCGCCATCATCAGATTTTCTTCTTTTTCAACATAATGTAAGGGAACAATAGGTGTAGAATCGGTTTTTGTATCAACATAATCCTCGTTCTCCTTAAAATTCTCCACTTGCTCCATTACTTCGCGAAATACTTCAGGAGTGTATTGTGGAGGATAGCCATTTTTAACAAGGCATATCTTGATATCTTGTTTCAACTGGTCTCTTACACGCTGATTGTTGAGCCAATCTGCAAAAGACGATTTGGTATTGATAATATCACGAATTTTGCAAGCCAGACTTTTACACTTATCATTGACAACAATACCATCCATCTCCTTGTCTTCTCCGTATTCGAAGTTATTCTTATCTCTTAGGTGAATCAGAATATCATAAAATGCCTTCTCTTCAAAGGTAAGACCCAACTTACGAAAACTCTCACGGTCGGCTTGCATACCTTTGAGAATGTTCAGAGCCTGCTCAGTGGCATTTTTGATAATACTTTCCGCAGTGGCTTCCTGGGTTGCACCTGCTTCTTGTTCGGACAGGAATTTGCGCCTGTCGTGGTACTCCTGAATGGTGGCCTCCAGCATCTCCTGGAATTTCTTCGATGCAATCTGGTTTGTCTTCCCGTACTCTGTGATTTGTTTGCGAAGAAGTTTTATCAGCGTTTCCAATTTAGAAGCAGGCATCTTGATGTCTTCGAGCCTTTCCGTGAACTCAGGTCCGAAAATATCCATTTCCTCACCCTCTTCAAGAATGCTCTCCACATTGTTATACTTCAAGGCATCCTCTACCATCTTTGCCACCCGTCTATTCATGGTGTCGGTATCAGGTGCGTCAGTACCATTCATCTTATATACCATACCTGCAATAGCCATGAAACATTGTGCCAATGCCGACTCCTCCTCACAGAGTTCTCCCGAAGGTTGACAAAGGTCGTAAGCCTTTCGCATCCTCTTCACATTTTGCAGAAAATAGGTCTTGAAAGTAACTTTCTTTGTTTTCTTTCCATCCTTGCTGACAGAGTTAAAGTTCTCATTTGACGAGAAAACAAACTCCGCAGCCTTTGCCAACAGAGTGTATCTTGTTGCCGGGTCGGTCTCCGGATTCAGGAATGGAGTCAGATCATAATTTCTGAACAAAGCCTTCAGAATCTCCATGTACTCACGGAAAATGAGAGTAGCCTGTTCTATATCATCTTCGGTTAATGCTACGGAATTGTCGCCACCATACATCTTCCTGGCTTCCAGCATCTGGTCACGAATGCCGATATAGTCAACTATCAAGCCATACTCCTTGCCAGGGTATTTTCGGTTAGCTCGGCTGATGGTCTGTATCAACGAATGTTTCTGCAACGGCTTATCGTTATACATGTAGGTAAGACATTCCACATCGAAACCCGTTATCCACATATCCACAACAATGACAATGCGGAAATTGGAACGTTCTTGTTTGAAAGCTGCATCCAAGTCTTCCGAACGTTGGTCGTTCTTCACGCCTCCAAGATAATCGTACATATCAGCCGCGTCATTGCTTCCCACGCTGGCTACCATTGCGATAGTCGGCATTTCCTTCAGTTCTTTAAGCTCTTCTGGCGAAACATTGACACCTACAGGTGTTTTCCTCTCATCAAACCATTCAGGGTAATGAGACTTGAACTTCAGCAACAAGTCGTAAGCAATCTTCCTGTTTGAGCATACTATCATTGCTTTCTGTACTCTGTCTGGGTCGTTGGCTACGGAAGATACGTAATGGTCATGTATATCAACGGCAAGTTTCTCCAGACGGTCAGGCTCGCCAAGAATCATCTCTAACGAACTCATGGCCTTCTTGCTCTTTGCAATGTCTTCTTTGGTAGAACCTTCATCGGCGCACTTGGCATAATAAGCCTCGATCTCTTTGGCTTTCTCCTGATTCAGCAACACTTTGGCAATACGTGGATGATACTTGATAGGTACAGTTATCTTGTCGGCAACAGCCTGATCCATCGTGTAACGGTCTATTTCGTCACCAAAGGTCTGATAGGTTTCTGCAATGGGTGTTCCCGTAAAGCCTACGAATGTGGCATTCGGCAAGGCTTCACGCAACACTTTAGCGTATGGCTTTGATATCATGGCCCGCATATTCTCGTCAGCATCCTCACTGAACTGAATACGCTTTGATCCTTCAATCTGTGTGCGATGTGCTTCATCGCTGAAGCAGATAATATTGCTTCGGTCGTTGACAAGTCCAATCGGGTCATCCTTCCTGTCGCAGAACTTCTGGATAGTGCAGATGAAGAAACCACCGCTGTCTCTCAGACTAAGTTCTTCACGAAGCTTTTTTCGATTTGGCACAACAGAAACTTCGCCCAAACCCAGAAATTCTGTACTTTTGGTAAAGAGTTTTGCTCCTTGCTTCTGAAGGTCTTCGCGGTCAACAATCATCAGTATGGTAGGCGAACCTATCTCTGCTGCGCAACGCAACGATAGCTGACGGGCAAGGAATGCCATCGTATAGGTCTTACCGCATCCAGTGGCTCCAAAGTAAGTTCCTCCTTTACCGCTTTTTGTTTTCACCGATTTGATGACACTCTCACGGAGAAGTCGTGTGGCAAAGAACTGCGGATAACGGCAAACAATTTCCTTTTCATCGCTGTCAAAGTTCTCATCTTGGAAATACACATAGTCCCTGAATATCTCCAAAAACCTTTCTGGACGATAGACACCTCTCACCATAGTCTCCAATTCATCGAAAGGCATGGTGCTTACCTTGTCGCCATTCTCCACACGTCGCCAAGCATAAAAGTGTTCGTAAGGCGTTCGGACTGTTCCTAATCGAGTCTTAACTCCATCGCTGATACAAGCCAACGGACAATAGTGCAAAAGTCCTGGAATATCTCGCCAATAGCGGATGTTGATTTGCTCCCAAGCATCTTCAATCGTGGCATTGGCATCTGCAGGATTCTTCAGTTCTATCACGCAGACGGGTATTCCGTTTACATATAGCAGCACATCAGGACGGCGGTTCTTTGTCAAACCGTTGTTCATGTATTCCACCGTGAACTGGTTGACTACTCGAAAGAAATTTGTGTTCTTAGCTTCTGGATTATCAACACAACTAAAGTCTATCAGGTTAACTGTCGTTGGTCTTCCGTCTTTGTCAACGGCTGGCACACCATTCACCATCCACTTATAGACCTTATGCAATGTGGCAAAATCAGAATCGGCACCTACCAATCTGACGTTATCTGCTATTCGTTGCAGTTCCTCGTCCTTCACGTTCTTATTGTTGTCTTTCAAGAACTGAAGCAGGTCTTCCATATTGAGCACTTCCTTTCTGTTGGCTCTTGTTATAGAGTCACCATAAAGATATTGCCATCCTTCTCGTTCAAGGAAAGCAATGAGAGCATTCTCGTAATCGCTCTCCACGAAGTGGCCATCCATTGCTGTGTATTTCGTCTTTGCCATAGTTGCTGATTTGTTTGCTATTATACTCAACCCCTTTTATTTACTTTCCAATATCCTGTCTTGTTTCCTCCTATGCGCTCAATTAGTTGGGCACCACGAAGAGTGGCAATGTGCTTGCGAACCATTCGGTCGCTGATACTTAAAGACTGCCCTATTTCGTCAGTCGTGGCATGAGAATTTGCTTTGATTTGAAGATAGACATTCCAGCAGGCATCTGAAACTTCCGGATACTGCATCTTGAGTTTATCAGGAACTTTATTAGGAACTTTATTAGGAACCTTATACTGTTGTTTATCCTGCAACGGTTCGCCTTGATATGCCTTGAGCGTTTTATGGATTTCCTGTAGCATAAAGTCAATGAAAGGCCCTGACTCTCCTGCGTTGGTACTGGCGGTGATAGCATCGTAATAGGCCTGTTGACTGGCATATACCATATTCTCCACAGGCAGATGCTCGAAGAGAGGATGCAACTTACCCAGAATGAGCGACTGCCACAGACGACCCGTTCGTCCGTTGCCGTCGATGAAAGGGTGAATAAATTCAAACTCATAGTGAAACACGCACGACCGTATCAGCAAATGATCCTTTGAGTGTCTCAGCCAGTTGAAAAGGTCGCTCATCAGCATGGGTACACGCTCTGCAGGCGGAGCCAAATGCACCAGTCCTTTTTCACCGAACACTCCTACACCACCACGACGATAGCGCCCTGCGTCATCTACCAATGCCTGCATCATCACTCCATGTGCTTTCAACAGGTCTTCTTCCTTGAAGGCATCCAACTTAGGATAAAGCTCATAGGTGGCGATGGCGTTTTTCACCTCCTGGATCTCTCTGAGGGGTGCTATAACAATCTTTCCGTCAATGATGTCGCGCACCTCGTCTTCACTAAGTTTGTTACCCTCAATGGCAAGAGAAGAATGAATCGTCTTCACACGATTTATCTTACGAAGCCGCAACCCGTCTTCTTGCTCCAGACGGATTGCATAACGCTCTATCTGGCTGGCTATCTCTGCTATCAGATTAATAGCTTCGGCACTTACTGTAAATGGTGGTATATACATGTTTGTTTTCAGTTACCGGTTTCCATTAAACTTCCCCGAATCAGCACCGGGCATATCTTTTTGAGCTGTTCCTTGAGTGCCTCCGCTATGCGCTGGCGCTCGATATAACACTTGTGGATGTTGACGATCTCACGTTGAACAGAGATGTCGGGAATTGGGATTTCCACATCGTTCATATCATCCATTGTGAACACCTCTCTTGCACTTCCCCAAGAATTGAAACGCGCATAGCGGTCAAACTCTGGACGGTCGAAGAACATGAAAAGGTATTCCGGCAAAAGTGTTGAAGTGTCTTTGCTCTTGAAAGTTGTATATATGGAAGATACTAATAATGGTTCTTCACCACGATTCAAAGCAATAGCCATCTTATCACCTCTCCTTGAAGTATCAGGAACATATACAAAAGTGTTTGCTTCTACAATCTTGTATGATGTAAGACTTACACCATTCATGTCAGCCTTGGTATCAATAAAAGATTTCTCTGTTGATATTCCTTTAACACTATTCAACTTTAATCGATTATCCGAATTCCTTTTATCGTATTGTTCTATGAACTCCCCAATTTTCAATTTTTCATTTTCGATTTTCAATTTATCCAAATACCCATCACAAACAAGTTTCAATTCTTCCACTTTGCTCTGATAGGCAGCAAGATTGTTTTGGAGAGCCAAATAAACATCAACGTATTTGCGCTGCTGGGTGATGGAGGGAAGAGTAAGTTTCATGTCACAAAGAGCTTCCCAAGAAAACACCTCTGTTGAACTGCCCCAAGAACAGAAACAGGCTTCGCGATCCCATTCTTTTCTATTGAAATGTAAGAAAAGATAGCTGGGAATGACAGTATTTAGAGCATCAGATTTAACTCGAAAAGCAATATTATTCCAACTGATAAGGAAGCACTTCTTGGTGTTATTGTATCCGAAACCTATTTTCTTACCATGTGTCCGAGGATTGAAGACAAACTCATCTGGATGAACAACCAGAAATTTTCGCAAGTCAGTATTTGCCACATCTGCCTTTGTAGGGATTATTTCTTTTGTGATTGTCATTCCCCGGACATCTTTTGGCCCATACATCCCTCGAGAATTAGTTTCTTCCACCAATTCTATCAGTTCCCCCAATTTATACTTCTTCAATCCCATAGTTTAGTCCTCCTGTTCGTAATAGTATGAATAGTCGATACCTTTCATAAACATTTCGCGGTCGGCAATGCGGTCGGTAAGTGCGTTTTGTAGCAGTTGTTTTATTTGATTAGAATCTACTGCACTTTTTATCATTGCATCCAAATATTTGTTTTTGGGAATTTGACTCCAATCCACGCATTTTTTCAAACTGCGTTTGAACATCAAGTCAAGCCAAATGCGAGCGCTGCGACCGTTACCTTCGCGAAAAGGGTGCGCGATGTTCATTTCTACGTATTTGTCGACAATCTGGTCAAAGGTGTTTTCGGGCATGGTTTCCACAGTTTGCAACGTTTGTGGCAAATATTGAGCCATGGCAAACTGAAATCCGCCCTTGGCAATGTTTACCTCTCTTATCTGACCAGCAAAATCATACAACCCGCCAAACAAGTAGCTATGTATCTGTTGAAGTCCTTTGATTGTGCCAATTTCGATGCTGTCTATCATTCCACTTTCAAATAAGGCGTATGCTTTGGATTTGCTTTTGCCGTCGATAGTTTCGTCAGAATAAGTAAACCATTCTACAAATCGTGCCGATTTTGTGTTGGGCATTGCCTTTGCAAGGCTGATAACACCATTATTGTCGAGCACATCGGTTATGCGTCTTTTACCATCAGGAGCCAATAGTTTCAACTGGTTAGTGACACTAACCACTTCGCAGTTCTCTTTTTTTAGTTTTGTTTTCAGATACTTCCAATAGTTGCGGTTTTTGGTATAGTTGTCTTCGTTGTTAAGCACACCGACAATATCAAGTACCGAAAACCACCATTTAGAGTTTTCATCGTCCCATACGGCTCGCACTTCGCGGTCGTTGTAAAAACGTATTGATATTTTATTTGCCATTTTTTTCTATTCTATGCCATAACCAATCCCTTTAAATGCCTCTTCAAGCATTTTTTGTGATTCTTTCTCGCGCTGCATCAGTTCTTTCATCTCTTGTTGGATGCGAACCATTTCCTTGGGATAGTCAATCTCCAAATCGTGGTCGATAAACTCAATATATTTGCTTGGTACCAACGTCCAATTGTTCTGCTCAATCTCGTCAATGCTCACGCTACGATATAGCTCAGGTACTGCAAAGTTGTTGCCGTCTGTACCCTCCGACTGCCACTGATGATAGATGTCTGCCACACGCTGAATCTGCTCTGTAACGAGTTGCACCTTCTTCTTCTGCTCGCCCTTGACAGGGTTCTCGGTCCATTGCCGCAAGTCCATAAAGAGAATTTCATGCTCTCTGTTGCGGAGTTGGCGGCCATGATACTTCCCGCCCTTCTTGCTCTGATTCAGAATCCAGAAGGTGACGCTGATATCCGTTGTGATGAAAAGTTCTCTTGGCAAGATGATAATGGCTTCCACTTTGTCATTCTCTATCAGTTTCTTTCGGATTTCAAGAGCATCTGTGTCGCCCAATGCACCATTGGCTAAAAGGAATCCTGCAACACCCGAAAGTGGCTTCAGGTGAGAAAGCATGTGAAGAATCCACGCATAGTTGGCATTACTCTCCGGAGGAGTGGCGTAGTCTGTCCAACGAGAGTCGTTCTTCAAGTTTTCATTATACCAGCCTTTCAAGTTGAATGGTGGATTTGCCATGATATAGTCGAAGTAAAGACCTTTATGCAGGTCGTTTGTGAAAGTGGAATCACTCTCCGAACCCAGATTATGACTGATACCGCGCAGAGCGAGGTTCATCTTTGCCAAACGGTAGGTGGCTGCTTCCTTCTCCTGTCCATATACATTGATACGACTGATGTCGCCTTGTTTGGCTTTTACCAGGTCGGTACTCTGAATGAACATACCGCCGGAGCCACAACACGGGTCGTACAATGTGCCATCGAACGGTTCGATAACAGTTGCTATCAACTGCACCACATCGTGTGGGGTATAGAACTCGCCTTCTTCTTTGGTCGCATTGACAGCAAACTCCTTCAGGAAGTATTCATATACGCGGCCTATCAGGTCCTTCTCCTCACCAAAAGTCTTGTGGCTGATCTTGTTGACCTCGTCCACAATCTTCTTCATGTCGTTGGCTCCAAGATTGCGCTGGGTGAACGTACCTTCCACGAAACAACCCTTCAGTGTGGGGTTCGTTTCGCCGATACTGCGCAGAGCCGTATCAAGTGCTACATTCAGTTGAGGTGCTGCCGTATTGATGATAGTTGACCAACGAGCCTCTACCGGCAAATCGAAAGTACCATCTGCAAAAGTAGCATCATCAAAAAATGCCTTGATAATATTCTCGTCGTCAGGGTCTAATCCTTCCTCAATGAGTCGCTGACGAAGCGAAGCCACGCCATCCTCGTATTTCTCACCCATAAAGCGGAGGAACACGAGCGTCAGCATCATATCGCGTTTCTCAAAGAACGAGCCGGAATTCTTTGCTTGCCTTAATATATCTCTACACTTGAACAAGATGCTTTCAAGGTTCAGTGTTTCTTCTTTTGCTTTCTTTGCCATATATTATTTTGGTTTCTGAGTTCTATAATGATATGGCGAAGTTAAGCATAAAATGTGGAATAATCAATTTTTGGGGTGAAATATTTCAATGGAAAGTTTTTTTTGAACAACTATAATATTAAGGTGTGCTAATATTCCATTCAAAATTCAGCATTTATATCAATCCCGTCATATATACCGGCAGGCAAGTGGTAGCACCGTCTTTTGCATAGTCTTTGGTGTAAATTAGATATCTGTCGCTGATGTGCGAGGAAAAATTTTCACAAAAAGCGTCTAATGATTTGTGGGTTCTGTACCCCGAAGATTTTACCTCTATTGGACAGAGTTTGCTGCCTTTTGAAATCAGAAAATCAATCTCATAATTATGGTTGTTGTCGGTAGGCATTGTATGGTAGAATAGTTTGTAATCAGCACTGAGCAACATCTGAGCCACTAAGTTTTCGTACATATAACCGAGATTTGCATCCAATTTGTCGCTAAGCAATTTGCTGTTAATCACATTTTCTGTGAACGATTTGTCGTGAAATGCCAATGTAACAAATAGTCCTGTATCTGTCATAAACATTTTATAGCGATAAATATTCTTGGTCATTGACATTCCCACGTTAGGATCGTTGATGTGGTAAGCCAACATCAACGTCATACTGTCTGCCATATCTGCTACTACTGATGCAACGCGTTGTGCGTCTTGATTATCAATAACGCTTGAAACTTGATATCGTCCTGCATTGCCAGTGAGTTGTCCTGGGATTGCGGTAAATAGTTGTGATGCACGACCTGTGCTGTCTATTTTGTTGAAATCATCTTTGTAGAGTTCGATTATTTCGCGCTTTTTTTCGTCAACAGATTGTAAATTGCTGGTTTTAATATAAGTGTCAACAGCCTGAGGCATACCGCCTACCAACATATAAAGGCGAATGTCGCGCATTAGTTTGCGGTGCGAACTTTCAAGCGGACGTTTTGCCCACTCGTCTTGCCCCTTTGATAAGCAGTGCTGTTTCTCCGTTTCGCTCCTGTTTCCATCGAAGCATTTGATTGTATAGTTTACGTTTGAAAATCATAATGTTAGATTGATTATTTTGGGCAAAGATAATCAATTATGCGTAAAATCGCAAAATTTTTTTACCGAAATCTGCGTAAAATCGCAAAATTTTTTTTGCCAAATCTGCGTAAAATCGCAAAATCTTTTTCCAAAAACTTTTCGTATCTTTGTATTTGTTTAATTCGTTGATAAGTGCATTATGAAGTTAAAAATCTACAAGGCTTCGGCGGGAAGCGGTAAAACTCATATTCTTGCGGGCAACTATCTGTTGTCGGCGTTTGACAGCAGTTCGCCTGTGCAGTATGGCGATGTCTACAAGGCTTTTAGCGGCGATATGGCGTTTAGCAGAATTCTTGCCGTAACGTTTACCAACAAGGCTGCCGGTGAGATGAAAACCCGTATTATCAAGGAGTTAGACAAACTTATCACTGGCGAAAAGAGTGATTATATCAAGGATCTCCGCGCAAAATATCCAAAATTGACCGAGGAGGCTGTGCGTGCCAAGGCTGCAAAAATCCGTTCGGCTGTGCTCCACAATTATTCGATGTTTAACCTCCGCACCATCGATTCGTTTGTAAACCGTATTGTGAGGGCGTTTTGCTACGATATAAATGTCAACAGCGGCTTCCGTATCGAAACCGATGAAAATGTGGTGGTTGCCGACCTCTGCGATATGCTCTACCAACAGTTGGACAACGATTCGCAACTCCGCGAGCAACTTCTGCAACTTTCGCGGCAGAATGTTGACGAGGGCAAAAATTGGGATTTCCGAAGTCAGATTACCAACCTTGCCAAGTTGATTTTTACCGAAAATTTTAAAAAACTCGAAGATTTTACCTCGCTTAAAGATGACTATCAGCGCAAGGAGTATTTTGCACAGGCTGCCAAAAAGATTATTGATATTTACGATTCGTATGTATCTCTGTGTAAGTCGATTGCCAAGCGTGCCACCGATATTTTCACCAAGATTTTCAACGATTACAATTCCACTCCGGGCGAACTTTTCAAGGATGTGAAGACAATTTATAATTTCTTGACGGTTAAACTGTTGAGTACCAATTATAAAGACCTTGATATCGCCTCTACCAAAACCTTTACCAAAATACTCAACAATCCCGACGGATACCTTGCTAAAACAAAGCCAACAGCCATTCAAAAGGCTCTCGCTCCTGTGCTTTTTGCTCAGATTAATCCGCTCTTGCAAGAGTATAACGAATTGTATACCAATCAGTTCTCAAATTTTGTAACAGCAGCCGTGGTGCGAAGCGATTTTTATGCCTTTGCCCTTCTTGGCGACCTTGCCGCGCTGCTTCCTCAGTACCGTCAAGACAATCAGATGATGCTTGTGTGCGATGCTACGGCGTTTCTCAACGAGATTGTTAAAGACAACGACGCACCTTTTATATATGAGCGCACCGGCAACAAGTTCGACCATATTTTTATCGATGAGTTTCAAGATACGTCGGAGTTTCAGTGGCAAAATTTCCGTCCGCTTATCGAAAACACTATCGCTCAGGGATTTGACGATATGATTGTGGGCGATGTAAAACAATCGATTTACCGTTTTCGTGGAGGCGATTGGACTTTGCTAAATTCTGAGGTGGAACGCTCGATTGGCTCAGAAAACATACTTTTCAAGACTCTCGACACCAATTGGCGAAGCCGGAAAAACATTGTGGATTTCAACAACGCCGTGTTTGCCAATTCGGTAATAGTTTTGGAGCAACATTCTGATGATGAGGATCTTAATTTTGAACTTTTGCATCAGATTTATGCCGACAGTTATCAAAATCTGCCCCAAAATCAAGACCGTAAGGGTGGAAATGTTAAGGTAAAATTTTTTGAAAAACCAAAGAAAGAAAAATCAAAACCTTCTGATAATGATATAGATAGCGATGAGGAAGATGAAAGTTTCGATGTTACCGTGCTCACCGCAATGGCGCAAGATATCGACGCTCTTTTAAAGCAGCGTTATCCCGCAAAAAAAATCTGTGTGCTTATTCGCAAAAAGGCTGAGGCTGAGAAAGTTGTAAATTTTCTTCTCGGTTATATGAATCAAGCCGACGGTGCCGAAAGATATCAGGTTATTTCTGCCGATTCGTTATATATCGCTAATTCAGAGCCAGTTAAGGTGGCTATAAACGCTATCAAGTTGGTGGTTAATCCCGAAAACTCTATTGCCAAGGCAAAACTTTTGCAGTCGTATGCCAATCTTTCGGAGCAGGACATTACCGACGATGATATTTTTAAGGCTGTTTCCGACGATACCAAAGCCGCTGATATTCTGCCTGATGGGTTTAAAAATTTGGCTACTGATTACGCCTCTCTGCCGTTGTTCGACCTTTGCGAAAAAATAATTTCGGAGTTTGAACTATTCAAATACACTGGCGAAACCGAGTATTTGCGCACCTTTGAGGATACTGTTTTGGATTTTTCGAGGGTACATTCGTCAGACGTTAGCCGTTTTGTAAAATGGTGGGACGAAAGCGGTTGCAAGGTTTCAATCCAACCGTCTGACAATCAGAATGCTGTTACTGTGATGACAGTCCACAAGTCGAAGGGATTGGATTTTGGAGCGGTGTTTATGCCTTTCTGCAATTGGAAAATGGAAGACGTTGTAAACACTTCGCCCACTTATATTTGGGTTGCACCGCCTGAGAAGTCTGATTTCGGTTTTCTCCCGATGCTGCCCGTTAGGTATTCTTCTGCATTGAAACACAGTATTTTCCGCGATTATTATCACCTCGAAAAACGCAATATGTACGTTGACGCGCTCAACATCCTCTACGTGGCTTTTACCCGCGCCGTCGACGAACTTTATGTTTATTCTCCCAAGCCTTCGGGCGATAAAATCAAGAATGTGGGAGATTTGCTCTATTTTTGTATCAATCAGTCAATTGCGTCAGACGAAGGTAAGATAATAGGTTTGAGTTCTTATTTTAACGAGGATAATCTTCAATTGACATTAAATACTGACCATCAGGTGCTTACTCCCGGACTCAAAGAAAATGCTAAAAAATTTGAAATCCGTCAGTTCAAAAATCTTGATTGGAATCAAAAACTTTCCATTAAGTACAATGCCGACGACTTTTTTGCCAAGAGCAATCCTTTTATTCAGGAGCGTATCAACTACGGTTCGTTTATGCACGATGTGATGTCGAGAATAGAAACCTCGGCCGATTTACCCATTGTGCTTCAACAACTTAAAGACCAAGGTCGCATCACCGAGCAGCAAAAAGAAGAACTTCGCCAAAAGATAGAATCCGCCCTTGCTCTACCCGAAGTAAAGCGTTGGTTTTCACCTATTTGGAAACAGATTATTACTGAAACAGCCTTGCTTACTCTCGACGGCCGCATCCGCATTCCCGACCGTGTGATGGTTTCCGACACCGAAACCGTAATCATCGACTTTAAATTTGGCGGTCATCATCCTGAATATCACGACCAAATAAAAGAATACGCCGCCTTGCTTTCCTCAATGAAAAACCCCCTCTATCCCAATGTCTCAGCGTATTTGTTTTATGTGGAAACGATGGAGGTAGAGAGGGTGGTATAATTAATTTATGTAATTTTACATTTTTTCAAGCACAAACATCTTTAAATCGATGTGTCCGTCAGCGTCGGGGTCGATCATATCCCACGGAGATTTTATTTCGCCGAAAACCTCACGGTGCTCTTTGGTGTTGTAGTAGTAGTGTCCGTTCACAGCCTTCCACTCCTTGGGCTCTTCGCAGCACATCATTCCGTCAACGATTTTTACCTCGCCGCTCGCCAAGGCTTCGTCTATCACCTCTTGGGTAACGTGCTTAGGTATAGGCATATACGACAACACTTTGTAGTCGTCGGTAAATTCCATCACAGATTCGAACAAATTCAAAGTTTCGTTATATTCTTCCTCGTCGTCGAGTTCGCCCGCAGCCTTCTTTTTGTCGAACTCTGCCATCACCTCGTCTTTGGTGTGGAGACCAAAACCATCGCCAACGGGGGCAAGAGTCTTGTAAACTTTCCAACGTCCCACAATAGCCTTCATTTTCAGGTCTTCGGGCGACGGCTCTATTTCGTCGATGTCGGGTTCTTTGGTGATGTGTCCCTCGGCGGTCTTTTTAAATGCGATGCAGAGAAATCCAAACACAATGCAGAGTTTGCCCTCTTGCGCGTCAAGTTCCTCTACCTTTTCGGCAACGTCGGCGGGCAGTTCGCCAAAAAATCCGTTAGCCTTGTAGGTCCAACTGTAAGGTTTGGTCTGTTCCCAAGCGGAGTCCACCTCGCGACCGTTGCTGCCGTCTTTGAGTTTGGCGGTGTGATCCTCAAAAAACTCCATCGAGAGTTTGCTCAAATCGCGACCATCGCTGCTTTTAAACTCTGTTACTGGCACGTGCTCCAAATTGTTAGAGAAAAAACTAACAACAAATTCAGCCTCCCAAGTGCCTACAATAAACCTTAAACCATCTTTTAAATCTTCTTTTGTTAATTCCATAATAAAATGTTTGATGTGTTAATAATAAAAATTTCTGTGTGGTAAATATACAAAAAAATCTTTTATGTGTGGAAAAATACGAAGATTTTAGATTTTTTTGCACATAAAAATTTGAGATGTTAATAAATGTTAAATATTTAAGGTAAAAATTGCTTTAACGTATAAAAATTATAATCTGCGAAATCTAAATTTTTTTAGGCGATTCCGCAGATTATAACATTTTTTAACATTTGGAGATTTTAATGTTTGATTTTTTGATATGCTGTTTTTAGTATTTGGTTGTATCTTTCGTGAAGCATTACTGAATAAAATCTTTTTTGAAGGTCGGTGATAAAGTCGGTGTTGGATATGATGTTGTCTATTGCCGACAATGATATTTGTGGGAAAATGCGGAGCAAGGCGCGATTGCAATCTTCGTTGGTTGTGGATGTGATGAAACTATGGTAGCGGATGTTTTTGCCGCCAATTTTGATAGCGGAGTATGGTATTTCTTTTATTCGGAACTCCATTTCTTGCTGATTGTCTAACACAGAGTTCATTATTTTTTCATCGGCTTGTGGGTAAAGAGAACTGCCGCAGTCGTAAACGGGTGCCAATTCGAGTGTGTCGTTCTGCTCATCGTAAAGAAATCCCCAGTTGCCGTTATGCCTGTCCCAATTGCCGATAAGGGCGTCAACGATAAAAATGTCCCAAAAATAATTGTTGAGAGCAATCGGATCGAAGGATGTTTGTGTGTTGATAGCATCCATTATGTCTGAGAGTTCCACTCCGTATCCTCCGTTTGACGAATTGATTACCTGATTTTTTATGGATGCGAAATCTAACAACTGCTTGCCTGCGCCTACAAAATCTTTGCACGCAACCACTACCTTTTTGGTAGCACCTATTCGGTATATCCCGAGAAGCGTTTGCTGTGCCTTTATACCAATGGAATTGAATATTTGGCTGCCTATATGTTCTGAAAAACAACTATTTGCATAACTCATTGCATTATTGAGTTTTGCCTGAGGAGGAAATTTCACCATATACTTTTCCCCGTTGTATATTACACATTTCTTGCCGCCGTTGGCTCCGTTGTAACCCTTCTTGGTTTCGGGTAGTTGTGAAAAATCAATCTTCATACTTTAAAATGTTTCCTTTGACAATCCTAAATACTTGTCTCTCAGATACCAAGCCTGTTCTGACGAGATGTCGTTGTCTACCTCGGCGCAGTTGATGCTCGATTGCAAAAAACAATAGTCGCAGTCGAAACGCAGATAACCGCCCGCCTGGTGCTTTTGCTTGCCGATGATAAATAGGTCAAGCGCGTTTTGCAAATAGCCGGGTAAATGTAGTTCAAGATAACTGCTGTCCATATCTGTTTTTTGAATTTGGTTGGTTTATAACGGCAAATCTAAAAATTTTATTCGTCAATTCCAAATCATATCGTCTTTGAATACATTTTTTCGCTATCTTTCATCATTGGGTCGAGGAGGACGGCGATGTTGCGGACGGCGAGGAAGGCATCGGGACGGAGCGCGAGGGCGTTGTCGGTGATGGTTAAGATGCCGTCGTGGACAAAGGTTTGGAATTTTGAGGGGTCGTAGGCGGTGGCGGTTTTTACGTCGTCGGGGGTAACGCCAAGTTTGCGGGCGCATTGTGTAAAATCAAGCAACCCATTGCACATCAGTTCGTTGATGGCTTCGCGGACAATGATTTGCGATGACGAAAGAATGTAACCGCGCTCTACTGCAAGGTTTTGATTTTCAATAGTTTCGATGTAAAGATCGGGATTCTTGATGTTTTGAATATATCCGCCGTGAAGTTGCGTGATAGATGTTGCGCCAAATCCGTAGACCTGTCCCGTGGTTTCGGCGGTGCAGTAACCTTGAAAATTGCGTTTTAGATTGCCGTTTTTGGCGGCTATGCTGAGGGCGTCGTCTGGTTTGCAATAATGATCCATTCCTATAAAGTTGTAACCCGACGATGTAAGCACTTGATTGGCAGATATAAAGGCGTGAAGTTTTTGGTCGGCATCGGGCAAGCCGAGTTTTTCGAGCACTTTTTGAGCGGGTTTTACCCACGGCACGTGAGCGTAGGGAAATGTTACAATGCGGTCGGCATCACATTCGGCGGCACGTTTGGCGGCGGCGGTAAACGATTCAGGTGTTTGTCCTGGAAGTCCGTAAACGAGGTCGATGTTGATGCCTTTCATTCCAAGCGAGTGTATATACGCAACTAACTGTTTTACATCGTGTTTTGGCTCGCGTCTGTTGATATTTTTAAGCACAACGGGGTCGAAATCCTGAATGCCGAGACTCAGACGGTTGAACCCTGCCGAGGCGTAGTTGTCAATGTCGGCGAAATCCATATATGCGGGGTTACATTCCATTGCAATTTCGGCGTTTGGAGCAAATTTGAACACGCTGCGGAATTTGTCCATAACTTCTTTTATTATGCTGAAATCCAAAGCGTTGGGAGTTCCTCCGCCCCAATGAACCTGCGTAACGTTGCGTTTTTTGTCGATTAATGCAGCCACAGTGTCAATTTCTTTCAAAAGTGCTGTTATATAGCGGTTTAGACGGTTTTTGTCGCTATTGAAAAATGTGGTGCAACCGCAGAAATTGCACAGTTGCGGACAAAACGGAATATGCACGTAGAGCGAAATATTCTGCGGATTTTGACTGTTGGAGATGGTTATCTGCTCTTTGTAAACATCGTTGTTGACGCTGCTGTTGAAAAGGTTTGCTGGCGGATAACTTGTGTAACGCGGTGCGCGTGTCTCATATTTTTTTATAAACTCTATATCCATTTTATCGTGTAAATATTTCTTTTGCTTTTTTTACAAAAAATTTGGCGTTTTCAAAAGGAGTTTCGGGCAAAACTCCGTGACCAAGGTTGAAAATCCATTTTGGGTTTTCTTCGGCAAATGGTTTGTATTTCTGTAACTCTGTTTCTATCTGATTTTCAGATGATAACAATATCCGTGGGTCAAAGTTTCCTTCAATTTCAATTTCTTTGTGAAGAAGTTTTCGTGCGGTGTAAATATCTGTTTGCCAATCGATTGAAATGTAATCGCAAACGTCGGGCGTAATAGTAGAGATGCCTGCTCCGATGCCTTTGGCAAAGTAGAAAAACTTGCGGTTTAATGCTCTAACCGCTGCGCAAACTTTTTTAACCGATGGTAAAAATATCTGATTATAAATGCTATACGGAATATTTCCGCAATTGCTTTCAAACAATCGGAAACAATCTGCGCCGTGACGGATTTGCTGTCGTGCATACTCGATGGTAATGGCGGTAACGGAGTCCACAATTTTTTCGGTTGCCTTTTGGTTGTTGATTATAAACCGTTCGGCATTGCGAAAATCGCTCTTAGTGCCCAATCCTTCAAGCATATAGAGCAAAACAGTCAATGGTCCTCCGCAGAATCCTATCAGCGGAATATCTTCGGGTTTTTGACTGATTATCAAGTCGATAGCCTGATAAATATGTTCAAGTTTTTCTGGCTGCGGATTGAGTGCGTTTTCGGGGTGAGAATGTTTTAGCAAAGGTGTCTGAAAAACAGGTCCTTTGTCGGTAAATTCCAAATCCAAGCCCAACGCCTGAGGTATCACCAAAATATCCGAAAATAGTATTGCAGCATCTGTATCCAACAGATTTACAGGCATTAACGTTACATCGCAAGCCAATTGTGGTGTCTCCATCAACTCACGGAATGAATATTGCTGCCTAAGTTGTTGGTATTCAGGTAAAATCCTTCCTGCCTGACGCATAAACCATACAGGCGGACGGTTAGGATTTTTGCCGTTGAGTATTTCGGAAAACGGATTCACTGTTATAAATTTTTAAAAGTTATTTCTGCCGCTTGAATTGTCCACTCTATGTCGTTGTCGGTTTGTGCTGCCGAGGTGAATGTACATTCGTATTGCGACGGTGCAAGCCAAATGCCTTGGTTGAGCATACTCTGGAAGTATTTTGCGTAGAGTTTTGTGTCTGACTGAACGGCTTGGTTGTAGTTGTTGATGGCATCTAATTTGCTGAAAAAGAATGTCATCATTGAGCCGCAACGATTTACTACTGTGGATATTCCGTGTTGTTTTGCGCTTGCTGATATTCCATCGGCAAGTTTTGCAGCCTTTTGTTCTAATTTTTTATAAAAATCGGGATCTTCGTCGATAATGCGGAGTGTTTCTAAACCTGTTGCCATTGCAAGCGGATTTCCTGCCAACGTACCTGCTTGATATACAGGACCATCGGGTGCAATCATCTGCATAATCTCTTTTTTGCCGCCGTATGCTCCCACTGGCAATCCGCCGCCGATAATTTTGCCGAGAGTTACAAGGTCGGGCGTAACTCCATAATATTCAGCCGCTCCGCCTTTTGCCAAACGAAATCCTGTGATTACTTCATCGAATATCAAAAGTGCGCCGTTGGCTTTGGTGATTTCGCGGAGTTTCTGCAAAAATCCGTCTTTTGGTGTCACCACGCCCATATTTCCTGCTACGGGTTCTACAATCACAGCCGCAATTTTGTCGGGATATTGTTCAAAAAGTTGCTTTACCGATTCAATATCGTTGTAACGTGCTATAAGTGTGTCTTTTGCAGTGCCTTGCGTAACGCCAGGACTGTCGGGCAAACCAAGTGTAATTGCTCCCGAACCCGCCTTGATGAGAAAACTGTCGCCGTGTCCGTGGTAGCAACCTTCAAACTTGATAAACATCTCGCGGCGTGTGTAGGCGCGGGCAAGACGAATGGCGCTCATAGTGGCTTCGGTGCCGCTGTTTACCATTCTCATTAGTTCGATGTGAGGCATCATTTTGTTGACTTGCTCAGCCATCATCGATTCGTAAACTGTTGGTGCTCCGTAACTTGTGCCTTTCTCTGCGGCTTTTTTTACCGCTTGGGTAACGCGCGGATGAGCGTGTCCGAGAATCATTGGTCCCCAACTGCAAACAAAGTCGATATACTTGTTTCCGTCGATGTCGGTGATGTAGGCTCCCGATGCCTTGTCGACAAACACGGGGTTTGAGCCAACGCTCTTAAATGCCCTTACAGGCGAGTTTACGCCCGAGGCTATATGCTGTTTTGCGCGGTTAAATTCCGCTATACTTTTATTTATGTCCATATTTGTTTATTTTTCTTATTTCACAATTCCCCATTCGGCGGCTTCTTCGGCGTGATAAGTAATTATCATATCAGCACCGGCGCGGCGGATGGAGAGGAGAATTTCGGAAACGATGCGTTTTTCATCTATCCACCCATTTGCCGCAGCAGCCTTAACCATTGAGTATTCGCCACTTACGTTGTATGCGCAGATGGGCATATTGAATGTATCTTTGGTGCGGCGAACAATGTCTAAATAGGGTAGGGCGGGCTTAACCATAACAATATCAGCACCTTCCTCAATGTCTAATGCAATTTCGCGCATAGCCTCGTTGCTGTTGGCGGGGTCCATTTGGTAGGTTTTGCGGTCGCCAAACTTGGGTGCGCTTTCGGCTGCATCGCGAAACGGTCCGTAAAATGCTGAGGCGTATTTAGCCGAATATGCCATAATGGGAAGGTTGGTAAAACCATTGTCGTCTAATGCTTTACGAATGCGACCCACACGACCGTCCATCATATCGCTTGGGGCAACCATATCCACGCCTGCTTTGGCAAATGCAACGCACTGTTTAGCAAGTGTTTCGAGAGTTGAATCGTTGTCAACATCGCCATTAATGAGTGTTCCGCAGTGTCCGTGAGTGGTGTATTCACAGTTGCAAACGTCTGCAATTACGTATATTTCAGGCACCTGCGCTTTTATGGCACGTATAGTTTCGGGAATAATTGCGTGGTCGTGGGCGGCACATTCGCCGGTTTCGTCTTTGTGATCGGGAATTCCGAACAATAGTACCGACTTGATACCGAGCGAGTTAAGATGTTTGCATTTTTCTACAATAAGGTCGATGCTCATTTGGTATTGTCCGGGCATCGAAGGTATAGGATTCTTAATATTTTCGCCCTTAACGGCAAACAGCGGCATAATTAGATTTGCAGCCGAAACGGTGGTTTCGCGCATCATATCGCGGGTAATGGAGTTGCTGCGCAAACGGCGCAAGCGTGTTATAGGAAATGCCATAATGCAATATTCTTTTATAATGTTTTTAACGTATTTGCAATGTACTCTGCCAAAATTTCAAAATTTGGCTCTGGCGATGTATGCACGTTGGTAAAACCTTGATTTTTAATAACTTCTGACGTGGTTTTGCCTATGCAGAATATCGCCGTGTCAGTTGCAAAGTTCGCAATTTTTTCGATATTTAAAAAACTTCTGAACTCCGAAGGACTTGAAAAAACAAAGCCATTTGCTTTGTTGCTGTTAATCAGTGAGATAATTTCTGAGTCGGGATTTTTTATTGCAATGGTTTGATAAACAGTACTTTGTGTAAAATTGCATACATTTTCGAGTCTTTCCTTGATAATTGGTGAGGCAATGTCGCCTTTGGCTTGAAGTATTTTTTTACTTTTGATTAAATTGCTGTTAATCAGATATTCAGCAAGGTCGGCGGCTGTTGTGCCGGGATTTTCTATTGCAACGTTAAAACCTTGACTGATAAGTTTTTCCGAAGTTTTTTTACCAATAGAAATTATTGGCAATGATGGCTTATTGATTTTGCTTTTTACGCTGTTAATCAGATAGTTGAAACTATCAACACCAGCCGCTGAGGTAATTATGATATAGTCGTAAGCCGAAAGATTGTCTATAATATTTAAGGTGTTGACGTCGGGCTCAATGGTTTGAGTTGTAATAACTGGCAGATTTACAGTGTTTAAGCCGTGCTTTTGCAATGCTTTTTGAAACCGTGGAAACGAATCCTCTTTTTGACACGAAACTATCATTGTTTAATCTCCTTCAAAATATCTTCGCCGCCGTTTTTGAGTAGGTATTTGGCGGTGTTGAAGGCGGCAAGGTGGGCATTGTCGAGCGATTGTGAGTCGCTGTATTCCACGTAGTCACTGCCATCGGGCATTGAAATAAATGCTTTTACAAAAAATTCTGTTTTGGTGGTTTGCGTGTAGCAACCGAAAGGCGTTTTGCAGCCGCCGTTTATCATTTTAAGCAACAGACGTTCGGCAAAAACTGGTGTCCACGTTTCCACATCGTTGATAAATCGTGCAACGTATTCTGCATCAGAGTTTTGACTGCAAGTTTCTACTGCAATTACTCCTTGACAAGCGGCTGGGATAATTTCATCCTTGTCGATAATTTGTGTAATACGCTCTTGAAAACCAAGACGTTGTAATCCTGCCGCAGCCATTATCATAGCAGAGCAAACGCCGTTGTCGAATTTTTGCAGACGAGTATTTACGTTTCCACGTATGTCGGTGATATTTAGATTTTTATATTTGTGCAAAAGTTGAGCACGGCGGCGGAGACTTGATGTGGCTACCACATCTTCGGCGGTTAATTCGGCAAGCGATTTGGCGTTTTTTGCCACAAGTGCATCACGAAATTCTGCACGGGGCAAAACTGCCGAAACTCTCAATGTATCAGGTAATTCGGCGGGTAAATCTTTAAGACTATGAACGGCAAAGTCGATTGTGCCGTCGCGAAGTTCTTTTTCGATTTCGGCAGTAAAAATACCTTTGTCGCCTATCTCAGCAAGGGGTTTGTTGAGAATTTTGTCGCCCTTGGTGTCGATAACCTTGAGTTCAAAATCGATTTCTGGCAATTCGCGTTCTAACGCTTGCTTTACTGCATTTGCTTGATATAGAGCCAATTGGCTACCACGTGTTCCTATAATTAATGTGGGCATATATCTAAATATCAAAGAGTTTGCTAATAAGTTCGGTGTATTCGGCATTGCGACCGTTGGCAGTGCAGGCTTTAACGTTTTTGATAAGAAGTCTTGCAATTTTTTCGGTGATATGTTTGCCGTAAAGTGATATTAATTTATCGTCTTTTATGCCGTTGATTTTTAAAAATCCTTCCAATTCGGTGCTATTTGTGGCGGATATTTTTTCTTGAATTTTGAGTATTACGGGCAACAAACTGCGCGAACTCATCCATTGCGCAAAGTCGTCTTTTACCTCGTTGATTATCTTTTCTGCCATTGCCAACGCTTGATGACGGCGCAGCGAAACCTCGTTGATATGGTGTTTTAGGTCGTCGATGGCAATGAGAGTGATGTCTTTGATGGTGGATATTTTTTCGTCGATATTGCGCGGCACCGAGATGTCTACAAATATGCGGTTTCGGCTGTCGGGCGTTATCATCGAATAGGTTACAAGGTAATTTTTGCTTGATGTTGCTGCAAGCACTATATCATAATTGTTTATCACTTCTGGAATTTGCTTTATCCTTAAAGCCTTTACGTTGTATTGGTGGGCGAGGTCTTCGGCTTTTTCAAATGTGCGATTGCAGATGGCAATCTGTTTGCAGCCTTTTTTGGTAAAGTTTTGAAGCGTGAGTTCGCCTGTCTGACCTGCTCCAATTATTAATATTGATTTGTCTAAAATATTGTTGCACAGGTTGAAACACATTTCCACCGCTGCGCTGCTCACTGATGCTGCTCCGTGGGCAATGTCGGTTTCGGTGCGTACGCGGTTTGCTGCCTCGAATGCTTTGTTGAACATTCGCGTAAGTGCTTGACTCATAAAGCCATTGTTGAAGCAGAAGCGGAATGTGTTTTTGGTCTGCATTACAATTTGGTCTTCGCCGATAATCATCGAATCCACGCCTGAAACCACTTTAAAAAGGTGTTCGGCGGTGGCAATTCCTGTGTAAAAATAAAAGTATTCGCGGTGAGTGGGCGAGTAGGTGCGGAATTTGGATAACGCATTGGTAATAAAGTCGAAACACTCGTGGTCGTTGTCGTAATCGGTGTCGAAATATATCTCTTGACGGTTGCAAGTTGATAGCACAGCGAGGCCTCTGAAATGCTTTTGTGGTTTAAGTCGGACGTAAAATTCCGACACTTCTTCTTCCGAAAAAGAGTAAAGTTCCCTCACCGACACGGGTCCAGTCTTGTGGCTTATTCCTAAAACAGCAATCATGAGCAGACTTCAAACTAAATTTGGACTGCAAAATTAAGAAATTTTATTTCCTATTTTCGTCTACAACTTTCATTTTTTTTCCTTACCTTTATATCACTATTTGCAAACATAAAGCGTTGTAAAGTGTACTTAGTTCGATTTATATTACCAATATTGGTTTTGATAGCGTTGAGTAGCAGCGCATTATGTCAAGATTGCAATCAGGATTCGTCGATTAATATCTTGGAACGAACCATTGCGCCTATGCCCGACGACTCGCTGAAAATCAAGCGTATCGATTCGGTGGCGTTTTGCCATACCAATGTGGACACTATTATAAAATATGCCGAGTGGGAAATAGATTTGTCGAAAAAACTCGGCTTGCTTGTTTACGAGGCTAAGGCAAACAACTATTTGGGTTACGCCTATTACTATAAGTACAATTTTGCAAAGGCTGTGGAGTTTTACACCAAGGCTATAAGTTTAAGTGATTCAGTTGTTTACCGTAGGGGAATGGCTCGCTACCGATTTGCTTTGGCCAATACTTACGCTATGATCGACGACTATCTTGCCGCCAACCGCCTTTATTGCGAGGCTCTCGACTATTTTAAGGAGATGGACGACACCGAGTTGATTTGCGACACTTATCGTAGTCTTGCTATGATTAATATTGATTTTCAACTTGCTAACTCTGCCGAGGAATTTTTGCTAAATGCTATGGCGTTGGATTCTGCCAACAACAATCGCCGCGGTGTATGCCTCAATTTTTATTATCTTGGTCGAGTGGAACGTTTGCGTTACAATATGTTTGGTACCGATAAATATTTAAACCGTGCTGTTGATAATATGCGCAAGGCACTTAAAGGACATTGCGTAGGAACATTCAACGAGATGCATATCGATTTTGAAATGATGAACTTGTATCTGCTCCTTGCACGTAACAATAAGAATAAGAGAGAGTTATATTTAGATCAGTCGCGAAAATACCATAATCGTGCGTTTGTGCTTGCCGAAGAACTTGGCGTTGCTACCGATACGCGCGATTTTCAACTGTGGCAGGCGGTTTACCTTGCCGAAAAGGGCGATTATGAAAACGCTTATCCGATTTTTAAGGCTGTTGAGGCTAACTATGTGGCTGATTCTTCGCTAGTTTATACCGAATTTTATATTCGTTTCTTTAAATGTTTCGGATATTTTTACGAACTTACCGAAAACTATAAAAGCGCGTTGGAGTATTACAAAAAGTCTGACAATTTGCGACTTGAAATTTACAACCGCGAGTTTGCCGTGGAAACCGCCAAGTATCGCGAGGAGGTGAAACATCAGAAAGAGAACGCCGCTCATATCAAGGCCAACAACGAGGCGAAGGCCAAAACCAGATACGCTGTGATTGCCCTTGTGTCGGTGCTTGTGCTGTTGGGTTTTATTACCAAAAGTTACTTTAAAAACAAGCGTACCAACAAGATACTGCTCGACAGCAATGCCGAAATTGAAATGCAACGCGACCAACTGAAACATATCAACGACGAGATAACTTCGAGCCTGCGTTATGCCCAAAAAATTCAGGAGGCGTCGCTACCTCAGCGCGAATCTTTGGAAGTAATTTTTGGAAATTGTCTGCTTTATTGGAAACCGTTAGACCTTGTTTCGGGCGATTTTTATTGGGCGCAGCAGACATTTCGCTACAAATTTTTGGCTGTGGGCGATTGTACGGGACACGGAGTTCCGGGGGCTTTTTTGAGTATGCTCGGCATTTCGTCGCTTACCGATATTGTAATGTCGATTGATTTTGAAAAATGGACACCTTCGGCAAGCGAAATTCTTGATCAGCTCCGTGCTAAGGTGATTTCGTCGCTACGTCAATCGGTTGAAAACGAGGAGGATACAAAGGATGGAATCGATATTGCGCTTTGCATTTTCGATACTCTGCAAAACGAACTCCATTTTTGTGGAGCAATGCGTCCGATTGTAATTTTCCGCGATGGTAAATGCTTGACTTACAGCGGCGACCGTATTCCTGTGGGTGTGTCGTTTAAGCAAAATATGCCGTTTACCAATCATATTATAAAGGTGTTGCAGGGCGATACCATTTACCTATTTACCGACGGCGTGGTAGATCAATTTGGCTTTGTGGATGGCGTGGAGACCAAGTTTAACCGCAAACGCCTTTGCGCTATGCTCTCGCAGATACATTCTATGCCGTTTGAAGCGCAAGAGAGCCGTATCGAGGCTGTTTTTGAACATTGGGCTGCGCAAGGAGGCATTGTCCGCTGTCCGCAAGTGGACGATAGATTGATGATTGGAATTAGGGTGTGAACATTTCCACGTCAATCCAACTATTTATGAATTAAATCCTTTTTTTTTTGAACGGATTACCGTTTTTTATTTATATCTTGCTCGCCAAAATATTACTCAACTCAATTTATATGAAAAGACTTTCGATTGCGGCAATGACTTTTGTCGCAATGTTCAACTATCTGAGTATCAACGCTCAGGAGTTTAAAATTTCAGAATCAGGATGCCTCAACAATTACGGCGTGGATGTTGCCGTTTTTGAGGATTATTATCCCGAAGGTCACCAAGGTGGCGTTTGTATCATAATGAATGGCAAGCGTTTGGCTACCAATGGCGACATTCGTTTAGAACCTTCTCCCGGTCAGTGGCAGGGTGTTCCAAAAAAGGTAGACCGCACGGTGAGCGGCAATGTTATCACGGCTTCGATGTGCTTCCCCGACACGAGCCGCCACATGAAGGGTTTCAACCCGATGGTTTATCCCGATTTGGCGTTTTATTACAAGGTGGAGACCAAGCCCGAGGGCGATGCTGTGATTGTTACCGTTTCGCTCGATCAGCCAATTCCGCAAAAATTTGGAGGAAAGGTAGGTTTCAATCTTGAATTTTTCCCGGGCGAACTCTTTGGACATCCGTGGATTATGGATTCTAAGTCGGGTATTTTCCCGCAACAGCCCAACGCACCTTTGGAATTTTCTACACCTATTATAAATTATAAAGGTGATTTTGAAGGTAAAAATGGCTCAACGGTCAATTTGCAAAAATTTCTCGGCACTGGATATTCGCCGCTCATTGCCGACGACATTGTGTCGAAACCCTACGCCGAGGGCAAGAGGTTTGTGGTTTGTCCCGACGACCCGCTCAAAAAAATCACCATTGAGAGCGATGCACCGTTGAAACTTTACGACGGACGTATGAATCACAACAACGGCTGGTTTGTGTTGCGCAGCGAGCTGCCTACCGGAAAAACAGGCGAGGTGTTACGTTGGAAAATTACTCCTAACGCCGAAAAAGGCTGGCTCTACGCCCCTGTGGTGCAGACTTCGCAAATTGGCTACCTGCCTAACCAACCCAAGCGTGCTATTATCGAAACCGACCGTCGCGACAATTCTATCACCGAGGCGAAACTCTTGAAAATCACTGCTGATGGTGAAATGCCAGTTTTCGCTCAACATCCTGTTATGTGGGGCAAATATCTGAGATATAATTACTTGACCTTTGATTTCTCTACAATCAAAGAGCCCGGACTTTACAAGATTGTTTACAAAAACAGCGAGTCGGTGGTTTTCAAAATCGACAGCGATGTTTACGAACGTGGTGTGTGGCAGCCTGTTATAGAGTATTTCTTGCCCGTGCAGATGTGCCACGTGAGGGTTAACGAAAAATATAAGGTTTGGCACGATGCCTGCCACCTCGACGATGCGCTTGTGGCAGAAAAAGGCAACCTTTTCGACGGTTACGACCAAGTGGATGATTTCCCCGGCATAGTGCCTAATACTCCGAAACTTGTGAACGTGGGCGGATGGCACGATGCAGGCGATTTCGACCTCCGTGTGGAGTCGCAGGCCAACGAATGTTACAATATTTCGCTTGCTTACGAATGCTTTAAGCCTGAAATAGACGTTACTGCCATCGACTGGAAAAACCGCGTGGTGGAGATTCATCAGCCCGACGGCAAAAACGATATTCTTCAACAGATTGAAAATGGCGCACTTACAATAGTTGCAGGTTACAATGCCCTTGGACGTCTTTACAGAGGCATTATCTGCAATTCGCTCCGTCAGTACGCTATGCTTGGCGACGCTTCGGCTATGACCGACAATATTCCTGGCAACAACGACGACCGCCGCGTTTACACCGAAAACAATCCTTCGCGCGAACTATCCACAGCCGCTTGTCTTGCAGCCTCTTACCGCACTTTGAAGGGGTTCAACGATACTCTTGCAAACCGCTGTTTGGAAATTGCGCAAGCCGTTTATAATCAGAACAAAAACCCGAATGGTTTTGCCGCTTTTGCCAAAATTCAGGCTGATGCTGAACTTTTCTTAGCAACAAATCAAAAACAATATCTCGACAATATTGTGGCTCTCACCGATTCAATTGGCAGATACATAGGCTATTGCGGTTGGTATCTTTCTAGAATTGAACAATATTGCGCAGGTCAGAAGGAAAAAAAATACAAGGCGTTTTCAAAGGCGTTTCGCGATGCGTTGCCCACTTACGCCGAAAATCTTAAAAAACAGACCACCGAAAATCCTTACGGAGTGCCTTATCGTCCCAATATTTGGGGCGCGGGTTGGGATATTCAGAGTTTTGGATTCAAACATTATTTCTTAGCATCGCAATATCCGCAAGTGTTTGGAAAAGAGCCTGTTTTCGACGCACTCAACTTTATACTCGGCACACATCCGGGCTTAAACCGTGCATCGTTTGCTTCTGGCGTAGGTGCGGAGTCGGCTACCGTGGGTTATGGTCTCAACCGTAGCGACTGGTCGTATATCCCCGGCGGCGTGGTTTCTGGCACAGGTTTGATACGTCCCGATTTTCCTGAACTTTTGAAATTCCCATATCTCTGGCAGCAAGTGGAATACGTAATCGGCGGAGGCTCTTCTCATTATATGTTTTTGGTTTTGGCTGCTGAAAGGTTAGGAAAACAATAAAATTTTATAACTATGCACACCCCTGTAGCCCTTATATATGATTTTGACGGAACGCTCTCGCCCGGAAATATGCAAGAGTTTGGATTTATCAACGCCATCGGCACCGACAAGGACGATTTTTGGCGGCGAAACAATCAAATGTCTGTTGAAAACGATGCGAGCGGCATTCTTTGCTATATGTATCTGATGATCGACGAAGCCAAGAAAAACGGAATTAAACTCACCAAAGAGTCGTTTCGCAGTTTTGGCAGCAAGATTAAACTATATGACGGAGTAAAAGATTGGTTTCGTAATATCAACCAATATGGCAGTAGTATCGGCTTGAAAATCAATCACTACATCAATTCTTCGGGATTGAAGGAGATGATAGAAGGTTCGCCCATAGCCCACGAATTTGCCAATATTTATGCCTGTTCGTTTCTTTACAACAGCGAGGGAAACGCCTATTGGCCTGCCGTGGCGGTGGATTTTACCACAAAGACTCAGTTTTTGTTTAAATTAAACAAAGGAATTACCGAAATATCAGATAGTTGGAAAATAAATCAATATATCCCAGAAGAGGAGCGACCTATGCCGTTTCAAAATATGATTTATTTTGGCGACGGCGAAACTGACATTCCGAGTATGAAAATGATCAAAGAGCACGGGGGGCATAGTATTGCTGTTTACAAACCTGGCGACAAGGACAAAAAGGCTGTGGCTGAGAAACTTATCCGCGAACAAAGGGTACATTTTGCTTGTCCCGCCAACTATAATCCCGACAAATCTCTCTTTAAGGTAGTGAAACGTATACTCGACAAAATCAAAGCCGACAACGATTTCAAACGCCTTGTAAAAGTTAATCAAAAGCGTATAGAAAAATGTTGAAAGTTTTTGATGTTTATAATAGGTTAAAGTCCTCGTTGATAGAAATATACAGCGATAAGGCAGAATTATCGGCGGTTTTGCACCGAGTGTTTGAATATCTTACGAATTTGCCATTTACTGATGTTACTGTTCACCCTGATAAAGAGGTGGATACAACATTTGAAACCATAGAAAATGTTTTGGCAAGAATTAAGAAATCAGAACCTTTGGAATATATTTTCAACCGTGCCGAATTTTTGGATTTGGAACTCTATACAGAGAGTTCTGTGCTGATACCACGTCCTGAAACTGAGGAACTTGTAGGTATGATTTCTGATTATGTTAAACAAAAGGAATCGGGATTAAAAATTATTGATATTGGCACAGGTAGCGGATGTATACCAATCTATTTATCGTTGCAATATCCTGAAAATAAATTTTTTGCGTGTGATATTTCGGATAAGGCATTAACCACAGCCAAAAAAAACGCACAAAAATATTCTGTACAAAATTTAGAAATTTTCTATGCCGATATTCTTAATTATAATCAAAGCGAAATTCTAAACAATTTAGAATTTGATGTGATAATCTCAAATCCTCCCTACGTTACCGATAGCGAAAAACCGCTGATGGCTCACAATGTTATTGATTACGAACCGCATACAGCACTTTTTGTTCCCGATAGCGACCCACTTTTGTTTTACAAAAAGATTTCAGAATTTGCCACCTCGCATCTCACCTCTGGCGGAAAAATCTATTTTGAAATCAACGAGCGTTTTGGTAACGAAACCATTCAAATGCTTGAAAAATACGGCTTTACAAATGTTTCGCTAAAAAAAGATTTGTTTGGCAAAGATAGAATGGCGGTAGGAGAGTGGCGGAATCTAGACAGTATCCCTAAGTCCTAATTTTTCCCAAATTTGACAATCACTATTACTGCGGTGATTATCAGTGTAATACCTATACAATTGCCAATAGTCAGACTTCCGCCAAATACTGTTAGTGATACTATCAAGGCGGTGATAGGTTCCATTGCACCGATGATGCTGGCAGGGGTGGAGCCGATGATGTGGATGCTTGATGTTACAAGTGCCAACGACAAAAAGGTGGTAAAAAACGACAATCCAAATGCATTGCCCCACATTTCCCACGTGGTTAGCCTTGCAATGCCGCTGCCAAGTATCGAAAAAATTAAAAACAACACCGCTCCTGAAAGCGTGGCAAAAAATGCGAGTTTAAGCGTTGGCAATGAGTGCAATACGCTACGGTTGACACCCACAAGATAAACAGCATAGGTGAGCGCCGACAAAAGCACTAAGATAATGCCGTATGTGCTGAGAGTGCCACCATCGCCTTCGTAGAGTAATGCAATGCCGCTCCCTGCGCACAGCAGCGAAATCCAAGTGGCAATGCCAGTTTTTTCTTTGAAAAACGCCGCCATCATTAGCACCACAAATAGCGGATAAGTGAAGAGTATTGTGGAGGCAATTCCAGCATCCATCTCTTTGAAACTGAGGAACAAAAATAGCGACGATAATGCAAAAAACAATCCCATAGCCATCGACATCAAAAATTCTTTGAGTTTGATTTTAAAACCCTCGCCTTTGATTATAAGTAGCAGTCCTATAAGCAAAACCGCAAATGCATATCTATAAAGCAGCACCGATACAGGGTCTACACCCTTGCCGTAAAGTGGCAGAGCAAACAGCGGGTTCAACCCGTAGCACATTGATCCCATGATAGCCAAGATATACCCCTTGGTGCGGTAAGAAGGTGTCATATTACTATTTTGTAGCGCAAAATTATAACTTTTTTGTCGATGATTCAAAATTTAGCAATTAAAAACTAATTTGCAGACGATAGTATTCCCTCTCGATTTTTTTTGCGGATAGTGTTTCTTTTTTTACCTTTGCCCTCAAACAATAAACTTATCTCTTAATATGAAAAGACTTTTTAAAATTACTTTTGCGTTGTGCGCGGCGATGATGTGCGGCGTTTATCTTGCAAGCGGACAGCCGAGGACTAACTTGCAGGAATCTAAACCGTTGTCTAACATGCTGCAATCTAATACGTTGTATTACAATACTCCTGCTAATCATTGGACCGAGGCTCTGCCTATTGGCAATTCGCACATCGGCGCTATGGTGTTTGGCAAAACCGATATAGAAACCATCCAACTCAACGACGAGACTTTCTGGGCAGGGTCGCCTCATTCTAACAATAGCGAAAAGGCATACCCCCATCTTGCCGAAATTCAGCAACTTATCAAGGACGGCAAAACTGAGGAGGCTCAAAATATAGTTAACGATAACTTCTTTACGGGGCAAAACGGTATGAGTTACCTCACGCTCGGCAACATTCTCATTGATTACGACAATAAACAAGAGGCGTTTGGCTACGACCGTGTTTTGCGACTTTTCGACGCTGTTGCCACCACAAAATTTACCAAGGGAAACACTCATTATGTGCAAGATACATACGTTTCATTTAATAGCGATGTGCTTGTAAATCATATCTCTATCAGCAACAATATTAAGGATTTGGCTTTTACCGTTGATTACAACTGTCCGTTGCAAAATGAGGTTACCATTAAAGGCAACCAAATGATTATCAAGGTAAAAGGTAAAGACCAAGAGGGCGTTCAAGGCAAATTGGAGGCTGTGATGATTGTTGACATTCAAACCGACGGCAAGGTTTCGGAAAAAAACAACCGTCTTCGTGTTTCGGATGCCTCGTTTGCCACTATGCGTGTGTCTTCTGCTACCAATTTTGTTAATTATCAAGATGTTAGCGGTAATGCTATGCAAAAGGCACAGACTGCTATGGATAACGCATTGAAAACTAGCATTATCGATGATATTCGCAAACATTCCGAAATCTACGCTAAGCAATACAACCGTGTTTCGCTCAATATCCCTACAAATCAAAAACTTATTCAAACCTCCGACCAACGTGTAAAGAATTTCAAGACTCAGGAAGACCTTTCGCTGATTGCCTTGATGTTTAATTACGGACGTTATTTGTTGATTTGTTCGTCGCAACCAGGTGGTCAACCTGCTAATTTACAGGGTATTTGGAATAATTCGCCCGACCCCGCTTGGGACAGCAAATACACCATCAACATCAACGCCGAAATGAACTACTGGCCTGCCGAGGTTACCAACCTTAGCGACTGTCACGAGCCTCTGTTCAACCTTATTGAAGACCTCTCGAAAACTGGTGTAGAGACTGCCAAAACCTATTATCACGCAAACGGTTGGGTTGCCCACCACAATACTGATATTTGGAGAGTGGCTGGTCCTATCGACGGTTCGTTTTGGGGAATGTGGCCTCACGGTGGTGCGTGGCTTGCTCAGCACCTTTGGCAGCACTATTTGTTCACTGGCGACAAGGCGTTTCTCCAAAAATATTATCCTATTATAAAAGGTACTGCCGATTTTTATATGAGTTTTGCCATTCCCTACAAGGGATATTTGGTAACCTCTCCCTCGGTATCGCCTGAGCACGGACCCGGCAATAATCCGAGTTCGCTCGCCATCGGCTGTACAATGGACAATCAGATAGTTTTCGACGCTCTCAATTCCACACTTTTGGCGTCTGAGGCACTTGGCATCGATGCTCCTTTCCGCAAAAAACTTCGCGCCACCATCGCTAAACTGCCTCCTATGCAAATTGGACAATACAACCAACTGCAAGAATGGCTCGACGATGTTGACGACCCAAAAGACGAGCACCGCCACGTTTCGCACCTTTACGGACTTTATCCGAGCAACCAAATCACCCCTGGCAAAAATCCCCTCTTGATGGAAGCCGCCAAAAACACCCTCACACAACGCGGTGATATGGCTACGGGATGGAGCATTGGTTGGAAAATAAACCTTTGGGCACGTCTGCTCGATGGCAATCACGCTTACAAAATTATCAAAAATATGCTTACCCTTTTGCCTGCCGACGCTGGATGGGGCAATTTCTCCGAGGGTCGCACATATCCCAACTTGTTTGACGCACATCCGCCGTTCCAAATCGATGGCAATTTTGGATTTTGCGCCGGCATAGCCGAAATGCTTTTGCAAAGTCACGATGGCGCTGTTCACCTTTTGCCCGCTTTGCCTGACAATTTGAGCGAAGGTAGTTACAAAGGTTTGGTGGCTCGTGGCGGTTTTGTAGTGGATGTGGAATGGAAAAATGGCAAAATCACCACCGCTCAAATTACCTCGCGCATTGGTGGACTGCTCCGCATTCGTTCGGCTGTACCCTTGCAAGGCAACGGTCTCAAACCTGCTGACCCGAAAAAGAGTAATCCTCTGCTCGCACCTGCCAACGTTGCCAAACCTCTCGTTTCGCCCAAAGCCAATTTGCAAGGAAAAATCAACAATAACTATTACGAATACGACATTGAAACCTCGAAAGGCGATATAATAATTTTAAATTCTAAATAATAAACTGAAAATGAAAAGACTTATTTATCTTTGTGCTCTAACTACCACCATGTCAATATTTTCGTGTGGTGACACCGCTCAAAAAAACGCAGAACCAAAACATTGGCTTGCCACGTGGGGCACAGCCGTGCAACTTACCGAACCGCACAATATGCCTCCTGCGCCCGGACTTTCGGGAAACACTATCCGTCAGCGCGTTAAGGTAACTCTTGGCGGCGATTCGCTGAGGCTGAAACTTTCAAACGAGTTTGGCGACGCTCCGTTGAAAATTTCCGCAGTGAGCATTGCTAATTCTATCGACAGTTGCGCCATCGACCCTGCTTCTGCCACTAATGTTTTGTTTGGCAATAAACCGTCGTTGGAAATTCCTGTTGGCGAGACAGTTATCTCCGACCCGTTGGCTTTGTCGGTTAAAAATCGTGGCGACGTGGCTATAACAATTGTTTACGAAAACGCTCCCGAAAAACTCACAGGTCATCCGGGTTCGCGCACCACTTCGTTTATTATGGAAGGTAACCATCTCAACGATGCAACTTTCAGTAATTCAATCAAAACCGACCATTGGTACTCAATTGAGCGTATCGACATTCTCACCTCTGTTAAAAATCGCGCTGTGGCTATCATTGGCAACTCAATCACCGACGGCCGCGGCTCTACCACCAATATGAACAACCGTTGGCCTGATGTATTTACCGAGCGTCTTTTGGCAGATTCCGCTACCAAAAAACTTTCGGTATTGAATATGGGAATTGGCGGCAACTGCGTGGTTTTCGGTGGATTAGGTCCTACGGCATCAAAGCGTTACAGCCGCGATGTGTTAGATCAGCCAGGTGTTAAGTATGTGGTTATATTTGAGGGCGTTAACGATATTGGAGGCTCTCGCGATGTGGCACTAACCGAACAAGCCTTGAAAGATGCTTACACCAAGATGATAAACGATGCAAAAGCCAAAGGATTAATAGTTTACGGCGCTACCATTACCCCGTTTAAAGAGAGTTTTTACTACACTCCCGAAAAAGAGCAACTTCGCCAAAACGTTAACAATTGGATTCGTACTTGTGGACTATTTGATACTGTAATCGATTTAGAAACAGCTATTTGCAGCAAAGAAGATCCATTTATAATGGATTCCACACTACACGACAACGACCATCTTCACCCCAACGCCGACGGTCACCGCGCTCTTGGCAATTTTGTTGATATCAATCTTTTTAAAAAATAAACTCTATCACAATGAAATTCAATTTTTTTCTAACCGCCATCAGTGCGGCAACAATTTTCGCCGGTTGCAATCAGGCTCAACAACAGGCAGCCGTGGAACTTGGCACTCCAAACCCTATTATTTGGGCTGATGTGCCCGATATGTCGATGATGCGTGTGGGCGACACTTATTATATGAGTAGCACCACAATGCACATGAACCCGGGTGTGCCGATTATGAAATCAAAAGACCTATCTAATTGGGAGATAGCAAATTACGCTTATGATATTCTTGGCGAAAAAGATGAAACTATGCTCCTCAACGGCAAAAACACCTACGGCAAGGGTTCGTGGGCAAGTTGCATCCGCTATGTTAATGGAAAATACTTTGTTAGCACGTTCGACCAAGTAACTGCCAAAACCTACTTTTTCACCACTGACAATATCGAGGGCGGCAAGTGGGAACGTCATGAGTTTGAACCCTCGCTTCACGACCATACTGTGGTTTTTGAGGACGACGGCAAGGTGTATATGATCAACGGCAACGGCAAAATTTTTATCCGCGAAATCAAGCCCGATTTTTCTGGCGTGGTTCCCGAATCTGAAAAAGTTATTATTGAAAATGCCGGACTGCCTGCTGGTGAAGATCTTATGCTTGGCGCAGAGGGTTCGCAGATGTTTAAAATCAACGGCAAATATTATCTTATCAACATCACTTGGCCTCGCGGTGGAATGCGCACAGTGGTTTGTCACCGTGCCGACAACCTTTTTGGTCCTTACGAGGGCAAGATGGTTTTTCAAGACAAAGGCGTGGCTCAGGGCGGCTTAATCGACACTCCCGAAGGCAAATGGTACGCATATCTTTTTGGCGACCGTGGTGCTGTGGGACGTATTCCGTTTATTGTTCCTGTGGAATGGCAAGATGGTTGGCCTGTGTTTGGTGTAAACGGCAAAGTACCTGATACACTTGACCTTCCCAAGAGCAAAGGCTTGATTCCCGGCATTGTAGACAGCGATGATTTCGACGGCGACAAACCCAAAATTGTTTGGCAGTGGAACCACAATCCTGTTAACTCGCTTTGGAGTATGACCGAGCGCAAAGGATTCCTCCGCCTTAAAACCGACCGCACCGACACTCTCTTTACTCAAAGCCGTAATATGCTCACACAGCGCACATTTGGTCCTAAATGCAGCGGTTCGGTAATGCTCGACGCATCAAAACTCAACGATGGCGACATTGCTGGTCTCGGACTTCTTGCAGGTCAGTTTGGATTTGTGGCAGTTAAAAACGAAGGCGGCAAAAAATCTATCGTAATGGTAGACAATATGCCCGAAGGCGAATCCACAGGTTGGCCGCCCAAGCGTGGCGTTCAGCACGAGGTAGAAACCATCCCCGTTGATGCCGACGTAATCTATTTCAAAGCCGATTGCGATTTTACCCGCGAAGCCGACAACAGTTTGATTGGCAGCCACGGTATCGACAAAGCCGAATTTTACTATTCTACCGACGGCACCAACTGGAACCACATTGGACACACTCTGAATATGACATACAGCCTCGACCACTTTATGGGTCAGCGTTATGCGCTATTCTACTACTCTACCAAGCAGCCAGGCGGATGTGCCGATTTTGATTGGTATAAAGTTTCGTATTTGTAAAATATTGTAATTTAGGTATATTAATTGCAGTTCACAATGGTGGACTGCAATTTTTTTTCAAACAAATTATGCTTATGCGAAAAATACTATTTGTCTGTATATTAATAAGTTTCGTCGCCATTTCTGCGATGGGGCAGGAGAGGTGTGCGCTTTTTGTAGGTATATCCGATTATCCCGAAAGTTCAGGATTTAAAAAAATCCACGGCGCAAATGATTACGAAATTGTTGGCAAAATGCTTGATAATAAGGGTTTTAAAACTACAACACTTTTAAACAGCCAAGCCACAGCCGCCAATATCCGCAGCCAATTGCAAAATCTTGCAACTAACTCTGCCAAAGGAAGTTGTGTGTATATTCATTTTTCGTGTCATGGTCAGCCGTTTGAAGATAAGCCACCTTTCGACGAAGACGACCATTGGGACGAATCACTTGTATCATACGATGCCAAAATTAATTATCAATCAGGCGTTTATGAAGGCCAAAACCATATCATCGACGACGAACTATATTCGTATTTCACAGCCATCCGCCAAAAAATTGGTGAAAATGGTCTATTATGCGTTGTAATTGATGCCTGCTACTCGGGATCTGCTGGGCGCGACGAGGAAGATGATGAAGGCATTGAGCGCGGCACACGTTTGGGGTTCAGCGATAGTGGCAAATATTTCGCCCCGAGAATAGACCGTACAGGCAATTATGCGATAGAAAAAATACCGGGTGGCGCCGACATCATTGTGCTTGAAGCCTGCCGTGCATATCAAATCAACCACGAGGTGATAAAAAATGGCGGATACTGCGGTGCGTTATCATTTTATATAACACAAGTTCTTAAAAATCATCCTATTACTAAAAATACCGATTGGATACTTCAAGTTAGCAATTTGATGTCAAACGACCCAGCATTGATAAATCAAAATATGGTTTATGAGGTAAGTTTTTGAGGAAGAGTTTTTTTGCTATTTTTAATCCAACATCACCCACGCTGCCCAATAATACGGGTCGGGGAATTGCTTTTTAACCTCATCTTGGGCAAGTTTGAGAGCCTTGTGGCGGTCGTTGGTTTCAAAGAGGAATTTGTAAAAATGCTCCATAAAGATAGCCGTTACGCCGTCATCCACCTTCCACAGCGACATCAATATCGCCCCTGCACCTGCTTGTTTGAAAGCACGTTGCAATCCAAAAACACCGTCCACAGGAAAAATCCTTCCCCGCGCCGTTTCGCAGGCAGAGAGCACAACGAGTTTAGTATTTGAGAGGTCGAGTTGAGAGATTTCGTAGGCGGTGAGAATGCCGTCTTCGACGTTTGGAAGGTCAAAATTTCCTTTCCAAGCATTGTTTGCGCCAGAAAGGGCGAGACCGCATAGCACCATAGCAGATTCTTTTTGAGAGTATGTATTAATATTTTTTGCAAACGGCTTATTTGCTGCTTTTTCTTCTGTATCAAGGCAAAAACCGTGAGTTGCGAAATGCAGAATATCGGGTGATTTGCCGGAAAGTTGCTTTACTGCTTGTTCGTTGGCGCCTTTATTATTCAATAATGTAACACTAATATTGTGTTGTTTTAAAAAATCGGCAATCGACTGAATTTCTTTACCAGAATGATGCAATTTGCCAAAGGTATAACCTCGTGAAGTATCATAAAATGCAGTGTCGTAATTAATATTGCCAACGAGTTCAGCAGACCCTGATGCTGCTAAATTTCTTGATCTAACTGAATAAATGTCGGCAGAGGAAGAGACTCTAACGAGTTTGTATTTTTGCGATAGATTAAAACCGTTGTTATCAGTGAGGACATCAAAATTGATTGTTGATAAAATGCCATAGGGAGAATAATAAACCGTTTTTGCATCTTTTAAAAATATATCTAATGATTTGAAAATGAGGTTATAAAGATTATTATTGATTTCGTCAGAATATAATTTAGAGTAAAACTCCATTTCATCATTAGAAGGTGTTAATAGTTCCTTAATTGTCTTAGTTTCTGCTAATTTAATAAGTTTTGGTGCTGAATAATGTTTGCCTAAAATGTACGCTCCAAAATAATCTGTATGGTGTGGAACAGAATCGTATACGGGGATAAGGCAAAATTCTACTACGTATTCGTTTTCGTAAAGAACATCTTTCGATTCGGCAAAAGCATTTATTTTTTTGATAATTTCATTACTAAGGTTTGGTATTTTTGTCAGTACAGAATCAAAAAGTCTTTCATATTCAGTATAATCTTGCATTTGTTCTTCAAAAGTTTCACGACCAAATATGTACTTATGTTTTAACTCTTGCGATTGATAATAATCTGATTTGAGTTGCTCATCATCAGATTTCCTAACATATTCGTTAAGCAACCTGCTGCTTTGTAGTGATATAGTTTTGAAAAATGCGGTGCTGAGATATGAACTTTTTACTATTTCGCTAAGATTTGATTTGTAAGCGGCAAAATTGTAAAATTCTATGTTTTTAATATTTTCATACCATATATAATTGTAGTTTTCTTCATTTGTTCTGAAAAAAATTCGCGGCATTGTCATCAGCATAGTAAGATCAAACAACCCGAAAAACCGCGTAATTCTTTCTTTATCACCAAGAAACAAACTGCACGTCAGAAAATTTTGAATATATACATTGTTGTTATAGTCTTGATACCATTTCATTTTCATAAGTATGTCCATAGCCTCTTGCCATTTATTTTGTTGCATTTTTATTACAGCAAGTGCGTTGCAAGCCTCACTATGAAGAGAGTTTGCCATAACATCTGTAACATTCAGATTGTCGATGATACTATTGTAGCACTTTTCGGAGTTTTGAGTGTCACCCAAATCATTGTAAATGAGGGCAAGATTATTTAATATATTAAGTCCTTTATAATCCTTAGAACTAAATATATCGCCATAAAGATTATCATAGATTTTGATAGTTTTGTCAACGCTTTTTTTCATCATATCTTTATCGTTAAGCAAGTAGTAATAAATGGCATTTTGCACTACCAACGTTAAATAGTATTCACCAAAATCGCCTGCCTCTTCAAACAATTCTTCGGCTCTTCTAAGGTAAGCCTTTGCTTTTCCCAACTGCCTCATAATGCGGTAACATTCTGCTACTTTTGTTATAATTATACGAGTGTCTGTTGTGTTGCCAACATTTGTTTTCAATGTTTGATATGCTTTTTCCAAAGTTTGACCCGCTTTGATGCCATTTCCAAACGAATCCATCTCTATTCTGCTGAGCAAAATAACAACTACGGAGTAAGTTTCCGCATCAAAAAGACTATCATCTTCCATTTCGTCTCGGATATGTTCCAATGATGGATAAATTTCTTCGTAAAGGCCACGAACATAGAGATCAATACAGTCGTTAAACGACAGATAGTTCTGTGCATTAGCATTACCAATTATGCAAAACAATAATAATGTGACTACACAATGTTTCATAAGTAGATGTTTATTGCCAAAGATACAAAAAAAGTTGTCCAAATGTTTAAAAGGACTACTTTTTATAATGTGAGAATAATTTGATTGAATATCACCAAGGATAAGTGGACAGTTAAGTAGTACCAGTGGTTCTGCCATATTTTTAGACAGATTTGCTATAACCAAATCTTCACCCCTCCGTGATGCGAACAAGTGCCACGGCGGTGTGCACTGAAACTATATGTTCCATCGCGGCAAATTGCAGTTGCGCCCGATGGCTGAGTGTTGCTGTATTGCGGTCGCGGAATCCAATTACCATCACAATTGCGATAGTAACCATTATGACTATTGTACGAACTCGTAGATTGTGACGACCAACTGTAATTATTTGTGCTGACTTTCGCAGTCAACACTTTTTGTTGAGAGAGATATTTGGTTGATATGTAACCTGTCTGACCGTTGTATGTTACTCTCAACCAATCATATTGATTGTAATCGTTGTCGTACACTTTTACCTCTGTTCCGGCTGATACAGTTCCAATAACGCCGTAGTTAGTTGACGGTCCACGTCGTACGTTCAGATTTGTGGTGGTATAAAGAACAGTTTGTCCAAAACTGCTTAGTGTAATGATGATATTCAGTGCGAATATCAAAATAAAGTGTTTTTTGCTCATTTCTATCGTGTTTTAAATTGTTAAACTTTACACTTAGTGACAGAAATGAGCAAAAGGTTACACTTTTTTTTGATATTTTTTTAGACGCAAGCCTTTGCTAAGAATAATCCTATGATACTCATCACAATAAGGACGATAACCCAAGATTTTAATTCCTCTCCTGCGGCTTTAACTGCTACTTTGGTGTTTTGTTTTAGCGAATGCATAAATTCCTCAACAAGATTGCGAGCGTATTCGCGAGCATCATCCACGTCTCGTTTTACATTTTCGTCTTTGATATTATATGAATATGTCCACGATTGCGATGACGTAACTTCTGTTGTCTCTTGTTTGAAATTCCTATATTCTTGGTCGTATCGTGTACGTTTTTCATCATCTTTTAAGATGGCATAGGCCTCATTAATATCTTGCATCATCGATGTTGTGTCTTTGCCTGGATTTCGGTCGGGATGATATTTCATCGATGTGGTCTTGTATGCCTTCTTGATTTCCTCAGAAGTGGCTTTTTGTGCAATGCTAAGTATCTGATAATAGTCTTTGAACATACTTATTTTTGAAGAATTGATGAAGAATTGCTCTCGTTTTTCTTGTTGTCATCGTCTTTGTTGTCTTTTTTCCAAAGGGCGCGAAGTGCTGCTATTAATACGCACATAGCCACAAAGCCAAGAATGCCAGGTGTATGAAACCCTTGACTTTGCCGTCCGGCGTTTATTAATCCGAATACGATGAAGAAAATGACTATTGCTACTATGGTAACAATGATTTTTGCTGCCTTATTCATGATTATAAATTTAAGAATTATGCTTCTATTAAGATTTTAAGGAATGGGCTTTATTATAAAGTCCATCCCGTTAGTTCATTACCAGTTTCTAAAAGATGTATTAGTGTTGCCAAACATATCAGTGTTACTTGTCGCTGAGCCTGTTTTACGTCCAGACGCATCATAATAGTCAGTAGTTGTGTTGCCAAACATGTCGGTACGACTTGTTGAGGATCCAGCCTTCCGTCCATACGAATCTGTATAGTTTGTGTTTGTGTTGCCGAACATGTCAGTGTGACTTGTTGATGAGCCAGCATTACGTCCATACGAATCCGTGTAGGTGGTGTTGGTGTTGCCAAACATGTCGGTACGACTTGTTGAGGATCCAGCCTTCCGTCCATACGAATCTGTATAGTTTGTGTTTGTGTTGCCGAACATGTCAGTGTGACTTGTTGATGAGCCAGCATTACGTCCATACGAATCCGTGTAGGTGGTGTTGGTGTTGCCAAACATATCGGTACGACTTGTTGCAGTACCTCTTTGTCCGTAACTATCACGGTATGTTGTGGTTGTGTTACCAAACATATCAGTACTTGTGGTAGCGCTTCCATATTGCGCACTTACCGATGAAACGGCAGCGACAAACATTAGTGTAAATAGTATTCTTTTCATAGTTGTAATATTTAAATAGTTAAACAATATTTTTTCCTTAGTGTCTCAAATCCTACCAAGGTTACACATTAATACGAACTTTTTTTTAAGATGCCGTATCGTCTTTTTGGATAGGATGTAACAAATCTTTCGACATATTGTCTGATAGTTTTATACTGTCGTGGGTATCAGCCAAGGGCGAAATGTCGTGCAAAAAATTGCGATGAAGCACACGCGAAATCTTTATCAACATTTCAACGTCGATGTTTTTGCGCTGAAAAATGTTGTAAACATTTGTGCGGTTGCAGTTTAACTGTTGCGCCAACCATTCGGCGCGGCGGCCTTGCTGTATAAATTCCTCTTTTATGAGGTTTCCGATGTGAATCTCCATTTCAAATGTATTTGTCATAATTTCTACCCTTAGTGATGTTACTTGCAGAAAGGTTACAACTTTTCTAAAATTAATTTTTGCAAAGGTAGAAAACCGATATTTTGGAGCGTTATATTTGTGTATCAGATATTTATACAGATAGTTGCAGATTTGTGGACATCTTGTATAATAATCTTGTACAAATAGTTTTTCGTTGCCTTTTGCCCTTGATGATGGCAATATCTGGTGGTGTTTACAAGTGTCAGAAGAAAAAATTGCTTTTTTTTAAAAAAAAACTTATCTTTGCCAAAAACTAAACTCACAAGTTTATGGGCATATTCATCGACAAGGGCAACATTGCCTTCAAGGAAATAAAGAACTCTGACTTCGTTGACAAGTCGGGTCTGATAGAGATTTTGAATGATAATATTGCGACTCCACACCGTTATGTCTGTGTGTCGCGTCCTCGGCGTTTTGGTAAGTCCGTTGCCGCTAAGATGATTTACGCCTATTACGATAGAAAATCTGATTCCGCACCGCTATTTGATGATTTGGAAATTGCAAAACTGCCAAGTTACAAGATGCACCTTAATAAATATCCGACAATTTATATTGATTGGAATAAGTTTTCGGAGGTGGATAGTTCTAACATTGTAGAAATGGGACAAAAAGTGGTGATTGAAGATTTGAAACAATCATATACTTTTTTAAAAGAGAAAGAATTGTTGAGCAGAGCACTTGACGAAATCCACCAAAAAACCGGCGACCGTTTTATCTTTATCATTGACGAATGGGATAGGCTGGTGCGCGAAATTGATGAAAAAACGCAGACAAAATATGTCAATTTCTTGCGCTCAATGTTCAAATCAAACACTGCCGACGATGTTTTTCTGTTGGTGTATATGACAGGTATTCTGCCAATTATAAAAGTTGAATCGCAATCGGCATTGAATAATTTTGATGAGTATAGTGTAATACGTCCTGCAAAAACCGCTAAGTATTACGGCTTTACGCCCGACGAGGTAATCAATATTTGCAATAAATACAATTTGGATTTTGAACTGATGCAACACGCCTACGACGGCTATATTATAGGCAACGAAAAATCTATTTTTAATCCCAATTCTGTGATGATGGCAGTGGAAGACGGCAAATACAACAGCCATTGGTCGAAATCCGCATCGTACACAACCATTGAGCATTACATCAAAAACGACATCGACGGATTGCGCGACAAAATAGTTAGGATGTTAAACGGTGAAAAGGTTTCTATAAGCGTTACAAGTTTCCGTAACGATATGAAAAATATCGAAACTTGCGACGATGTTTTAACGCTTTTGGCGCATCTCGGCTACTTGTCGTATGACCCTGTGTTTGGTCGTGTTATGATTCCAAACACCGAGGTTGCCGACGAGTTTAAGAACTCGATTCGTGTATGTGGATGGGGCAGTTTGTCGAAGGCAATAGGTAATTCGCGCGAACTCCTTAATGCAACTATTGCCGGTGATAAAAAATACATTGAAAAGGCTTTGGATTCGTATCACGACGAGGCGACATCGTTTATAGAGTTCAGCGACGAAAACTCTTTGGCGTGTGCCATCCGTCTTGCATATTATTCGGCGCAGGCTCAATACGAGATTTTCAGGGAGTTTCTATCGGGCAAAGGCTTTGCCGATATGGTGTTTGTGCCAATCAAAAATTCGCCATATCCTGCTGTGATTGTTGAGTTGAAATACGACAAAACCGCCGAAGGCGCAATTGCTCAAATAAAATCCAAAAACTATCACGGCAAACTCCAAAATTTTTCAAAAACTATTATTCTACTTGGTATCAATTACGATAAAAACACCAAAAAACACGAGGTGGAGATTGAGGCGCTTAATGGGGAGTTTGTGTAGGTCTTTTTTGTATCTTTTTAACCTTCATTTTTATACACTATGACAACAATCATCATACTTATTGTAATACTGATAGTTGCGTTGATTGCCATTGCTTTTTCACGGCAATTGGTGATAGACAAACAAGAATTGCTACAAACGCCAATAAATGAAAAATTCAAAGTGTTGGCATCAGTAATCAACGAAGGTCTTTTGGACGGCCAGGGTGAGTTGACTGTTTTTGACGACGATCCAAGGATTATGAACCTGATGTCGAAGAGTAGGCAAAATTTGCTTATTCAGTTTCATTATAGCACTGGACATCTTTCTATTGTCCTGAATTACAAGTATTACCAAAAGGAATTGAAATGGGAATGTCAGTTCAGAGACGTGAGAAATATAACGATTTTTCAACAGAAAGATTTTGGAAATCAGTTTGTGGAAACAAGCAAAAAAAAGATTAAAGAACATCAAGAAAGTATTAACTATAACGACACAAAAAATATGATTGGATCTCAACATAATTTAAGTTCGGAAGACGACCCGACAAACATTCTTTCCGGAATGTACAAAGACCTGACAGTCAGTCAGAAAATTTCAATCGTAAATCTGATGTATATGATTGCAAGTGCCGGAGGCAAAAACGAAGAAGAAATCTTGAAAACAACCGCTTTTTCGCATCCGTTTTTGCTAATGAATGTCAATTGGCACGATTGTAAACGTCAGTATGAAACATACGGCAAATCTAAGATTTTCAATGATTTGAGTATTGTTTCGCACTCAATTTTGGATATGACTGTTTTCGATTGTTTTGGACTGTTGATTCAATTGAACAATCCGCCAAATATCAATCCGGCAATGGAAGCCGCATTTTTTGAATCGTTTGAAAAACTTGGATACTCAGAAAGCAAGATTAAGGAGGTGATTGACAAGGCAATGCTACTCAATCAAATGATGGGTCTATGAAACATTTGACATTGATATTTTTGGCACTTTTGTGGACAACCTTGTCGATGGCGCAAAACAAAGCATTGCTGATTGGTGTTGGTAGTTATGAGTCGTCAACAGGTTGGAAATCAATTGGTTCGTGCAATGATGTAGATATTCTATCTAAATCATTGTCTTCGTCGTTTAGTATTACCACGCTTACCAACGAAAAAGCCACTTACAACAACATTATAACCGCTATAAATCAGTTGATTAACAACTGCAAACAAGGCGACACCGTATTGATTCATTTTTCGGGACACGGACAACAAATGCTTACAACCGACAAAAACGAACCCGACGGTCTTGACGAGGCACTTGTGCCATACGATGCTCCAATGTTAAAATCAAAAACATATAATGGAGAACGTCATCTTACTGATAATCAGGTTTGTGTCTTTATTGAAAAACTCAGAAAAAAAGTTGGTGAAAACGGACTTGTGGTTGTTACAATTGACGCTTGTTTTAGTGATTCGATGCATCGCGACGGTGATGACGATTCCAACAATGAGACCATTGGATATCGTGGCGGCGCGGATTTCTTTGGCAGCAACACTATTTCGGAAGATAGCATCAAATCAATTTACAGCAAAAGGAAGATAATCGACGATTTTCCAATGGAAAAAATCGAAGGCTGTGCAGATGTCGTCTTGATAAGTGCCTGCAAATCATTTCAAAAAAGTTTTGATATTAAAATTGATGACGTTTACTACGGGCCTCTTTCATACGCAATTTCGCAATCGTTTTTAAGACAAAATCTTGGTGATTTTGATGCGTGGATCAACAACATTATTGATGTAATGAACCAAAAAGCGTGGAATCAAAATCCCCAAATCAGAACAACCCTAAATTATTCACCCTCAACCAAGTCTCAATATGTTAGGGCACAAACCGGGCAAGCACGGTCGCAAGAATCAGATAATGAAGGATTCCCATACTTTTTAATTATCATTGGTATTGTAACGACAGCATTAATAATATGGAAAAAATCGAGCAAAAAATAAAACCGTCCAATTGGTTTACATCAATGCTGTTTGTGTTTATGACGATAATATTTTTATCTGCCATCATTCAGTATTTCAGCATATTAAACATTGTTGACGACAATTTGGAGCAAATATCGCAAGGCGAATTTATTTTGTCAATTATTATTGACGTTTTGGCTTATAGTTATGCTTTTGCAAGTATCTACAATGTATTGAAAGCCAAGCCGTTCAGTATTACGATGTTGAAATTGTCTGTGGTGTATATCCTTTTTCAGTCGATATTTAGGTTTATCGACAATTTTAATCTTGTAGTTCAAATGCCCAAATTGGCATTGGGATGGATTGCATTTCTTGTTATTTTCTTGATTTATTTGTTCATATCTAAACATTTGGAGGAATATATTCCAAAGAAAATACGCAAATTTGGAATTGCCGGATTTGTTGGAATTTTTATATATCTTTTGGTCTTAGCAACGATTGTCCCACGAGGTTGGGACACAATAACAAAGACAATTGCAAGCCGTCCCGTTGATAATAATTCTGTAATTCTCAACGAACACGAAGTTTGCGACAAAATAGCGGCTTACAGACCTCTTAACGATTGGCAAAACGACACAATTTATGGCAATAATGACGATGGATATGGTTATTTGTTTCATTCCGAAAAATGCAACAAAATCTTTGTTTGTTCGATGTGCGGCGATGTACAAAAGCGTTTGGATTATTATCAAATGATGTATTTAATACGCCAAAAAGTAATGCCCGATACTGTGAAATTATATGAAGTAACTTTCAGAGATTCAGTAATTTACGGCAATAAATTTTATCTAAATTCATACACTTTTACCGATGATTCTATCAAGGTATTTTGGACATTTTCAGCGTTGAAAGATGTTGAGAGTTACAAAATTACCGCACTTTCGTGTTTTGAACTCGATTCGCTGAAAGTGTCTGTAAAAACGGCAACAGATTTTATGAAAACAGTAAGGTTTGACTTAAAAGATTGACGAATTATGAAACATAGTGTAAATCAAATACAAAACCGCGCCCACAATTGCAACTTTGAGTATGATGATGGTAACAGGCGAAACAAAAACAAATGTCAAAAGTTTTTTGAGAGAGCGCAGCCATCCCTCTCCGTTGACGCAGTGGTCGTACATCGGAATAAACACCATCAGGCAGAAGCCGATGAAAAGCAATATGTATAACAAATTAATCACGACACAAAGATATGAAAATTAATCGAGTATCAAGCAATAATTCCGAAAAAATGCTCAATGGAGATTCTTTTTGGATGAATTTTTATTACCTTTTGGTATTGTATAAATATTATTTTTTGCTTGTTTTAGTCTGCGGCGTGGCATTGTGTTTAGTGATGCTTTTCCTTGATTTTATGATTCCTAATGAATTGAAATCCATCGACAAAAATACAACAATGAGGTTTTTTGACGAGTTGCAACAAGCAAATCGTCATCAAGACGCAATTTTGTTGATGGAAAACAAAGGAAATGCAGTTTTCAATGATGAAGACAATGATGTGGTTTATATGACCAAATTGTCTGATTCTTACATACATACAGGCGATTATGCCAAGGCGGAAAAGATGCTCTTGGACGCAGAAAAACTGCGTAAAACAAAATCTATCGACGCACAGACTTTGAAAGAAATTCCACACATCGATAAGTTTATGGATTTTAGTTGCACACGCAATATTTATCAATTTTATGAAACAATTGGCGACAAGAAAAACCAATTGAAATATTACAAAATTTATCGTGATTTTTATAACAAGTTCACGGCAGTAGCAGATGTTAACGAATTGATTGATTTGGGATTGCAAAACTCTGAATTTGCGCAAATAAACAATGATTTTGCCTTTGACTACGATTCTATTGTGGTAACTTCATTTACCGATATTGAATCCGCAATTAAAATGATGCAAAACTTAGTAGACAGCGTATATGATGACGAGGCATACAATAATTCTTTCAAACTGAAATGTCTCAACAAATTGATAGGCTGGCAACTCGACAATGGATTTGTAACTGATGCCTATATCAGTGTAGCTAAGGCGATTGAACTTGTCAAAAATCCACAATCGCTTGATGATTATTCCTGTCTTGGCGAACTATCAGATTATTGTTATCGGATTCACGATGTGGAAACAAGCAAGTCGCTTTTTTACCGTTACAGCGTCTATCTCAACAAGCGATACGGCAGCGAAGATTACGACTATCTTTCCAATTACGTGCGCTCGTTCAGATACTTGGAAGCCGATAACAATTGGGAGCAACTGTTTGACGAATTGGAAAAATATTGCGAAGGTATGCGCCGCAAAATTGCATCTTTTATGCCTTCAATGACCGAAGAACAGCGTGATTTTTTTGCCGCAAAATTCGACTTGGCGTACAATTATGCCTTTCATATTTTAATCGAACATCCCAACCAACGGCTCTCTAAACTCTGTTTCGACAATGTAACATTCAAAAACGGACTTCTTTTGCGTTCTAACAAACTGATAGACAATAAGATTGCGGCTATTGGCGACAATGAAATTATAAATATGTACAATAGGCTCAAAGAATTGAGGCTCAATAAGATATATCAGTCGGTTTCGGGCAAAAAATATACTGACAATACTGATGAAATTGACGAAGAAATAGTCCGTATCGAAAAAGAACTCGCCCTCCGTTGCACCGATTTTAAGACGCAAAACGAAATTGAGGATGTTGATTGTTATAAATTACAATCAAAACTTAATGATAATGAAGTAATTATCGAAATGATAGAATACAACGGAAATCTTTTGGCACTGATACTCGGCAACCAAAACCAAGTGGATTATGTTAATATTGGCAAACTGTATGACATTCAAGAAAAATTGCAATCAAGAATTTCTGAAATATATCACAATCAAGAACTTACGAGTATCATTTGGAGTAAAATTGATGAAAAAATCAAAGAAAAACAAATAGTTTATTATGTGCCTGTCGGTTTTTTCAATCAATTGGCGATAGGTTCGCTTTATGCCGGCAACGACGAATATTTATTTGACCAAAAAGACATAAGATTGTTGTCAAATCCGCTGACAATCTTCGATAAACGGACGTTTGAATTGGATTCAAAAGTTGCAAATATTTCGCTTTGGGGCGGTATCAATTACGGAAACGAAGACACAATTGCCGAACAGCAAACGGTAAGAACTGCAATCACAAGGGGCAAAAATCTCCGTCGGCTTCATTACACTCTTACCGAAATTACGCAAATTGCCGATATGCTAAACACTCAGAATATCAGCAATATAATCTTTCAAGATACCGCCGCCACCGAAATCGCTTTCAAACAACGTTCCGAGCAAAACGATTATATCATACACATCTCCACTCACGGTTTTTTCAATGAAAACAGTGATTTGCGCAGTTCGATGTTTGAATCGGGATTGTTTTTTGCGGGTGCCAACAAATATTGGACTAATGATACAATTTCATTGAATTTTGGCGACGAAGACGGTATTCTCCGTGCCGCCGAAATTGCAGAACTCAATCTTTCAAAATGTGCCCTCGTGGTGCTTTCTGCCTGCGAAACAGGTTTGGGTTTCAACAATTCGAGCGAAGGCGTTTATGGTCTTCAACGTGCTTTCAAACTTGCCGGTGCGGATAAGGTTTTGATGAGCCTTTGGAAGGTGGACGATTACTCCACCTCGCTGTTGATGAGAGAGTTTTACAAAAATCTTCTCTCAGGCGACGATGCCGACCTCGCCCTCAACAAAAGCCGCCAATCCGTCCGCGAACAATTTCCATCGCCGGAAGATTGGGGCGGGTTTGTGTTGCTGCATTAATGTAAATTATTCTACGATACTCACCCAAAAAGAAAAAGGTTGCCCAATTCAATCTTTGGACAACCTAATTTTCCCTGAACTAGTACTTACTTCCTTGCACCCCAATCAACGGCAAAATTGAACATAATTGCGCCAGTGTTGATTGTTTCATCCATATAGTAACTAGTGTTGCCACTGTTGAAAGTTGCAAAACTTTCAAGTTCGTAGCCGACAGAAAGGTTGAATCTCAAAAACCTTACACCAACCGCTGGGGCTAAATAAAGTCCAGAAAAATCTCCTGCCGTATAACCCAATTTGAAATCGAAGAACGGTGCAATTCTCTTTCCCATCCCAACATTACAATCCACAAACCAAGCAATTTCTGTGTAAGAATCGTCACCGTAGTCATCGCTGATAAAGTGATATTGACTCGAAAATCCGCCGCCCAAAAATAAATATGGGTTGAACTGGTATCCGTGTGAAGTAGTTATTGCTACACAGTCGTAGCCATTATCGGTTACAATAGGATGTACACCAAACTCACCGAAACCGCGGTAACCTTTGGTGATGTAGTCTTGTGCATTGACAGCCAAACTGCCCATTATGCACGCCAAAATAATTAATACTTTTTCATTGCTAAATCTGTTTAAATTGTTATTATTAAAAATGATTGTTTACTTTTTAATTTTGCCAGTTAAAATTCTGTCCGCCACATTACAGAACGCCTTTGAGATTCGGTCGTTGGTGGCATAATCCGCCTCGCCTTGTATTTTTGTCAGTTTAAGGCTGCAAACATTGTTGCCGGTAGCAATATCGATGACATCGATTTGCGCTGTAACTTCCATCGTCAGTCGGCCCCACATACTCATACTTTGATGCTGTTCGAGGTCAATTATTTTGACAATGATTTTGTACTTAGCATTGGTATCCTCTTTCTTTATTTTCAAGCCATTAGAAGTAATATTAAACTTCTTTTCAAATGCTTTTACCGAAATGTTCACTCGCTCCTCATACTCATTGCCGCAATAGAGTTCGTAGATTTCGTCCTCTTCCCAAGTGGTCTCTGAGTAATCAAACTCTAAAATAGCCGTTGCTTGTTCCTTAAAAACATCTGTACTGCCAGCAAGCAACTTAACGGTGTTATGGTCTCCTGCAAATACATTCACCATTAAGAATGTAAGCATAATTGATAAAATTACTTTTTTCATAGTTGTAATATTTAAATTGTTAAACATTATTTCCCCTTAGTGTCACTTTTCCACCCAAGGTTACACATTAATACGAACTTTTTTTTAAGATGCCGTATCCTCCTTTTGTACATTATGTATCGGATTTTTCGGCATATTGTCTAATGTTTTTTGACATTTGCCCTCATCTATCAGATTTGCAATATCTTGAAAGAAGTTATGCTGCAATACCTTCGATATCTTTATCAACATAGCGATGTCGATATTGTCGCGCTGGAAGATGTTGTAAACATTTGCACGATTGCAGTTTAGTTCCGTGGCGAGCCACATTGCGCGGCGGCCTTGACGGTCAAATTCTGTTTTAATAAGGTGTCCTATGTGTATTCCCATTTCTTGGTGTTTTAAATTTTTACCATTAGTGACGGAATCTTTAAAAAGGTTACACCTTTTGCGATTATTTTTTTGCACTTCTTCTATCTCTCCCCGATACAGTCCGGCAGGGATTATTCAATTATCATTAAAACAAAAAGCGCGGACTGCATACACTTTGTTATATCCGCTCGTGAAGGTTGTGAGAGATACCTAAGAACAAGGATATAACAATAGCAATCCACGCCTACACGGTAGGCGAAGACGCTATGCACTCTCTTGTTCTTTTTCGAAAACTCTCACATTCTCACAAGCAAGAAAAGCATAACGCTTTCGTTTTTAATATCTTATGTCGGAGGTCGGGTGTGTTGAGCCGACGTTCCACTGCAAATATACGGATTTTTAATACACAGCGGATGCTTTTTCTCTGTTTTTTTAATAGTTGGTACAAAAAAGCCGTCAATGAAAGCTCCCATCGACGGTCTATGAAAAGATAGATAAATCAAAAGCGTTACAAATATATTGTTTTTTTATGTTTCAAACAATAGTCTTAGAAAAAATGTAAGATTAATAATTTGACCAAAATAGTTCTCCTGCAAGTGTTTCTAATTCAGTTTCTCCGATATTTACATTACAATCTACACTTTTTGCTAATTTTTGTCTTTCTCTTAGATTTTGTTTACTTAAATCATCAAGTTGCTCTTTCGTCCCAAAAACCAATAATTGATATTTAAAATCAAATTTCGAAGAACCATCATTTCCCCAAGTATACGCAAATGGATATTCAGAATATTTTTCAGTACTATCGATATTTAAATATACTGCATAACAATTATTCTTTTGAAATGTAATTTCAAGATATTGTTTTTTAATCTGACAACCATGATAATCTGTATGAGGTATTTTAGATTTGTATGTGTCTAAAAACAATATTACTGGATAAATTGAAACAAGTGAATCAATTTTGTGTTTATCATATGCATTTGATAAAGCTATGTATTTATCTAAGTTTTTAATACTTTGACCATAACAATTAATAAACGATGCAAAAATTATTAATATAAATAATATTATTCTTTTCATAGTGGTAAAATTTTAATGTTATCAATAATGTTTACTGTGGTTGCTCTATTGAGCGTGAGAGAGTATGTATATTGCTATACAGTGGCAGTACGATAATAATAAACGCCGATTGAAGTGATTTTGTTGTTGCTTAATAATAGACACATTGTCTAATAGTTTTAGACAAATAGTTTTCCATTGCGTTTTGCCCTTAGTGTCGAAAATGTGAGAAAGGTTACAATGGAATGTGCATTTTTTTACATAATCCCAGAATTTCGGGTTGTGATTTTGTGTATCAAGATTTAATTATTACATTTGCAACATAATAACAAAACGGTCAGCATTATGATAGCACAGGCAAGTTTAGACGCTCAGATATTTAGGTATATGGCTAAGATAGCCGATAATACCGACCTAAAAACGCAGTTGGTGGAGTTTCTCAAACAACTCACCGCCAAGAAACCCGACCCCACCGAGATGACAAAGGAGGAGTTTTTTGAAAAAATTAAACGCGGTGAAGAAGAATACCGCCGTGGTGAAACCATTTCATTTGAGTCTGTTGACGATCTGGACAAATACATCAGAAGCCTATGAAATACACAATCAGATATACTTCTGATGCCAAAAATGATTTGCGGCGTTTGCTTAAAGATGAGCCGTTGGCATATAAGAAGGTTTTGCAATTGATTGCCGAATTATATGAGCATCCCACAATTGGGACAGGAAAACCAAAAATGTTAAAAGGCGACCTCTCTGGCAAATGGAGCCGCCGTATAACGCAAAAGCACCGGCTCGTTTACGAAATTATCGACAACGAGGTGGTAGTGCTTGTGATTTCTGCGTATGGTCATTATGACGACAAGTAGATATTCCCCCTCTGCCAATGGCGCAAGGGTTAAAAAGTTCCCACTTTGCTATTATTTTTTTGCACTTATAAAAATAAGCCGATGCTTTTTCCCTGTTTTTTATTATATTTGCTGCAAAATTAAACTTGACGATTATGCGAAAATTTAACACTACGGGGATATGTTACCCTGAGTTACACTATATGGTGAACATTTCTCACCGTCTCGGCGACATCGAAAATAAAGTAGCCGAAGGGGAGTATATCACCATCAACCGTGGTCGCCAGTACGGAAAGACTACTACTCTTTACCATTTAGCCAAACGGTTGAGTAAAGATTATGTGGTGTTTTCGATAAGTTTTGAAGCCTTAGGAAGCAACAATTTCGCTACCAAAGAATCGCTCGCATACTCGTTTTGGGAACAAGTGCAAATGGCTTTTGAATACGTGCATATCAACAATTTGGAGGACAATACTAAATCTTTGATTTCTGACTTGGTAACCAAATATGCTGAAAATAAGGCGATTCCTTTTGAAACGTTTGAAAAGTCAATATCCGACATTTGTGCCAAAAATGCCACGCCAATTGTACTATTTATCGATGAGGTAGATAATGCAAGCAATTACGAATCGTTCATCGAATTGCTCCGTATGTTGCGAAATAAATATCTCAAAAGGATGCAAATTCCAACGTTTCAGTCTGTTATCCTTGCCGGTGTTTATGATGTAAAAAACCTCAAACTCAAAGTTCGCCCTGATAGCGACCATCAATATAATTCGCCGTGGAACATTGCTGTGCCTTTCGACGAGGATATGGCACTCCAAAAAGACGGAATCGAACAAATGCTCCAAGATTACGAAAACGACCATAAAACCGGTATGGACGTATCAGAAATGGCACAGTTGGTTTGGGATTATTCGTCGGGTTATCCGTTTTTTGTGTCGAGGTTGTGTCAATTAATTGATACAAAGCATTTTGAATGGAATTATAATGGTTTCTTGATGGCAGAAAAATATTTGCTCAACGAGAAAAACACCTTCTTTGACGATTTGGCTAAAAAGTTGGAAGATTTTCCAAAAATGAAGCAACTTCTTAAAGATATTCTTTACAACGGTTATGAGGAGTCGTTCAACACCTACTACAAACATATTGAGATTGCGGCGATGTTTAACTATATCAAGAATGTTAACGGCAAGGTAATGATTTTCAATAGGGTAATCGAAACTTGGATGTACAATCTCTTTATGGTGGAGGAGGCTATCGAAAACCGTCTTTACAAAGAAGGTCAGATAGACCGCAGTCAGTTTATTGAAGGCAACGTTCTCAAAATGGACAAAGTTATCGAAAAATTTGCGCAACATTTTAATGATATTTACGGCGACAAAGGCGACAAGTTTTGCGAGGACGAAGGACGTCGTTATTTTATGCTCTACATCAAGCCAATTATCAACGGCACAGGCAATTACTATATCGAAGCCCAAACCCGCGACCTCAGCCGTACCGATATGATTATCGACTATTTAGGTAAGCAATACATCATAGAAATGAAGATTTGGCGCGGCAACGCTTACAACGAACGTGGCGAACATCAACTTACTGAATACCTTGATTATTACCACGTTAATAAAGGATATATGCTGAGTTTCAATTTTAATAAAAACAAGGTTTCGGGTGTTAAGACATTGAAATTTGGAGATAAAGAGATTGTGGAGGCGGTGGTATAATATTGTTATTTATCGGCACTATGAAAACCAACAACGAATTGATTGTTAGCGAATTTGTAAACAAAAACAAGGAGAAGACTATTCGTTATCTCTTGAAATCTTTTTCGTGTCTAAAATATCACGATTGCGAGGATATTTTTCAGGATTCGCTCTTGGTGTTTTATAATAAACTCGTTAATGGCGAACTTGATAATATTAAATCTTCGCTTTACACGTTTTTTGTGGGAATCTGCCGCAACAAGGCGCACGAATTTAGCCGCAAAATCTATAAAACCGACTATTTGGAAGATGGTTTTGTATGTGGTGCGTTTTCGCAAGAAAAACTCGAAGCCATTCTTAATCTCGACAACGATAATCCCGCTATCGAAAATGCTAAGTCGCAGGCAGTTGACACTATTATCAACGACCTTCCAGATACTTGCGCAAAAGTTTTTTGGGGATATTTTCGCGATGGCTTTTCGCTTAAAACTTTGGCGGCGATGTACGGCAAAACCGAATCTGCCATTAAGGTTACCAAATTTCGCTGCTCCGAAAAATTTAAAAACCGCTACCACGAAGTGTTAAACAAAATTTTAAACAAGGTGCTATGAATCAAGAAATCAACGATATACCGCAAGAATTATTAAACAACGACGAAGATTTGGTAAAATTTCTTCGCGGCGAACTTTCCAAAGACGATGAGGCGGCTTTTTTGCAAAAACTCCTACAAAATCCCGACCTCAAAGCACGCGCCGTTGCCGTTGCACGATTGATCAAAGGTCTTGAACGTAAGGGAGTTGAAAACGACGAGCAACTTAAATCGTCGTTCAAAAAACTTTCGCCTGAGGATATTAAACCCAAAACCATCAACATCAAGCGTATTATTGCGTGGGTGGTTTCTGCCGCCGCCGTGTTGGTGTTGGTGTTTGGTTTGAGAATTTTTTATGTAAATTCATCGTACGAAAAACTTGCAGCCGAATATGAGAGCGTTTTTAATTATTCAGACTTATCACGTGGCAGCGATGATAATATAGAAGGCAAGGTTAAAACGTTATGCGATAATGTTTTGCAAGGTAAAGATTTAGAATCTACAATTTATAGTCTTGCCGAAATTTTTGCAAAATCGCAGTCGGAAACATTCAACGAATGTACCAACTATTTTGCCACTTCGGGGTGGTATCTTTCGCTTGCGCATCTCAAAAAACACGACCCCGAAAAAGCAAAATCAGTGCTAACAATCCTTGCTGCCAACTCTGAGGATTATCTCGCTGTTGCAGCCAAAGCCAAGGAATTGTTAGAAAAATTATAAACTTATGCCCAAACGCCTCCTTCTATCGGTGCGTTTTCGATAGTTTCGTACAAGAGTTTTATAAAACGCTGTGTAGAAGCAATTTCGATTTTTTCGGTGGGGGTGTGCACATTTAAGGTGTTTGGACCTATCGACACTGCGTCCAAATCGGGATATTTGTCGATGATGATGCCGCACTCAACACCTGCGTGTATTGCGGTTACGTCGGGTTTTGAGCCAAAAAGTTTTTGATAAATTCCAAGCATAAGGTCTACGATTTCGCTCTGTGGATTGGGCTGCCATCCCGGGTATCTGCCCGAAAAACTGATTTCCGCTCCACAAAAATCGGTTATACACCTTATTATATTACACAAATAATCCATCTGCGACGATGATGAACTGCGCAACAGATTGTCCATCACAAATTTACCGCCGTCGGTGCTAACTATTGCAAGATTGTTTGACGATTCTACCAATCCGGGCATATCTGCACTTAGGGCAAAAACGCCTGATATTAAGTTGTTTCCGAGAAACAGCACTTTTTTAGCACTTTCGTCGGCGATACACTCGGTGGGAACGTCGGTTTTTGAGATTGAAACTTTGCCGTCGGGGTCTGATTTGCCGTATTCTGATTTTATCACATTGTTGAATTCCTCGGCAAAAGATTCAAAATCCGCTGATTGATTGTTGTTTACAAGAATTACAGACTTGCTCGTCCTTGGAATAGCATTGCGCATATTTCCGCCTTCAACTTTGCTAATTTTAATGTCAAATTTTTGCTGCGCCTCCCACAACATTCTGAAAAGCAATTTGATAGCATTTGGACGGTTTTTGTGAATATCGCAACCAGAGTGTCCTCCGAGAAAACCTTCAACATTAACATTGAAAGCCGAATATCCATTCGGCGTGGGAGAGTGGCCGATGGCGGTTTCGATATGTACATTTACGCCACCTGCGCAGCCTATGTAAAAAATATTGTCCTCCTCGCTGTCGAGGTTGAGCATAATTTTGCTTTTAAAAATACCGGGTTGAAGTCCGTTTGCACCGGTCATTCCTGTTTCTTCGTCGATGGTGATAAGAGCCTCTAATGGTCCGTGTTTCAGAGTGTTATCTTCCATAATAGCCATAATAGCAGCCACGCCAATGCCGTCGTCGCCGCCGAGAGTAGTATGGTTTGCCTTAACAAATCCGCCCGAAACAATGGTTTCAATGGGGTCGGTGATGAAATTATGGTTAGAACAGTCGTCTTTTTGTGGCACCATATCGCAGTGAGCCTGCAAGAGTATGCCCTTGCGGTTGCTCATCTCTATCGACGAAGCCTTTTTCTTAAAAACAACATTGCCCACAGGGTCGATAAAAGCCTCGTCGCAATGTTTTTTGCCAAATTCCAAAAGAAATCTTGTAACCTTCTCCTCGTGTTTCGACGGGCGTGGTATAAGTGTAAGTTCCCGAAAATTACGCCAAAGTGCCTTGGGTTCTAAGTCTAAGATATTTTCGTTCATTTTTAATTCTATCGTTTAAGTTTTTTTAACGTGCAAATATAGCAAACCCAATACTATTTTCAGCCTATAGAGAAAAAAAGTATTACATTTGCGCAAAAATATTCTAACCACAAAATGCTATTTTCGGAAAATACGTCCGACGAAGAACTTGTGAGGCAGTTTGCTGACGAGGCCAACCGCGAAGCCATTTTCCGTATAATAATGAAAAGGTACGGCGCAAAACTCTATGCCCACGTGCGCTCTTTTTTTGTAACCCACGAGGAGGCAGACGATATAGTTCAAAATTCGTTTGTAAAGGCTTGGAGGTCGTTGCCGAGGTTTAGGGCAGAGGCTTCGCTTTATACTTGGCTCTACAAAATATCTACAAACGAGTCACTTACGTTTATTCGCAATCGCAAAAACAAAACCACCGTTTCGCTCAACGACGATGGCCAATATCTTCAACTGCCATCGGTGGAAACCGGCACACACCGTTCGGGCGACTACATTGCCGCCAAACTTAAAGCCGCCATTGAGCAATTGCCCGAAAAACAGCGTATCGTCTTCAATATGAAGTACTTTGAGGAGGTGAAATATGAAGAAATGTCAGAAATTCTCAACACTTCGGTAGGTGCTTTGAAGGCATCTTACCATTTTGCCGTAAAAAAAATTGAAAACTATTTAGAAAACGATTAAACCAAAATAAAAAATCAAAGTCAAAGCATTACAAAACAACTATTAGCATTATGAAATTAGACGACTATAAAGGCAAATTCAACTTCAACCCGCCCGAGGGATATTTCGACACCTTCGCCGACAGGGTTATGGAGCGTATTACGCAAGAAGACAAGCGCAAGAGTGCAAGTCGTGGACGTATTTTGAAATTAACCGCTTGGATTACATCTGCCGCCGCCGTTATTTTGGCAGGTATCTTTATTTTTAAAGAACAACAACCTGCACCCGTTCACGAAAACGTAACATACGAAGATTATGCAACTTACTCGCTCATCGAATCGAGCAGCACATATTCGCTTTGCGATTATTTTTACGACAACGCCACTACACAGGAGGTTACATACTCTGCCTCAGAGTTTGTTGACTATGGATTCCGACTAACAGGCGATATGATTATAGAAGAATATTAATACCTTAAATTATGAACTACCTAAGATACATATTATTTTCGTTAATGATGTTGGCCACCGCGCAGACTTTTGCCCAAAACGCCGACACCACCAACACTTGGGAGCAACGCAAAAAACAATACAAGGCCGACAAAATAGCGTATATATCTACTGCAATGAATTTTACAGTAGAAGAGGCTCAAAAATTCTGGCCATTGTACAACAAATACGACGCAAAATACGACCAAGTATTCTGCCAACGCCGCCACGCCTACAACGGACGCACTCTTGAACAGATGAACGACAACGAATGTGCCGCCGCTATGGACAAACTCGGCGAACTTGATATGCTTGAAATGCAAATCCACCGCGATTACGAAAAAGAACTCCGTCAGTTGTTCCCTGCCAAATTTGTGCTCAGATATTTTACCGCCGAAAGCGACTTTAAACGCAAAGCCGTAAACCGACAAAAATTTCATGGACAAATTGGGGTAGACTATAATAAGCAATAAATTTTTGGTAACAAACAGTATAAGTTTTTAAGATAATAATCTATAATAATTTAAGATTTTTTAATTAAAAAGGTATTTACATTTATCAATAAACGTTATACCTTTGCACCATAATTAAACGAGATGTTTTCGCTGCTGAAATATAGGACCGACTTCGAGATTTACTCGAAAATGAGCGCAGAAGAGTTCGCCGACCTTCTCTTTAAGCGCCTTCGTCCCGAATTTGAGGAAGCCTATATGAACGACCGTTGGCGTCACAACAATGAATACCGATTTAAAGGCACTTTTATGCGCTTTGTTTGGAATGGATTCAATCGTTTCAACGGCGTGCGCGGCGGAAGGCTTTTGGTAGAAAAAAATCAAGGACTCATCACAGTTCACAGCGAAATCAATTTTAACGAGATATTTTTATTGTGCTCTATTTTTAGCATTATTCCATTGATGAATTTTTGGGGAGAACCATCACACCGTATTCTCACCGCTATTATTATTTGGCTTGTTTATATCGCTAATTTTATTATATCATTCGTACGAATTAATCGCTTTTACAAAAACGAAGTAAGAGAAACTTTCTTAAAAAACGACAAGACAGTAGGGAAAAAACTGCTGTAATTACAAAACAACCCAAATCAACAAACATTAACTCTGCTTGCTTATGTTTAAAAATCTAAAATTAAAAACTTATGTTAAAAAAAGTACTGCTTGCTATTTGTTTGTTGACAACTGTAGCTGTTTCAAATGCTCAAATTGTTCGCGACTCTCGTTGGGATGCCGAAGTATTTGACCGCGCTAACACCGCCAAAGATGTTAGCTATCTTTCTGATGACGAAAAATCAGTTATCTGCCTTTGCAACCTCGCAAGATTAAATGGCACTCTCTTTGCCAATACCTATCTTCGCGACTATGTGGCAGAAAAATCTCTCAAATCTGAATATGTTCACACTCTTATCAAAGACCTTCAGAATGTACGCAACCTCCCGATGTTGATTCCCGACCTCGGACTCTGTACAGCGGCTGCAAATCACGCTTCTGACATCGGCAGCACAGGTAGAACAGGTCACAAATCCTCTGACGGAAAGGATTTGGTAAAACGTTTTGAAAAATATTTCGCCAAAGGTACAGTTTCTGAAAACTGTTCTTATGGCAAGGCTGCTCCATTGGATATCGTTATGCAACTGCTTATCGACGACGGAGTTGAAAGCCTTGGTCACCGCAATGTGATGCTTTCAGAACAGTATGGTGCAGTAGGCGTATCGATTGCAAAACACACTGTATTTAATTACAACTGCGTGTTAGACTTTTATGATTCTTTTCTGTAAAAATCTTTTGTATATTTGCAGCGTAACATTTTTGTATTTTTAAGATGAATCAAAACCTACAAAAACTGAGGACCGCTGCCCTCAAAGCTGGTGTGGATGCTTACATAATATTCAACACCGACCCTCATTCTTGCGAATACGTACCCGACGATTATTTGGTAATCAAACAGTTGTGCGGATTTACTGGCGATAATGCCACCGTGGTGGTAACACAGAATTTCGCTGGATTGTGGACAGATTCAAGGTTTTATATCTCAGGAACTCAAGAACTTAAAGATTCAGGCGTTGCGCTGATGAAATCTTCTGAGTCTACGTTTTTGGCGTGGCTCAAATCAAATGTAAACAAAGGCGGTGTTGTGGCGTTTGACGGACGCTGCACCACCGCTTCTGTATATTTCGACATTAAAAAGAAACTCGACCCTTTGGGCGTGGTTCTCAACGAAAAACTCGACCTTTCGTCATCATTTTGGATTAATCGTCCAAAACCGAAAATCTCGCCGGTATATGCGTTGGATGTAAAGTTTACAGGAATTTCGGCAACTGAAAAAATCGACGCTATTGTTAAGAAAATCAAAGCCGAAAATGCCGACCGATTGTTGACGTCTGACCTTGCCGAAATTGCTTGGATATTAAACCTACGCGGTTCGGATATCAGTTATTGTCCTGTTTTTAAGGCTTTTATGTTGATTAGCTGTGATGGTTCTTCTGTTCTTTTTACAGCTAATCAGCGGTTTGATGATTCGGTAGCCGAATACCTTAGGCAAATAGGAGTTGTAGTTTGCGACTACGATTTGGTGTACGCTGCCTTGTCTGGTTTGCCCGAAGGTTCGTCGCTAATAGTTGATATCAATTCTGCCAATGCCGAACTCTATCTTTCGGTAAATAAACAATGTAAAATATTAGAACGCCGAAGTCCTGTGCAACTGATGAAGGCGCAAAAAAACGAAACCGAACTGTCGAATATCCGCCGCACCATGGTAATAGACGGTGTGGCAATGGAGCGTTTTTTCTATTGGCTTGAAAATCAATTAAACAACAATATCCAAGTAACCGAAATCGACGCAGCCAACAAACTTTTGGAATACCGCACTATAGGTGAAGGTTTTATCTCTGAAAGTTTTGAATGTATTTCGGCATTCAACGAACATTCCGCCATGCCCCATTTTGCACCGAGCAAAAGTAATAATCTTTTATTACAAAAAGACGGCGTTTATCTTGTAGATTCGGGTGGACAATATTATACAGGCACCACAGATTTAACCCGAGTAATACCCACAGGATCGTTTTCAAAGGATTTTTCGATTGACTACACCCTTGTGCTTAAAGCAATGGTGGATATTGCAATGGCAATTTTCCCCGACAAAGCCAACGGTTGCTCAATAGATGCAATAGGTCGTGTAAGCCTTTGGAGATACGGAAAAGATTTTGGACACGGCACAGGACACGGCGTAGGTTTTTGTCTCAATGTTCACGAGGGACCCGTTTCGACATCTCCCGGCGCCACCAAAACCACATTTTTGCCCGGAATGGTAACATCCGACGAACCAGGCATCTATATCGAAGGCAAGTACGGCATACGTATCGAAAACCTTTTGGCAGTGCAAAAATCTGAATACGAAGGTTTTAACAGCTTTGAAACCCTTACCCTTTGTCATATCGATACCCGCGCCGTGGATACTAAATTGCTTAATAGAGATGAAATTGACTTTATAAATAATTATAACAAACGCGTTTACAACTCTCTTTCGCCATATTTGTCCGAAAACGAAAAAGAGTATTTAAAAAATCGTACTGCTGCTATTTAAAAATCCAAATTTTTGAGCATAATTAAAAAAATATTAATACTTTTGCGGCAAAGTAAAACATTATTAAACTAACTATGGCCGAAACAGTAAAAAATGTCTTGCTTGTAGAAGACAACGAATACAATATGATGTATCTCGTAGAAGTGATGTCGATGTACAATTTTAATTTGATTTGCGCATCCACAGGCAAAGAGGCAGTAGAAAAAGCCTCGTCTTCTAAGCTTGATCTTGTACTTATGGACGTTAAACTACCCGAACTTGGCGGATACGAAGCCGCAAAAGAAATACGATTACTACAACCCAATGTAGTAATCGTTGCACAAACGGCGTATATGATTGACCCTGAGGTAGAACAAGGAGACAATCCTTTCTCTGATTATCTCATTAAGCCAATCAACCAAGAGCAAATTTCGCGGATAGTAGAACGTTATTTGACAAAATAAATCGCAATCATCTTTTTCGAGATTTAAGCAATTTGATTTTCGAAAATTTTGCATAAACTATTAAATAATAAAGCGTTATTTTGGGTATTGAAAACAATGAAAATTTTTTCAATAAAAAGTAAAAAAAAACTCCGAAATACTTGCAAATATAAAATATTAGTTATAGCTTTGCAACAAAGAATCTGATAAGGATTCTCTATTAAAAGTGAGTGTTATAATTTTTTTGAGTTAATAGTTTGATTTTAGGTTGTTATTTGTATCTGGAGTGTTGCAGTGATTGCAACACTCCTTTTTAACCAAAATCGAACATTTTACAAATTGAAGAAAATAATTTATTTTTCATAGTTTTGTTAGGTTAATTAGTTTGTTTTAGGTTAATTTTTGGTTTTAAAGAGAGTACTGTTCGGTGCTCTCTTTTTTTGTGAAATCTTTTTTTGATATTTTAAGAATAAAGTTGATTTTGATGAATGATGGAAACAATTTTTTTCTTATATTTGCAAATTAGATAATTAATAACAATGAAGAGTATTTATATTTTACGCCATGCTAAATCCGATTGGAGCGACGATTCGGTAGATGACAAGGATCGTATACTCAACAAACGCGGAGAGGACGAAGCAAAAAAGGTAGCTAAATTTTTGGTAAATAATAAATTGTCTTTTGATGCTATTATTGCATCACCTGCTCAACGAGCTTTGCAGACAGCCACTATAGTTAAAAAGAACACATCCTTTTTGAAGGAGATTCAGGTAGAGGAGTGTTTTTATTTTTCAGATTTGCGGAGGATAATTTCGGTAATTCGCCGAGTTAACGACGATGTTGAAAATTTGCTAATAGTTGGTCACAATCCTCTGTGGAGCAATTTGGTGCTTTTCCTCACAGGTAAACGCATGACTTTGGATACGGGTTGCGTGGCTGTTCTTTCGGCTGATTTTGATAAATGGGAACATTTTGATGACCTCCAGTTCAACTTAGATCATCTTTTCAATCCTAAAGAAGTAAAATAATGCGACACCTTTATATCTATACACTTTTTTTTGCAGCTTCTTTGGTTGCTTGCGGTGGTGGCTCCGACAACAATACTTCTAATAATAACGCTAACCCTTCCAATAGTATTTATCCGCAGAAATCAAAATCTTATTTTACACTTTCGGTAGAGCCCGAAAACAAAGATAATGTTGGTGTTTGTGGTGATGTTTTTCTACTTAAAGTATTGTGCGATACTGTTGTAACTCCAGATTCTGTTCGTTTTCTTGTGGATGGAAAACAAGTTACTTCTTATGTGCAAGATACAGTATATCAGCTTGATACTAAAAATTCAAGGGTTGGAAATGTTCGCCTATCTGCAGAGGTGATGTATAATGGCAAAACTGAGTATCTTTCGGGTTCGCTGTGTTTAAAATCTGATATTACACCACAACGCGTTAAATATAAAGTGATTAAACGTTTCCCGCACGACCGTGGTGCTTATACCCAAGGTTTGGTGTTTGACGAAGGCGTTATGTACGAATCTACGGGTTTGAACCGAAAATCATCGTTGCGCAAAGTGAAATTTGAAACAGGAGACATTATTCAAAGTGTTGCCCTCAATGATACATATTTTGGAGAAGGACTTGCTATAGATGGCAATCGCCTTTTTCAGATCACTTGGAAAAATCACAAGGGATTTGTTTACGACAAAAACACATTTGCCACTCTTCAAGAGTTTGATATTAGTACTGAAGGTTGGGGATGTGTGTTATATAATGATACCTTGATACTTACCGATGGAACAGAGAATCTGTATTTTGTTGATAAAAACACTTTCTCTACCACTAAGATTACTCAGGTGTACGACAACAATGGTCCTGTAAAGATGCTCAACGAGTTAGAAATAGTAGAAGGAAAACTCTATGCCAATATCTATCAAAGTGATTTAGTGGCAATTATAGATATTTCAACAGGCAAAGTGCTTAATTATATCGATTTTACAGGGCTACTTCCAGCCGACCAATACCGCGACGATACCGATGTTCTTAACGGTATAGCCTACGACTCCAAGAGCCGTAGACTTTTTATTACCGGTAAAAATTGGCCTACTTTGTATCAAGTGGAAATTAATTTTTGATATACGACGTGGTATTAAACACTGCGATAAGATTATCGTCTTGGTCGTAAATCTTAACTTCGTAGCCTGCAACGGTGCGACGTCGGTAAATTTCCGAAGCGCGAGCAGTGAGAACGCCTGATCTTGTGGCTTTTATAAAATTAATATTGCACGATAGAGCCACGGTGGGAATACCGTATGCATTAGATGCTGCAGCCGAGCAGAGGTCGGCAAGAGTAAAAATAGCACCGCCTTGCACAGTACCCAATCCATTGTAATGCTGTTCGTTAATAGTCATTTTGGCTACAGCTGAGCCCATAGATACACTTTCGAGTGTAATACCGTTAGTAGCTGCAAAACGGTCGTTGCCAATAAGTTGCTTAGTTTTTTCTATTAAATCTTCCATATAATATATAAGGTGTATTTATTTGTGTCAAAGGTAAAATAAAAAAAACAAAAAACTTTGCTATGAATAAAAAAAAAACTATATTTGCGACCGCAAATAAAATGCGTTAATTGTTATTAGATTAAATAAAAATTTCAAAATAAACGAAGAACAAATGCAAAACAAAGGAGTAATAAGGTTATTAGCAATTCTCTTAGCCTTAGCGAGTTTGTATCAGCTTTCGTTTACGTTTGTAACCTCACGCGTACGAAGCAAAGCCGCCGAATATGCAAAAGGTGATGATGTAAAAGAAGCGAAATACTTAGACTCTATTGGAAGTAAAGAAGTGTACAACTTTTTTTGGATTAGAAAGTACACCTACAAAGAATGTCTCGAACGCGAGTTGAACTTCGGCCTCGACCTCAAAGGAGGTATGAACGTTATTCTTGAAATTTCTGTTCCCGATGTTGTGGTTGCATTATCTAACCACAACCAAGACCCCGCTTTCGTTAACGCTCTCAAAAAAGCGAAGGAAGATCAGAAAAACAGTCAAGACGACTTCATCACCTTGTTTGGAAAGGCTTTCGAACAACTGAATCCTAACGACAAACTCGCTTCGATTTTCACAACAGAATCATTAAAGGGCAGAGTTAATTTCAACTCTACCAACGCACAAGTTATTGAGGTGTTGCGTGAAGAAAGTGAGGTAGCTATCGAAAACTGCTTTATGGTGCTTTCTACTCGTATCGACCGTCTTGGCGTGGTTCAGCCTAATATCCAAAAAATCAGCGGACAAACAGGTCGTATCCTCGTTGAGCTTCCGGGTGTTAAAGATCCTGAGCGTGTTAAGAAAATGCTTCAAGGTACTGCCAACCTCGAATTTTGGAAAACTTACGATGTTACCGAAATATGGTCGCAGATTCAGCAAGCTGATGCTAAACTTAAAACTTTGATCGACGCTGGTTTAGATGTTGATAATCCCGAAGGTGTGGCTGTTGAAAATGCAGTTCATTCTAACGATGTGGTCGCTGATGCTGAAAACACTCAGGCTCCAGCTGCCGACACTACTAAATCTCTCTTAGATTTAAATGATTCTTCAATTGTAGCAACATCTGATACGGCAAAAATCGACCAAGCAAATATCACACTTGATCAATTCCGCAAACAAAACCCATTGTTCGCAGTGCTCAATCCTATGGTTGACCGCAATGGCAACCTTTACGGTGGTGCAGCAGTAGGTTATGCTCATTACGCTGATACCGCTAAGGTTAACAAATATTTGGCTTTGCCTCAAGTTGCCGACATTTTCCCCCGCGACTTGAAATTCTTGTGGTGTGTAAAATCGCCCGAGTGGGACAAAGAAGCTAACTATTTTGAACTTGTAGCTATTCGTACCGACCGTGGCAATCCTTGCCTTACCGGTGATGTTATTACCAACGCTCGCGAAGAGTTCGACGACCGTCGTGCCGCAGCTCAGGTTTCTATGACTATGAACGGTCAAGGAGCTAAAGAGTGGGCTCGCATTACCAAAGACAATGTAGGCAAACAAATTGCTATTGTACTTGACAACTTAGTTTATTCGTTCCCCACAGTTCAGAACGAAATCACTGGCGGTAATTCGCAAATTACAGGTAACTTTACCGTTGCAGAAGCAAAAGACTTGGCAACAATCTTGAAATCAGGCAAATTGCCTGCTCCTGCTAAAATTATTGAGGAAGAAATAGTAGGACCTTCGCTCGGTCAGGCTACTATCAACCAAGGTATGTGGTCGTTTATCGGTGCTTTCTTGGTAATCATCCTCTATATGATTGTTTACTACCGCAGAGCTGGTTTTGCAGCTGCTTTGGCGTTGATATGCAACATTTTCTTCTTGTTTGGTGTACTTGCCTCGTTGGGTGCAGTTCTTACTCTCCCTGGTATCGCAGGTATCGTCCTCACAATGGGTATGGCTGTGGACGCCAATGTGATTATATTCGAGCGTATTCGTGAGGAACTTCACAGTGGTAAAGGTCTTAAACTTGCTGTTAAAGACGGTTATGCCAACTCTTATTCAGCAATTATCGACGGTAACGTTACCACAATTTTTACCGGTATTATCCTTTACATCTTTGGACACGGCCCGATTCAAGGTTTTGCCACCACATTGGTAATCGGTATTCTTACCACCTTGTTCTCGGCATTGTTTATCACTCGTTTGATTTTCTCTATCTTCTTAGATAAGGACAAAAACATTAATTTCTGGAGCAAGTGGAACGAGTTTGCTATGAAAAACACCCACTTCGATTTTATTGGTGGACGTAAGAAATTTTACATTATTTCGGGCGTAGTTATTATTCTTGGTATTGCTTCTATGGCTATTAAAGGTTTTGACAAAGGCGTTGACTTCCTTGGTGGACGTACATACGTTGTAAAATTCGACCAGTCGGTAGCCACTAACGCAGTTTCTAATGCACTTGCTGCTGATTTCGGTTCTGCACCTTTGGTAAAAACATTTGGTAGCGACAACCAAGTAAAAATCATCACCAAATTCCGTATCGACGACGAAGGCGAAAATGTTGACACCGAAATTGAAGAGATACTTTTCAACAAGTTGCTCCCTTTCTTCAAGAATACTTCTATAACAAAAGATCAATTCTTGCAAGGATTTATTTTTGATGCCAACGGAGCTCCTCAAATCACATCCGACAATAGCAAAGAAACTTACGGTTTCCAAAGCTCGTCGAAAGTAGGACCTACCATTGCTGATGATATTATGTACTCGGCTATCCTGGCCATCGCGTTTGCGTTGATTGTGATGTTTATCTACATCTTCATCCGTTTTCACAAAGGTTCGTACGGTATGAGCGCAACTCTCGCACTTTGCCACGACGTGCTGTTTGTACTTGGTATTTACTCGCTCTTTAGCAGCATAATGCCTTTCTCAATGGAAATCGACCAATCGTTTATAGCCGCTATCCTTACCATCGTAGGTTACTCTATCAACGATACCGTGGTTGTATTCGACCGTATCCGTGAGTTTATTGGTCTGCATTCAAAAACCGACCTCAAAACCAATATGAACGACGCTATCAATTCAACATTGAGCCGTACAATCAATTCATCATTGACTACAATCTTTGTATTGTTGGTAATATTCATATTCGGTGGTGAAGTTATCCGTGGATTTGTATTCGCACTCTTGCTTGGTACAGTCGTCGGAACTTACTCTTCGGTATGTATCGCATCTCCCGTTGCCTACGACATTATGAAAAGCAAAGAGAATGAAGCTTTACCCGAAAAGAAATAACAGTAATTTCTATATGTAAAAAAAACGTCCGACAGTTTGCCGGACGTTTTTTTTATTATTTTTGCGTGTAAAAACATTTGTTTATGATAGTTTTAGAAAACATAAAAAAGAGTTATGGTCCGTTGCCTGTGCTGCGTGGTATCGACCTTGAAATAGATGGTAGTCAGATTGTTTCAATCGTTGGAGCAAGTGGTGCAGGAAAAACAACTCTTTTGCAAATTGCAGGTACGCTTTTAAAACCCGACGAAGGTCGAGTGATAATAAATGAAACTGATGTTAATATATTAAAACCCAAGCAATTGGCTGATTTTCGTAATAAGAATATAGGTTTTGTTTTTCAGTTTCACCACCTTTTGCCCGAATTTACTGCTGTAGAAAACGTGTGCATACCTGCTATGATAGGCGGAATGAATAAAACTGATGCCGAAAAACGTGCCGAAGAACTTCTTGGTTTCTTGAACCTCAGCCATCGGTTTACCCACAAACCCACAGAACTTTCGGGTGGCGAACAACAGCGTGTGGCAATAGCCCGTTCGTTGATCAACTCGCCTTCGGTGATATTTGCCGACGAACCTTCGGGAAACTTAGACAGTAAAAACCGCGACGAATTGCACAATCTGTTGTTCAATCTTCGCGATACATTTAAACATACATTTGTTATCGTTACTCACGACGAGCATTTCGCCGATATGAGCGATAGAATTATTAGAATAAAAGACGGCGTAATTGAAAGTTAAGAATTGAAAATTGAAATGGAGAATCTAAAAGAATTTTTGGATGAGAAATATCATCAATATAATACCCCTGAGTTTATCGATAGCGACCCGATACAGATTCCGCACTCGTTTACAATGCGTGAGGATATTGAAATTTCAGGTTTTCTTGCTTCTACCATTGCGTGGGGCAATCGCAAAATGATTGTGCGCAATGCTCACCGTATGATGGATATAATGGGCAATACTCCTTACGATTTTGTAATGAATTTTGACCCGGGAAATGCTGACGATTTCCCTCCGTTTGTGCACCGTACTTTTCAGAATCAAGATTTCCAATATTGCGTGGCGAGTTTGCAAAATATCTACCGCAATCATGGCGGATTGAAGGCGGTTTTTGAAGATAATTTTCGCAAAACACAGAGTATAAAGGAGACTCTAATCAATTTTAGAAAAATATTTTTTGAGTGCAACTATCCATTGCGTACCACCAAACACATTGCCGATGTAAAGAAAGGTGCAGCCGGCAAACGCTTGAATATGTACCTTATGTGGCTGTGCCGCAAGGATAAATCGGGTGTGCATTTTGGGCTTTGGAATATTCCTACATCGGCATTGATGCTTCCCTTAGATACTCACACTGCTGCCACAGGTCGTAAACTTGGACTCATAACCCGCACTCAAAACAATTGGAAAACTGTGGAGGAAATCACCGAAAACTTACGCAAGTTAGACCCCACCGACCCGGTGAAATATGATTTTGCACTTTTTGGATTGGGAATTTTTGAAAAGTTTTAGTTGAAATGTCCAACCCCTATTTCCGTTTTAAGCAGTTTACTATCTATCAAGACAAAACCGCGATGAAAGTATCCACCGACGGTATAGCGCTTGGGGCGTGCTGTGGGTTTGGAATGGCTAAAAAAGTGCTCGACATTGGCACAGGAACAGGATTGTTATCATTGATGGCGGCACAGAGGTCGTTGGCGGATATAACTGCTGTGGAAATAGATAAAGATGCTTATAATCAAGCAATTGAAAATGTTGAAAAATCAAAATTCGCTTCAAGAATCAAGGTTGTTAACGGTGATTTCCTTACTCTGTTTAATGATTGTGCTGAACGATTCGACTATATTGTTTCAAATCCGCCATTTTTTCGTAACTCGTTGAAATCAAGTAGTCAAGGTCGCAGGATTGCCCGTCACGAAGATTCGTTGCCGTTTGAAAAGTTTGTTCCCACAGTGGCGCGTGTCTTGACTTCTGGCGGAACATTTTCGGTGATATTGCCCGAGTCGGAACGCCTCTATTTTAACCGACTCTGCATTGCCAACGGACTGCATATCTGCGGCAAAACTCTTGTAAAATCGTTTGAAAATTCTGATCCTCTGCGTGTTATCCTTCATTTTGCTAAATCAATCTTGCCGATGAAACAAGAAATGTTAGTAATATATTCTTCTCAAAATGTTTATACTCAGCGTTTTAAAGATTTGGTGAAGGATTTTTACATTAATGTGTAGAAATCACCTTAACTTAACCCATAAATAACAGATAATCTCTAACTTTGCGTATCAAAAACGCAAAGAATATGGCATTTGAATACGAATTTCCACGACCTGCTTTGGCCACCGACTGTGTGGTGTTTGGTTTTGACGGTAGCGCGTTGAATGTTTTGCTTGTAAAGCGCGGCATTGAGCCGTATATCAATGTGTATGCGTTTCCGGGCGGTTTTGTACGTATAGATGAAACCGTGGATGAATGCGCCCGTCGTGAACTCTACGAGGAAACCGGCGTAAAGGACGTGTATATGGAGCAGTTGTACACTTTTGGCGACATCGATCGCGACCCTCGTGGACGTGTGGTTTCGGTGGCTTATTATGCACTTGTGCGCAGTACCGACTATTTCCCACATGGAGGAACGGATGCTTCACAGGCTGGTTGGTTTAAAATCAATGAGTTGCCCCCTTTGGCATTCGACCACAAAAAAATTCTCGAAACTGCCAAACAACGTATTCAAAATCAAATCCGCTATCGCCCAATTGGGTTTGAACTTTTGGATCAAAAATTTACAATGACACAATTGCAAACCCTATACGAGGCTGTTTTGGAACGCAAATTCGACCGCCGCAATTTTTCGTCAAAGATTCTTAAAACAGGCGTTCTCGATATTCTCGACGAAAAAGTGCAAAATGTGGCTTACCGTGCGCCTCGTTTAATGAGTTTCAACAGAGAGCGTTATCTCCAATTAACACAAGAAGGTTTTAATTTTGAAATATAATGCGCCCATTTAATAGCCATACTTTGGCGGGACATGCCGCAATGCTTTTTGCCAATATTATTTGGGGCGTTATGGCTCCTGTGAGCAAATACGTAATGAGTTTTGATTCAGTATCTTCGTTTGCTGTAACGGGTTTTCGCATAGGAGGTGCTTGTATTTTGTTTTGGACGGCATCGCTATTTTTTAAATCCGAACATGTAGAGCGTCGCGATAAAATTCGTCTCTTATTTGCATCTTTGCTTGCCGTGGTGTTTAATCAAGGATTGTTTGTAACGGGAGTTTCGCTCACCTCGCCTGTGGATGCATCGGTGATTACAACATTTTTGCCCGTTATCACAATGATAATTTCGGCATTGATATTAAAAGAGCCTGTGTCGTTTTTTAAAATTGCGGGTATTGTGCTTGGCATTTCGGGAGCATTGATACTTGTGTGTGGCGCGGCGAGTGGCACAGGGAAATCGAACCTTGCCGGAAACCTCTGTTGCATTGTGGCTCAATTTAGTTTTGCTTTTTATGTGGTGATTTTCAAAGATTTAGTGGCTAAATATTCGCCTGTTACCATAATGAAATGGATGTTTCTTTGGGCGTCTATAATTTTTGTCCCCATTTTTGCTAAAGATATGATGAGCGTTGATTATCAAAGTCTTCCGTCGTCGGTATATTGGGCAATAGCGCAAGTGGTGGTAGGCGGAACGTTTATCTGTTATTTTCTTATACCTGTGGGGCAGCATCGTCTGCGCCCTACCGTGATGGTGATGTACAACTATGTTCAGCCCGTGGTAGCTACGGCGGCAGCTATTGCAGTGGGTATGGACACGTTTTCGATATACAAATTAGCAGCCGCATTGTTGATTTTTGCCGGTGTATTTGTGGTAACGCAAAGTCGCGCAAAATTAGATGTAAATATCAGTAAATAAAAATATTATGTATAAAATATTTACCTTTCTTAAAAACAATGCTTTGCCGGTAGCAATGCTTACAGGCGGAATTTTTCACAATTTTTTTTCACAATTTGGGTTTCTAATGCCTTATTTTTTGTTTGTAATGCTTTTGCTCTCGTTTTCAAGGGTTTCGATCCGCGAATTAAAACCCACTAAACTTCATTTTATACTTCTTGGTATTGAGGTTTTGGGCGCACTTGGAGCGTATTATGCGCTGAGCGGTTACAACAAAATATTAGCTGAGAGTGTAATGATGATAATATTATGTCCCACAGCCACGGCAGCGGTTATTATTACCACAAAACTCGGAGGCAGTGCGGCAAGTATTACTACATATACTTTGATGGCAAATATTACTGTGGCAGTGGTGATTCCTATATTTTTCCCGATAATAGAGCCCGGCACGAGTATGACCTTTGGGGATGGATTTTTTACAATTTCTAAACGAGTTTTTCCTCTATTGGTTTGCCCAATGATTTTGGCAGAATTATTACGTCATTTTTGGAAAAAAGCCCACTCGTTTTTAGAAAAAAACAGCGCGTTATCGTTTTACATGTGGGCTGTAACGCTTACCACTTTGGTTGGCATTATGGTAAAAACCGTTATCGAAACGCCTGAAAATTACCACATTGACATACTTATGGCTGTTGCCGCAATGGTAATTTGCATTATCCTATTTGTTAGCGGGAAAAAAATCGGTTCGCATTTCAACGACCGCATAAGCGCAGGTCAAGCCATAGGACAAAAAAACACTACATTTTCGATTTGGGCGGCTCAAACATATTTAGATCCGCTTTCGTCGGTATGCAGTGGTTTTTATATCATTTGGCAAAATCTGTTTAATAGTTGGCAGTTGCAAAAAAAGCGCAAGATAGACGAGGCTAAACAGAAACATGAGGCTCAAGCCGCTAATCCATCGTAAAACTCTTTTTTACATAATCCAAGTATTTTTTTGAAAACAAATCACCGTCAGTTTTGGTGTAACGTTTTTGTGTAAAAACTTCGGCAAGATTGTTAAGTTTGTTTTGCTTAACAATATCTTTTATTTTGTCGAGATTTTCAAATTCGTTGTAATATTTATTTATATCACTATCGGTGTAATCTTTGTAAGTTTCAAAATGAAGAACAGCCTGATAGGGTAGACGTTCGGTTAATGGCAACTCAGGGTCTTCGGGATAACCGGCTGTCATTGTAATTACAGGTACAACGCCTTTTGGAAGGTTTAGTACATTGGCAATCTCTTCGGCATTATACATGGTTGTGCCTAAAAAGCAAATTCCAAGTCCGGCAAATTCTGCCTCCACAGCTGCATTTTCGGCGGCAATCACTGTGTCGGTTAAAGCTGTAGAAAACCATAAAAAATTATCGTAACACGGTTCTGTTCCTCTCAACTTGCACCAATGCGAAAATCTGTTGATATCGGCGCAAAATGTCATTACAAGAGGTGCGTGTTCTACCATAGGCTGATTAAAATGCAGAGGCATCAGTTGCTGTTTAATTTTGGGTTGAGTAGTAAGAACAATGCTGTATAACTGCATGTTGCCGGTGTTGCTGCCTCGCACAGCTGCATTAACTATCTTAACAATAGTTGCCTCGTCAACAGTGCGCACCGAATATTGGCGCACGCTTTTGTGACTGTGAATTATGCTCTTCATTATTGTACGTTTTTGATTTTTAATAATATATGGTGGCTGTGAGGTGACGGTTGCCACCACAGTTTCTAAATTCGCAAAGGTAAATTCCCTGCCATGTGCCAAGGTCGAGATGTCCGTTGGCAATAGGAATATTGAGCGACACGCCCATAAGCGATGATTTAAAGTGTGCCGGCATATCGTCTGAGCCTTCAAGGTCGTGCGAATAGCTTGCACTTTCGGGTATCAGACGGTCTGAAATACCTTCCATATCGTAGCGCACCGACGGATCGGCATTTTCGTTGATGCTCAGCGCGGCAGAGGTGTGTTTTAAAAACAAATTAAGGAGTCCTACTTCGGGCAATTTGCCAAGTTGTTCTATGATGTTTTTGGTAATCAGATGATAACCACGGCTTACTGCCGGTAACACTATATTTTTTTGTGTAATCATACTTGCCTAAATCTATCAGGTTTTGTTTTTGCTACAAATATCAGAAAAAAATCTGACGTGCTACCCAAAAAACTCAAAAAAATCTAAAATTTAATATTGAATCACTCTCATTACTTTCTTTCCGGCTCTTTTTTTATACATTTGCACCCAATAATAAATGATATGCAGTATTCGATAAAGGAAATATCAAATCTAACTGGCGTAAATGCCTTTACTATACGTATTTGGGAAAAGCGTTACAACCTTACTTCGCCCATGCGTACCGATACCAACATTCGTGTATACTCGCAAGACGATTTGCACAAAATTCTTGCTGTGTCGATGCTTGTAAAACGTGGCTTTAAAATTTCAGAGGTGGCGCAGTTGACTATGCAGCAGATGAGCGAAAAACTCCGCACTATTGAAACTATGCAAGACGATCCTGAATCTAAGGTTAATGCCTTGCTGGCCGCCGCCGACAAGTTTGACGAACAGCAGTTTGAAAAACTCATCAACCGCGAAATTCTTTCATCGGGGTTTGAAAAAGCCATGATTGATACCCTGATTCCTATGGTAACGGTTTTGGAGCAACGTTGGATTTTGAGCCCTTTGTATCAAAGTGTTAAACAGTTTGCCTACGACCTTATCCGTCGCAAAATAATACTTGCCGCCGATAGCGAACCTGCGCGACAAGGCAACAACAAGTTTTTGATTTTTTCTACCCGCTCCGACGACTGCGAGATGATTCTTATTTTTATAGCTTACATAATAAAAAAATATCGTTTCCCGATAGTTTATGCAGGCGAAAACATAAGCATTGCCACCGCAGCTCGCACCGCCGAATCTACAGGATGCACTCATGTGGTAATGACCGACAAAATATATCCAAACAACGAAGATATTTCGGATATTTTAGACGAATTTGACAAATCTTTTAAAGGATTTACCATTTTTTTTGTTGGAAACTACTCTAACACAAACGGATATAATATTAAGGCGTTTTCTTCGGTAAAAAATTTCGCCGACTATGTAGCGCATTTGTCCGAAAAATAATACTTTTGTATTGGCTATTTTTAATTTGTTAAAGAGGAAAAATTGCAACTTGATACCGACATAAAGTTTCTGTCTGGCGTGGGTACAGCCAAAGCGGAGAGCCTTTCAAAAGAATTGAATATCAATACTTTTGAAGACCTTGTATATTATTTCCCATACAAGTATATCGACCGTAGCCGTTTTTATACCACCGACGAAATTCATAGCGATGATGTGTCTGTGCAGTTAAAGGGCGTTATCGGCAATTTTCGTAAACAGGGTGCCAAGTTTAAAGAGCACCTTACCGCCACTTTTACCGACAGCAAGGGACGCATTGAGCTTGTGTGGTTTAAGGGTCTTGATTGGGTGCAAAAAAGTATTATTCCCGGCAAGGAGTATATTATATTTGGCAAACCAAATTTTTATCAAGGTTGGAGTATCGCGCATCCCGAAATTATCGACCCTCTTAAAGCCGAAAAGAGTGTGCTTTCTCCATTTTTTCCGCAATACAGCACCAACGAAACCCTCAAAAACAGTAAGTTAAATAGCCGTGCAATACAAACTTTGCAGCAAAATCTTTGGAGCAAGGTAACTTCGCCTTTTCCCGAAACTTTGCCGCAATACCTTATACAAAAATATAATTTAATGCCACTCACCGATGCTTTGCGCAATATCCATTTCCCTAAATCAGAGGAAACTCTTGCTAAGGCAAAATTTAGGCTTAAATTTGAGGAACTGTTTTATATTCAGTTGAATATACTATCCATGAAAGCTTCTAAAAATCTCAAAAGCAAGGGATTTGTTTTTAGCAAAGTGGGCGATATTTTCAATACATTCTACAATAATCATCTTCCGTTTAGCTTAACGGGAGCGCAAAAGAGGGTGATAAAAGAAATCCGTAATGATTTTCTTACAGGTCGTCAATGCAACCGTTTGTTGCAAGGCGATGTGGGAAGCGGTAAAACCCTTGTGGCTCTTATGAGTATGCTTATTGCATTAGACAATGGTTTTCAGGCTTGCTTAATGGCACCTACCGAAATCCTTGCCACTCAGCATTTTGCCACCATATCTCAATTGCTTGGTGATATGCCAGTGTCGGTGGCATTGTTGACAGGCAGCACATCTACCAAAAATCGCAAAAATATACATGACAATTTGCAAAGTGGTGAATTGCAAATACTTATTGGTACTCATGCATTAATCGAAGACGATGTAAAGTTTAAAAATCTTGGTCTGGCAATCATTGATGAACAGCATCGTTTTGGAGTGGCTCAGCGTGCCAAACTCTATCAAAAAAATATCACTCCGCCGCATATTATTGTTATGACGGCAACACCAATTCCACGAACATTGTCGATGACTCTTTATGGTGATTTAGACGTTTCGGTAATTGACGAAATGCCTCCCGGACGCAAACCAGTAAAAACAATGCATTCGTTTGATTCTAAACGTCTTATGGTGTTTAAATTTATGCGCGACCGCATTGCCGAAGGTCATCAGATTTACGTGGTATATCCATTGATAGAAGAATCAAAAAAACTTGATTATAAAGACCTTACCGATGGTTATGAATCAATATGCCGAGCTTTTCCGCCACCACAATATGCTGTAAGCGTGGTGCATGGGCGAATGAAACCCGAAGAGAAGGATAAGGCTATGCAACTGTTTGTTAAGGGCATTACTCAAATAATGGTTGCCACCACAGTAATAGAAGTGGGCGTCAACGTTCCTAATGCCACTACAATGATAATCGAAAGTGCCGAAAAATTTGGACTTTCGGCGTTGCATCAGTTGCGCGGTAGGGTAGGACGTGGCGGCGATCAAAGCTACTGTATTTTAATGACAGATTACAAGCTTTCGTCAGATGCCAAAAAACGCATTGATATAATGTGCAAAACCACCGACGGATTTGTAATTTCAGAAGAGGACTTGAAAATGCGCGGTCCCGGCGATATGGACGGCACTCAACAGAGCGGCACGCCTATGCAACTTAAAATTGCCGACCTTGCACGCGATGGTCAAATACTTATGGCGGCTCGCAATGCTGCATCGGATTTGCTCGCTTCCGACCCACAACTTACACAGCCGCAGCATTTTATGATTAAAACGCGTCAACAAAAAATATTTAGTAAAGAACATAATTGGAGCAGAATATCTTAACAATATATAAATTTAAGAAATGAAGAACACCTATTTCGACCTTATAGAACAGACATATTACTTTCCGCAGGATGGTTTCGACCTTCAGGATGGTTATCTAAACTTCCACGGAGTATCTATCAAGTATCTGATAGAAAAATATGGCACGCCGCTTCGTCTTATGTATCTGCCTCGCATCGGTGAGCAGATCAAGAGGGCGCGCAACCTGTTTAACCGCGCTATCAAGGCAAATAATTACAACGGTAGCTACGAATACTGCTACTGCACAAAATGTTGCCACTTTTACCATGTGGTGAGCGAGGCGTTGAAATATAATGTGCAGTTAGAAACTTCGTCGTCGTTTGACATCGACCTTATCCGCTGCCTTTACAATAATGGTCAGATAGACAAGAAGATAAAGATTATTCACAACGGCTTTAAAACCGATGAATATATCGAAAAAATAGTTGAGCTTCAAAAAGACGGGTTTGTAAATTCGATTATCGTTCTCGATAGCGGTATTCGCGAACTTAAAAAAATCCTCGATTGCTGTGGCGAACACAAAATTAAGGTGGGTATTCGCATGGCGGTAGACGAGGATACCAATTCGGCATATTACACTTCGCGTTTGGGAATGAGGGCTTCAGAAATTTGTTCTTTTTACAAAAACTACATCGAGCCAAACAAAAATATCGAACTCCAAATGCTTCATTTCTTTGTGGATAGCGGCATTAAGGATAATGTTTACTATTGGGGTGAGTTTCAAAAAGCGGTGAAACTTTACACCGAACTTAAAAAACTTTGTCCCGGATTAAGTATGCTCGATCTTGGAGGCGGTTTCCCAATTCGCAATCAGCTTGGATTCGATTACGATTACGAATACATTATCCGCGAAATTGTTAAGAATATCAAAGAGATATGCATCAACGAAAATGTTGAAGACCCAGATATTGTTACCGAATTTGGCAAATACACCGTGGGCGAAAGTGGTGCTATTATATTAAAGGTGCTCGACCAAAAAAAGCAAAACGATTCGGAGCTTTGGTATATTGTAGACAATAGTCTTATGAATACAATCCCTGATGCATGGAGTATCAACGAAAGGTTTATTCTCTTGCCAATCAACAAGTGGGATCACGAATGTACCAGAGCCAACATCGGAGGCATAAGTTGCGACCACAGCGATTATTACAACTCTGAAGATATGAATCAGCATGTAATTTTGCCAAAATTTAGTCCCGACGAAAAAGAGCCTCTCTATCTTGGATTTTTCCATTCGGGCGCATATCAGGATGCGATTGCAGGTTATGGCGGCATAAAACACTGCTTGATTCCATCTCCTAAGCATATAGTTATCTATCGCGACGTTACTGGAAATTTTGTGGATTATTGCTATCGCAACGAACAAACTGTGGATGAAATGTTTCACATACTCGGATACAGTCATCCCGAACAAAATCCCATCATAAAAAAGAAACAGTCTGAATGATTTTACGTATAATCGGGCAGAGAAAAGAGTATGTTCAAACTTTGCCGACATATTACCCGACTGATTTACGCAGCGGCTATGGCATTATGCCTATGCTTCTTGGCTAACTCTGCGTTGGCTCAGCCTAACGATAAGCAGTTTGTCGACAGTGTTCTCTCGCTTATTACACCTGCCACTCCCGACACCACCAAGGCTCATTATTATCACGAAATAGCCAAAACGGTGTATTCGTCGGAAACGGTGATAAAATACGCTAATCTTGCGCTGGAATGTTGCAATCCCGAAGATACTACATTAAGGGCTGCATGTTATAGTTGTATTATTTGGGCTTCGTTGATGATGGGCAAACCGATGGATGGCATTAAATCAGCCAAAACTGCCTTGGCTCTTTGTGCCGATAATCCTAATCAGCGTAATTCCAAAATGGTGATTACTTCTATGATGGCAAACTGTTATGATGATATGAACCGTCTCGACAGTAGCCTTTTATGTCAAACCGAATGTATCGACATTGCCAACGAAACCGATAATGCGTCTATGCTCTGCGTTGGTTATCAGCGTCTTGCTATCACTTGCCTTGACCGTAAGTATGGCGAAGCAAGTGTGGAATATATCGATTCGCTCGAATCCATCAGCCTTCGACATAATATGAGCATGCATCTTGCTTTTGCATACAGTCTACGTTCGCGCCAAAAGTCGAGCAGTTGGGTAGATACTGTGGATAACCTTGTAACGGCTGTGGCTTATATCAAAAAAGCAATTTCGGTGTACGATACCATCTCTATACCGTCGGGAATGCTTACTGCGTATTACGGTGTATTATTGTCGGCGCAAGAACTTTATATGAGGCTTGCTGCCCAAACAGGAAACATGGCTTATGCCGACACAAGCTATTTTTATTACAAAAAATGCGACAAGTGGTACACCGAAAATGGTCTTACTGACTTTATTACAATGCAAATAAGTTATGCCGATTATTTGATGGCAAAAAAACGTCACGCCGAAGCCCTTCGTGCAGTTAAGGAGTGCGAACCTTATTTGCAAGATTCTATGCACACTTTGTATAAACAGATGTATCACAGTGCTTTGGCAAATTGTTATTATGCACTTAAAGACTACAAAAAGGCTCTTGCCAACCGAAAGTTAGCGTTGAAATATATGATGATGGTAAACAACGAACAGACTTCTGACGATATTTCTGATTTCAAAGTGCTTACCTATTCAAAACGCCGCAAAAAACTTGATGAAATAGAGCGTGCCAACATCGAACTCAAAAATCAACTCGAAACTCGTCATTCGCGTATTATCTTGTTGATAACCATATCGGGGCTTGCTTTGCTCTTAACAATAGTGTTGTTTTTGTGGAGGTCGTTTGCCCTAAAACGAAAAACCAACAACGAATTGTTTGTTAAAAATTCGCTTCTTTCGCAACAGCGCGAAGAAATTGAGGCTCAGCGTGATGTGCTTACTGTTCAAACTCAAAACATCGAAAAAATAAATCGACGGATAATGGCAAGCGTAAACTATGCTCAGCGTATTCAACATGCCGCTATGCCGTCTGACGAAGATCTTAAAAAGATCTTTCCCCATTCGTTTGTGTATTTTTGTCCTAAGTCGGTGGTTAGCGGCGACTTTTATTATGCCACTTCTATCGATGGATGCAGGGTGATAATTCTTGCCGATTGTACTGGACACGGCATTCCTGGTGGTTTTCTTTCGATGCTCGGCATTTTTGGACTCAAAGAATTTGTCCGTACCAAAGAAGATGCTTTGAATCCCGCAGCCATACTCGACAAGATGAAGGCTTTTGTTATCAACTCTTTGTCGTCTGAAAAAAATCATTATGCCATGAACGATGGTATGGATATGACAGTTTGCACCATTCTGCCCGACAACAAGGTAATGAAATATGCATCTGCCAATCAATCTGTTGTTTTAATTCAAAACGGTGATATAATTAGAATGTTGGGCGACAAAATGCCTGTGGCTAAGTATTTTGATAGTAATGAAAAGTTTTCTACATACGAAACTGCTATAAATGCTGGCGACACTCTTTACTTGTTTACCGATGGCATTCCCGATCAATTGGGCGGATACGAGGAGGGTAAAAACAGGCGTTTGCTAAAAATTAATTTCGAGGCTTATTTGCTTGAACTTTCGGCGCACCCAATCGACCAACAGTACGTTTTGTTTGAAGAATTTATCAACAACTGGCAAGGAGGACGTATCCAAACCGACGACCATTCGCTTATAGGTATCAGAATATGACGGTGATTAGATACATATCAGCTGTAATGGCATTTGTGGTTGGCTTAAGCATAAATGTTTTTGCCGCGGATACCACTGGTGTTTTGAGTGTAGAACAAAATATTGCTATCGAAAAAGCTGATTATTATCGCCAACTGTCGGATGAATACGAAAAACAGGGTGATTACCGCCATGCCGATTCTGCGTATAATCTCTATTCAGATATGCAGCGAAACCTTTTTGACGAGGCGGCTATGAATAATCTCACCGCTATAAAAAAGGCACAAGCCGACGCTGAGCAAAACGAGTTGCAAGAAAAAGAGATGCAGCGTATCAATATGGTGCATGCCTCAAATCAAAAACATCTGCGCACAATAATGGTGGCTGTTGTGATAGGTATCGTATTAATGGCTTTTCTTGCAGGTTTTATTATTAAACTGATACGCACCAAACGCCGTGCCAACAATCAGCTTTCTGATGCCAACATCGAATTGGCTCAACAACGAAAAGAAATTGAACACCAATGCGACCTTATTGCACAGAGTAAGGAAGAACTTGTAAGTGCCAACGATCAAATAATCAATAGTATACGTTATGCACAACGGATTCAGCAGGCTACAATCACCTCTGCGGGTAATTTTGATACGCTTTTTGCCGAATCGTTTGTGTTTTTCCGTCCAAAAAATATTGTGAGCGGCGATTTCTTTTTTGCAACTAAATGCGGATGTTTGAGTGTTTGTGTGGTTGCCGATTGCACGGGACATGGCATTCCGGGAGGTTTCCTCTCAATGCTTGGTATTTCGGCTATGAAAGAATTGCTCATCACCGAAGAGGCTGCCAAAAATCCGGGTCAGGTGCTCGATCAACTCAAAGCGTTTGTAAAAAGCACTTTGAATCCTCACGACGGAATGTCGGCTATGGAAGATGGTATGGATATGACAATCTGCAGTTTTGATTGGCAAAACCGCATGATGTATTATGCCACAGCAAATCAAACTGCCTTGCTTGTTCGTGGTGGCACACCTTATAAACTTAAAGGAAATCCTATGCCTGTGGGTAAATATTACTTAGATGCGGGCAATTTTTCATCGCTTCAGCAGCCGTTAGAGCCCGGCGATATGGTATATCTCTATACCGATGGTTTTCAAGACCAACTTGGCGGCGAATTGTCGCATCCTGTTGGTCGTAAACTTTATAGCAAAAATTTGATAGATTTTCTTTGCAGCGTAAGTCCGCTTCCGTTGCCCGAACAGAGACAAAAGTTAGATTCTTTTATAAACGATTGGGGCAACGGTCGCGACCAAACTGATGATATGACTCTTGCTGCTGTAAAGGTAGTTTTTGAGTAAATTTTCTGTGGTAGATAATCGCTTAGTTGGTTCTAAAGGTTAAACCAAAAAGCACTGTTACGCCGTCTAAATCTGTTCCCGATGCTATTTTGTAATGGTCGCATTTGAGGTTGAGATTTCCGTATTTGCGGTAAGTGGCTCCGAACGAAAATATAATGCATTCGCCACGAATTTTGTATTCGAGTTGCGCACCGGGTTCTACCACAGTTACAAAGCATTTGTCGGCTTTTTGGTGGAGAGTGCCGATTCCTGATTCATTGTCGTCGCTGTTGGTAACTATGTGGTTAGAATAGTTTGTGCCACCAATTCCACCTTTTACCAATGCCGAAAAACGGAGAAGTTTGCGCGGAAAAAATGTTTTTTTGAAATACAATCCTGTGTAGTTGCTACGAAATAGAAACTCGTTGTCGTCGAAGCGAAAACGTCCGTCAACTTCTGAGTTGGTGTTCATGTGTGTAAAAAACAGTCCGCCTGCCATTCCCTGCACCATTGTAAGTCCAAAATTGCATCCTATGTTGCCGTTGATACGTTTGTCGGCGCCGTCGATATATCCGAGACCGAGTTCTGCACCCATTTCTACGCCTTCTATTTGCGCCTTTGCACCAAAAGATAGTGCGGTGAGTGCTGCTATTAATATAAGTTTTGTCTTCATGGTTGTATGTTTTATTCGTAATATTCAATTGTTCGTTCTTCGTTGCCACGTTTGAGCCAGTTGCCGTGACTGTCTGTTTTGTCGTAGGTGATTCTTTCAGGGTCTGTTTCAGTTTCTTCACCGAGATCGCTCTCCACTATAGATACCGTAGGGTAGCCTTCTGCGTCGAAACCGAATTTCTCTGCCGACCAGTATCCACCGTCGCCGCCGCCACGCAGTGTCAGACGCATAAACGTGGTGTCGTATTCAAAAAATTCACTTCCACCAGGACAGTCGTATGTGTTGGTGATGTAACCCTTGCCGTCGCGTGTTAATTGTACCTCCACGTCTCCGTTGTCATCTACCTCGTCGAACGAAGCATCGTTGAAGTTATGTGTTGACGAAAACTCTGTGCAATATTTGGTGATGTTGCCCTGCTCGTCAAAAAATGCCTTGCGTTTGTTGATGTAAATCACAGATTTAACTCTTCCTTTTACCTCCATAAAAGCGAGGTCAGGAGTAACATAATTGTTGTTGATATACTCTTTGAGCCTAACTTTGCTGCTGTCGTAGTCGTCGATAATCCATTTGCCTTGCTGTTTTATAAGGTTTATTTTGTGACGTTCCTTAGTGCCGTCGGGATGCACATAGTCGAAAACCTCGAAAGCCGAAGTTTCGCTTGTAATTTTGGTTTCAATTGGTACTACTTGGTGCTTGCCTGCCTCTGGGCTGCAACCACCGTTGCCTTCGATAAAGTAGAACAGAAACTCGCAGTCGCCGTATTCGCCTTCGGGTGTGGGTATTTGCCAAGCCTTGTCTAATAGGCTCCAGTATTCTGAGGTGTAAACCTGCTTTGCGTCTGGTTTAGGCTTGTTGTGGTCTGGAATATATTGGATATAGTTTTCCACACATTGGTTGATCTCGTTTGTATCCACATTGCCGCAGCCTACTACCGCAACGGTTATCGCTATTGCTAAAATGGTTTTTGTCTTCATGTTTTTATCGCGTTGATGGGTTTGAAAATCACGCCAAATTTAATAATTTTTATCAAAAAAAGCACATCCCTTTTTAAGGAATGTGCTATCTAATAAAAATATAAAATTATGAAACCAATAATTGTACAGATTATCCGAGAAAACGTTCTGTAACTTGCAAAAGACCGAGCATGTCGGTGAGGTTCCCTTTCTGTTCGGCGTTGAGATTCTTGTCTTTGAGCATATCATTGATGGTCTGTTCTTTTTGCGACACATCCGACATAAGGTTCGAAGCCTCATTGCTGCTAAATATATTGCCCATACCAGCCATTCCTGCAAGTCCGCCGAGTATTGAGCCAAGTCCGCCGCCATCGTCGTTGCTGCCTGTGCGTGGAGTGTCTGGACCGCTGTTGTTGCTGCCTCCGCCCATTAATCCGCCGAGCACACTGCCGAGAATATCTCCGCCAGCATTGCTGCTGCTGCCAGACTTTCCGCCTAACATACTGCCTGCCATTCCTATTAGCGAGCCGAAATCTATTCCGCTGCCTTTTATCGATGTTGAGGGGTTTTTGATAACCAACCCTGAAAGTGAAATCACCTGTTTGATAATAGCCTGTATATCCATTTTGTTAGAGTTTTATTTGTGTTAAAAAACGTAGACAAGTTAAGTCTTTTTTTGATGAATGTCAAGTGATTTTGGGAGAAAAATCAGATTATTTTAAACAAATTGCGGTATAAAAAAAACATATCCGGAACAAGCCTTGTTGCTCGGTTCCGGATATGTGTCATAATTAAAAAGTGTGTTTGCTATTCAAGTTTTGCAGCTCTGTTGCGGGCGTTGGTGTTTCCGAGGCTGTCGTTGATTAATGTTTTTGTGGTTACATTTTTGAAACCGTTGGCTGCAAGAAGTCGATTGAGTACGTTGGCACGCTCTTGAGCAAGCATCTGGTTGAAAGCTGCTGTTCCTGTGTGGCTGTCGGCGCTACCAGTGATTGTTATCGGCAATTCGCGGGCCGCCTCATTGTGAAGCGAAAGCCATTGTTCAAAGTGAGCCATTTCGGTGTCGTTGATCACAGCCGAACCTCTGGGGAAATATATTACCAAAGGCATAATTTTGGCGGGTTGAACATTGTTGTTGGGATTGACTTCATTGTTGGCGTTTTGGTTGTCGGCAAGATCATTATTCTTCTTTTCCAAATCGTCGATAGCTTTTTGAGCGTTTTCGAGAGAATCTTTGAGGTTGTCGTTCTCGTTTTTGAGATTGTTGTTTTCGTCTTCGAGTTGTTTGAGACGCTCATTGATACGGTCGTAGTCGTTAGGTTCTGTTGATCCAGCTTCTTCTGATGCACTGCCTGCGCGGTCAAAGTTCTTTTTTCTGCTGAGGTTGATCGAAATACCTACGTTGGCTGTGGGCATATACATTGGACGTGCTGCAAATACAGTTTTTTTGTCTACTACAGCTTTTTTGGTTTCTTTGTCTTTGAGTCCTACGGGGTTTTCAAACGACATCAAGCCAAAATCCAAAAATAGATTGACAGCTCGGCTCAGACGTATTTCGTTGTATAATCCGGCACTTACTGCTGCTTTTACATCTGTATGTCCGTCGTTGATACCAAATATGCCGCCGCCTACGTAAGGAATAAAATTCCATCTGCGGTTTTCTTTGTAGCCGCCGATAGCGTTAGAAAGGTTGAAAAGGAAGTCTCCGTGAAAGTATCCGAAACGTATTTGTTCGCCGCTTTCGAATCTTTTTGATGAGTATTGTTTGTCGTCAAAGCCAAAGTTGTTGGTGCCGCCTTTGTAGCCAAATCTTGTGCCGACTACTGGGGTAAACCATTTGCCAACGAAGATTTCGGCATCCCAATCGTTCTTGAGACTAAATTCAGAGAAAAAACCGATTTTTTTGCTGAAAGAGGTGCTGAGTCCAGCTCCAATTCCTAAAAACCAATTAGATCCTATGCTGTTGGTGATGTAGGGTCCTTACTGTAACACAAAATTTTGGCTCTACCAACACTAACCGCATGTCTTATTATACTGTTGACAATGAAGGAAATATCGATTTTCCTATTGTTGGCAAAATACCCGTTAGTGGATTGAACCGCAATGAAGTATGCGATATTGTTAAACAAAAACTTATTTCAAGCGAACTTATTAAAGATCCTGTTGTAACGGTTGAGTTTGAAAATATGCATTTTGATATTTTAGGCGAAGTGGCACGTCCGGGACGTTACACTATCGACCACGACAGGATTACATTGCTTGATGCGCTTGGTATGGCAGGCGATATGTCGATACTTGGCAAAAGGTGCAATCTCAAAGTGGTGCGCACCGAGGGCTATAACACAAAAGTTTACACCATAGATATGACCGACGGCGACAGCATTCTCAATTCGCCCGCGTTCTACCTCCGTCAAAACGACGTTGTGTATGTGGAGGCCAACAATTATCGCAAACGTCAGTCTTTAGCCTCGGGCAATACTGCCTACAGTCCATCTTTCTGGATTTCAGTGGCTACGTTTTGTATGTCGGTGTATGTAATATTTATAAAGTAAGAGAAAAATGGAGACAACCAATCAGCAATCACTCGAACGTATTATTCAGCCTGCCAACATCAATCAACCATCCATCAACAATCAGATGGATATCAACGCTATTTTAGGCGCTTGTTTTACAAAAAGGTGGTGGTTTCTTATTTCGATTTTTATAGTAATGGCGGTGGCGGTGATTTATCTTTTGATAACACCTAACACATATACCCGCAATTCTACATTCCTTATTAAAAATACCGACGGCAACACTTCGTCGTTTAATTCGCAACTCACTTCGTTTTCTGAAATGGGTTTGTTCGACTCTAAATCTACCGTCTACAACGAGTTAGAGGTGATTCGCTCGCCGTTTTTGATTCTCGAAACTATCCAACGTCTTCACTTAGACTACAACTATTATGTTGACACTCGTTTCAAAAAAGTTGTGATTTATGGCGATAGTCTGCCCGTAACGGCTCAATTGACCGACAACGACGATTTTATTCAAGGCGGCTTTACCTTGAAACTCGACACCGACGGCAGTTTTCGCGCTTGTGAATTTTATAGTCCGCGATGGGAAGGGTTTGCCTCTGAAGTAGTTGACGGTCTTTTAGGTCAGGAGGTTTCTACTCCGCTTGGCAACCTGCTTATTTCATCTACACCCAAATATGCTGAATTATCCAAGCCTATAACCATTTACGTTAGCCGACAGCCATACCGCACCGCCTTGCAGGTGTATTCAAAGAAATTTAGCGCCGACCTTGCCGACAAAAAAGCATCGGTGATTTCGCTCACTATGGACGATGAGAATATTCAGCGTGCCGAGGACTTTTTGAACACTATGTACACGGTGTACAACGAAAAATGGATTGAGGATAAAAACCAGTCGTCAATTGGTACAGCAGCCTTTATCAACAACAGGCTCGAGATTATTGAGCGTGAGTTGGGAATGGTGGATAGCGATGTGTCGTCGTTTAAGAGCGTAAACCTTCTGCCCGATGTTGAAAAATCGAGCGAAATATTTTATACTCAGGCAAATGCACTCCAAAATGAGATTGTATCGTTGCAAACTCAGGAGGCTATGGCTAAAAACGTGCGTGACTATATTTCCGACACCACAAAGAAAAACACTCTGTTGCCGCTTTATTCTGGCAGCAACAATTCTACCGCCGAAAAACAGATTACAGAATACAACTCGTGTATAATAAAACGTGAGCAGATTATTTCTACTTCGTCCGACAAGAATCCCCTTGTGATCGAACTCGATGAAACTATCTCGCAACTGCGCCGAGCAATTGTGGGCTCTATCGAAAACCAAATTAAGGTGCTCGATGCTCAGATAGCATCGCTCGAAAAAAACCTTAACAGAAGTCTTTCGCACATTTCATCCAACCCCGACAAGGCTAAGCAATTGCTTTCGATTGTCCGTCAGCAGAAGGTTAAAGAATCTCTGTACCTCTTTCTTTTGCAGAAACGCGAGGAGACAGAACTCTCACAGGCTTTCACTGCTTACAACACCCGTTTGATTACCCCGCCTATGGGGTCGATGGTTCCTACCAAACCTTTGAGATTTAAAATTCTTTTGATTGCCCTTGTGGTTTCTATTCTTATTCCGTTGGGTATCATCGTTTTAATAGAGATGAACAACACCAAAATACGTTCGCGCAAGGATTTGGAGAATATGACCATTCCGTTTGTGGGCGAAATTCCTCAGCATACCCGCCTGCACCACAAAGGTGTTCTTAAATTCTTGAAACGCAGGGATTCGTCAAATGCCGACGTTAAACAACTGGTGGTAAAGAAAAACTCCAAGAACCTCACCAACGAGGCTTTCCGCATTGTGAGGAGCAATTTAGAGTTTACCAATACTAATAATAAAAAGGTGATGCTTATCACTTCGATGATTCAGGGCAGCGGCAAAACATTTATTTCGCTCAACCTTGGTGCGTCGATGGCTCTCAAAGGCAAAAAGGTGATAATTGTTGACCTCGATTTGCGTAAGACTCAGGCAAGTTCTTCGGTAGATAAACCTGAAAACGGCGTATCAACATATCTTGCAGGATATCAGGATAATTGGAAATCGCTCGTTCACAATCTTACCACCGGATTTGATATTCTTCCTGCAGGAATGATTCCGCCAAACCCGTCAGAATTGCTTGGTATTCCGCTGTTTGGACAGATGGTTGACGAACTTAAACAGGCTTACGATTTTGTGATTCTCGACTGTCCGCCTATCGACATCGTTGCCGACACAAGCATTATTGCCTCTCACGCCGAAATGTCGCTTTTCATAGTTCGTGTGGGACTCATTGACCGCAATATGCTGCCGATTGTGGAGAGTTATTATCTCAAGCACAAACTTCCCAATATGTGCATTTTGCTCAACGGTTCTAAAACTGTCAACGGTCGTTATGGCTATGGTTACGGCTACGGCTATGGGTATGGCTACGGCTACACCAAAGAGGATGGGGAAACGGAGGAGTAAATATTTGATTTATTGAGTGATAAAATTCCTATCGCCTTTGGTGGTAAAACCTACGGCTATATGGTCAGAGTGCCCGGAGGCTCTTTTACTATGGGCTCTAACTATGGTGATAGTGATGAAAAACCGCCACATTCGGTGTCGGTAAGTACTTTCTATATTGGCGAAACCGAAGTTACCCAAGAACTTTGAAAGGATGTGATGGACGGTGATAATCCGAGTTATTTTAAGAATAAAGGTGTTAGTAACCCTGTGGAGAGTATTACTTGGTACGATGCTGTGATGTTTTGCAACAAACTAAGTGAAAACAAGTAAAATCCAAAAAGCCAAACACCCTCGGCATCTACGATATGTCGGGCAATGTTTGGGAAGTTGCTAATCGAAACAGCAGCAACCCCGACATCAGGAACGACTACGACGTTTTGCGCCTCGCCTTAGTTTCTTAGTTTATACTTTGGCATCCCGTCATTCTTTTTAAGAATGCCTTTATATCACCGTTTCATAAATCTCTCAGCAAAAACGTCATATACATTGGCAGTGTAAGCAGTCCGTTGTTCCTGCCGATGATGTAGTCGCAGTGTTTGATGGCGTTGATTAAGCAGCATCAGAAAACTTTGTATTGTGCATTGCCATACGCCAACAATCCAAATGTTCATTTGATAGAACGGTTTTTTCAGAATGTCATCTATTTGGTGTTCAGTATATTGGGTGAGTTCATAATCTACGAGCCGCACTTCTCCAAGGGCCGTGCCGATGTCATACTCATCAACAAAGATTTCGTCTATATCTTTGATTTCAAGGTAGACCAAGACGCCCAAACCGCCATATCGCAAATCAACCTGCAAAACTACGCCGGACGCTACAAAATGGACGGTAAGAAGATTTTTAAAATTGGCGCAAACTTTTCGAGCAAGGAGAAAAATTTGACCGACTGGATTGTTGAGGAAGTAAAATAAGTCTTATTATTCGCTCTACCTTGTTTTTTCATCTCCTTCAATATATTTAATAATTATTTAACATATTTTCCGTTTCATTTCTCTTGCCGTTTTGCAAAAATATAGTATCTTTGCTTAAAAAATTTTTTGCTATGAAAAACCGATTTATGTTTATTGTTTTCCCTATCTTGTTTTTGTTCGGGGCTGAGTATCTTAAAGATAACAATTTAAACCTTAATAATGTGAATACACCTCCTAAAAATTACGATTCTTTATGGAAAAAGGTGAACGCTTTTGAAATGAACGGTTTGCCTAAAAGTGCTCTCGAAGTTGTGGAGCAAATTTACTCGCAATCTAAGGCCGAAAACAACGGCGACCAACTTATCAAATCATCCATCTACAAGATGAAAATGAAACAGCAGTTTGAGGACTCGTTGTTTCAATCGCATCTCAACACTCTTATCAAAGATGCCGACGAGGTGGCTATGCCCCAAAAATCTGTGCTTTATATTCTTGTAGCACAATTATATAAGCAGTATGCCCGACAAAACTATTACTCAATTATTAAGCGTACCGACACCGAAGATTTCGACAATCCCGACCTCGAAACGTGGACTATCAATATGATTAACACCGAGGCTCTTAAATATATCTACAAGGCTTTGCAAGACCCCAAAGCCCTAATAAAATACACTCCCGACGATTTGCCTTCGGTGGCTAAAAAGGGTTCTAAACCATCGTTTTGCCGCCCAACGCTCTATGATTATGTGGCTTACGAGGCTTTGAATATTCTTGGCGAGATGCGCACGCCCACTCCCGAAACTTTCTTTTATACTGGTAGTGAATATTTTGATTATCAAAAGTTTGCAGCGTTAGACATCAAGTGCGACGATTCGCTTTCGATTAATTATAATGCGGCTAAAATTCTTCAACAACTTGCCAACGAGCGCGTTAATGCAGGCAACGAAGATGCTCTTGTGGATTTTGAACTTTACAGGCTCGGTTTTGTTTCGGGTAAATCTACGCACGCCAACAAGTTTCAACTGATGAAAGATGCTCTTGAAAGTTTGCAGAAGCGTTTTTCAAATGCCAAATACAAGGCTGCTGTGGAGTATACGCTTGCCAAATTTTACTACGATCAAGTGGAAAAAGTTACCGAGTTTGGCGAGGGCAACAGCACCTACCGCAAAACTGCTCACGATATTTGTTCAAAAATTGTGGCTGACGAAAATGCCGACAAGGAGTACAAAACCGCTGCGTTTAACCTTATTCAGCAGTTGGAGAAAAAAGAATTTTCGTTTATTACCGACGATGTGGTGAATCCGGGCAGTAATTTTGCCGCTCTGGTGCATTACAAAAACATTTCAAAAATCTATGCCAAGGTGCTTAAAATAGACCATGGCAAATACGAAGATATCAACAAAGATGACTACAACCGCTTAAAACGTCTCAAAGGCTATCTCAAAGCCGGCAAACAAGTGACTGAGTTTTCAAAAGATATTACCGACAAGGGCGATTACCTCAACCGTACCACCGAGATTGTTTTTCCGCAACTTTCTGAATATGGATTTTACCTGATTTTGCTCAGCGATAGTCCTGATTTTAACGAAAATACCTGCATACAAGTATCTACCCTCACAGTTTCAAACTTGGTGTTAAGCAGCGTGCCATTGGCAACCGGTTTTGCAAGGCAGTATTATGTAACGTCGCGCACCACGGGCGAACCCTTGCAGAATGTTACACTTACGCTATATTACGAGGAATACAGCCGTTTGCGCCGCAAATATGTGTTGAAAAAGGCTTCGGAGGTAAAAACCGACGAAAACGGTTACGCTTTGGTTAAGAGGTATTCCGACCAATATTACCGCTACACGCTCAAAGCCTCAACGCCCGAAAAGGACTCATTGACGCTCGATTATGTAAATTTCAATTCATATACCGACAATCCCGAAGGTGATAATATTCAGATATTTACCGACCGAGCCATCTACCGTCCCGGACAGACTGTATATTATAAGGCGTATGCTATGCGTACCGATGCCAACAGGGTTACCACTCCGATTGTGGGGCTCAAATGCGGTGTCGGACTGCGTGATGTCAACGATAAGGAAATCGCCTTTATGAGCGCTGTATCAAACGATTACGGTACATTTAGCGGTTCGTTTGTAATACCCACAGGATTGCTCAACGGACGTATGACGATTATGATTAACCACCAATATTCTAAGGAGATACGCGTGGAAGAATACAAGCGTCCTACATTCGAGGTAAATCTCGATAGTATAGAGGGTTCGTATATTGTAAACGACGAAATTACCGTAACAGGCAACGCTAAAAGTTTTTCGGGTATGAAGATCGACGGAGCGGAGGTAAAATTCCGTGTTCAGCGTCGTCCGCAGTTCGATTTTCACCGTTATTTCTTCTTTATGCCATTAAACCAAAACCCTGTGGAGATAGTTCACGGCACGGTAACTGCCGACGAAAATGGCGATTTTAAGTTTACATTCAAAGCCGAGCCCGACCCAATGGCAGGCACTTCGCCAAATGTGGCTTTCAACTATATCATTTCGGTGGATATTACCGACTACAGCGGCGAAACACGTTCTGCATCGCAAAGTGTTACAGTGGGTTACTCGTCGCTCGACCTCTCTGTTAGCATTCCAAACGCATATTTCCGCGATTCTGACTTCAAGGCTTCGGTGAGAGCCAAAAATTTGGACGGCGCGCCGCTAAATGTCAAGGGCAAACTTACTGTTACCCGCCTTATCGACAATGGTCTTTTGCGCAAACGCAAATGGGCTAATCCCAACACGCACTCATATACTAAGGAAGAATGGCAGAAACTTATGCCCGGATGTGTCTACGACAATGAAACCGAATTTGAAAACTTTGCTAAGGGCAATGTGGTGGCCACTCGCGAATTTGACACTCATCAGTCGAAGGAATACTTGTTTGAAGAGTTAAAAAACGTAGAGTCAGGTGTTTATCTATTAGAGGCTGTTGCCAAAGACCCGAAAACAGGCCGTGAGGTAAAGGCTCAGAGTTACAGCACCATAAGTCGTTTGAACGATGGCAAACTGCCTACACCACAGTTTCTTGATGCCACTTGGCTAACCTCTGAAACAAAAGTGGGTGATGTGGCTAAAATTATGCTTGGAACGTCGGTTAAAAATGCCGTTATTCAATACAAACTTTACTACGCCAACAAAGAACTCAAATCAGAATACATATCTTTGAGCAATGGAATAAAGGTTTTGGAAATTCCTATTACAAAAGAACTTATGGGTAATTTGTCGATATTCTTCAATATGAATTACCAAAACCGCCACTATTCGTACAGTATGTCGCTTACAGTGCCCGAGCCCGACCGCGACCTCAATATCGAATATCTTTCGTTCCGCGACAAACTGCAACCCGGCGAAAACGAAACTTGGAAACTGAAAATCACCGACAATAGCGGTAAAAATGTGTCTGCCGAAATGGTTGCCACACTTTACGACAAATCGCTCGACGCTTTTGCATCCAACTACTGCAATATCACTTTCCCGAGCAAATACACCTATTGCAACCTCTATTTTGATAATCCCTTGTTTGGCTATCACAATTCCGAACACATTTCGTCGCGCCCAGTTAAACGCGAAAATTACTCGTGCAAGTACGGCAATCTCTATTGGTTCGACTACAATTACCGCACACCGCGTCGAGGTGGATTTGGCGGTGATATGATGATGGATGGTGGAATTCCTATGATGGCATTCGGAGTACGTGCTAAATCGATGGCGCGTATGGACGAAGTTGTGGTAATGGAGGAGTGTGCCGATGAGGCTCCTCTGATGGAGACGGCCCAGGCTGATGCAATGCGTTCTAACGCCAAAATGGATAGCAGTATGGCTAATATGATGATGGCATCTGCGGCAAACGGTGCTGAGCCAGAGCCCGAACCCGAGGTGAAAGTCCGCGAAAACTTCAACGAAACGGCGTTTTTCTACCCTGAACTCCGCACCGACGAAAATGGAGAAATTTCAATAGAGTTTACCATTCCCGAATCGCTCACCACTTGGAAAATGCTCGGCATTGCTCACACCAAACAGTTGCAGTATGTTAACACCACCAAAGAGTTGATAACGCAGAAACAACTTATGGTTCAGCCAAATCCGCCAAGATTTTTCCGCGAAAACGATAGAATAATTCTCCCAGTTAAAGTGGGCAACCTTACCGAAAATGCCATTTCGGGTACGGTAACTATCGAATTTTTCGACCCATTTACCAACAACAAGGTAGACGGCGTGGTAAAAAATACCAATCTTTCGTTTACCTGCAAACCTGGCGGAAACGCTGCTTTGGAATACGAACTCAATATTCCCGAAAAATATAGCGCATTGGGCTACAAGGTGATAGCCAAATCGGGCAATTTTGCCGACGGCGAACAAAAAGTTATTCCCGTAATGAGCAACCGAATGTTGGTAACCGAAGCCTTACCGCTGCCCATAAACGGCAATCAAACAAAGAATTACAAGTTTGAGAAACTTATCTCCTCTGGTAATTCTTCCACATTGCGCCACCACAAACTTACATTGGAATTTACCTCAAATCCCGCTTGGTACGCAATTCAGGCTCTGCCCTATATGATGGAATATCCTTACGAGTGCAACGAACAGACATTCAGTTGTTTGTATGCCAACAGTATTGCCGCTCACATTGCTAATTCATCACCCAAAATCAAGGCAGTTTTCGACGCTTGGAAAAACACCAACAGCCAAGAACTTATTTCAAATCTTGAAAAGAACGAAGAACTTAAATCAGTGCTTCTTCAAGAGACTCCTTGGGTAATGCAAGGTGCAAACGAAACCGAGCGCAAAAAGCGTGTGGGATTGCTTTTCGACCTCAGCCGCATAGCAGGCGAGGAGAGTAGAACCTTAGAAAAACTTCGCAAAAACCAATATCCCTCAGGCGGTTGGCCATGGTTTGACGGTATGCCCGAAAGCGACTATGTAACTATGCAGATTGTTTCGGGTATCGGACACCTTAAACGCCTTGGTATCAAGACCTTCGATGCTCCGCAAAACGCTAAAATGGCGGACAAGGCTGTTGACTATATCGACGATATGCTTGCCAAGTATTACAAGGAACTTAAACGTTGGCACACCGATAAAGAGTTGAAAGAAGGCAACTTCCTCACTTTCACCGCTATCGACTATCTTTACACCCGCAGTTTCTTTAAAGAAAAAGAGATACCGGGCAAAACCAAAGAGGCGTTTGAATTCTTTAAAGGCAAGGCCGAAAAATATTGGCTCTCCTGTGGAAAATACTCTCAGGCAATGATTTGCTTGGCACTCAACCGTTTTGGCAGTACAGCCGTTCCCAAGGATATTCTCAAATCGCTCAAAGAAAAATCCACTACCAACGAAGAGATGGGCAGATACTTTGTAGACAACATTTCAGGATTCCTTTGGCAACAGGCTCCCATCGAAACTCAGGCTATTATTATTGAGGCGTTTGATGAGGTGGGCAACGACCAAGAAACCGTTGACCAATTGAAAATATGGCTCTTGAAAAACAAGCAGACCAACGATTGGAAAACCACCAAGGCTACCGCCGAGGCTTGCTACGCATTGCTTCTCCGTGGCACCGACGTGCTTGCCGACAGCAAAATTTGCGGAATCAAACTCGACGGCAAGGCTGTTGACCCCAACTCTAATCCCGACATCAAATCCGAGGTAGGCACAAGATATTTCAAAACATCTTGGAGTGGCGACGCTGTGAAACCCGGAATGGGCAATGTTTCGGTTACAAATCCCAATCGTAATGTGGCTTGGGGTGCTCTCTATTGGCAATATTTTGAGCAATTAGACAAAATCACTTTTGCCGAAACTCCGCTCAAACTATCCAAAAAACTTTTCCGCGAAAAGGTTACCGACCGTGGCACTGTGATTGAGCCCGTTACCGAAAAAACCGACCTTAAACCCGGCGACAAAATTGTTGTACGCATCGAAATCCGCACCGACCGCGATATGGAGTATGTTCACCTCAAAGATATGCGTGCTTCGGGATTTGAGCCTGCCGACGTGTTCTCAGGCTACCGTTATCAAGATGGTCTGGGCTACTATCAATGCACCAAAGATGCCTCCACCAACTTCTTCATTGAATTTTTGCGCAAAGGCACCTACGTGTTTGAGTACCGCCTCTTTGTTCAGCACCGCGGCAACTTCTCCAACGGCATCACCTCAATCCAATGTATGTACGCCCCTGAATTTACAGCACATTCAGAAGGGGTTAGGGTAGAGGTGAAATAGGTTATTTCTCAAACGCAGCCTTGATATTTTCGCTGAAAATTTTCATTGCCTTTTGGTTGTTCATAATACCGCGATAATCGGTAAAAAGTTCTGCATTGGGGTAATTGAAAATAGTGGAAATATCAAGGTTTATTATTGCAAAATTGCCTTCGGTTTTTATTGGAATTGTTACGCGGAAATCGTTGTTGATATACTCAATTGGTTCGCCTTCGGCATTGTACACCTGACCACGTCCTATATGGCAGTTGAATGCGTTTATTTGGTTTAAAGTGTCGAGATAGAGGATGTTGGTCTTCATATAATGGTAGCCTCCGCCAAGATAATCGGGCCAAAACATAAGGTTTTCGGGAGGATTCTTAAACCTATAACTGCGGTTTTGTACCGAATCCAAACCAAAGGTAAAAATCAGACTGTCGGCATTTTTCAATGAAAAATCCTCGGTCGGAATCCATTGCAAAGTGTTTGGAATTTCTACATCTACATAGTGCACAGAATTAGCAAATCGTTTTATGGTTTTATCTTTGTAAACGATTGCAATATCTGAAATAAAATACTGACATTGAGCCACTTGATAAGTAAGTCCTCGTTTTGATTTATAACTCATTTGGTTAAGTTGTAGCGGATTACCATCGCAAGTAAATGTAAATTTTATTCCATCTTGCGCCGATATAGCAGTGCATAACAAAAATGATACAATCAGTAATAAAAATCTTTTCATAATTATTTAGTTTTGTTTGTGGGTTAAAATTTATTTTAGATTGGTTATCTTGTTGTAGTGTAGATACATAACCACATCTTTCAACTTGCGCAAAAGAGTGCTTTTGTGCTCAATCCAAATATGATTGCAGCCATTGCCATCAGAGATTTTTGCATACTTGACACCCGAAAAATGCCACTGCAAAAATCTCTTGGCAATATAAAATTCACGCCCAAGAAATCGGCGAAAGGCACTGCGCTCTATCGGTTTTTCAACGTAGTGTATCACGTATTATTTTTTTATAACAATTTCGTCCACCGATTTTCTTGTGAAATGTCTTGGACCGGGTTGCGCATTTTCGGCGGGATAGCCAATCGGGAAAATTGCAATTAGGTCGTAATCAGCCATTTCGGGGTAGATGGTTTTGAGCAACGGCGCATCGAATTTGCCCACCCAAGTGGAAGCAAGACCAAGGTCGTGGATTGCCAACATTATGTGCGTGGCAACGATAGAGGCGTCTACATCGGCAATGTTTCTATTGTCGAAACTCCTTACCCAAGCCTCATTCGGGTTACCGCCTACTACGAGGAAAAGATTTGCACCGAAAGTGTAAGTGGTTGTTTTTTTGATGTTTTCTACAGCCTCTGCACTCTGCATAAGCCAAAGGCGGAATGGCTGTTTGTTAACACCCGTAGGCGCATTATTGGCGCACTCAATAATCTTGTAGATTTTTTCCTGTTCCACTGGCCGGTCGGTGAGCATCCGGCACGAATAGCGTTCTTTTGCAAGTTTGAGAAATTCCATAATGTTTATGTATAATTATTTTGAAAATAATTAGTGATTTTATAAGAAAATTATTTTTCGCAAATTCTTTTAATAGTCTCTTTTAGAATATGATAAGCGGGATACGGCATATCACCGTGGTTGTAGCCCTGCATTTCGTAGAGTGTAACATCCTTGTGACCAACGAGTTTGAGCATTCTCCAAAAATATGCCTGTTCTTCGTAACGTCCGTAGAGTTCGAGTTCGCGATCGGCAGAGATAATCACAATAGGCGGAGCATCTTTGCGGATAAAAGTGAGCGGTGCATATTGGTCGATTGTGGCTTGCAACGGTGGAATATTCTGCAACTTACGTATGTTGTAGTGCGTTACCACCTGACCACTAAACGGCACAAGCGCAGCCACATCGTCGGCATTTACGCCATATTTTTCAAGGTATTTTTTGTTGAGTCCAATCATATCAATAAGGTATCCGCCGGCAGAATGTCACGTAAGAAAAATCTTTTTTACGCTGCCGTTGTATTTTTCAATGTTTTTAAAAGTCCACGCCACGGCGGCTGCGGCATCGTCGATTACCTCGTCGATTGTGGCTTTGGGTAGAAGTCGGTAATTAACTGATACAACCGTATATCCAGCGTTCATAAGTTCGGGGTCGATATATTTTTCGCCACCTTCGAGACCGCCACCGTGAAACCAAACCACCACGGGCACATCCTTTTTGTCGGTGGGATAATAGACATCGAGTTTGCAACGCTCCTTGGCGTACTGATTGCCGCCCGAAACGTATGGAATATCTTTAACAGTCTGATACTGAGCCGATGCACTCATCACTACCATCATCACCAACACTGCCGCGGCAATGAGGTTTTTTGAGAATTTCAATATTTTCATAATGCAAATATTTAACATTTTCGGCGACTAAGATAGTGAATATTTTGTGATTCTATATGAGACGGTGAAAATAATTTGAAAAAATGGATTATCCGTTTTATTTTTGCAGTGACATTAACATTATTGAATACAATGCAACTCAACTCTCACAACAAAGACGAATATCAGCCGATGCACACCGCTGAGCATATCCTCAACCAAACTATGGTGAGGATGTTTGGTTGCCATCGGTCAAAAAACGCCCATATCGAGCGCAAAAAATCCAAAATCAATTTTCCTCTGCCTGAGGAGCCTTCCGCTGAACAGATTGCGCAGATTGAGCGGACTGTGAATGAAATTATCAAAAAAGATTATCCTATTGAATATCAGTTCGTAACCAAAGATACTATCCCCTCTGGCGTTGAAATCGACAAACTGCCCGACGATGCTTCCGAAACTATTCGCCTTGTAAAAATCGGCGATTACGACCTTTGCTGTTGCATCGGCAAGCACGTGGAGCGCACGAAAGAAATTGGCGAGTTTAAAATCAATTCCACTTCGTATATCGACGGCAATTTCAGGATTGTGTTCAAACTTATTGGCGCGGCAGAGAGATATTGACGCTTACAAAGTTTTGAAAACCACGCTGTAAATATCGGCTTTTTTGTCAACTTTCATCGGATACGCCCGCGACGACGACGGCATACGATAAAATTTTATCACACGGTTGCAAAATTCCGCCTCCACGTAATCACCGATTTCAGGACTTTTGACGCCCAAAATCTCCGAAACCACCTCCGCCGACTTTCCGCCTGTGGAAACAATTGTCTTACAGTCTGGAATTTGCGAGAGAATTTCGGCAAGATTCACCCGCTCCAAAATTTCAAGATTGGCATCCGAAGCATCATTGTTGCCGCGCTCAATTTCCACGGCTGTATCGTAGATGGCGATGCCTTTATCTGTAAGGAAATCAACGATTTGCTGTTGTTTAAAACACTTTTGGTTGAGGTCGATAAAATGGTTGATATCATTGAAGAATACGATACCAAAAATTCGCCACATATCGTTCTGAAAATTAGGGTAATAGAACGGCATTTTCCAACGCTTCATCGGCGGCGGAAAACTGCCCAGCATCAGGATTTTTGCACCTGTGGGCAAAAACGGTTTCAACGGATGTCTTTCGGTCATAGCGGATTAAGTTTTTGTCGGGCAAAGATAGGAATAATTTTTGGGATTGGGAAAAATGATTGTCATATTCCAAAAGATTTCATATATTTGCGGTGGAAAACAAAGATTCTATGAATAAAATCGACATTCATACATTGCAGACATAGTCCGAAGGTCAGCAATTCGACCGCAAAATAAATCGTGAATTTTACACGTATGGGAATAGGATATTGCTTAAAGTTTGTGAACGCACTGCGTTCACAATCTACAAAAACCAATTGTCCCATCACTGACGGGATAATTTAAGTTTCAAAATATTGATAATCAATCTTTTACAATTGTGCCGACAATGTTGGCACAATTACCTCACTAAAAACGCCCGTTGCGACTGTCGAATTGTGTCAATTCGATTGACACATTTGCGATTCATGAAAGACAGATTCGACAATCGTGATTGTCGATTTGTAAAATTCTGATAATCAACTAATTATAATTGTGTCATTCCAAATGACACAATTCCCCGCCATTAAAAATCTCCTCATTCCCCTTGCCCCGTCAAGGAATAATTTATATATTTGTCGTTGTTAAACGAACAAGTATTATGCACTATGGCACAAACACAATACAAATCTTTTGATTTCGGCACAGAGGACAAGCGACTTGAAGACTGTTTTGATGCAGCCGCTTCAACTCTTGGAACAATGTATCACGGTAATACATTGTTTCATTCCGATATGTATGGCATAGACGTTTTTGATTCTAATGCTAACCGTATTGCGCAGTATTCTACGGGACTTGTGAACAACAGAATTGCAATACAAAATATTGAAACAAAGGAAGTGTATAGATTTTAACCCCTTTTTTGATAATTTTTTTATCAAAAAACATTACTTGAATCTTTTTTTTATTATCTTTGCGATGTTAAATTTGAAAGCAATGAACAAAATCCAAAATATAGTATTCTCCTTGTTAAGTATTGTAAAATACTGTAACTTAATAAGTTGTGGTATTGAGCCTGAGTGCAAAACACGGGCAGGTATCGCTTGTGATAATATTATTGTATGTAACATCAACACTTCGCTATGTTCAAAGTAGAATGGGACATAGAAACTGGTGGAGTGAAACTCAGTTCGTTACACACCAAAAATTCGCTTGGTGTGTCGCCTCGACCTGTCTTTTTTGAAGAACTTGATTTACTCAAACTCAATCAATTGGGTTGGGAATATCCGCATTGCCAAGAGCCTTTGCTTTGGGCTTGCAACAAGCAATACTACTGTTGCGGTGAATTGGTTTTTGAAGTCAAAGGTGCAAACATATATGATGACCCCACGGTAGTTTTTGCCGAAGGGAAAGAAAAACTTTCGTTGCAACCTGTTGATGTGTCGGCAATGTTAGAAAAGTGTTCCGATGAGATGTTCCTTGCTGAAAGTGAAGCCATAGAATTTATCCGAGATGCGTATGTGCAATATTCATCGGCTCGTAAGAGCGTGGAGAAAGTAAAGGCCAATCAAATGGATTTTGAGGCATTGGCTGCAAAAATTGAAAAGCAGACAAAGCAGAAAATGGCTATCGTCAAGCAGGATTGTGATAGTTTCGACATAATGCCTCTCGAAAACGCCAAGCAAGAGGGTAAACGCACTTATGCTACTACAAAAATAGATGTGTTCCTTGCATCTTTTAGTGGGGGCAAAGATTCTCAGGTCGTTCTTGACCTTTGTTCACGTGCGATTCCTCCGCAAGCATTTGAAGTGATTTACAGTGACACCGGCTACGAGTTGCCCACTTCGCTGACTCTTTATGACGAAATACAGCAATATTACAAAGGTCTTTATCCCGAACTTCGTTTCCGAATAGCCCGCAATCACGAATGTGTACTTAACTATTGGGATAAGATTGGCACTCCTTCCGATACTCATCGTTGGTGCTGTTCGGTGATGAAAACTGCGCCGTTGCACAAAATGTTGAAAGTTGATGGAACAAACAAGCAAGCCCGGGTACTTGTTTTTGAAGGGTCGAGAGGAGAAGAAAGCAATAGACGAGCAACTTATGATCGTATAGGCAAAGGTGTAAAGCATACCAATGTGATAAATGCTCGACCTATTTTAAATTGGAATACAACAGAGGTTTATCTTTATATATTCAAGTATAATCTACAATTTAATCAAGCATATAGGATAGGAAAACCTCGTGTCGGATGTCTCATTTGTCCATTTTCATCGGAATGGGACGATATGATTGTCAATAAATTCTTCCCGAAACAATTAGAACCATTTATTACGAGGTTGAAAGACTGGTCAAAAAAACGTGGTGTTACCAATCTTGACGAATACATTAAAGGTCATAAATGGAAATTAAGAGCAAGTGGAAAATTTATGGATGTTAAAACATCTGTTAATTTCACAAGTAAAGGCAAAACCCTTGTTGCCAATGTGTTTAATCCACAATCTGACATTTTGATTTGGATAAATGTTTTGGGAGAATGTAATATTACTAAAAATACTGACTGTAAAAAAGTAAAAAGTGAACTAAAAATCAAAAGGAACATATATCCTTTTGAGATAGAATATAATAATACAGGCTATAAAATATCTATTTCAAACATATCTGATGCAACATTAATTGGATATGTGAAGCGTGTGATATACAAGAGTGCATTTTGTATACAATGCGAAGTTTGTGAAGTTGAATGCCCGACGGGAGCACTAAGAATTTACCCAAATTTTGACATTGATAAAAAAAAGTGTACTCATTGCTATAAATGTCTATCGTTTCACGAAAGAGGGTGTGTAGTCGCAGATTCTTTAAGTATGGCACAAGAAATTGATTTCAAAAAAATGACGGGTATCAGTGGTTATGGTACTTTCGGTCTTAGAGAAGAATGGCTGTCAGAGTTTATTCTATGGCGAAACGATTTTTGGAAGAATCACGCATTGGGACCAAAACAAGTTCCTTCTATGAAATCTTGGTTGAAGGATTCTCTTTTGATCGATGGAAAGACAAAAATCACTGATTTAGGAGAGTATTTGGCAACCATATATCAAGATTATTATGATTTAATATGGGAAGTAATTTGGATAAACCTTTCAAACAATTCACCATTGATAAAATGGTTTATCAATAATGTTCCTCTTGAAACGTCTTATTCAAAGAGTTCATTAATTGATTTGTATAGTGAGCAGTATCAAGAAGGTAAAACAACCTTCGAATATGCTTTGGGTGCGCTGTTCAACTTATTTGCCTCCTCACCAATAGGAGAACAATTTTCGCAAAAAATAGATGTATCCAAAACAGAATTTAAGCGTTCTGCATACGACGGCATCTCCCGCGAGGCTGTTGCCTACTCACTCTATAAATACGCTGAATCGGTGGGAACAAAGTCGCTTCGTGTATCCGATTTGTATCAAGAGGATAGCAGACAAGGAGTTTTCCGTGAGTTCGGCCTTTCGCGTAGTGCGTTTGAGAGCCAATTGCGCTCCCTCAACAGTGATACCAATCGGGTGCTTGTTGCGGAATTGAATATGGGTTTGGACAGCATTACTCTTCGCGATGATTTGGACGCACTGGATGCGCTCAAAATATTAACCAAGTAAATACATTCAAGAATGGCAAAAAGGTATTCCGACATAATAGACCTTCGTCAACAGAAAGCGGCTTACAATATACAAAATGAAGCCGATGGCGACTGGAAATCGTTCATTGCCAACGAGCAATTCAATGGTATTTTGAAAAAAGTGCTTGCTTCGGTTCGCAACAATGATGCCGATATGCACAAATCGTTTTGGATTGCTGGCACATACGGTACAGGTAAAAGCCACGCTGGTGCTGTAATCAAGCATTTGCTTTGTGATCCTGTTGCCGAAATCAGCGATTATGTAAACGAGGAGTATGCCGACACGAAATACGACATTCTTCGCAACGACATTTTTTCTCTTCGGAACGAAAAGAGACTCTTCCCGATAATGCTAAACGGACAGAGCAATATCACACATAAAGAAGATTTGTCGCTCGTGTTGCAACGTGCCATCACCACTGCCTTATCTGTCGCCGGAATTCAGTTGGCGGTAAAAACAGATTTTGAAAGTTATATTGAACACATTGGAGAACAGCAAAAGTTTTGGGAAGATTTGATTAACAGCAACGTTCAGTTGCAATCTGTTGCCCCCGATGTCAATAAACTTGTAGCATTGCTCAGGAATTGCGATTTGGCTGTTTTGGAAAAAGTTCGTGCGGCCTTGCGCGAAGGTAAATTCGATATTCGTATTGGCAATGCCAATATCACAAAATGGTTCTTTGAGGTTCAGAATGCGTTAGCAAATAAGACAGATTATAATGGATTCCTTGTCATTTGGGATGAATTTACCGATGTAGTAACCTCGCCCATTGGATTGAGTCTGTTGGTGGCTTTGCAAGAAATTGACGAATATGTGATGAATGCCGAAAACAATTCGTACTTTTTCTATATTTCTCATCCTTCTGCACTGAATTCGCTCAAAATAGATGAACGCGAAAAAACCAAAGGTCGCTACCACTATATGAATTACAATATGGAGCAGGTATCGGCGTTCAAGATAATGTCGAGCAAGTTTAAATATGTTGGAGATGAAAATGAGGCAAAGAGTGTTGTGCAACGCTATTTCAGCGACAAGCAGCATTTGCTCGACATCTATTCAAAAACATCGACTAATCCCACAGAAACACGAGAAGACCTTCAAAAGTTGTTTCCTTTGCATCCTTCTACCGCGAATTTGGCTGCATATTATGCTCGTGAGGCTGGTTCGTCGAGTCGAAGCGTTTTCGAGTTTATAGGACAAAACGATGCCATCCGTCATTTCTTAAATGACGATAGACAATTTGAACAGCGCAACACTATCACACCCGACTATCTATGGGATTATGTGCTTAGTGTTTTCAACGAAAACGTTACAAAATATGGAGCAGTAACAGAACGTTTTAACTCGCGCAGATTGCAAGTGGAAAACCAAGGACCTCAGTATTCTACGGTTTTTAAAAGCATCTTGTTGCTCAATGCTTTGAACAATGTTGCTAATAATGAAAGTGTAACGCCAACTATTGACAATATCCGTAATTTGTTTGTTGGAACAAGCATTGCACCTGAACTTGATACAATACTTGCATATTTTGATGAAAATGGAATTATCCAACGTCAGCCTGGTGATGTTTATTCCATTCAATTTTCGGCGTTACCGACAAAAGAGATTGAAGAAATCAAGAGCCTTTTGAAACTTAAAAATTTTAAATTTACATCGCAAATTGTCAATTTTGGCGGAACAGCAGAAACAGAAATTAATAAACAATTGAGACAAGTCAACCGTGCGTTTTCGTTCAAAATGTATTCTGTTGAATCAAACGATTCAGTATTGCTAAATAATATAGAAAACGGAAAGAAAGATTCCAAAAGTTACGAAACGTTCTTAGCCTTGTTGTTTGCCAAAAACTCAGACGAACTTAATACCCTCAAAACAATCGCGACCAACGCTTGTGTCGAAGATCGTTTCAGAAATGTATCATTCATCGTCTTTGAAACTGTGTTCGGAAATGACGAGTATGAACGGTTCATCGAATTTCAAGCCAACGCCACTTGTGCACAACGCCACAACCTTCCTGAACAACAAAAGGTACACACCGAATCGTCGGCGGGAATGATAAAGGAGTGGTTGAATAAGATAAGACGGAGCAATTTTACATATTATCTAAATAGTATGCAGAATGTCTGTGCAGTGAATAGGTTTGTTAGTACCATCAATTCTGAAATCGCGCCTGCGATATTCACCAATGGATTGGAATCTTTGGATTTGATAAAAAATAGTCCATCGATTACTTATTGGAAACAACAGAGCACAAAAACTGTTGTTGACAATATATTGTCGTTCCCAACAAAAACAGATATTATCAAAAATTGCAGCACACCATACTCTCACGCTATATATTTGCTTCAAGACAGTGTTGATGAAAACTGTGAGTTTCGACCCGATTGTCCTGCAAACCATCCGCTCAAATTGGTTGCTGATTTTATCGACAATAAATTCAAACACACTAACAAGAATGAAACGTTCAACCTTGCCGACCGTCTTGCCGACTTGACCAAACCGCCGTTTGGTCTGTATCAAACCGCAGGAAATATGGCGATGTTAGCATTTGCTATGCGCAAATATAAGGACGACAAAATATTCGACACCAACGGCAAACCGCGCAACAGTCAGCACCTTGCCAACGATGTTGTCAACTTGTTCAAATATTGGGAAGAGGGTAGGGGATACAACAATTTGGAATTTCGTTTTGAATCGAAAGAGAGCCGCAGTTTGTGCAAGATTTTTATTGACTTGTTTCGATTGAAAGAATTCAAAGAATACAATGATATAAGTAGCCTACAAGATGCTCGATGGGCTATCACACACGAGTTTGCCAAAAAGGTGAAATATCCGTTGTGGTCGTTGAAATACAATTGCGGCGGCAATGTAGAGATGCAAAAACTCTTTGACAATATTCTCAAAATCTGTGGTGCCGATAATATGCGCGACCCTCAGTTGCTAAGTGAGACTGTAAAACTAATTGAAACATATCGTTTCGAGATAGCCATTTTACTGAACAACAATCACGATGACTTCAAAATCGGATTTTTCAACTATTTGAAATCTATTCAAAATGTTGAGTTCCAAGATGAAGAATTTGATGCTGCACTTGTATATTTGCAAAAATACTTACAGGCAGAAGTAGGCTTGTGGTCGGAAGATGAAGTAAAAAAGGCTCTTATGGAATGGCGCATAAGTACGCTTAAAAAGCCTAAATATACAATTTCAACTGATGTTGATCCGATTGATGGTGGCAAGGTCATTGGCAGTGGAGAGTTTGAAGAGGGTACGTTGACAAATTTGGGTGTTATTGCAAGCAATGGTTATGTTTTTGACAGGTGGAGCGATGGTAATACGCAACAAGTTCGTGAAGTATTAGTTACTTCAAATACTTCGTTTACTGCCATATTCAGGAAAAAGACCGAAGAACAGCCCGTAATAATCGTAACTAAGCAGAAAAAAGAGACGGCAAAAACTAAAATCAGTCAATTGAATGACCTCAACAAGGCGAAATTGATTTTGGAACGAATTGTCGAGCAAGCAAGCGATGCAGTAATAGACATTATAAATGAATTGTAGCGTATGTATAAGGAGTTTCATAATATCACAGAATTGCTTGAATACGTTCAGACTGACAAGCAAATCGCGGGTGACGCAGGCTTTGTAGCCAACCGTTACCCTATTAGGTTTGTATTGTTTGATAATTTCAGAGATTCATTTGATTTTATCAGTCAAATAAGTCACAAATGCAAAGTTGAAAGCGTTGAAAAGTGGCTCGATGCCGATTATCCCGATATTATGATGACCCATACTACGCTTGCTGACCGAATTTCAAGTTTTATAGCAGAATTGTCAGGTGAAGATATTGTTATTGCCCCATTTTCGGAATTGGCACGCTTCTACGACAACAAAAACGCATTGCAGTTTGATACGTTGATACGAACCATAAAGAGTATTGAGACAACACAAGATGGATTCACCCAAAAGCAGCGTGTTTATATTCCAATAGTTGGCTTGGAAGGCAAAATGTCTATGTTCGCCCACGATTCGCAAATTAACATCTGGTATTTCAAGAATATTGATAGGCATACCAATTACAGGTTGGTACTTACGCCTTCTTCATTCAATGTTGTTGGATTGGATGAAAATTACACCATTGTTGAAAATGTCAAACAGTGGATGACCATTTGGAAAAATCAAGAAGCAAAACCCAATATCATATCTACATCAAAGTCGCTTTTGGCTAACGCCGAATATGCACAGCCTGATAATGCTTTTGATTTTTTCGAATGTCGCAATGTATACGAATTTTTAACCTGCGGTCTCAAACTTGATTTCGGAGATATTGAGTTTAAAATTCAGGACAATCAATATTGGCTGCAACTTGCAAAAGAAATTGACGTAAGGCATTTTTCGTTTGAAGATTTTTTCAATCGTTATTTCCATATTGATAAACTGGCTGATTATAATGTCTTTCTCAAAACTTGGTTCGATTGTCACAGCGAGTTTGAAAAATGGCTGTTATGTACATTCTATTTAGTAAAGTTCTGTAATGAAAAAAGTTATATCTGTCAGTGTATTAACTCTTGTCATAGTTATAGTCAATCAGATTTCTTTGCGGCTATTGTATTAACTATTTTCGATTGTGAAGATAAGGACGCGTATATCGACGAGCGCAATATCTGTATGAAATTTGCCACAGACAGAGGCGTAAAAGTGAGTGTTGCCGTTGAAGACAGATTAAAAACAGAACTTACTAAAATTTCTGAACAATATGGTTATACAAAGGCTGTCAAATATTTAACACATTTGACTCTTGTAGAAAAAGAACTAGTAGTTAGTTGGGTTGGTCAAGCCAAAATCGACATTAGCTTTGTAGCAAACGTCTACCCTGATTTGTATAACTATATTTCGGGCAAAATTGAATCTCCTAATGCTTGGATTACAAATTATTTCAAGGCTTATCGTGAGAGTAAAATTGCCAATAAAATCAACGATGATTTAAAGGCTTTGCTCGCAGCACAAAACGGTAGCGTGGTTACGTTCAACAATTGGTACAATTCGTTCAAAAATACCAAAACCGTTTTAAATAATAGAACAGACATTGAAGTTTATTATTGGATTGACGGTATGGGCATTGAGTGGATTCCATTCATAACCTATTTGTTTAGTAAAAAAGAAGGAATTTATCTGAATGAAACATATATCGTGCACGCCGCTTATCCTACTACTACGCTGAATAATAAAGTCGCACTTGATGATTTGTCGCACAACAATCTAAAAAAGATTGGCGACCTTGATTCTCAGGCTCATAAAAACACAAACAGATATCCTAATTATATAATTGAGGAATTAGCGATTGTAAGCAATGCGATAGATAAAATCGTCAGTGAATATTCAGGAAAGAAAATTGCAATTGTTTCAGACCACGGATTGACAGCTATGTCGCAGTTTTGTGACGGTTTGAATCTTGCCGGATACAAATCAGACCACGGAGGAAGGCTCGCATCAAACGAATCAGGTAAAATTGTTGCCGACAATAATTATGTTGTTTGCGAAGACGGCACTACAATATGTGCACTGAAACACAATTCTTTGTGCGGCAAAACGCCCATTGGCCAAAGTGCCCACGGTGGATGCACTCCCGAAGAAATTTTAGTCCCAATTTTTATTGTCTCTTCGCATAAAGAATCAACCAATTATACTGCAAAACTATTGACAACAGAAATTACAGGAAATAACCCTGTGATTGAGTTTGAAATAAAAGGTGAAAATATTGTAAATCCTTACGTTATGTATGGAAATCAACAATATAAACTTACCAAAACGGGCACTATCTATCGGTCTGATAAATTAGCACTTGTTGCAGCCACAACGTCTGTAACTCTATTTATAGGTTCTGCATACAAACAAACTTTCAATTTGAAAATCAACATTGGTGCAGAAGAAGAAGATTTGTTTGACTTTTAAACGTTTTATAATATGACAGAAGAACTTAGCAATAAGATAAAAACTCAATTCGCTTCTATGGCGATTTACAAAGACCCAGCAAGCACTAATAGTCTTTTTGTAGGTCGCAATCTGCCTTCTTTTGTAAAAGATTTCATTTTGAAACGTTTTATAAAAGAAAATGGAGAAACAAACACACAATTGCTGACTTCGTGGCTCGATGAGGTTATTCCACACGATTCAGTTAAGGATAAATTGGGTCAAGGCGAGCAGCTTACCTTGTTGGTTCGTTTTGTTGTGTATATTGATTTAGTTAAGAACGTTTACCGTTTTGCCATTCCAGATTTGGGTATTAAAATCAAAGAAGGTCTTATCCCTGAGTATGTTTATTCGAAGCATAAAGGTACACTTGTCGATGGCGAAATGTGGGGTATCATCAAAGTGTGTCTTCTGCCTAACGAAGACGGAAGAAATTATCACGTTGAAATGGTCGATTATAAACCATTTAAACCATATAAATCCGTTGATGTTCCCTATTTGCAGGAGGCTCGAAAAAACTTCACCACCGAAGAGTGGATTGATGTACTACTGTCAGCAATGGAGTATGACGCTGCGGGGTTCAAAAGTATTCGTGAAAAATTAGAATTCTTGACACGACTTTTGATTTTTGTTGAACCTCGTTTGAATGTAATTGAACTTGCACCCAAAGGAACTGGCAAATCGTATGTCTTTGGTAATCTATCAAAATACGGTTGGCTAGTTAGCGGTGGTAAAGTAACACGTGCTAAGTTGTTCTACGACAAGCAGAAACAGCAAAATGGCATAATCAAAAATCACGATTTTACAGCCTTTGACGAAATTCAAACAATTGAATTTCAAGAACCTGCCGAAATTCAAGCAGCTCTCAAATCATACCTCGAAAGTGGCAAAACAACAATTGACAACAACGAATTTTCTTCGGAATGTGGACTTATGCTTATGGGTAATATTCCGTTGACCGCTGACCGTCGTCCTGTAAGTAATAGATATTTTGATTCTTTGCCAAAAAACTTTCGAGAATCAGCACTTTTAGACCGCTTCCACTGTTTTATTGAAGGCTGGTATCTGCCAAGAATCAACAAAAGTATGATTTACAAAGGTTGGACAATTAATGTGGAATATTTTTCAGAAATATTGCACGCATTGCGCACTCAAAATCAGTATAGTCTTTTGTTTGACGAACTTGTTTCGTTTGAAAAAGATGCAGATATGCGTGATTTTACTGCAGTAAAACGCATCACAGTCGCCTATATGAAACTTCTTTTCCCTCATTGGACAAAGAAAGAAGATGTAAATCTGAGTGAATTCGATTTGTATTGCCTTCAACCCGCACTTCATCGGCGTGGTATCGTAAAAGAACAATGCCACTACATTGATCCTGAGTTTAAAACGCAAATGCCGGTTGTAGAGGTAAAAATGTAACGAACGATTATCTTTCTATTTGTTATGCAACAGTTCAAAGAACTATCTGATTCTACTTGTCCGTTTTGCAATCTCAATCCGAAAATTGAGGTTTTGTGCGAAACGGCGACTGCGTTGGCGTTTCTCGATGGCTATCCTGTCAGCAAAGGTCATACATTGATAATTCCCAAACGCCACGTTGCTGATTATTTTGAACTTTCGGTTCACGAACAGCGGGCAATGTGGTTGCTTGTCAACCGCTGCAAAACAATACTTTCCGACCGATACCATCCCGACGGTTTCAACGTCGGCATCAACGTCGGACAAGCCGCAGGACAATCAGTTTTTCACGTGCATATACATCTAATTCCAAGATATAAAGGCGATGTGGAAAATCCCAAGGGCGGGGTGAGAGGGGTGATACCGGGGAGGCAGAAATATTAATGTTTAAATTTCTTTGAGCCATCTATAATAGTTCACCGCTTTCCACCTATCTTGAAATGTTTTTTCGTGAGAAAAATGGAACGAATTATTTATATATGATACATTAGTAACGTAAAATATTTTACCATCTGTATGCAGAACGACAATATGGTTATTGACTTTTGCAAAATCCATAATGGTTGTTGTTTGGGTAAAATGTTTGTCAATCCATATTTTTGCTTCGTATTGTTCTATTGGGTCATATTGTGGTAATGGCTTAAAATCAAAATATTTCCCTTTGAAAAATTCGATTTTGAATTTGTCGGGATTACTGCAAATTATATACTCTTTGTCTTCCTCTATAAAATTCAATTTTAAATAATCGCAAATAGTTCTGTAATTTGCACATTGTTCACAATATGAGATACTTTTTCCAATGTATTCGTTATCACGCAACATTTTTTTTATGTCTTGTTGTTGCTTTGTACCACTTTCTAAATAGTTGTTTTTGATTTTTGGCAAATAGTTATTGTTGTTAGAATCAAAATTATTGATAATTACCTCGTCGATAGCAATAGTATCTTTAATTTCACAATTTTTTATATACGATTGTTGAGCCTCGTATCGTTTTTGATATTCTTCGCGTGTATGTAATGCTTTTGCGTTGAGTATCTTTTTGTAAATTGGATTGCTAATCCATTTTTTATGTTCATCTGATTTCAGTAAGAAATTTTCCAAATCTTCAAGTTTTATCTTTTCAGCATTTAGTTCAAGACATGCTATTTCGCCGTTAAATGAAATAGTTCCACGACCTTTGATGCGGCTATAACGGATATGAATTTCCATTCCGTCTTCTGTTTTGGCAACAATATCTGGTAAATAGTTAAGGCTATTTACAATACGTTCTTCCCAAATGTTTATTATTTTGGCTTTTTTTGAACCTATTTCACCGTATGGAGGAAGTTCTATATAGCGATGTTTTTCAAGAATTTCCACAGCCCGACGAAAATACGTATCTTGAATGTGTAAACAAGATTTATCATCGTGCCTATGTGCAAAATGATGCTCTCTTATGTCCCCTTGCTTTGCTACTAAATCACATTTGCAAGTGGGACATACACAGCCACAGTTCAATCCATTTTCCACGTCGTCAACAAATACTAATTGATCATCTTTTAGTCCGAATGGATTTTTCGTAGAGCCAAATTTGTAATCTGAGTTGTTCATAGCATTTATTACATACAATACCTATCAATTGAATCACCACCTTCCCATTTTAATCCTTGCATTTCTGTGAAATATTGCATAGCACCGTTTTCTTCAAAAAATGTTGAAATGCTTTCGTGAATAAATTGACCACCTGAATAATATATTTTTACAAGTCCAAAAGGTTTTATCGCTCCAATGGTTGTATCATTTGTTAATACTAACCAAGCCTTACCATCCTCTATCAGAACCTTGTTCATCACCTTGTGTGAGGAATAACGATTGATTGAAAAATCATTGCTTGTTTTAAGGTTTTCAAAATACTCATTCAAGCCTCCATTTTGTAGATTTTGTGGACAGCAAGGAAAATCAGTTGGTGTTTTCCATTTCAATTGTAATGCTGTTTCTGGAAATTTCGCTTTTATGATTTGAGGAGTACCTGTGATTGTTTCAAAAGATGTTTGCTTTTCCTCAAACAACCACTCTGATTTGTTAGAAACAACCTTCTCTTTTTTTATTTGATTTTGGTCTATCGGTTTTAAGCCCCACCGCATTACATTTTCATACGCTGTGGCGGCTTCTTTTGGTGTAATAGTGCGCATCCAAGAAATATCTTTATTATTTCCTGCTAAATCGCGAAGGCAGGAGGGGTCTTTGATAAATTTGGTGATGTCGCCACCACAAAGCATCGTTACTCGTTTTAATGTTACGGGATTAATCAATACATTTTCTAATCGTGTAAGCCAACGCAAATTGTCAACGCGATTGTTACAGTGGTAAGTGTCAATGTGGTCAACAACGTAGATTTTAGAACCTTTTGCCCCGTAAAATGCAGTGGCAACAATAATATGTACTCGATGAGAGCCTATGTACATATAACCATTGGTTTTATCCATAGTGCCAAATGTCCATATTCCGTCATCTTTGCGGGCTTTCTTGCTATTGCGCAAATGTCTCATAACTGCGCCATTGTCGCGTACTGAGTATATTTCGCCTTTATACTCACATTCTTTTTCTTCTGAAAAGGTATTAATAAGTGTTTCCATGTTATATGTAGTTTTATTAAAAAATGATTTTGCCGCAAATATACATACCAATAAAATTATTTGTAAATATTTACATTAAAAAATTTACATATATGTAAATTATGATTGAATCTATTTGTAAATTCGATTATTATATTTATCTTTGCGACACAAATCAAAACGTTATGATGAGAACACGAATTTCAGGCAATTGGACTTCAAAGGTTGAGTTTATAGACCAAAACAAGGTTAAAATTGAACTGCCTGACAATACTTATATAGCAATTTTTGCTACAAACCATAATTACCTTACAACGATTCAAGGTGATAACCATTTCATGCGACTTATGCAGGCGGAGTTCGATATGAATATGTATGCTATTCCTCGTCCTGATTTCAATACAGGAGCAAGGAATATCAATGCAGAATTGTATCGGAACGGATACGAAATGATGCTGTATCTTGTTCCCGACCAAGACAAAATTGAAGAACGTCAACGAATTGGAGCAAGAATAAAAGAACTCCGTCAAAAGCAAAATATAGATGCACGAATCTTGGCAATCAAAGCGGGAATTGCTCCGTCAAATCTCAGCCGCATAGAACAAGGTCATTATTCTGTGGGCTTTGATATTTTGTCTAAAATTGCGAATGCATTGAATGCGCGTGTAGAGATTGTTGAAAATAATACAACAACTGATGATTCTATTAAATAATAGTCTCCCGTTTGTTAATTGTAGTATTTTTATTTGAACGAAATAACTATGGTGTAAACGGTGCAAAGTGATACTCTTTATATAAAAGTGTTCAAGGTGCAATAATTTCACCTTGACTGTCTTTCTCTCTTGTCCATTCTAAAATCATTCGTTACCTTTGCTCCGTCAATTTTCAAGGTTGCAATTTGTGACCTTAAACATCAAGCGAGTATGGAATCTGAAATTGCCATAATACAAAACAAAATTTTTGTAATCCGTGGTCAGCAAGTGATGATTGACCGCGCAACTCAATGAAGACGAGTTCGAAAATTGGAAATCACAATTTGTGATATCCAATTCTGACAAAATGGGTCTACGGGAAAAGCCATACGCCTTTCATCGACAACAGCATCCTTTACCACGTCGGTGCATCGCTCAAAGACTTGGGCAAAAAAATGTTTCGCATTCGATTTGTTTGATGCGGGTTTTATTCCCGATATTTTGGCGAAATTGTAGCGGTTCTATCGGTGTTTCCACTCTTTATAATCTCGGTATTTCCAATCCATTCACTTGCGTCTCAAATTCCTCTTTGCTCCAAATTTTATCGTTGAAAATTTCCTATCTCCATCTCAAAAAAAATCCTTACCTTTGCGGTGGAAATAAAAAGTCAATTATGCTTCACGATTTAGGAATTATAATGTTGGTGGCGGGGGCCATCAGTCTTTTGTGCAAATGGCTCAAACAGCCTGTGGTTTTGGGATATATAGTGGCGGGAATCCTTGCCGGACCGTATGTGGCGGGTTCGTCGTGGGTAAACGTGGAAAGCGCCGAAACTTGGGGTCAGGTGGGCGTGATATTCCTTCTCTTTACCCTCGGTTTGGAATTTTCGTTCAAAAAACTCTTGAAAATGGGCTCTACGGCATTTATCGGCTGCCTTACCATTGTTGTTGGTATGATGGGCAGCGGATTTATGCTCGGACGGATGATGGGATGGAGCGAAATGAACTCGCTTTTCCTCGGCGGAATGCTCTGTATGTCGTCTACTACAATAGTTTTCAAGGCGTTAGACGACCTTGGATTGCGTCAGCACAAATTTGCCGAAATATGTTTTGGAATACTCGTGGTTGAAGATTTGTTTGCCGTGGTGCTGATGGTGCTGTTGGCGTCGATTGCTGTTAATCAGCAGTTTGACGGCGTGGAGATGTTGGCGCAGGTGGGCAAATTGATGGCATATTTGATATTGTGGTTTGTGGCGGGCATTACGCTGATTCCTACGCTGTTGAGAAAATGCCGTCAGCACCTCAACGACGAAACTATGACCATTGTGGCGCTCGGACTTTGCCTCGGAATGGTTTTGGTGGCAAAAATGGCAGGATTCAGCGAGGCTCTCGGCGCGTTTGTGATGGGTTCGATACTCTCTGAAACCGTTGAATGTGAACGCATTGAAAAACTTATGTCGCCAATCAAAAACCTTTTTGGCGCGATATTTTTTGTGTCGGTGGGTATGATGATTGCGCCGGCAACGTTGGCAGAATATTGGCTGCCGATTTTGATTATTACATTAACCGTAATTTTTGGACAGATAATATTTGCAACGCTCGGCATCACGCTGTCGGGTCAGCCGATGAAAATCGCTATGCAGTCGGCGTTTGCGCTTACTCAGGTGGGCGAATTTGCCTTTATCATTGCGCAGTTTGGCGAATCGATTGGCGTTACCGAAAAATTCCTTTATCCCGTTGTGGTGGCTGTTTCGGTGATAACCACGTTTCTTACGCCTTACACAATCAAACTTGCCGAACCCGCTTACTCACTGTTAGAGAGGATTTTACCTAAAAAAATTTTCTCGCTTATCGGACGGCTTCAACAAGGCAAATCCACTGTGGCTCAGCAAGGTATTATGCGCCAATTGCTCAAAAAAGTGGGAATTTCGGTGGCAGTTTACGGTATTGTAAGTGCCTTTGTAATAATGCTTTACCAACAGTTTCTTTCGAGTTGGATAGTGGGAGCGATGTCGGCAGTGTTGCCCGAAAACTTTGAATGGGTTTCGCGGCTTGTGGCATTGTCGGGACTCTTGCTTTTGCTTTCTCCATTTTTATACAAGATGATTTCGAGCCACAAAAACGCTCCCGAAGCCCAAAAACTCCGTCAAGACAGAACTTACAAGCGTGCGGGACTTATAGCACTCACTGTGGCGCGGAATGTTTTGGCTATGGTGTTTATTACAGCCTGCATAGGTCGCTATTTTAATCTTACGCTTGGTTTGCTGATTGTGTCGGCGGTGGCAATTGTGGCAATTATCACGTTTTCGAGCAAGATTCAAAAGCAGTCGTCGAGCATCGAAAAACGCTTTATCGACAATCTTTCGGCACGTGAGCGCGAACAAGAGAAAAACCGTTCCGTTCGTCGCGAGGTGGAGGATGCTTTTCGTGATTACGACCTGCATCTTGCTGATTTTGAACTCAATCCCGAATCGCTTTACTGTGGTCATCAACTTCTCAATCTCGACCTTCGACATTCGTGCGGCGTAAATATTGTGCGCATTGTGCGTGGTGGATTGAATATCAACGCTCCGGGTGGCAGAGAACGTCTTTATCCTCACGACCGTATTGTGGTGGCGGGCAGCGACGAGCAAATAAAACTTTTCCGTCAAAAACTTGAAACTACCGTTGATTCTGCATCCAAGACCGATGCTGGACGTGTTTCTACATTTTCGCTCGAACAACTTCAAGTGCAGCCGGGAATGTCGTTTTGTGGTAAAAAGTTAGCCGAATCGCGCATTGGCGAATTGGCTCAGTGCGTGGTGCTTGGTATCGAACATAATGGTGAAACCACTATGAATCCCACTGCCGATGCCATTCTCAACGAGGGCGACATGCTTATTTTGGCAGGCGAAACCGATAAAATCAAAGGTCTGTTGGTGTAAGTTTTTGGGGGCAAAATCTCCAAAAGAATTAATTTTTTATCGTATAAAAATTGGTTGCCTTTTGTAGGACAAAAACGGGAACATATTTTGTAAAACATAAAGAAAGAGCGTTCAAAAAAAGAAATTGAAGAAGAAAAAAAACGGTTCAGGCAGGCATAGTTAGAGTATCGGTGATTGGCGTGATACTTATGATTCTGTGTTTTGTGGGCTATTACATACACGAAAAACTTAAATTCCGCGAACTTACCGCTGCCCCGCCAAAACCTTTGACAACATAACCGACAGAATACTTTCTGGGAGCGGTGCTTGTATGTATGGGAATATCGTTTCTTTATCAGATTCTTGATTTTAGCAGAGGCGAACTTATGCCCGACTATATCCTTACACAGTTGTGCGAAAAAGTTATTTCGTCGTTTGGTGTTGACAAAGACGGAGCAATGCGCAGCGATGGTATGAACGTGGCAGTGGTGGTATACGATACCCAAACCCAAGAGGCTTATTTTTCGGGAGCGCAACGTCCCGCTATTATAGTAAAAAACAACGAGTTAATAGAAGTAAAAGGCGATAAGATGCCAATCGGACGCTATGTAAAGGCAGGCGAGTTTACCCGTACTAAACTTGATGTATATTCGTCGTTGCCAATGGCTGAGCAGGCGGCACAACTTTCTAAATATATTTTTAACTACAAGGGCAATAATCTTCAAACCGACGACATCGCCCTCATAGCCTTTAAAATATAGGGTGGGTTTTACACCTTAATTCAATTCCATTCCTTTTTTGATTTTGAGGACAGCCTCAGGACCTTCGAGTTTTTCTGCAAGGCGTATGGCAAAATCAACCGAATGTCCTGCGCCAATGCAGGTAAAGAGGTTTCCATCCTCTTCGATTGCACGGCCTGTGTATTTGTAACTCAATGCCATTTCGATTTTGCAGCTCGAATGTGCAGTAACATTTTTTCCTAAGGCTATTTGATTTTTTAACAGCACTGTGGGAGCGCCGCAGATAGCAGCAAGAAGTTTTCCCGATTCGTAGTGTTTTTTGGCTATTTCGCCCACTTGAGGGTCGTTGCCAAGGTTTTCGTAGCCGGGATAGCCGCCGGGAAGATAAATTAAATCAACATTGTCGAAATCAGTAACTTCAGAAATCAGAAAATCGGCTTCTACCTTTACTTTGTTGGATGCCGAAACCTGAGGATGGTTGTTTATCGAAACAGTTTTAACATTGATACCGCCGCGGCAAAACACATCGTAAGGTGCAAGAGCCTCGACAAGTTCAAAACCTTCTGCAAGAAGAATATAAGCTTTTTTCATTATTGTAACTATTTGTTATAAAGATAATTGTTGTAATGCTTGAGAAATTCGGCCTTCGCCCACCAATTTGGCTACAATTCGCCTTTTTTCGTCGATAACGTACATTATTGGTGTGCTCACCACGTAGTAATATTCGCGAAAACGCGACATATTTTTGGTGTCGCAAAGGTCGATCCACGGAAAGTTTTTGCGTTCAGAGTTTGCCTTGATACTCTCGTAAGAAAAATCATCGTTGCATAGCGAGTACACTTGATAGCCATTACGCAAAAGACCTGAATAGTAATACTTTATGGCATTTTCGGCACTGTCGCAATGTCCGCATCCGTTTGCCCAAAACATCAGCAAAATTGGTTTGTTGCTGGCATAATCAAAAATATTGATGGTGTCGTTGGTGCCTGTGTGCCGAGCCGAAAAATTATGAGCATCGTAACCTATCATTGCCGAACGGTAGATATTTCGCTGTTCTTCAATCATTTTACGTGTTTCGTCGTTAATGGTTTTAACAGTATCCGACAAAAAATAGTTGTCGGCAATATGCACAAACACCTCGTTCATGCCTAATTTGTAAAACGTTCGGTAAAAACTTAACAGATAGAACGATACATAGCGATACACTTCAAAATTTGCCTTGCTCATTGCAATTATTCTGTCTGTTTGACGCATAATTTCGTGTGCGCCGTCTTCGATATGCCGTGCAATGTGTGCTCTTATGCTCTTGTAAAAAAACGGTGAACGTAGCAATCCCGGCTGAGCAAAATTGATGTAGTGAAACATGCTGTCGCCCGGATAGTTGGTGGCGTTGAGTCCGTTGAGCACATCGGCAAGGATTGTGTTTGGGTTTGCCGCAGCCTCGTTTTGCCAAGCTTGTTCGTATTGCCTATCTATCTTGCTGAGTTTTAGGTCTAATTGCTCTATTTTTGCAGAATCTTTTTCGTATTTTTTAGCGGTGTCGAGTTCGCGCTGCTGCCTTACAAGTTCGGTCATACGCCGCTGATAATCATAGAATTTGGCATTAACATCCGAACCCGTTATCTTCATTGTTTTCTGCGGGTCGTTGGCAGAGCATCTCATTATAAAATTTTGATTGTTGCCATCGATTAGCAAATCAAAATATTGTCCGCTGCCGTCTAAAATAATCGAATAAATACCAGCAGGCAGTTGTCGGTTGCCCTTAAAGACGTAGTATCCCTTGTCGGTGGGAGCCGAATCGGTTACAAGATACTGTTTTTCTTCGTAATAATATGCAAGGCGAACCTTTTGCGGCGGAGCGTCGGTGGCACGGAGTTTTAGTTCGTAACCCTGTGCCATCGATACCAACGCGCTTGTTGTCAATAATATAGAAAGTGCTAATTTCATAACCTTATTTTTCGCCACGTTTGGCCTTGTCGTCCTCAATCATTCTGATAAGTTCGTAAGCCTGTTTGTGTCCTATACGTTTGGCGAGAATCTCCTTTTTTTCGTCGAGCAAGTAGAAAGTAGGAGAGGAGTTAATGTCGTAATTATCACGGTATTGGTCGAATGGGTTCCAACAGTTGATCCAACCCGGAGCCATCAAGTGTTTTTCTTGTACAAAATCAAACCATTTGTTTACATGTCTGTGAAGGTCGCCGAGTTTGTCAACGCTGCGGTTCATATACACAGCCCACACCTTTACACCTTCGTTTTTAAGAGTGTCTTGATAAAATTTGAATAGCTTAGGAATCTCCTCTTTGCAATGGCTGCAGTCGGGCTCCCAAAATACTATGAGCGTGTATTTTGAGGGAGTTTTGTGCATATCAATATATCCTCCAAAATGTCTGATAAGATCGTCAAGAATTTGCACAACATCGTTTCTACGTGCTTCAAAATCGGGTTTTTTAGTTTCAATGTCCACACCCTTTGTTTTAAGCACTTCGGTAAACGGACGGAGAGCGTTGATTTTTGTAGTATCGTCGGGTAACTGTTTGAGCACAAGGTTTTTTGAAATGTTTCCTACAAGACAATTCTCTTTTTTGGTGATTTTCTTTTTAAGTTCGGTTTTAAACGAGTCGGTATCCCAAACGGCATCTTTTATGTAAATTTCTGCAAGAGAGCAATATACGTTTTCGGCCACCATCGCTTCGCTTTTAGCGTACTTATTAAAGAAGTAAACAAGCATAAAGCGGAAAAGTTCGTCGTTTACGCCCTTTACCAACTTGCCTTTTGGACGGGTTGCGTTTACAAGCCAATTGGTCTCTTTTATAAGCGAGTCGGGCATTTGAATTACAATATTATCGATATATTGCTTAATTTTAGGCTCATAGAGAGCTGTGCGGAGCAAACGGCCATCCGACACAGGGAAATTGTCGAAATAGTGCGCCTTATAATAAAAGTAACGCTCGTTTTGGTCGGTGATTTCTGCGGGAATCGGAACATCGCGAGTGGCAGTCAAGAACTTAGAGAAAAACATATCGGGATACTTCGTGATCTGTTCTTTGTACTGATCTTCAACTCGTTGGTTGATAGCGTTTCTCTCATCGTCGGTTTTTGCCTTTTCGTAATCGGTGCGGCATTTGCCAAGAAATTTCTGATAATCAACAAAAAGTTGGTTTTGCAGGTCGCCTGTAATCACCATATTATCGAGAAATTTGGCCGGTATAGTGTCGTTTTCGATGGTAAACTTCTGATTATCATCAATAAGGATGTCAAAATAGTTTCGGCTTGGCAAAAAGATAAAATACATACCGCCGGGCAGTTTTTCTTTGCCTTTAAACACACCAAAACCCTTAGAATCAAGTTTTACAGTGTCGTCGGGGATAAGCCGCTCGTTGAAATGGTGTCCGAGGATAATGGTGTCGCCCGGAATCGACTTGATTTTGATACCAATTTCGTAGCCCTGCGCCTGCAATCCGCCGCACAAAGCACACAACATCAATGCTATAATTATTTTTTTCATCTATCGTTTATTTTAAATTATTTTCTCTTTTATAGTCAAATAAACAAACGTACATGTTGCATGTGTATTTTTTCATTTAACGTTTTTTAGCACGAAACAAAATTAGTGAATCTTTTGGAATCCTCCAAGTATTTTTTTACCTTTGTGGCTATTAATAATTAAGAGATGAAAACAATATTTTTATCTGTAATTTTATCAGTTTTGCTTGTGTCTTGTGCCAATCGTATGCCGCAAATTACATACGAACCTGTGCCATTTGATTTAGGAGTTCCTTTTTTCCCCGATTCGCTCAATATTCCTGCCGACAATCCTATGACAGTAGACGGCGTAAACCTTGGACGTTATCTTTTTTACGATGAACGGCTTTCGGGCGATGAGCGTAGGCCGATGAGTTGCGCCACTTGCCACAAACAAGAATATTCGTTTGAATGTGGTACAGAACTTTTTCCAGATGGTCGTCCTGTTGGCAATTCTGGAAAAAAGACTCCAAATGTTATGTTGCCTTTAATCAATTTGGTTTGGAACAACAACGGTTATTTTTGGAACGGCTATATAAATAAGGAGAGCGACAAAAATATCGAAAGCACTGTTCCTATGGCGATTATTGCCCCTCACGAGATGGATGGGGACATTAATAATGCTGTTAAACTCATAAAACAAGACAAACGTTACCGCGAGATGTTTTATAAAGCCTTTGGCACTAACGAAATTAATATTGATTTGATTTCTAAGGCAATAGCACAGTTTGTGCGTTCGTTGGTAAGCTTCAATTCTAAATTCGACCGTTTTATGGCAGGGGAGGAGCAGCTCTCAAAATCCGAAATGCGCGGACTTATGCTCTTTACCACCGAAGGAGCCGATTGTTTTCATTGTCATGGTTCGCCCGCTTTGCCGCTTTGGACTACCAACCTTTTTATGAACAACGCCAAAGATATAGATTTTGAAGGTCAAAACGACCGCTCAGCAGTAACTCAAAATCCTTTGGATAAAGGCAAGTATCGCGTACCCACACTCAGAAATATCGAATTTACAGCGCCATATATGCACGATGGCAGATTTAAGACTCTCGACGAAGTGCTGGAATTTTACAACAATGGTCTTAAACGTTCGCCATATATCGACCCGCTATCAATCAACACCAACCATGGCGGCATGCACCTTAGCCAACGAGATTTAAATGATTTAAAAGCGTTTTTGCTAACATTGAGCGATACCACTTTTATTCATGATAAACGGTTTTCTAATCCTTGGATTCGATAATTTTATTTTAGATTTTGTAATATCTTTGATTTTAAATTTTGAATTGTTGTTTCTTTTATTTTCCTTTGCCACATAGTTTTATTAGCTATTTATTTTAAATTTTGTTCATTAAATAATTTAAAAAATGGGATATTTTTGTTTGATACTTATTTTAGTTTTAGTAGTTTCAGGAATTGTATGTGCGTTTCTCTTTCACAAGCGAAGATTGAAGCAACTCAACGATATTAAGTTTTTTTATTCAAATGTATCCAAATTGTTTCGCACTCCTGTTTCTAATTTAGTTTCGCAGCTCAAATCTCTATCAGGAGACAAAAATCACGATGAAAATCAAAAAACACTTTATAATTATATGCTTGGCAATGCCTCGCGACTATTTCGCCTATCGGATATTATAGCCGAAATAGGGTTTGATCACAATAATCTTGTGGCTGAAAAAACTGATGTAGTTGCCTTTGTATCAGATATTTGCAGTGGATATTCAAGTGTTGCTAATCAGCAAGGTGTTGATTTTAAGTTCAATGCTGTAATTCCCTCTTATTCCGCTTATATTGATAAAGAAAAGATTGATGCCGCACTTTATATTATAATAGCCGAGTCGGTTTCATACGTTTCTAAGCCTAAGTCTTTAGAAGTGCTAATCGACTCTGAGGATAACAATCTTTTAATAAAACTTCGCGACAGTGAATCGGGATTCAATTTTACCAAAGTTTCGGAGTTGATTAATATGTCTCATTCTGATATTCAAAAACAAGATTTATCTAACCAATATGCCATCATTTGGTTTTTGTGCCATATAATACGTATGCATCATGGCAAAGTGGAAGTATCTCATTTTGGCGCCAATGGCATTGAGTTGACTGTAATGCTTACAAGTGGTGCTGAGTTTAAATCAGATGTATCTAACACCAAATTTGAACATTTAAAACCTGTTGTGCTGCCAAAGGGTAAAAACATGTTGCGAGTTTCGGGAGATGGCAAAGAGGGAGGCTCTGAAACTGTGCTGATTGTAGATTCTGATACAAATATTTTAAATTATATGTCGGCATTGTTGTCACCGTTATATAATGTAGAAACAGCATCAAATGGCAAAACTGGTTTAGACAAAGCTATGGCTACCTTGCCCGATTTGATAATCACCGAAATTCCTATGCCCAAGATGGATGGGTTAACCATGTGCCGCTCTTTAAAAGGGAATAATGATACATGCCATATTCCTGTAATAGTTTTGTCGGAAAATGATTCTGTTCAAAGCCGTATCGAATGTGCTGAAAGTGGCGGAGATTTATTTATCGCCAAACCATTCGACTTTAAATATCTTTCGCTGATGGTAAATAAACTAATAGAGCAGCGAAAGATGCTGAGAAGCAAGTATAGCAACGAATCATTGCTACCAGAGGGGCGCATATCTTCTATTCAAGAGCGAGATTTGCTCAAACGTGTATCTGCCGTAATAAACAAACGTCTATCTGATCCTAACCTCAATGTTGAAACTCTTAGCGAGGAGATAGGCATGAGCCGCGGACACTTTCAGCGTAAGTTGAAAGCCATTACAGGTCAAAATCCTAATGAGTATATTCGTACCATTCGCCTCAATAAAGCCGCTGATTTGCTTCTAAACAAAGATATTTCGATAAAAGAGATTGCAGATATCACAGGCTTTGGTTCTCAATCTTACTTCTGCACTTTGTTCTTAAAGCAATTTAATATATCTCCCAAACAATATCGCAGTCAAAGACGTTTTAGCGAGGAATAATTCCTCACCTTTTTCTTTTCAATAGTTTATATTACCCTCTTTTTTATATTATTTTTCTCCAATTACAAGGAACATTTTTTAACATTCTTTTCTCATTTTTGCCCTTTTTTGAGTTTAGAATTTGTATTTTTAAGTTACGAAAACTAAAAAAAAGCTGTCGTGATACAAATTCTAAACTTATTGTTACATTTCCAAATATAATACATTTGGAGCATTTAAACTATTCTTAACCGATTTGTTTAAGTTTGTCTGAACTCAAAAGGGTGGTAGTTTAACTACGGTTTAGAAAATTTTTACAGACACTTAATATATCTAACCAAAATTAATTTTTACTATGACATAGAAAAGAGAAATAAACAGAGAAAAAACAAATGAGGTTAGGATACCTCGGCATAAATTGCCCCTAAAATCCGAAAAACTTAAATCGATTCATTTTATTAACTGAATTAAAGTATTATTTATGAAACAATTTTTCTTATTGGGACTATTAACATTATTGTTCCCATTTGCTCTGAGCGCTCAGAACATCACAGTTTCCGGTTCGGTGTTCGACAGCTCTACAAACGAGCCCTTAGTAGGTGTTACCGTTGTTCAAACGGGAACACAGAATGGAACCATCACCGACATGGACGGTAACTATTCTATTAGTTGCCCTGGTGATGCATCATTAACCTTTTCGTACATCGGATACATTACCAACACAGTATTCGTTAATGGAAAAACAACTCTTCCCGTTTACCTTGACACAGATGACAAAACTCTCGACGAGATTGTGGTAATTGGTTACGGTACTCAACGTAAGAGTGACCTTACTGGTTCTGTAGCCTCAGTTGGTGAAGACGACATGAAAAACCGTTCTACATCAGACGCTGCTGCTGCTCTCCAAGGTAAAGCTGCAGGTGTACAGGTTTTGACAAACTCTGGAGCACCTGGTAAAGGTTCTGAAATCCGTGTTCGTGGTGTTTCTTCTAACTCTGGTAGCCTTGGACCCCTTTTGATTGTTGACGGTTTGAAAGTTGACAACATTCAGTACCTCGACCCTGAAATGATCGAATCTATGGAGATCCTTAAAGATGCTGCTTCGGCTGCTATCTACGGTGCTCAGGCTGGTAACGGTGTTGTTCTTATCACAACCAAAAACGGTAGCAAATCTAAAGACGGTACAATTTTTTACAACGGTCAATGGAGTCTAAGTTCTCTGAGTCGTGATCTCGACGTTATGGACGCTGCTACATACGGTCGTTATTGCGAAGAGGCTGAAGTCGGTAAATATAAAGAGAATATTGGCCTTTGGAATGGAAAAGAGGTAAAATGGCAAGATGAAGTATTTGAGCCTACTTGGAATTCTCGTCACACTTTAGGCTTCCAAGGTGGTAATGACCGTGGCTCATATTATGTGGCTCTCAACCATGTCAAACACAATGGTATCTTTGTTGGTGATAAAGATACTTATAAGAGATTTTCTCTTCAAGTTAATGGAGATTACAAGATTAAGAAATGGCTTACAGTAGGCACCAATTCTTCTTTGGAAAAATGGGAAACTAAATCCGTTTCTCAGCAGAGTGATAATGGTAGTGCTTTGCTTGCTGCTGTTACTTCGGATCCTCTTTTCGGTCCTTTGGTTGACAATAACGACCAGTTGACACCTGGACAGTTGGACGCTATTAAGAAGGGTATAGATGTAATTAAGAATGAAGATGGTATTTACTATCGTGTATCTCCTATTTCTGGTGAAAGTCAATCTTCAAACCCTTTTATTCAGCGTGATAAGAACGAATCAAAAAGTGGTGGCATCAACTTCAGAGGTTTGGCGTATTTGAATTTCAATCCAATTGAAGGTCTTGTATATACTTCTCGTTTCGGTTATCGTGTTGCCCAAAGTAATAGTCATGATTATGATTGGCCATATTATGCTAATGACTTTAACAAACGCGAAACATATCGTATAGCTGCTGCTGCTAATACATCTTATTATTATTCTTGGGAAAACTTCGCTAACTACAATAAGACATTTGCAGAACAACACACTATTGGTTTAATGGCTGGTATGTCCTTTGAAAAGTCTTATAGCGATAATGTTAGTGGTAGTTCAGAAGCAGCTGATGTTCTTACCAATACTGCACCTAACTTCCGTTATCTTGACTATGTTAAAGCTGATGCTTCAAAGAACTTTAGTAATAAACCTGATGAACATGCGAATATTTCTTATTTCGGACGTGTCTCGTATTCTTTCGATAACCGTTACAGCATTCAGGCTAACTTCCGTGCTGACGCATTTGATACTTCTAAGCTTCCTCATGGTAGTTGGGGTTATTTCCCCTCTTTCTCTGCAGGATGGACTGTAAGTAATGAATCTTTTATCAAAGATAATATTAGCACTGATGTTCTTTCTTTCTTAAAAATTCGTGGATCATGGGGTAAAAATGGTAACGTGAATGTGCTTGATAATTATCCTTATGTAGCAGTTATGTCTGTTTCAGAAGATAAATTTATTAAAAATGACGGAACTATTGTTTATACTTCTGTTCCGAACGGAATGCCTAATCCCGACCTTACTTGGGAAACTTCTGAACAGATTGACCTTGGTTTCGATGCCCGTTTCCTCAATAGCCGTTTGACAATTGGTCTTGATTGGTATAAAAAGACTACTCGAGATCTTCTCGTAACTGTTGCTCCTGTTGTAGAAACTGGTATTGGTTCAACTACAATCAATGCTGGTGATGTTGAAAACAAAGGTTTAGAAATTGAACTTGGTTGGAAAGATAAAATTGGAAGTGATTTTCACTACTCTATCAATGCTAACTTAGCTACACTTAAAAACGAGATGACTTACCTTACTCCTATGGTCGACGATATTCGCGGTGCTGGTCTTCAGGGATCAGATATTTACACACGTTGTGCAGAAGGCGAACCTCTTTGGCACTTTTGGGGATATAAGACCAACGGTTTAAATCCTGATGGAACAGTAAACTATGTTGATAAAAACGGAGATGAAGTTATAAATGCCGATGATAAATTCAATATTGGTTGCGGTCTTCCTAAAGTTACTTATGGTTTCACCTTGAATGCAGATTATAAAGGAATTGACTTTACATTGTTTGCAACGGGAGTTGCTGGAAATAAAATTCTTCCCCAAGCTTATCGTGTAGACCGTCCTTATTGTAACAACTATTCCTGGTTTTACGATAATGCAGGATCTAAATTTCCCTCTCCTGCTAAGGGTGGTTGGACAAAAGAAGTTTATTCTTCTGATATGACAATTTTCGATGGTTCTTATTTCAAAATCAAAACCATTCAACTTGGTTATACTTTGCCAAAGAATGTTGTTAGTAAAGTATACATCAGCAATATGCGAGTTTTTGCTTCGTTGGAGAATTTCTTCACCTTTACCAAATACATTGGTCTTGATCCAGAGACTGCTTCTGCCAACAGCACCAACAGCCTTGGTATAGATATGGGTACATATCCTACTGCTAAGCAGGTAGTATTTGGCGTTAATGTTACATTCTAATATAAAAAGATTTAAATATGAAAAGATATAATTCATCATTATTAGTTTCGGCGGTTGCTTTGTCTGTTTCTTTGGCAGGTTGCAACGATTCCCGTTTGGATATTACCCAAAAGGGTGTTGATTTGACACAAACTGTGGAAAATTATTATACAACAGATGAAGCTGCGGAAGCTGCAATTGCAAAAGTTTATGTTGATACACAAAAGAACTTTGCATTTCTTCCTGATATAAATGGTTATAACTATGGACCATATTTTGCATTGACTAATTTCCAAGCTGATGATATTTATTTGGCTGGTTCTGGTTCTGGTGACTGTGTAGGAGAAAGAGAGTACCATGATTTCCGTTTTACCACAGAAAACTCTATTGTGTTGGGTGGATATACTGCTCTTTATCGTTCTATTCATAAGTGTAACTTGGTGATTACAATGGTACCTCCGGGTTCTGCTGTTCAGAAGAGAGCTATAGCTGAAGCTCGAGTTATGCGTGCTTTTGCTTATATGACTCTTGCTATTTATTGGGGACAACCTCCTAGAGTTGAAGAAATATTGGATGCTGAAAGTCAGCCTGAGAACACAGTTTGGACTCGAGACGAAGTTTTTCAATGGTGTGCAGACGAATGTGACCTAGCTTATGATGATTTGGATATCCGTGAAAGCACTGGTGATGCTTATGGCGCATATCATGTTACCAAAGGATTTGCTAATGCAATTAAAGGTAAATGTCTGCTTTGGAAGAAAGATTATGCAGGTGCTAAAACTGCATTAAAATCGGTGATTACATCTGGTAAATACGCTCTTCTTCCTGGCAACGAAATTGGCAAAATTCTCCATTCAGATGGTAAAGGTTCTTCTGAATCTGTGTTTGAATTCTTCTATGATTTTATTCCTGGTGTAACTGATGGTTGGGAAAGTGCTCTTCGTACTAACTGCAACGCGCACATGACTTTTGCTTGGCGCTCTGAACAATTCAAGGGTTTAGCATGGAACAAGGTTAACAATAATGGTTGGGGTTGGCTTAATCCTACTGGTGATTTTGCTCGTGCTTTGATTGCTAACGATGGAGATTCTTATCGTAGAAAAGCTTGGATTGTAACTTACGATGAGATGCTTGCTGATAATGATTTTTGGATGGATCCAGCTAATAAAGGTATCAAAGAGGGTCAAGTTTTGGCTAACTGCGAAGGTTTTTTCAATTATAAAACTTGCTGCCACCCAAATCAGGGTGATATCAATCCAAATGGAGATCGTCAGACACGTAACTACCCGATTATGCGTTATGCAGAAGTTCTCTTGCTGTATGCAGAGGCTTGTGCTATGACTAACGATAATGATGGCCTTCAATATCTTAACGCAATTCAAGAGCGTGCTGGTAGTGCGCATGTTTCTTCTTCTTTGACTCTTGACGAAGTTAAGAAAGAAAAGCAGTTTGAGTTGTGGATGGAAGGTTCGCGTTCTGCCGATCTTATCCGTTGGGGTGATACAGAAACTCTTAAAACTGCTGATTTCTATACTCCTGGTTTTGATCACAATGGAAATATTGTTGATGACTATTATGATGGCTCCGATTATTATAAACGTAATTTCGGAAATGCTTTAGGGTTTAAGGATGGTAAAAATGAACTTCTTCCATTCCCCCAAAAAGTTGTTGACCTTAACAAAGGAATCACTCAAAATCCTGGATGGTAGTAAAATACATTCTTGATATTACTTCGTAATATTAGAATTTCCTCTAAAATTTGTCCGTTGCACTTAGTGCAGCGGACATTTTTTTTATTTTACCACCTCCTCCATCCTCACATCCCAATCTTCGTTTGGTATTTCTTCAAGATATTGAAAATCAAAGCATACACCCATTTTGTAGGCTTGGGTAAGATGGGGCAGGAGCCTGTCGTAATATCCTTTGCCGCGGCCAAGGCGGTGACGGTGCGCATCGAACGACATACCGGGTATTACGGCAAGGTCTATTTTGTGATATTCTGAAATGGGATATATTTCGCCTACGGGTTCTAAAATATTGTATGCACCAGTAGACATATAATTAAAACCTGCAAATCGCTTTAAAACAAGATTATCGCCATTTACAACGGGTAAAAGCACAGTTTTGCCAGCGTTGAAGGCGGCAGAAATTAGAGGGGTAACATCCACTTCGTCGGGCAGGGGACTATACAATAATATATAGTGTGACGCCCAAAACACTCCGTCGTCGAGAATCCATTCGCAGATTGTTTGTGATTTTGGGCGCAGGTCTTCAGGTGGATATTGAGATTTTCGGCAGCGTATTTCGGCCCGGAGGGCTTTCTTGTCCATCGGTTAGTATTTCTTAAACCAGCTTGATATCTTCATCTTAAGCACGCCCCAAACAGCCTCGCCAAAGATGCCTCCGCTCATTTTTGATGTACCTTGCTTGCGGTCGGTGAAGATGATGGGCACTTCCTTGATTTTAAATTTCTTTTTCCAAGCAGTGAACTTCATCTCTATCTGAAAACCGTAGCCTTTCATTTTGATTTTGTCTAAATCGATGGCTTCTAATACTTTGCGAGTATAGCATACAAAGCCAGCTGTAGTGTCCATAATTTTCATGCGGGTAACGATGCGCACATACATCGATCCGTAATACGACATCATTATTCTGCCCATTGGCCAGTTGACAACGTTTACGCCCGAAATATAGCGGCTGCCGATTGCCATATCGTATCCGTCGTTGTGACATGCGTTGTAGAGGTTTATCAAATCCTCGGGCGGATGCGAAAAATCTGCGTCCATTTCAAATATATAGTCGTAGCCGTGCTCCAAGCTCCATTTGAAGCCTGTTATGTAGGCAGTGCCGAGACCGAGTTTGCCGCTGCGCTCTATAATATTAAGGCGGTCGGGAAACTCTTTGATAAGATTCTTAACAATATCGGCTGTGCCGTCGGGCGAGTTGTCGTCGATTATGAGTATGTCGAACGGTTCGGGCAGGTTAAACACTACCCTTATGATGTTTTCGATGTTTTCTTTTTCCTTGTATGTTGGAATTATTACTACTTTGTTTGACACTTGTCTCCTCTGTTTTAAAATTCAAAAAATATTTTCTGTTTTTTTATTTTGTTTCGGTATGCTATGCTACCGTTGAAAATTTCGTTGTGGTAATATTGCGAGGCTGTTTTTTTTAGCCTTTTGCGTTCTTTTATCAGTTTTGGTAGCGCGGCGTAGAAAGCTAAATGTGCCCTCAGCACTGCAAAGAAATTTTTGATTTGCAGTTGGCAGAGATATACCGCCGAAGATGCTCCGTCCAAAATCATCCTAAACCAAATAGTAGGGATAAGGCGTTTTGGCGGAAGGTTTTTGTACATCATTTTTAGGCAGTTGCGGTAATTTAAGTAGAGTTTTTGCGGACTGCCTTGTTGTAGAGTGGCTCCTCCCAAGTGGAAAACTTCTGATTCGGGGCAATAAAGTATGTCTAACCCAGTGTTTTTGATTCGCCAGCAGAGGTCAATTTCTTCCATGTGGGCAAAAAACGAGCTGTCGAATCCGCCCATCTCTTTAAAAACGTTTGCCTTGATAGCCATAAATGCCCCTGTTGCCCAAAAAATTTGATTGTTTTTTACGCTGTTGTATTGTCCGTGGTCTTGCTCTATGTTGTCGAGAATTCTTCCACGGCAAAACGGATAGCCATATCGGTCGATAAAGCCTCCCGCTGCTCCGGCGTATTCAAACATTTCGGGATTACGCAGCGACTTGATTTTTGGCATTGCCGCCGCTGCTTTTGGGTTTGATTCCAATAGATTTATTAGCGGAGAAACAGCATCGGAGCGTAACTCTATGTCGTTGTTGCATAGTATGAAATAATCGCTGTTGATTTGCTGCAGAGCAAGGTTGTAACCTTGGGCAAAACCGTAGTTTTGGTCGAGCGTTATTACCCTCACTTGCGGAAACGTTTCGGCAAGCACTTTCAACGAATTGTCGGAGCTGTGGTTGTCGGCCACAATTATTTCGCATTCGGTTGATTGTGTATGCGTTATTACCGACGGAAGATATTGCCTGAGCAGGTTTTCGCCGTTAAAGTTTAATATTACAACAGCGGTTTTCATTACTATTTTTTCATATAACCGTTTACTTTGTTGTAAAAATCGTTGAAAATACCTTCGCACGAGGCAATGATTTCGCCTCCGAAAAGATAATCGTTGTTGCCGCTAAAATCGCAGACTTTGCCACCAGCTTGTTCTACAATGAAAGCACCTGCAGCCACATCCCAAGGGTGCAGACCGTATTCGTAGAAAGCTTCAAAACGTCCGCAGGCTGTGTATACGAGGTCGGCTGCTGCAGAGCCTAAACGTCTCATTCCGTGGGTGTTGATCATCATATCTGCCATCGAGTTCATAAACTTGTCTTGACGTGTAAAATCGTAGTATGGAAAACCTGTGGCAATGAGCGAATCTTTTAATTCAGAGCGTTTTGATACGTGAATAGGCTTTTGGTTGAGCATTGCGCCGCCGCCCATATATGCCGAAAAACATTCGTCCATGCCCACTTCGTAAACCACGCCCACAACGGTTTGTCCGTTTTCTTGCAAGGCTATGCTTACGCACACAGGAAAAATGCCATGTATAAAGTTTGTTGTTCCATCCAAAGGGTCGATTATCCAATTATACACTTCGCCACGCTCGTTGCGAGTGCCTTCTTCGGCAATAAAACCGCTACCTGGTACAAGGGCGGCAAGTGTTTCGGTGATTTCTTTTTCGGCGTTTTTGTCCACGTACGACACAAAGTCGTTTTTGCCTTTAGTTTCCACTTTGGCTATGTCAAACATACTGTGTTCGCGGCGGATATAGTCGCCTGCTTTTTTGGCCGTCATCTCTACTGCACGGCAAATATTTTTGTAATCCATAAAAATATATCAATTATCTATTCTTATTGTTTTCTTCAATTATTTCCGCCTTGATGTCGGGTATCTGTTCCACTGGGCGGGTAATTTCTTTAATTCTTTCGCGATATTTCCAAGTGAGGAATATAATGGTGAGTCCCGAAAGCATAAGGCAAGTGGCAATTATTTGAGCCTGAGTTACTTCTATGCCCAAAAGATTAAATTTATTATTTACTCTAATTGATTCTATAAGTAAACGTTCTACGCCCTGTAATGTTAGATAAATGCCAAACAACATTCCGGGAAAGTTGATTTTTTTGCGGAGCAACATTAATAATCCAAAGATTAATAGCATCATAAGTGATTCGTAAAGCGATGTGGGGTAAACGCCTTCGGAAAGGATATGGCAATGGCTTCCGCCGCAATCTTCGATAGGAATACCGCTATTCACCACATTGTGAGGGAATTTGTAGCTCCAAGCCCACTCGGGAAGCCAACTTGGACATGGATTGTTGTTGACAATGCCCCAACATCCATCGCCCGACACTTGGCAGCCTACTCGGCCTAATGCGTATCCCAAGGCTATGCATGGCGATGCACAGTCTAAGGTGTGAAACGAACTGATATTGTTCTTTTTAAGGTAAAGTGCACCTGCTGTACCTCCTACTATTAATCCGCCAAAAAATGTAAGTCCGCTAAACGAGAACAATTCGCCGATTGGGTCGGCTATAAACTTATCTAAGTTTTCGAGATTATGGAACAATTTGGCGCCAAGAATGCCGAAAATGCCTGCTACAACCAAAAGGTTTCCTGCCAATTGATGTGGCATTTGCTTGAATATTACGGTTTTAGGTTTGGGCAATTTGTGCTTGTCTTTGTCGTACCAAGTGTATCCGGCTGCAATTAATCCGCAGATTATACCTCCGCCCCAACTGCCTCGTGGCGACATCAAAAAATCTTGAGCATTAGCAGAAAATTCGCTGTAATGAAATATTACGTCTACAACTTTATAACATATTATAAAGGTGATAAAAAATGATGTGATTAGTTCTTTGGCAGAAGCTTTTTGACCGATGGTTCCCACTTTGTAGAGCGGACACATCAAACCTTCGCGTTCTTTGCGTTGGTATTCTAACTTCATGATAAATGAGGCTGTAATAAACGCCACCGCCACAAAAAATCCGTAAGTTTGTATCGGCAAGGAAATATTCACACCGAAAATATCACTCAAAAAATCGCTTAAAGTAGCGTAACTCAGTATTGTAAGATTCATTTTTTGTCGTTTAAAATATTTGGTAAAATTAGAAACAATTTGTTACCACACCAAAAGTTTTTTTTATTTTTTAGAGCGATGGCGTAATAAACACGTGCCATCCGTTGTCTAATTTTTCTATAAAACCTTTTTTAGATAATGACTTAATCATTTTTTGTAGTGCAGAGCGATTAACACCAGTGGCATTTTGTAGCGATGCGTATGTGGATAATGGCTCTGTTTGTAGTTCGCGCAAAATGATACCGTATGAGGGTGTTCTAAACTCAATTTTTTCGCCGTCAAACCACCATATATTTTCTGATTTTTGACTGATAAATTGAGTGCCGGCTTCTATTTCTTTAGCTATCAGTTCTTTCATGTATTTATGAAAGGCACGTATCTGAGCAAGTGTGGCATAAGCTCCATCGGTTGGGGCAGAACCCACAATAAGGTCTGCTTAGTGCAGAGCCTCTAAATAATCGTGCTTTTTGCTACTTCGTACAACAATCATTGGGTAATTGTGACGAGATAAAATACAGTTTACCATCAACCTTGCTATACGTCCATTGCCATCTTCAAAAGGGTGAATGCGTATGTAGCGGTAATGAAAAAGTATTGCCAAATCGATAATCGACATTTCGCCTTTTTGTTCTTCTTGATTATACCAATCCACAAGGTCGGTCATAAGGGCTGGCGTTTCTTTTTATACACAGTATAATCTTCTCTTAGTAATGTTTTATGAAGTGTGCGTATAAAATTTTGAGTAAGTGGTTGTTGCTTTTCGGCTGATTCAGTAAGCATCATTTCTAAACCTACATTACTTGCCTTCATTTCTTCATAATCGAAAAAACCTGCTTGCCCAATTACTTTGCCAAACAAAAGCAAAAGTTCTGTTTGTCCGTAAGTTAGCGTGTTGCCCTCAATGTGATTGCTGTTGTAGTTAAAATCAACAGTAAATTTTCGGCTTAAACGCATTTTTATCGGTATCTGAAATTGGTTGAATCCCCTGCCATTGGGCTAATGCGGTTTGTAATTTGTCTGTTTTCATATTTTACCACTTTAAACGGTGGTAATATTACCACCAAAACCGGTAGCAAATATAGTTTTTTTTGTTATTTCTTATTTTTTTTTGTTTATTCGAAAAAACTTTTATAACTTGCAAAATAATTTTTAAAGATTTAAGCAATGGAAGACAATGCAGCAGGATGGCTTATTTTGCATACCGAAGGTAAAGAGCCTCAGAGTTTTGCATTAAAAGAAGGTCGTAATAGAATTGGCAGAAAAACATCGCAAAATTTTCCCGATGTTTATGCCGTTGGTGATCTTTTTGTAAGCCGCAACCACGCCGTGCTCGTGGTAAAAAAGAACGAACGCTCTGAATATGAATATATTATAGTAGATAACGCAGAAATTCAAGGCGCACCAAGTCTCAATGGTACTTACATCAATGGTAATTCTGAACGCCTATGTGATAAACCCGTGAAACTCAAAGACGGCGACACTATTCAAGTGGGTATCACTAAGTTTGTGCTCAAAACAGCAACTGTAGCTATCAACGCCGAAGACGCTATTAAACTTGCCGCTAAGTTAGAATATAGCAACACGGTAGAGTTTGAAAGTTCGCAGGCTGTGCTCCGTAAAAGGTGTTAATATATTGTAAATTAATTTGTTGACAATGGCAAAAAAGTTTTTTTCCACTGTCTGCGCACTTATTGTATGCAGTTGTTCCATTGCGCAGACTGCTATTATTTCGGGTAATGCCAAAACATACGCTGGCGATACGCTCAAAATGTATTCGGTTAGCGACTATATTTCTAAAACTGAGCGTGTGGTTGCCACAGCTCCGGTAGATGCCGATGGTAATTTTACTTTTAAGGTAAATGCGCTTGCCAACACCATTATGGCTTATATCGATTTAACTGTATTTAAAGGTGTGCTATTTGTAGAACCTAAATCTAATTTGCAGATTGTATTGCCTGTAAAACAGCAACTTGCTATCGAAGATAGGCTTAACCCATATTTTAAGCCCGAAATGTTTTATATTAAATGTCTCAACCTTAGCGAAAAGGATTTAAATGCTGTGTTTCCGGCGTTTGATCGTGAATATAATCAGGCACTTAACAAGATTTTTTACTCTTTTAAAAATGTTTCTAAGGCTTATGTTGATAGTGTGAAAAAAATTATTTCGGATAAATGTCAATCGCAAGACAAGTTTTTTACCGATTATCGCGACTATAAGTTTGCTATGTTTGACTACACAGCCTACCGCCGTAGCAAGGATGATATAGTGAATAAACTTTTTTCCTCTCGCGAAGTGCTTGTTAATAATCCAGCCTACGCAGAGCTTTTCGACGAGGTGTTTGCCAATCCGCTTTCGGGAAATAAAGCCGCTGTTATTACTGTACAAGGTTTATATACAGGTATTTACGATAAATCTTACAGAACGCTTAAACGGATTCTGCTCTCCGACCCTAAGATTAATGGCAACGACCGTCTTGCCGATTATGTTTTGCTCAAAGGCTTGGGCGACAGCTACTATTCTGATACTTTCCCTAAGGAAAACATTGTGGCTGTGGTAGATTCGTTTGCATTGATGTCGAATCATGCTGATTTTCGTCCTATTGCTAAAACTCTTTCGCAAAAATTTACCAAACTGATGAAGGGCTATTTTGCTCCTGATTTTAATCTTAAAGACTTTAAGGGTAATATCTTTTCGCTGCGCGAACAAAATAAGTTTGTGTATATAACTTTTTTTAATCCAATGAGTTATACAGCACAGTCGGAATTTGAATTGCTTAAAAAGATCCGTTCGGAATTTCCATCTGATGTGTTGCAGATTGTAACAGTTTTTGTATCACAAGATTACAGTGATATGAAACAATTTATGGCTAAAAATCCCGACTGCAATTGGCCTGTGGTGTGGTATAATGGCGATACTCAATTGCTAAAAGATTATAACATAAGGGCTTATCCATCATATTATATGACAAGTCCCGACGGCAAATTGATAATGAATCCTGCCCCTGCGCCCACCGAATATTTTGAACCTAAGTTTGCCAACCTTGTGCGCGATTGGAAAATAGAGCAAACTCGCCGTCAATATCGCGACGACAATAAATCTTTACATTAATAACTCTTAACTCGTTGAAATGCTTGGTTTTTTAAAACAGGGACTTTCCAAATATCAAAAATCTAAACTCAACAAGATAGTTGGGCAGTTTCTTTTTTATTCTACCATAATCACTTTTTTTACAACAGTTTACGAGTTTGGCTTCCTCGACGAAACCACTGATACCACCATTTTGCACAACTATTATTATATTTATCTGTTGGTATATTTTTTCAGTTTTTCTACTCGCATTCCGTCGATGTTTGAAAAAAAGAGCAAGATATACCTTGTGATTATTCGCATACTGTTGTTTGCATTTTTGGTTTTTTATTTTTTCAATGTAGAATTCCTTTTCGATGCAGTAGACTATCACGGGTGGTTTTATCGGTTGATAACAAGTCCAAATCTCGTCTATGTGCTGATTATCGGCATTTTCTTTATTGAGGTAAGCAAGTCAACATTTAAAGTATTGGTTTTTAATATTACACCTGAGATACTTTTTGCGCTGAGTTTCATTACGTTAATATTTATAGGTGCGGGATTGCTGATGTTGCCAAATGCCACCGTTACACGTATCAAGTTTGTTGACGCTCTTTTTATGGCCACAAGTGCCACAAGTATCACGGGCTTGCTATGTATCGATTCGGCTGTGGGATTTACTTCGCTTGGTCAAGGTATCATATTGGCACTCTTGCAGATAGGTGGTCTCGGCGTAATGACTTTTACATGTTTTATCGTATACTTTTTTAAAGATACAAGTTCGTTTAAAGCGGGTGCTATGCTTGGCAATATGACCGGCACTGAACGTCTTGGCAATGCTTTCGCCACTATTCTCAAAATTGTGGTTTATACTCTTACTATTGAAGCAATTGGCGCGGTATGTATCTTTTTGTCAATACGTTATGATGATGGATTTCCTGCTCTTTACGACAAAGTTTCGTTTGCAGTTTATAATGCTATTTCGGCTTTTTGTAACGCAGGTTTTACAACAATTCCCGGAAGTATGACCTCTGATCTTGTGATGCACAATTATGCTCTCAAAATTATTATTGCAGTATTGTCGATACTTGGAGGTATTGGTTTTCCGATACTTATGAATTTGCAAGATTCGGGCTCTAAGTTTATAGTCAACTTAAAAAATTGGATTTTAGGCAATGTTGATTTTGTTTTTCAACCCACAAAACTTAAATTTCGTATAGGCTGGAAGGGTATTTCGTTTGTCCATCTGCCGCGTGTGGTAAATGTTAATACCAAGCTTGCAACTATTGTTTCTATTGTGCTTTTGGTGTTTGGAACATTTTCGTTTTTTGCGCTCGAATACCGCAATTCGCTCACCGTGCACGAAGGATTTTGGTATAAGTTGGTAGATTCGTTTTATTACTCTGTAATGCCGCGTTCTGCTGGTTTCAATGATAGTGATCTCGCACTTTTCCGTCTGCCAACATTGCTGATAATGATGTTTTTGATGTGGGTTGGCGCTTCGCCGGTGTCAACAGGTGGAGGTGTAAAAACTACTACATTTGGCGTGGCATTGCTCGATATTTTTAGTATTTTACGAGGCAAAGACCGTCTTGAAATATTCTGCCGCAAAATTGCCAACAGCACTGTTCGTCATGCTTTTGCGGTAATAATGATTTCGCTGGTGGCTCTTGGTGTGGGCACGTTTCTGCTCGTGATTTTTGAGGAGAATAATCCCGACGCCACATTGCTCAATCTTGCTTTTGAGTGCACTTCGGCATATTGCACCTGCGGGCTTAGCATGGGTGTAACGCCCGAACTCAGTGCACCAAGCAAGTATCTGTTGACGTTTTTGATGTATCTCGGCAGGGTAGGGGCGCTCACTATTGCGGCGGCTTTCTTTACCAAAGCCAAATCGCAAAAATATATGTATCCAAAAGAAAAAGTTTATATAGGTTAAAATGTATTTGTTATGAAAAAATATATCATCGTAGGACTCGGCAATTTTGGTTCGTCGCTCGCCATTAAGCTTACCAATGCGGGCAACGAGGTGTTTGGTGCAGATTCGATTCTGAGCCGTGTGGACGCTATTCAAGAAAAAATCACTTCGGCTGCTATGCTCGACTGTACCGATTTTAATGCCATCAAGTCGGCTCTACCTTACAAAGATTCTGATTGCGTAATTGTTGCCATTGGCGAGGATATCGGAGCGTCTATTTTGGTAAATGCTACGTTTAAGCAGTTGAATGTTAAGCGTATAATGAGTCGCGTGATTTCCGAAACCCACCAACGTGTGCTCGAAGCCATTGGCATCACCGAATTTGTTCACCCCGAAGAGGAAACCGCATCGCGCCTTACCGAAGTGCTTTCGCTTACAGGTGCGATGGATGTTTACAGCTTGTTTGATAAGCACAAAGTGGTGGAGGTGAAGCTTCCCGACCGCTATTTTGGCAAAAAAGTTATTGAAACCGACATTCGTCAAAAATACCACCTCAATGTGCTTACAGTTATCAAAAAGGTTCAGCACAAAACTCTACTTGGCAAAATCAAGGAGAAACAAGAGGTCCTCGACTATGTAACGCCCGACACTATTTTGGAAGTTGGCGATATTATTGTGGTTTTTGGCCGTTCAAGCGATTTAAAAAACTTTGTGAATGATTAGGGAAAACTCACTTCACCGTATTCACAAATCCATACCACACAAGTCTGTCGCCTCTTAGTGTGTAGTCGGTGTTATAAATTGTTATAAGATAATTGTTTTCGGTATTGTACCAACTACCATCGGGATATTCGAGGGTGCCGTCGGAATGTTTTATTACAAAAGTGTAGTTGTAAAGTCCTTGTTTTAAGAGCATTGTGCATTGGTATAGATTTTCGGCAGAATTGTAAGTCATTTTGCTGGCTTCCGAAAAACCATAATTTGTCAATGCCCCATACACATACATTTCGCCATCGGGTAGGGGATGATAATTAAGCCGAAAATTAACCTCAATATAATCTGATTCAAGGTCGCGTTCAAATCCACGGTCGTTTTTTATGTAGTATTGCCCGTTTAAATCTTCTTTAAAAGAATACGAAACATCGGTAGGGTAGTGGGTGGTGAGAGTATAATGGTAAAGCCCGTTGCTATACTCAATTTTGTCGATGCCTAACGCCTTAAAATTTAAATCTTTAGCATCAAAATATAGATACTCGTTGCCCCCGTCGAAAAGATTGCCTCCATCGTTTTTGTGGAAACGGATATTGTAAGCATCTGTAAAATTGTATTCTAAGATGTGACGGTGGTTGATGTCGCCGTTTTGCATTACATACGTTTTCAAAAATCCAGCGGGATTGCTCATTCGTTGGCGGCTATTGTCGATATTTACTTTAACTTGCTGATTTGTAATAGAATATTCCGAAAGGAACGGTCGTTCTACTTGAGCTTCTATTTTTAACAGTGTTTCGGGTTCGGCTATCATAAACTTTTTTTGAAGAATGATTTCGTCGGGATTATAATCGTCATAAATCTTGATGATATAATTGCCACTGATTTTTAGCTGCACGTCATCGTTGGGAATATCTATTATATAATGTGTAAAAGTGCTGTGAGTGTTGAACGAATTGCGGTAGTTGTTGATTTCCCGGTTGTTGAATCCTTCGGCGAAATCGTAAAAATCAAGTTCGTCGGGTTCAAAATTGGCGTTGCAATGCTGTATGGAATATGCAAGACGCTGATAATTGTCGTTGATAACATCAAAACTTAGTGTAAGACTTTCGCCAAGTGTGCAAATGGGCAGTCCCATTTCTGCTCCTGTTTTGCGAAACTCTATGGTTTTGATGTTGTTGGCGGAGTATTCTTTGGTGGGTTGTGCTGCTGCGTTGGCTATCAACGCTGCGGTTATTATTATCAAAAATAATTTCGGTTTCATAGTGGCAAATGATTTTTTATGCAATACCTTTGCAAAGGTTTAATTATTTTTTTGAATTACAAAATTATGAAAATTGTCTGCGACAACAAGGTGAGATTTTTGGGCAATGTGTTTGATGGCATTGCCGATACTATTTTTGTTCAGGGACGCGATATTACGCCCGAAATTGTTAAGGATGCTGATGCACTTATTGTGCGCACCCGAACCAATTGCAACAAGGATTTGCTCAATAATAGTGCCGTTAAGTTTATTGGCACTGCCACAATAGGTTACGACCATATTGATACCAATTATTGTGAACAAAACAATATTTTTTGGACCAATGCTCCTGGCTGTAATTCTGGTTCGGTGTGTCAATATATAGCGTCTGTATTAATAAGTATTTCAACGCATTACGGTATTGACTTAAAGTCTAAAACTATTGGTGTAATAGGAGCGGGGCATGTGGGTGCTAAGGTTATCAAAGCTGCTAAACTTTTGGGTATGAATGTTTTGGTAAACGACCCACCGTTGCTATTATCGGGAAATAAAGAATACGATTTTTGTTCGCTCGTTTATTTGCTGCAACATTCTGATTTTGTGGATATTCATGTGCCTTATACAGTTTCGGGAGATTTTGCCACCCACCATCTTTGCAACGATGATTTTATTTCAAAAATGAAAGATGGTGCTGTGCTGATAAATTCTTCGCGTGGTGCAGTGGCTGATAACCAAGCTGTTTTAAAGGCTTTAACTAATAATAAACTGCTTACAGCTGTTCTTGATGTTTGGGAAAACGAGCCTGATATTAACCGTGAATTGCTCAACCGTGTGTTTATCGGCACTCCTCATATCGCGGGTTATTCGGTAGATGGCAAAGCAAACGCTACTATGCAGATTGTGAGAAGTTTAAGTAAGTTTTTTAATCTTGACTTAGATAATTGGACTCCCGATACTTCTGAATATCAAGGGTGCTTGCTTGATTACAATAACGTAGCTGATTACAAATCTGTTATACAATCATACAACGTATTATCCGACAGTCAGCTTTTAAAATCCTCACCCGAAAAGTTTGAATATTTTAGGGAGAATTATCCCACTCGGCGAGAGTGTTTGTAACATCAATATGCAAAAAAAAACGAATCCTACAAGCGGTTCGTTTTTTTGTCAGGTTAAATTAATAAAAATAGTTTTAGGTAATTTGGCTTTAAAGAGTCGGTTCGGTAAGGCGCGTTTAATAAGTTTGTTTAGGTTGTTTACATTATTAAGACACGCTAATCGCAGTATACCCTAAGCAAAAGACGTAATTTTTTTCGTATTATTTTGTAATATGCTGATTACTAATCGCCAAAACGCCACAAAATTCCGAACATAAAGTGAAAATCTGTGATGGGATAACAATATGCGGGTGCATAATAGTCTTGCCATCTGCCGTCGTTGATGTGTTCCCATTTAAAAAACATCAGCACACCGCGAATTTTGATATTCAAAAAGGCGTTGATAATAGGATAGTTGCCGGCAGATAAATTTTTGCTGTTGCTTGATTTTTCTTTGAGCGCATCGTATTTTTGGTCGCTCATGGGATGAAATACCGAAGTGGCAGGGCAGTATTCGTATGGATTATATTTTGTCGAAAATCTTACGTCGGCGCCAATCTGAGTTAACAGCACTTTGCGCAAGATATAAAATTCTAAGTAGGTAGAATGGAATAGGGCTAAGGTGGGCAGGTTTAATATTTCGTTGCGGTTGGTATTTTGCCATACCACCTTGTTGGCAAAACGGAAGTGCCATAGATAAAAATCTTTCGACACCTTAACGGTTTGCACTGTGATAATAGAATCTTTGTCGAGCTGAGCAGGAACAGCTAAATCGTTGAAATATATATGGTTTGTAATCAAATAGTTTGACGCTGATATTTTGAGATGCCATCTTGGAATACCAAATTCGCCGCCTATGCGCATTATTTGGCTACGGTCAAATTTGTTGTTTTGCCATTTAAAATTGTTGCCAAAATAGTGCTTTTCAAAATATGTGGGCGACAGATTGTAAAAGTCGAACGATGCATTTAAATATCCATTGAGGGTGTCGCTTTTTTGTTTGTAAATTTTGTAGCCAAGCACAGCGTTAAACTCCATGTCGCCGTTTTTTTCGCCCATAAAATACTGCTTGTAATCAGCACTTAAAAATAGGCTTCGCGATTGGTTTTTAAAAATTCCTGCTTCAAAAAATGTGTTTTGATATGATTTTGAGCCGGTGTTTTCGATGTAATTGCCAAGACTGTGATATTTTTCGATTTCCGAGCCAATTGCACCGCGCAGTCCTGGCGAATATCCTCTTAATTGTCCCTCGCATACTTTTAACTGTGCCTTATTGGTCAGGCGGCTGAAAAAAATAGAATCGTAAGTTGACGGAGTGTTTTTGAGAAAATGGGTATAGACAGTTGTGTCCAAATCATTGTCGGTGTAGGCTCTGAATTGTTTCTCATAGTCAAATACATAATTGAAGGCTAAACGTGGGGTGTAAATTTCGTTGCGGGTGCTGTCGTTGATAATCTGAAAATCAGTAGTGCCTACAGAATACTCGCTTACAAGTCCCCAGTGCCGATAACCCCAATAGCTGTCGCTTTTTTCCATTTTGGTGGTAAAGCGTTTGTTGGTAACATCAATCGAGTCGATAATACCTCCGTTTTCTTGTATTTGAAATTTGTTGAATTTATAAAAAGTGTACAAGCTGAAATGTTTTCCACGATAGCTGATGTTTGGCGCAAACGATACAAGACGGGTTTGTTGGTTTGAAAGTCTGCCTGCGCTACCGTCCAACTTTATATTAAATGCCCAATTGAGGCGACTGTTAACGCTTTGTGTATGAGTGAAATCCACAATCTGCTGTTTGCGTGCTTTTGGAGCTGTGGCGTAATAGAGCCATGTGTAAGGGTGGTTTACTTGGTAATATTTGGTCTCTTCGGGAACATTCCAAAAATCATTTAGCGAGTTGAAAAAAATTATTGAGTTCCACTTGTTTATAGGACGGTCGTCGAATACGTTTGATATATACGGCGAAGCCATATTGCCGAGGTTTGTGGTAGAAATCGACTTGCGCTCGTTTTTGTCGTACACTTGAAAAAGGTGAAGTGCTGTATCTTCGTCTAATTTGTATTCTACGGGCGAAAGGTCTTTGCCGAGCGTCCAAATATTTACCTTCAATGGGTAATCTTTTTTGTCTTTGTCCTTGTCTGTCTTGTTTTTCTGAGCCTGTACTCCGCCCGAAAGCAGCAAAAGTACAATAAGCATAACTACGCCTTTGCAAGCGGCACACATTTTATATATGTTTACTAAAACATTCATATCTATAAGTTATAGCAGCTATTTTTGACTGCAAAATTTTTGCAAAAATACGTTTCAATCTTCAAATCGTCAAATTTATGCGCCTATAATCGTCAAAAAAAATAAATAATTAACCTTCATACCTCGATATTTTGTAATAATGCCGCTTGTAACGTACTATAAATCAGTGTAATAAAAAATATTATAAAAATCTTTTCAAAAAAATTTGCATAATACCTAATAATCTGCTTACCTTTGCACCCGAAAAATGAGCCGAGGTAGCTCAGTTGGTTAGAGCATCGGATTGTGGATCCGAGGGTCATGGGTTCGAATCTCTTCCTCGGTACTTGTTTTCAAGACCGCTTTTTGAGCGGTCTTTTTTTTATACAAAAAAATTAGTTTCAATCATAAAAAATATTGTTATTTTTGCCGATTATAGCAAAATATAGATTACATTTGTAAGCGAAACTATAATTTTTTCTGACTGAAATGAAAATTTTGAATTTGGCTTTGGCAATAGCCGCTCCCGCAATGATGTCGGTAGGTTTTCTACCAACTGATTATTTGCCTAATAATGAATATAATAACGTATTATATACTAATCAAATAACCGTTGTCAACGGCGATTTCCGCCTTAATCAACAACCTTACTACGACTCGCTTTTTACCAAAAAAGAGCGCAAGCAATTGTCAAAGGCCGACAAATTGCGTTCTAAGGCTGAGGAGGCTCTTATTAAAAAAGCTGCTTACGAAACCGAGGCAAACGACCTTGAACGTGAAGGCGATAAAAGCGCCAAGGCACTCAAAAAAATTGCTAAGCTCCGTGCCAAAGCCGCAAGCACCGAACTTGCTGCTTTAAAACAGCTTGAAACCGCTGCTGAAACTTACAAAAGCATTTACACTCAAGAACTTAACAATAAACTTACCGACACTTCTGCTACTCGTGCCAAGGCTGCCAACAATCTTGCTGCTCAGGCTCAAGAACTTTATGCTCTCGTAGAAAAAGAGAAAAAGACCGTCAACACTGATAACGCTTTGCAAATTTACCGCTCTATGAATACTAAACTCTCCAAAGCGGTAGAAAATCAAGAACTTGCATTTGCAATTATCACAAACGACCCAAAAGTAGATTACTCTAATTATCTTTCGCCCGAAGGTCTTAAACCTAAACCTTCGCCCAATGGCAATGTGGCTAAGGAAGAATTGCCTCAACTTAGAGCTGCTAAACCTTACGATTTTAACAACGATAACAATATCTATCGTTTCCGCTATGCGCAATTTGTTGATAGTCTTAAAGTTTCAGATGCCGACCGTGCCGCAATGCAAAAACTTTTTGATGCTGAGCAAAACGCTTCGCAGCAAATGCTTAAAGCTCAAAATTATGGTTGCAAGGCAGATACAATGCGTGTGTATGCCTCAGAAGCAGTTACGCTCACCGAAAAAGAGTATTATGAACAAATGGCTCAAGAAGAAGAACTTAATGAGTGCTCAGCGTTTGTAAGTGCTATTAATCAAAATATTAAAACCAACAACGCTCTCTTTGAACTTTACGAAAAATATATTCCTAAAATTCGCAAAGATATTCCTGCTGCCAAGGCTTACGAGGCCCAGGCGGTTGATCTTTATAATGTGTCAAAATCGTACGAAAGCATTGCTGCCAAGCATTTTAGCAAGGTAGAAAAATACACCACTCTCAGCGAAGGCAACGAAATCAAGTTGCAAGCCATTGCCACTATGGAAAATGCCATCGCCACTTATCTTGGAATGTCTCGTTCGGTCGACAAAAACCTCTTAGCGCAAGAGTCTCAGCAGCGTCACAACGATTTGGCGCTTGATTTTATGCCTGAAAATATCGACGAATCGGGTAGCAATGTGGCTGTAAACAACAAACCAGCATCTAATAAACCCGCTGCAGAGCAACCTTCTACTGCGCAAACCAACACTGATAAGCCTTCTACAACTAAACCCACTACCACACAACCCACTAACAATACTCCTAAAAACACTACTACTCAACCTACTTCAAGACCCAAAACTACCAACCAAAAGAATACAACTCCCACCAACGTAGCTACTTCGGGTGCACGAGATAAAGTTCCCGTTTCTAATTCTAATGCTCCGGCAATTTCTACTTGGTATTACACCAGCGGCGATCAGCGTTTAAAACCATATCAATATCCCGCCGGAACTATATTTACCGTAGAAACTGGCATTTACAAAGAGATGCCTGAACCTGTAGAGTTTCCTGCTATAAATGTTTTTGTGGCAGAAAAACTTAAGAATCAGAATTATATGCGCTACTATCTTGGTTCGTTTAAAACCTACGATGCTGCTCTTGCTGCTCAGGCTATGGCAAAAAACGGCGGTTACAAGCAGGCTACAATTGCCGCTTTTGTTAATGGCAAGAAAACCAATGTTTCCACTGCCAAAACCAATGCCGAAAAGCAATCGGGTTATCAATCCAATGTTCAACGCGAATTAAAAGAGCTTAGCGCATATCAGCAACAGTTTCAGCCTGTTCAAAACAATGTTGTGCCTTCGCAAAATGTTGTTCAAAATAATGGCACTACCGATGCTCAGCCGCTCAGCAATATTTCGGGAACGGCTTATGCAGTTCAAATTTCGTCGGTGCCCACTTTGCTCAACAAGTCGGCTTTTAATGTCAACCAACTTTACTACGACCAAAACGATGGCGGCTTATACCGCTACTACACAGGCATTTCTACCGATTTGAATATTGCTAAGGCAAATCTTAATACAATGAAAGCCTGCGGTTACGAAGATGCTTATATTATAAAGGTGTCGGGTGGACGAAATGCCGGTTCTGTTTCAGCTAATAATTCTCAACCTGCATCCAACCGTACTATCTACCGCGTTCAAATTGGTGCGTTTAAATCGGCTTTGTCGAAAGAGAACAAATTAAAGATTGAAAAACTCAAAAAGTCGTATGCCGTTCACACTTCGCAAAGTGGCGAATACACAGTGTATACCGTTGGCGATTGCGACACTCGCGCTCAGGCTGATAATTTGCGTGCCGACCTTGTAAAACGTGGTTATACCGAATCGTATGTGGTTACTTTTATTAACGGCGTAAAACAATAATTTGTAATTAGTTATGGAATTTACATGGTTTTTAATAGCGGTTTTTTTGCTTCTTGTAGTGGCATTTTTGTCTTACTTGATGGTCAAAGACCGTAATACTAAGTTTTCAAAAACGCTCCGTTCCCTCGGCGTAAGAACTTTTAATAATCCTAATTTCGCCAAGGCAAAACGGATGGAAAAATCTGAAAAAGAGCGTATTGTGGCTATTTTAAAGTGTGCCAAAGACTATACTTTGAATATCGATTTAAAAGATGCTATCGAAATTGCCAAAAGTAAGAAAATCACAAACTTAGAATTATTTGTTTATAGTTATTATATTATCAATCAGGTAGATCCTTCGTTTACTTTAGAAATGCTGCGCAAGGTGGCAGAATTGCTTAAACAAAATGGCGACGAAAGCAAACGAACAGAGGACCTTCTTGCTGGCATTTCTACCGATAATGAGTCGGAAAATGCTGATAATGAGGATGATAAAACGATAGAACCAGTTGTAAAACCCGTAGTTAAAAAGGCGAATACAAATATTAAGCAAAATATCGAAACTTTTGCTCGTAGTTGGGCGGATCAAGTTAATGCAGGTCTCAAAATCAGTTACGAAACAGCATTGAGATATATCAACGACAAAAAAGATTTTAGTCAGTTGGTAAGTCTCGATATTATGGCTAAAAACGAGGGTCTCGACATTGAGGAGCGTCCTTTGATTAACGAAATCGACGAAGAGGGTCTTAAACTGATTATCTACGCCATGATTCGTGCTAATAGCGCGGGTATTTTCCTTGACGACGAAAGCAGTTACCGTATCAACAAGGTGCAGAATATCAATGAGTATAAGGCCGCTTTTAAAATTACCACAACTTTGCTCAAAAACCTCTACAAAAATTATCATCGCGATGTAACTCGTTTTACCAACGCTATGATTAGGGCGCATAATGCTAAATTGTGGTTAAATTTCTCTGAATCAGATTTGTATGCTCTTTCTGATGATGAGTTCGACAACCTTATTTCTAATCTTATTAAGGCTAAGAACAAAGGCATCACCATCGACCCGAAAGATTTGATTTTGCATAATGTTTCGGGACAGCAGATGAACAACCTTATTTCTGCTATTATTAAGGCTAAGGCTTACGGTCTTGATTTAACATTCCCCGAACTTATGCGCTACCATGTTACTACGGGTAGCGACGTTATGATTTTTGTTAAGGCTTATCATTTTGTGGGTCTTACAGGTCTTGCCGACGATATTTCTAAAGACGACCTTATTGAGTACTCTAAACCCGAAGCCGATATTTACGACTGCGTGAAGGCTATGAAACTTGCCAAAGATTACGAGTCGCGTGGCACTGAGGGTGTCAACGGCATTACTCGACGAATGGTGATGAAGCACTTTTTGGAATTTGGTAGAGTGTTTGATACCATTCAGAGCATAGAGCGCGGACGTAAGGCAGGATTAAAAATAGATATGCTGCTTGCCGGAAAAATCAAACGTTCGGGCAAATATACTCTCGACGAGGCTATTTCTTGGGCTCTTAAACCTCAAGTGGTGGAGGTACAAAACTGTTTAACCGTGGTGTGCAAATCTGGTGTGCAGATTACTCCTAAAATCAACATCACAGTCCGTGGCAAAATGGAACTTATTTTTGCCGGCTACGACCTTGATATTCTTGGCAAACGTATCAACGAGGCTGTGGTTACTAAATTTGAATCGTTCGACGACCACGAATTTATTCTCAAAAACCTTTCGCCAATTTCGCACGATGTGCTGAAGATGGTAAACGAAGAGGAGTCGATGCGCGAAATCAAAACCGACCCCGAACGCGCTACCGAAACTCAGTTAAATAAATACTGTGCTTACCAGCTATTGGATGTCAATATCTACGACCTTGAAATCGGCAAAAATGTTAAATCCGAACTTGAACTTCGTCAAGCCGAAATCAGTAGCCGTATGCGTATCATCAAAGCCGAAGCCGACCGTGCTAAAGCTGAAGCCGACCTGCGTATTGCTATGGTTCAACAATATAAAGACGGCACTAAGCCTAATTTTAATGAACTTCACAAGGCTAACTTGCTTAACGAAAAGTCCAAATCGATAGAAACCGGTTACGATTCCGTTTCTGACTAATTTTTATTATATTTGGCAAAAAAAATAGATTTAATGACTATTTGTACAGAAAAATATATAATTTTGTAAACAAAAATTTTTTTTACTACTCAAAACAACGCACAATGAAAAAGTTTTTATATATTATATCGCTGATTTTCACACTGATAATGTTTCAGGCGTGTACTGATAACGATGATTCCGAATTGTATCAAAACTTTGAAAATTCCGAATTAGTTACTGATAATATTTCGGATAATACAACCGTAACTGGCGAAGGTAGCGTTTGGGATACTATTCTTGTGGTTCTTATTGCCCTTGTGATAGCAGCTTCAATCGTATACTTTTTTATTGCCTTGGTGCCTTTGAAACTTTGGTTTCAGGCTCGATTGTCTAAGGTGCGGGTGTCGTGGTTTTTGCTTATCAAAATGAAATGGCAAAATATTCCTCAGTCTAAAATTCTTTACTTGCTTGTTAAGGCGCAAAACGCACACTTAAGTCTCGATCCTAAGCAGCTTTGCGACCATTATCTTGCAGGTGTCGACATCAACGTGGTGGTTGATACCCTTATCCGCGCCGGCAACGCCAAACTCAAAATTTCGGTTGAGGAGATGGCTCAGCAGTATCTTGCCAAGGTAGACGTTACCGCTATTATTCATGCGCTTATTATGGCAAAAAACGCCAAGATTAATGTTGACGTTACCGAACTTGCTGCCTATTATCTTGCCGGTGTAAATGTTATCGACCTTATCAAAGCCAAGATTGTGGCCGACAACTCTGGATTTAGCATTTCGCTCAACGACCTCAAGGAGCATTACTTAGCTGGAGGAAACCTTGAAAAAACTATCGAGGCGTACATCTCTGCCAAGAAAGCAAGTTTGCCCGATTTTGAATTTAAAGATATTGCAGCTATCGACCTTTCTAACCTCGACGTGGTGGAATCTGTACAATCTGCCATTACTCCCCGTGTTGTACAAACCGACGGTGTGCGCGGTGTGGCCCGCGACGGTGTGGAAATCACTATGAAAGTGAAGGTTACTATCCGTTCGCATATCAAAAATATTATCGGTGGTGTAAGTGAAGAAACTGTGCTTGCCCGTGTCAACGAGGGTCTTGCCACTCAAATTGGTCTTGCCAAAAGTCATAACGAAATATTGCAAAACCCCTATCTCGTTGCCGACAAAGTAGAAAATGCCAACTTGCATGCCAGCTCGGCTTACGAGATTCTTTCGGTCGACGTTTCGGATATTAAGGTGGGTAATGATGTGGGCGCAGGTTTAAAATCTGTACGTGCCAAGGCTATGGCAGAGGAGGCTCGCGCAGAATTGATTCTTGCCGAAGAAAAGGTTCAAAAGGCTATGGCGTCGGCATTTCTTGATGGCAATCTCTCTATCAAAGATTACACCGATCTCAAAAACAAACAGGCTGATACCCTTATGCGTCAAAGTTTTGCCAAGCTTGACGATTCTGGCAATCAGATTACCAAAGAAGACATTCTTGAATCAGAAGATGCCATTCCGTCGATCGACGATGATCAAAAGAAATCGTAAAAAAAACCAAATGCTCGTATCACTACGAGCATTTGGCCAACAACTTTAAATTTTAAGAATTTGAGAAAAAGTGGGAGTAACAGGATTCGAACCTATGACCCTCTGCTTGTAAGGCAGATGCTCTGAACCAGCTGAGCTATACTCCCGTTATTCACGGTTTTTATTGTCATTTTTATATGTGGGAGTAACAGGATTCGAACCTATGACCCTCTGCTTGTAAGGCAGATGCTCTG
>JAEDDH010000064.1 GCA_016293845.1 Bacteroidales bacterium | reverse complement strand
TTTTTTTGTTACATATCGCATTTGTTGTTTTGTATATCTGTGATGTGTTTTTTGTGTTATATCTATAAATGTTTCATATCTTTTTGTTGTTTGTTGTAATATTTCATTTATTAATGGTATTTGTTTAACAAAAATCTTTCTATTTTTACCCCGATATTTTTTATTTATTTTAAACTCATTAAACAAGATGATAAAACTTTTAGCATTAATTTGTTCCGTTTTGATGTTTGTTTCGTGCGGAACACAGAAAGAAAAAACTCTCGTAGTTTACTATTCGCAGAGCAACACTACAAAAACAGTAGCGCATGAAATTCAAAAACAACTCGGATGCGATATTGTTGAAATTGAGTGTGTAGAACCTTATACTGGCGAGTTCGGTGCTCTTGCTGCTCGTTGGCAAGAAGAACAAAAGTCAGGTAAAACTGCTGAAATTAAACCTTTGTCAAAAAATATCGCTGATTACGATGTTATTTTCCTCGGTTATCCTATTTGGGGTGGTGTTTACGCTTCTCCTGTGGCTACTTTCTTAAAAAATACAGATTTTGCAGGTAAAAAACTTGTTCCTTTCTGTACTTTCGGTAGCGGTGGTCTTAATACAAGTGTTGCCGAATTGAAGAAAAACGCTAAAAATGCACAAATACTTGATGGCTATGGTGTTCGTCAGGCTCGTTTGGCAAGTGCACCTGCCGAAGTTGAGCAATTTTTGATTAAAGGTGGTTTTAAGACTGGTAATTTGATCGAACTTCCTGAGTTTTCTGCTCAAAAAGAATGCACCGAAGATGAAAAAAATATCTTTTCTGAAGCTACATCAAATTATTCTTTCCCACTTGGCACACCTTCTTCTGTAGGTTCTCGTAAAATAAGTGGTGGCATCGAATACCTATTCAATGTTGATGCTGGCAACGGCGCCAAATCGCAAATTTATGTTATAGCCAAAGAGGGTGCAAAGCCCGAGTTTACTCAGGTGGTAAGATAATTACGCCTCAGGTTTATTAAATGTTACTGTTGCCTCGGTTTCGTTGATGTCAATAGTACATCTACTTCCGAGGGGCAGTGGCATATTTTTTATGTCATGTCCGTTTGGGTAACCGTAGATGATAGGAATGTTGAGCGGTTCAAAATATTTTTTTATTATTGCGGGTAGAGGAAGGTCGTTACCTTGATTGTTGTTGATAAATTCCCCAACTATAAGTCCTTTAATATCAGTCAATTTTCCTGATTGCTGAAGATTAAGCAACATTCTGTCGACAGAGTAATTGGCCTCACCAGTATCTTCGATAAACAGGATGGCATTTTTGGTGTTGAGGTCGAATGCTGTTCCGCTTAGACTATATATTATTGAAAGATTTCCGCCAACCAAACGTCCTGTGGCATTGCCTTTTACACAGTTTTCATTTGTATTAAGAGTTACAGGTTCGCTTTGCGAAAACAATGCTGTTTGCAATGCGGAATTACTCTCTTTATCATTGTTGAAACCACGCATCATTGGACCAAGTATTGTTTCAAATCCCATATTGTTTAAAGCAATATGAAGGGCTGTAACATCGCTGTAACCTATTATCCACTTGGGATTTGATTGCATAGCTGTCCAATCTATATACGGTAAAAGCTGCGCCGCTCCATAGCCTCCTCTGGCAAAAAATATAGCTTTTACATCGGGATTGTCGATAGCATCTTGAAAGCCTTTAACACGGTCGCCAAGTGTTCCGGCATAACGGCCGTCGCGTTCATATAGGTTGCTTGCCTGTATTACTTCTAATCCCCACGATTTGAGGATATTAATACCTTCAGAAATATCTTCCTCAGTAACGTAATTGCTTGACGCACATACAGCAACGAGGTCGCCAGCGGCAAGATGGGTTGGCGTAATGTGCTGTGTTACAGGCTGCTGATCTTGTATTATAAAAGTAGGGTCAAAAGTGTAATTATTCACAATTGTGGTGTCTACTTGGATGATATGAATATCTTCGTCTTTGTGGCAGGCGGTAAATAATAGAGCTGCCGATAATATGGCTAAATATTTTTTCATAGTAATTGTTATAAAAAAACCGTCCAAATGCTCGGACGGTTTTTTGTTGTAAAAGAAATTAGTTAAATCAGCGAGTCGAGTTTTTGTTTCAACGCGCTTTCTGAAATTGTGCCAACGTGACGGTCGACTACTTCGCCATTTTTGAAAAAGAGAAAGAAAGGAATGTTTCTTACGTTGAATTCCATAGCTAACTCTTGATTATCGTCGGTGTTGACCTTGGCGATTAGCACTTTGTTGTTGTATTGGTCGGCTATTCGGTCGAGGATTGGAATCATGCTTCGGCACGGTCCGCACCATTCTGCCCAAAAGTCGACAAGAGCCACGGGGACCGCCTTAATTTTTTCGGCGAAGTTGTCGGTTGATAGGTGTTCTACAGCCATAGTGTTTTATTTAGAAAATTCAATAATTTTGTCGCGGTATTCGCTCAATAGAATTGTGAGTGAGTTGATAGAGCCTTCGATTTCGTTGAGGTCGAGGTTTTCTATTTGGAGAGTATCGCGGAAAATGATTTCTCCTTTTTCGTTGATGGCAAAAGCTCCGTGAATAATATCGCGGTTTTTCTGCAACAACTGTTTGTATACGTCGATACTTTCGTTTTTGATTTTAAAAAGCGGTTGTTCGAGGATAACAATCGGGTCGGCACAAACAACAATCATGTTAACAATGCCTTCTTCTTCTTTGCTGATAGTAAAGATTCCTGTTTTCTCGTCTTCGCTGTTGATGGTGTATTCGAGGTCGAGCAGGTAGTTTTTAACTTTGGTGAAATTTATGTCCATATTAGGTATGTTTTTTTTGTTATACAAATTAATTAGTCCCCAAATATACCACTTTTTTTGTAAAAGTCAAATTTTTTTGCGATATTTTTAAAAAAAATAATGTGGAAAAATTAGAATGAGAAATAAGCAAGTCGGGGCAGTGAGTAACGAACCGTTTTGTAATAAGTTCTTTATTGATAAAGGGTTGTTTTTGTTGAAATATCTAACAGTAGCAATAATAAAACCGTTTTGGGTGTTTTCTACGCCGCAAATATAACCTTTTATACTGAATCGCCCAAAAGTTTTTTTATTGTCAATTCCATATCTTTGATATGCTCTAAGTTGGTTAGCAAAAAAGGGAAACGGCGTTTGTCGTTTCCCTTTTTATATTCAGTAATGGTGTTGCGCTTACTTGCTCTGTATCTTCTGCATCAATGCGTAGATGTCGCTATTGAGAGCCACATAATCCACCACGCCGCCGCAGTAGGCGTAGCGGTAGGCGAGTTCGTCGAGACCTGCCTTGTTGATGAACCATGTCGGCATTCCGCCGAAGATGCGTGTGGGGTTGTACAATTTCTGTTTGTTGCCGTCGCTGACGTAGTTCAACATGGTTTTCGGTGTCTTGATGCCGAACAAGTCCGCAATCTCCTTGGGGATAAACAGCGGATTGTCCTTTGTGCCGAACACGGTAACAGGACAGCCCAGCAACTCGTCCCTGCACAAAATCCTTACTGCATCGGGAATCGGCAGCGGCTTGGGCGCGGATGCGGACGCGGCGGCATTGGCGGCTTTGAGGTCTTTGATTTGCAACGACATGTCGTTCATTACGTCGAGAAGC
>JAEDDH010000022.1 GCA_016293845.1 Bacteroidales bacterium | reverse complement strand
CCCAATCGAATCTGATGTAGTTTGCCATATTCTGCACTTTAATATTCTTCGCAAATATAAAATATTATTTTGAATTTTTGGGTAGTTTTACTGGGTCTTTTACCTGATTGGGCTGCAAAACAAGCGGAACAAGTTCCATTGCTGTGCTTACGTAAATAAATTCTAATCCGCGGATGTAGAGTTCGTTGATTTCTTCAATGTCGCGTTTGTTTTCTACCGACATAAAGATTGTTTTGATGCCGGCGCGTTTGGCTGCGAGAATTTTCTCCTTGATGCCGCCAACGGGGAGAACGCGTCCTGAGAGGGTGAGTTCGCCAGTCATTGCCACAAAAGGTTTTACGGCGCGTTGCGTAAATAGCGAGGCAAAGCAAGTGAACATTGTGATGCCTGCACTTGGTCCGTCTTTGGGCACTGCGCCTTCGGGTACGTGCAGGTGAACGTTGAACGCCTTGAACATACTAATGTCGATACCAAGTTTTTCGGCGTTTGATTTTACATATTGAAGGGCAATTTCGGCGCTCTCTTTCATCACGTTACCGAGGTTGCCTGTGAGCGACAATCCTCCGTTGCCACGGCTGAGGCTCGATTCTACATAGAGAATTTCGCCCCCTGCGGCTGTCCACGCCAAGCCTACCACCACGCCGGGAATATCGTTGGTGTGGTATTCCTCGTGGAGATACTTGGGTATGCCGAGTTGTTTTTCTATCTCTTTTTCGGTGAGCGAGGGCGTATTTTCGTTGGATGCAATTTTGACGGCTGCCTTGCGGGCAAGCGACGAAAGCACGTTGTTTAACTCACGCACACCCGATTCGCGTGTATATTGATTGATAAGCGTGGTGAGCACGGGTGTAGTCATTTTGAGGTTTTCTTTGGCAATGCCGTGATCTTTTACAATTTTGGGTATCAAGTACTTGCGAGCAATCTCGATTTTTTCCTCGGTAACGTATCCCGACACGTTGATAATTTCCATACGGTCTAACAGTGCGGGGTTGATAGTTGATAGCGAATTGGATGTGGCTATGAACATTACCTTTGAAAGGTCGTAGTCAAGGTCGAGATAGTTGTCGTGAAATTCAAAATTTTGTTCGGGGTCGAGCACCTCTAAAAGAGCAGCCGCTGGGTCGCCACGAAAATCGTTTGACACTTTGTCGATTTCGTCAAGCACAAACACGGGGTTTGATGTGCCTGCCTTGTTGATACTCTGCAATATACGTCCGGGCATAGCGCCGATGTAAGTGCGACGGTGACCACGTATTTCGGCCTCGTCGTGCAAACCACCGAGCGAAATGCGCACATATTTGCGGTTGAGAGCGCGTGCAATGCTTCGTCCGAGCGAGGTTTTGCCCACACCGGGAGGGCCAAAAAGGCAGAGTATCGGCGATTTGATGTCGCCTTTTAGTTTTATTACGGCAAGATATTCAAGTATACGTTCCTTTACTTTTTCGAGACCGTAGTGGTCGGAATCGAGAATTTTCTGCGCCTCTTTGATGTCGAAATCGTCGGCAGAACATTCGTTCCAAGGAAGGTCTACAAGTGTTTGTAAATATGTAAGTTGTATAGAATAATCAGGCGATTGCGGATGAACGGTTTTTAAGCGGGCGAGTTCCTTTTTGAATGCTTCGGCAGCAGCTTCGGGCCATTTTTTCTTCTCGGCTTTGGTTTCGAGGTTTTTGATTTCCTCGTCGTTGGGGTTTTCGCCAAGTTCGTTTTGAATGGTCTTAATCTGCTGATTGAGAAAATAGTCGCGCTGCTGCTTGTCCATTTCGCGCTTAACCTTGTCTTGAATGTCGTCGCGGAGTTTGAATTTTTGGAGTTCGAGGGTAAGAAAGCTCAGCAACTCCATTCCACGTTTTTTGAGGTCGTTGATAGATAGGAGTTTCATCTTGTCGGATGCCTCCAAAGGAATGTTCGACGCCACAAAGTTGATGAGAAATCCCGGGCTTGCAATGTTTTTGATCGCAAACACGGCGTCAGACTGCATTTCGGTGCTTTGCGAAACAAATTCAACAGATTTATCCTTGATAGATGTAACGAGGGCTTCAAATTCAGAGTCGCCTTTTTTAGGGAAAACAGTGTTAACCACCTTGTAGGCAGCGGCAAGAAACTCATCGGAACGGTCGCCAGTGATTTTTACACGCTCCAACGAATGTATCAAACAGGTGATGCTTCCGTCGGGCAACTCATAAAATTTTATTACTTTTACGATAGTGCCAATGCGGTACATATCGTTGTATGTAGGTTCGTCGATGGCGGGATTTTTTTGTGTAACGGTGGCAATGAGCAAATCCTCGCGGTAAGCCTTTTTGATGAGTTCCACAGATTTTTTGCGATCGGCCTGAATAGGCATAATTATCTGTGGAAAAAGCGTATTGTTGCGCAACGGAAGAATGTAAATCTTTTCGCCGATGGTTTGAACCCAATCTATTTCGAACGGCGCGTCGGTGTCGGGCAACTGAATCATTGTTGTCATACTGTCGGGACTGTTCATCACAATCCCAATTCTTCCCGACTTTTTGTCCTCTTTCATCTAAACGGTTGATTTTTAAAAGTTTTCTCTAAATTGTTCTGTACGGTCGAATACGTTTTGGAGTATGTCGATGTCTATGTCGGTCAACTCCACGTGACGGCGTTTCATCACAAGTTCGGCTGTTTCGACAGCCTTTTTAAAGGGGTAAGTTTCGTAACCTGCCGCGCCGCCCCAAGCAAACGAGGGGACAAAATTACGGGGGAAACCTGCTCCAAAAACGTTGCTGCTTACGCCTACCACTGTGCCGGTGTTGAACATTGTGTTGATGCTGCTTTTTGAGTGGTCGCCCATAATGAGTCCGCAGAATTGCAAGCCAGTTTTGATAAAACGGTGCTTTGCATAGTTCCACACCTTCACTTCGGCGTAGTTGTTTTTTAGGTTAGAATTGTTGGTGTCGGCACCGAGGTTGCACCACTGTCCGAGAACAGAATTGCCGAGAAATCCGTCGTGACCCTTGTTTGAGTATCCCCAGATAACGGCATTGTTTACCTCGCCGCCGCATTTGGTGTAGGGACCCATTGTGGTGGCTCCGTATATTTTTGCTGAAATTTTTACTACTGAATGTTCGCAGAGTGCAAGCGAACCGTGTATAACAGCGTTTTCCATCACCTCGCTCTCTTTGCCGAGGTATACGTATCCTCCGGCGGGGTTGATAATTGAAAATTCTGCGTTTACACCCTCTTCCACAAATATGCGTTCGGGTTGGAGGATGCGGTTGGTGTCGCTGAGTTTTTGGCTCTTGCGGCCTGCGGTAATGAGTTTAAAATCTTTTTCTATCTCCTGTTCGTTGAGGGTAAAAATGTCCCAAGTGTAGTTGAGACGCGACACCTGCGCTATCTCCTTGCAATTTATCTTGATCGACGAACGGTCGAAGTAGAAAAGCATAGTGTCGCTTTCGTCGAGACGTGCGGCAATAATTTCGCCGTTTACACTCAATCCTTCGCCCTTCTGCAAACTTTTTACAGCCTCTGCCAAATCAAAGTCGGGCAGTATTGAGGAATCAATCACATAGTTGTCGGCTTCAAAAATAGGCACAAACTTGTTTCTGAGATAGTCGACACTCAAAAGCGAGATTTGAGCTTCGGGCAGATATTTAGCCCATTTTTCGTCGATTGTGAGAATGCCCACACGGAGGTTTCCTGCAGGACGTGTGAATGTCAGCGGCAGAAAATCTGAATTTTTTTGAAGGTTGTCGGAGATGATAATGTTCATAGATGCAGGTGTTTAGATTAAAACAAACAAAAAAAGCCCCAAGCGCGTTAGTACCCGGAGCCTTTTAGGTTTTTGTAAAAAACTACATATTGGTTTTTTGTGTGTAGGTTTTTTCGTATCTCTTTTTGAACTTGTCAACACGTCCGGTGCTGTCAACGAGTTTCATCTTACCAGTGAAGAACGGGTGCGATGCGTTAGAGATTTCCACCTTGATCAAGGGATAGGTAACACCGTCTAACTCGATGGTGTCCTTTGTGTTAGCACAACTTTTAGTAATAAAAGTGTGGTCGTTGCTCATATCTTTAAAAACCACTAAACGATATGATTCGGGATGTATTCCTGCTTTCATTTTACTTTAAATATTTTCGTATTTTTTGGCTTGCAAATGTACGGCAGTTTTTTGAATTAAAAAAATTTTTTTTTAATAATTTTATCCTTTTCGGTTGCCGATGATACGTATGTTGCAATGTCCTATAAAGTTACGCCGGTTTTAAAAATTGCAATCTCGCGATAGCCGTTTTTTTCGTTGTTGACTGGGGTGCCGCTCGCTGCATTTATCACGTATTCTACAAACCGTTTTGCAACGTTGTCCATCGGTTCGCCTTCGGCAATTACGCCCGCATTAAAATCTATCCATTGCGGTTTGGCGAGAAATAAAGGCGTGTTTGTGGAGATTTTCATCGTTGGAACAAACGACCCAAACGGTGTGCCGCGTCCTGTTGTAAACAAAACCATCTGACAGCCCGACGATGCGAGTGCGGTGGCTGCCACAAGGTCGTTGCCGGGTGAAGAGAGTAGGTTGAGACCGGGGTTTGTGATGGTTTCGCCATATTTGAGAACGTCGCGGACGGTGCTTTTGCCGCATTTTTGAGTGCAGCCGAGCGATTTTTCTTCAAGTGTGGAGATTCCGCCCGCCTTGTTGCCCGGCGAAGGATTTTCGTACACCGGCTGATTGTTGTTGATAAAATATTGCTTAAAATCGTTGATGAGGGCAACGGTTTTGTTGAAGATTTCTTTGTTGGCACAACGGTTCATTACAATAGTTTCTGCGCCAAACATTTCGGGCACTTCGGTCAAAACAGTTGTTCCGCCCTGAGCCACAATCCAATCGCTAAAAACTCCCAAAAGCGGATTTGCCGTAATGCCCGACAAACCATCAGAGCCACCGCATTTTAGCCCAACACACAATTCTGACACGGGTACTTCGGTGCGGACATCATTGCGGCAAACGGCAAAGATTTCGCGTAAAAGTTTTAATCCATACTCCACTTCGTCGCCATCAACTTTCTGAGCCTCAAACATTTTTATGCGGTTATCATCAACCTTGCCGATAAGTTCCCTAAGTGCTGACATTTGATTGTTTTCGCAGCCGAGCCCCACCAAGAGCACTCCTCCCGCATTGGGGTGATGCACCATATTGCGGATAATTTTGCGGGTGTTTTCGTGGTCGCAGCCAAGTTGCGAACAGCCGTAATTGTGCGGAAATGCCGCCACAGCATCCACACTGCCTTCGTTGCCTAAGATTTCGGCACGAAACCGCTCTGAAATTTTTTTGTGCAATGCCGTTGACACAGCCCACGGTGGGGATTATCCAAATTTGATTTCTAACGCCCACCGAGCCGTTGTTCCTCCTGAATCCCAAGAAAGTGCGTTGATTATCAGCCGGTTTTATCTCCACAAGATTAGGCGTGTAAGTATAATCAGAAATGCCTTCGAGATTGGTTTTCAAGATATTATGGTCGATATGACATCCCTGCGACACATTACATATAAGGTGTCCGATAGGAAATCCGTATTTGACAACATTTCCACCTTCGGGAATATCCGTGAGGGCAAATTTATGACCTGAGGGAATATCATTTTGGAGAATAATTCCGCCGTTGAGATCTATTTTAGTGCCTGATTTTAATGGCGATAAAGCAACGGCAACATTGTCGGAAGGGTTTATGCGAATGTATTGCGACATAGTTTTTTATTGTTTTATAACACCATCTCCACAGCCTTTCTCATTCCCTCGTTCTGAATAATCTCCAAATCTTCGGTCAGCATCGCTGTAAGTCCGGGGATGAGGTTGAGGTTTTCGTCCCAAATGGAAACTGCGGATAGAACTCCTTTTGCCACTTCGGCGCAATTGTTTGTAGCCCAAAGATTTTTGAGTAAATCAATTATTTCGGGGGCGTCGTTTGGTGTGATTTCGTCGTTGCCGCGTTTTCCTCCTTTGTAATATGTGCAGATGGCGGCGAGACCAAGAACTATGCATTTGGGCAGAGTGCCTTTGCGGTCGTGATATATTTTGAGTCCGGGTAGGTCGCGAGTTTTGAATTTTGGAAACGAGTTGAGCATAATGCTTGTTACAAAATGCTTTACAAATGGATTGAGGAAACGGCTCTTGACATCTCCGGCAAACTTGGTGAGTTCCACTTTGGGCAGGTTGAGTGTTGACAAAAGTTCTTCGTACATCACCTTGTCAACAAAGCGACCGATGAGTGAATCTTCGCAACATTCGCGCACGGTGTCGAGTCCCGAGAGATAGCCTACTGGCGATAGCACAGTGTGAGGACCATTCAATAGCGTTACCTTGCGTTCGTGATATGGTGCCTCTGAGGGAACAAACATAACATTCAATCCGGCTTGGTCGGCGGGAAACTCTGAGGATAGGCTTTTGGGGCTTCTATTACCCAAAGATGATAAACTTCGCCTTTTACCAACTGCTTGTCGTCGTAGCCGATACGGTTAAGAATCTGCTCAACATTGTCCTTAGGATAACCAGGCACAATGCGGTCAACGAGCGTGTTGTATACTGAGCAAGCATTGTTGAACCAATTTTTGAACTCTAAGCCGAGATTCCAATGTGTGATATATTGTAAAATACACTCTTTTAAGTGCTTGCCGTTGTGGAAAATAAGTTCGCAGGGAAGAATTATAAAACCTTTTGTTGTATCGCCCTTGAAATGCTCAAAACGGTGGTAGAGCAGTTGCACGAGTTTCCCGGGATAGGAGAGGGCTGGCTTGTCGGTAAACTTGCACGAAGGGTCGAAAACAATTCCCGCCTCGGTGGTGTTTGAGACTATGAAACGCATTTCGGGCTGTTCGGCAAGTTTTAAAAAATTATCAAAATCTTTGTAAGGGTCGATACCGCGGCTGATTACGTCGATAAGTTCAATAGAATCAACAGGTTTCCCATTGCTGTCAAGGCCTTGGAGGTTTACGTGGTAGAGACAATCTTAGTCGGTTAGGTTTTTGATTTTTCCACCTGCTGTTGGCTGTATAGCCACAACCGAGCCGTTGAAGTCGGTTTTCTGGTTGGTTTTCTGTATAATCCATTCTACAAAGGCGCGGAGAAAGTTGCCTTCGCCAAATTGAATCACTTTTTCGGTGTAGGTTGAGCCGACGCTGTGTTTCTATTTAACTGTTTCATATCGCAAAGATTTTTTATTACGCAAATATATGCAAAAAAAAAGACTGACGACTATTTTCCGTCAGTCTTTTATTAATCGGTTGAAATAATTTTCAAAAATTATTCAGCGTCTTCAGCACCTTCTTCAGCACCTTCTTCAGCACCTTCTTCAGCACCTTCTTCAGCTTCAACAGTTTCAGCTTGTTGAGTTAAAGCTTGAGCGCCTTGGATACCAGTTTGAACGTTTTGTTCAACAACTGCAAGGTCAACACCGTTGATAGCTTTGATAGCTTCTGCGGTTGTAGCGTAATCGCTCTTAGCTTTAGCAGCTGTGAGGATTTCGATAGCTTTGTTGTAACCATCGATAGCAGCCTGAGCGTCACCAGCTTGAAGTTTCAAAGCAGCTTCGCCAGCTTTAGTTGTGAAAGCAAAAATCAAGTCAGAAGCAAGAGCGTTGTCTTTGTTAGCGAAGATTTTGTCTGCAAGAGCAGAAGCTTCTGTGTAGTCGCCGCTTGCGATAGCGGGTCCAACTTTTTCGATTTCGTCTTGGTAAGCGGATTTAGCACCGCAAGATACTAACATAACTGCACATACGATGGCAGCAACGAAAATTGATAATACTTTTTTCATTTTTTTAATAATTTAGAATTTATTGTTTGTTTATTAATTTTCTTTATGCTAAAACCAAGGTTTGATCCTTGATTTTTGACACCGCAATATTAGACAATATTTTCGATACGTATATTAAGAAATGTTAAATTTTTTTAGTTTTTCGACATACACCGCATACGACAATACTACGGCAAGGCAAACCAAAGGCACTATGTATGAAATATGTATGCCTGCCGCATCGGATATTACCCCTTGCAACGGTGTTATCACTGCTCCTCCGAGGATTGCCATAATCAATCCCGAAGCACCGATTTTTTTGTCGTCGCTGTCCACGTTTTCGAGTGCGAGTCCGTAGATGGTGGGAAACATCAGCGACATAAAGAAACTGCCCGTGATGCAGCCTATTGGGTTGAAACTCTGTGCGATATTGAGTCTTCGGGTGGCAGTTTCGGGCGAACCCATCGAAAGAATGTACGGATTGGCGGCAGTTTCCAAGATGGAGCATCCGCCTGCAAGTATGTACAAAGCAATCAGATAGAACGCATACGAAGCCGCTGCCGCTGCGGGCAAAAACAATATTGCGCCCAAGGCATAGTGCGAAAGTCCAAGAATTACGCCGCTCTTGTAGTTGTGTTTGCGGATAAACAGCGCGGCAGGCAGCGCAAAACAGAAATACGACCCGTAAAACGCAAACTGAATAAGCGAGGTTTGCGCATCTGACATCGACATAATACGTTTGAATGCGCTCAACAGCGTGTCGGTCATATTGTTAGCCAATCCCCACAGAAAAAACAGCGAGGTGATAAGGCAAAACGGAATTAGGTATTTTTTTTCAATTGTCTTCATAAAAATAGGTATTCAAAAATAGTAGCGTTTATAAAAGATTTTAAATGTGATATTTACGAATTTTTACAACTAACCCTGAATTGCTCGCCGATAATCTCGCGAACTTTTGCCACAACCTCTTCGTCGGGCGGAGTGGAGATGAAGTCGATGTTTTTCAACACGTTCTGTGGATTGGTGGTTGAGAACAGCGTTGACGTAATGCGCGGATTGTGGAGACTGTATTGCATTGCGAGTTTTTCGATAGGATAACCAATTGAATCACAATATTTTGCCGCCTTGGCGCAAGCATTGCGCAAAGCCTGTGGAGCGGGATGCCAATCGGGTGCGCCGCGCATTGTGAGCAATCCCATCGAGAGCGGACTTGCATTGATGACGCCCACGCCACGGCTCTCAAAAAAGTCGAGAAAGTCAACCAACTTGTCGTCGCAAAGGCAGTAGTGGCCGAAGTTCAATACCGATTCCTCTGTGCCTTTTGGCGTATGCTCCACCACCCATTTGAGGTTTTCGAGTTGCAGGTCGGTGATGCCCACGTGACCCACAACGCCCTTTTCGCGGAGTTCCACAAGTGCGGGCAGGGTCTCGTCGCACACCTTCTGCAATCCGCCGGGCAGTGCAGCCTGAAATTCGATGTCGTGGACGTTGATGATGTCGATATAGTCAACATTGAGGCGTTCCATACTCTCGTAAACGCTGTCGTGGGCGCGTTTGGCGGAATAGTCCCAAGTGTTGACGCCATCCTTGCCGTAGCGACCCACCTTTGTAGAGAGGATGAATTTGTCGCGGGGAATCTCCTTCAACGCCTTGCCAAGCACCATTTCGGTCTTCAAGTGTCCGTAATAAGGCGACACGTCGATAAAGTTGATACCATTTTCCACAGCGGTATGCACCGCCCTGATTCCGTCCTCCTCTTTAAGCGAGTGGAAAACCCCACCGAGGCTCGACGCTCCAAAACCCAATGCAGAGAGTTTTAAGGATGTATTTCCAAGTGATTTTTGTTGCATATTGTATTAATAGTTATTATTCTGTTTTATAATTTTCCAATGACCGCTCTTGTCTGGGCCGATGCGCTGAATAAGGCCTTTAAGTTTGAGTTTAGCAATGTTTTTTTTTGTTTTTCTCAATGAAATATGCAAAATTTCGGCTAATTGCTGTGCCGTAATACGAGCATTTTTTTCAATTTCATCAAGAATTGCCTTTTGATTTACAGTGACCCCCTCTCCATTTACAGTGACCCCTTCTACTATCTTTTTGGTAACCTCTTCATCATTTACAGTGACCCTTTTGGTGCCCTCACCATTATTTTTTTCAATAGTTTCCGCCACCAAATCGGTATTGCGATAGATGGTAACACGCACGCCGCCGCAGAAATCTTCAAATTTGGGTTCTTTGAGACCCGCTGCGGTGAACTGAGTTACGATTTTTGAAATGCCTCGACCCCAAGCCTCAATGAAACCTGCCTTATAAAATGCAAACGCAATGTTCTTGTTGCGGGCATTGAAAGCGTGTGGCTCGTGGAGTTTTGATTTGCCGCCCTACGCATTTGCAAAGCCGCAAATCCACTTCAAATACTCATCGCGCCAAGATTCCTTGTATTCGCTGTTTTGGTTTTCTGCGTTCATTGGGTATGAGATGCGTTAGTATGCGACAAAGGTAGGAAAAAATTTGGAAAAATAAAAAACTTTCTCCGCCGCTTGTCTATGTTAATTTCTTTTGCTACCTTTACTCCGAATTAAAAACAAAACATACGAAACAGAAAACAGTAAACTAACATATTAAAACATTGGGCTTTACGCTCTTATTCTCCTTGATGAAAAGTCTGGAAAACTAAATCGTGGTGGGGATAAGCGAGCGAGAGGTTCACGCTGTATAAGCGTGAGCCGTTTCGTGCTTATTTACCACAAAGGCAATTTCCAGACGCCTTCATCAAGATTTAAGCATAACGAGAAAGAAACGGCTTCACGCTTTTTTAATATGCTTATACAATAAGGGTGTTGGCTCGCAACAGAGACAATTATGAACACCATTCACATAGGACACAAAATAGAGGAGGTTTTCAATAAGACGGAGCGTCCCAAAACCTGGTTCGCCAAGAAACTTAACTGCGACCCATCAAACATCTACCGCATCTTCAATCGCAAAAGCATTGACACAGACCTACTTTATAAGATTTCTGAGATACTCGGCTACGATTTCTTTGCTTTGTACCAACCGACGACCTTGATAAATAATCACGATTCCATTGCATAACTTTCAAAAAAGCATGGACAAATCGTCACATAAAAAGCTTTGCAGAATGGAGGTTGGGTTGTAAATTTGCAATGTAGAGAAACGGAGATGTCAACCGCCGAAGAAAGGGTGATACTAACAACATAAAATCTCATTAGTTATGGCAAACAATCTATACAAGATTACAACCAAACGCTCGCAGACAAAAAATGGCGAACACATTGCCAAGGATATGGAAGTTGAGATTGTTACCTCAAACTCATCTCTACCATTGGCAACGCAGGAGAACAGGCAGAAAATCGTTGAGGCCTTCAAAAACAAGTACGGAATCGATATGAAGAAAGCAAACGCACTTAGCATCATCGATTTAAACGTTGAGAAAGTGTCATAAAAGCAAACGGAGAAAACCGAAACGCCGAAAAGGAAGTAGGGAACAATTAAATACGTTCAAAAAATGAAAGAAAACGTTAATAATCAGAAGCCGGCTTACAAAGCACCTGTTGTGTATGGTGTGAAAGAATCCGAAGTAACCGCTATGGCTGCAAACCGCTATCAAGGTTCAAATATTTGCTGCGCCTGCACCGGACACGGCACTTCAAGAGGTTAACAGCATTTTTAACCACAGAGACACTTGTCATAGATACTAACAAAGTATTTATGACAAGTTTTTAATTCTGTACCAAATATGTTCTATAAGTTAAGTAAATTTGTTTTCGTCAGAAACGTCAATAATTATATGCAAATTGTTGACAAGAGGAATGACAGCGAATTGATTGGCGATTACTCGTCGTATTTGTTCGTCAAACACCTTGATTATCAACCACTGCATATTGATAAAATTGTTGAAAAAATCATCTCTGAATTTGGAGACGGTATAGACATTTTGACCGTCAAACAAGATGCCGTACAATTATTTGACAGGTTGTCGGAATTTGGCTTAGTACAAAAAAGCGACGTACATAACGGCTTTGAGGACAGAGAAATACAAAACACAGCAACAAAAGTTCTGTTGCCAAAGGACGAGTTGGATAAGTATTTGGACTTAAAAAATCAATCACCCTTATTGCAAAACATCAACGTCGAAATAACCCAAAGATGCAACGAGAGGTGCTTGCATTGCTATATTCCGCACGAAAACAAAAATATAACTATGAGAGACAACGATTTCTATGACATTGTAAATCAATGTGTAGAAATGGGAACCGTTGTTAATTTCAGGCTAACAGGTGGTGAGTGTATGAGCCATCCATCCTTCAAAAATTATATAAAATACGTGAAGAACAAAGGCTTTGCATTAGGTTTGTTAACAAATCTTACTCTGTTGGACGATGAAATCATAGATATATTACGCGTGGGGACTTTGCCTAATGTTCAGGTTTCGTTATTTTCAATGAACCCTGAAATCCACGATAAAATCACAGCGGTAAGAGGTTCTTTCGCAAAGACAATCAATAATATAGAGAAATTAGAAAAAGCCGGCATCCAAGTTTCCATTGCAACACAAGTAATGGAAATCAACAAAGATTGCATTGAAGATTTGTGTAAATACACAAAGAATCACGGTTTCAATTTACGTTGTGATTGGACAATAATTGCAAAAGAAGACAGAAACAACGACAACCTTTCGTGTCGGGTGCGCGATTTGTCAACATACAAAAACATCTGCAAATTAAAGTTGCAATATACTGATGGTTACAAAGACGAATTGCGCGACGAATTGGCTCGTAAGCCCAAATCAGAAACAACGCATTTGTGCAATGCCGGAACGAATGGACTATATATTGACACGAATTTGAAAGCACATCCCTGTCCGGGTTGGGATTTGATCGTAGGCGACTTAAATAAAGAATCATTATCGCGTATTTGGAACAATTCTGCAACTTTACAAACAGTCCGTGATGTAGTTTTGAAGAATTTCCCGAAGTGCGCGAAATGCGACATCAGGAATCTTTGCTCAATTTGTATGGCGCAGGCAGATTTGGAAAACACGGCTGACAACTTTATGTTTGAAATGCCTGAATACGTATGCAATATGTACAAAGTGATATATGGAACAATAAAGGAGGAAGTGTTTGAAAAATAATAAAAAATGGAAATAATTGTATTAAAAAATGGAAATAATTGTATTAAAAGGCGAACAAAACGCACGGAAGACAACAACATTGAAATTGTTGTATTCAAAATTGAAACAGAAAAATGAGAAGGAAATGAACCAATTTCAATACATTGATTATAACAATTTGGATTTCTTTGATGTTCTTGTTATAAAAGGCAAATTAGTTGGCATAATAACATTTGGAGATTGTTTCGCTATATTGATTAAATTTGTATTTATCTTGATAGAGATGAAAGTTGACATTATCATTTGTGCGTGTTCTGACACCGATTATCAAGATGATAGCGTTGAAATGTATAAAGCATTTGATAAACTATGCACAGACAATTCTCTTACTAAATATGAGTTTGAAATGAAAAAAGATAAATCTAGTGTAAAAAACAAGACGGCACAAAAATGTAGTGAAATTATATCTAAATTGGAGGATTTGAGTTGTCTTCCAAAAAGATAATGTAATTAAAGATGGCATTTCCATCAAATCTCCTCTTTTTCAACAAGGCCAATGTCAATATACAAATATCGTCCAAACTTTAAGTCTCAATTTAGAAGTCACTTGTAAGAATATCAATACAATCCCGCGATGTCGCAATTTGCGACATCACCCAAAAATCTTATTCCCACTCCACCAAAATCCTGAACACCTTGCCCGGAGCATCATTCCACGCCTTCAACGCTTCGTCGGCTTGACTTGGCGCGATGATGCGGCTGATGAACTTTCCGATGGGGGCGTTGGAGTTGGTCAGGTATTTGATAACTGCCTCAAAATCCGACGGATTGGCGTTGCGCGAACCCATAATATCGAGTTCCTTCTTTACAAAAAGGCTCGTGGTGAGGGCAATGTCGGCTTTGGCATAACCGATGCAGACAATGCGACCTGTGAACGCCACCTTGTTGAACGCCAACTGATATGTGGGTGCAGTACCAACAGCCTCAATCACAACGTCGGGAGCGGGAAGATTCCATTCTGTGGCGGTGTTGTAGGTATATGTTGCGCCGAGTGTGCGGGCAAGGGCAAGTTTTTCGTCGTCAAGGTCGGCAGCGATAACGGTTGCGCCACGCATAACGGCACGTACCACAGCACCGAGACCCACCATTCCGCAGCCAATTACCATCACGATGTCGGTGTCAATAACTCTGCCACGGTCAACAGCGTGAAAAGTTTCGGATTTTCCCAAAACCAAAAACATCCGCCAATCTTGCCCTTTGTCAAAAATTATTTGTATTTTTACCCTAACCATAAATGATATTGAACACAAAAAAACATTAAAACTTACACCAATGAAAAAAACACTTTTTGCACTTTTGGCAGCCTCGATGCTTGCCGCTACTGCTACCGCACAAAATATCACCAACCGCACTTGGACTGACGGTCTCGGCTGTTGGCAAAAGGCTAACAACGGCAACTACCAATTCATTGGCGGCTACACCGATGCAGGTCTCGATTGGGAACTCAAAAGCATCAGCGGCGACAAATTCAAAGTTGTTGACGCTGAGTTTAATATGAGCGGCAACGGCTGCAACGTCACCAAAATGAAAATTACCGATGGCTACAACAACGAAAACCTCGTTCTCGTGGCACGAAATCCCAAAAACGTAATCACTGCACTTTTGGCGGAATTAAAGGATTGGAATCTACAAGCAATCAACGTTCTACAAATCGCTCACCAAAAAAGACAAAATCACCGAAATCCTCACAGGTCAGTACCCTTACACCTCGATGAAATTGGTTTTGCCCTCAGAATTGGATTATTTCTCCAAGGCTCAACTCCGTGTAATGCGCAACGAAATCTACGCCCGCCACGGCTATGTATTCTCCTCCGCCGACCTCAAAGCGCACTTTGCCAAAATGAGTTGGTACAAGCCATTGAACGACAATTCAAAAGTGCTTCTCTCGCAACTTGAACAACTCAACGTGGACTTGATAAAGGCGGAAGAAAACAAGAAAGCGGAATAGAGGGTCTATTCCGACATATTTTTCACATACTCCAACTCCGGCAAGTTTTTGAAACCGTAGAACTTAACCGCATTTCTGCCGAGGAAGGCCGCTTTTTCTTCATCGGAGAAGGCATTACTCTTGACCACAAAATCATACGACATTTTGTACGTGATGGCGCAGATGGTGCGTGGATAGTCGCTGCCCCACATCAGTTTGTCGATGCCCACAAGGTCGGCGGCTTCGCGGATGGCTTTTACGGCTGAGGGGAACGGATAAAACTCGCTGTTGTAGAGCCAAGTAATACCGCCCGATTCAATAAAAACATTAGGATTGCGGGCAAGGAGAATTTGATTTTTCCAATTCTTAGTGGTGGCAAGTCCAAAGTGTCCGATGGCAATTTTTGAGATTGGGACATTCAGAAACAACTTCCTGAAATTCCGCAATCTGTCTTTCGTTGTCGGCGAGGCACATCGAAAAAATCATCTGCTTTTCCTCCTTATATTTCATTGCCGGCAGAAGGACTTTCATCGGACGGTTGAGACGGTGTCCCGGAATTGCGATAGCCTTGAAACCAAGCGAATGTAAATGTTTTATATCGTTGAGAATGTCGTCGGCGGAGATTTTTTGCTCGGCTTACTTTGATTCAAGACCAAGGCGCGGCATTCCACAAACCACAAAACGGTCGGGATATTGACGGGCAACCTGCATCAAGTAATCGTTTTGTATACCGTCGATAACTTCCTGTACCACAACCTCACCGCCAACCTGTGCATAATCCATATTGGCAAGCAAAATTTCGGCTGTGTTTCTGCCGTCAACCATAAAAGGCGGCAGCATCTGGCGTTCGCCGTCAAAAAACATTGAGCGTCCGCGTGTGGTGGTGTAGAGGTGATGTCCGTCCACCACGGTATCTTGTTTGAGCCAAAGGTGGCTGTGTGCGTCGATGATTGTCATATTGTTGATTTTTTTGATTACAAATATAGCAATAATCTTATATTTGTTGATTAGTTTTTTTTAGATGAGGCAATATTTTTTGTAAAAAATTGGCAATTTTTTTGAATTTTACTAAATGCTTTTACGTATAAGAATATTTTGTGAAATTGAACTATTAAATGTGTTTATTTTATGATAGGAGAGAATCTTAGTACCAAAGCAAAATCAACCATTTTGTATATTGTGTCGGCGTTTTTTTGCAGTGGTTACAATTGTACAAGGGGTTTGATAATGCAAACCTTTTGCTGATTCATGCTGCCGAAAGTTATGTGGAGTTTCAGGGGGGTATCAAAGAAAATCCTTTGGCTCTTCAAAACAACAATAGTTTTTGCAAACGAGTGGCTTCGGGTACTGATGGAAGTTATTTTACTGTATTTCAAAAAGTTGGAAACGATTATATCCGTATTGCCACCACAATGCCGAAAAAAGCAAGCAGTCGGCAGCCGACAATCAGCGTTCTACAATTCAGATGATAGAGCAGTCGGTTCAACAGCTCAATGGTGCAATTCAAGGCAATGCCGCAGCAAGCGAAGAACTTGCCGTGAGCGCCGAAGAACTTAACGGTCAAGCCGAAATGTTCCGTCAGAGTGCCGACATTTTCAAGTTGTAATCTTAGAGATTATTCTTTTGTTCTTGCTTTTTGAGCTCGTCGATACGTTTCAAGATAGCCTCAGCCTCGCGGTTTAGAGTAGCAATTTCCGAAATCGATGTGGTGGAATCTAATTTAAAGAAATCCATTGTAGAGTCTAACAATTCGGCTTGCGACTGCGATTCGTCGGCACTTGTAGATAGTTCTTCGGCGGTGGCAGCGTTTTGCTGGGTAATGTTGTTGAGCTGCAAAATCGCATTGTTTACCTGAGCGGCGTTGCAGTTTTGTTCTACCGAAGCCGATGTGATTTCGTGTACAAGTTGCGAAGTTTTATTGATTTCGGGAACAAGCATCTCTAACAAACGTCCTGAATTTTCGGCTTGTTTAACGCCGTTGGCAGTGAGTACGTCGATTTCTTGAGCTGCAGCTTGACATCTTTCGGCTAGTTTTCTGATTTCAGACGCCACCACTGCAAAACCTTTTCCAAGTTCGCCCACGCGAGCCGCCTCAATAGCAGCATTAACAGCAAGAAGGTCGGTACGTCCGGCTATTTCGTTGATAATACCAATTTTGTTGGTGATGTTTTTCATCGCTTCGGCAGTGGTGCCTACCGATTTGTTGGCTATTTGTACACTCTGCACCACTTTGTTGGTAATTTCTTCGGTTTCTTTGGCGTTGACGGCATTTTTTTGAATTGAAGCTGTCATTTCGTCCATGGCTGTAGATACCTGTTCCGATGCAGAAGCTTGTTGGTTAGCACCTTGAGCCATCAAATTTGCCGATTTAGATAGTACCTTACCAGCACTATTTACGTTTTGTGCCGATTGCTTTACATCGCTAACAATTCGCCTGATGTTTTTTGCCATATCGTCAAAGGCTGTGAATAGTTCGGTAATTTCGGTGCTGCCTTTGATGTCCTTATGATTAAACGACACATTAATATTACCTTCGGCAATTTGACGGCAGCCTTGAATCATCTGCGAAATAGGTCTACCTATCTTATTACCTATAATAGTGGCAATTATAAGCGTAATAATTAAAAGTACAAATGCAATAATAGCAAAAGTGCGTATTTGTCCGTAAAGGTTTTTGGAAAAATTATAAGTGGAAGTGCTGAATAAAACCACCCATTTGTTGTCACCGCCGCCGCAGTTTAATACATTAGCATGGTGCGAAATTCCCAATTCGTCGATTAAATGCGATTCGGGACGACTAAAAACTTCGGGATGTTCGGAAGATTTTCCATACACTTCGCCAAGACGTTTTCCATTGTTTTCGGGGTTTTGAGCATCGGCTATAATAATAAAGTTGTTGTCGAATAAAACCTCTGCCATTTCAATGTCGGTTTGCTCTTTGAATTTTCGGGCAATTTCGTTGAATCTGGTAACAGGGATATATTCAATAAAAGCACCGAGGAATGTTTTTTTATCGGGGGCAAAGAAAGGCACTGCCAATGGTAATGCCAACACTCTTTTGCCAGCAACAGTGATAAATTCGGCGTGCATAATCTGCTCTACCGGATTTTTGCGAATATGGTTATATAATTCAGGGTCGAGCTGATAATTGGGTTTATGCACAATATTTACGCTATCTTCTCTTACAAAAAATATGTTTAATTCTCCATTGTAAGCGGAAAACCGAGGGTCGTTTTTGTACAGTTCGTCGGCACCGTCAAAGGCATTAGGTTCCCATTTGATACCACCCACAAGTACATCGGTGTAACGGAAGTAGCCGCTTAATATGGCAGTAATGTCGTCGCGTCTAAGTTGTCCCGAGAGAGCCCCGTTTATCAACATTGTCTGTGTGGTAACAATCGACATAGTTTGACCTAAATAAATAGCCATTTCGTGTTGAATATCTTCGGCACACCGTGTAGAAAGGTCGTTCATACTTTTGGTGCCGGCGTCGTCCATTATTTTTTTGTTGTAGAGCACAAAAATAATTAGGAAAGCAACAGTCATTACTACTCCCATTGAGATAAATAGTAGATTGATAATTCGTGCAATGCGGCTTCCGCTAAATATTCGTCGCAGTATATTTTTTATTTTTTTCATGGCGTTTAATTTTGGTTATCTTGGTGAGATTTGGTTGATATTGCTAATATTTTCTTGGTATTTAGTATGGTAATAAATCGTCCAATGTCTTGGTAAACACCGATTGTATATTCTGCCGGGATTTTGGTGTTAAATTCTGTGGCAGGTAAAATGTCTAATGGCTTAATTTCTATAACATTATTTACACTACGGGCTACAGCTCCAACGGTGAGAGTTTCGTTGTAACGTTCGTTTTTAACAGTATGAACAATGATGATATATTCGGTGAGAGGAGGAGCGGGCAAACCGACAATTATTCTTGGGTCTATTACAGGAATAATTTCGCCACGGAAACTGATAACGCCTATAATATGCTTGGGCGATTTTGGAATTTTGGTAATAGGCTGTTGTTCCAAAACTTCAACCACGCTCTGCACTTTGGCGGCCATAAGGTCGTCTTTGGCGTAGAATGTAAGGTAGAAGTTATTATCAATGCGGTTTTCCATGGGTTAATTGAGTTTAGATTTTTCAACAAGGCGTATAAGTTTGTCGGTGTCGAGCACAAGAGCTATGCGACCATCGCCAAGAATACTTGCTCCCGAAATATACTCCTGTTCGGCAAAATAGCGGCCGAGTGATTTTAACACAGCTTGATGTTCGCCTATTACTTTGTCGGCAGTGAGGCAAACGCGTATGTTTTTGGCTTTTACGAGTATAAGGGTTGTATTTTCGGGTTGTTTGTCGCCAATTTCAAACAAAAGACGCAGGTTGATAACGGGTAGAGGTTCGTTATTGTATACAAACAATTTTCGTTCGTTATCTATTTGGTTTATAGGAGTTTGCAAACAACTGTCGATAAGATAGAGAGGAATCAGCAATAGATGTTCGCCAATAGATACAAGTAGCGAGTCGATAATGCTGAGAGTTAGTGGTAGTTTTATGGTGGTGATGGTTCCGAGGTTAACTTCAGAATCCATATCAATTTCGCCACTTAGTTTTATGATGTTTTGTTTTACAACGTCCATACCTACGCCTCGTCCCGAAATGCCTGTGATTGTTTGCACCGTAGAAAATCCGGGAAGGAACACAAGGTCGTACAATTGTCGTGTGGTAACAGCTTGAGTAGGAAGCAAAAACCCTTTTTCAATAGCCTTTTTTCTCAGATAATCGGGGTTCATACCAGCTCCATCGTCTTGCACTTGAATAAAGACATTAGTGCCAGAATAAAAGGCAGTTAGTTTAATGATTCCTCTGTCCGACTTTTTTAGTTCGCGGCGGCGTTCTACCGATTCGATACCGTGGTCGATGCTATTGCGAATAATGTGCATAAGTGGCACGGCAAGATTGTCGATGATGGTTTTATCTAATTGAGTATCTGTACCTTCGGTAATAAAGTCAATTTCTTTGCCAAGTTCTTTTGAAAGGTCGCGAACAAGGCGTTCAAACCTAAGCATCATGCTTTCTATTGGTATAAGCCTGATAGAAAGAGCGTTGTCTTTAAATTTATTGGATAGTTTGTCGATTTTTTCGTAAAGGTTGTATAATTCGGGTTGATTGTATTTGCCTGCGAGCGATAGTAGTTCTGATTTGGTTACCACAAGTTCGCTAACGAGGTTCATTAATTCATCGAGCTTGTCGGCTTCTACCTTGATACTGCTTTTTTGGTTTTCGATTGCCTCGATGTTTCGCAGAATGATTTTTTCTTCGCGGGCAGATTTTTCGGCAGATGGCTCTGAAGGTTGAGGGGTTGCCGTTTTTTTATCGGGAGCACCTATTGAATCTGGAGCAAACGATTTTAAAATGTTTAAATCAAATTCATCGCCCGAGGTTTGCCTTTTTTGCACCTCTTGTACAAAATCGGGGTTTTTAAAAAGGTCGCTTTTCGATATTTTGGTGATAGTTACCTCGTCGGGCGTAAACATAAAAATATCCTTAATATCGGCTAATGGCTTATCGGAGGCAAACACTGCGTCCCAATACATCATATAATATCTGTCGGTATCGTCGCTTACGTGCGGTAATACTATCGAGCCAGCAATATTGTCTAACTCTTCGATAATGTTGGTTAGATTTACGCCGCGCTGAGCAATGTTGGCTTCGGGCTTAAAAACCACATAATATGTAACTATTCCGCTGTCATCGGTTTGAGCGGGAGTTTGCTGTGCGTTGCTTGCTCCGTCAAATTGCATAAGCTTTTGTGTAAAGCTGCTGAGCGTGGCGGTATAATCTTCATCGGGTTGGTTTAATAGCTGCCTAATAATGTCAACGCCTTCTAATGTTATGGTAACAAGCTCTTTAGGTACAGTAAGATGATTGTCTCTAATGCGTCCGTAGATGTTTTCTACTTTGTGAGTGAGTGTTTCGGCTTCTTTAAAATCGTACATACCGCTCGTACCCTTAATTGTGTGCATTACCCTAAACACCTTGTTGATACTTTCGATGTTGTCGGGAGTGTTTTCCAGCAATAAGAGGGCGCACTCCATGTCGTTAAGAAGGTCGTTTACCTCTTCGATGTATTTTTCTTTAAACTGATCGAACATGGCGCGGCGATTTTTGGATTATATTTTTTCTCCGAGAGCTTTCTTGATGGTTAGGAGAAATTTGTCGATAACAAATGGTTTTTGAATCCATCCTGTTATTATTTGTTTCGAAGTTTGCTTTTTTTCTTCGTTTATTTCGGTGGTCAACATCAGAATAGGCATGTTTTTGTATTCGGGCAACTGCTTAACAGCTTGAGCAAGTTCTATTCCATTGAGTTTTGGCATGTTGAGGTCGGTAACGAGGAGGTCGATTTTGCGTCCGTCGAAATAAGCAAGAGCGTTTTCTCCGTCGGAGGCTTTAAGTACCTCGTATCCAGCTTGTTTGAGGGTAAACTTAATTACAAAACGTGTGTTTTCAAAGTCGTCGGCAATGAGGATGGTTTTTGCCTGATTGTCCTCGGTTTCTTTTTCGGGCGAGATCTCTTTTGAGTAGAAAATCTGAGCCTTGGGGTTTTTGAGAATCTGACGGAAAATGTGTGCGTTGTCGCTGAGTTTTAATAAGTAACCGCGTGCACCTGCTTCAATAAGGTCGTTGACATATTTTTTGTTGTCGTACATCGACAGACCTATGATAACAAGGTCGGGGTTGATTTTCAAAGCTGCTTTGGTGGCTTCGATACCGTTCATCTCGGGCATTTCTATGTCGAGAAACACGAGATCGGGCTTGCACACGTTGAGTATGTGGAGAAACTCTGCGCCGTTGGAGGCTTCGGCTATGATGTCTACGTCGCCGAGTTTTTGTAGTAGTGTTTTTATTGCGTTTCTGTATACGACCTTGTCGTCAACAAGAATGATTTTAATTTTGTTGTTCATTATCGATAATATTAGATGTATCTATGTTGTTTTCTGTTGCAATATACGGAATTTCTATGAATACGCGAAAACCTTTTTGCGGTTTTGTTTGAAAATTGCACGTTCCGTTGAGCGCTTTTATTCTTCCTTCGATGTTCGACATGCCCCTGCCCGATTTTTTTTGCGTTGCGGCGGCGGTGTCAACACCTATGCCATCGTCGGTGTATTCTAATTGTATCGACCTTGGCAGTGTGGATAGGCTGAGAACGATGTTGTTTGCTTTGGCGTATTTTAATGTGTTGTTGATTAGTTCGTGGATAATGCGGTAGAGCGTGAGTTCGAGGTTTTTGTTGTTGAGCCTTAGGAATTTATCGTATGAAAAATCTACTTTGATAATGCCTGCCGACTCTATTTGCTCTATAAATGATTTTGTGGTGGCAACAAGTCCAAATCGTGTTAAAATCACGGGATGGAGGTTGTTGGCTATCTCTTTGGCGCTCTGGATTGCTTCGTCTACAAGGCTCTTGGTAAGCGAGAGTGTGTTGAGCATTTCGTTTTTTTCCATTTCGCCGCTGAGTATCAGATTTATATATATGTTGATGCTCGATAGTAATGCTCCGATACCATCGTGGAGTTCCATTGCCATTCGGGTGCGTTCGCGTTCCTCGGTGGTGGTGATGGTAGAGAATATTGCTCGGTCAACATCTTTTAGTTTTGTTATATCGGTGATAATCAGCATCCAAAGTGTAGAACTTCCTACATTGGTGCGCGAACATGTGGCTTCGTAAAAGCGTTTAGACCCATCGTTGGCTGTAAATGGAAACTCTGCCACTTCGTAATGCCCGTTGGCTAACGTGCGGTTGAGCAATTGTGTTAAGTCGTTGATGGCGTCGTCTTTTATCAAGGTTTTGAAGTTGTGCTTAGAATAGTAACCTTGTTTTAGGTTGAACATTTCGGTAAACCTGCTGTTGTGACGCTCTATCTGATATTTGTGGTCGAGAATCACAATGGCGTTGGCTCTACTTTCAAACAGTTGGTGGAGCTCTTGTTCGCGGCTGCGGATACGCTGTTCAAAACTGTTTTTGTTGATGATGTTTTTTATTAGTCCAGCCACTGTAACTATCGAGTATATAGTGTCTTGCTGTATCGAAGTTTTGTCGTTTTTGCCGATGTAAAACGCGCCTGCTATTTGCGATTCAATTTTTATGGGGTAGATAATAAAGCGGTGGTTTCGTCGGGCGAGGTCAGATGGTATTTGTGACGCTTGAATGTTGCTTATTATCTCGGTGTCGTTGTCGCGAAGCAGTTCGGTTACTTTTGAATAGTCTTTGGTGGTATTAGGAAGCAATCCGTAGCGGCAGTGTTCGTTGTTGCTGTTGATGTAGTAATATTCGGTGCGGTTGTCGGCACGACCAAGCAAAAGCGCAAGTTCGTTTATCTTTGTTATCTTAAAAAGTGCCTCGGTAAGGTATGCCATACATTTTCTAATTTTAGAAATGTGCGAAACTTCTACCGTTATCAGGCGGAGGTTGTTTTGTAGTTTCATGTTGCGTTTAAAGCGCGACACCGATTTGGCACGGTCGGTAATGTCGTTGGCATCAATAACTACAAGTTGAGGTTCTCGTTCAGAATAGTTGACAATAGAAGCATGGCTTTCGATAACAGTTACCACCAAGTCTAAATCGTGGAAAACAAATTGTCCAACGGTTTCGCCGCCGTTGAGCACTTGCTGAAAATATTGTTGAATAATTTTGTTTTCGTCGTCGTAATAGGCTATGGTCCATATTTTTTTGCCAATAACAGCGGTGCTTTCCAATCCAAATATTTTTTTTACAGCGGCAGATGCTAAAATAATAGAGCCATCAGAAGTGCACACAAACACAGCGTCGTTGATGTTGTCGGTAACGAGCGACAGCAATCGGGTTTTTTCAGAAAGTTGTTTTTGAGCAAGGTTTCTTCGGTAAAGTTCGGTGCGGAGAGTGTTTTGCGATTTTACAAGGTTGATATGGTTTTTGATTCTACATTCGAGTTCTTCGCGGCGAAAAGGTTTGCTGATATAGTCTACTGCGCCAGCCTGCAAACCTTCTATCATGCTCTCCTTGTCTGATCGGGCAGTGAGGATAATAACTGGAATATTGGAAGTATGTTCGTTGTTTTTGAGTTCGCGGCAAACTTCAAATCCGTCTTTGCCGGGCATCATAATGTCCAACAAAATAAGGTCGGGATGGTGTTCGGTGGCTTTGGTGATAGCGTCGGTGCCGTCTAAGGTGGAAATAAAGTTATAATCACCGTTGAGCATCTCGTAGAGCATTTTGATGTTCACCGGATTGTCGTCTACTGCTAATATGGTTTCGCGTAATGGTACCATTGTATTTGAGTTATAATGTTTTAATAGGTTGAATCATTTATTATTTTGTCGATAATTTTGAGCGATAGTCCAGCAGGATAGCCTCTTGAAGCGCAAAAACGCAGGAGTTTTGCTTTGGCTTGAGGTGTGGCAATCTCTTTTATTTGTTTTGCCTTTTTTGACACTTCGCCAGCGATGGTTTCTTCTTGACTTTCGGGCGAAATCTGCTCCACTGCTAAGCGTATTGTCTGTTGGTCTATCCGTTTTAGGGCAAGTGCTGCTGATATTTTGTTTACTCCCCACTTGTCGAATCTTGCTTTGTCGCGGGCAAAGGCTTGTGCATAGCGGGTGTTGCTTATAAACTGATTTTTAACAAGATAATCAACGGCTTTTTGGCAATCGGCAGGTGGCACACCTTTTTTTTGAAGGTATGTGAAAGCGTCGTGCTCGCATTTTTCTTTTTGCGAACAGAGGGCAGCCAATCTGTCTAATAATGCATTGTAGGTATATTCAGCCATCAATCATCTGCTTCATTAAATTCGTAGAAAGTTATGAAATATTTTTCGTTTCTGCAAATAAACTGCAATTTTTCTTTAAGAATTCCTTCGGTATATTTTACGGTGTATTCTATTGATACTCGTGTAATGTTGTCGATGGTGTCGGTGTAAAAATCAGTGCGCTGATAACTAAGCAGTTGACCCATGCGGTTTCGTTTTTGCAAGAGGCCTTCTTTCCAAACTTGCAGCGGTGTGTGTGTTGCTGCTTCGGGGTCAATTACGGTAACGGCTTGGTCAAAGTCGTTGATTTTTATCATATTATAGAAAAATATGCCTGTTTCGTCGGCGTTTTTTACGGCGCATGATGTAATGCCGATTATCAACGTTATTAAAAAGAGGATTTTTGTTTTCATATCTTTGGTATTTAGTTATTTAACAATGTCTAATTCGTTGATAATGTGTTTTGCTCCGCCCACTTTGTCGATGAGGAAAAGCACGTAGCGGATGTCGACCGAGATATTGCGGCAGAGGTCGCGACTGTAATGAATGTCGCTCATGGTGCCTTCCCAGTTGCGGTCAAAGTTGATACCGATGAGGTTGCCGTCGGCGTTGATTACGGGACTGCCTGAATTTCCGCCTGTGGTGTGGTTTGAGGCTATGAAACAAACGTGCAAAGTGCCATCTTTGTCGGCGTATTGTCCGTAATCTTTTTGTGCGTGAAGTTGTTTGATTTTTTCAGGCACGTGGTAGTCGTAGATGTTGGGATTATCTTTTTGAATAACGCCGTCTAACGTTGTAAAAGGTTTATACTCAATGCCGTCGCGAGGTGTCATACGCTCATTTTTGCCGTATGTAAAGCGCAGGGTAAAATTGGCATCGGGATATTGTATGCTTTCGGGCAAGAGTTCAAGCAATGCCTTTTGATACTGCTTGTTAAGATTGTCGGACGTGAAGTCGAAATAATTAACATCTCTCGAAATTTTTGAAAAATATATATTAATAAAGGTGTCAACAAACTTGGCGGCGGGGTCACTGAATAGTTGATTGTTGAGTTCCACAAAGTTTTTTTCTGCCTTTTTGCCGGTTTTGGCGGCGGCTATGTATTTGTCAATTACACTTTTAAGTTTGGTGGTGTCGGTAATTATGGAATTGTTGTAAAAATACTCGGTAAAGCGTTCGGCATTGCCTCCGTATTGATCAAAATACAACTCTTTGAACCAAACGGGCGTGTAATCGGGACAACTATCGGCATAAATTTTTATCATTCGGCAAAACAGATTGCGCTCTAAAGTGCTGTCGCGTGAGGCAAGTGCCGAAAGTAGTTTTGTGCGTGTTGCGTTTATGTTGTTGATAATCTCTTGTGGGCTATCTGCCTTACAATCAGCCTCTAACTTAGCCATTGTGCGTGCAAGATCAAATAATGGCAACGTATAAATAGCCTCAGTAAAATATGCGTCGGCACGGAGATTTTTGCCCACGCGTTGATAAAGATTGTTAAATTGCTCAGGCAATTTGGCGTAAGTGGCGTTAGATGAGGCTTTTTTGATAAACTCCTGTTCAAAATCTTTTTTCATTTGAATAACGCCGCATTGCTTGATGCCGAGAATTTCACCTTCCCATTTTTTCTTAGCGTTTTCTACCGATGCAAGGCGCGATGTGTACATCAAACGTACTGCACGACTGCGATTTATGGCTTCTTGCATTATCTCCATTTTTTGTGCGCGAATCATTACGCGGGCAGGCAAAAGTACGTTGGTAGAAAACTCAACGCCTGCGGCAGATTTGTATTCCTCGGTGCTACCTGGAAATCCAAACACCATTGTAAAATCACCCTCGTTAACGCCTTTGAGCGAAATTTTGAAATATTTCTTAGGCTTGTAAGGTACATTAGATGAGGATATTTCAGCAGGATTGTTGTTTTTGTCGGCATAGATGCGGAACATTGAAAAGTCGCCAGAATGACGAGGAAACATCCAGTTGTCGGTGTCGCCACCAAAATCGCCCACTGCCGAGGGTGGACAACCAACCAATCGGACATCTTTAAACGTTTGATAAACAAAAAGATAGTATTGATTTCCAGCGTAGAATTTTTCTATTTCACAGTCGTAATGGATTCCGTTTTTTGCCTTGGCTTCAGCAAGAATAAGATTTGAAACGCTGTCGTAATCGGCATTGTTTTTAAACCTTGGTGTAACGTCTTCCATATAACTTAAAATGTTAACTTTTAAGCCGTTGCACTTTAATTCTCCTTGTTTGTCCTTAGCCCAAAAACCATTGGTAAGAATATCGTTGTCGAGAGTGCTGTGCCCTTGGATATAACTACGTCCGCAGTGATGGTTGGTGAGTATAAGTCCTTGGTTTGAAACAAGTTCTGCTGTGCAACCACCGCCAAAAATCATTACGGCATCTTTCATACACGCCTTGTTGACGCTGTAAATGTCTTCGGCGGTAAGTTTAAAACCGTTTTTTTGCATATCGGCAATGCGTTGTTCGGCAAGCAATGGCAACCACATACCTCCGTCGGCATACGCCACCGCACCCCACAACATCAATATTAAAAACGAAACGAATCTCCGCATCTTATATAATTACGAATTATGAATTATGAATTACTCACTATGTCTACCTTTGAGCACAGCCACCACGTCTTCAATCTTTTTGCCTTTGGCGCTGAGTAGCACGATAGTATGATAGAGAAGGTCGGCGGCTTCGTTCAAAAACAGCGAATCGTTGTTGTCTTTAGATTCGATGATGAGTTCCACAGCCTCTTCGCCCACTTTTTTGGCAATTTTGTTTACACCCTCGCGGAAAAGTTTTGTGGTGTAACTTCCTGCGGGACGTTCGGCATTGCGTTTGTCGATAAACTTCTGAAGATAAGAGAGAAAGCCGATGTTGCTCTCCTCAAAATCAAAGCACGAAGTGGTGCCGCGGTGGCAAGTAGGACCGTCGGGCTGAGCCTTGATAAGAATTGTGTCGTTGTCGCAGTCGGTAAAAATCTCCTTTACGTGGAGAAAACTGCCTGAGGTTTCGCCTTTGGTCCACAGGCAGTTGCGGCTGCGCGACCAGAATGTTACTTTTTTTGTTTCCTGAGTAATTTTAAAACTTTCCTCGTTCATGTAGCCGAGCATCAACACTTGAAGTGTTTGATAATCTTGTATAATGGCGGGAACAAGTCCGCCTTGTTTGTTAAAGTCCAACATTTTATGTATTCTTAATATTTTTACAAATGCAAAGATATAGAAAGTGTTGGAAAAAAGCAAGTGAGAACAAATTTTTCGTAGTTTTTACTCGCCAATGGACAAATCGTTGTTGATCATGCGCTCGTGGTATTGCTGAATTTCGGCTTTGAGTATGTTGAGCATCTTTTCTTCTTGTTCGGGATAATGCCCGATGAGGTTGTTTTTTAAAAAAACGTCGTCTTTGGGGATAAACAATCCTGTTTCTTTGTCGCCGTTAAATTGCAAGAAAAATTCTCCCATAGAAATTTGGTAGAGAGGTTCGCTATAATTTACCACATAACCCGCAGTGCCGGCGTTGAAATACGAGTTGCCAAAAGCGATGTACGGCTTGTTGAAATTGAGATAATCTAAAATTGTGGGCGTGATCTCGGTTTGGCAAAACAGTTTTTCTGACACCTTTTTGATTCCGCCAAACTGATAAAAGAGTATAGGAACTGAAAAAACGTTTCTATCGGTAGTGTATTCGGACGAAAGGTTTTGGTTGGTATGGTCGGCGGTGATAACAAAAAGCGTGTTTTTAAACCACGGATACTCTTTCATCTTGTTGAAAAACAAGCGTATAGCATTGTCGGTATACTCAATGCACTTGGTAATGGGCTGAGGGCCCTCTTTAAAACGCTCTTTGTAACGTTCGGGTATGCGGAATGGATTGTGCGATGTGGCTGTAAAACACGCTGTAACAAATGGTTGCGGAATTTCGCCCATACTTTTGGCAAAGTATTGCAGAAACTCCTCGTCCCAAATAGCCCAATGCCCGTCGAAATCGTCCATAGCGTTGAAATCGGGGTCGGCGCAATATTCTGTCATTCCGTAGTAATCGTGGAAACCGGCAAGTTTTGAAAAATTCAAAAATCCCATACTGCCGTTTGGTGCTCCGTGATAAAATGCTGAATAATAACCATTTTGCCCTAAAAGCGAGGCAATGCTGTTAACCTTGTTGTTAGAATACATTCCCATAAAAAAATGGTCGGTGAGGTAGGGGATACCTGCCAAAATACTTGGCATAGCATCAATTGATTTTCGTCCTGTGGCAAACGACGATGTAAACGTAAGTCCCTCTTGATAAAGCGAATCCAAAAACGGAGTGTATCCTTGGTTGTGGTTAAAAAATCCCGAATACTCTTTGCCGAAACTCTCCAAAATCAGTATTACCACATTGTTATTGTTTAGCGAGTCGTGAGGTTGAGGATTGTGAATTGGGTTATAATAATTTATTACTTCTTCGGACGAAAAATATTGAGGGTCTTCAAGAGTTTTTTTGCCCATGGTTCGTAAAATGCAATAAGGCGTATTGAGCACAATAGCCGATTCGTTGCTTTTGCGGATATACTCGTTGGCATTGTTCATATTCATAGGGCGGTGGTCGTTGTTGATAATGATACTTCCGCGTATCCCCGCCAAAAACAAGTAAATCGCCACGCCTGCGAGCGGCACCGTGATGGCATAATAAATCCACCCCGGAAAATCTGCCTTTGAAACCTTAGGATTGTAATATAATTTTATTAGCAAGAAAATCAATCCTGCCGCCGTTAAAGCAAGATACCAATAATCAATTACTCCGTTAAAAAAAATACCAAAAAGGCTTCCTTCGTTTTTAAACTCGCTGAAAAACGAGAAGTTGGTGCGTCGAGCATTAAACGGGAAAAATGCCGCGTCGAATATATTGGCAAAGATACCGATCGATACAGGTATTATAAAAAAATATTTTGCAATTTTGCGGTAAATATTGTTTAAAGCAATCTTAAACGGTATCAACATCATCACCAAGCAAACCGCCGAAAGGTAGAAAATTGCCGCAAAATCGTACTTAGCGCCGCCTAAAAACAGTGTAATGTAGTGCGACATCTCTATATCGCGATAAAAGTTGCTGTTGGTCAGCACAAACACCACACGACATATCATAAACACCGCGAAAGCGATAAAAAAATTTACCGCATATTGCAGAATAGGTAGTTTTATAATCTTGTAAAACGGCATCTTTATATTTTTTGGAGGCAAAATTACAAAAAATGCGGATAGCAACATTTTTAATCCGTTGTTAAAGTCGCAAAAATAAATTTGGAAAAAAGAAACCAAATCGCTAACTTTGCAAAAACCAATTAACACCACGAGTTATGAGCGACTACATAGATTACGGCAACAGCGATTTTAGGAGTGTTATCAATAGTAACTTTGTTGACAAATCAGGATTATTGGCTTTTTTAAACAATAATCTCGATACTGAGAACAAGTTTGTCTGCATTTCCCGTCCGCGCCGTTTTGGTAAGTCGGTGGCGGCAAAAATGGCGTACGCTTACTACGACCGTTCGTGCGACTCCTCAAAACTCTTCAATGGCTTGGAAATCACCAAGAATCCCCACTATAAAACGCATCTCAATAAATATCCTACAATCTACATTGATTGGAACCGTTTTGCCAGCATTCCCAAAAACGAGATAGTAACGAAAGCACAGAAATGTTTCTTAGCCGATTTGAAAGAATCGTATCCCTTTTTGCAAGAACAAGAATCATTTGCCAATGCTCTTGCCGAAATCAACAAAAAGACAGGCGACCGCTTTATTCTCATAATTGACGAGTGGGATATGCTTGTGAGGGATGTGGAGCAGGATATTCAAGACGAGTATGTCAACTTCCTCCGTGCAATGTTCAAGTCTAACAATGCCAATAAGATTTTTCTTTTGGTATATATGACTGGCATCCTGCCCATTATCAAAATAAAAACCCAGTCGGCGTTGAACAATTTTAGAGAATACAGTATTGTTCTTCCTGGGAAAACGTCTAAATATTATGGTTTTACAGAAGACGAGGTAAAAAAACTCTGTGCGGAGAACGATATGGACTTTGCACTGATGAAACACGCATACGATGGTTACATTATCGGTGATCAGAAGTCGATGTTTAATCCAAACTCGGTAATGCAGGCAATTGATTTTCGCACTTATGATAGTTTTTGGTCAAAAACCGCATCATTTATGGCTATTGAAACCTACCTCCACACCGACGCAGACAACGTAAGGTCAAAGATTATCGGTATGATGAACGGCGAGAGTGCCACTGTGAGAGTGTCGAGTTTTCGCAACGATATGAAGAATATCGACAATTGCGACGACGTGCTCACCCTTCTTGTTCATCTTGGATACTTGTCGTACAATCCTGAGAATCAAAGCGTAACAATTCCCAACACTGAGGTTTCAGTGGAGTTTGAAAATGCTGTCAGCGTGGCAGGTTGGGGCGAGTTGTCAAAATCTGTTGGTGCTTCTCTGCGCCTTTTGGACGACACCATCAATTTGCGTAAAGATAGAATTGCTCGCGCCTTCGACGACTACCATTTTGAGGCATCGTCACTCTTGGAGTTTAACGACGAAAATTCAATGCGCTGCGCCATAGTCCTTGCATATTACGCTGCCAAACCGTTTTACAAAATATTCCACGAACTTCCCACAGGCAAAGGCTTTGCCGATATGGTTTTCATCCCCCTGCATAACTCATCACGTCCTGCCATAGTTGTAGAATTCAAATACGACAAATCTGCCGACTCTGCCATCGACCAAATCCACCGCAAAGAATACCCCGCGCTCAAAGGCTTTTCAAAACAAATCATCCTCTGCGGCATCAACTACAACAAATCCACATCCAAACACGAAGTGGAGATGGAGGTGATAGAAGGGGAATAATTAAAAAAGCATTATATCCACCACTTGTTCTGTTGAGTTACCAAAACATGTTATATGGGCTGAAGGATAAAAAAAGGAGGGTTGTATTGCAGAATAGTCCACATGTTAATTTTTTTTGAATAGTTGATGGACAATCTTTGAGGTCATTATCAGCCTTAACATCATAGGAACAGTGTTTAATTTGATGTTCAAAAGTAATAAGATTTTCGTCTTTATTAACATTTTCGATAATAATAGTACTATCTTCAATAGAGATATTATCTTTGGAGAAACTAACTTTAGGGTAATAATTTAATTGCTCTAAGTTGTATTCAAAACCGACATATAGAATCCTTACATACCTTTTTAGTATAATGATTGTAAACTACACCAAATTCTTGTGGATATGATGGATTATGACTATAACCAAAACGGTGAGAATTATTTTATACCTAAAAAAAAATGAGAAGGACACATTTCTTGTGTACTCTAATCCTAATCCTGAATTTTATGATGGTTGGCATATATGTCCTGGCTCCCGTTCAAAAACGAACATCGCCAAGATAGACTCCATCGGCTACGGCTACCTCTTCCGTGGTAAAATTTACTCCGCCGTCGAAATCGAAAACTATTGGAAAATCAAAAAATAAAAACACCTTAAAAATAGAACCCATAAATAACAAATAGTGTGCGGAATAGCCTATTCTGCACACTTTAAAATTATTATGACTTATGCGAAAAGTTCTAATTGTTTGAGAACAAAGGGGTAGACAAATATCTGTCGCCTGAGTCGGGGAGAAGCACTACAATGTTTTTGCCCTTGTTTTCGGGACGTGCTGCCAATATAGAAGCTGCTTTGAGGGCTGCTCCCGACGAAATACCAACCAAAATACCTTCGCTTACTGCAAACTTACGACCTTCGGCAAATGCGTCGTCGTTTTCGATGGCTATTACCTCGTCGTAGATTTTGGTGTTGAGCGTTTCGGGGACGAAACCTGCACCAATACCCTGAATCTTGTGCGCTCCGGCTGTGCCTTTTGAAAGCACGGGCGATGTGGCAGGTTCTACTGCAACTACTTTTACATCAGCCTTCTTTGATTTTAAAAATTCGCCAACGCCGGTGAGTGTTCCGCCTGTGCCAACGCCTGCTACAAAAATGTCAACCTTGCCGTCGGTTTGATCCCAAATTTCGGGTCCTGTGGTTTCGCGGTGGATTTTAGGGTTGGCGGGGTTTACAAACTGTCCGAGAATTATCGAACCTGCAATCTCTTTGTTGAGTTCCTCTGCCTTGGCGATAGCACCTTTCATACCTTTTGCACCTTCGGTGAGTACAATTTCTGCACCGTATGCTTTCAACAAGTTTCTACGCTCAACGCTCATGGTGTCGGGAAGTGTGAGGATGGCTTTGTAACCTTTTGCAGCTGCCACTGCTGCCAAGCCTATACCTGTGTTGCCCGAGGTGGGTTCGATGATGGTGGCACCGGGTTTCAACAGACCTTTGTCTTCGGCGTCTTTGATCATTGCAAGTGCAATACGGTCTTTTACCGAGCCGGCGGGGTTGAGGTATTCAAGTTTTGCTAAGATGGTGGCGCCGTTGATGCCGGCTTTCTTAGAATAATTGTTGAGTTTTAAAAGCGGGGTGTTGCCGATCAACTCTAACGAACTTTCAATTATTTTACTCATTTTCTTTATGTTTTTAAGGTTCTTGATTCGTTTAATTATTACACTGCAAATATACATTACTTGGAATAATACGCCAAGAGAAAAATAATAATATGGTGATTATTTCTAAAACAAACCGTTATTATAGATTATATTTCTCCAATAGTATATTCTTTGATACAAATATAGAAAAAAGGCACTAAGCGTAACCGGCTTTTAAAATCTATTTATGAGAAACTGCAAAATTGCATCTTTTGAAAAATACAAAAAAAGGATTCTCTATTCCCGTCCATTGCTGGTAGGAATAAAGAATCCGTTATCAAATCAAATATTTATAGTGGCTTAGATAGCATCGAATGCCTGACTCAAATCGTCGATGATGTCGTCGATGTGCTCAACACCTATCGAAAGACGAATTGTGGTGGGCGTAATATGCTGCTGAGCGAGTTCCTCGGGCGAAAGTTGCGAGTGTGTGGTTGTGTACGGATGTATCACAAGACTCTTAACGTCGGCAACGTTGGCAAGGAGCGAGAAGATTTTGAGATTGTCGATAAACTTCCAAGCATCGTCCCGAGTGCCTTTGATTTCAAAAGTGAAAATTGATGCACCACCTTTTGGGAAATATTTTTTGTACAACGCATTGTCGCGGTGAGTGGGCAACGAAGGATGGTGAACTGCGCTAACTTTGGGGTGATTTGCAAGGAAGTTAACCACTTTGATAGCGTTTTCAACATGACGTTCAATGCGCAAGGGCAATGACTCAACACCTTGCAAGAGTGTCCAAGCGTTAAAGGGGCTGATGGTAGCACCGGTGTCGCGCAAGATAACCGCACGGATACGGGTTACAAAAGCGGCAGGACCAGCCACATCGGCAAAGATAGCGCCGTGGTAAGAAGGATCGGGTTTTGCCAAAGTGGGATACTTGTCGGCGTTGGCTTTCCAATTGAACGAGCCACCGTCTACGATAACGCCGCCGAGCGAAGCACCGTGACCACCGATAAATTTAGTTGCTGAATGAACCACAACGTCGGCACCGTGTTTCAAAGGCTGAATCAAGATAGGTGCGAAAGTGTTGTCAACGATGAACACAATGTTGTGACGGTGAGCAATTTCAGAAATGCCTTCGATGTTGAGCACGTCAGAGTTGGGGTTGCCGAGAGTTTCGCCGTAAATCACCTTTGTATTAGGTTTGATGGCTGCCTCTACTGCTTTCAAATCAGAGAAGTCAACAATTGTGTATTGGATACCCTGAGTTGAAAGTGTGTGTGTGATAAGGTTGTAAGTGCCACCGTAGAGGTTGTCGGCAGCAACGATATGGTCACCGTTTTGGAGAATATTCTGCAAAGCGTAGGTGATGGCTGCTGCTCCAGATGCTACTGCCAAGCCTGCTGTTCCACCTTCAAGAGCTGCCACACGCTCCTCAAAAATGCTCTGTGTGGTGTTGGTCAAACGTCCGTAGATGTTACCTGCATCTCTAAGACCAAAACGGTCGGCTGCGTGTTTCGAGTTGTGGAAAACGTATGAAGTTGTCTGATAGATAGGAACTGCCCTTGAATCGGTTGTGGGGTCTGCTGCTTCTTGTCCTACGTGCAATGCTAATGTCTCTACATGTAATTTCTTTGTGCTCATTTTCTTTATGTTTTATGTGGTTAATACTGTTTTTAATTACGGTGCAAAGATATGGCGGTAAGAAAGTTTCTCCAAGAAAAAAAGATAAATTAGGATATTAACTCTAATAATGGTGTTTTTGGTAGAAAGAATTACCTAAGAAAGGCGGGGTGAAAGGGGGAATAAAGAAAAAATGATATTGAATGCCCTGAAATTGCTTTTTTACGCACTGAATAAATCGTCTAACACTACTGTTTTTTGAAATACGCCACTGTGGATTCCATATTTTAGTCCGTAGGTTGTAACCAAAGTCATTTGAATATTGTGAATACGTGATACAAGTTCTTTAACTTGGTTTAGTCGGTCGCGGAGTTTTGTTTCGTATTCCTTTTTAACTTCAAATTCTGAATTAACAAACTTCATTTCGCAGACATTAACTACACGGTCGGAACGTTTTATAATTAGGTCTATTTGCATACCGTCTTTACTTTCGTTGCCTTTGATAGTCCACGGAGAGTTGTCGGAACTTACGCCAACAACCCCTAATGCCTTTTTAATCTGTTCTATATGTGATATGCAGGCGTTTTCAAACGCACGTCCGCGCCACACAGAAAGCGATGAAAGGTTTTCATTCTCTTGCCAAAAATTATCTTTTCGCCTCTTTCCGTCTACTTGGTCAAGGTAAAATAGACAAAATGGGTCGATAAGGCGATAACACATTTCGCGTTTTGAGTTTCCAAATGGTTGGTAGTATTCTATAAAATCACTTTCTTCGAGGGTGTTCAAAATGTTAGAAAGACCGTTGCCTGAACTGATACCGAGTTTTTTTGAAATATCATCGCGAGAGTAACCGCATTGACGTTCTGACAATAGTTTTACCACCTTTTTATATTGTTCAGGATGCCTGAATATCGAATTAAACAGTCTATCGAATTCATTTTTGAGTTTTGCCTTACGTACAAAATATAAGTCATCAATAATCTGAGCGAGACTTTTGCCGGGCTGTACATAACTTAGATACATTGGAATGCCGCCCACTGCCATATATAACTGTAAAATATCATATCTTGGCATGGTAACGTCCTGAGCCTTCAATAGTTGCTCCGTTTCATAGAGGTTGAATGGAGAAAGACAGATTTCGGCATTAACACGATCGTATAATCCTCCGTATGAGTTGATTAGGTTAGTTTGAATCCACGATGTAGCCGAACCGCAAACTATCAGCATCAAATTATCTTGACCGGCACCCCATCCGTTCCAAAAATGTTCAAATGCCGTAATAAACCCCGAACGAGGAGTGTCCATCCATGGCATTTCGTCAATAAAAACCACCGTTCTTTCGTCTTTATTCACTTTGGATAGAAGTTCAATCAAGCAATCAAAAGCATCTAACCAATTTTTTGGACAAGTGTTTGACTTATATCCGTAGCGTTTTAATGTGGAATAAAAAGCCGACAATTGCGCTTCTAAGAGGTTGTTGTCTTGAAGTTCTGCCGGAGACATTCCTGTGTGGTAAAAAGCAAACGAATCTTTAAATAACTCTCTAATTAAAAATGTTTTACCTACACGTCGACGACCATATACAGCCACAAGTTGCGACTGATGGCGATGGTAGATGCTCATTAATTCGTCAATTTCTTTTGCTCGTCCAATAATAGTACTCACCTTGCTAAGGTTTTAATTTTGAGTGCAAAGTTAAGCAAAATTTTTTTGATAAAAAAATTATTTTGCCTATAATTTGCCATGAAATGCATAAATATATGTTTCGTGGCAGATTATAGGCTTAATTTTGTAAATCTTTTGATTGAAGGTGAATAAAATATTTAATGCTTGTTGCGGTATCTGATAATAAAGAATGCGCAGAGGGCAAGCACTACTGTGGTGGCAACTACGGCGATAATAATTGATGCGTCGGAATCAAAATGCCACGGACGGGGTTCGGCGATAATGATGTACGCCCCCCCATAATTGATGCTGCCGACGATGGTATCACCGCCGCCAAAAGCAATAAAACGCTCAGTAGAAGCATCCAATGTTTTTTGCCTATCTTGTCGGCTATTATTCCAGTAAATGGCTGAGTAGCAAATGCCAAAAGGTTGTATGTCATAAATATACTTATGATATTATCGTTGATGGCACTGCCCGATGCAAGGTATAACCCACATAGGCAAAGGCAGTCAACGAGAAAATGCATTGCCGAACAGAGTGTGGTGGATAGGGTTCGATTCATAATTAAAAAATGTTTCTATGGCAAAAATAGGATAAAAATGTTAAACGCTTAGTTTTTTTATCCGCAAATGTAGAATAAATCGTAATAATGAGTAACTTTGCCGCCGGAAACGATTAAAACCGATTCAAAAATGATTAATTTTACAATAGGTCCGGTTCAGACGGATTTGGAAACACAGAAAATAGGAGCGGAGCAGATTCCGTATTTCCGCACGCCGGAGTTTTCATCAGTGATGAAAGAAAACGAAAGTCTTATGTGCCAGATGTTTGACGCTCCCGATAATTCGCGAGTAGTGTTTATGACAGGTTCGGGCACAGCAAGTATGGAAGGCGGTGTTATGAATTTTTTCACCCAAAACGACAAAGTGTTGGTGGTAAATGGTGGCAGTTTCGGACATCGCTTGGTCGAATTGTGCCAGATTCACGAAATTCCGTTTACAGAAATCCATCTTGAATATGGACAACCGTTGACGCAAGATATTTTGATACAGTTTGAAAATAAAGGATATACAGGAATGTTGCTACAGCTTTGCGAAACCTCTACCGGCATTCTTTACGATATGCAGATGGTGGGTGATTTTTGCAAGCGCAATGGCATTTTCTTATTTGTGGATGCTGTGAGCGGTTTTCTTGCCGATAACTTTTCTATGAAGCAAATGCATGTAAACGCTGCTATCACAGGTTCGCAAAAGGCTCTTTCATTGCCTCCCTCAATGAGTTTTACGGTTTTAGACTCCGAGGCTCAAAAGCGCTGTGTTGCCAACAAGGTTAAGAGCATGTATTTTAATTATGCCGATTATCTCCGCAATGGCGAGAGAGGTCAAACTCCTTTTACTCCTGCCGTTGCCACACTATTGCAGCTCAACGACAAACTTAAACGCATAGCTCAAAATGGTGGTGTTAAGTATATCAACGGAGTAATTAAGCAACGTGCCGAATATTTCAGAGCCAAAATCAAGCATCTTCCTTTTAAAATGTTCACACCAGAAAACGCCACATCAAACTGTGTTACAGCACTATTGCCAGCCACAGAAGGTGTGAGTGCATATCGTATTTTTGAAATTATAAAAGACGAATATGGCATTTGGGTATGTCCAAATGGTGGCGAACTTGCCGAAAAGGTGTTTAGAGTGGGTCATATCGGCAATATCACCGAAAAGGAAATCGTCCAACTTATTGCGGCTTTTGATGATTTGTTGAAACGGAAATTAATCTAACTATGATAGCAGGAAAAACAGTAGTGTATACAAGCGGCACTTTTGATATGCTGCATGCCAATCACATCAAAATGATTGAATATGCCCGCTCGTTGGGCGACATCTTGATTGTAGGTGTTAATACCGATGAGTTGGTGGAGAGTTACAAGTCGCAACCGATTATTCCTTTTGAGGAACGCATTGCATTGATGAAAGCTTTGAAATATCCCGACATAGTGATTCCGCAACATTCGCTCGACCATACCGACAAGGTAAAGAAACTTAATTTCGATGTGTTTGTGGTGGGCGACGATTGGACTGGCAAGTATGATTATCTAAAAGAGCAGGGAGTAGACGTGGTGTATTTCCCTTATGGCGCAGGCGTTAGTAGCACCAATCTAAAACAGCGTATTTATGATAGTTATGAGAAAATGAAGCAAAAGGCGGATAATCATTTTTCTAATGATGTGGATGTAAGGAAAAAATAGTAATCTGGAATGAATAATTACGATAGGAATAAAATCTTAAGGGATAAAAAAGAGTACAAATATGACATACGAGAGTTCCAATTGCGCAGTGTATGCCTATTGGAAACAATCGATAAGGTGTGTAAAGAGCATGGTAGCAGATGTTATATTATAGCCGGTACTCTACTTGGAGCGGTAAGACACAAGGGTTTTATTCCTTGGGACGACGATCAGGATATTGCCCTATTGCGCAAGGATTATGATCTTTTGATGGAACACGCTTCAGAATGGTTGCCAAAACCGTATGCTATTGTCAACCATCAAAACTGCCCGCATTATCCTAAATATTTTGCAAAATTAGAGGATACAAGTACCACAATTGTAGAAAGAGTATATCTTGGATATGCCGGTGGTATTTATATGGATATTTTCCCGCTCGACGAAGTGCCCGACAGTGGTATTCGTAGATGGTTTCATTTTTATAAGTTCAACTTTACCCGCAAGATGCTCTATTTCGTTTACCGTGACCCTTACAAGCATGGCAAAGGTCTTAGTTCGTGGTGGACACGTTGGGTGCAGAAGCATTTTTCAAAAGAACGTCTTCACCGATGGAGCCAAAAAGTTTTGCAAGAATACAACGGACACAAAAACTGCAACTATCTTATGACTCATGACGATGGTTTGAGAGCTTATAAAAAAGAGGTTTTTGGTGAGCCAACCAGACTAACTTTTGAAGGTGTTGAAGCCGATGCTCCTACAATTCCTGAAGGATTTCTTTCGGTTTTGTATGGCGACAATTATATGGAACTTCCACCTGAGAATAAGCGTGTATCGCATTTTCACGACTATTGCGACCTAACCAAACCTTACGCCGATTTTGACATTAAGACTCTAATAGATTGATATGAAAATTGTCCTATTTTGCGAAAACCGTTATGCTGTAGATATTTTGCAGCCGCTGCAAACCGAAACCGACCGTCAAGGCTGTCACGATGTGCTTTGGTATGTGCACACTAAAAAAATCAACAATTTTCCGCTTGCCAACGAGGTTAAGTGGACAGATTCTATTCAAGCTGTATATGATTTCAAGCCCGAAGCCATATTTGTGCCGGGTAACATTGTGCCTTATTACCTTCCGGGCGTAAAAATTCAGGTGTTTCACGGATATGCCGCCGAAAAAAAAGACCATTGGGTTATTCGTCGTTATTTTGATACCTATTTTACTCAAGGACCATATTTTACATCGCATTTTGAAATGTTGTCGAAAAAATATGGTGATTTTGAAGTACGCGAAACAGGTTGGACAAAACAAGATTGGATCAAAGAACATTTGCACGATTTCGATAACGAAAAACAGGCACTTCTGGATAAATATGGCAAAAAGCGCATAGTAATTTATGCACCTACTTTTTCGCCGAAACTTACATCTCTGCCATTTTTGAAAAAGCCATTGGAACAACTTCTCGCTCAAGAATCAGATGTGCTATTGCTTATGAAATTTCATCCCCTTACAGCTCAGCAATGGACAGATGAATATCGCGAATGGGCAAAAAACAGAAACGATGCAGTATATATAGAGGCTGGCGAAAATGTTACCAAGTATCAGATGATGAGCGACTTGATGATAAGCGATACTTCATCGGCTGTGTACGAGTTTTTGCTCTTAGACCGTCCCGTAATTACACTCCGCACCATAGCTAAAGATATTTATTGGGAGAATATCACAGTAGAAAGCGACCTTTTAACTGCCTATCACAAAGCTTTCAACGATACCGAAAGCATTGCCAAACGTCGCTGGATTGTAGAAAACTACGACCCGCACCTCGATGGCAAATGCTGTGCAAGAATGATAGAACAAGCTGACGACTATATCAAACGTCACGGTGTTCCTGCCAAACGTAAACTCAATCTTTGGCGTAAGTATACAAGTATCAAAACTTTTGGACAGATAAAGAGATAGCCCTTACTTGTGAAATAGGTTGTATATTTTCATTTCCATCTTGTAGTAACTACGCATAAATAGGTAGTTGGTAAAGTTTCTTAAGTCGTGCGACGATTTGCAAGGATTGATAGTGACTGCTTGCTTAGGAGCGTCTGGATTAAGACGATCGCATAGTGAGGCTATGTATTCGAACATGTTGTATTTATCAAGCACAAGGTCTTTGCATTGGTAGAGATATTCTTGCGATTTTTCGTAAAGATTCTCTTTGATAGCGTTTTCGATAATCTCAATAGATTTGTCGGCATCCATAATGTCGATAGGTCGAAAAGCCTCAGTAGGAAAATAATCTGAAAAGTTTTTGCATCCGTAGTATAGTGGAAATGTTCCGGCAAGGAAACAGTCGGAAATTTTCTCTGTCCAATAATATGGTTCTGAGCAGTTTTCAATGCAAATGTGGTATTTGTATTTGGATAGAATGTCCCACTTGTCGTCGAATCCGTTGAATCCACGTCCAAAAACATCGATTTGGTCACCGAAGTGCGCTTTTAGTTTTTTTACGAATTTCAGTCTGTTGAGATGTCCTCGAGATACAGCCAAATTACTTGAAATCACCGACAAAAGTTTCTCTTTTTTAGGAAATTGACTGCCTTTTAAATCATTGTAGGTGAGTGAGTAAGAGTATTCGCCACTGGTTTCTTTGTAGCCTACAAACCACGGCAATACCGGCGGACCATATACAACGCCTTTGTGGTCGGTGGGATATTGACTTGTAGATACTACAGCAAATTGTTTGAGATATTTGGTGGGATAATTAAGCACCGAACGAGGCTCTGTGTTTAAAAAAATAACGTTTTCGGGTGCCACGTTGCAGGTTTCAGGTTTTCTTACACCTTTGCCCTGAACTACCCAAAAGTCGGGATTTTCAACATCTTCGCCTATATAAAATTTGTATCGTCCGTCGAGCGAAACACAACCGCCGTCTTTCGACTGTCGGAAAAACAGTTTCCCTAATGCTGCACGGTATGGCGTGAATTTTATTTTGTACATCGTTTTCTTGCGAAATTATTGGTATGCAAAGGTAATAGTTTTTTTTGTTATTCCCTTTTTTTTATCTATGTTTGTTTCCAAATTAATCACATCACCATGATCAACTTTACCGAAAAATACCATCAGGCTCGGCACTTTGTTACTAAAGGCATTTGGAAGGAGGACACCTCAGCTTTTGGCAAGCACAAGTTGCGCTTGTACGAGATTCTCAAAATCATCATCATTGCGGTCAAGGGGTTTTCCGAAAACCGCTGTTCTGTTAATGCGTCGGCGTTGACGTTTTTTACCTTGCTGTCGATTGTGCCGGTGATAGCTTTGGCGTTTGCCATTTCAAAGGGTTTCGGGTTAGACCACTTGCTGGAACGTGTTATTCAAAACGCTTTCGGTGCCACGTCTGAGGTGGGAGAGTACCTTATCCAGTTCTCCGCTTCGATGCTCGACAACACCAAGGGCGGACTTATTGCCGGTATTGGTATGGTAATGTTGCTTTACGCTGTGTTTAAATTGCTCAACAATATTGAGGAATCGTTCAACTATCTGTGGGACATTCACGAATCGCGCTCCATCACCAGAAAAATTACCGACTATGTGGCTATAATGATTTTTACGCCCATATTGCTGTTAACAGGTGTGAGCGCAACAATCTTTGTTAAAACGCAACTTCAAAACCTTCTTTCGGGATACCTTACGCCGCTCTTTACTATTGTGCCATACGTACTTATGTGGATTACTTTTACCCTTCTCTATCTGATAATGCCCAACACCAAGGTAAAAATCAAGGCTGCTGTGGCGGCAGGCATAGTTACGGGTACTGTTTTCCAAATTTGGCAGTGGATTTATGTAACGTTTCAGGTGGGCGTGAGCAAATATGGCGCTATTTATGGTAGTTTTGCTGCCTTGCCGCTGTTTCTCACGTGGTTGCAGACTTCGTGGATGATTGTGCTTGTGGGATGCGAAATTGCCTATTCGGTGCAGATTGTGAGCAAGTACACTATGGAACACGGGGTCAACGATGTGAGCCTCCGTCTCGAAAAACGCATTGCCGTGCTTATTATGACCCGCATTGTGAAAAACTTTGCCGATGGTAATCCTCCCAAAGATGCTGCTGAATGGGCAGATGAGTTGAAAATTTCGCAACGTTTCTTTACCCATTTGGCGCAAAAATTAGTAGATGTTAATCTTTTAGCCGAAATCAAAACCGACCAAAACGACAAACGAATCTTTATTCCTGCTATGGATATCAATACAATTTCGATGCACACCGTGTACGAAAAACTTGAAAACCGCGGCAATGATGAGGATTTTAACATCACCAAAAATCCCGACCTTGAAAAAATTGACCGTGAATGTCGCCGCCTCAACGATGTCACCGACAGGGAGATAGGAAAAGTTTTTCTAAAAGATTTTTAATAAAAAATACGCATTGCGCATTATGCATTTTGAATTATGAATTATCCATTGATAAAACTAACCTCCGCCACCCCGTTTGTTTACGGATTAGATTTCGACGGAACAATAGATTTGAGTATCGATTACGGTGAAAATCCCTCTATAATAGGTTCTAACGGAGCAGGCAAAACCAAACTTGCCGAAATTATCTGCGGAAAAGTTGCCCTCAAAGGCGGTTCTATCCGCTACGGATTTATGCCCGATGGTGGCACATACGTAAAAGGGCGAGTTGAGAAAATGGGTTTTGAATCGGCTTACACCATGGCAGATTACAACAATATGTATTATCAACAGCGTTTTTCGGCGTGCGAAAACACTTTTGATGCTGTTGAAAACAAGCCTATGCCCACCGTCAAAGACCATTTGGATGCTGTTGACGGAGCCGATAAGGATTATTGGGTTAGCAAATTAAAACTTACGCCGCTGTTTCACAAAACACTTATAATGTTGTCGTCGGGCGAGTTGCGGCGTTTTCTTATTGCCTCGGTGCTTATCAAAAAGCCCGATTTGGTAATTTTCGACAATCCGTTTATTGGTCTCGACGTGGACACCAAAGCACAACTAAATCAGTTGTTTAGCGATATTGCCGACCGTCAGCAGATGATTTTTATCATTCCCGACATCAAGGAGATTCCCGAAATATCCAAGACGGTGATTCCCGTGAAATCGATGCGTGTATTGCCCAAAATGAGCCGTGAGGCTTTTCTTGCCGACAAGGATTTTCAAAAATCATTATATCCCGATGAGGATTTGGAGATTACCATTCCCTCAAAAGAACATTCTGATTTAAAGCCATTTGATATTGCGGTGCAGCTAACCTCGGTTTCTATTGAGTATCCGGGCAGAACGCTTTTCAAAAACCTTTCGTGGACGATACGCCGTGGTGAAAAATGGGCTCTCACCGGAGGCAATGGCAGTGGCAAATCTACGCTTTTAAGCCTTATAACTGCCGACAATCCACGTGCTTACAATATGGATATCACACTTTTTGACCATAAACGCGGCACAGGAGAAAGCATTTGGGATATAAAAAAACGCATCGGCTACATTTCTGCCGAAATGCACCTCTATTTTCGTGAAAATCAGCCGTGTGTCAAGGTGGTGGCATCGGGATTATTTGATACTCAGGGACTTTTCCGTGTTTGTCACCAAGAACAATACAACAAGGCTTTGGAGATAATGCGCACTTTTGGTATTGCTCATCTTGCCGAAAAGCCGTTTTTGAAGACCTCCGATGGCGAGCAACGTCTTGTGCTCCTTGCCCGCACTATGATTAAGAATCCCGACCTGCTTATCTTAGATGAGCCTCTGCATGGGTTGGATGCAGTAAACAAAAAACGCGCCCGCAACGTAATCGACTTTTATTGTCGTCAGTCGGGGCGCACTCTTATATATGTTACTCACAATTTCGATGAGATTCCGGGGAATATTACTGAGCGGTTTTCGCTGTAAACTTTTTAAATACTTCCCAAATAGCAATTCCTGCGCTAACGCTCACATTTAGAGAGTGTTTTGTGCCAAATTGCGGTATTTCTAAGCAAATATCGCAGATGTCCATAATGCCATCGTCCACGCCTTTTACCTCGTTGCCAAAAACAAGTGCTGCTTTGGCTATGCCGGTAGAAGTGAAGTCTTGAATTTGAACGCTCTCTGCAGCTTGTTCCACTGCTATAATGGTGTAGCCCTGCGATTTAAGGTCGTTGACGGCGGAGATCGAATCTTTGGCGTACGTCCATTCTACCGACTGCTCCGCGCCGATGGCTGTTTTGCGGATTTCGTTGTTTGGCGGAGTGGCTGTAATGCCGCATAGCACAATGCGTTCTATGCGAAAGGCATCGCAAGTACGGAAAACCGAACCCACGTTGAGTGCACTACGCACATTGTCGAGCACAACAGTTATGGGCGTTTTCTCTGCCTGCTTAAATTCCTCAACCGAAATCCTGTTCAGTTTTTCTAACGACAGTTTTTCCATTAGTTGTTGAGGCACTTCTTAACAATGTCGGCAATCATTTTGCTTTCGGCTTTGCCTGCTAATTGAGCGTTGGCGGCTTTCATTACCTTGCCCATATCTTTAACCGAAGTTGCGCCTGTTTCGGCAACTATTTGTTTTACAATTGCTTCTACTTCAGCTTCCGAAAGTTGTTTGGGTAAGTAGCATTTTATAAAGTCCAATTGAACGTTTTCTTCGTCTACAAGGTCCTGACGGCCTTGCTGTTGGTAAATGGCTATTGAGTCGTTGCGCTGCTTTACCATCTTCTGGATAAGTTTAAGCACGTCGGCATCAGTAATTTCTGTGCCTTTGCCCGATGTCTGTTCTTTGAGAATTTCGGCTTTGATAGCGCGAACTGCGGCGAGTTTTGCCTGATTTTTTTCTTTCATTGCGGACTTCATATCGTCCTGAATCTGTTCTGTAAGTGTCATTGTATTATTATTTATGTGATTTTGCAAGTTTAGCGTATGCGGCGGCGTTCTTTTTGTCGTTGAGCCGTGTAAAAATTCGAGATAATATTTCGGCGTCGATGGGACGCTTGTATAGATTGTATAACTTGATATACAGACCTTTAGCGGTTTTAAATTCTTCTAACAGTGGTTTTGTTTTCTGCACCATTGTGCGGTAGGCGGCGTTGGTCTTTTTAGCTTCGTATTCTTTGATTGCAGCCACGTAAGCATTTTCAGCATGGTCGAAAGTTTTGCGTGCCATATAGTTAAGACCAATAAAGTTGCTGGGGTCGGTGTTGAATAGTTTTTGAGCTACCAAGTTGGCTTTGTCTTTTGCACCGTTTTGGGTAAGTGCTGTGTGATAGAGTTCCATCAGTTCAATTTCTGCCGATTCGGGTTCTTTTATCTGCTCGTAAGCTTTTTGGGCTTTTTGATACTCTTTCATTTGCATGTATCGTTTTAGTAGACGGATACTTACGTATTGAATTTCATCGCCGTTGCGATACATGTTTTGGTATTTTTCAAGATTGTCGAGTTCTTTGGAATGGTTGTCGATTTTGCCGTAATACTTGATTTTCATTATAAGACCAAGTTCGTCTTCGTAGCCCATAACTTCAGCCTTGTATAGTAGGTCGATGCCATCTTTTTCGCGTCCTGAGTAGTATAACGATTTGCCAGCCGAGGCATACACTTCTACGGGTGCCGAAATATGTTTTGCTTCGTATTTGGCTATAATCTCCTCGTATGCTGTTGCCGCCGAGTCGTATTGTTTTTCGTAAAAATAGCGGTTGGCGGTTTGCTGCTCTTGCACAAGTTTTTTGCCTGCTCCGCACGAAACCAACAGCAACGCCATTATTATTAATATAAAGGAGTGATGTTTCATAAATGATGTGTTCTTTTAAAAATTTTTCCGTCCCAAAGTTATAAAAAAAATATTATAATAAAGAACCTGTTTTTTCTTCGGCTAAATATCCTGTATCATCTAAAAGATGTGGGGTGTCTAATGCTGCAGCCACGGCAAGACGGTCGCAGCGTTCGTTTTCGGGGGTTTCGTTATGTCCTTTGATCCACACAAAGCGTACAGTGTGCTGTCTATACACTTCGAGAAACCTTAACCAGAGGTCTTTGTTTTTCTTGTCTTTGAATCCTTTTTTTAGCCAGCCTATTATCCATTTTTTCTCCACGCTGTCTACCACGTATTTTGAGTCGGAATATATGGTAACGTTCATACCTGGCTTTTTAAGTGCTTCTAAGCCTTTGATTACTGCCAATAGTTCCATGCGGTTGTTGGTGGTGAGTTTAAAACCTTGCGAAAGTTCTTTGCGATATTGTCCGTAGAGGAGCACTGTGCCGAATCCTCCTGGACCCGGATTGCCTCTTGAAGCTCCGTCGGTGTATATTGTTATGTCCATTGTGCGTTTGTGAATGATTGCAGCGCAAAGAAAAACATTTTTTTGTGATAAAAAAAATAGAGCGGCTTTTTACTGCCGCTCCATTTTTACTATTATATATAAGGTGTGCTTATTTCAATTTAGCCACAGCCCACTGAGCAAAGAGTTCGGGTTTGAAACCGAATTTTTCGTCCAAAACGTCTGCGGGAGCCGAAGCACCGAAGTGTGTAAGGCCGAATACATCTTTCTTGAATCCGGGGATGATTGTGGCGAATACGCTCGGAAGTCCTGCTGTCATACCGAGAACTTTTGCCGACGAGGGAATTACGCTCTCAACGTAAGCTTCTCCTTGGTTTTCAAACAAGCGGGGCGAGATTACAGATACTACACGAACTTTTTTGCCGGTCTGTTCTGCAATTGCGGGAGCAGCGCCAACCAATGTGGCTACCTCAGAACCGTTGGCAACCAAAACTACGTCAGGATTGCCTTCTGCTGTTTGGCATACAACATAACCGCCTTTCTTAATTTGCTCGGCGCGGTCGAGTTGCGAAGCTGCTTTGCCTTGGGGCAGACAGTCGATATTTTGACGTGAACCGATCATTACTGTGGGGCAGTCGAGGTTGTTGATAGCCATCTTGTAAGCGGCAATTGATTCGTAGCCATCGGCAGGACGGAGAACGAGTGTCGACATTTTGCCATCGTGGTTGTCTACCTGTTCCATAAGGCGGATTTGTGCCTCTTGCTCGATAGGTTCGTGGGTAGGTCCATCTTCGCCAACGCGGAACGAGTCGTGAGTGTAGAGGAAGATAGCGGGAGTTTTCATCAATGCTGCAACGCGGAGAACAGGTTTCTCGTAGTCGGAGAATACAAAGAATGTTCCGCAAACGGTTCTTACGCCGCCGTGGAGACACATACCTGTACAGAGTGCTGCCATTGTGAGTTCTGATACACCAGCTTGGAGGAACGAGCCGCTGAAATCGCCGGGAACAAACGCCTTGGTCTTTTTGAGGAACTCGTCGGTTTTGTCAGAGTTAGAAAGGTCGGCAGAAGCCACAACGAGGTTCTCGATTTTGCCGTACATAGCAGCAAGAGTTTTGCCGAGCGAGCCACGAGTAGCGGTAGCCTTGTCGAAGTTGAGATCCTTGAAATCAGGAAGTTCAAAATCGTTTTTGTAGTATTTTTCGAGTTTTTTAGCCAATTCGGGATTTTCGGCAGCCCATTTAGCCTCTTCTGCTTTTTCTGCTTTTGCGGCAGCTGCTTTTTCGGCTAATTTCTTGGCGTAATATTCTTTAACTTCGGGGAAAATCTCGAACGGATTTTCAGGATTGCCACCAAGGTGTTTGATAGTCATTTCAAACGAACCACCCGATTTAGAAACGGGCTGACCGTGAGTAGAGCATTTGCCTTCGAAGTTTTCGTTGTTTTCTGTTACGATGCCCTTACCCATAGCGGTTTCGCCGATGATGAGGGTAGGACGGTTTTGCTCGTTTTGAGCGTTTTTCAAAGCCTGACGGATAGCGGCAGCGTCGTTTCCGTTGATTTTTACAACGTTCCAGCCCCAAGTTTTGTATTTAGCGTAAGTGTCCTCGTCGGAAACATCGTTGCATTTTGTAGAAAGCTGAATCTTGTTGCTGTCGTAGAACATGATAAGGTTCTTCAATCCGAGGAAACCAGCGATACGACCTGCGCCCTGTGAAATTTCTTCTTGGATACCGCCGTCAGAGATGTAAACGTAGGTTTTGTGCTGTTGACGTTTGCCAAAGCGAGCTGCGAGGAACTCTTGAGCGATGGCTGCACCGATACCGAGAGCGTGACCAACACCAAGAGGTCCCGAAGTGTTTTCGATACCACGGTTGATATCGCGTTCGGGGTGACCAGGTGTTACGCTGCCCCACTGACGGAAGTTTTTAATATCTTCCAACGAGAATTTGTTGCAGAGAGTAAGAATCGAATAAAGCATCGGCGACATGTGTCCCGGGTCGAGGAAGAAACGGTCGCGGTTGTCCCACGAAGGATCTTCTGGGTCGAATTTAAGGAATTCAGAGTAAAGTACATGAACGAAGTCAGCTCCGCCCATAGCACCACCGGGGTGTCCTGATTTTGCTTTTTCTACCATTGCAGCGGCAAGCATTCGCACGTTGTCGGCTGCTTTAAGGTCTATCTGTTTTTGTTCCATTTGGTTGTTTTTTTATAATTTGAATGATGTATATTATAATTTATTTAGTTTATGCATTATTTATAAGGTGTTTTTTAAGTACCTCGATATTTTGTTCTTGTTTAGCGGGACGTTCGATATAGTCATCGCAAAACGAGTTTGAATAGTCGCGTTTGTCCACAGCCGAAAAATATGGCATTTGAGCAATTGCCACCGGTTCGGGCGACATTTTTTTGATAATTTCATTACCTCCGAACCATTCTTGCTGGGTAATTTCAAGTCGCTGTTCGCAAATTTCGGCTATCATTGCCGACACATCAATATCTGTGGGGTTTGGCTTTGACGGAGATACTTGGTTGAGCGAATATTGAATTCAACCGCGAGCCTTACGGCGTCGGCACCATTTCCGCACCCTATGGCTTTATATTCTCGTTCTTTGAGCATCTGTTGTATAAACTGTGTAATCGCCTTTGCGTCGTCTACTACCAATATCGTCTGCTTTTCAGTAATACTCATAATGTTGATTTGCAAGATGTTGACATTTGCACTCTATGCTTAATTTTTAGATTACAAATATTATTATTTTTAACAAATTAAACAAAGTTTTTTTCAAATTGCTGCAAAAAATTTTCTATCTTAGAAAATCTCTTTACCTTTGCTGTTAGATTTGTTATCTATTAAAATAAGGTAAAAACCATTATAACAATAACATAGCATGGAAGAAACACCCGAAAAAAACAATCAAGAGAATAACGACGACAGCCGTCCGCAATTACTTATCCTTATACGACAATTGGCTATCTTGATAGCAGTGGTGGTATTATTTGTAGTTTTGATATTTGTGGCGTTGCGTGTGTATACCCGTCACGGACAAAATGTTAGCGTTCCCGAATTGCGTAGGCTTTCGCTTACCGAGGTTAAAAAGATTTGCGACGAACGCGGACTTAAATTTGAAATCAGCGACTCGGTTTATAGCTCAAACGCCGCTCCCGGAACGGTAATTGACCAAACTCCTCCTGCCACTTTTAAAGTGAAAAAAGAGCGTACTATATTCTTAACTATCAAAGCATATTCGGTAGAGCAAGTGGCTATGCCAAGTCTTAAAGACCTTTCGATACAATCTGCTCAGGCTCAATTGGCTACTGTTGGTTTGGGTGTTGGCAAAATTTCGTACAAGCCTGATATTGCCCACAATGCTGTTATTGAGCAAATGTTCAACGGCAAACCTATTCCTGCTGGCACACGTGTGGCTAAGGGTTCGCTTATCGACCTTGTGCTTGGTAAAGACGAGGGTATTACAAAAACAGTTGTTCCCGACCTCAAAAGCTATTCGCTTTATACTGCAAGACTTGTGGCTGCTCAAAATTCGCTCAACATCGGAGCAGAAATCGGCGATGGAACAGTTAAAACACAAGCTGATTCTCTTTCTGCCGTTATATACAAACAGTCGCCTGCTAAAGGTCGCATGGTGTTGCCAGGATCTGAAATTGATGTATGGATTACTACCGACCAAAGCAAACTCAATAATGCTGAGTTTGTTAGTGATGATTCAAACAATCAACCATCGCAATCCGATGACGAAAGTTTGGACGATTTTTAAACCATAATTTAGAATATGCCATTACCGCAAAAAATTATAACATTAACAGTTATTACCGCCATTTTGAGTGGTAACGGCATTTCTTATGCTCAATCGTCAGAATTGCTTGAACTGCCGTTTTTTGATGATTTTTCGTACAACAGCAAAGCTCCCGACAACTCGCTTTGGATCAATAGTGGAGTTGATATTTCAACCACACTTCCAAACCGTCCACCGAGTATTGGAGCAGCAGTGTTTGATGCTTTGGATGCTAATGGAGCGTTTTATCCATCGCAATACAATCAGAAGTATTCCAACGGCGATACTCTTACATCAAAACCCATCAACCTCAACTACCCCGGCGATACTACCATCTTTCTTACATTTTTTTATCAGCCCGGAGGATTTGGCGATGCTCCCGAACCCGAAGATGAGTTGATGCTCGATTTTTATTCGCCCGAAGACGATGAGTGGACAACTGTTAAAACTTTTTCTGGTTCAGCTTGTTATGGTTTTAAACAAGAATCGATAGCTATTACTCAGAGGTGCTATTTGCAAGAGGGGTTTCGATTTAGATTTCGCAATTATTTTAGTCTTGGCTCGGCAAAACAAGCTGACTTAGTGTCTAATTGCGATTATTGGCTTTTGGATTATATTAAATTAGACAAGTTGCGTAGCGCAACAGATACTGTATATCAAGATGTTGCACTTACCAACTGTCCAGAAATCAAAATCGGAAATTATCAAACAGTGCCATGGAGTCATTATGCCAAGGCAAGCGACAAAGCCCCGATTTCATACTCCATTTTTTATCGCAACAACGACAACAAACCCCGTATGCTTGATTCTATCAATCTGATTTTAAAGTCAAAAGATGTTGTAGATACATTGATGCTTGGTTCGTACAACTTGCCTCCTTATTGGGATTTTGACGAAACAAAACAGTTTAAATATTCTTTTAAATCTGATCTTGAAACTGCTGAATATCAGTTTGGAATAAAACTCGTTAGCGATGTTTCGCATCAAGATTTTGCTCCAAACAACACATTTTTTAGCAACAAAACTTTTGCCGATTATTATGCCTACGACGATGGCAGTGCCGAGGCAGGATATGGTATTCATGGCGAAGGCTCTACTGGAAGTATGGTGGCAGTGGTTTTTCAACCTCTTGTTCCTGACTATATTAAAGGTGTGTATATCTATTTTAATCCTACATTCAACGATGCTCAAGCCAATTTTTTTGATTTGAAAATTTGGGCAGACAACGATGGATTACCTGGCAACGAATTGTATTCTGATAGCAATCTTTCTATCCCCAAAAACGAGTGCGGAAGTTTTGTATATTTCCCATTAAAACATGCCGTAGCGGTGTCGGATATTTTTTATATTGGATGGAAAAAGGTTCAAAACGAGATACTTAACGTGGGTTTTGACAAAAGCACCACCACCATTGTCAACAATTATTACAACATCAACGGCGTGTGGACAAAATCTGGCGAACGTGGACAAATAATGATTCGCCCATCTTTTGGCTCAACATCCACACCCACCGAGTTTGTTCCCGAAACCGAAATTAAATCCCCAAATATTACCTTAACTCCCAATCCTGCAAAAGATTATCTGCATATTTTGGGACCTGGCGACTATCCTTCGCGAGTGTTTATTATCAGCTCATCTGGCAAAATTGTAAAGCAAATTACCCTTTATGCAGAAGAAGATATTGATATAACCGATCTTGCCGAGGGAGTGTATTTGTTAAAGGTAGGTGATTTTACTACCAAATTTCTCAAAATTAAATAGTTAATCGATTATGACAGACGATAATTTGTTAGAAGTAGAAGATTTTGACGACGACGATATTGAATCTACCGAAGAAACCCAAGAGCATGCCGAGCATTACCGTTTTGAAGCCGATAAGGGACAGGAGCTTGTGCGAATAGATAAGTTTCTCGACAACCGTATTGCCGGTGTGTCGCGCAATAAGATTCAAGAAGCTGCCAAGGCGGGATACATCTGCGCCAATGGCAATGTGGTTAAACAAAACTACCGCGTTCATCCATACGATGTTATTACAGTAAACCTACCCGGCGAACGTATTGATTTTAAGGTGGAACCCGAAGATATTCCGCTCAATATCGTTTACGAAGACGATACTCTCATTGTGGTAAACAAGCCTGCCGGAATGGTGGTTCATCCTGCTCATGGTAATTATACTGGCACGTTGGTTAATGCGCTTGCGTTTCATTTTGGCGGTAATTCTAATTTCGACAAAAACGATATCCGTCCGGGGCTTGTGCACCGTATCGACAAAAACACATCGGGACTTTTGGTAATTGCCAAAACCGAAGCTGCTAAGGCTCATCTTGCCAAACAGTTTTTTAACCATACTGTCAATCGTCGCTATCAGGCACTTGGTTGGGGTGATTTTGACCACGAATATGGCACAATAGAAGGCAATATCGGGCGCAATCCTCGCGACCGTAAAAGTATGTGTGTATTCGACCCAGAAACCGGCATTGGAAAACCTGCCATTACTCATTACAAAGTGTTGGAACGCTTTGGCTATGTTACACTTATTGAGTGCAAACTTGAAACCGGCCGTACCCATCAGATACGCGTCCACATGAAAACCAAATGTCATCCGCTCTTCAACGACGATGTTTACGGCGGCAACAAGATTCTTCGTGGCACCACATTTACCAAATACAAAAAGTTTGTAGAAAACTGTTTTTCGTTGTTGCCATCGCAGGCACTTCACGCCAAAACCTTAGAATTTGTGCATCCCACTACTGGCAAGGTAATGAGCTTTGACTCAGAACTTCCTCAAGGTTTTGCCGATTTAATCGAAAAATGGAGGATATATGCAAAAGCGGGTATGACATTTGTGGGAGCTTAACATTGATTCTCTGCTATACATTTTTTGATATTTTACTGTTATCAAATAATTTTAGTTGAAAAAATGCGTTTTAAAAGAATATGAGTTAAATTTGCAAATTGATAAGTAACGACGAAAACGGTATATATATGCGCAACAAGACATTATTAATAGTATTATTAGCACTTATAGCCGCCAACTGTTCTGCTCAGAAACATTCGGCTCAGAAACCTATCTTTGGCATCAGTATGGGCGCTAATTTTGCCAACCTTATTGGTACCGACAAAATTCAAGACAGCAAACCCAGAATAGCTATGTGTCCGGGCATCAACGTTGACATCCCCCTTGTATACGATACCTATTTGGAGATAGGCGCGTACTATTCGCAGCAGGGTGTTGCCGTTAAAACCGACGAAATTACTCGTGGTAGCGTAAGAGAAAAAGAAACCATTACTAAATATGTTGATTATCTCCAAGTTCCACTATTTTGGAAACAATCTTTTGGCGATATTTACACCAAGATAGGTCCGTTTGCTTCAATGGCATTGCAGGCAAGTAGCGAATGGAAAAAAGATTCTATTGCTCGCGATACAATGTCGGTGCATCGTGGTTCGTATAATAGCTTTATCAACAAACTTCGTAAATATGATGTAGGAGCAGCGTTTGCAGTTGGCTATCAATCATCTATTTCGCGTAGTCTTGATATTTTTATTGATCTCAGTTACAAAATTGGCTTTTTCTCTGTGGAGGAAAAAACCGATTTTCAGAAAAAAGTTCTCCGCAACCAAGTTTTCTGCGTATCGGTGGGCTTATATTTTCAACAAAACCGTCATTCAAAAACCTACCGGCGGCGATAACAGCCTTATATCATGAAACTTATTGCCAAACTAATAGCGGTGTTAAGCATTGCCGTAATGCTTGTTTCTGTTTGCATACCTGCACGTGCGCAGGTGTTCGGCATGAAAGGCGGCATTACTATCGGTTCGGTTTCTACCAAAGAGGTGGATTCTCTTACCCCTATGCTCAATTACTACTACGAGGCATATTACGGATACCGTTTTGCAAAGTTTAAATATTGGACTATAGGTTTAGGATATTTTGGCACAGGTGCAACTTTTTGCGGACACGATGAGGCTAATCCAATAAACTACAAGGCTAAAGTCCGCTTTAACAATATTGTTGCCCCTTTCAAATTAAAAGTTTCGGCAGAAGGTCGACACAAACCACGTCCTTATTTTTTTGTGGGAGCAATGCCTGCAATTATGTACAACGAGGATAAAACCCTCTCGTTTTCGATGATGGAAGAAGGCAAAGAGGTTCCGCCAGTATTAAACACAACGTATATTTTCCCTTGGACACCTCGCCGGGTAAATCTTTATGCGCTTTGCGGCGGAGGTTGCTATTATCGTCATTTTACTTGCGATTTTATGCTTACTATCAGCACATTGCGCAATTACAAAGAGATAGAAGCTCCTATTTCGTATAACAAAAGTTTTATTGTAACCATCGGCTATCAGATTTCGCGCGATACCAAGAAAATCTGGTAGGGTAGTGGTTAACCTTTTATCATCTCTTTCACTGTTTTAGCTATAGTTTCGCTGTCTATTCCGCACACTTTGTACAAATCTTGTGGCGATCCGTGTTCTATAAACCTATCGGGTATGCCGAGACGCTTGATTTTTATATTGTAGAAATGGTCGCAGGCAAATTCGCACACAGCTGAGCCAAATCCTCCTTGCAGCACGTTGTCTTCCACGGTGATAATGCGTTTGAATTTAGCAAAAATGGTTTCTAACAGTGCGGTATCCAAAGGTTTGATAAATCGCATATCACAATGCGCGGGATGAATACCTTCGGTGTCGAGTGTCTGAAGAGCCAGCTCAACTTCGTGACCCACAGTGCCTATTGAGAGTATTGCCACATCTTCGCCGTCGGCAATCATACGTCCTTTGCCAATCTCTATTTCGGCAAACGGCTGTTGCCAATCGGGATTGAATCCATTACCCCTCGGATAACGGATTGAAAACGGACCTTTGTTGCCTAACTGCGCGGTGTATAGCAAGTTGCGTAGGTCAATCTCGTCCATAGGAGCGGAGCAAGTTAGGTTGGGTATATGGCGGAGATATGAAATGTCGAACGCTCCTTGGTGTGTGGCTCCGTCGGCACCCACAAGTCCTGCACGGTCTAAGCAGAGAATTACGGGCAACCGAGGCAAGCATACATCGTGGATAATCTGGTCGTAAGCCCTTTGCATAAACGACGAATAGATATTGCAGTAGGGGACAAGCCCCTGAGCCGCCATTCCTGCCGAAAAAGTTACTGCGTGTTCTTCGGCAATGCCTACATCGTAAACACGGTCGGGAAACTTTTCTGCCATAATATTGAGCGAGCAGCCTGAGGGCATTGCGGGAGTTACGCCAACAATGCGGTTGTTTTTTGTGGCAAGTTCGGTAACTGTTTTGCCAAAAACATCTTGATATTTAGCACCTTGCGGTTTTGCAGAGGAGCTTTTTACTGTTTTGCCGGTTTCAATATCGAAAGCTGTGCTGGTGGCGTGCCATTTGGTTTGGTTTTCTTCGGCAAATTTGTAGCCTTTGCCTTTTACTGTAATGATATGCAGTAGTTTAGGACCCGGAATATTTTTAAGGTCTGCTAAAAGTTGTGCAAGGTGCACCACATCGTGTCCATCAACAGGACCGAAATATCTGAGTCCCAATCCCTCAAAAAGGTTGCTACGCTTCATCACCACGTATTTTATGCCGTTTTCTACCTTGGCAATAAACTGGCGTGCACTTGGTACAAGTCGGTTAAACTTGCCGAGAGCGTTCCACACATCGTTTTTAACACGGTTGTAGGTTTTTGAAGTGGTAATATCCAAAAGATAATCGTTGAGCGCACCACGGTTGGGGTCGATAGCTATATGGTTGTCGTTGAGGATAACAAGAAGGTTGTTTTTTTGAATACCTGCATTGTTGAGAGCCTCAAAAGCCATTCCGCCGGTCATAGCACCGTCGCCGATTACAGCAATAACGTGCTGATTGTGCCGTCCAAGTTTTTCGGAAGCTACTGCCAATCCGAGTGCCGAAGATATTGACGTGGAGGCATGTCCAACGGTAAAGGCATCATACTCGCTTTCGTCGCGGTTTGGAAACGGACTCATGCCGTGAAAACTACGTAGGGTAGAAAAAATATTTTTGCGTCCGGTGAGAATCTTGTGCGGATAAGCCTGATGACCCACGTCGAACACAATCTGGTCGTACGGGGTATTGTAGATATAATGCAGTGCCACTGTAAGTTCTACCACACCGAGACCCGCGGCAAAATGTCCCGGATGTTGCGAAAGCGTGTCGATAATAAACCTGCGCACATCGTCGCAAAGAGCTGGCAACTTGTCGATAGTCAACTTCTTAACATCCGATGGATAATTGATTCCATCGAGAATTGGATATTTGTCGGTTTCTGTGTTTGTATTCTGCATTATTTTTAAAAATTTTGCAAATATAGTATTTTTTTGTGTTTTATACTTTTAAACTCAAAATGTTAACATTTTTTGCATTTTTTTGAGGGAATGCAGATATTATTTACCTTGTCACCTCAAATTTTATTCTTCTGATGCTTTTTGGGGTTTTAACTTCGAGGATGTATAAGCCTTGCTGGAGGTTTTGGTTGATGGAATGCTCGTAGTTTTGCAAACCAACAAGTTTTTCGCGCAGCACGTACTTGTAACTATTGATGCTGTAAATTGTCAGCACGGCATCCTTGGCGCAGTCAAGGTCGAGAAACAGTGTGAAGTTGCCGTTGTTTGGGTTGGGGCCTATGCGGCAGTCGAGAATCTCGTCAGAATCATAAAAGTCGGGGATATACTCCTCTTCGGGACGGGTTAGATTGCTTATGTTCAGATTTTTTGTTACAGTGGATACGCATCCTTTGTAGTAGCCTGTAAGCTTGATTTTGTAAGTGGAAAGCTTGTCGAGAGCGTTGGTGCTGATAGTGAGCGTGGTGGAATCTTTAGGAAAATCTCCTATGAGGTTTTCAGAAAACGACCATTTGAGCGAGTCGAGCTCGCGGCTTGATGTTTCTACAATTTTGGCGTGGTCGTCGTTGTAAATATCCGACGGCAGCAGGAAGTTCATTTTCAGCGATTCCTTGCTTTGGGTAATGTTTATTTTGTCTTCGGCAAAGCATTTGTCGTAGCGGATGGTTTTAAGATAGTATTCTCCTTCGGGCGAGGAGTTGTTGAGCGTGAGGATGTTTTTGGCATCCAAAGTCTTGCCTTGGGGATTTTTCCAAATATAGTCGGCGAAGGTGCCGGCGTCAATTTCGAGTTCTGAATCCTGGCAGATGCTGTAATCGTGGGCGATGAAGTTGTTTTCTACTTTGGTAGGCTCGGAGATGTCTATCGTGTCGGTTTGTATTTGGCATTTGTGTGCATCCAATACTGTAAGCTTGTATTTGCCCTTTGGGATGTTTAAGAGATTGTTAGATGTAGCGCCTACGTTCCAAGAGTATTTGTAACCAGGTGTGCCGCCTTTAACATTGGTAAAAATTGAGCCGTCGGAATAGCCGTAGCATTTGGCGTCGGAAGGTCTCACCCATTCAAACTCCAGTAGCGGAGGGTTAATAAGTTCGTACGAGCCTGTGGCAATACAGTTATCGTTGTTTAACTCCACTTGGTAAAAGCCTGCTGGCAGATTGCTGATAGTAGGGCCAAGACCAATAGATGTAGTTGGTTTAGTTTCTTTATTAACTTTTACATACCAAGTGTATATAGGTTCTACATCGTAGCTTAGTTTAACATCAGCAGTATTAATAGCTATAGAACCATTGCTGTCACCAGTACAAAGAGGATGAGAGATTGTTGGCTCTGGGATGACGATAGCATTTGGGCGGTTGACTGTAAATGGTATTTCAAAGGTGAAACTACGTTCATCATGACCGATTGTTCCTTTTTCTCCATCATTATCAAACACTTTGAGTTGAAACTCTTTCAACGATGCATCCAATGTAATAGTGCCGTTGCTTGGAATTACAATAGGGGCTTGATTATTGATTTGATAAGTATAACCATTATTTAATCCACCTTCTAATTTATCAAAAATGAGATAGGCTTTATCATAATTGCAGTGTGGTTGGTCAATATGGGCGGAGGCAGTGATATTTTGATAGGCATGTAAACTATCTGTTGTAACAATTGTGTAAATAGAATGTTCCATATCCTTTGGTATAATTGTGATGCTATCTAAATCGGGATAGCAGGAAATTGTATAAGGAGTATAATATAATGTTCGTAGTTCGAATACATCATTTCCATCTTGATCTTTCACCACGTGTCCATATTCATCTTTTTTCTTTTTGCGTAGATTATCTTCATAAATGTACACTTCTTCTGTATCAATTTTCCCTTCCGTTTTGAACTCAAAAGAATTGTTAGATATTTGTTGATATTGTGAGTCTGGCGTTACATCGATTAACCCTTGCGTAGAAGCTTCATTAATACTGTATATTTTGAGATTAAGGGCATTTATATAATTACCATTGTGCCAATGTGTGTACTTTGGGGAGTTGTTTATACGGTTGTAAGTTATATTAGGTACGTAAGCATCTAAATTGACTTGACATTTTTTGTCATATTCATTTTCATAATCTCTAATGTCGCTGATTTGCAATTGATATTGACCTGCTGGTATAGAATCTGTTGCTTTATAACTTTGGCTTACATCTTGACATGCTAAAACAAACTCACAATATTTATTTGGACCTGAAGAATCTATTTGTAAATAATGGTCTTTTATATATGGTTTATCGAAATCAACGTTTTCTTGTGGTTTAGCAAAATTAAAGCTTTGGTTTAAATCTGTTGATATACTGTTAGTTATAAAAAGACGTTTGTAGTGTCCTAACCCAAATTTTTCGTTATTTTCCTGCATTTTTTCTTGTATTCTTGACCAGTCTCTGGCTTCATAGTGCCAAGTAAGGTATCTTCCTTCAATAAAATTATTATTCTTATAACTGTAAGCTTTAATTATTAATGAAAATGGATTGTCAATTTTGGTTTTTGCAAATTCAGATACTGTTATTGTGTTGTTGTTTCGAGTTAATGTTTTGATATAGTTGTCATTATAATAAACATTATATGAATCCCATAATAAATCTTTTTCAGGTGGTAGGTTAAATTCAATATCGCTGTTGTTGCATAGTCGTTGTCCTACTTGAGATGATGTAATAGCGAATATTTGATATTGTATTTCCATTTTAGCATCATATACATACCATCTTTTACCATGATCATATATAGCGGTTTGGATTGTTTCTGATTGGCTGTTTTTTGAATTAAGATTGTTATCATCAATGTAAATATCCTTTTCAAAATAAACTGTATTATCACTAACATATAAATCATGATCACCTGTTCCATTAGCAAATGCGTAGACCATGACTTTTATGTTATTTAATTTTTCAGGAATGTATCCTGTAATTATTGTTTCACCTGCCTCTTTTAATTGACTAATTGACTTATTAGTTTGATATATATATTTATTGTTGAATATATAAGTAGCGGAAAAAGTTATGTCCTTTCCCTTTAAAACAGCATTGTCATTAATTCGATCACCACCCTCTTCTGGTGGCATTAAAGTTATTTTTGTGTATGTTTGACTAAAAGAAAAGGGGATTATAAGATAAATAAATAATAAAAATAGTAAATGAGTTTTCATAATTTTTTATTGTGTTTGAAGTGTTAGTTAAAATACTGTCCAGAATGTATTTTGCATAATTATTTTGGACAGTATTGATAGTTTAATAATTTTTTACTAGTATTTCATATTCATCATACGATGATTCTTTATTCTTTTTTATCAATTGGTTGTACTCCGATTGATAATTGCCTTTGAAATACTCTTTTTCTTTGTCGGTTATGAAATGCCAACCTTTTAGGGCAATATATATATTAAACTCTTCCAATGATGCATATTGGTAGTAGTAACTTGTCTTTTTTGCTATGCAGTATTTGAATTTATTGGTTTCTTTTATTTCATAAAATAGCCCATCATATTCCAATAGAGATTCGTTTTCATCGTAAGTTTGTACTCCAAAATAATTTTCTATCCCCCTTTTATTAAATACATTGCAGTGAGAGTAATCTGCGTGAAGACTATATGCAATAAAATATTTATGATCTTCCTTTAAATTATCAATTGTTATGGTATTTACATTGTTTGCTACTATTCGTGTAGCAATATTATCATCATATATGTCGCTAATTATTATTTTTAAGGAATCGTAATGATTATAAATAGCATTATCAATGGCTAATGTGATGGAATTCTTGGTATATTTTTGTACGTAAACCAAAGGATTATCTTTGAAATAAGTGAAAAATGTATTAGTCGGGCTATCAGCAAAAGTGGTCTTGCCGTTTAATACGTAGTTGGCTCTAATTTTAATGTTGTAGTAAGATTCCGGTTCTAAATCAATAAAGTTCTGAAAACAAGTTTTTCCTTCGAAATCAAGTTCCGAAAGTTTATCTATATACCTCTCTGTTAGACCACTCATTGCAATGATTTCATCTTCTGTTATTTTGCCAACTTCAATCCATTCTTCTTTGTTTTTAGGAGATATGAAGAATTGATAAACAAAATATCCGCCCGCTTTTTCGGCTTTTGCCCTAAAAAAACGACCACGGATAGCTTTGGTGTTTGCAAAGTAATCTGCACCAATAATATCATCTTCAATTACCGGCGGGGTCAATGATTTGTCATTAGTTTCACCCGGGGTTAAGCTGTAGCAATATTGTCTTCTTAAGTCGATGGAGCCGGGGGTATCATCAAAATCATCATCTCCATCTTTATTACATCCAGTAAAGCAAATTACCGCTGCCATAGCAGCGCACAAAAAGAGATTTTTATTCATTTTTTATCTATTTAGTTAAAGTTAGTGTTTATTGTGGGGGCAAATGTAGAGATAAAATTTTAATGTTTCAAATATTTAAAAAAAATATTCGTTTTTTTTTTATTATTTACAAAAAAATGTATTTTTGCCGCCAAAAACTAAACAAGAATAATCGAGAATGATGAACCGATACGTTTATTATCTTTTTTTATCTACAAAAACTAACTGACATTATTATTCTATTACCTCTATGACCAGACGACTTACCATACTACTGACAATCCTCCTCGCCGCCCTCGGGCTAAAGGCGCAGACCAAAGTATACCCCGTGCAAGTGACCATCAGCG
>JAEDDH010000001.1 GCA_016293845.1 Bacteroidales bacterium | reverse complement strand
CTCGCGACCCCATGCGTGACAGGCATGTATTCTAACCAACTGAACTACCGAACCAAAATAATAATGTCAAATATCTAAACCTTTCTTCTCTTTTTTGTTGGCGGTCCGGACGAGACTCGAACTCGCGACCCCATGCGTGACAGGCATGTATTCTAACCAACTGAACTACCGAACCTAATAACCTTTGCAAACCAAATTTCCTTTGTTTTGCGGTGCAAAGGTAGTGCTATTTGCCGAACGTACAAATTTTTTGCACTATTTTTTTTGATTTTTTGTATTTTTTTTTTCTAATTAGCTTTTGAGCGTTGATTGTTAGTGTGTTTATAGGGTAGGATAGAGGTGTTATTTCATACCTTTAACGTGTCCAGCTTTGTAAAAATGCTCTTTGTAGTAGGTAGAATTGAGGTTGTCTACCTTTACACCGATGTTTTTCGATGTGGCGGCGTGTGCAAAATTGTCTTGTCCGAGGTAGATACCCACGTGGTAAATCTTGCCTTTATCGTCGGCAAAGAACAGAATATCACCGCATTTGATATTATTGCGGCTTACTACGTCAACGTTTTTGATAATGTCGTACGACGAGCGGTTGAGCTGAATGCCGTAGACAGTCTTGTAAACCTGCGTAACAAATCCGCTGCAATCGGTGCCTACTCCTTTTTGGTTGGAGGCATATTTATAAGGTGTGCCAATCCACTCCGAAACCTCTTTTAAGAGTGCCAAATCCTCAGTGCCTTTAAATTGAGTATGGAGTTTGTCGCCATATTTTTTGTATTCGGCAGATTTGTTAGATGTGGTTGATTTTGTGGTGGTTGTGGTTTTTGTGGAGGTGGTCTTCGATGACGAAGAGCAACTCTGTGCGTTTACTGCGGCGTATCCTATCAGAATTGCCACTGCGATTTTTACTAATGTTTTCATTGTACTTAGATTTTTTTATGGTAGTTTTCTAAGAAGTTGTTTATAAGGCTGTTGCCGTTGTATTCTTCGTTTTGTAGCGATGTTTCTTCCTCATTGTTATCATCGTCGGTATTGAGATATGCAGCACGGTGCAATGCGGCTTGAAGCGATATGAGGCGCATTCCCCAATAGTCTTTAAAATTGCCAACACACTGAATAAGAGCGGCTTTCATAGCCTCGTTAGATCCTGAGCGGCAGTTTTCGGCAAAGTTTTTAAGATCTTGGTAGATGTCGGCTGCACATTCCGAAATTTCTGCCTGTTCGTATTCGGCGTAATTATCTTCGTTAGGGAAAATATTGATGTAGCCGTCAACAGAGCCAAGGCGCTGCGATGTCTTGTTTTTGATATATTCGTAGTCGTATTCTGAAAGAAAAACTTCTGCCTCACCGTCGGCGTAATCGTCGGTTTGAGGTAGCATTGCGGCTTTGAGATAGAGTAGGGGGAGAATTTTTTGTATTTTGGCAATAAAATCCTTGCGGGTAAATTTCTCTGATTTCTCCAAAAAGGCGCAATATTCGTTGGCTACGGTAAGAAATTCGATTGTGTTTTTGTCTAAAATGTTTTCCATAATTAATTATTCTTCAAGACGATAGAGAGTTTTTGCCTCCTCGGCGTCGATACTTTCGGCAAATGGACCAATTGCTAAGGTTTTGAATGCGAGACTTTCGCGAAGCACATCGCTGAACTCTTTTTCGGTGCCCTCTGCCACACGTGCCGCCATTCGCTCAAACTGGTATGCGTGAGCTCGTTCGGTAATGTTCACTTTAACAAGAAACCAAGCGCGGTTTTGATTTGTGGCGCGAGGGGAGATGGTGTCGTTTACCATTTTGTAGAGTTTGAGGGCATTCTGAGCCTGATTGTAGGTTTTGAATGGTCCGACGGCTATCGACTGTCCCGAAGCGGTACATTTCCACAGGGCTTTTGAAAACGCCTTGGTGCTGCCGCTGGATATTTTGGCAGAAAAAGGCCTGATATCATATTGTTTTTGACGGCTATGCTTTTCAAGTTTGTTGAATACCTTGATGTTGAACCAAAAAATCGGATCGTTTTGAGCCGAAAGCGAAGAGGCTACGGCTATCAAAATGGCTGTTAATAGTGCGGTAATGGTTTTCATAGGGCTTTTATTTTTTTAAACATCGGTTATTGTTGCTATATTATATAAGGTGTGTTAAAAAACTATAATCATCGGACAAACCGTTGTTTTGGTAATCGGTAGATTTTTAACTCCTTAGAAAATTCGTAGTTTTTGTAATCCTTTACAACATAGCGTATTGTGTTAACGCCGTAAGCAAGAGCCAAGTCGTAAGAAAGCGGAAAATCGCATCCTGCATCTCTATCGGCTTGTGTGGGCGGCAGGAAATCGTTTTCGTTGATTTGCAATTGCCCATTTACATACACCTTGACATTTACTGGAATACCAAAACTATTGAGACAAAGTGTAACATTTATAGCGCTTTGTTGTGTGGCAGAAATTGAATCGAGCGGAAATTGAAATTGAAGTTCGGTTTTTTCGGCGTTTTCCATTTTAAGAACGCCAAAATCCCATCCTTTGCCAAGCGAATTGGTAGTGCCCACAAGCAAAAGACCGTGCTCATGGGTTTCTACAATAGCTTTAGAGTAATCTTGACTTTTGCGTTTAAAGTTAAATTCCCACATTTGGTGTCCGCGCGAATCGTATTTAACCATTAGAAAATTAGAGTTGTCGCGTTTGTTACTCTTTGAAAATCCGCTCATTACGTATGCTCCATCGTAAGTTTCAATTATATCGGTACCTTCTTCCCAATCTTCGTTGCCATAGGTGCGCACCCAAATTGAGTCGCCGTCGTTGGTAAGTTTCATTGTGATGGCATCGTAGTCGGTGATTGAGTAAGCCCTTGTAAATCCTGTAACTACAATGTTGCTGTCGCGGGTGGCGATGATAGATTGTCCTGAGCACCAATCGTTAAAGTCAAACCATTGCATCCATTTTTCTTCGCCACTGTCGTCTATTTTAATTACAATCATATTTTTGCGGCCGCCCTTGTCGTTGCCGATGTAGCCTGTTACCACAAAATTGCCGTCGTAAGTTTGGGCTATACCGAGGGCGCGGTTTTCATCGCCTTCCATAAACTGCTTGTCCCACAGTTTGTTGCCATCTTCGTCGAGACGAAGCATATACCACGATGGTTTTCCTTCGTGATTAGATGTGGTGTATCCGGCAACGGCGTAACCGTGGTCTTTGGTTTCGATAATTTTGTATCCCTCCTCGTCGCCTGTGCCGCCGTAGAGTTTTTGCCAAAGCACATTGCCGAGGGTGTCGATTTTCATTACAAGAAGGTTGCTTTGCACTTCGCGTTTACGAATTGCGTAACCTGCTATTACAATGTTTCTATCGTAGGTTTCTACCATGCTGTGGGCTGCCGACACTGCGTAATCTTCGTAAGCTTTGCCCCATCTGCCTCTGCCGTCGGAATAGAGTTTTACTATCCACATATTACGCTCTTTGAGTTTGGCATATCCGCCAATGATATAGTCGCCACTTCGGGTTTCGATACAGGTACAGGCTTCGTCCCAACCATCGCCACCAAAGCCCTGAGCCCATTCTACACTATATTGAGCCGAGGCTGATAGCGCCGTCAGCATTGTTATGGTTAATAGTATTTTTAAGTATTTCGTCATTTAGTGCGTTTTTTTCGAGACAAATTTAAGAAATGACACTGAAAAAACGGATAATGTTGCAAAAAAAACTTATTTCTGTCATTTTTTTTAACATTTATAAACTAAAAACGTATTAATTATATAGGTTTTGCTATTTTATTCGTTAATAGCAAAGAAGGTTACAAATAGCAAGTTGTTTAAAGGAATATTATTGTATATGTATATTGATTTGATACTCAGCCTATTAATCATTGCTTTTGCCGCTTTTATGGCATACGATATTCGCAAAAGCCGACTTTACGAGAGTGGTAATGCCAAAAAAATGTCCCGCGCAAAAAAATAATTTGTAACTTTGCCGCCGTATTATATGTATTAAAAAATGGCAAATCTACGGCACAAACTTACAAATCCTGTTTTTGAACAAATTGCGCAGGTGGCAGAAACCTATAAATTAGAAACTTACGTAATAGGTGGCTATGTGCGCGACCTTATCATGGAGATTCCGTCTAAGGATATCGACTTTGTGGTGGCTGGCAGCGGAATTGATCTTGCACAGAAAGTGGCCGAAAAACTTCACTGCAAACACGTTCAGTATTACAAAAACTTTGGTACTGCCATGCTGCGTTACCGAGGTATCGAACTCGAATTTGTTGGTGCTCGCAAAGAATCTTACGACCGTAATTCGCGCAAACCAATTGTGGAAAACGGAACTATTCACGACGACCAACTTCGCCGCGATTTTACCATAAACGCTCTTGCTATATCGCTCAACCGTAGCAACTTTGGCGAACTAACCGACCCATTCGACGGTCTCAATGATATTAAGCGGGGTATTATCCGCACACCTTTAGACCCAGATATAACATTCTCTGACGACCCTCTGCGTATGCTTCGTGCTATTAGGTTTGCTTGTAGGCTCGATTTTAATATTCAACCCGAAACCGAAGCCGCCATTTCGCGTAATGCAAAACGCATGGAAATCGTGTCGAAAGAGCGAATTGTTGACGAACTCAACAAAATTATGGCTACGGCAAAACCTTCGCGTGGTTTTATGCTGCTGATGAAAACCGGTCTGCTCCACCTTATTATTCCGCAGTTGGTAAAACTAAAAGGTGTGGAGATAAAAGAGGGCAAAGGTCATAAGGATAATTTTCTACATACGCTGCAAGTGCTTGACAATGTGGCTGCTATGAGCGATAATATTTGGTTGCGATGGGCAGCGTTGTTTCATGATATTGCTAAGCCAAACGTTAAAAAATTTGTCAACGGCACGTGGACCTTTCACAGTCACGAGTTTCTTGGAGCAAAGATGATTCCGCAGATTTTCAAGCAGTTGAAATTACCACTTGATTCAAAAATGAAGTATGTGCAAAAACTTGTGGGAATGCATCACCGCGCAATTCCTATCTCAAACGACGATATTACCGATTCGGCTGTGCGTAGGCTTATGTACGATGCTGGCGAAGACCTCGACGACCTTTTGATGCTTTGCCGCGCCGATATAACATCAAAAATTGAAGAAAAACGTATCAAGTTTCTCAATAATTATAAGGTGGTTAGCCAAAAGATTAAAGAGTTGGAACAGAAAGACTTCCGTCGCAATTGGCAGCCTCCGATTGATGGTAATTACATTATGCAGACCTTTGATATTTTGCCTTGTAAAAATGTAGGTTTGATCAAAGATTGCATCAAAGATTCTATCCTCGACGGCAAAATAGAAAATTCTTTTGAGGCGGCATACAACCTTATGGTAGAAAAAGGTAAAGAACTTGATCTCGAAGTGGTTAAACCAAATATTCCACATCCGTGAAAAAATCTGCATTGTTAACGGCTATTTTGCTAATGTGTGTGCAAATGGTTGCCGCACAAAGCATTACATCGGTATTAAGTTCGGGCCGATGGGTAAAAATAGCTGTGGATGCCGATGGAGTGTACAAAATACCTTACACAAAACTCACCGAATGGGGTTTTGATAATCCAAAAAATATTCGCGTTTTTGGCAATGATTTTGGATTGCTACCGTTTATCAATAGTGCAGACCGTCCTCAAGACCTTATTGAAAACAAGGTTTTCTTTGGTGACGATGCCGTGTTTTTTTTTGCAAAATCAAAGGATATTTGGAATTTCGATGAGAGTGAAGGTATTTTTTTACTTAAAACTCATCTTTTCGACAACCGTGCTTACTACTTTATATCAAACGTTACAACAAATTACAACAACCGTATAACCAAGCAGAACGCCGCTCCGACTCCGCAAACTGTTGTTTCTCAGGGAGATTTTTACGCCATTCACGAAAACAACGATGTAAATCTTCAAATGTCGGGGCGCAATTGGTACGGCGAAAATTTTTATTATGCCACTCAGCAAGACTTTAAAATAGAACTTCCAATTGCCGCTGATGGGAGAGATGCTAAGGCAAAAATCTCTGTTATAGCTCGTTCCGCTGCCGATAATATTTTTGATATTAATTTTAATGGAGTTGGCTCAAAAAGCATTACCACTCATTCGGTGTCTAATACGGGAAAATACGCCGATACCCAAACGCAAATATTTGATTTTAAATCGGTTAATAATGTTATTCAAAACGTTTCAATCACATTCAACAAAACCACAGCATCGTCAGAAGGGTATTTAGATTACATTATCATTAATGCCCGATGTAATCTTGTTTATAGTAATAAACAACTGATATTTAGAGATATACAATCGTTTAAAAACTATTCTTCTGCTGAATTTCAAATTTCAGGAGCAACTCAAAATTGCGTTATTTGGGATGTTACCAACAGCACAGCACCCAAGGAGGTAGATTACACCTTATATAATAGTGTTGCAAAATTTTCTGCCAACACCGAAACTCTTGGCGAATATGTAGTGTTTTCGCCCGAAAATGCTTATAGTCCTGAATTTATCGAAAATGTTGATAATCAAAATCTTCATGCACAAAATACTCCCGAAATGCTAATTATCACACCTTTGGATTTTAAGCCATGGGCTGATAAAATCGCTGCTATTCATTCGGGAGAAATGTCGGTAATGGTTACACCTATCAATCAGATTTACAATGAGTTTTCGTGTGGAGCAAAGGATGTTTCCGCTATTCGTGATTATATTCGTTATTTGTACAAAAACGTCAAAGGAAACACTCTCCGCTATTTGCTTTTGTTTGGCGACGGTACAGTTGATAATATTACTGTTTCGCAGGGCAATACCAATTTTATACCCACATATCAAAGTCCACAATCACTCGACGAAGATGGTATTTTTTCTTTTGTATCAGACGATTACTTTGCACTTTTAGACGACGATGAAGGCGAATACAACGGGCTTCCAGATATTGCTGTGGGGCGGATCCCAGTTAAAAATAGTTCTGAAGCCGAAATCGCTGTTAAAAAGATAGAATCTTATGCGCGTAATTTTTTTAACGGTTGGGAAAAAAACATTGCCTTTGTAGCCGACGACGAAAATCAAAACATCCACGCCACTCAAGCTGATAAAATCGCAGTTTTTACCGAACAAGATTACCCTGAATACAACATTGCCAAAATCTATATTGATGCCTATCCCCGTCAGCAAACCATCGGCGGCAACCTCTATCCACAGGCTCGTGAGGATATTCTCAAGCAGTTTAATCTTGGCGCAAAAATAATCAACTTTACTGGCCACGGCGGCATCAACTATCTCACCGATGAGCGAATACTTACCAAGGCAGACATCGACAACTTGCGAAATATCAATACTTTACCAGTGTTTATTACCTCGTCGTGCGATGTGGGACGATTTGACCACTACGAACGGGTTTCTGACCGAGGATCAGATTCTCCTGCCGAACGAGCTCTTCACAACCCTAACGGTGGTGCGATAGCGATGATTACTGCAGCTCGTCACGCATATTCGGAGCAGAATTATAATCTTAACAAAAACATTTTCAATCATATACTTAAAACCAAAACTGAAGGACGCATTATGCGGCTTGGCGATGTGGTGATGCTTGCCAAACGTCAAACCGACGATATCAATATGCGGTGTTTTATGCTTTTGGGCGATCCTGCTTTGATACTTCACTCACCTAATTACGATATTAAAATCTTAAAAATCAATGGTATAGATGCCGAATCATTTGCTGATACGGTTAAAGCATTGTCGGTGTGTAAGTTGGAATGTGCTGTTACTCAAAGCGATGGAACAATATTGAGCGGATTTAACGGCACAGCACGAACAGTTTTTTTCGACAAACCATCTGTGCGCAAAACATTGAACAACAGCGGACATGGAGTTTTTGAATATTCTGATTACGACAAAAAACTTTTCGACGGCGTTTCTACTGTTGAAGGCGGCGTTTTTTCGGTAGAGTTTGTTGTACCAAAAGATATTGATTATAAGGTAGATAAGTCGAAAGTAAGTCTTTTTGCCCGTAGTGATGGCAATTCAGCATCTGGTTTCAACAAAAATCTTCTTATAGGTTCGGTCGACAAAAATGCAGCCCAAGACAACGAAGGTCCGCAAATAGAACTGTATTTAAATTCGCAAGATTTTACCGACGGCGGCAATGTGGACGTTTCGCCGCTTGTAATCGCCGAATTATCCGACAATTCGGGTATCAACATCACTTCAGAAGGCAACGGACACGATATTTCGCTTTCAATTGATGGCGGTCAGCCAATTTCGCTCAATAGTTTTTACCAATCAGATGCTGATAATTATAGGCAGGGCAAAGTTCAGTATCAATTGAGCGGACTATCAGAGGGAAGGCACACTGCAAAGTTGAAAGTTTACGACAGTTACAACAATATGTCGCAAGCCGAGCTGTCGTTTAACGTGGTAAAAGCCGACGGTTTCAAAATCACCCGTCTGCTCAATTATCCCAACCCCTTTACCGACCATACCGATTTTTATTTTCAGCAAAATGCTCCTTCCGATGTGTTTGAATACGAAATTACCGTTTTCAGCATTTCGGGAAAACAGGTAAAAACCCTCACCGGCACACTATCGTACAGCGGAAACCTCAGTCAGCCAATACCTTGGGACGGTCTCGACGATTTTGGCAGCAAAATTGCACGAGGCACTTATATATATCGTTTGCGAATTCGCGATATGCAGGGACGAAAAGCAACCGCTTACGAAAAACTGCTTTATTTAAAATAATTGTATATTTGCACCGTTAAATAAAAAGAGAAATTTTTTTTTAATACAAATGAAAACAACACACTTGAAACCTAAATACTTTGTGGCTACGCTTTTGCTGTCGTTGCCATTATCTGTTAGTGCTCAAATACAGAAAGATGGCGACCCTCAGCAACAAGATGTAATAATTAGTGAATCGTCGAGCAACATAATTTCAACAGTAGCTTCGTTTTTGCTCATAGCCCCCGATTCTCGTGCCGGTGCAATGGGTGATGCTGGTGTGGCTACATCGCCTGATGTTAATTCACAGCATTGGAACGCCGCTAAATACGTTTTTTCCGACGATAATATGGGCTTTTCGCTGTCGTATATGCCTTGGCTCAAAAATTATGTTGACGATATGAAGATTTGCTATTTAGCAGGATTCAACAAAATTAAACAGAATCAGGCAATTGGCTACTCGCTTACATATTTTTCTCTTGGTGATATGACATTTACTGATATAAACGGTTCTGTGGTTAAGCAGTTCAATTCCAAAGAGTTTGCTATCGATGGTTCATATTCGTTGAAACTTGCAGATTACCTTTCTGCTTCTCTTACAATGCGTTATATTTACAGCAATCTAACTGGCGGTATTTCGGTAAATAATTCAGAGGAAACTCACGCAGGTCATTCTGTTGCTGGCGACATCGCTGTGTATTACAACAAGGCTTTTGAGGGTTCTAAATACACCCACATTTTAGGCTTAGGCGCAAATATCAGCAACATAGGCACTAAGATGAGTTACACCAAAAATAACTCTAACTTTATACCCACCAATATGAAACTTGGTGCGGCATATACATTGGAACTCGACCAATACAATAGTATCACTGCAACATTCGATATCAACAAGTTGCTCGTTCCCACACCGCCTATTCGTGTGAATGACACTATTGTAAAAGGAAAGGACGACGATGTTTCGGTTCCTGTGGGCATTTTCCGCTCGTTTGGCGACGCTCCCGACGGTTTTAAAGAAGAGTTGAAGGAGATTTCCTATTCAATGGGCTTAGAATATTGGTATTCAAAGACATTTGCCGGACGAATGGGTTATTTCTCAGAGCATAAAGACAAAGGCGGACGCAAATATCTCACATTTGGCGTAGGCTTGAAACTCAACGTCTTCTCGTTCGACTTCTCGTATCTTGTAACTACTACAGCGTCAAACCCTTTGCAGAATACTGTGAGGTTTACCTTGGGTTTGAATTTCGACAAATTGAAGAAATAATCCCGCAAAAATTTTGCGAATTTGAAAACATTGCATACCTTTGCAACGCTTAATGGGGCTGACTTTGGTTTTGACGGCGTGCAAGGTCAGCATGTAAGCATGCCGGAACAGGTAACAGTTTCCGTAATCATGGTTACAAAAAATTAACTGGCAATAATTACGATTATGCTCTCGCTGCCTAATTGAAGTATAGTAGATTAGCCTATTTCCCTACAAGGTAGGGAAACGAGACATCTCCCGTCGGCTCCGTCCGCTGCCAAAACGATCAGGAGGTGCAAAGTAACTGCGGAATAGTCAAGGCTCTGCCTCGTGGCCTAGATGAAAAGTAGAGGATAAGGAACAGGTTAGAGGGCCTTCACCCGGACTTGTTCTCGAAAACCAAAAGAAGGCTAAGCATGTAGAAAGCATGGGGGTCTCATGATCGGACCGGGGTTCGACCCCCCGCAGCTCCACAAAAAGGCAGTCAGAATTTTCAGACTGCCTTTTTTGTTAACGCAATAATCATATTGGCTAAAACGCTGTTTTGATTATAATTGCTACCTTTGTCACGCTAAAATATCGATTATGTTACAACAAGAAATTTCCTCATATCTTGCCCGTAGCGGCAACAAACAATTGAAAGTAAAAGCGTTTCTGTTTGATATGGATGGCGTGCTGTTTAACTCAATGCCTTTTCACGCTATTTCGTGGTGCAAGGCTGCCAAGGAATTTGGTTTGGAACTGTCTGAACCTCAGGTGTATATGAACGAGGGACGTACAGGCGCGTCTACTATCAACGAACTTACGATGAACACTTTCGGACGTGCTGCCACCGAGGAGGAAATAGAGAATATTTACGCCCGCAAGTCGGAGATTTTCAATACTTGCGGAGTGGCTGAGCCTATGAAAGGAGCGGCTCAATTGCTCAACGCAATCAAAGCGCAAGGATTGAAGATTGTGCTTGTAACAGGCAGCGGACAAAAATCGCTGTTAGACAAGTTGAACCGCAGTTTCCCCGATATATTGTCACCTGAAAATATGGTAACTGCTTTTGACGTAAAATACGGAAAACCCAACCCTGAGCCGTATCTCATCGGATTAAAAAAAGCAGGCGTGCAAGCCAACGAAGCCGTGGTGGTAGAAAATGCTCCTTTGGGCGTTAGGGCAGGAGTTGCCGCAGGTATCTTTACAATAGCCGTAAACACTGGACCTTTGCCCGATGAAGTGCTCAGTGGTGAGGGTGCAAACGTGGTTTTTCCATCGATGCAATATTTCGCCGACCATTTTGCCGAGGTTTACAATGCGGTAGGATAGGAGGTTGTAATTTTTTATGGTAAAAGATATAAAAAGATTTTTTTGTTTATGAAAACATCTCTACTTTTGCACCCGCAAAACGGAAAAGATGTTTTGCTCCTCGGGGAGTTTCCAGAGCGGTCAAATGGGACAGACTGTAAATCTGCTGGCTACGCCTTCGGTGGTTCGAATCCATCACTCCCCACTTTTCTTTTTAAAAATTCCCCTTTACAAAAATTCATTATCAAACAGCGGTGTGCTGAAATAGCGTTCTGCGGTGTCGGGAAGAATGGTTACAACAGTTTTGCCCGGACCGAGGATTTTTGCCATCTCAATAGCGGCGGCAACGTTGGTTCCGCTCGAAATGCCGCACATAAGTCCCTCTTTTGACGCAAGTTCGCAACTTGTGAATATTGCTCTCTCGTCGGTAACGATATAGATGTCGTCAAAAATGTGACGGTTTAAGTTCTTGGGAATCAGACCGTCGCCAATGCCCATTTGAAGATGAGTGCCAATAGAACCGCCGCTGAGGATAGCCGCATTTTCGGGTTCCACAGCCCAAATATAGATATGCGGATAGGCGGCGCGGAGTGCTTCGCCTATGCCTGAGAGAGTTCCGCCTGTGCCAATGCCCGAACAAAAGCCGTCGATAGGCGAATCTACATCTCTAAGAATCTCCTGAGCGGTGGCAATGCGATGAATGGCAGGGTTGGCAGGGTTTTCAAATTGCTGAGGAATAAACACATTTGGATTTTCAGCCTTCATTTTTTCGGCAGTTTCCACACATTCGCGAATGCAACGACCAATATCGCCAAAGTCGTGAACAAGTTTAACCTCTGCGCCATAATGCTTTACAAGTTTGCGGCGTTCTTCGCTCACGCTGTCGGGCATAATTATAATAGTTTTGTAGCCTCGCACAGCACCTATGAGTGCAAGACCGATACCTTGGTTGCCGCTTGTGGGTTCTACGATGATGGTATTTTTATTGATAAGTCCTTGTTTTTCAGCGTTGATAATCATATTTAGAGCGGTGCGTGTTTTGATAGATCCGCCCACATTCAATCCCTCAAACTTAACGAGAATACGTGCAGAATTATTGGGTACAATATGTTGCAGTTGAATTAAAGGAGTGTTGCCTATGGCTTCAAGTATGTTGTTGTAAATCATTTTGTTCTGTATTTATTATTTGCATATATTTTTCGTATGAAATATGTTCCCCACCCATACTTTCTAAATGTGGGGTGTGGAATTGGCAGTCGATGAGAGTGCCGGGGGTGTTTTGCAAAATTTGGGCGAGGGTTATTAGGGCAAGTTTTGAGGCACTCGGAACAAGCGAAAACATACTTTCGCCACAAAAACAGCTGTTGGCAGCCACGCCATAAAGTCCGCCAACGAGCGCGCCGGTGGCATTATCCCAAACCTCTACGCTGTGGGCATAGTGGAGAGTGTGAAGTTTTTTGTATGCCTCCACCATTTCGGGTCCGAGCCAAGCATATTCGTGATCGATACGGAGTTTTGAGCAGTGGTCGATAACGCTGTTGAAATCCTCGTTGAATGTTACGCTGTATTTTTTGCTGTTTATTAACTGCCTCATCGAGTGCGATATGTGTATCTTGTTTGGAAAAATCACAAACCGCTCCATAGGGCAATACCAAGTAATCATCGGCTTGCCGTGGTCGTCTACAAACTGCGTGTGCTCGGGCTTGAAAGCAAACCACGGAAAAATGCCGTTGTGATATGCAAGTATCAGGCGTTCGGGCGAAAGGTCTCCACCGACGGCGAAAAGTCCGTCGGGATCACCGTCGTGCGGGTCGGGAAACATAATTTCGTTGTCGGGGAGAAGGTATATCATTTTACGCTGATAGTCAGTTTTTTGTCTTCGCTAACTTTAATTTGGGCGTTACCACCTTTGTTGAGTTTTCCAAAAAGGATTTCGTTCATCAGCAGCGGATTGAGCATCGAGTTGATGGTGCGTTCAAGTTCGCGTGCGCCGTAGGTTTTAGAGAATCCCTTGTCTAACAGTAGGTTTTCTGCCTCGGGCGAAAGTTGGAGTTTAACCTTTCGGGAATCTAAGCGGTGTTGCAGTTCCATAATCTTCTTGTCGAAGATGAGTTTTGCCATTGAGCGGTCTAAATCGTTGAAAACCACGGTGGCTGTAAGTCGGTTGATAAACTCGGGCTTGAAGGTTTTCTTCACTTGACTGAGCATTGCGTTGCCGGTAGAGCCTCCGTTGAAACCCACATTTGCCTGCGATGCGTATTGCGCTCCGGCGTTTGAGGTCATTATAATGATAACGTGGCGAAAATCAGCCTTTTTACCCTTGTTGTCGGTGAGACTTGCGTAGTCCATCACCTGCAAAAGAATGTTGTAGATGTCGGAATGAGCCTTTTCGATTTCGTCTAAAAGCAGCACGCAGTTGGGAGTTTTGCGGATGGCGTCGGTAAGAAGACCTCCCTCGTCGTAGCCCACATATCCGGCGGGCGAACCAATGAGTTTTGCCACGGTGTGCTTTTCGGTGTATTCGCTCATATCAAAACGTATAAAACTGATACCCAGTTCTTTGGCAAGCACTTTGGCAAGTTCGGTTTTGCCCACGCCCGTAGGACCAACAAAAAGCATCGAGGCGATAGGTTTGGTGTCGTCCAAAAGTCCCGCCTTCGACATCTGCACGGCTTGAACTATTGCTTTAACTGCCTCGTCCTGACCGTAAATGTGGCTCAGAATTCTCGGCGAAAGCGATTGCAAAATAGTCTGCTCGTCTTCTTTTTCGGCAATATTGTCGATTTTGCATATTTTTGACAGCACGTCGGCAATTAACGCATTATCAACGGTTTGCGGACGTTTGGGCTTTGAAGTTTTAGGGTTGATAAGCGGATGCAGTTCGCGGTATGCCCCTGCCTCGTCGATAAGGTCTATCGCCTTGTCGGGCAAGTACTTACCTGTGATATACTTTGCGCTTTTTTCGGCGGCGTAGCGGGTTACACCTTTATTATATTTTACGTGGTGAAAACTTTCGTAGTTTTCGATAAGTCCGTCGAGAATCTTAACAGTTTCATCGATAGAGGGTTCGTTTACCTCCACGGTTTGAAAACGGCGCACAAGTCCAGAGTTTTTTTCAAAATGTTTGGAATATTCCTTAAACGATGTGCTGCCGATAAAGCGGATAATGCCCTCGTCGATGTGGGAAATAAGAATGTCGCCAATATCGAGATTGCTTTCTGCGCTTGCTCCTGTGCCAATGATGTTGTGAATTTCGTCGATATAAACGATAGCGGCAGCCTTGTCGCGCTTAACGCCGTCCATCACCGATTGCAGACGCTGCTCAATGTCGCCACGAAATTGGCTTCCGGCTACAAGCGAACCTAAATTGATTTGGTATATCTTGCAGTTTTTCAAGCGTTTGGGTACGTCGCCATTTTCTATACGCTGAGCAAGACCGTAAACGAGAGCAGTTTTGCCCACGCCCGGCTCACCGATGTGCACAGGGTTGTTTTTTTGTTTTCGGCAGAGTATTTGGATAGTGCGGTCGAGTTCTTTCTCTCTACCAATCAATTGGTTATGCTCTTTTAGTTTGTCGTTGATGCAGGTAACGTATTGTTTCCATTCATTGTCGTAAGCATCTTGATATTCGGGTGGAATTTGACTTTGCTCAGGCTCCTCCTCCTGTTCTTCGGTTTTGGATTTTTCGGGGGTGAGGCTGCCGTCGAGACCAAATGTGAGCGCAATTGCCGACATAAGAATATCAGTGTCGTTGCCCGAATACTTGTGGAGCAGGTACGATGCCATACTGTCTTGGAGTTCTATCATACCAAAAAGCAGGTGGTAGATATCGAGTTCGGGTGCGCCGGTAGAGTTGGCAAGTTGCACAGCCACGCCGAGCATAACGCCAAACTGTTGCGACGGAGTTATTTGATAATCAACGCCTTCGGGCACTTTTTCCAAAGTATCGATATATCCCAAAAGTTCTTTTCTAAACGCTTTGAGGTCTTGGTTTAGCACGTGAAAAAGATGTTCCACCTCCTCTAACGTGGTGAGCGAGGCGAGCGTAAGTTCGGGGGTAACAAACTCCAAGTGCCGTTGTTTTGCAAGCATAAAAGTAGCCTGCATTATCATTTCTGTATTGTCTGATTTATTGAGCATTTCCATTTTTATTCGGGGCTACAAGTGATTTTGAGCGGAAAGCCGTTTTTTTGAGCCAACTCGGTGGCTTTCAATGTTTTGCTTTGCGCAATATCGTAAGGGTAAACGCCCACCACTGCCTGACCTTCGAGATGGATTTTCATCATCAGGTCGGAGGCCTCTTGTTTGGGCTTAAAAAACACGGACATCAGCACATCTACCACAAAATCCATAGTGGTAACGTCGTCGTTGTGCATAATTACCTTGTAGTTACGAGGTTTGCGCAGCCGCGTGCCTTCTTTTACCCGTGTGGAAGATTTTTTTTGAGTGTTAGCCATTAGTCGAAATATTTGTCTAAGATATCCTGAAACCTTTGAGGCGGCAACGACGGACGGCCTGTTTTGGCGTTGACAAAGCAAAGCGTTGTGGTGCCGGTGTTTAGCAGTTCGCCAGCCTCGTTGTAGGTTTCGTATTCAAAATGCATCTTGATTTCTGGACGCTTTTTTACGTATACTTTTATGGTAAGTAAGTCGTCGTAATGCGCGGGTTTTTTATAGTTGATAGTCAATGAGATAACTGGCATTATATAACCCATTTCTTCAAGTTCGCGATACGAGCAGCCGCTATTGCGAAACACGTCGCTTCGTGCTGCCTCAAAATATTCGGGATAGTTGCCGTAGTAGCAGTAGCCCATCTTGTCGGTCTCGCCATAGCGGACACGGATTTTAGTCTCTCCTGTAAACATAGTTGTTGTAATAAAATTTGGTGCAAATGTAGTAAAAAAAACTAAATATCGCCTTTAAGCGCATCGGGATTTCGCCGCATATCCCAAATCTTCTTTGAGTGATTTAAAAACTTGTTCGGTAGTATACACCCTTCCCGCAGCAATATCGGCAGGGCTTTCATCAATTTCGGCATTAATTTTCTCCAAGGTATAAGGCTTTAACTCAGGCTCTTGCGCATGTTGCTTGCCCAAAAGGTTGGTGCTTGGTTCCAATGTTAATGCGGCTGTGCTCATAATTTTATTTTTTTTATAACGCAAAAATAGAAAATAGTTGGGAAAAATGCAAATGGAACATGGATTTTACACCTTTTTGAGATTATTGGACAAAATTCTTGATTACGAACTACAAATCCCCAAAACGTACATTGTGCTTTGTTGGTTTTTGATGCTTGGTTAAAAAAAATCGCTATGATTATCTTGTTTTCCAAAACCATTTTATATATTTGCGCAAAAAATATGCGCTGATGCCGCCTATGTCTATTATATAAGGTGTGACGGTGGGCGTAATAAATAACTTTACAACGCAATGGAACATTTAGAAACCGACCGCCAAGTGGCAAAATATCTTCTCGACATCAAGGCCGTAGAACTTAATCCCGAATCGCCGTTTACATGGGCATCGGGTTGGAAATCACCTATTTACACCGACAACCGCAAATCTTTGTCTTATCCACAAGTGCGCACTTTCCTCAAAAAGAAGTTCGCCGAATTGATTAAGACCAAGTATCCCGACACCGAACTTATTGCAGGTGTGGCTACGGGTGCTATCGCTGTGGGTGCTTTGGTGGCCGACGAACTCGACCTTCCGATGGTGTATGTGCGCAGCAGCAGCAAAACTCACGGACTTGAAAACCAAGTGGAAGGAATTTGCCATAAAGGTCAGAAAACCATAGTGATAGAAGACCTAGTTTCTACCGGAATGAGCAGCCTCAAAGCCGTTTCGGCCCTCCGCGAAAAAGAGTGCGACGTGCAGGCTATGATGGCTATTTTTACATACGGATTTCCTGTTGCTACTCAAAGTTTTGAGCAGGCAAATTGCAAACTTTATACATTGAGCAACTATAACTCGCTGATAGAGTTGGCAATAGAAACCGGCTATGTAAAACAAGAGATGCTTCCAAAACTATTGGAATGGCGTCAAAATCCCGAAAATTGGGGTAAATAATTAGTAAGTTGTTATAAAACAGATAATTCCGATGATGAAATCGATGACAGGATTCGGCAAGGCAGTCGCTATCCTCAACGGTAAAAACTACGAAATAGAAATTAAATCGCTCAACGGTAAAAGTTTGGATATCAACACCAAACTGCCTGCCAACTACAAAGAGCGTGAACTTGAAATGCGCTCGATAATAGGAGAGAGGCTCGAACGCGGAAAGATTGATTTTTCGCTCACCATCACGGTGGTTTCGGGTGGCGAGGCTGTAAAGGTTAACGAAGAATTGTTGGCGTCGTACTTTAACACGATGTCGCAAATCACTGATCGTCTTAACTTTAAACCCGACCAAACACAGTTGTTTACCACTCTTTTGCGTTTTCCTGACGTGCTCCGCAACGACCCCGAACCGCTCGACGAAAACGAATGGGAGTTTGTTAAAACATTGCTTATCAAGGCAGTAGACGCGTTGGATAATTTCCGCACACAAGAAGGTCAAAACCTCAAAGGCGATTTTGTTAAGCGCACAAACTTGATTCTTGAATATCTTTCGCGTGTAGAACCGTTTGAAAAACAGCGTGTTGAACAAATCAAAGAACGTATTGCTTCAAGGTTTGAAGAGTTGAAAGGTTTAGACGTAGACCGCAACCGTTTTGAGCAAGAATTGATTTATTACATCGAAAAACTCGACATCACCGAAGAGAAAATCCGCTTAAAAAATCACTGCGATTACTTTATCGAAACCATTGACGCTCAGGAGGCTCCGGGTAAAAAACTCGGTTTCATCGCTCAGGAAATGGGTCGCGAAATCAACACTCTCGGCTCTAAGGCCAACGACAGCGACATTCAAAAGATTGTGGTGATGATGAAAGACGAACTCGAAAAAATTAAAGAACAAGTATTGAACATATTGTAAAACAAATAAATAGACACAAAATGGATTTGTTAAAAGGAAAAGTGGCTGTGATAACAGGCGCAGCCCGCGGAATAGGCAAGGCAATTGCCCTCAAATACGCTGCAGAAGGCGCAAACATCGCTTTCACCGACCTCGCCATCAACGAGGACGCGCAGAATACCGAAAAAGAAATCGCTGCACTTGGCGTTAAGGTTAAGGCATACGCTTCAAACGCTGCCGATTTTGCTCAAACTGCTCAGGTAGTGGAGCAAATCAAGGCTGATTTCGGCCGCATCGACATTCTCGTTAACAACGCCGGCATCACTAAGGACGGCCTTATGCTCCGTATGAGCGAGCAGCAGTGGGACGCCGTTATCAATGTTAACCTCAAATCGGCTTTCAACTTTATCCACGCAATAGTTCCCATTATGATGAGCCAGCGCAACGGTTCTATTATCAATATGGCAAGCGTTGTGGGCGTTCACGGAAACGCAGGACAGAGCAACTACGCCGCTTCTAAGGCTGGTTTGATTGCTCTTGCAAAATCTGTTGCACAAGAAATGGGTCCCAAAGGGATCCGCGCCAACGCAATTGCTCCCGGATTTATCGAAACCGCTATGACAGCAGCACTTTCCGACAACGTTCGCGAAGAGTGGAAAAAGAAAATTCCTCTTCGTCGCGGTGGCAAACCCGAAGACATCGCCGAAGTGGCCACATTCCTCGCATCGGATATGTCGGCATACGTAAGCGGTCAGGTTATCCAAGTTGACGGCGGTATGAATATGTAAAAAATAAATTTTTTATAAAAAAATTGGACGATACGTGATTGCGTATCGTCTTTTTTTTATAACTTTGTAAAAGATAATTAAAATAAATCAACACTAACATTATGGGATGGCTCGCACGACTATTCGGTTTCGGTAAAAAAAAGCAGCCCGACACCGTAGACAAAAGCAACATTAAAGAATCAAAAAACACCACAGCGGTAGCCAAGGGAATGGTAAACGTCACAACCCTCAACGCACGCAAATCACCGTCAACCGATGCCAAGGTGCTCTACAAACTCAAAAAACACACCATCGTTTCAATTCTTCAAAAAAAAGGCGATTGGGTAAACATCAGTACCGAAGTCGGCGAGGCGTATTGTATGGCAAAATATATCGACATCACCGACACTGTTCAAAAGGTGGTGGTTAACGCCAAAGTGCTCAACGTCCGTTCGTTTTACAGCACCGACAGCACTATCAACGGCAAAGTGTACGAAGGCAACGTGCTCGTGGTAGTAAGCAAGCACAAAGGTTGGTATGGCGTTGATTATAAGGGCAAAACAGGCTACGTAAGCGCCGAATTTGTAACCCTTTTGGAAGATGGCAAATCCTCCAACAACACAACCAAAAAGACCACCGACAATACCACCAAAAAAGATACCGACACACGCGTTTTCTTCAATTCGCGTGCCGACCTCAAAAAAGTGGAACTTGCTCCATCAAAGCAACTTTCGGCAGAGGGTCAAGATCGTTATGGCAAAATCGCCGTTAAAACTTGGAACAAATACGGCAATCTCGTTACCAAAATCTCCAAAGAACTTGGTATTGAGGTAGAAATTGCCCTTGCTGTAATATGCGTAGAGAGCGGTGGCGATGGTTTTGCTTCTGACGGCAAAATGCTTATCCGCTTTGAAAACCACGTATTCTACACCTATTTTGCCAAAACCGACGAAGGCAAGAAAGAATACGATAAGTACTTCACATTCAACACCAAAAGCAAACGCGAAGACCATAAATACCGTCACAAAAATAGCGACGATTGGACAATTTCGCACAACGGTCAAGCCACCGAATGGGAGGCGTTTGGCATTGCCCGCGCACTCGACGAACAAAGTGCAATGTACTCAATATCAATGGGTGCGCCGCAGGTTATGGGCTTCAACTACAAGAGCATAGGTTACACTTCGGTAAAAGATATGTACGAGGCTTTCTCTAAGGATATACGATACCATATTATGGCATTGTTTGATTTCTGCACAGCCAAGAGTTCGCGTGTTCAGTACTTGCTCACGGGCGATTTCCTCTCATTTGCAAAGGAATACAACGGACTTGCCGCTCCTGCACAATACGAAAAACGCCTTCAACAGTACTACGAAATTTATAAAAAATTATTATAAATTTTGAAAAGCATCGTTTTAGACTATCCGTGGTATACGCTGTTGCTGTGTTTTGTGGCAGCAGCAGCCTTTACCGCTGTATCTTATTATAAAAACAAACGGCTTGCAGAATTTCAGTCGTACAAGATTTATATACTTGCAGGTCTGAGGTTTACCGCACTTTTTATAACGGGCATTCTTTTGCTCAATATTTTTATAAAAACGCAGACCAACCGCTCCGAAAAACCCGTTCTTCCTGTTGTAATCGACAATTCTGGTTCGATGATAATGCGTGGCGAGGGTAGCGGCGATTCACTTAAAAAATTTTATAGTTCGTTAATGCAAGCCGTTGACAATCTGAAAGATAACTATAACGTTCAACTTTATACATTTGGTTCTAACTTGTCGTCGGATACATCGCTCAACTTTTCCGAAAAAGCCACCGACTATTCTCAAATGCTTGAAGCACTTAAAAACGGGCTTTACAACACTAATGCTAACTCACTGATTTTGTGCAGCGACGGTATCTGCAACAAAGGTCAGAATCCTGTTTACGCCGCTCAACAATCGGGCTTTAAAATATTTACCGTGGCAATGGGCGACACAACTCAATATTGCGACCTATCTATCTCAAAAACAGTATATAACGAAACCTCTTTTCTGGGTAATGAGTTTTCTATCGAAATTTCTGCTTCGGCAAAAATGCTCAAAGGGCAAAAATCTATCTGTGAGATAACTCACAAGGGCAAGTCGGTGTTTTCTGAGCCAATCAACATCGCATCCGACGGCTATATCCAAAACATCACCGCCACGCTCAAAGCCTCCGAAAAGGGTCTGCAAAAATACACCGTATCGCTCCGTCCGCTCAACAACGAAATCACCACAGAAAACAACACTCGCGAAATTGTTATAGACGTTATTGATGATAAATACAAAATCCTCATACTCAGCGAATATCCTCATCCCGACGTGGCGGCACTGCGTTCGGCTTTGAGTTTTAATTTAAGTTACGATTTAACTGTCTCTACTGTTGAGGAATTTGGCGACAAACCGCTCACCGGCTACAATCTTGCTGTATTGGTTCAATTACCAAGTGCTAATGCGCAGTTTGGCAACCGTTTAACCGAAATGCAACGCAAAGAAATTCCCACACTTTTTGTGGCAGGAGCTAAAACTGACATCACTGCCTTCAACAAACTCAACCGTTGCATCGAAATTGAACCTTCTGGTAGTAGTTTTGAAGACGCTCTTGCCTCGACAAATATAAATTTTCCGCTTTTTGCCTTGGAGCAGCGCACAACAGATTTTCTCACTCGCACACCTCCGCTCAATTGTCGCTTTGGCACTTACAACGTTCTCCCAGCCGCCAAAGTGCTTGCATATCAAAAGATTAAAAACGTTCAAACCACCAAACCTCTAATAGCCATTTGCGACCCGTCGGTAGCCAAATCTGCCGTAATAGCAGGGGAGGGGTTATGGCGTTGGCGCATAGACTGTTACAAGCGTTACCGCACACATGAGATGTTCGATCAGTTTATCGGTCGCATAGTGCAGTTTCTGGTTTCGCGCAATACTCAGGAACAGTTTTCGCTCACCTCGCAACGTATCTACAACCTTGGCGACCCGGTTTGTTTTTCTGCCAAAGTGTCGGACAAACAGATGCAGCCCATCACCGATGCCGAGGTAACAATCACAATATCAAACGATAACAACTTCCGTCAAACCTACACGCTTCAATCCGCCGCCTCCGGATATTTTCTCCGTATCGACACCCTCAAAACAGGCACATATAATTTCGAGTCCACCGCCAAATTCTGTGGTGGAAAACTCACTAAATCAGGCGGTTTCTCCATAATAGAAAACTCTGCCGAAACCGAAGACCTTCGCGCCAACCACACCGTGCTCCAAAAAATGTCCACCACCACCGGTGGCAAAATGTATTATCCTGCCGACCTAACCACAATGTCTCACGACCTCATCACCCTCCGCGATGCCAAACCCGTCATCTTCACCGAAACCACCACCGCCGGCTTGATAGAATTAAGATGGCTTTTTTACCTGATACTCATACTGTTAACAGCCGAATGGGTAATGCGAAAATGGTGGGGAACGGTGTGATTTTAATTTTTTTTGATTTGTAACGATTTTTTTTCAAAACAAATGCTTATCTTTGTAAAGTCAGAAAATTGAAACTATGATAACTACACCACAATACATACAACTAAATCTTAATATTCCTTTTGCTGATTTTGAGGATTTCAACAAATTTGCGAAAGGAAAAGGATGGACATTTCAATACATTCCCCTTGAAGAGGCTGACAAAGAAGTTGACTATCATTTTCCTACTCCTCAAACCTCCGACGAGGCCTTTAAAGAGATAGATGAAATTGAAGCCGAAGTAAGTCAAGGGAAATTTGTAACACTCGAAGAATTTATTTCTCATACCGAAAAAAAACTTAGCGAGTATGAAGATTGTCCTCTCTGAAAAGTTTCAAGACAAATGGGATGGTTATCTCGACTATTGTGTTTCTAATTATGGTAAGGCATTAACTGATAAGAAGAAAACTTTGATGTATAATGCATTAAGCCGATTATCAAAGTTTCCCGAAAGCGGACGGAAAGAACCATTATTAAAAGGTAAGGATAAAATATACCGTGCCATTTTGTTTGACACAAAGTATAAAATAATATATATTGTTAACGAAGATCATATTCTTTGTGAAACACTGTGGGATATGCGACGAAATCCTGATAAGTTACAGAAAGAGTTTTAGGTAGCCACAGCCTAATTATGTATCGGCCATAAATATTAAAATATCGGCCATTTTTTCTGCCAAAATCGGTTTTATAGACCATTTATCGGCCATTTTTTGAATTAATGACTGTTTATCGACCATTTTTTAATAATTTTGGTGTATAATAACTATTTTTGTAACCGAATAGTTTTAATTATAGCATTTATGAAGACTCTTATTGTTTTGAGTATAATATTAGTATCAGTGGGGATGCTATTATTAAAAATATTCTCCCCTCAGATAAAAGGATTTATTGGCGAACTAAAAGTCAATTTGCGATTACGTTTGTTAGGCAAAAAGTTTGTCATAATACCTAATGTGATGTTAGAAAATCCTAATGGGAGTACTTCGCAGATTGATCATCTTGTGATATCTGAATATGGTATATTTGTAATAGAAACCAAAAATTATGCAGGATGGATTATGGGTAGTGACAAAGCAGATGATTGGCAGCAGATTATCTTTAAAGAAAAACACTATTTTAGAAATCCTATCAAACAGAATCTAAGCCATATTTATGCTTTGAAGAATGTCCTATCGGATTATCATAATGTTAAATACTATCCTATTGTGGTTTTTGTTGGTAATGCAACTCTTAAAAGATTAAATGTTTCGCAACCTGTAATTTATGCAAATAGATTGAGAGCAACCATAAAGCAAAATTGTATTAACAAATGTTTGTCATTGGAAGATGTCCAAATAATCAAACAGCGGCTTCAATCTTCCGATGTTTCAAGGATCGTATCTCGGAGGCGACATATCCAAAATATACAAGATAATATCCAAGAGAAACAATTCAAAATTAACAATTTAATATGTCCTTGGTGTAATGGAGATTTAAAACTACGTTCTGGTGTAAATGGTATGTTTTATGGATGTTCCAATTATCCAAAATGCAAATTCACAGTATCTTGCTGAGTTTTAAAGGATTCTTTCATTAATCTACTCCGGTGATAATACTTTGGTGTAGAACATTAATTTTATCGCTATCAATAAGGCAAAGCCCAGGCGGATGAGCATTTCGGTATGATTGTATTTGGCATCACCAACCCACTTTTGTATTAATTTGACAGTAGTTTTTGATTTAACTCATTTTCATCTTCGGTGGTTTGCCTGTTGTCTTGTTTTTCATCTTCATCTTTGTCTTTGACTATTTTAATGAGGTGATAAATTAAAGGAAGTGCAATAGTTACCAAACCAACGAACAGCATCGTCCGCCCTCCCGGAAAGTGTTGAATGCTGAGTAAAATGCCGACAGCCATTACCGATAACCCCATCCACGATATGTTATGAACGTTATAAACTATTTTTTCATTCGTATTTTGCGGTTTAGGATATGCTTTTGAAATAAACATACATACAAGCGCATACGTAAGCAGTACCACCATATTTAGCGCCGATGGCAGCATAGGTTTGTTAGCGAAAATTGCCCCCACTACGGCAACCGCAGCAGCAATGATTCCAAGATATAAGAATTTGGATTTCATAGTATGTTGTTTTTTTTGCAAATGTAATAAAAAATGCATTTGAACTATATATTTTGAATGATTGAAAATGTAGGGGTGAAAAAATTTTCACAACCTCTTTTCCCTTAATTCAAACTTCCCTTTTCGCCAATTAGCATAGCCGACAACTAAATAACCGGCTTTGTCGTAGAGTTTTAGTGAATAGGGATTTTCGGTGAAACAATCTATGCGGATGGTTTTATAACTATTTGTTTTACAAAATGTTTCGATGTATTTTAGTGTTTTGGTGGCTATGCCTTGGTTTTGAAATTTCGGATTGACGCAAATTCTATGGATAAGGATAAAAATCGTCCCACTGAAAAATCCCATCCTGCTCCATAGTTAAAATGGCAGCGGAATAGACAGCAAAAATTTCGTCAATATGAGAAATATCTGTTACTTTTTTAAATTCTATCATAGTATCGTAAACAATCAGATAGTGTAGTCAATCACTTACAGCACAATTCCGAGCACGTGTACATCGTCGGTTTGTTCGTAGTTGCCTTTCCATTCGAGGAATGTGCGCTCTAATTCTTTGCGCTGTTCGACCATAGATAGGTGGCAGTATTTGAGGAGCATTTTTTCAAAATTCGCCACGAAAAACCTTTTCTGCCTTAGTCCGCCAAATTGGTCGGGATAGCCGTCGGTGGTGGCATAGGCTATGTCGCCGTGGTTTACCTTGAATTTTATGCTGGTAAATGAAATGGTGTCGCGAGGGTCGATGCCGATAGTCATACGGTTGGGTTTCAGGCGGATAAGGTATGCGTCTTTTGCTTGGTTGAAGATTATTTTGCTGCCCGATTCGTTGCAAATAGCCTCGGTTTCGGCGTCGGGAGTGCCAAATCTCAAAAGATATCCATACGAATATGCTCCGGCAAAGTCGATGATGCCATTGTCGCGGTCGTAAACAAACATACTTGCGTCCATACTATCGCTCGATGCGTCGTCCTTTTCGCGTTGGTGCAGTTGATGGATAATGCCGGTGCGCAAAATGTTGAGGATGGTGGCGGATGAGATGTCTTCGAGTTTGCTAAGTGTTTGATTGAGCATCACTTGACCGAGCATACTGATAAACGCTCCCGGTACGCCGTGTCCGGTGCAGTCGGCAACGGTAAACACCGAAAGTCCGTTTTTGTATCCCACCCAATGAAAGTCGCCGCTGACAATGTTTCGGGGCCTATTGATGATAAAATGGTCGCCAAGAATCTCATCTGAGAATATCTTCATCGGCTGCACTGCATCTTGAATGCGGCGGGCGTATGAAATAGAGGCGTTGATTTCCTTGTTTTGGTTCTCGATTTTTTCGTAAGCGTGATGCAGTTCGGTGATGTTGGTGCTCACCCACACAATCATCATTATTTCGTCGTTGTCTAACACGGGGTTTACGTACGCCTGCACCCAAAACGGATCGCCTTCCAAATGCTTCATTTCGGCGGTGTAAGTCTGCGCTTTTTTGGTGGCAAGCACTTTTTCGTAAATTGTACGGGTTTCGGGTGTCATAGACGACGCTTTGAGTGCGGGGTGGGTGTGGAGCTCCTCTTTTGGAATGTGAGTTTCGCGCGAGAAAGCGTCGTTAAACCATATCATCTTGCCATCTTTATTTGTGATGTAAATCGAATTGCCTGTGGAAGATGCAACGGCAGAGAGCATTGTGAGTTCGTTGTTGCGTTCTTCGAGCATTTCGGTGGTGGCGCGTAGTTCGGCAACGCTTCTTTCGAGCATTTCGGTAGTGGCGCGAAGTTCTTGATTCTGTTGCGAAATCTCTTTTTGTTGGTCTTGAAGTTGTTTTGAGCGCAGTTCCAATTGCTCGCGCTGAATTTGCAGCATTCTATTTTTCTTCTGACGCTTGTAAAACAGCACGATAATCATCGTTATCATCACCGCCGCTATTAGGCAGAATGTTGCTGCAAGATAGATTATTATTTTGTCGCGTTTGATTTCGGCGTTTTGCTCGGCGTTTATTCTTTTGGCGTAGTCGAGTTCTTCTTCATAAATGTAGTCTATCTCCTCACGTGCCACGGCTTTGCTTTGTCGGATATCAATAACGTCTTGGTAGTAATTGTTGGCAATTACAAGGTATTTGTAAGCCTTTTCGTAATCGCGTTTTTTGTGGTAATAATTGGCGAGACCTTGCGAGGCTAAGTGAATTAGTTTCGCATCGCGGATGGAGTATGCGGCCTTGAAGCCTTCTTTAAAATTGACGTACGCCGAATCATCCTGTTGTGTTTTGGTGTAATAATCGGCTATGGTGATGTACGAATCGGCTATTTTCTTTTTGAGAACCAATCTTTTGCGAATGTCAAACCCGGCAAGCATATTTTTGATGGCCTCGTCGTACATCTGCTTTTTTTGGTAGGTGATGCCCAATCCGTTGTAGGCGTCGCTGAGATAATGGAAAGTGTTTGACGACGAGAAATCAAGACCCGAAGTGGTGAACCCTTTGATGCCTTCGTTGTAGAGCGATATTGCCGTGTCGTAATCTTCTGAGGCGCGTTTAATGTCGGCAGCCACTATCAGGGCAATGTTGAGATAACTGTGCGACATTATTGTGTCGATATTTTTTACATTCCTAAATATCGACAGTGCTTCTGTAATGTATTCCTCAGCCTTGCTGTAGTCTCCGTCGTTGAGATATAATAAAGAGGTGTTGATATAAACTTCGCCCGCAACCAGCGAGTCGTTGGCGCATTGGTTCTTAACTATCGAAACCGCTTTGAGTAAATTGTGGATGCTAAGTACCTCGTTGTGAATGTTATCGTAGGTGTATGCAATGTAGCAATAAGCCTTGGCAAGTTGTCGGAAAGCCTTTTTGGGTTCGAGGTATTTGATAGTTTTTCGAAAAATGGTAACAGCCGAATCGATTTGGTTGTGTCTAATCATTTGGTGCGCATGCATTTTTTGAGCGAGGACGTAGATGTCGAGGTTGCTGGTAGATTCGGCGAGATGTGTTATTTTTTGGAGGCAGCGGTTTTTGCCGTCATCGTCTTCGGCGATGCCGTAAAGTTGGTAGATACGAGCAAGCGACCCTGTTACCTTGTCAAGGTCTTTCTCGTTTGATAACGATTTTTCGGCTTCTATTAAAGTCTTGACCCACAATTGTTTGTCCTTAGGGTTGGTGGAATAGAGCCTGCTTGTGATTTTTTGCTCCTCCTTGCAGCATATATTGCTATACACAAACCCCGATTGTCCCATACAGTAGTTTGCCGAGGCTGTTAGAACTAATAATATGGTTAAAAGCAGTATTCGCATCGTGTAGTTTTTTAATTCCCCAAAAATACAAAAATTTTTGATAACGCGAATAAAGCAAATAGTGATTTTTTTAAATCCTATAAAAATATTTCTTACTTTTGCCCTCAACGAATAAAACTACACCCCACTATGAACATCGAAAAATTTCGCGAATACTGCATTTCAAAGCCGAACGTTACAGAGGATTTCCCTTTTGACGACGATGTGCTGACCTTCCGTATCTGCAATAAGATTTTTGCCGTAGTTTCTATGAGTCGCCCCAATATGGCTACTATGAAATGCGACCCCGAACGCGCTCTCGACCTCCGCGAACAATATTCCGCCATCGAAGGCGCATTCCATTGGAACAAAAAATATTGGAATCAAGTCCACTTCAACTCCGATGCCAGCGACAAATTAATTTTTGAACTCGTTGACCATTCATACAACGAAGTGGAGAAGAAATTGAGCAAGAAGGAGCGGGAGGGGATGAAAGATATTTTGTCATTTCCTTAAAAAAAACTACTTTTACAGCCAAATAAAACTGCGCAAAAATGGAAGTAACAAATTTCGGATATTATTGGTTAGATACGTGGGTGTTGGCAAATGTGATACAACTGACCACGCAAGATTTTTGTCGCCGTTATCTCAATCGCACCAACGACCCATGCGGACGACAGTATGACCAAATGACACAGGCTGCGCGTTCAGTTCCTGCCAATATAGCGGAAGGCAATTCTCGCCATTCCACCTCGAAAGAAACCGAAATGAAACTCACCGACGTTGCGCGGGCAAGTTTAGCCGAGTTAGCCAATGATTATATTAATTGGCTGATGGCTCACGAACAGATACCATGGTCAATACAATCCGATGCATACAAAAAAATTGCCTATATCCGTCTTGACCGTCCTAACTACAAGGATGACGTTCAGCATCAGAGTTGTATTCATATTTTGAGTCAGGAACACAAATTTGACCAATGGATAAGTTCAAACGATTCGATTATAGAAGCAAATTGTCTATTAATACTTTGCAATCGTCTGATAATGATGCTCAAAAAACAAATAACCAATCAGTTGGAAACATTCCGCGAAGAAGGCGGCTTTACCGAGGCATTAACGGCAGAGCGGCTTGCATTCCGTGCGGAACAAAGTGTCCAAACCAACGCTCCCCAATGCCCCAAATGCGGCAAACCAATGCTCAAACGAATGTGTAAAAAAGGCATTAATTCAGGAAAAGAATTTTGGAGTTGTTCCGCATATCCCAATTGCAATGGAACAAGAAGTTTGATTTGATTATTAATGTGTTTTTCGGAATAACGTATAGTTCATAATACCGTTTTTACAATTTATTAAAAAAAAAACAAGCAAATGCAAAACCGCAACACCATATTAAAACAGCAACTCGAACACCGCGTTCTTCTTCTTGATGGCGCGATGGGTAGCCTTATTCAACAATACAACCTTTCGGAAGAGGATTTCACCGGCGATAAGTTCGTGGGTGTAACGCTACAAATGAAGGGCAACAATGATATTCTCAATATTACCAAACCTCAGGTAATAAAAGAGATACATTCACGATACCTTGAAGCCGGATGCGACATTATTGAAACCAACACTTTCAACGGCACGTCGATTTCGCAGGCTGATTACAATACCCAAAAGTATGTCTATGAGATAAATTTCAACGGTGCCAAAAACGCCCGTGAAACCGCCGACAAGTATTCCACGCCCGAGAAACCGCGTTTTGTGGCGGGCTCGATGGGTCCCACAAACAAGACCGCCTCAATGAGTCCCGATGTCAACAATCCCAGTTTCCGCGAGGTAACTTTCGACGATATGGTAGCGGCTTATACTGAGCAAGTTAGAGGACTTTTGGACGGCGGTGTGGATATATTTTTGGTAGAAACGTGTTTCGACACAATCAACTTAAAGGCGGCGTTGTACGCTATCAATCAAGAACTTGAAAAGCGCAACATCGACAAATTTCCCATAATGGTTTCAGCCACTATCGCCGACAAATCGGGCAGAACGCTTGCTGGTCAAACAGTAGAGGCGTTGTTGTATTCGGTGTCGCACGTGGAATTGCTCACCATCGGCTTGAACTGTTCGTTTGGCGCACGCGATTTGAAACCATATTTGAAAATCCTCGGCGAAAGATCTGTTTTCAGAATTTCGGCGCACCCAAATGCCGGACTTCCCAACCAATTTGGACAGTACGACCAAACGCCCGAAATGATGCAAGAACAGATTCAGGAATATCTCGACGAGGGTCTTGTAAACATTATCGGCGGCTGTTGCGGTACCACTCCTGAGCATTGCGCCAAAATGGCAGAGATTCTTGCAAACGCCAAACCACACCGAGTGCCTGATAATCCTCACGAAATGCGTTTGTCGGGTCTCAATCCGTTGATTGTCAGCAAAAAAGAAAAGCCATTCTTTAATGTTGGCGAGCGTTGCAATGTGGCAGGTTCGCGAAAATTTCTCCGCCTTATCAACGAAAAAAATTACAACGAGGCTCTCGAAATTGCCCGCAAAGAAGTGGAGGAAGGCGCTGATATTATTGACGTTAATATGGACGACGCAATGCTCGACGCCAAAGCCGAAATGGTAACTTTCTTAAATCTTTTGAAATCAGAACCCGACGTTGCCATCAAACCCGTGATGATAGATTCGAGCAAATGGGATGTTATTGTTGCAGGTCTCAAATGCTTGCAAGATAAGGCGATAGTCAACTCAATTTCTTTGAAAGAGGGTGAAGAAAAATTCCTCGACCACGCCCGCACAATCCAAAAATTTGGCGCGGCAACGGTGGTGATGGCATTCGACGAAAAGGGTCAGGCCGACACCTTTGAACGCCGCATCGAAATTTGCAGCCGTGCATATAAGTTGCTGACAGAGAGGCTCAATTTTAATCCCGAAGATATAATTTTCGACCCCAACGTTTTGGCAATTGCAACGGGAATCAGCGACCACGACAATTACGCCGTGGATTTCATCAAAACCGTTACGTGGATCAAAGCCAACCTTCCATACGCCAAAATTAGCGGCGGTATCAGCAACCTATCTTTCTCATTTAGAGGTAATAACCCTGTGCGAGAGGCTATGCATTCGGTGTTTTTGCATTACGCCGTGGCGGAGGGAATGGATATGGGCATCGTCAACCCCGCCGCAATGATTAAATACGAGGACATCGACCCCGAACTGCGCCCAAAAGTGGAGGACGTGGTGCTCAACAAAGACCCTGAGGCGGGCGAGCGGCTTGTGGAATACGCCGGAATTGCAAAGGCGAAGGCGACCGGCAAAAAGGTTGAAAAAGACATCGAATGGCGACATCTCAGCGTCGAGGAGCGGTTGCAGTATGCTTTACAAAAAGGCATTTCGGAGTTTCTGCCTATTGATATTGAGGAGGCGTTGCAAAAATATCCAAACCCCGTTGAAATCATCGAAAAACCGTTGATGAACGGTATGAACATCGTGGGCGAATTGTTTGGCGCAGGCAAGATGTTTTTGCCGCAAGTGGTTAAGACAGCGCGAGTTATGAAACAAGCCGTCGATATTCTTAAACCAGTGATAGAATCAAAACAGTCTGCGACTGCGTCGTCGGGCAAGATAATTATGGCAACCGTAAAAGGCGATGTTCACGACATTGGCAAAAACATCGTCTGCGTGGTGATGGCTTGCAACAATTTTGAGGTTATCGACCTTGGCGTGATGGTTCCCACCGAAAAAATCGTTGAAGTAGCCATTGCGCAAAAGGCTGATGCTGTGGGACTTTCAGGTCTTATTACTCCATCTTTGGACGAGATGATAAACGTTGTTAAGGCAATGGAGAAGGCGGGATTGCGGATTCCCGTGATGATTGGCGGCGCAACCACATCTGAACTTCACACCGCTGTCCGTATTGCTCCAAACTATTCAGGACCTGTGTGTTACGTAAAAGACGCTTCGCAAAACGCTTACGTGGCAACGGCTTTGATTACCAAAAATCAGGAGTTTTTAGACAAACTAAAAAAACGTCAGGCAGAATTGCAACGTCAAAACGCCGAATATTCTGCCGCTCAGCCTGTTGCAGAGTCCGCCAATAACGCCAATTTGCCAAAATTGAAGTTCGACAATATCGTTACGCCCAAAACGCTCGACCGCTTGGTACTCAACAATATAGACCTTAATCTTCTTGTTCCGTACATCAATTGGAAGATGTTTTTGATAGCGTGGAAAATCAAGGAGAACACTCCCGAAGCCGAAACCACTATGGTAGACGGCCGCCGCATTCTTCAAGAAATTATCGACCAAAAACTCACCACGGCAAACGCTGTGTTACAGATATTTGCAGCCAAAAGCGAAGGCAATTTTGTAAAACTATATTCCGACGAAACCCGCCAAAACTGTATAGAAACTTTTGAATTTCCACGGCAGAAAAAGCCCAGCGACGATGGTTTCTGTTACTCATTGACGGACTTCATTTCGCCCGAAAAAGACTATCTCGGAATGTTTGCCGCCACCACTGGCATTGGTCTCGATACCTCCAAAGACGATGATTATAAGGCGATTATGAAAAAACTACTAACCGACCGCCTTGTAGAAGCCCTTTCGGAATACCTTCACCGCGAAGTCCGCACCCGCTATTGGGGATACGCCCCCGACGAGAGCCTCACGCCCGACGAACTCATCAAAGGCCATTACACCGGCATCCGTCCCGCCATCGGCTATCCGTCATCACCCAATCACCAACAGAAAGTGCAGGTTTTCAAATTGTTAGATGCCACCGCTACCACAGGAATTGAACTCACCGAAAGCACAATGATGGTTCCGATGTCGTCGGTTTGTGGATTCTATTTTGCGAATAAGGAGGCGAGGTATATCAATGTAGGAGCGTAACTGGTTTACGCTTCCGAAATTTGTGCGGAGGGAACATTTGGACGTTTTGAAATTTGCGCTGACGGAACATTTATGAAAATTTATTTGTATAAATCAGTGTTTTATACTATATTTGCAGCAAATTAATGTTAGTAAAAATGGAAGGGCACATCTTTAAACGCAAGGCATATCAAAAAATGCTTCAATGGAAGCAAGACTATGGATTTGCTGCGAGAGGCTTGGCAAAATAAACGTGGCTTTGGCGATGCTGTCAACCGCAAACTTATGCGCGATTTTGGTTGTCTATGCTTGTTGGTGGTATGCCTCAGGCCGTTAGCAAATACATCGACACCAAAGATCTTTCGGCAGTTGACAACGTAAAAAGAACAATTATACGCCTGTATAGAAATGATTTTCAGAAGATTGACAAAACCGGCAAGGCAATGACAATGTTTATGTCAATACCGTCACAGTTGGCAAGTAATTATAACAGATTCGTACCGTCGGCAAGCATAGACAAAACGAGGGCTGAACAAATTGACAATCTGATTTTTATGATGAACGATAGCAAGACTGTAAACGTATGTTATCACGTCAACGACCCTAATGTGGGGCTTGACCTTTCAGCCAACCGTTCCGCTTATAAAATGTATATTGCCGACACAGGACTGTTTGTAACTTTGGCTTTTTGGGACAAGGATTTTACCGAAAACGTCATTTATCAAAAACTCCTAAACGACAGTCTTTCGGTAAATTTGGGTTACGTCTATGAAAATATGGCAGCTCAGATGTTTGTGGCATCGAGCAACCGATTATTTTACTATACCTTTCCCGACGAGAATAGGCATAAATACGAGGTGGATTTCCTATTGTCACGCGGCTTTAAGTTGTGTCCGATAGAAGTAAAATCCGAAGGTTACAACACCCACAAATCGCTCGATGAGTTTTGCCGCAAGTTTTCGTCGCGCATTGGCAACCGTTATCTTGTATATACCAAAGATTTACGCCGCGACCAAGAAACAATTATGCTGCCGATATATATGGCGGGATTGATATAAAACATAGGGGCGAAATACGTTTGCACTCCTTAAAACACAAAATTAACCGCCGCCGCAAACTGAAAACCTCGTAAATATAAGATGTCGGTGAATGGAAGCATATAAGTCGTTTTGGTGTCGATAAGCATAAAATTGTTTTTAAACAATTCTATGCCAATGGCAGGACTTACGTACAAATTTTTAAGCGAACTTTTTTTGCCCGAGTACATTAAATAGCAGATATTGTATCCTGAATACAGATTGAGGAATTTCCTTCCGCCGCGACCCAAATGACGCGAATGAAACTGGCAAAATAGTGATTCCAGCCCAGTACAGCAGCATTAACATCGTTAATAATATAATCTTTGTGGAACAATATAGGAAATGGGGCATTATCGATAAAAACGGCAACACTATTATTGCTCCGACATTTGACGAAGTTAACAATAATGAAATTAATTAGTTAGCAACCAAGCGTCAGAATAGGAGAGAAGAAACATCTTCTACACCTTATTTATATAGTATTTATTTTAGTATAAACACAAAAAAAGACCGCCCAAAAATAGAGCGGTCTTTTTGCACTTGGTCGGAGTGGCCAGACTCGAACTGGCGACCCCAACGTCCCGAACGTTGTACGCTACCAACTGCGCTACACCCCGAGTGCCTACCTTTCGGTTTTGCGGTGCAAAGTTAAAACCCTTTTTTTAAAAAAAAAACTTTTTTTTTAAAAAATTACTATTTTTATTTATAAAAAATAATATATAGATAAATGGTTGAATTTTAGTTTGTTGTATCTATTGTGCAAAAAAAATACATTAAAACTAAAAAAAAAACACCAAAAGGGTTTCTATGTAAAAAAAAAGCCTTACATTTATAACTGCTAAAAATAGAAAACAAACCTATTTAATTACGATGAACAAATATTTGACAATTAGACTTTTAAGCATAGTGTTAACGGCGTTTGCCTTGGCTTCTTGCAACGGTTCGGACAGCAAGAAGCCGTCTGACAATGCCGAAAATACTCAAACTGCCAACAGCGATTCTGTTCAAATTAAGCAGTCGGAGCAAATTACCGAACAACATCAAGAACAAAACTTAGACCAAAATCAGGATCCTGTACCGATCGAAGATGTAAAGGAACGTTATTTTGTGCCGTCCGAACTAAGATATTGTCCTCAAAGCGATGAATATCTCTTTGATAAATTCTACCCAATTGGATGGAGCAAAGACGGACATTTCGCCTACATTATCGAGCCAGCCGACGAAGCAGCAGGTCTGTATTTCTTTAAGTTCCGCATTCAGAATATGATAAGCGACAAGATTGTGTATGAATGGGAACTTGACCCAGACGAGGAGGTGGAAACCGGAAGCGTAAAGCAGATGTGGAAAGATTATGAAACTGTTTTTAGCGAAAAACTCAACAAATACGGTATCATTCAGCAGAAAAACTTCACGCTCGAAGGCACTGAGTTTTCAAAAAACGACAAAAAATTCAAAGTTGTTATCGAAAACGATATGGAAACCAACAGCGATTTTGGTTTTGAAGTTGTAAAAAACACTCAAATCAGCCTCAAATCGCCCGAACTTGGAGAAAAACAGATTTACAACTACACCGAGAAAGAATACAACCTTTGTGTGGGAAAAATAATACAAGGTGTGTTAATAAGTCCTTTTGAAAATCGTGTGGCTGTGATGGTTAAAACCGAAAACTGCGGATATGAAGGTCCTCCGAACGTAATATCTCAGTTCTTAGTTGGAACAAATCTTACAGAAAGTTTCAAAAAATAGACAAAAAAGTTGTAATTATAATAAAAAATGCGTATTTTTACCGAAAAAATATAAACATCTAAATCCGAAAGTATGTTAAGAATAGAGGATTATTTAGTAAGTGGTGACAACGTCAGGAAAATGGTGAAATGCACCAAAACAAGTGGCGAATTTGAACGTGGCTATCCCGACACCATTGTTATCCACTATACAGCGGGACCATATCAGTCGTCGCTCAATACGCTTGTAAATCCGAAAGTTAAAGCGTCGGCTCACGTGCTTATCGACCGCGATGGAAGCATTACTCAGTTGATTCCATTCAACGAGATTGCTTGGCACGCAGGCGAGAGTTCATACGGCGGACGTTCAGGATACAACAAATATTCAATCGGCATTGAAATTGTCAACTCAGGTCCGCTCACCAAAAGTGGTAACGTTTACCGCTCATGGTACGGTTCGGCATACAATCCCAGCGATGTTGTGGAGGCTATTCACCGCAATCAAAACACTGCAAAATATTGGCATGTGTATACTGCCGAGCAAATCGAAACCGTACGTCAGTTGTGCGCCGAACTTATCGAGGCTTATCCCAACATCAAACAAATTCTTGGTCACGAAGAGATTGCTCCCTCGCGTAAAACTGATCCGGGACCTGCTTTCCCGCTCGATAAATTGCGTGAACAGTTGCTCGGTTCCGATCGACGCAACGACGGTGGCGCAGAAATGCCCGACACTGGTCGCGTAATGGCTAATACATTGAATATTAGAAATACACCACAATCTGATGGCGCACTTGTTGCCAAACCCCTTTCAAAAGGTACTCTCGTTAGTATTGTTGACGAGCAGAACGGTTGGTACAAGATACGCACCACTATCGAAGGTTGGGTTTACGGAAGATATATCGACATTAACTAAACTATACCGCAGATGAAAAAATGGATCGTTATTATCGGCTCTATAATCGTAGTGCTCATAGTGATAGGAGTTTTGCACGATGCGGGCTATCTCAACTTTAAGTGGACAACGCTTACCAAGTTGTTTGCCGCTCTTGCTGGTCCCTATATGCTTATGAAGAATATTTTCTTCAATCGCAATTCGGTTTCGAGCGTTCAGGAGGTTTTGGACAAATCCAAACAAGGACTTCTCAACGACGAGGAGCACCGTGAGGAATACGACACCAAAATTGCTGAAAAAGAGCAAGAAATCCAAAAACTCGAAAAACAGATAGAAAAACTTGACGACAAAATCAAGGCTATCGAGTATAAAAAGGAAGCCGCCGTTCAGGAAGTTACCACAATGTCTACTGAACAGATGATGGCAGAATTTGAAAAAATGTATGGCAACGAAAAAGATGACTAAGTATATTTCTACATTGGCTTTATTGGTAATATCGCTGTTGTGGATTCAGAACGCTTCGGCACAAATTACCCTTCAATGCGTAAAACCCGGTGAGCAATTGTTGCTCCAACCCGAAAACGACACCGTTTGGGTAATGGATAACTACCGTATGGTAAATGTGATTCAAACAGGACGTCTTTACAAACTTGAAAAGGAAAAGACAGAACTGCTCGAACAAAAGTGCGATACTCTTCGTCAGATTATTGATGAAAAGGACAATCTTATTTCTACCTACAAAGACGACCGCGGATACTACGAAAAAGAACTCAAAGAATGTCGCAACGATGCTATCTACGTGGCTGAGCAAGCCAAGAAGTATCAAAGACGTGCACGATGGGCAACTATTGGATGCGGAGTGGCGGCAGGAGTTGGATTCATAGTAGGTGCGCTCCTTTTTAAGTAACTATTTAACTATTAGAAAATAAAGTAAACCAAATTATTCAAATAAAACGTTATAAATCATGGAAGTAAATCAGTACATGTCGACTGTGGATTACTACTATAACCATCCGATAGAGTATTTCGCAGCAATATACATTCCGGTAATGATTTGGCTGGTTCTCTCGCTAATCTTTATCGTGATAATGTTTAAGAAGTACACCTTCGGCGATTGGACCAAGGAAAACCCGAACCCTTGCGATGGAGAAACTTTCAACATGCCCCGCGGAACATTCCGTGGTATCTTAACTCTCTCTCTATTGTTTATCACTGTGGTAATTGAGCTTGCCAACGTTAAAATAGTTGGTCTCGAAGCCGAGTTCTCCGAATTTATGGCAGCATTCCAAATGATGATTGCCTTCTATTTTGGCGCAAAGGTTATGCACCACATCAACTCTGTGGACAAAACAAAAACCAAAGTGTTGGCTCAGGCTGCCGAGGCTCAGGCTCTTGGAACTACCTCTGCCGCATTGGAACGCGATGCTGCAAACGGCGTTACTACCGTAGACAACTCGTACTTTGAAGAAGAGGGTGCAGCAGGATAGTCTGCAACGCTAATAATCTAAACGCCGGAGGACTGTCGTAGTACATTCTCCGGCTTTTTTCAATTGATACCTATACGTTTTATAATTTATATCTGTTTTGGAAAATACAATTACCGCACTTTACCGCAAGCATCCTGCACATTCAGCGTTGAAAAATGCTTTTAGCGGTAACAATAATGTGCAAATCAAGGGTTTAAACACATCAGCCTCGGCTTTCTTTGTGGCGTCCGACGATACCCTCTCGTCGCAGCCGCTTATTTTTGTTGCCGATAGCGAAGAAGACGCAGCGTATATTTACAACGATTTTCAAACTGCCGAGCAAAACCGGCCCGCATATTTCTATCCATTTTCGCACAAAAAATCTGCATTGAAAAAGGCTGAGAACACTCTCAGCCCCGAATTCTTGCTTTCAAAAACCGAGGTGCTCGACAAAATTCAGCAATCTTCCAACTTTGTGCTTGTAACATATCCCGAAGCAATTGCCGAAAACGTTATTTCATCTGCCGACCTTCAAAAAAACACCCTTGAACTGCGCACAGGTCTCGAGGTCAACACCGAATTTATTACCGAAGTGCTTGAATCTTACGACTTTCAACAGGTAGATTTTGTTTTCCAACCCGGACAGTTCGCCCTTCGAGGCAGCATTATTGATATTTTTTCTTATTCTAACGACAATCCTTACCGCGTTGACTTTTTTGGCGAGCAGATTGAGTCGATACGCACATTCGACATCATCGACCAACTTTCTATCGACAAGGTTGACCGCATCACCATCATTCCAGACATCTGCAAGCATAATGCTGATATTAAGAAGATTCCATTTTTGCATTTTATTCCACAACACAGTGTAATTTGGTTTTCTGACCTCGATTACTGCCGTTTGCAGGTAGAATCGCTTGGTCAAGATAATGTTTTCGTTACCGAAGACGGCGATGTTGATACCGATACTCCCGATTTTATGGATGCTGCTACGTTTGATAACGCATTGAAACAGAAAAAGATAATCGATAATGGCTCTACAGCACAAATGCCTTCGGTAATCAAGTTCAATATCACACCGCAACCAGTTTTTCAAAAAAATTTCAGCCTTCTTGCCCAAAACATCCGCCATTATCAGGATTCGGGATACAAAACATTTGTGTCGGTGCTCAACGAAAAGCAAACCATACGCCTTCACGATATTTTCTCCTCTGATTCGACGATCGAAAATGTAAATTTCGAATCCATTGTAATGACTATACATCAGGGCTTTGTGGACAATGATTTGAAGTTGTGCTGCTATTCCGACCATCAAATTTTTCAACGCTATTTAAAGTACCGCTTAAAGGAGGCTAAGATACGCAAGAGCCGCGAGGCAATTACCCTCAACGAAATGAACAGCCTTAAGCCTGGCGATTATATTGTTCATTCCGACCACGGTATAGGCACTTTTGGAGGCTTGGAAACAATCGACAAAAATGGTCATCCGCAAGAGGCTATCAGATTGGTTTTCAAAGATAACGATATACTTTATGTTAGCATTCATGCTCTTCATAAGATTTCTAAATACAAAGGAGCGGACGGCGAAGCTCCGAAAATTTACAAACTTGGCAGCGACACTTGGAACAAACTTAAGCAAAAGGCAAAAACCAAAGTTAAAGATATCGCTCAAAAACTTATCAAACTTTATGCGCAGCGCAAACAGCAAAAGGGTTTTGCTTTCTCGCCCGACTCTTATTTGCAGCAGGCTTTGGAGGCGTCGTTTATTTACGAGGACACTCCCGACCAAGAAAAAGCAACGGCTGCGGTAAAGGCCGATATGGAATCGCCCGAACCTATGGACCGTCTTATTTGCGGTGATGTGGGATTTGGCAAAACCGAGGTGGCTATACGTGCTGCTTTTAAGGCTGCTACCGACGGCAAACAAGTGGCTGTGCTTGTTCCTACCACTATTCTCGCTCTGCAACACTATAATACTTTTAAAGAAAGACTCAAAGATTTACCCTGTAATGTGGAGTATATCAGTCGTTTGCGCACTGTAAAAGATATTCGCTCTATCCTCAAACGCCTTGCCGATGGCGATATTGATATTTTGATTGGTACGCATAAGATTATCGGCAAAGACGTGGTATTCAAAGATTTAGGTCTGCTTATAATCGACGAGGAACAAAAGTTTGGTGTGGCTGTTAAAGAAAAACTCAAACAGATCAAACTCAATGTCGATACTCTCACGCTTTCTGCTACGCCTATACCGCGAACATTGCAGTTTTCGCTTCTCGGCGCTCGCGACCTCAGTATCATCAATACTCCACCGCCAAACCGTTATCCTATTGTTACCGAGGTACATACGTTTAATCCTGAGATAATTAAAGAGGCTGTTGACTACGAACTCGACCGCCACGGACAGGTGTTTATTATCCAAAACAAGATTAAGGAACTGTATAAAACTGAGGCACTTGTAAAAAAACTCTGTCCTCACGCCGAAACTATCACTGCTCACGGACAGATGGACGGCACTATGCTCGAAAACATTATGCTCGGCTTTATCAACAACGAGGCGGATGTGCTTATCTGCACCACCATTATCGAGAGCGGTTTGGATATTCCTAACGCCAACACTATCATTGTGTTAGATGCTCAAAACTTTGGACTTAGCGAACTCCACCAACTTCGCGGACGTGTAGGACGTTCTAACAAAAAGGCGTTCTGCTATCTTTTTGCTCGTCCCGAGGAAAATATGACTCCGCAGGCACGTCAGCGTTTGAAGGCTATCGAGAGTTTCTCTGAACTTGGCAGCGGATTCAATATCGCCATTCAAGACCTCGACATACGTGGCGCGGGCAATCTTCTCGGCGGCGAACAGAGCGGTTTTATCTCTGAAATCGGTATGGAAACTTACCAAAAAATTCTCGACGAGGCTATTATTGAAATCCGCGAGCAAGAATATCAAGAAAAACTCAACGGTGATGACAATGGCGATGTTTCGGCTGTGCCATTGCCCACCAATATGAAGTTTACATCCGACTGCATTATCGACACCGATATGGAACTTCTTCTTCCCGAAAATTATGTGGAAAACATCACCGAACGTTTAAAAATTTACCGCAAACTTGATAACCTAAAAGACGAGGAGGGTCTGCAGCAGATAATTCAACGACTCACCGACCGTTTTGGCAAAATTCCCGAACCCACCGAACAGTTGTTTAATGTGGTGCGTATGCGGTGGATTGCCATCGAACTTGGTATGCTCAAAATTATATTGAAAGGCGGTAAGATGATATGCTATCTTGTTGAAGATCAAGATTCTCCGTATTATCAATCAGATGTATTTTCGCGTATAATTGCGCATCACAACGGCAAAGATTCAGTGCTGAAGCCAGTCAACGGAAAACCTTGCCTTGTGGTAGATAAAATTACTTCACCAGCTAAAGCTCTTGCTTTTTTGAAAAAAATTTATGATAATTAAAAAAAATCATAAAAATATATTTGGATTAAATAATTTTTTATTATATTTGTAGGAATACTTTAAGTGGTTAAATCACTGAGTATATAATTATTAATTAATTGATTTAAAAGCATTTAACTATGAACATCACCACAAAAATCCAACGTCTGCGCAAAGAGAAAGGATGGTCGGTGGCAAGGCTTGCACGCGAAACCGACATTCCTACAGTGAGTTTGCGCGTTATGCTCAGTCGCGAGGATCCCAACAACTACAGCATTAAGTCTCTTATCAAGATAGCCGACGTTCTTGGCGTAACGGTAAGTTACCTCACTCTCGAAGAAAACGAAACCGACAAGCCAAAACTCACCGAAGCTCAGCGCAAAGAATTGATGAATCAGTTCAACAAGACCATCGAATCATATTTCGACCTTGTTAAGCCAAGTTCGTTGCAAGACAAACGCGATTTCTACGACGACGACGACGAGTTCGACGACTAAGTCTTGATATTACCTTACGAGGTGCGGGTGGCTGATGCGAGCTATCATTGCGCTCATTTTTTCTGTATGGCGGGTTTCTATTACCTTGATATCTGAGTGTGTCATTGTTTCTGCCCACCGTTCAAGTATTTTGAGCCTTTCTGTTTCGCATACATCAGCATCAAATGCGAGTTTTATCTTTACAAATCCTTTGCGGATGATTCCGCTTGATATATTTTCCATATTGGTAAATTTTTTATGAATTATCGCTATTTTGTAAAAATAAATTTACAAATACTATGCCATTCTTTAAAAATTAACCCGTATGATTGAATCTATGCAAGTGTGATGCTATTATAGTGCATTTATATAAGCACAATGACGGTTGATGGCTCTAAGGTTATCTCATATTTTCCTTCAACACTCAAATACTTATGGCCTGTAAGATAGTCGGTTAACGTTGATCGCGATTTATCGTTGAGGGTAAACGATTGCTGAGTTTTGTCGCGATTGAATGCAAATATTACCTTCTGCTGATTTGTATAACGCTCAAAGACATATAATCTCCCTTGGTGAGATGCGGTAAGAGTGCGCCACTTGCCTGTTCTAAGTGATTGATAATTATTGCGCAAGGCTATTATCTTTTTGTAGAAACTGTGCATATCTGGCGAAAATTCCACTTTGTCGGGTTTTCTGCCTCTGATGCCATTGAAAACAGGATATTCGTTGTCGAATTGTATTTTGCTCCACATCATTGGTTTACGGCAGTCGGGGTCGTTTGCGCCCCACATTCCCGCTTCGTCTCCGTAATAAATCATTGGCGCACCCACAAATGCGAATTGAAAAACTATCATCATTTTTTGGATAAGTCTTTCTCGTTCAAATGGTTTACGTGTGCTGTAATGTTTGTCGTCTGCGTGCGAATTGGCAAAAAATTTGCCTATGCTGCCATATTGTTTTAGTTTTCGATTTACGATATACGATGCTATACGCTCAGTATCGTGTGTACCTAACATGTTCTGCATCATATAGTTACATTCAGTAGGGTAGAGTTTTAGCAACTCTTTGAGCCTTTGGTCAAACTGTTCTGCTGTATAATAATTTTTTTCAGCCGCAAAAAATCTGCAGGCGGCTTCCAAAAATCCGTAATTCATCACCGAATCAAAAACGCCTTTGTGTAGATAAGGCTTAATAATATCCTCTGGCTCAATAAGTTCGCCAATAAACAAAGCGTCGCTTTTGAGCATTTTTACATATCGGTGGGCTTTGTTCCAAAATTCTATCGGAACGCCAATTGCGTGGTCTATTCGCCATCCGTCGATACCTTGCATCTCTTTGCCGTCTACCACGGGGCGCAACCATCGGCGCAAAGCTGCAAATACATATCTCTGAACGTCTTTACAGCTGTAGTTTAATTTGGGCATCTCTTTTACACAGCCCCAAAACTTGTTGTATTGTAGTTGCTTTGGTGTTGATTTTTCAAAGTTGATGTGAAACCATGATGCGTATTTCGACTTTTCGCGATGTTTAAGCACGTCTTGAAATGGCACGCTATTGTAGCCTATGTGGTTGAACACTCCGTCGAAAATTATTTTTATACCCAATTCGTGGGTGCGTTTTATCAGGTTGAGTGTTTCGCGGTCGGCTGTGGTCCAAGTGGCGTTGGTATAATTGTCGAAATCTTCGCTTTTGATAGTTTTGATGTCGTTGCGAGGATTGCTGCCAAAAAAAGGATCGGTGTGCAGATAGTTAGTTGCGTCGTATTTGTGTAGAGATGGCGAATATTGCAACGGAGTGAAATAAAGTGCGTTAACGCCTAAATCTTTAAGGTATTCGAGTTTGCTGATGATTCCATTTACATCGCCGCAAAACCGCCGCCTAAGTATGTTGGTTTTTAGGTCGGCGGAGTTTTGTTTTTCGCATTCATCGGTGGCGTACCAATCTGCTGTCCAACTGTGTATCTTCCAAGGATCGTTGTGAGTTAGCGAAAATGGTGTTGTACCTTCGATGTCGGCGGCTGTAATAGGGTTGTGGCTGTTGGTGCGGCAGAATCTTTCGGGAAAGATCTGATACCAAACAGCATCTTTGGTCCATTGAGGACCTTTATTTTTTGGCATTGGCAAGTGCTGTTATTATTTTTTCTCTAACGCTGTCACAAACAGGTACTAATGGCAAGCGCAAATTCTCTTTAATAATGCCGAGATGTGCGAGTGCGGCTTTTGCACCTGCGGGACTTCCGTCTTCAAACAATGCGTTCATAAGGTCGAGAAGTTTGAAGTGAATTTTCCTTGCAGCTTCGTAATCACCTTTAGCACAAAGGTTTACCATTGTAGAAAATTCTTTTGGAGCCACATTTGCCACGACTGATATTACGCCGGTAGCGCCGAGAGCATACATTGGTAAAGTGAGAGCGTCATCGCCTGAAATTAATGCAAGACGTTCGGGCTTATTGTTTATAATGCTCATTATCTGAAGCATATTGCCGCTTGCCTCTTTTACTGCTATAATTTTGGGGCAGTCGTTGGCAAGTTGTACAATGGTTTGCGCTTCCACGTTTCGCGATGTGCGTCCGGGTACATTATAGAGTACTACAGGCAGAGGACTTGCTGTAGCAATTGCCTTAAAATGTTCGTAAATGCCTTGTTGATTGGGCTTTGTGTAATATGGCGAAATGCTTAATATAGCGTCTATTCCTTTGAAATCGGTTTTTTTAATTTCGTCTACGACGGCGGCTGTGTTGTTGCCACCAATGCCGTACATAATTGGCACTCTGTTGTTCACGTATTCAATAACGAATTTTCGCAACTGTTGGCGTTCTTGAGGGGCGAGGGTAGCCGGCTCGCCTGTGGTGCCTTGCATAGCGATGAAGTTGATACCACCGTCTATTATATAGTCTAAAAGGTTTTGTAGCGAAGGGTAGTCGATATTTCCGCTGTTGTCGAAAGGCGTTATCAGTGCAACACCTGTTCCGTTGAATAATTCACTCTGCATATTGGAGTTGTGCTTTTGATTATTGGTACAAAATATTGTGTCTTAGATTATTACGAGGGTAATTATTTTCGAGATATGGCAGTGAGATGCTGTTTTATGCGGTTGATAAGTTCATCGGTTTCGGGCACTCTGTCGTCTTTGAATTCGAGCGCAAAGTCGGCAAAGTCGTTCTTTTTGAATTTTACCGAAACTTTGAATTTGGCTCTCGACATACCCATCACGTAGTCTACACTGAGGTTTTCGGTGGTACATATATTAATAAGTATGTCGAAATCTTTTTTGATGAAGTCTTCAACTTCACGGTTGTCGGGATAGCCAAAAAATGTAATTTTTTCTAACGAAAAAAGATGGATGTTTGGGCTTGGCGTGTAGTAGCGTAGCATCTCTTCGTTGAGCACCATACCAAGGGCTTCAACGTTTTTGCCTGCTTCTACAAGTCCGGTGATGAACCTCCGAGCCGAAAAATAGTTAGCCTGTACAGTCGAGTCGAACAGCAATCCGATAGACTCAGCCGAGTCGATATTGTGATACGATTTTTGCCGCTGCACTTTCTCCGCCTTGTTGCGAAGCCTTTTGCAGCCAATTTTCTGCCGTGTGTTTAATAAAAATTTCATAGTGCAATTTTACTAAAAAAAAACGAGTTAGGCATCAATCTTTTGTAAAAATATCGCCAACCGGCTCTTTTTTTTTAGAATCCGCGGTAATGGTAGCCATATCCGCCGTATACTGGATAGATATTGTGCGATTGTGATACTTCAAAACCTATTGAAAATGAAGGCGTTATTTGATACGTTGCGCCAAAAGTACAGATATAACCGTCGTTATTGTTGCTGTATTTGGTTCGTGGCGACCCGTAGTTGTTGTGGGCGTAAATTATGCTTCCAGTAAGCAACAACCGCTCTGATGCTAAATACGATGCCTCAATATTGTAATAGTTGGTCATTGTTCTAAGTTTCTGATATGTAGGCGTTTCGTTGTAATCGCTGAATACCGGTGCCTTTATGCTCGAAAACGACATGCCAAAGCCTACCGATACGTGAAAACGCTTATTCATACCTGCTCTTGCGTGGCGGTTTTTGCTTTCTCGTATGCTTTCGCGCACAGGTGTTTGCGAATATGGTTCGCTCTGATACTGCTGAAAAACAGTGTCAATGTTTTGATATTCAATTATTTCTTGTGCCGAAACATTTGCTGCAAACATTGCGGCGCATATCATTAGTGCTAATTTTTTCATAATGTGATGTTATAAACTTTTCAAGCGTAAAGTTACTCATTAAAATGATACTTCATATCGTTGTTAAAAACTTTTAACACATTTTTTTAAAAAATATCTATTTTGTGCAGGTTTGTCAAAAAATTATTAGTATATTTGCAAAAACTATTGCAAGGTAAAACTAAATGTTGTTACTTTGCACCCGAAAACTGAACACACATTTATTATAATATACAGATGCAACATTTACAGATTGCGGAAACCGCAAAAAGTCCATATATCAACTTTGACTGCGACAACGGTTTTTTGGAAGTAAGAGGCCGTTCTATTATCGAGAACACTTTCGCATTTTACGAACCCGTGTTCAAAGTGCTGAGCGAATATGTACAAAATCCTCAGGACAAAACTACTGTGCACCTTTCGCTCGACTATTATAACACAAGTTCACAAATTTGGATCTACAACATTCTCAAGGAGTTGAACAAGATTAACGAAATTCCCGGCAAGGGTGTGGATATCATTTGGTATTATAGTGACAGCGACCTTCTCGAGGCAGGACGCGATTTCCAAAACGTGTCGAAAGTGCCTATCGTGCTCAAAGAAACCGGCGACGGTATAGGCGAGGACGAAGATTTGTAATTTTTGTATATCTCTGCAAAACAATTTTTTATGAACACCATTGCACCGCTTTTGAAACTAAAAAAGTATTTCGTCAAGCGTATTGTAATACTTTTGGTATTGTACATTGCGGGATTGGTGTTTATCAACCACAAAATGTTTTCGCATCCGCCTTTGTATAATCCTTATGCTATTATGGCTCTGCAATATGTGTCGATTATTACAACGGGTGTGCTTGTGATTTTGGGGTATCGCCGCTACAACAAGGCAGTGCAAAACCATAAAGCCGATTCGAATGAAGATTTCAAACGTTTGGTGTATATCCGTACAAATAGATTTCAAAACAACTTGATTTTCATAGCGTTGGCATTAAACATTTTGTTGATGTTGCACACATTCAACAAAATGTTCGTATTCATTTCTGCTATATGTTTTGTCTTCAACCTAATTTATATGCCATCCGACGATAAGTTTGAGAGCGATTTTGTGGAACAGATTGACGAAGAACGCTACGAAACCGAAATCAACCGTCAGGATGGTAACAATATCAACCAAAACTTTGAATCGTAATATTCAATCGCCTTTTATTCAATAATTTATCTAACGTTTTGTTTATTAGTGCTTTAAAAGTAATATCGAGTGATATTTTACGTCTAATAAATTAGATTTGAAATAAAATAGTAAAAAAGATAAATAAAATTTGCAAAATATTTACTAAAGTGTTGGATATTTAATGTTTTGTTAGTATATTTGAAGCGTTCAATTAAACTTTAAAACTCTACTCTTATGACTCAATCGTACACTTTACAGCAATTTGCCGAATTGTTTTTGGTAAACACACACACAGTTTCAAGATGGCTATCAATCGGAATGATAAAGGGCGAACCTCAGCCCGATGAAACCCGTTGGCTTATTCCTAAAAGTGAGGTGAATACTGTTAATGCCCTAAACATCAGATATTTAAAGGTATCTCCACTTCTCTACGACTAAATCTTTTGGCACGGTGCGGCTTTATAACTCAAAAAAATTATAAAAATCGCTGCGGCGTTTGAGTTTTTTTTGTAACTTTGTTCAACTTAACAAACAATTTAAATACAGAAAAATGAGCAAAGTTTTAGTAATAGGCTGTGGCGGCGTTGCAAGCGTGGCCATCGCAAAGATATGCCAATGCAGCGAAGTATTCTCCGAAATGTGTATCGCAAGCCGCACCATCGCCAAATGCGACGAAATGAAGGCTAAATGGCAGCCTACCACAAGCGTAAAAATCTCTACCGCCAAGGTTGATGCCACTTCGAAAGACCAACTTGTGGCACTTATCAACAGTTTTAAACCAGATGTGGCACTCCATCTCGGTTTGCCTTATCACGACCTTGTGATTATGGATGCCTGCGTGGAATCCAAGGTGCATTATGTTGACACCGCTTCGTACGAACCTGAGGATATCGACGAACCCGTTTGGCGTGCAAAATACGAAAAACGCGTCAAGGAGAAGGGCTTTGTGGCTTATTTCGACTATTCCGACCAATGGGCTAAAAACGACGCTTTCAAAAATATCGGCAAGATGGCTCTTCTTGGCGGTGGTTTCGACCCAGGTGTTACCAATGTGTTTATCGCCTACGCCAAAAAGCACTATTTCGATACAATTGAATATGTTGACATTCTCGACTGCAACGGCGGCGACCACGGATATCCGTTTGCTACCAATTTCAACCCCGAAATCAATCTCCGCGAGGTTTCCGCTCCGGGCGACTATTTCGAAAACGGCAAATGGGTTGGCGTGCCCGCTATGTCGGTTAAGCGTGTCTACAATTTCCCGCAGGTAGGAGAGAAGGATATGTATCTGCTTCACCACGAGGAGATTGAGTCTCTTACTACCAACTTCCCCGAAATCAAGCGTATGCGTTTCTTCATGACTTTCGGTCAAAGTTACCTCACTCACATGAAATGCCTCGAAAATGTGGGTATGCTCAGTACTATTCCTATTGATTTTGAAGGACATAAGATTGTTCCTATCCAATTTCTAAAAGCACTCTTGCCCGACCCGTCTACTCTCGGACCGCGTACCGTGGGCAAAACCAATATAGGATGTATCTTCACCGGCGTAAAGGACGGCAAGAAACGCACCTTATATATATATAATGTGTGCGACCATCAAGAATGCTACAAAGAGGTTGGTTCTCAAGCTATTAGTTATACCACAGGTGTTCCTGCTATGATTTCGGCGGCTATGGTGGCTACTGGCACTTGGAAGGGCACTGGCGTGTTTAACCTCGAAAACTTCGACCCCGACCCGTTTATGGATATGCTCAACAAGTTCGGTCTACCGTGGAATGTGGTTGAAAATCCTGTCTTGGTTGATTAATGAAAACAATATAGTTTTTGAATGAAACCTCACTTCATTGAACCTGAAAAGGTTAAAACTCTTAAAGGTTTGCCCACGCCGTCGTTTGTTATCGACGAGGGCAGACTTATTAATAATTTGCAGTTGCTCAACCGTATAGAACACGAAACTGGCTGCAAGATTCTTCTTGCACAAAAATGTTTTTCCACTTTTGCGCTCTATCCGCTTATTGGTAAGTACATTTCGGGTACCACTGCAAGCGGTATCTACGAGGCACGTCTTGGTTACGAGGAGATGGGCAAGGAGAACCACGCGTTTGCACCCGCTTTCAAACCACAAGACATCAGCGAGTTAGACCAAATTTGCGACCATATTGTGTTCAACTCTTGGAATCAATATCGTCTTCATTCTCCTAATATTCGCAATGCAAGCATCGGCATTAGGGTTAATCCAGAGTTCAGCACCCAAGACCACGACATCTACGACCCCTGCGCCACAGGTTCGCGTCTTGGTGTTACTATCAACCAAATGCCCGACGCTCTGCCTTCAAATATTGAGGGTCTCCATTTCCACACTCTCTGCGAACAAGGTTTTGAAGATTTGGAGAGTACTTTTAATGCTTTTGAACAAAAGTTTGGCAAGTATATCCCTCATATCAAGTGGCTTAACCTTGGCGGCGGACACCATATCACTCATCCCGAATACAATGTGGATGGTTTGATTAAGTTCTTAATCCGCATCCGCGAAAAATATGGCGTGCAAATCTATCTTGAACCTGGCGAAGGCGTGGTACTCAACTGTGGCTATATGGTCACAGAGGTGATGGACAAGGTTCGCAACGGCTTGGAAATCTTGATTTTAGATTTTAGTGCGGCGTGCCATTGTGCCGACATTATTGAGATGCCGCTTATGCCGCCGATTTATCAAGCCGAAGATAATGCCGACGGCAAACACGTGTATAGGCTATCGTCGATGACCTGTCTTGCTGGCGACGTTATTGGCGACTATTCGTTTGAAACTGAAATCAATATCGGCGATAAAATCATCATCGAGGATATGGCTTTGTATAGTATGGTCAAAACCAACACTTTCAACGGAATGCCGCTGCCCGACATTTACCTTATGAAAAGCGATTGTTCAATAGAACTTATCAAACGTTTTGGTTATCAAGATTTTAAGCAACGGTTAGGTTGATTCATACCAAAGTTTAAAACAAAACCCCGGCACTCATGAGTGTCCGGGGTTTTGTTTTATAAAGGAAGATAATTTATTTTTTGCGTTGTTGTTTTTTCAACTGCTCCATCTGACGGCGCTGAGCCTCTTCGAGACGTGCCATAAATCCGCTTTTCTTCTTCGGTTCTTTGGCGCTCTTTTCTGCTTTTGCTTTGAGTTTTTCAAATAGTGCCTTCTCGTCAATGTGATTGCGGATAATGTATATCTGCAAGATACTGATAACGTTAGAGAGAAAATAGTAGTAACTCAAACCTGATGAATAGTTGTTAAACCAAAATACCATCATAATAGGCATTAGATAAAGCATCAGTTTCATTCCGGGCATTGTTTGACCAGTATCCATCTGACCAGAGTTCATCTTCTGCTGAATAATGATACCAACCGCCATCAGCAATGTAAAAAGGCTGATATGATCGCCGTACCATGGAATTGAGAATGGCAAATCCAAAATAGAGTCATAAGACGAAAGGTCGGAAGCCCAAAGGAAACTTTCTTGACGAAGTTCGATACTTGCGGGGAAGAATCTGAACATCGCAATCAATATAGGCATCTGAAGCAACAAGGGAAGACATCCGCCCAAAGGACTTGCGCCCGCACGTTTGTAGAGATCCATTGTGGCCTGTTGTTTCTGCATGGCCTGATCGGGTTTAGGATATTTCTTGCCGATTTCCTCCACCATAGGTTTCAGAGCACGCATCTTTGCCGACGATTTATACGATTTGTATGTAAGCGGCAAAATAACAAGTTTAATTATTATGGTCATTATCAATATGATAAGACCGTAGTTGGTTAAAAATGAACCAAGCAAATTAAACAACGGAATTATAGCCCAACGGTTTACCCATCCAAAAATTCCCCAACCGAGGTTAAGAAGTTTTGACAGTTCAAGTTCGTCATCTTCTGAAGCGTTGCTGAGAGTAATATTCGAAAGAATGCTGTACTTGTTGGGTCCAAAATAGAATACCATCGAATCGGTTTCGCAAGTGTTGGGCACTGCGATTTTGGAACTCATCAACATCAAGTTGCCGTTGAGCGATGTGCGCTGAGCCGAAACTACCGCATTGGGTATCGATGTTTTTGAAATTAGCACCGATGAGAAAAACTGACCTTTGTATGCTATCCACTTGGTGCTTGTGTTGAGTTGCTCTGATTGCGATCCTTCGCCAGGGTTGATACTTTCGATATCGTCTTCGTCGCTGCCGTTAAACTTGTAAAACAATCCCGAGTTTTGCGCTTCCCAATCGTTGCCGCGTTCAAGAACGGGCAAGAATTGACTCCATGTAAGGTCTAAGTAACTCATATTCTGTTTTATAAGACCTTTGAGATTGTGGAACGAAATTGTAAAGTCTACCAAATAACTGTTTTCATTCAATTTGTACGAAAACTCCAACCACTTGTCGTCGCCTGCCGGTGCACGCAACACCACTGAGTTGTTGGTTTGTGATGCAACGGTAAAGTAGAGGTCTTTGGTAGATATTGCCTTGTTTCCGTTAAAGAAATCAAGGTTCATCTCATTGCCCGGGTCGTTTTTGATAAGCATAAGTGAGTCGCCGTTGTAGGTTTTGTAACCCTTAACTCTTACCGACGAAACCATTGCACCTTTGGTGTTGATGGCAACAGCCAAGAGGTTGTTACTCAGGTTGATTTCGGTTTCAGCACCCGAAGATGCTTGGGCAAAATCGCCAAACGAATTAGCCAAGATAGCCGCACGAGCCGAGTCGCTTATTTCTGCAATGGTGTCGAGGCTCTGTGCCTGAGCCATGCGGATGCTGTCTTCCGCTTGTTTTAATAATTGTTGTTGATATTGCTCTTGTTGCACTTGTGCTATTGAATCGCGGTATCTCCTTTGTCGTTCTACCTCTTCCTTGCTCGGACGGTTGAATATCGAAAAGCCCACAAAGATGGCTAATAAAAGTAAAATTCCTATTAAGGTATTCTTATCGAATGTATTGTTCATATCTAACTATGCTTTGCCTCCTTTTTTGGCATTCTGTTGGTTTACTATGTCGTTGATAGCCTTGTTGAGCAGCGAAATGAGTTTGTTGAGCGCGGCGGCTTCTTCTTTGTTCTTTTCCATTTTGCGCTTGAAATCTTCAATCATGCTATCGGCTTTTTTGCTCTTAGCAAAGAATCCGAGGTTGTTTTCTGCAAGCGTAATCTTCTGAGTGATAGCCTCTACGCGGTTTTTTAAACGCTCTTTTTCAGCACGGAGTTTCTCGTATGCCTGAGGATTGTTTTTGAGCGACTCAATAAGACTTTTGATTTTTGCTTCGCTGCGCTTGCTTTCGTCGATGTTGAGTTTTGCAAACTGCTTGTCGATAGCCTTGCGGTAGCGGTCTTGAAGGTCTTCTTTTTGTTTGAACGGTACAAAACCTACTGCCGACCAGCGTTTTTGCAACTCTTTGAGGGCTGCGAGATTCATTTCGTCGCTTTCCTCAAATTTAAAGTTCTCAATTTCGTCGAGAATCTGCTTTTTGAGTTTGAGGTTTTCTTCCTGCTCTTGGTCTACCGACGATAAATGCTGTGATTTTTTCTCGAAGAAATAGTTGCAGGCTGCGCGGAAACGTTGCCAAATCTCTTCGGAATATTTGCGGGGAACAGGCCCTATGGTTTTCCACTTTTTTTGCAAGTTGATGTAGATGTCGGTGGTCTTTTTCCAATCGGTGCTATCTTTAAGTCCCTCAGCCTGAACGCAAAGGTCTTCTTTCAACTGATAGTTGTTGTCTTCTTCCTCTTTGTTTTGAGAGTAGAACTCGCGTTTTTTCTCAAAAAATTTGTCGCACGCAGCACGGAAACGTTCGTAAATCTTGTTGTTGTGCTTTTTGGGAGCGAAACCAATGAGTTTCCAAATTTTTTGAAGTTCAAGAATCTCTTTTGATTTGTTTTCCCACTCCTTGCGCGATTTATAGTCGGGAGCGATAAGGTCTTCGGCTTTTTCGCAAATCAACTCTTTGGCTTTCAAGTTGTTCTCTTGTTCTTTTTTGATGTTTTCAAAATAGTCTTGATAGTTTTTGTTGATTTTTGCGGTGGCTTGTTTAAAGCGTTCCCAAAGTTCCTCTTTGTGAGCGTTGAGTGCGGGACCTATTTCGCGCCACTGTTCGTGAAGTTTTTGTAACTCTTTGAATGCCTTTACTGCTTTGGGTTCGAGCAATAGTTCCTCGGCTTTTTCGCAGAGGTCTATCTTGGCATCGGTGTTGCGTTTAAGGTCGAGGTCGCGGAGTTCTTTGTTGATCTTTACAAAATCGTAGAATTTTTCTACTTGATAGTTGTAACTATCCCAAAGTTTCTGGGTTTCGGTTTGCGGCACGTGACCTATTTCGCTCCATTGTTTTTGAAGCGATTTGAATTCTTCAAAAGTCTGATTCATAGTTTCTTGGCTATTTATCAGGCTTTCGATTTTTGCTATTATTTCGTATTTCTTTTTAAGATTATCTTCTTTTTGACGCTCCTGTTGCTCGTACACTTGGTTTTTCTTAGCGCGGAATTGGTCGTAAAGTTGCTTAAAGATTACTTCCGAAGGGTCTACCATCTGCTTGTAGTCTTTTTCCTGACCGCCTTCGTCTAAGAATTTTTGCTTGCGTTCGGCAAGTTCGGTGCGGTATATTTTGTAGAAAGCGGAACGAATACTTTCAATGTCGTTTTTGGTCTGTTGGATGTCGTCACTCTGAACGAGATTTTTTAATTCGTCAAGTAACTGTTCCTTTGAGAGTTCCGAGTAATTTACTTTCGGGGGTTCTGGCAAATTTTCTGCTTCGGGCTCTTCTTCCAAAGGCTCTTCCATAGTGGGTTCGGCGCTTTCGGTTTCCACCTCAGTGATGATGGTTTCAAGCGATTCGGCTTTTTTGTCTGCCAGTTTCTGTAAAATAATCTGTGCGGCGGTGAGTTTCTTGGGCTCTTCGCCGTCAGTTTTTTCGATAGAGATAGGGTCTTGTGCTTCCATTTTCAACGGAATTTTTTTTGTTATACGGTATTGTTTTATAAAATTTTCGTCTATTTTTCCACCATGTCGAACGGCACGTTTACCACGCTTTTTAATTCGAGTCCACGGTTTTTCATCACTTCGTCGTTGGCGCGGTAGCACCAAAGCACGTGCACTTTGGAGGTGTGGTTGTGGATTTTTTCTGTTTCGATTAATAGTTTAACTATTATGCGCGATGTCGACGAGTTGAAATAATCAAGGTTGAATTCAATTTCGGTTTCGGGATTTGGGTCTTGACAATATTCCTTAAACCAATTTTGCACAGGCTGATATATTTTCAACACGTCTTCGGGAAGCGAACGACCCGAAAATGACATCTCACCGGTACGTTTGTCAAGTATAATTGCCGGTGTGTCGATTGTGGCTGCTATATTTATAGGTTCCAACATAGTTTCTATTTTTCGCCAAAATTACTAATTATTTTGTAATACAAAGGTTTTTGCGCCTTTTTTTTAAGTAGTTTTGCTATAAAAAACAATCTCTACTTTTGTTTGGCATCTATTTTTAGCCGTTCCCAAACAAAATCAGGAATCATTTTCCACAAGAAAACAAGTATGGCGTATTTCCAATCGATAATTTTTACACGTTTTTTCTTGATAATGGCTTTGTAGATAATTTTGGCGGCGTATGGCGGTGTCAGCAGCAATGGATAATCCATTTTCTTGTCCAAAAGGTCGGTTTTTACAAACCCCGGACGGATGTCGGTGATGGTGATGTTGGCTCTCGAACTGTGCGAAAGTTGCGCAAGACATTGAAGATAATGCCATTGCATACGTTTGGTGGCGCTGTACGAGGGTGCTGCCGACAATCCTTTTGTGCCTGCTACTGAGGTGATTGCGGCTATCTGTCCTCCGCCTACTGTCTTGAAATAGTTATATGCGGTATCAATGCACTTGACAAAGCCTAACGCATTGGTATTTAATGTGTTAATCTCTTTATTAATGTCCAAATCGCGATTGTGGCTGCCTATGCCAGCCACGTGAAAATATATGTCGGTTCGATCTCCGTCTGATAAAAATTTTTGCAGAAGAGTAGGAGAGGAGTGTTCGCAAATATCTAATTGATAAGCGGTTACATTGTCGGGATTAAGATCTACCAACTCTTTTAACCGGTCGATGCGACGTGCGCACACTGCAACTTTCCAACCTGCTGATATAAAGAGTTTTGCGGTTTCAAAACCCAATCCCGACGATGCTCCTGCTATTACTATTTTCATTTATCCGCAGATATACTTTTCGGTGTATTCGCGTCCAAGGTTGAGTGCCTGTTTGTTTACGTCAACCACTGCTGCGCCTTTTGATTTGAATATCTCTTCAAGTGCGTTTTCGAGCGACTTGAACGAAACTTGTAAATATTTCGACGCTGCACCGAGCATTACGATGTTGGCGCTTTTGGGCGATTTTATTTCTGTGGCAAGACTGTTGGCGTCGATGAGCACGTGCTTTTTCAATTTCTTTATCTCGGCTGTGATGGTTTCGGGCTCGGGATAATTGGGTATATTAATAAAAGGTGTGCTGTCGGTAACAACCATACCCTCTGCGCTAAGCCACGGCAGGTATCTGAGTGCCTCCATCGGCTCTACCGAAAGGATTATATCTGCCTCGCCCAGAGGTATTTGGTCGGAATATACGGGCTTGTCGCTCAGGCGAAAATGCGATTGTACCGCACCGCCGCGCTGACTCATTCCGTGGAGTTCCGATTGTTTTACGTAAAGGTTTTCGTTCATAGCGGCCACGCCTATGCACGAGGCAATTGAAAGGATTCCCTGACCGCCAACTCCTGCTAATATGATGTCTGTCTTCATTGTTCTGATTTATTTGAGGTTTGCTCTTTTCTTGGCGGCTTTGCGTGCTGCCGTGCGTATACATTCGCGTTGCGAAATAATTACCGAAACGCCTTGATAATCAACTTCTTGCTTAATTACCTTAAACATTTCGTCGTGTTTGTTTTTCATCGGGGTGATGATGTGGAGATGTTCGCGGTCAACGCCGAGACCAAGACAGATTTTTTCAATACGGTTTTCGCCGTGCGATTTCTGTCCGCCAGTCATTGCTGTGGTTGAGTTGTCGCTGATTATCACTGTGATAGGAGTATTTTCGATAACTGCATCCAAAAGTCCTGTCATGCCTGAGTGTACAAAAGTAGAGTCGCCAATCACTGCTACGGCGTGTTTTACGCCTGAATCGGCTGCACCTTTTGCCATTGTAATCGACGCGCCCATATCCACGGTAGAGTTGATTGCCACGTAAGGCGGCAACGCTCCAAGGGTGTAACATCCAATATCGCCGAACACACGGTTGCTGCCCATCTCTTGCATCACTTGATTGAGCACCTCGTACATATCGGCGTGACTGCAACCTTGGCAGAGAGCCGGCGGACGGGGCGAAACAAGTTCGGGTGTAACGTATTGTTTTTTAGACTTTATGCCAAATGCTTCGTTGGTAATATCGGGATTCAACTCACCCTGACGGGGCAGAGTTCCGTCTAATTTGCCTTTGATTTTTATTTTTTGCGAAATGCCTTTAATCTTCTGTTCTACAAACGGATAGCCTTCTTCCAAAACGATAATTTCATCGCATTTTTCGGCAAGTTGCTCTATCTGCTTAATTGGCAACGGATATTGACCAATATGAAGGGTAGGATAGGGGATGTTGCCGTTGAAAGTCTCTTTAAGATAGTTGTAGGCTATGCCGCAAGCCACAATGCCTGTTTTAGATTTAGCGTCTTCAAATGTATTGTATGCCGATTTTTCAGAATTGTCGCCCAAAACCTCCTGCATTTTGAGCAAGTTGGCGTAACGGCGTTTTGCAATTGCAGGAAGAAGCACAAATTGACGTGGGTCGGCAGGAAAATGAACTTCGTTTTCGCTCTTTAACTCTTTGGTTTCTACAGTGCTGCGCGAATGTGCAAGACGTGTGGTGATGCGAATCAAAACAGGAAGACCAGTCTTTTCTGAAATCTCAAACGCGCTGTAAGCCATATCGTAGGCCTGCTGCTGTGTGGAGGGTTCAAGAATTGTGATCAAAGCAAAGTCGCCATAAAAGCGGCTGTCTTGCTCGTTTTGCGACGAGTGCATCGACGGGTCGTCGGCTGCTACCACCACAATACCGCCGTTAATACCTGTAACTGCGGAGTTTACAAAAGCGTCGGCGCAAACGTTCATACCTACGTGTTTCATACAAACCATAGCACGTTTGCCTGCGTAACTCATGCCCAGAGCGGCTTCCATTGCGGTTTTTTCGTTTGCCGACCATTGACGGTGAAGGTTGCGCTCAATGGCTACGGGATTTGATTCTATATATTCAGTAATTTCGGTGGACGGTGTCCCCGGATAGGCGTATACGCCCGACAGACCGCCGTCGATGGCTCCTTGGGCTATGGCTTCAACGCCTAACAATAGTTTTTTTTGCATTTGTTTTATATTTTCAATTTTTTTGGGGCAAAATTATAAATAATTTTTCTACTCCGACAATTTTTTCTTCAACGAAATCCTGCCGAAGAATCCAAGCAACGATTTGAGCCACGTGAACCTCAACGCCAAATAGAAGAATATGGTTATCAACCATATAACCACTGTATTGAACCAAAATGTGTCGATTGTCAAACTGCCCAAACGCTTAACAGGTGCGTAGAATGGCGCACGTCCGTTGGTAAATCGTGGTATCTGATATGCGGGGTCTTTCTGCTGGATAAGGCGTCCGTTTGACTCAAGAACCTTCTCTAACTCGTTCTTATTCAGCATATACTCTTCCAACTTTTTGTTGTGGTATTTTTCTTGAAGTTCAAAAATTGCTTCACGGCTGCCGTATTTTTCTACCATATCTGCAAAGATGTAGTCGCGTTTTTCGGTGGCAGAGTACTGAAAATCTTCACATTCCGACTTAACTTTGTCTAAGAAAATATTGAGATAATAAGCCACATTGTCGGAGAATTTTTCGGGAGTAATCTCGTCCACACGGTCGAAACGTTCGCCTTCTGAGGTAGACAATTCTGACACCATAGTCTTGATAATGCCGAGATTACGGGCAATCTCGTTGGGGTTGCCGCCAGTTTTAATGGCTTTTTTGGTGTCGTTGATGCGTTCCTCCAAATTAGGAATTAAAAATACTGATATGTAGTTGTTTTTGGAGATTTCTTGTTCGATAGCAAAGAAATGCTTAAAGTATTCATTATCTTTGAATTGCGCCAAAGCCAACGCCTCAAATGCCCATCGTGTAGGCATTGCGTCGCCCACAAGCGGAACGTACTCTACTGAGGCTACGCTCTTGTGCATCTTGCCAAAGTTCACCAAAACACCGCTGAAAAGCAATTGTGGCACTATTATAAAAGGTATAAGAATGTAGATGTTAACCACGCTTTTCAATGCCGAGGATATGTTTAAGCCAATCAAATTGGCAAGTGCCGACACTGAAAATAGTATCAGCCAATACTCTAAGTTTAAGCCTTTTATCTCTAAAATGAAGTTGCCCACAAGTGCGAACGAGAGTGTTTGAATTGCAGAAATTCCAAACAAAACTGCAATTTTGGAGTTGATATAACTTGTCCAACTCAGGTTCAAGAATCGTTCTCGGTTTAATATCTTCAAATCGCGAATAATCTCTTCGGCGCTCACAGTCAAGCCGATAAACATTGCACAAATCACACATATAAATATGTATGCTGGAATATTTTCGTTGTTAGCAAAGATATATTCACCGGGATTTTCGTGCGTTCCGCTGAAATATTTTACAAAGAATGCAAGTACAAAAGCCAATACCGGCGACTCTAACAAGTTGATGAACAAGTACTGACGGTCGGCAAGTTTCGACAATATGTTGCGTTTTGCAAATATTTTAAACTGTCCGAACAATCCGGGAACAGAGAATTTATTTTCGGGTAATTCGCTTTTTTCTTTCTTCTGCTGTTCGCCACGCTCCTCAATTTTGGGCGCAATGTTCTCATTATAAAGTTCATACCACTCTTTGGGCGACACTTTGCGGTTGCGGGTGAGTTTTCCGTACTCGTTTACACACTTGGCTTCGAGTTGCTCCAAAACTTGCTCTGGATTAACGTTGCCGCACACAGGACATTCGCTCTCGTTGGCTGATACACTGTTGTTTATCTTCTTGAAATAAACAATTGCGTCGAGCGGGTTGCCGTAGTAAGCGGGATAGCCGCCTTTGTCCATCACCAATATCTTGTCGAACATTTTGAAAATATCGCTCGACGGCTGATGGATGTTTACAATTACGAGTTTTCCTTTGATAGTCTGCTCTTTAAATAGCGACATCACCATTTCAGAGTCTGCGGATGAAAGTCCCGACGTAGGTTCGTCAACAATCATCACTGAGGGCTCGCGGATAAGTTCCAATGCAATATTCAAACGTTTGCGCTGACCGCCGGATATAAACTTATTGAGCGGATCGCCTACTTTAAGATCCTTAATCTCAAACAGATCCATTTCGAGCAGAATCTTGTTTACCGCCGTTACAATTTGTTCTTCGTTAAAATTGCTAAAACAGAGTTTGGCGTTGAAATATAGGTTTTGGAAAACGGTAAGTTCTTCCATAAGTAGGTCGTCCTGAGGTACATAGCCTATCACACCTTTGAGACTTTCGGGTTCTTTGGTATAATCGTAGCCATTGATAAGAATACGTCCGCCTGCTAATGGGTAACTACCTATGAGCAAGTTTAATAGCGTACTTTTGCCTACGCCGCTGCCGCCCATAATGCCAATAAGGTTTCCAGATTCTTCGTAAAACGAGAAACGATGAATGCCGTTGTCGCTGTTGGGATAGTAAAACTCGATATTTTCGGCACGGAACTCAATTTTCGACTTTTGCTCGGCTTGAATAAATCTTCCCGCAACATCACTATAATATATAGTTGTGATTTTGGAGTTTTTGAGCACAGCGCCGTTGCCAAACACGTATGTGCGCTTAGGCACAAGTGGCGAACTGTTGAGCAAAACGTCTTCTTCGCCTAAGTATTTCACAAACAAAATGTTGCTACTCTTCATACGGAAGATGAGCAGGTTGCCTTTGAGATTTTTTTCAAAATTGTGCTTAACGTTTTGCAAACTGCCGTCCAACTGCTGTTTAGAATTAACAATCATCAGTTGCGATTGGTCAACAATTTGGACAACGTCGTATATTACAAAACTTTTGAGGTCGTTGTATTCTTCGAATGTAATATTAAAGGTGTCGGCCACGGTGTTGATAAAGTCGAGTTCTTTATCGGTAACGTTGCTTCCCACAAACTCCAAAAGACGTATTACAACAATAATTTTGTCGTATTGTTCTAGGGTTTCATTAATTTCGTTACATATTTTCAACACTTTTACCGAGTTTCGAGAATTTCGCTTGCTCTGTGTGCCATCGGTGTGTTTGCGCACGCTACCGCTCTGCTCTTCGAGATATTTGTCGAAAAGGTTGAGGTATTCGGCGGCAACCGACTGGCTCAGTTGAAGTTTCAGGTATGACTCTACGATTTTACGAGCGTCGGCGGAGACTCCTTCACTATCTACCGTCGCCACTATCGCAAACATCTGCATCAGTGCCTTCAATATCGATTCGTTCATTTTGTAATGTTCTGAGTTCTACTTTGTTTTATTCAAACTTGCTTTGCAAAAAAATATTGCCAAAACTAACAATTATTTATGTTAAAAACAACTCCCGAAAACATTTTTGAAAAAAAAACAAATATTTTTTGTTCTTATAAAAAATTTGCCATAAATTTGGGGCGCAAAATAAAACTACATTTACAACAATGAGTATACTTGTAAACAAAGATTCAAAAGTTATAGTTCAGGGCTTTACCGGCAGCGAAGGCACTTTTCACGCCGGACAGATGATTGAATACGGCACCAACGTTGTGGGCGGAGTTACCCCCGGAAAAGGCGGACAAACTCATTTAGACCGTCCCGTGTTCAACACCGTTAAAGAGGCTGTCGACAAGACAGGCGCTAACGTAAGTTGCATTTTTGTACCACCCGCTTTTGCTGCCGACTCTATTATGGAGGCAGCCGATTCGGGTATCAAAGTTATAGTCTGCATCACCGAAGGCATTCCCACTCAGGATATGGTAAAGGTGAAAGAGTTCCTTAAAGACAAAGACTGCCGCTTAATCGGTCCCAACTGTCCAGGAATTCTTACCGTAGGCGAGGCTAAGGTTGGCATTATGCCTGGATTCATTTTCCAAAAAGGTCATATCGGCATCGTATCGCGCTCAGGCACATTAACATACGAGGCTGTTGACCAAGTTACAAAAGCCGGACTCGGACAGACAACCGCTATCGGTATTGGAGGTGACCCCATCATCGGCACCACCACTCTCGACGCTGTAAAACTCTTTATGGCTGACCCTGACACCGAAGGCATCATTATGATTGGCGAAATCGGAGGTTCTATGGAAACCGACGCCGCATACTGGATCAAAGAGCACGGCACAAAACCCGTTGTAGGTTTCATTGCCGGACAAACCGCACCAAAAGGTCGCCGTATGGGTCACGCAGGTGCTATTATCGGTGGCAAAGCAGACACAGCCGCAGCAAAAATGCAGATTATGCGCGAATGTGGCATTACAGTAGCAGAGTCGCCCGCCGACCTTGGCAAAAAAATGCTCGAAGCCTTAAAGAAGTAAATTTGACACATATTTTTATTTCGTTATAATAAAAATGCCGTGGAATATAAATCTGCGGCATTTTTTATAAAACTTATTAAATTATGAAGACAATTGACATTAATATAAAGATGACCGAGTGCAGCAAATCAGAACTCGCACCCGAAGACCTCGCACTCGTAGAGAGCGCCGAAAAATTTGTAAACCACTCTTACTCGCCGTATTCTAAGTTCAGCGTTTCGGCAGCAATTCGCCTCAGCGACGGAACAATTGTTAACGGCACCAACCAAGAAAACGCCGCCTATCCGTCGGGACTCTGCGCCGAGCGAACCGCTATGTTTTTTGCCAATTCGCAATACCCCGACAAAGCCATAAAAACATTGGCAATCACTGCTTTTACCAACGGCGATTTTCTTAATACACCCATCACTCCTTGCGGTGCTTGCCGGCAAGCACTTTTAGAAGCAGAACAGCGATTCTCTACGCCCATAAAAATTATTCTCGCTGCCAAAGATCGTTGCTTTATCGTCAACAGTATCAGCGACTTACTGCCGCTAAGTTTCGGTAGCGAATTTTTAAAATAATTTCATAACTAATTAATAACCAATTAGTTATAAAATCAAATAAAAACCCAAAAATCCCGGTAGGGGAGTGGGGGAGGGGGGTGATATTAATTTATCACAGTATTAAATAGTAATATATAATCAGTTAAAGTATTACTTTAAGATGGTGAATATTTCTAACTACAACGACATAAAAAAATCTATCCCTGAAAACGTACTTTTGCTCGCGGTTTCCAAGACAAAACCCGAAGACGACATCATGGGATTTTACAACATTGGACAGCGCGACTTTGGCGAAAACCACGCATTGGAGATGGCATCAAAATTCGACCATTTGCCCAAAGATATCAACTGGCACATGATAGGTCATTTGCAAACCAACAAGGTAAAATACATCGCGCCGTTTGTTTATATGATTCATAGTGTTGACAGTGAGAAACTTCTTGCCGAAATAAATAAACACGCAGCAAAACACAGCCACACAATCAGATGCTTGCTTCAATTAAAAGTGGCAGAAGAGGCGACAAAAACAGGATTTACAAAGGATGACATTATCCAACTCTTTGAAACCAAAGCCTTTGACCAATATCCCAATGTTTCAATCAATGGTTTAATGACCGTGGCCACCAACACCGACGACGAAGAGCAGATAGATAAAGAATTTGGTCAATTAGCCGACTTATTCTCCTGTATCAAAGAGCGTTACAATCCACCATCATTTACCGAAATATCAATGGGAATGACCGACGATTATCCCATCGCCATCAAAAACCACAGCACCATAATCCGAATTGGGTCAGCCATTTTCGGAGAAAGAGATTATTCGCAAAAAGGGTAGGGGCGTACCTCGTGTGCGTCCGCCCTCAATAATAGGCACAAAAAAAAGAGACTCCGAAAATTCGAAGTCCCTTTTTTATATCAATGAGAACTAAACGATTAAATGTAAGATTACATCATAAACGAAAGTCTCATCAAAGCACGTCCTACAAAACTTTTAGGCTCAGGCATTGCAACGAAATCCTTAGGAGCGGCAACGTTTTTAGCAAAAGGAGCCTTAAAAGTATCACCGATGCGCGACTGGATAGGCAAAGGGTAACCAAGGTTACGAAACTCAGCCTTAATATCGTCAACTACCTCACCAAGAGTAATATAATCCTTACCATTGTTGATACCACCGCGAACTCGCTTAACAAGAGCGTCGGTAAAGTAGGTAGGCATATCAGGATTACGCTTGTTAAAAAGAGCGCACTCGTCTTCCGAAGTAGACGAAACAATATGCACACCGGCAAACTCAGCCATTGAAGGAACGTTAAAACCAGTCAACTTGTGGATCTGACCACTGTGACAAGCGTCAATCACTACAACCTTAGCACCAGCGTAAGAGCGTTTTACAGCCTCGCGCAAACCGGCAAGGGCAATACCCGTTTCGTTAAGGTACTTCTGACAGGTGTCGCGACCAGTAAGGTAAACGTTGAGGTTGTCAGGGTTGATGATACCGTGACCAGCATAGTAGATAAAAAGCGAGTAATCAGCATTTTTAGCCTTGTTACAAGCATCTACGATACGCTTTTTAATAGCGAGGGCGGTATCGTTGTACGAGATTATAAGATTTTTAGGATCGATACCGATAAAACGGGGGTCGGTAAAAATCTTTTTCATCTCTTTAATGTTGTATCCCACGTTAGGGATATTGGGGAGTGAAGCGTCAATATATCGGCTTACTCCGATCAAAAGTACTACGTACTTTTTGTTAAACAAATAATTTTTAGTTCTCATTTTCTTAAAAATTTAGTTAGTCTAAAATGTTGTTGTTTAAAATATTATTACAAATATAATAAATATTTACAAAATATCCAAATGATTTAACTACCTTTTTAGTATTATGATACAAAAATATAGTAAAATAGGTTGTTTAATTACCATTTTTAACACTTTTAAACAACTAAGTAACTGTTAATCAGTTACAAAAAATCATATCCACAGCACGTTGTACCCCTATTTTTGGCACGGAATATTTTTTTGAGAAAATTTATCGCTGTAAATGTTAAATAATGTTAAAATTTTAACAGAAAACAAAAAATCGTACAAATAACAAAAAAATACTTAAAAGATTTTTCCATTAAAGAAAAATTGCTACTTTTGCGCAATAAGACAACAAACCAAATTTATTTGGTATAAATAATACACATATTAATTATGTCAGATACAGTAAACGAAAACGAAAATAACCAAAATGCCGAAAACACTCCGGCAGAAGAAACAAGCGGTAGAATCGTTAAAGTGAACATCGACAAGGAGATGCGCTCCGCATATATCGACTATTCAATGTCGGTAATCGTGTCGCGTGCGCTGCCTGATGTCCGCGACGGTTTGAAACCTGTGCACCGTAGGGTGCTTTTCGGAATGAACGAGATGGGCGTGTTTTCAAACCGTCCTACCAAGAAATCGGCGAGAATCGTCGGTGAGGTTATGGGTAAGTTCCACCCCCATGGCGACTTCTCCGTTTATTTAACTATGGTGCGCTTGGCGCAAGATTGGATTATGCGCTACCCTCTCGTAGATGGTCAAGGTAACTTTGGTTCTGTGGACGGTGACCCGCCTGCTGCTATGCGTTACACCGAGGCACGACTCAAAAAAATTGCAGAAGACACACTTATCGACCTCGACAAAGACGCGGTAGACCTTATCCCCAACTTCGACGAATCGCTCAAAGAGCCCACTGTGCTGCCCACACGTATCCCTATGCTGCTGGTAAACGGTGCTTCGGGTATCGCCGTTGGTATGGCCACCAATATGGCTCCCCACAACCTTTCGGACTCGATCGACGCTATCTGCGCCTATATCGACAACAACGACATTGAAATTGAGGAACTTATCAAGATTATAAAAGCCCCCGACTTCCCCACAGGCGGTCAGATTTACGGCTATCAAGGTGTTAAAGATGCGTATATGACTGGTCGCGGACGTATTGTAGTACGCTCCAAATACCATTTTGAGACCTCCCACTCGGGTAAGCCGCAGATTATTTTCGAGGAGATTCCCTACTTGGTTAACAAGGCAGAACAGATTCACCACATAGCCGAACTTGTCAACGACAAAAAAATCGAAGACATCGTTCACGCCAACGACGAATCCGACCGCAAAGGTATGCGCATTGTTATCACACTTAAAAACGGTGCTATACCTAACGTTGTGGTTAACAAGTTGTTTAAACTCACTCAATTGCAGACAACCTTCAACGTTAACAACATTGCGCTTGTAAAAGGTCGTCCGCAGTTGCTCAACCTCAAACAGATTATCGAATGCTTTGTTGAGCACCGTCACGATGTGATTATACGCCGTTCGCGCTTTGAATTAAAGAAGGCTCAGGAACGCGCTCACATTTTGGAAGGTTTGCTCATCGCTCTCGACCACTTAGACGAGGTTATCTCATTGATACGCAACTCTGCCAACCGTGACGTAGCACGTCAGGGATTGATGGAAAAATTCGGACTTTCGGAGGCTCAGGCAAAAGCCATCTTGGAAATGCGTTTGCAGCAACTCACCGGCTTGGAACGCGACAAGGTACGCGCCGAGTACGACGAAATTATGAAGTACATAAACTACTTGAACGAAGTGCTCTCGAACCGCGACAAACAGATGGAAGTTATCAAAAACGAGTTGCTCGAAATCAAAGAGAAATATCACGACGAACGCCGCACCACTATCGAATACACCGCATCGGAAAACTTCAACCCCGAAGATTTCTATGCCGACGAAGATGTTGTGGTAACGATTTCGAACCTCGGATACATCAAACGTACACCGCTCGCCGAATTCCGCACACAGAACCGTGGAGGACGAGGCTCAAAAGGCAGCACCACACGCGACGAAGATTTTATCCGCCACATGTTCTCTGCCACCAACCACAACACTATGCTGTTCTTCACCGAAAAAGGCAAGTGTTTCTGGCTCAAAGTGTACGAGATACCCGAAGGCAACAAAAACTCAAAGGGACGCGCTATCCAAAACGTGCTTAACATCGAAGCCGACGACAGCGTTAAGGCATACATCAACGTTAAGACCCTCACCGACGAGGAGTACATCACCAACAACTACATCGTACTCTGCACCAAGAAAGGCGTTATCAAGAAAACTCAGTTGAGCGAATACTCTCGTCCTCGTGCCAATGGTATCAACGCCATCAACGTTCGCGAAGGCGACACCCTTTTGGAGGCGAAACTCACCAATGGCGAAAACGACATCATCATAGGTGTGAAGGGCGGCAAGGCTGTAAGGTTCAAAGAATCAGACGTTAGACCTATGGGCCGTACTGCATCAGGCGTTAGGGGAGTAACCGTTCCCGAAGGCGACGAGGCAGTTGGTATGGTAATTGCCGACGAAAAGAATACAAACGAGAACATTCTCGTAGTATCAGAAAACGGATACGGCAAACGCTCCGACCTTGAAGAATATCGTCAAACAAGTCGTGGCGGCAAAGGCGTTAAAACCATCAACGTTACCGACAAGACCGGCAAACTTATTGCCATCGAGAAAGTTACCGACGACGACGACCTCATGATTATCAACAAATCGGGCATAGCCATCCGCTTGAAAGTCAACACGATACCCACATCATCGCGTGCAACACAGGGCGTAAGGCTCATCAACATAGGCAAAAAAGATTCCATCGCATCAATAGCCGTAGTACCCGGCGAAGACGAGGAGGATCTTGAAAATGCCGAAGGGGTAGAGGGTGAACCTATCGACAACCCTGAAAATGTTGAAAATCAAACAGAAGAACAATCCTCAGCACAAGAGGATGAAAACAACGAACAATAAGTTTTATTTTAATAATTACAAAAAATGAAAAGACTAATTTTAACTTTGAGCGCAATTGCATTGGCGGCAAGCACATCATTTGCGCAAAACATCTCAGGAGCGTCGGCTGCTGATTTGCAGAAAAACATCAACGACGCAAAAGCCAAAATTGCGAAAAGTGATGCCGACATTCAGAATCCCAAAAACGCAGCCAAAGTTGCCACTTGGGAAAACCGTGCAAAAATATTCACTGACGCTGCAAGCGTCAACATCAAAGGCGTTTACGCTGGCATGGAAGCTGCAAAATCGCAGAAAAACATGTTATCTAACTTGGAAGTACTCGTAGGTACACCAACATCCAAGAAACCTGCTGCCGATGGAATAGAAATTTGGGAATATCCAACAATCAAATTCTACGTACAAGACAATCTGGTTCAGTATTGGGAAGAGACCGTAACTCCCGACGATAATGCACTCGACAAAGCAGTAGAAGCATACCGCAAGGCTTGCGACTTAGACCCCAAAGGTGCTGTAAAATCTAAAAAGTCAACTATTGATGGTATTAAAAACATCAAGCAGATCTACACCAACAACGGTATCAATAATTACTTGTTGCTGAAATACGATGCTGCTGCTGCTGACTTTGAGAAAGCCCTTGCACTTTCAGATTTCCCAAAAGATCCGAAAGATACAACTTCTATCGACGGTATGATTGCCTACTACGGTGGTTTATCGGCTTATCAGGCAAAAAACTACAACAAAGCACGTAATTTCTTCACCTCAAGCATTGAACAGAAATACGAAGTAGGACTTAGTTATCATCATCTTTATCTGATTAAGATGGACGAAGGTAAGAAAGACGAAGCTCTCAAAATCATTCAAGACGCTTATAACAAATATCCACAAGAAGAAAGCCTTCTCTACGATGTAATCAACTACTATACATCAGAAAAAGAGTTTGATAAGGCTGAAACTTACTTGAACAAAGCGATTGAGAAATATCCTGATAACCTGAGCGTATTTGGAGTAAAAGCAAGTATCTATGTAGATCAATACACTAAAGACAAAGAACGTTATTTGAAAACTCGTAACGAAGCAGACTCTCTCAAAAAACTCGCATTCCGTAATCGTACAAACCAAAAAGAGAATGACCGTCTTACTGCTGCTGCTCAAGCTAAGTTAGATGAAGCTGCTGCTATTAGAACTCAGTTTGATACAGACATTAAAAAAGCCGAAACTACATACAATGATATTCTTAAAAAGGATTCAAAATATTTCGGTGCATATTTTAATCTCGGACTTGTATCTTACGACAAATCGGATATGGCAAAACAAGAGATGAGTCTTATTCCTCCTTCGGAAGATAAAGATGGTTCAAAAGCCGCTGCAAAACAGGCAGAACAGAAAGCAGCTTGCAAACAAGCTATTCAATATTTTGAGAAAGCTCTTGAACTTCAACCTAACAATCGTGACGTTCTTCAGAATCTTCGTATGCTCCACATTCAGATGGGCGAATACGAAAAAGCAAAAGAATTGAAAGAAAAAATCGAAGCTTTGAGCAACTAAGCTGATTTTGATACATTATAAAAAAAGCCGCAGTAAAAGTTGCGGCTTTTTTAGTAGATAATTTTGCCGATAATTGATATTATGTTAAATAAAGTGTCGAATAAATCGTTTATATTGCTATAAGTAAGCGTATTGTGTTTTAAGCATATTATGATTATAAGCGTACTATGAGACTTTTATATTTTTTTTGAAAAAACTCCCAAAAGGCTTATTTTAGCCATATTAACCTATTTATTATATTTGGTATACTATGCAGTACTAAGGGCTAAAAACTGTTTTATTTGAATGTTATGTTAAATAGGGCTTCTCTCCTATTAATTTTATCAATTTTAGCATAGTTTTTGTTAAAGGAGAGAGAAACACATTAAAACCAAAAACTATAAAACCTCGGAGCGACATATACGGTAAGAGATCATTCTTGGGTGATATCAACAAGTTTCTGATTATCAAACTGCTGATACCGTTTATTGTAGGTATTCTGTTTCAATATTTTTGCAATCCTAATGTAATAATAGTCTGGTCGGTGGTGGCACTATCGGCAGGTTTTATGTTTTTGGCAAATCGTAAAATACGAGGAATGTCGTATTACAGAATGATGTTTGGCGTGTCTACGTTTGTGTGTTTTATGTTTTTGGGAGCGGGTACGGCTGATATGCGTCACGCTAAGATTGTTGACACAGATAAAATTGTTGGCAATAGTTTTTGTGCCGTGGTGGCTCAGCATCCAGAAGAAAAGCCAAAATCGTGGAAATCACAACTTCAAGTTTTTGACAGCGCAGGAAACAAAGCGTTTGAAATATTGGCTTATTTTCAAAAAGACAGCCTTAAACCACCACCACAGATGGGTGATCTTATTGTATTGAAAAACAGCATTCAACGGATAACGAACAACCCCTCCTCCCCTACTGATTTTGATTACGCCAATTATATGGCAAAACAAGGTATATATTATCAAAGTTACATAAAATCCGATAGTTATGTTATATTGGATTCCGCTTTTGAAACTGGAATACGCTATTATGGCTGCAAAATACGATCACACCTTATAAATATCTACAGAAGTTTTGATTTTGATGATAAACAACTTGCTGTATTAGAAGCTCTTACGCTTGGATATAAGAGCGATTTAGACGAAGATACCAAATCGGCATTTCAATCGAGTGGTGCTATGCACGTGTTGGCTGTTTCGGGACTTCATACGGGTATAATTATGCTAATTACCGATATGCTATTGAAGTTTTTGAACCGCACCCGTCGCCAAAAAATTATCAAATGTGCTATTGTATTGAGTGTTATATGGTTGTTTGCTGCTGTTACCGGTTTTAGTTCAAGCGTAAACCGAGCGGCTCTGATGTTCTCAATAATGTCAATAGGCAATGCAACTGGTAGAAATTCAACCACTTATAATTCAATTGCTTTATCATGCTTTATATTGTTATTTATCAATCCTTATTTGATATTCAATGTTGGATTTGGGTTGTCGTATTTAGCAGTGCTTTCGATAGTATCGTTTAATCCACTATTTCAGAGCATAGAATATTCGGTAGACAATCCTATTTTGAAATACTTTTTGGGCATAGTTTTAGTGTCTATAGCGGCTCAAATTGGTACTTCGGTGCTGAGTATCTGCACATTCGGGCAGTTTCCGGTGTATTTTTTATTGACCAACATTATTGTAATTCCGGTGGCGTATGTTATTATGATGTTGGCTATTGCGTTGTTGATTTCAAGTTCGGTTTCTTGGTTGGGATATGGAATATTTTGGCTGTTGAAACACGTGCTCAGTTTTATGGTGGGTAGTGTTACATGGATAGAGTCGCTTCCAGGATCGTGCATCAGAAATATAACTATGGACAATAGCACGGCTTTTATTATTTATGCTATGATCTTATCCTTAGTAGTGTTTATATATTATAAGAAGTTTGTTTGGATAAAAATAACTGCGGCTTGTTTTTTTATTATCAGTTTGTTAACTACTATAAAAACTTTTTTTGCTTGAATAATTATGACATTTTACAACAAAAAAAGGTTAAAAAAGTGAGTTAAATAAAAACATTATTTTAATTTTGCCGTTATAAAATTCGGTTAAACCAAATTTAGTATACAGATATTTAAAATAAACACTAACAATTAATTTAACGAAAAATGAAATAATTAACTTTAGGATTTATGGCATTTGCTCTTGCAGCAGCCACATTATTTACAACATCGTGTAAAGACGATGACGATGAAGAAGATAGCAAAATTTCTGAATTAAGTGCAAGTGTGAAAGACGGAAAATTCAGCACTTCTACTGCCGGTTTCTATTCGTCAAAATCGTCAAGCGAAGCAGGCACATCGAAATTAGCAAACATTTTTGGTTCATCGGAAAACGGAACTACCACAATTATGGGTACAAAAGACGGTAAACAGTTAGCAATTAACATTAAAGGTACTACAAGTGGTACTTATGATTTGTCGATTGCTAAAAATACCAACGTAAACCAGGCTCTTATTGATTTGCTTTCTGGTAAGGATTATAAAGATATTATAGCTGATGCTGTTGATGTAGAAACAGATGCTATGATTATTTACCGTGCAAGTGGCGAATCAGAAGGTGGTGCTACTTACTATTTCTCAACAGAAGCTTCTGTAACATTTAATCTTTTAGCTGTATATGCTACTGGTACATTTACTGCCACTATGAGAAATCAGGCAGGTGATACTTTTACTATTTCTGATGGTTCATTCAAAGTATTTGGTAAACCTGTTACAGCAAAATAAGAAATTTTTCATTTGTTTTTTATAAGGGACGAAATATTAATTTCGCCCCTTTTTTATTGTTTGAATAATGCATATCTTTGCACCATAATTTGTACGTAAAAATGAAAAAACTTGCATTATATCTAACACTTATTTCGTTTGTTGCCTTGGTTTCGTGCAGCAAAGACGATGGTGAGGATTGGGAATTGTATTCTTCGTATATGAAGGCTTTATTCCGAAGTGAAACAATAACTATGATGGGCGATGTCTCTTTTTGTGAACCTATCGACACAGCACTTACCAAGAGGTTTTTGGGTGATACAAAAAAAGTGGTTTCTATTGAAGGAAAAGCTGGAGGCGGAAGGATTTCGATTTGCGTTAAGGATATAACTGCAAAATTATATTCGCTTTCGATTGGCAATGCTAAAAAGACTCTTGAAGTTTTTGGTGAATTAATGATGGGCGATACAACACAGCAAGATAGCGTTTCGTTTGGCAATTTAAAAACAGAAACTCTAATTTTTTATTACGATAAAAACGGAGATACCTATTACGCTACCGAAGGGTATGTTAACATAAATTACTTTAACGAATACGCTACGGGCAATTTTGCAGCAAAAATGCAAAATGCTGCAGATGGTAAGACCTACAAAATGAACGAGGGAAGTTTTTTTGATTAAAGGAAGACCGGCTTCGCGACCAATAAAAACTGCAGAACCTACTGAATAGCTCTGCCAAGGGTAAATATGCTGACTTTGATTTCTGGGATGGTTTTCAATTCGTTGATACATGATTCTAACGTAGAACCTGTAGTAAGTACATCATCTACAATTAGATAATGCTTTCCTTCGTATTTGGGAGAACGGTTGGCAGTAAAGAGATTTTGCGAATTGAGAAATCTTTCGAATCTGTGTTTTTTAGTTTGCGTTTCGTTGTAGGTAGTTTTTATTAAAACATTGGTATCAATCGGAATATTAAGAACTTGCGATAATCCTTCTGCAATTTTTTCGCTTTGGTTGTATCCACGTTTTTTTAGTTTTCGCGGATGGAGAGGAACTGGGATGATGTAGTCTATTTTTTTGAAAGTTTCGCTTTGTTTGATGGCTTGGGCAGCAATAGTGCCGAGAATAGTTCCTATTTCGGGATGACCTCGGTATTTTAGATCGTGAATAAGGCGTTGCAACAGACCTCCTTTGATGTATTTAAAGAAAGCGCAACCATAAATAATAGGTGTTTTGTTATAAAAAAGCTCTGTGATTTCGTTGGTTTCGTGTTTGTGCATACCTGTTTCGGCAAGTTGAAACTGGCACGTAAGGCAAAGAGAATGTTCGTGGTCGGTGAGAGATTTTCCGCAACCAAGACAAAAATCGGGATATGCTACATCTGTTAAGTCTTTAAACGACTGTCTGATAACGCTAAATATTTTCATAAATCACTATTTGTAATACTCGCTGCTTATGGCTTTACCGTTTTCGTCGCGTTTGTGTTTCCAACGTTTGTGAGTCCACAGCCAATAAGCGGGATCGCGTTTAAGTGATTCTTCAAGTTTGTGCATGTAAAGAGCTGATATTTCGCCAGGTGCGCATTTTTCAGGATCCTCCACAAGCATAGAAATGTATTGTTGATAGTGTCCTCGTTTTACTTTGCGCGATTCTAAATATATTATAGGGAGGTTGAACATTTTTGAGTACATTTCGATACCGTGAAGCACGCAAGTATCTATTCCCATGAAATTTACCCAAAAACCATGTTTGGTGTTAGACGGATTCTGGTCGCCGAGCATAACGAAGCCCATCGGCTGTTTTTCGCGCATGGCAAACATATATTTGGTTTTGTCGATAGGGCAAAGATGGGTTCCACGATGTTCGCGGCAAGTTTTGATATAGTTGTCGATGTATCTGTTTTTCATTGGTTTGTAGAGAACAGCCATGTGGTGACTATGCTCGTAAACCACAGTTTGAGTAGCCCATTCCCAGTTGCCGTAATGCGAAAAAGCCACGAGCATACTTTTCCCTTCTTTGTATAATTTTTCGGTAAGTTCCTTGTTTTCATACGGATAGCGTGCGGCAAGTTTTTCTACAGGGAGAGCGTAACCTTTGAAACTTTCTAAGAGAAGGTCGGTAAAATGTCGGTAAAATTTTATACGGATTTCTTTCTTTTCTTCTTCTGTTTTTTCGGGGAAACACATAGTGAGGTTTGTGTTGATAACCTTTCGGCGGTAACGTATCACTCTGAAAATTATGAAACTAATTACGTCAGACCAAAAATAAAGGATTGGGAAAGGTGTAATTCTTACCGAAAAAATGAGCATTCGGAATGCGAGATATCCTATGTAGTCAAAAAATTTTTTCATTTTTGAAGTTTTAAATATTCTTTATATAGTTGTGTTATAATGATATACAAATCGTAGTCGTTTTTTTGGAGAATATATTCGCGGCTGAGTCGGCAATAGCGGATAAACTTTTCGGCCTCTTCTTCAGAAATACCAGTAATTTGAGAAACTACTTGAGGATTGTAGCGTTCGTTGGCAATTCGGCTCATTTCTTCTTGGTATTCAAATTGGCGAATTTGTTTATCGGCTTTAATGCGTTTGCGATTGGGATTAGTAAATGTAATGCCCGAACTTGCAGCCTGTGAAATTTGCCTAACCACCTCAGGGTTAATAATTTTGTTGAACCATTTTTCAACATAGCGATTGTCGGCGTTGATTATTTCCTCTCGGTGCGCATAGTCGTAAAGAAACGATTTCCACCGTTCTTGAAAAATATTGACCGTACCGAGTTCGTAAATTTTTGGTGTTAAAACTATATCACTGATAGTTACTACATTAGATTCGGGTAAGATATTATTTCCTGTAAGAGCAAATCCAGCGTCTTCAAACCCGAGACAAGTGATTTTAATTGTATCAAATTCTATCATTAAAATTCTAAAACGTCCGGCGGTGTCAGAGATTGTGCCTGTTGATTTTTTGAGGTTGATAATGTGTGCAAACTGAACTCCGTTGCCTTTATTGTCAACAAGCCTTCCATGCACCTCCAAAACACGATCTTGTGCGTTAACGGTGTTTGAGCACAAACTGATAAGAATCAATACGATACAGCCGATAATTATATTTTTCACAGTAAGATTATTTTTTTTGCAAATGTATAAAACTGCATTTGGGTAGCAAAACACTTTTTGAATGTTTAACTATTAAAAGACAATTTTAACATTACAACGCCACATAACGGTCACGGATTTCGGCTATTTTGTCGCGAATAGATTTAAAAGCATTATCAGAACAGAAATAAAGATCGTCTTTAATTGAGATATTTGCCTGATTTATAAGAGATTGTATAGCTAAAAAGTCAGCATTGATCTCCCCTACCCCTCCGTCCTTGTATTCAGAGAGAAAGTTTATCATCAAATCTATTGATTTACATTGTTTTAAGATACGCGATGAAAGTGGCGGATTTAAGCAATATTCGCCTTTTGTTAGGTGAAATGCGGTGTACATAGCTTCAATCCACGCTCCAGAAATAATCATAGCGGCGATTTCGTGTTGCCCGTTTTCGAGAAGATATTTGTCGGAGTCGTAGAATGCGTTTGAAATGATTTCAATCATCATTTCCTTATTGTCCATGTTTTGCTCCATTTTTTGCATGGTGGCATCATCAAAAAATTTGAGAACGCCGAGTTGTTCAGCCATTATTTTTACCACTGCCATATATTTTATGACGGTTTGATTTTGGTTAAAAAGGCTTGCATAGCTCATATCAACACCATAAACACCAAGGTTTAGCGAACGGCTCATAGATGTGTTGTATTTTGCAGAATGAGTTTCGCTATTGAGAATCGTGGCGTCGAACATTGCATCGGGATGGTCGACAAGAAGGGCAATAATTTCGTGAGATGCAGGCAGAGATTCAAGCACCTTGTTGGCATTTTCGGAGTCGATACTTGCAGCAGAAGTGTCGGGAATAACCTCCACTGGCGGATTTTGATTATCATTTTGATTGCCTACTCCACCGCACGATGCAGCGAGAAAGGCTAATAATATAAGTGTATAGCGTTTCATATATCTATTTAAATAATGTGCAATTTAGCAAAAAAAACAATATGTTTAAACTTTTTTAATAAAAAATATAGCTATCAACCCCGAAAAAAACAAAAAAATGTGTAAATTTGCATTTTGAAAACATAATAAAGAATATGGACGATTCAAAATTTTCGGAGAGACTTAAAGACATTTTATTATACAGCAAAGAAGAGGCTATACGCTTGGGCGACAATGAAATACTGCCCGAACATTTTTTTCTTGGCATGTTGCGTGATGGTGATTTTGACCTTATGCAAGTGATTCAAGGAGTAGGAATCAATACCGTGGAGGCAAAAAAATCGATAGAGCGTCAGTTGCGACGCGACAAGATGTTGCTTCCGGGTGAGGCTGAATATATTCCATTTGCCAAATCATCGCAGAGGATATTAAACCAAGTGTCATCGGAAGCAAAGGCTTTACATGCCGAACAAGCAGGTCCCGAACATCTTTTGCTTACAATACTCAAAGACAAGGAAAACACAGTAGCTACTATGTTTCAAGCTAATAATATTGATTACGAAAAACTTAGAGAACGGTTTACAATTAATCCCACCTTTGAGGCAGGATTTACCGACGACGACGAGGATGATGATGACTTTGACGACGAGGACAACAACCGTTCGAACCAAGGTAATACCAATTCGGAAACTCCCGTTATAGATAATTTTGGCGTAGACCTCACCAAGGCAGCCGAAGAAAACCGTTTAGATCCTATTGTAGGACGTGCTAAAGAGATTGAACGCCTTGTTCAGATTCTCAGCCGCCGCAAAAAAAACAACCCTGTGCTCATTGGAGAGCCTGGTGTGGGTAAATCAGCTATTGCTGAGGGACTTGCTATGAAAATTGTGCAAAAGAAAGTTTCTCGTGTGCTCTATGGCAAACGTGTGGTTTCGCTCGATCTTGCAGCTATTGTGGCTGGTACAAAGTATCGTGGACAGTTTGAAGAGAGGTTGAAATCTATACTTGGCGAACTTTCGCGAAATCCTAACATTATTTTGTTTATTGATGAAATTCACAATATTGTGGGCGCGGGTTCGGCTTCGGGATCGCTTGACGCAAGCAACATACTCAAACCGGCTCTCGCTCGTGGCGAGATTCAGTGCATAGGCGCAACTACATTAGATGAGTACCGTCAATACATTGAAAAAGATGGCGCTTTGGAACGTCGTTTCCAAAAAATCATTGTTGAGCCCACCACTGTTGAAGAATCAATTGAGATTCTTAACAATATCAAAGACAAGTACGAAGAACATCACAATGTGCGTTATACACCCGAGGCTATTGCAGCATGTGTAAAACTTACCGACCGCTACATCAGTGACCGTCATCTCCCCGATAAGGCTATCGACGCTCTCGACGAGGCTGGTTCGCGTGTTCACATTTCTAAAATAACAGTTCCACAGCGTATCGACGAACTTGAAAAACAAATCGACGGCACTCGTGAGGAAAAAGTGAAAGCCGTTAAAAGTCAAAACTTTGAACTTGCAGCAAGTTTCAGAGACAAAGAACAAGAACTTCTCAAACTTCTTGATCAAGAAAAAGAGAAATGGGAAAAAGACCTTGAAAACAAGCGCGAAGTGGTTGACGAAGCCAATGTAGAGCAAGTTGTTGCAATGATGACCGGTGTACCCGTTACCCGTATAGCTCAGGCAGAGGGACAACGTCTCAAAAATATGTACGATGAGCTTAAAAAGAAAGTAATTGGTCAAGACGAGGCTATCGAAAAGATAGTCAAGGCTATTCAACGCAATCGCGCCGGACTTAAAGACCCCAATAAACCGATTGGCACATTCGTATTCCTTGGTTCTACAGGTGTAGGTAAAACACAGTTAGCCAAGATTTTAGCTGAATTTCTATTTGATAGTAAAGACGCGCTCATTCGCATAGATATGAGCGAATATATGGAAAAATTCTCGGTTTCGCGCATAGTAGGAGCGCCTCCCGGATACGTAGGATACGAAGAAGGCGGTCAGCTTACCGAAAAAGTACGTCGCAAACCCTACTCTGTAGTGCTTTTAGACGAGATTGAAAAGGCTCACCCTGATATTTTCAATATTTTGTTGCAAGTATTAGACGAGGGAAGGCTTACCGATGGTCTTGGCCGCAAGGTAGATTTCAAGAACACCATATTAATAATGACCTCGAATATTGGTTCGCGCCAAATTCAAGAATATGGACATGGTGTAGGCTTTGGTTTGGGCAACGACGACGATGCTAATAACAAGTCGATTATAGAAAAAGCACTCAAAAAGGCATTCTCGCCTGAGTTCCTCAACCGTATCGACGATGTTATCATGTTTCATAATCTTACCAAAGAAAATATCGACAAAATTATTGATATTGAGCTTGTTGGCTTGTATAAACGAGTTAGCGATATGGGTTACACCCTTGTTATTACCGACAAAGCAAAAGCATTTATTGCCGACAAAGGCTTCGACAGTAAGTACGGAGCACGTCCGTTGAAACGCGCTATCCAAAAATACTTAGAAGACGAAATGGCTACATTTATTATTGATGCAGCTGTGGCTCCCGGTGATGAAATTGTGGCAGATGTCGACGAAAAAGGCGAAAAAATTGCTATCAAGATTGTATCTAAACAAACCGAGCAAGAAGCAGAGGCTAAATAGTTTATGGCATCAAAATACCAACATATCGACCTTGCGTATCTTGAAGATGTTTCGAGTGGAGACATAGAAACCAAAAAACAATTAATTGCATTGTTTTTTGAACAGATGGAAGAGGTAAAATCAGGATTTGCATCTGCCCTTGCTACCAACGACACCAACGAGATGCGCAAAATTGCTCACCTTGCCAAATCATCTACCAAGATAATGGGTATCAATGATTTGTCGGCAAAGATTAAAGAGTTTGAGCAAAGTCTTAAAACCAATGCCGAAACTACCGATTGCGCATATTACACGCAGTATTTTTTCGACAATATTGGAGGGGCGATTGATGAATTGAATATAGAAATGGCTACTTGGTAAAGTAGCCATTTTTTTAATACGTTGTTTCTGGAGAGAAAGTAACAGGTTCGATAGAGTTGCGTTCTGCAATATATGTTGCGTATGTTTGGTCGAAAGCAATGCGAGAATCAACTGCGCGGTTGTAAACACCGAGAGCAGCAAGCATCAATTCGCAAATTTCGCGAACAGCAAATTCAGAACCTATATTAGCTGTAATGTAATCGGCTAAATGGTTGTTTTCTACGTATTTATCAAACATAGGCGAAGCGTTTCTACTAATTTTGAAACGCAATCCGCACTCTTTTGCCACACTGAGATCCAAAATATCGTCGAAAACAAAAGCCGTTTGAGCAGGAGAAATGCCATAGCGATTGAGTACACGTTTTAAACCTTCGGTTTTATTCTTAAACCCTAAACATTTGAAATTCAAGTGTTCTCGGTTTACAAATTTTTCGGTAGAAGGATTTTTTTCGCCTGATATTATGCCGGCAATGAGTATTTGGTTTGAGAGCATTTTGCATCCAAAACGCAGAATGTTGAGCCCCATAGAATCAACCTCCGAAAAGTTGGAAAACACTCCGTCGCCCTTAACACCAGCATTAAAAACGCCGTCCCAATCAAAAATAAGGCATTTAATCTGTTGTGCCTTATTTATAAAATCAGATGGGGGAAGAGTAAACACCCCTCCCCTATCTGTAAATAGTTTTAAATCAGAGATATCCATTATTACAAAAGGTCTTGGATATCAATCATACCGCAAGGTTTGCCGTCGGCTGTAACTACAAGAGTATCAATCTTATACTGTTTAAACAGTTTAGAAGAATCGATAAGATAAGCATCTTTTTCGATAGTTACGGGTTGCTTAGATGGCAAAGATGAAAGTTTGCGCGAGAGCACTGTGTCGCCCTCTTTCTCAACCATACGACGGAGGTCGCCATCGGTGAAGATGCTGTAGATAGAACCATCGTCTTCGGTGATTGTGATAGCACCGAGTTTAGAGAGAGTCATTTTAACAAGAGCCTCGTTGATGGTGGCGTTTTTAGAGATGCAAGCGTTTTCGGTGTGGAACACATCCTTAACCTGCGAAGTCATGAGTTTTGTATCCTCAAAGAATTGCTCTGTGCCAACAGTTGTGAAGTTGTTTTGCGACATCATTTGCAATACCTTCCACGGAACTGTAATAGTGTGACAACCTACGTTGAGAGCATTGCGCACGTGTTCGGGGTGACGAACCGACGAGAACATAACCTTAGAGTTGTATCCGTAGCGGTTAACAGCGTTAACGCACTGTTCTACAAGCGAAATAGCGTCGTGACCCTGATCTTGCAAACGTCCTACGAGCGGACAAACGTATGTAGCACCTGCCTGCATAGCGATGTAAGCCTGCTGGAGAGTATAAATAAGGTGCATATTTACCATATAACCCTCGCCACGGAGAATGTTGCACGCTTTAGCGCCTTCGAGCGAGATAGGAATTTTGTAAACGGTCTTGGTTTTGTCGAGACCGAGGTCGTTTTGACGGTGAGCCTCGCTGATAATCTCCTCAGCAGTACGGCCGAGAGCTTCGATTTGAAGAATCGGAACAATCTTGGCGAGTTTGAGGATTATGCTGTCAACATCGTTGTAACCCTCGCGGTGCATAAACGTGGGGGTGGTTGTAAGGCCGGTGAGAAAACCAAGTTTGAATGCGTTTTCGATTTCCGGAAGATTTGCTGAATCTAAATATAATTCCATTTTTTTATTTATTTTCTGTATTTTACTTCAATATTGTGCAATTCGATAAGAGGTTTGAGAAAATCCTCGAGTTTGTCTAACTGCAACTGGCTTGCTGCGTCGCATTTAGCAATTTCGGGTTTTGGATGAGCCTCGATAAAAATACCGTCGACACCAGCTGCCACACCACTACGGGCAAGAACGTCGAGATATTGACGTGCGCCACCATTGGGATCGGCTGAGGGAATTCCATATTTTCTGATAGAGTGGGTAACGTCGAACACCACAGGATAGCCGGTTTCGTTGAGATGGTAGAAACTGCGGGGGTCAACCACGAGGTCGTTGTATCCAAAAGTGTAGCCACGCTCGGTGAGAATAACCTTGTAGTTTCCGCACGACTCTATTTTTTTAACAGGCTTAATCATATTTTCAGGAGCAAGAAACTGACCGTGCTTGAGGTTGATAACAGCACCTGTTTTGGCAGCCTCGGTTACCAAACCTGTTTGCATACAGAGATATGCAGGAATTTGGATAACATCTAACACCTCGGCGGCAGGTTTAATATGCTCAGGGTAATGAATGTCGGATAGGACGGGCATACCGAACTCATTTTTAATACGTTGCAAAATTTCGAGACCTTTTTCTAATCCGGGTCCTAAATAGTAGTCAACGCTGCTACGGTTGTCTTTCATAAACGAAGACTTAAAAATAACCGGCAGTGATAGTTTTTCAGCGGTTTTCTTTACGTGTTCGGCTGTGCGGAGCATTGTGTCGTCGTCTTCGATAACGCATGGTCCGCAGATAAGGAACAACTTATCGGAGCCACACTCCACATTTCCTACTTTTATTATTTTTTTCATAGCGCTATGTTATTGTTTTAAAGTTTTTAACATCGTGTTATTGGAATTTTTACGGTAAATTTAGAGCCAATGCCTAATTTTGATTCCAACTGAATAGTACCGTTCAACATTCCTATTTGTTTTTTTATAATGGCAAGACCAATGCCTGCGCCATCGTATATTTTTTTTCTCAAGTGGGCAGCTTTGCGAAATTTTTCGAAAATTATCTTTTGGTCTTCTTGCGAAATACCTATGCCAGTGTCTTTTACCTCAATTCGCAAAAGTTCTTGTTTATCTTCATATTTTTCGATATTTACCGAGAGCGACACAGTTCCGTGTTCGGTGAACTTTACAGCGTTTTCGATTAACAGCGACACTATTTGCCTTAGAAAATTTTCATCGCTCGAAACCTTTAACGAATGTTCGTGTATTTGGTTATCAAAAAGTAGCTTTATGTTTTGTCTTTTATTTTCGTCGCGAGCCAGAATAGCATTGTTGTAGTCGAAAATAAACTTCAACAAAAATACAAGGTCGGTGGGTTTTGTTTCGATTGTGGTGTTGCCACTTTCTAATTTGCTGATATTGATAATATTATCTACGAGATTGAGCAAATATCTTGTACTTTTGCGTATTTGTTCGGATAGTTCTACGTATGTGGCACGGTCGGTGTCGGGCATCGAGATAATATCAGAGCAGCAGACAATTGCGTTGAGCGGAGTGCGAATTTCGTGCGAAAGATTATTAAGAAAAGCGGTTTTTAGTTTGTCAGCATCTTCGGCTCGCTCTTTGGCTGTAAGTAGTTCAGAATATTGATCTTTTACAAGTTGTTCAAGATTGTTGCGATATAGTTCAACTTGCTTTTTTTGAACAAACAAGTCGATAAAAACTCGAACTTTGCCTATAAGAATGTTAGAATTGATGGGTTTTGAGAGAAAATCGACAGCTCCGCTTGCGATAGCAATTTCTTGATATTCAGTGATTGAGTAAACTGCCGACACAAAAATTACAGGCAGATGTTGCGATTTTGGAGCCGAGTGAATTTTTTTGAGCAACTGAAACCCATCCATTTCTGGCATCTGAATGTCGAGTATAACAAGTGCAAATTCTTGTTTTTCAATTTGTTCAAGAGCTTCCACTCCATTGGATACACATACAGTACTAATGCCCGCGTTGCCTAATATGGTTTCGATTAAGAACCTATTAGAATACTCATCGTCGGCTATTAATACTTTGGGTTCTATTGTGTTATGTGTTTCCAAGTCCATTTTTATTCTTAATTGCTTTACAAATTTAGAAAAAACTGTTCACTCTACAACTATTTTAACGTTTTTTTTGTTGTCCAATTTGCAAAATGTCTGGCATAATCGTAAGACCTTTTACGATGCGCATTTCATCAGTGATATTGTGGAGGATTTCTAAGTTGCTGTCGGAAAAATATTCCCAATACATAATGCCACCGAGCGAGTGTATTTTAACGTAATCTACCTTTCGTCTAACCGATTGTGCATTATCGTATGTGATAAAAGTCTTGTGTTTGTTGCTAAATAAATAAGGAGCACAGGCATTTTTGTCGTAGCATTTGAGATAATCGCGACGTTTTACAAGTTCGGTAATTTTGCCGTAAGGGATGCTTCCTTCGCCCTTTGCTGTTTGAAACAAACCATTTTTCGACGATTCTACTTCTGTCCATTTTCTACCGTAAGCAGCTGCACCTATTACTATTTTGTTGGCTGGAATGCCGTTTTTAATATAGGTTTTTACAATACGGTCTACAGAATAAATGTTCTTTTTGAAAGATGAAGCATACAAGTTGGTATGGTGACCGGTAACATTGTTCCATTGCCCCATAAAATCGTAAGTCATTACAAAAAAATAATCTACAAGAGGAGCAATCACAGACGGTTCGGTGTAATGGAGGTATTGATCAAACGCACCTGCGGCTATGGTGAGCATATATTTTTTGCCATCGGAGCGCGACGCACTGTCGAGAGCATAGCGAAGTTCGGTGAGGAGTGCGGTAAAATTTTTGCGGTCGGCATTGCGAGTGGCAGCTCGCATGCCCGGAAATTCCCAATCCACATCAATGCCGTCGAATCCAAAGTATTTTAAAAAACGGACAGCATCGTTAACAAAAATAGCTCTGTTGTTAGGGTTAGAAGCCATATTTTGAAACTGTTGCGATGTGCCATAACCACCCACCGAGATGTTGACCTTGAGATTTGGATTGCCTTGTTTTATTGTTTTTACAAGCATAAAGTTGTCGGAATGCTCGGGATATAGAAGTCCCACACGATTGTTGGTGATAACAGTAAAAGCCATATTAACAATGTCAACTCCCCTAAGATCAAGTTGATACGGGTTGATTTTGCGTGTGCCGATATGAAGATAAGCTGCCACAATAGGTTTTCGGATTGGGCTGAAAGCCTTCGGTGGAACATTATTGAAACCGCTGTGAGTGTCAACAATGCATCCTCCGCATATAACGGTAATAAGTATTAATATAATGACGCTATTTTTTAATAAGGTGTGTGGCATTTTTTTTTGTAATAATTCGGCTGCAAATTTCTACAAAATAGTGCAAAAATCATTATTTTTGTGCAAGAATTAAACTAATTATAAAGTACAAAACATTTAATACGCTGAATAACCGCGTGTTAAAAAAACAGCCGATTTGAATTGTCGGCACTAAATTTGAACACAACCCTAGAAAAAAACAAACTTGAAAATGAAATTAGTTTTAAAATTTCTGTCGGTAGTAGCTGCCGTATCTACAGCGACATCAAGCATGGGACAATATCAGACTCCCGCCGATAGTATAGCTGCTATTGTAGAGGCTGAACCCTTGCCCGTGGTCATGTTTACGCCTAAGATTGATAGGATGATAACATTTAAATGGCGCAACAGCAAGAGCCTCGAATTTCTTTACGAATATGAGCTAAGGCTTGCTGGCCTGAGGTTCAAACCAACGTCAAATACAATATCTAACGGCGTTTATTGTTATGATATTACTGTAACCGACACAAAAACAGGTATTTGCAAAACGCTTAAAGGTATTCCAAATAACGCTATGGTGCGCAGTTATTTGTTATCGCCTGATAATACCAAATTGCTTTTTACCAACAAAACCGACAATAGTACCGACCTTTGGCTTGCCGACCTTGATAGAGGAACCGCTCAAAAGTTAGCCTCTGATGTTAATGATATTTTTCCTGGAGTGCCCGTAGATTGGAGCGGCGATGGAAAATCGGTATTTTATCTGCGAGCAGCCAACAAGAAAAACCAACCTTTGCGCATAATTTCGCCATTGTCGCCATTGGTAAGAGAAAGCGGCGAAAGCGAGGGATATTCTGATTTTCAAGATCTTTTGCATAATACTGACGACGAAGATAGATTTGATTTTTATGCCGAAACCGAAATAGTAAAATTAGATTTAAAAACATCAAAAAGTCAAGCAATTGGTTCTAAGGGTGTTATTACATCTTTTTCGGTTTCTCCTGATGGAGAATATGTGCTTGCTACCTATTTGCAAAAGCCATATTCGTATAATGTGCCTTACACACAATTTGCCAACACCATAAAAGTTATAGGCGGTGGAACAGAGGAAGTTATAGTGGAAAATCCTCTTTACGAACATGCCTATTCAAAAGTTAACAGCGGAGCACGAAACATCAATTGGTGCGCACAAAAACCGCATACCTTGCTGTGGGCTACTGCATTAGACAAAGGAAACATCAAAACACCCTCTCCTTATCACGATCAAATTACACTTTACACCATTGGCAGCAAAAAAACTGATATAATACGTTTGCGAAACCGTCTTGCAGGTATTTATGCACTCAACGACACCTCTATAATAATAGCCGAAACTAATAGTGTAAGCAAGTATACCGATTTTCTTCGCGTAAGCACCGAAACCGGCAACGCCGACACCTTATTAATATTTAACTCAAAAACTTCACCACACAGAATACTTCAAGCCCCAAACCGCTATGGGCGAAAAGCAGCGCTTTTATATCAAAACCGATACATCTATTGCACATCCGAAGAGTATACCAAAAACGGTGTGCAACCTACGCTAGTAAGGCTCGATCTTCAAACAAAAAAGTGCAGAACTATTTGGAAATCAAAACCTCCGCGTTATAGTCGATGCGAGGCATTTTGTCCCTCGTCGGGAGTGATAGCTGTAAAAAGCGAATCGTTGGAAGAGTATCCAAATTATTACACCGAATATTTAAATGGCGGTGCTAAGCCAAAGAAAGTCAGCGATTTTGAAAGTCCTTACAAAACGGCTCGCATCCAATCGCAACTTATAAAATATACACGATCTGACGGAGTACAATTGTCGGGTACACTCTACTTGCCCCACTCCTACCATGGCAACGAAACCTTGCCTGCATTAGTTTGGGCATATCCCAAAGAATATTCGTCGAGAAGTTCGGCATCGCAGATAAGCACTTCGGCATTTAAATTTGCCGCTGCAGGCAACAGTTCCACTCCCATTTGGCTTGCTGCTGATGGATATGCTGTGTTAGACGCATCGTTCCCCGTGGTGGGAAAAGATGGAGCAGAGCCCAACGATGATTTTATCAATCAAATAATCTTAGATGCCGAAGCTGCTGTTAACGCATTGGTAACCCGAAAAATAGCACAACGAGATAATATTGCTGTCGGCGGACATTCATACGGAGCATTTCTTACTGTTAACTTGCTTGCACACACCAACTTATTTGCAGCCGGCATTGCTCGTAGCGGATGCTACAATCGCACCAACACACCATTGGGATTTCAAAACGAGCGTAGAACCCTTTGGCAAGCTCGCGACATATACTTCCAAATGTCGCCCATAATGTATGCCGATAGCATAAAAGCTCCACTCCTATTAATCCACGGTGCCGACGACAACAATCCATCTACTCCTGCGATGCAGAGCGAAAAACTATATGCTGCCGTAATGCACTGCAATGGCACGGCAAAACTTGTGATATTGCCCAACGAATTGCATAATTACACCGCCTCAGAATCGATTTTGCACGCAGCATGGGAAACTCAAACGTGGTTGGAACGCTATCTCAAAAAAAAATAACTTGAATTAATATCGTCTAATGCATTGTTGTATAAGCATTTACATACGAAGTAAAAATAAAAGTTACCAAAAAAGAAATAAAAAAAGCATACAATTGTTTGGAAAACAAAAAATATCACTAACTTTGCACGCTGAAAAAACACGATAATTAGATTATAACGTTAATAAAAATAAAACCATGGAATTATTAAAAGTAGTTGAAGAACAGTACCACAACAACAGAGAATGGCCTGAATTCAACAGCGGCGACACAATCACCGTACATTACAAAAATGTAGAAGGCAACAAAGAGCGCATCCAGCAGTTCAAAGGTGTAGTGATACAGAAAAAGGGCAGCGGAATAAGCGCAACATTCACCGTAAGAAAAATGTCGGGAAATGTAGGAGTAGAAAGAATTTTCCCCGTTGAATCTCCCTTTATTACAAAGGTAGAGCTCAACAAGCGAGGCATCGTCCGTCGCGCAAGAATCTACTACTTAAGAGAACTCACCGGCAAAAAAGCACGTATCAAAGAAAAACGCATCTGATACATTCGCCGCTAAAAACGATACAAAAAAAATCCTCTGCGCAGAGGATTTTTTTTTACTCAAAATTTTTTTAATTTTAACTAAAACTCTATTTTTGCGGCATTATTAAAAAACTGTAATAAACAAAACAAAAAAATGGCTAATACAGAAAACAACGAACAGCAAGACCAACTCGAAATAGTTGAGTCAAGATTCGGACAAACCGAGCAATACATCGAAGAAAACAGGAACAAGATTTTTACGGTAATTGCCGTAATCGCAGCCTTAATTTTGGGATATCTTGCATATCAAAAATATGTAAAAACTCCTAAAGAGGCTAAAGCTGCCGCCCAAATGTTCCAAGCAGAAAATTATTTTGAGCGCGACTCGTTTGCTCTCGCTCTCAATGGCGACGGTAACTATCCGGGATTTTTGAAAATTATGTCGGATTATTCAAGCACAAAAGCAGGCAATAATGCAAAATATTATGCTGCTATTTGCTATTTCAACACAAAAGAATACGACAAAGCTATCGAATGCATCAGTGGTTATTCGTGCGACGATAAATCGCTTGCTCCCATTGCCAAGGGGCTTACCGGTGATTGTTGGAGCGAAAAAGGTGATGCTGCCAAAGCTCAAAAATATTACAACGAGGCTATCAAGGCTGCTGCCGACAATGAATTTGTTGCTCCTATTTACCTCAACAAGCTTGGCAAATTGATGGAAAAACAAGGTAACTATCAAGAAGCTCTTAATGCTTATAATCAAATTAAAAAAGATTATCCTGCATCTAACGAAGGTCGCACAATTGACCGCAACATTGAGCTTATGAACATTAAACTTGGTAAATAAGAATAAGACTTTTTATTTTTCATTATAAAAGAAACGCTCCGAAATATTTCGGAGCGTTTCTTTTATAATGAAAAATATGAAATCAAATATGTTTAAAATCTTTCGAAGTCAGAATCACGAGCGTTGTCTTTAAGATTGATGAATGTACCTTTGTTGGTAGTGGGCAACGTGTCGAAATTTTGATCTATTTCCATGTCTTTAACTTCGGGTTTGGGTTGCGGCTGCGGTAGCGGCTGAGCTTTGGGTTTGATGGTAGTATGTTTAACTACCGGTTTCGCAACTTTGCGTTGTGCTGTGGGTTGAGCTTTAGTTTTATCGTTATCAGTTTTGAAGAATCCGATAGACTCTTTGAGCTCTTCGCTCTTGGCTGCAAGTTGCTGACTTGTAGAAGCTAATTCTTCGGCAGATGCTGCATATTTTTGGGTAATATCATTGAGTTGCTGCACCGCTTGGTTGATAAGATTGATACTTGTGCTTTGTTCGGAACTTGCCGATGCTATTTCGCGCACAAGGTTAGCGGTTTTTTCCATATCGGGGATAATGTTGGTGAGCAAACGTTCGGCGTTTTCGCTAATAGATACGCCCTCTTTTGACACCTTGTCGATTTCAGAAGCTGCAACAGCACTACGTTCGGCAAGTTTTCGCACTTCGGCTGCAACTACGGCAAAACCTTTACCTTGTTCGCCAGCGCGAGCGGCTTCAACAGCAGCGTTAAGAGCAAGAATATTTGTTTGGAATGCTATTTCGTCGATGATAGAAATTTTGCTTGCAATATCTTTCATTGCAGCCATACTACGTTGACTTGCTTTTCCACCTTCGCGGATGCTTTCAAGAGCTTTTTGAGCAATGCGTTCGGTTTCGCGGGCGTTGTCGCTGTTTTGGTCTATACCTGCGCTCATCTGCTCCAACGAAGACGAAACCTCTTCTGCCGACGATGCCTGTGTGCTTGCGCCTTCGCTCATCATTTGCGAAGCTTGAGCAATTTCGGAACTATGAATGCTGATTGTTTCGGCGTTTTCGGTGATTTTTGAAACTATGCCGTGCATTTGTGTAGTCATAGCGTTCACCTTGGTTGCCATTTGTCCAAATTCATCTTTTGAGTCGGCTTCAACAATGTGAGTAAGGTCTCCTTCTGTAAGGTATTGAACGCCTTTGAAAGTGTTTTCGACACGGCTACCAATTCGTTTTAAAAGAAGAATAGAAAGGAAAAAGCACACAAAAACAATAAGTGTTATTGACACTAAGAATGTAAGAATCATTGCCCGAAGGTTTTCGTTAACTGTGCCGAAAGAATTTTTGGTGTTTTCGAGCATCATATCGGCAAGTTTCTGCGAATCTTCGATAACGCTGTTGCCGGCGGCGTTGGCTTGGGCAACGTAGTTGGAATATTCTCCAAGTTCGGAATTGAAATTCGGTATAAGTTCGTTGTATAACTGCAATTGCTGTTGGGCATCGTTGGTGTATTTGGTGCAACCGTATGTAGGAGCAAATGCGGCAATTTTGTTTAGTAAACTACTGAATGAGTTAACTTGTTCGATAGAAGAAAGTGGACCTCTAAACGAAGCACTCATACTGTTAGTTTGGTCTATAGCCTCTTGTATCATGAGCATACGTTTGCCAAGGTCGGTGTTTCGTTGAGGAATTGTGTTGGCTAAGATTTTGCGAATATTGTTGAGATCGTCAACAATATTGCGTCGGTAGTCGCTCATTTTAAAGTAAACAGCGTTTTTGGCGTTGTTCTTGTCCATAGCCAAACTTGCAAAAGATTCGTAGTCTTTGAGATTTTTTTCAAGATGCTCGATAATAGAGCGTTCTTCTGCGGAAATATTTTTTTGCAATTTGGTGATGCTTTCGTGAGCCTTAGCAAGTTTTTCGGTGCCACCGAGTTTGTTATTATTTTCGTTGCTAAACGATGCAAACAGGCTTTGCTGTTCGCGCATAGCAAGGAGGATGTTGGTGGTGATTTCTTGGCAAAGCCGGTTTTGAGGAAGCATATCTTCTGCCACATTTTTGATATTAGATTCAGAAGTGCGACCTCGGAAATACATTAGCAACACTGTAACAAGCAATATTAAAACAATAACAACGAATATAGCCGATATTTTTTTTCCTAATGAAAGATTTTTTAAATTAAACATTTTTTAAGCGTTAAAATTTTTTATAATGATATATATATATAAACGACAGAGCAAAAATCTTGCAATTTTTGCTCTGATAATTATCTTTTTTTCTAAAAATTAAAAACGTTCGTAGTCTGAATCTTTCGCATTATCTCTCAGATTAATAAATGTTCCTTTGTTGAGAGGTGTGGATGACAGTTGCTGTTTGTCTGGTATTTGTAAAGGCTGAGCCTCTTTTGTTGAAATCTTGGGTTCTGTTGGTGTAGTTGTCCGAGGTTTGATTGTCGGCTCGCTTATGCTGCTGTGAGGTATGGTACTGCTCTTAGTTTGAATCAATGGTGATTTTGAAGGTTTGGGGACAAAAGCCTTTTTGTTTTCGTTGTTGGTTTTAAAGAAACCGATCGACTGCTTGAGTTCTTCGCTCTTAGAGGCAAGTTGTTCGCTTGTGGCGGCAAGTTCCTCGGCAGAGGCAGCGTATTTCTGAGTGATATTGTTGAGCTGCTGAACAGCTTGGTTAATTTGTCCAATACCGGCAGATTGTTCGGAACTTGCAGCAGAAATTTCGCGGACGAGAGCGGCGGTTTTTTCAATATCGGGAATAATATTTTTGAGTAGACGCTCGGCGTTTTCGCTGATGGTAACACCCTCTTTCGATACCTTGTCGATTTCTGATGCTGCTGTGGCGCTGCGTTCGGCAAGCTTGCGCACCTCGGCTGCAACCACTGCAAAACCTTTGCCTTGTTCACCAGCACGTGCGGCCTCTACTGCGGCGTTGAGTGCGAGAATGTTGGTTTGGAATGCAATTTCGTCGATGATTGAAATCTTACCTGCGATATCCTTCATTGCTGCCATACTCTGCTGGCTGGCTATGCTGCTTTCGCGGATGCTTTCGAGAGCCTTCTGAGCTATGCGTTCGGTTTCGCGGGCGTTGTCGCTGTTTTGACTTATGCCTGCAGTCATCTGCTCTATCGAGGAAGAAACCTCCTCGGCAGATGCAGCCTGTGTACCTGCGTTTTGACTCAATTCTTGCGATGCGTTGGCAATTTCTGCACTGTTGACAGAAATAGCCTCGGCGTTTTCGGCAATGCCGCTTACAATCTCGCGAAGTTTAGCCGATACAGCATTAACGCTATCTGCCACTTGTCCAAATTCGTCTTTGGTGTCCACATCAACGGTTTGGGTAAGGTCGCCATTGGTAAGGTGATTTACACCTTCGAGAGTTTTGCTCGAGCGGCGTCCGATGGTTTTTGAAAGCAACAGACAGAAGAATATGCAGAGAAATACAATTGTTCCCACAGCTACACCGAATGTGATATACATTGCATTGAAGTTATCGTTGATGTCGCCAAACGATTGCTTGGTGGCTGTCATCGACATTTCTCCGATTTTTTGTGCGCTTTGGGTTATCTCTTTTCCAGCTGCAATCACTTGACTAATTGTGTTGTTGTAAGCTTCGAGAGCTACGTAGTAGTCGGGTGTGCGCTGAATGTATTTTTGCATTGATTTAATGGCATTGTTGGCATAGCGTTGTCCTCCGTAAGTGGGGGCGAATGAAGCTATTTGAGCCATATTGCCTTTTACTGTGCCAATTAAGCTCGAAACAAGTGCCTGATTTCCCATCTTGCCTTTGGCGTTTTCGATAAGGCGGATGGTTTCGGAAATCAAGAGAATGCGTTTGCCGTGTTCTGTTGATTTTTGGGGATTGATACGCGTGATTGCCTCGCGTATATCTTCGAGATTGTGGTAAAAATCGTGTTTATAATTTTCAAGTTCGTTGTAAATTTCGTTTTTCTCCACGTATTTTGAAATAGTGGCATTTACCACACCTTCATAGTTTTCAAGGTCTTTTTTTAGTTCGTCGATAATTCTGCGTTCATCGCGATTGGCATTGTTGTAAAGCTGGTCGATAGATTTGCGGGCTTTGTCTAAGAATTCGCGACCTCCGAGGTGCATTTCGGTTTCGGTGCTGCTTTCTGCATAAATCTTTTGTTGTTCAACAAGAGCAAGAAGTATGTTGGTGGTAATTTCTTGGCTGAGTTTGTTTTGTGGCAATACCTCGTCGGAAACTGATTTAATAGTTTGTTCCGACGATTCGCTTCTAAGGTACATAAGTACGCACGTAATAATCAGCAAACTGACTACAATTATAAAAATAGTGGTTATTTTACCCACCATTTTGAGGTCTTTGAATCTAAATGCCATATTTTTATGTGTAAAATGGTTCTAATTTTAAATTTTTCCAAATATCGTGCAAAAAAATGAAAATGTCAACTATTTTAGCATTAATTTTTAAAAAAACAATAATTTATTTTTCAAATGGGTTGCCTGAGGTGGTAAAATCGGGTCGGTAAAACCCGCTGCTACCCAGTTCTTGAAGCCATCCGTTGGTGAGTCCGAGAGTTTCGGCGGTTTCGGTTACTTTTGAATATTCTTTTTCGGTAACGTACTTGCCAAGTTTCTCGTCGTCTTTGGCCTTGTATTCGGGATAGTATTGCGACATCAAACTTATGTGCATATCGGGCGAAATATCGTAAGCCACCTTCTTTAATACGTTAGTTGAGTTAAAAACGTTTCCTGGAAGTACCAAATGTCGCAAAATAATTCCTTTTCGGGCAGTGCCAGATTCGTCGAGCGTTAATTCTGTACCTTTTTGACGTATCATTTCGTTGATGGCAGCAATGGCTACTTTGGTGTAATTGGGTGCTGAAGAATATTTTACGGCAAGGTCGTCGGAGGCATATTTAAAGTCGGGAAGATAAATATCAACGTAATCTTCAAGTTCGCGAAGAGTTTCTACACTGTCGTAAGCGTTTGTGTTGTAGATAATTGTGGGATTAAAACCACGACGGCGCAATGTGTCGATGATACATTTCATCTGAAAAGCTTGATGACTTGGCGACACAAAACCCACAGTATCAATGCTTTCGGCACAAAGAATGGATGCAATGCGTGTGGCGGCAGATTCTATTTTGTTAATTTCTTGTTTATCAATAGTTTCTTGGCTTATTTCGTAGTTTTGACAAAAAATGCAGCGAAGGTTGCACGATGAGAAAAACACGTTGCACACTCCCCTACCCCCGCCCAAAACGGGTTCTTCGCCACGGTGAACGCATATTTCGGCTATGTGCGGACGATGGTCTATCTTGCAGAAACCCAGTGTATTAGCACGGTCTACACCACATTGGCGCGGACAAATATTGCAATTGTGTATGTTCATTACCTACTGATTTTCTGGATTGTAGCCAAAGAAATATTCAAAATCAATTCCTTCGGGAAGAAATTTTCGGGCATCACCTTTATATTGTACTATTTCGCGCACGAGCGAACTGCTAACGCTGCTGTACTCTGGGTGCGACAGTAGGAAAACCGAATCTACTTCGGGCTTCATCAATCTATTTACCTGAGCGATTGCACGTTCGTATTCAAAATCGGCTGAGGTGCGCAAACCTCTGAGAATATGTGTGGCGTTGTTTTCGATGCAAAAATCTACGGTAAGATTGCTGTAAGTTTTAACAATAATGCGGTCTCGACCAGCAAAAATCGACTTGATGAGTTCGAGACGTTTTTCTACGGGCAGGAATCCGCGCTTGTCGTTGTTGATACCCACGGCAACAATTATTGTGTCGAATATTTCTAATCCCCTGAGTATTAGAGATTCGTGACCTACTGTAAGAGGGTCGAACGAGCCGGGGAACACTGCTATTTTTTTCATTTTTGTAAGTTTAATTTTGTGCGAAAATAAACAAAAAAACAAAATTTACAGCAAATTATATAAAAATCGCGCGAATTGGTTAATTTTGTGCACTATTAAAAAAGCGATAAACATGATATTCTATTTTACAGGCACAGGAAATTCGGAGCATATAGCCTTTCGTTTGGCTGATTTGCTCGGCGATAAAGTTAAAAATGTAGCAGATTATTACGATACTATATATAAAGGTGTGGATATTGACCTCGATGGCAATTATCTCGGTATTGTCTGCCCCGTACATTCGTGGGGATTGGCTAAACCTATGGCACGATTTTTAAAATATGTCCGTTTCAAAGGTTTTGATAATCAGAAAGTTTTTTGCGTGGTAAGTTGCGGAGATAATTGTGGCACAGCCGACAAACAAGTTGCAGAGCTACTAAAAAAATACAATAATATTGTTTGTGATAAAGTATTTTCGGTGCAAATGCCTAATACATACATTGTTATGAAAGGTTTTGGAACCGACGACAAAGTGCTTGCCGATCAAAAACTACAAAATGCTGAACCAGAAATTGAGCGTATTGCAGAGGCTATCAAGTCGGGAAGTGGTTACGAGCATTATGTGCGTGGCAAAAAGCCGTTTCTCAAGGGTAGAATCCTCTATCCTCTTTTTATGGCGTTTACCATGAGCGATAAGAAATTTTTTGCCGAAGATAGCTGTACGGGTTGCGGATTATGTGCAAAAAAATGTCCCGAAAAGAATATCGTTATGGAGAATAATCGCCCAAAATGGCTCGGACACTGCGTAAAATGCCTATCGTGCATACACAGATGTCCGGCGCGGGCTATTCAGTTTGGTGATATTACTCAAGATATGGGTAGGTATTATTACCGCAAGGCTTAATCTTTTTGATAGTAAACTCTTATCTTAACTGTAGGATAAGTGTTGTCGATAATTTCCATCACTCTGAGCATAGCTTTTTTCCCGTTGTTGAGTTTGAGCTTGTAGAATGTTTCTCTTTCGATATTATCAAGGCCATATCCGTAGTTTTCGTCTTCGCCATTGAGGTAGCGTAATACAAAACCGTTTTCGTCATCTATAATTTCTGGCGAAATTTGATCCCAAGTAAGACGAACATATTTTTCGCCTGAGGTTACACCAGTGCGGGTTTCGTTGAATGGAAGATTAGAAAGATCGGCATTGTATTCAAAATCAGGTACTTTGTCTTCAAAATATTCGTTTAGATAAAACTCTGAAGTTGGACTTGCAAAGGCAGTACCCACTTTTTGATAAAGTTTGCGGGTATCTTTTACCAAAACAAGGTCGAAATTTCTGTTGCGATATTCGGTGTATTTAAATGCCTCTTTGTCGGCGATGCTGAGCAGACAGTTGCCGCTGACAGGGTCGGGACACATTTCTACATCAAACGAATCGATGGCAGGATAATGAAATTCGTATTTAAGTTTGCGAAATTGTTCTTCGCATAATCCGTTGCAATACGCTCTAAATGTGAGCTGTACAGTAGAATCTTCTACCTGATAACCTTGATGAAGCGAAAGATTTAAGTCGAAGCTTGCATAGTGTGTAAACGGAGGGAATACCGAATCCTTAGTCCAATACGCTGGTTTGCTTGTCATTGTAAATTTTTCGATATCTTCTTCGCTTTGAATTTTAACGTTAAGCACAGCTGGTTCGCGCCACGAAAAGGTGATATATTCCGTAGGATCGTAACTAATAGTCATTTGCGGTGGTTCGAGTTCTTTATCTTCTATGCATCCGGCGGCAATCGCAATTATAGTTAATATTAGAAAGTGTAGATATTTTTTCATATTTTATAATTTAAATATACAACATTGATAATTAAAAGTAAATAACTCCACGGTACTACAAAACGCTTTTTTACCCAAAAACGCTTTGCAAATATAAGTTATTTACGTAATTTTTGAAACTTTGTATCTATTTTCTCCATTTTTTTTTTTCCTTTGTAAAAATTAAAAATGTAAAACTATGATAAACGTCGCCATCTATCACCAACACAAACTGATTTTGCAGTGTATCGAAAACTATCTTCAACAGAGCAGCGAAATCAAGCCGGTTTTTTCTGCCTACGACAAGGATTCCTTGATGCAAAAAATGGCCAATAGGATTGTCAATGTGCTGATTCTTTATTTTGCAGATATTTCGCACAACGACGTGGACCTGATTATTTCGCTCAAGATGAAATTTCCAAAGACGGCGATTCTTGTTATGAGCGATGCCAAAAAAGACGATATTGTTGCAAAAACCATTAAATCAGGTGCAAAGGGCTTTTTGTCGATAGATTCCGACGCAGCAGACCTCTTGCAAGCTATCTACACAATACGCGGCGGTCACGACTATTACAGCGAATCTATTACACATATTCTTTTGAAACGCTTTATTGGAACCGTTGGTGCCGATGCCGATGAAAATGATGAATACGACGACGATTCGCAACGCCTTAGTAGCCGTCAGATCGAAATCTTGAAACTTTGGGGCGATGGTTTTAGCAATCAAGAAATTGCCGATCAATTATTTATAAGCGTCCGCACGGTTGAAACTCACAAAAATCACATTATGCAAAAACTCAACCTCAAAAGCAGCGTAGACCTTATTAAATATGCCATTCGCAACAGCATTATTAAACTATAAGTAATAGTATCTATACCTGCGCCAAAATTAACGCCGATGTCAAGACGTTTGAATTATTGGACAGAACCATTTTGATCTACTCCGTCTTTGTGACGCTGATATACGCTAAAATCTTGAGCCGTGCGGTGGAAATGGCTATGTCGCAGCGACGATAATTACAGATAGTTTTTTCATAGGTAATAGTTTTATAGTTAGTTGTTTATTTACAAAAAAGCCCTGACAAGGACATTGCTGTCAGGGCGTTATGGAGTGAGGGTTTTACTTTTTACAAGTAATAACCAAAGTTGAACATGAAACAGCCGTTTTTCTTTTTCCAATTGTCAGCATCGTGGAGTTTCAAGAAACCAAATTCGTATCCAAGACCGAAATAGAATTGGTCTACATCTAAACCAACACCGAAATTCCAACCAAAGTCGAAACGATGGATTCCGTCGTTGCCATCGTGTTTGAATGATTTCCAATCAGTTTTGTTACTTTTGTTTTTGGTTTTGCCAAATGCGCCAAGTGCGAAATAAGGTCCTGCCTGAATGTCAAGAGCTAGGTTACGGTTAAACTCTATTTTGTAAGCTACATCTACTGGTATTTCAAAATAGTTTTGATTAACAACTTTGTCGTCTCCGGCATTTGTTCTGCCGCCTTTCATAGTAAAAAATAATCCGGGACGAAGATAAAAATCGTCAAATAACTCGAAATCTACGGTGGCACCAAGGTTTACGCCGAATTTAACCTTTTTGTACTCAGGCCACGAGCCCAAATGTTTGGCAAGGTTCATTCCGCCACGAAGACAGATATCCTGTGCCGATGCTGCGGAAAATGTTATTGCAATTACTGCAAAAAGTGCTAATAATTTTTTCATTTATCTATTATTATTGTTTAGAAATTAAGACCAACAGAAATCATCCAAACGTGGTTTTTCTCTTTGAGGTTGTCTTTTTTGATACCTTCGGCTTCGTTAATTTTGGTAAGGCTCATATCGTAGTTAACACCAGCATAAACTTTTTTGACAATTTGTGCTCCGATACCCATCTGCAAACCAAAGTCAAAACGTTTGCAATTCAAATCTCCGTCACCATTGTCGAATACTTTTGAGTCCTCATATTTACCACCAAGACCGTATGCTACAAAAGGTCCGATGTGAGCGTCTAATCCAAGGATAGAAAGATCAAGAAGTTTATATTTAACATTTACAGGAACTTCCAAATAGTTCATATTGGCGTCGCCTTTTAACGGGGATGATAAATCCAAAATTGATTGAGTTGGATCTCCTGCGTCCATTACCTCGCCATCGAGTGTGAATCCTTTTTGAGAGAAATACAACCCTGGTTCGATAGAGAAAGAACCGATAAGGTCGATGTTATACACAGCACCGATATGAAAACCGGTTTTGTTTTCGGCTTTGAGAATAGGTTCGTCTTTGGCATCTTTGCCGATGTTGTTGAAATTTACTCCTGCACGGAGACCGAGTTGTGCAAATGAGGTTGTTGCGCCCAATACCATGAGGGCAACGATTGTTAGAAGTTTTTTCATTGTCGTGATATTTTCAAATTTAAAAAACATTTTTTTCGGGGCAAATATATGTAAAAATATTTCAACGGCACAATTTTTTTTAAATTTGCAAGCAATTATGGCAGACACTCAGGAACAACAATACCAAAAGATGATGCTCACCCCCGTGTCGAGGCTGATACCTTCGCTGGCGTGGCCTACGGTGCTGAGTATGATGACTTCGGCGATATACAACACCGCCGACACTTGGTTTGTGTCGCATCTTGGCGATAGCGCAACGGGTGCTACGGGTGTGTGCCTACCTGTGGTGTCTATGATTCAGGCTGTTGGTTTCTGGATTGGTATGGGCGCAGGAAGCAATATTTCGCGTTTCTTGGGTCAGAGAAAAAATCGCGACGCCGACGTGGTGGCAAGTTCGGCAACGCTCTCTGCTATTATTGCGGGATTGTTGTTAACCGCTGTGGGACTGTTGTTTAACCGTGGTATAATGGAAAGTCTCGGCTCCACTCCTACCATTTTGCCATTCGCCAAAGAATATTCTGAGATAATATTTTTGGGCGCTCCGTTTTCGTGCTGTTCGTTTGTATTCAACAACTTGCTACGTGCACAGGGTAAGTCGTTTTTTGCAATGACGGGCATAGTGTCGGGCACGTTGCTCAATATTTTTCTCGACCCTATATTTATCTTTACATTGGATATGGGCATTTCGGGCGCGGCTATCTCTACGGTGCTGTGTCAGGTGATTAGTGCCGGAGTAATGCTTTTTGCGCTTTTGGGCAAAAATAGTATGCTGCGTTTGGGCAAGGAATATATTTCAAAACACTTATCCACTTATACACTGATACTTACCACAGGACTTCCTTCGCTTTTCCGCCAAGGATGCAGTGCCGCCGCCACTATCCTACTCAATCGTGCAGGAGGTGTTTACGGCGATGCGGCTGTGGCGGCTATGTCGGTGGTGGGACGTGTAAACTGGCTTGTGAGTTCGCTTGTGGCTGGGTTTGGACAAGGTTTTCAGCCTGTCTGCGGATTTGCCTACGGAGCGGGCAACTTTGCAAGAGTGCGCAAAAGTTACTTTTTTTCGCTCGCCGTATGCACTGGCATTTTGGTAACTGGCGCTATCACTTGCTGGATATTTGCCGAAGAGATTGTAGGACTATTTCAAACAGAAAGCCCTTTGGTAGTGGAAATTGGAAGCACTGCTTTGCGTTTTCTCTGCTTTTCGATGCCGTTTAGCGCGTTGGTGATTTTGGCAAATATGCTTTTGCAAACAACAGGCGAAAGGTTTTGGGCAAGCATTACCTCTATTTCGCGTCAAGGAATGTTCTTTATTCCGCTGATATTGATTTTGCCGCATTTTTTTGGAATAACAGGCGTAGAGATATGTCAGGCGGTGTCGGATATCTTGTCGGCAGTGCTTTGTAGTGCTGTCACTTGGCGGTTTTTTAGACGTTTAGGAAAAGTTTAAATACACAATATAAACCCCTTCGGCATAGATAGTTACTGTATTATCTGTGGCTTCGTTTAGCGTGCCCATCCAAAGTGCGTCAAAATCGCTGAGAGGGTAACGGAGGTTTTCTCCTTTAAAATCGTGGGCTTTCCAATTAAAAATTGAAATCTGTGAGCCGGTTTTTACGCCAAAAGTGGTTGTGCCATTGCATATTACAAACATTCCGTTGTCGGTGTAGATGCGCACTTCGATACCCATTTTGTTGTATTCGGTCAATAGGCTGATATTGCCGATGGTATGGTCTTCGCGGCGACCTGTTGCGCCTACTATGGCAATGCGTTTTGCGCCGTGGTTGCGGGCGTACATCACGTTTTTGGTCTGGTCGTTGGTCTCCTGCTCCGAGAAAATGCGGATACGGTCGGCAAACTGCATACGTATTTCGTCGGACATAGAGTCGCCGTCGCCGATGATTCTCCATGGAGTGTTTCCGCGAGCGATATATTCCTCGGCAGCACCGTCGCAACATTGCACCCGGTGAGCGTTTTGCAAAATGCTCACCGGAATGGGGTGCATCGGATACGTGCCGCCTCCGAGAATAACTGTATCGGGTTGAAAATCAAACGTTATCATTGTACTGAGTTTTTTCCATTAAGTTCCATTTTTTGTAACCGTAAACAGCCACCACAGTGTAAACGGCGTAAAGAACGGCGGTGAAATAGATTCCTTTGTAGAAGTAAAGTGCTGAACTAACGGCATCTACGGCAATCCATACAAACCATTGCTCCACGTGTTTCTTTGCCAACATCCATAATGCTACAATGCTTAGGGCAGTGGTGGCGGAGTCGTAGAAAGGCACAGTGCTGTCGGTAAATTTGGTCAAAATTAAATAAATCGGAATAAAAACCAAAACTGTTATCAAAAATAGTATAACTCCCTGACGTGCAGTGGTATGCACAATGGGCAGAGGTTTGTCTTGTTTTTTGCCAAATTTCCAAAAAAGGAAACCGTACAATGCGGCAATTATGTAATAAACTTGGATGCCAAAATCAGCATACAAACCGCTTTTATAAAAAACAACGGTATAAATCGCCGGCATAATTATTCCCGTGAGCCACAGCCATATAGAGGCTTTTACCTCTTGCCATAGATACACAAAGCCTATAATCGTGCCGACGATTTCTAACCAGTTGTTTGAAAGATATTCTAACATAGTAATTATTAGAATCTGATGCTTGCGTGAAACAAAAAGTTAATCGGTGCAGATGGGGCAAAACCGGCTTCAAATTCGTCGGTGCTCCAAGCGTAAATTCTTCCGTTTGCGTTTTTGGAGAGTTCGCAATATGTCCAACCGTTGTTGTCGTATTCGGCAGAGAACACGTTGTAAACTGATAATCCGAGAGTTAACGACTTAGGCACACGGCATTTGAATGTGTACGAAAGGTCGATATCGGTGGTGGTGTATTTATCCAAAAACATTGCGTATTCTTTTCCGTCGTATTGGTAATAGTCTATGCCATAGTTGTTTAAATACTGTTTACCTACAAATCGCGTTAAGATAGAAGCATTGAACCCGCCTTTGGTAAAGGTGAAAATGTTGTTGGCAATTACCTCTGGCGAAAAAGACGTGGGAGTGCTGCCCATATCGTAAGGTGCTGACGAATTCCAAGTGTCTGGGTCGGTGAATGTTACGGTGTAATGCTTGTTGCGGTTGCGGCTGAATGTGGCGTTAACATCCCAACGAAACCAATCTACGGGTTTGTAAGCGGCTTCAAGTTCCACACCTGCGCGGTAACTGCGACCTGAATTGTCGTTAGAGGCTATCATTTCGCCAATTTCGTTGAGTTGACCTGTTAATACAAATTGATTTTTGTAATACATATAATAATAGTTTACGCCTGCCGAAAATGTTGCTCCAAGGCGTTTGTAGCCAATTTCAAAGTCGTTGAGTTGTTCGGCTTTGAGGTCGGCGCCGATGTTATCTTCAAAATCGTTTCGGGTGGGTTCTTTGTGGGCAACAGCCACCGAAGCATAAATTTTGTCTTGGTTGGTGATGTCGGCAAAAATGCCACCTTTCGGGTTGAAAAAGTCGTAGCGGTGGGTTTCGGCAAAAATAAGCGGACCGTTGTCGCCATATTCATCGCTCGGACCGTTCATCTTGATGCTTGTGTGACGGTATTGAAGGTCGATAAATGCGCTCAAAAAGTTGGTTATCTGATAGTTGACTTTGCCGTAGATATTGCCGTCGATTTTAAGACCATTGTTGTTGTAATATTTGAAGTTGGGATTTTGGTCGCTTAATTTTATCCAAAGTACGTGACCAAAATGGTCGCCGTCGTACTTGTTCCAACCGCCTCCGAGAGTGGCTGTTAAACCTTTTTTGTTGTCGAAATTGAGCGATCCAACCGCGCCGTAGAAATCGTTTTCCATCTCTTTTTTGCGGATAAGGTCGGATGTTACATCCCAATCGTCCACAATGCCATATCCAGCGAGTTCCTTGTCCATCTTGTATTCTTGATAGTATCCGAAGCCGTGGGTGTAATGCAGTCCGGCGTTGAAAGTCAAGAACTTATTGATGAATTTATCTAACAAAATCTGATAGTTTTGCTGTTTGTACTTGTCGATTTGGTCGTCGTAAAATTTGATGGGTTTGTAATTTTCGTCGTACTCCATAATGCCGCACGAATTGTATCTACGACCAAAAAGTTCCTGCTCATATTTTGAAGTGTAGTTCCAAGCGTGATAGGTTTCTTCCATACCGGCAAATGTAACAAACTTAACCACAGTCTTATCCGAGAAATATCCTGCTTGCAAAAAATACGATTGAAGGTCGGTGCTGGCGCGGTCTAAGTATCCGTCGGAATGAATGTTAGATACACGACCTTGAACGCCCCAATGATCTTTTAAAAGTCCGCTGCTAAAACGAACGGTTTCTTTGTGAGTGCCATACGAACCTGCACTTGCATCTACCTGAGCGTAAGCATCTTGACCCACGCTTTCGGTTTGCATATTAAGAGTTGCGCCAAAAGCACCTGAACCATTTGTTGAAGTGCCCACGCCGCGCTGAATTTGCAAACTTTTGGTGCTTGACGCAAAGTCTGCCATATTCACCCAAAAAACCTGCGCACTTTCGGCATCGTTTATAGGAATTCCATTTGCTGTGATGTTGATACGCGAAGGATCTGTTCCGCGCACACGTATGCCGGTGTAGCCCACGCCGTTGCCTGCGTCGCTTGTAGTAGTGATAGAAGGTGTGGCAGCAAGAAGGAAAGGAATGTCGCGACCAAAGTTTTGACGTTGAATATCTTCTTGATTTACATTGCTATACGCCATGGGAGTTTTGATTCCAGCGCGTGTAGACGACACAATCACCTCTTCCAAAGCCGTGCCTTCTTCGAGGGTAACATTTACCGAGGGCGCAGCTGCAATTTCTTGCGTAAGGTAGCCGATGTAACTGATTACCAATACACTGCCTTCGTCGGCTTGAATTGTAAATTCTCCGTTTGTGCCGGAAATTGTTCCCTTGTTGGTGCCTTTCACCATTATGGTAGCGCCAATCAGAGGTTTACCGTCGGTGTCTGTAACCTTTCCTTTAACGGAGATTTCGCCCAATACTTTGTTTGTAGCGTAAATGTTTGAATAATTGGGGATTGCAACAGCCTCACCCCCGTAGCAACACGCCGCAGCAACGGCGCTAAATAGTAATACCTTTTTCATTTTTTTGTTAAAATGATTATAGTTAAAAAAAATATAATAAGGGGTTTAGCCGTCCCTTGGCAGCATTACCTGCTCAGGTTCAATGGGTATAATCTCAGCCTCCGCACATCGGGAAGCACCCCGCCACATTATTGCCACGACATCGGCAATGTTTTCAACCACAAAAGTATATGAGCATTGTTGATTTATGTGATAGAAACTATTAAGATTGCGTTAATTGGGAATATCGGCTCGATTTTTTTGTAATTTTGCACCCACATTTTTAAAATCACTTAGTTATGATACAGCGCGCTAAAAAACTGATTGACAGTATGATTGCCGCCAGAGATGATGCTCAACGCGATAATATGATGCGTTTTTTTAAAACTGGCGAAGGCGAATATGGGTATGGCGACGAATTTCTCGGATTAAAAAATCCTCAAACAAGGGCTTTCGTTAAGCCTAATAAAGACCTTGATTTAGAGGATATTAAATACCTTGTGGATTCCAATTTTCACGAGATAAGGCTCTGCGGATTTTTGATTTTGGTAGAAAAATATGCTAAGTTGCAGTCTGCCAAACTATTGCACGATATCAACTCTATGGCAGAACGCGATTCTATTATAGATTTTTACGTAACAAATTCCACCAAAGCCAACAATTGGGACATTGTAGACCTAACTGCTCCAAAACTGCTTGGCTGTTGGATGGTAGAAAAAACTATCGTGGAACTGCCTGATAAAGAAGATGTTATTGAACGTCTTGCCCACTCCGACAATCTTTGGCAAAAACGTATGTCGATGGTGTTTACCTACACCACATCGCGACACAATATGCCTGAATATGCGATACGTTATGCTGAATTTCATCTTGCTGACACTCACGACCTTATGCACAAGGCTGTGGGTTGGATGCTCCGCGAATTGGGCAAATGCTGCGGATTGGAAACTTTGCGTGAGTTTCTCAACGACCATATCAAGGTAATGCCCAGAACCACACTGCGTTACGCCATTGAAAAAATGGACGAGCAAGAACGTAATTATTGGATGAAAAAAGATTGTAAGTAAATGGAAAACATTGGATTAAAAGCCGAGTTGAAATCGCTCGTGCGCCCTATTTTTGTGGAAATTGCCTTGACAATGCTTTTGGGTGTGGTGGATACCATTATGCTTAGCAATATGCCCACCGACACTCCCGGCGGAAGCGACGATGCTGTGGCTGCCGTTGGCGTTGACAATCAGTTGATTAACCTTGTTATCTTAATCTTTCAGTTTGTGTCGATAGGCACTGGAATTGTTTGCGCACAATATATCGGTGCGGGATATAAGAAAAAACTTGTGCAAGTGGTTGGTATTGCGGTGCTTATGAATGCAGTTTCGGGCGTGGCAATGAGTCTGTTTATCTATTTTAAGGCTGAATTGCTGCTTGAAATAATGGGTTTGGACGAAAACCTTATGCCGTACGGACTTGCGTATCTGCGCATTGTGGGCAGTATGACGTTTTTCCAAGCCATAGGTCTTGCATTTTCGGCGTCGCTGCGCAATGCAGGAATGGCAAAATATCCTATGCGTGTAACCGTTATTGTTAACATTCTCAATATTATAGGTAATTATTCGCTAATATTCGGGCACTTTGGTTTGCCGGCTCTCGGCGTTGAAGGTGCGGCTATTTCCACTGTAATCTGTCGTGGATTTTCGATGGTGGCAATGGCTATTATCCATACCAAAAAACACATTCACAAGTATCCCTTTGAGTGGTTTAAGCCGTTTCCTTGGGTGGAACTCAAAAACATTTTGAAAATTGGCGTTCCAGCGGCTGGCGAACAACTCAGTTATTGCCTTTCGCAAGTTGTTATCACATTCTTTATCACAAAGTTAGGTAATACGGCACTCTCCACAAGAACCTATTGTTTCAACTGCATAATGTTTGTCAACCTCTTTTGTATCAGCGTGGTACAAGGCGGAGGCATAATTGTTGGACACCTTATGGGAATGCACCGTCCAAATGCGGCATTCAAAATGGGCAATTTTGTTCACCGTTATGCATTGATAATCACACTTATAGTGGGCACTTGCCTTGCCTTGGCGGGAAATTCTATACTTGGCTTATTCACCAATAATGAGGAGATAATCCGACTTGGCACAATCATCTTTTTTATTGATATTCTGTTAGATGTGGGACGTGTGGGCAATATTTTTGCCACAGGAACGCTCCGAAGCACTGGCGATGCATTTTATCCCGTAGTGGTTGGCATAATATTCCAATGGTCTATTGCTGTGGGTTTGAGTTACTTACTCGGTATTACCTTCGGCTTTGGTCTAATAGGAATGTGGATAGCCTTCACCCTCGACGAAAACGTCCGCGGCGTAATCCTCCGTAGACGTTGGGCATCTAAAAAATGGAGTACAAAGGGGTTGGTGAAGTAGATTTTTTTGCCAAAGTATCCTTTTTTTATCCATTTTTTGTATCTTTACGGCATAAAAACATAAAAATAAATCGCTATGTCGGAACAAAACAAAGAGATGAAAAACGGTGGGTCGGTGACGTTTGATGGTACCGACGATAATGTGTATGTTATTACGCTGAAAAAGAAGAAGTTCCCGTGGTGGGTGCTGCTGTTGCTTCTGCCGCTGCTATTATTAATAAGGTGTAACAGAGATATTGAAGTAAAATGTTTGGAAGGGGCGTTGCCTGCTGTGGGTCAAACAGTTAACCTTTCGTACGTTTCGCATTTCTTGTTTAAAGGCGGATTTCTTACCGATGAACCCGTTTCACGTTCGCAAACCACTGATAATGGTGGAAATACGGTTTTTAAAGATTTGCCTTGCAGCGTTTGGAGTTATCTCTTTCACCGTGGCGAAAGGGTGAATGTTAATGCCGCTGGTACTCAGTGTTTTGCAAGTGCCGACACTTCTGATCTTTTTCACTCTGCTGACGAAATCGACCTTGCCCTTGATGCTAATATTAAGGATGTTACGGTAAGGCTTACCGACCTTGTTTCGGGCGAACCGCTTGTCAACGGTACAATCGAGTATGTTCTCAACGGCAAAACCGAAAAGGCTACTGTCAACCCCGATGGCACAATTGTCATCAAAGACGTAAATTCTTGTGCTAATATCACATTTACAGGTAGTTGCGACGAGCATTACGATTCTACCGCAGCAAATATCGATTGTGGTACCATTGCCGATGCGGGTTTCCCCCTACCCTTGCGACCTATCAAAAAAATACCTCCGGTAGACCTGCAATTCACTAATATCGACAGCATTAACCTTAAACCCATTGCGGGCGTAAGCAACATAATCATTGTTAAAGACCCCGATAAAGGCGATATTTCTACCACCGCTGTAAGCAAGAGCAACGGCACATTTACCGTTACGGCAAAACCCGGTTCAAGGATAGAAATTACTTCCGATAAAGACGGCTATAAATCTAAGTTTCACGTAATTGCAAGTTTCGACAAACCCGAAAAAGTAAAGATGCAACCCATTATGGAAACGCTCACTTTCCGCACCGTTAAGGAAGAAGATTGGAGCGTGCTTTCAAGTTGTAACTTAAAGGTAACAGGTTCGGTGTCAGGAACTTTGCAACCCAACACCAGCGGCACAGGAACATTCTCTGTTACTATGCGCAAAGCCGAAAATCTTAGCATAACAGCCTCTAAATCAGGATTTTATACCAACAGTACAAAAGTAAAGAATAATACATTTGCTCAACTAAATGTAAACGATGCCAAACGTCGCGACATTCCTCTAAAATCTTCAACCGACCTCAAAGGACAAAACGGCGACCTCCGCATCAACCTCCAATGGTATTGCAAAGCCGACCTCGACCTTATCGTTAAAGACCCGTGCGGCAATTTTACATTCTACAACCGCAAAACTACATCGTGCAGAGGCAGCAGAGGCAAACTCGACATCGACGCCAACCAAAACGCTACCAACGAGCCTTGGAAAGCCTCTACTCGTCCTCAGGAAAATATTTTTTGGACTAATCCCGCCGCTGGAACTTACACAATAGCAGTAGTTTGCTGTCCGTTTCACCCGCAGATGAACCTTCCCTCGCGCCGTATCGATTTTACCATTACAATCGAAGATAGCAACGGACGTATCGACAAACGCGGCACTATCACCGAAAACGATTCACTCACATTTACTACTTATAAATATGTTAAGTAGTTGTTTAACAACGAATTAAATTAATTCGTTGTTGTTATTTAAACCATTGATATAATACAAAGTCTAAACAACGAAAACAATTATTTACACATTAAAAACATTACCAAAACATGAAGAAACTGATAATTGCAATGTCGCTAACTATGGCTGCTACAATGAGTTTCGGGCAATTGAAAAAGCCCTTTACCAAAGGCGGTTTTGAAACAGGAAAATACCGCAACGTTTTTCTCGAAGCCGGATATTCGCAAAAAGAAATCGACAAGAAAGTTGACGAGGTGTTCAACGAAGTGTTTTTTAGCAAAGATAAGCACGTTTATTTTGAGGTAAACGACACAATGGCTTATATCTCAGACATTAAGAACAACGACGCCCGCACCGAGGGAATGTCGTACGGTATGATGGTGGCTGTGCAGATGAACCGCAAGGATATTTTTGACAAACTTTGGCGTTGGGCTAAGCACTATATGCAGCATCAGGACGGTCCTCTTGCAGGATATTTTGCTTGGAGTTGCAAAACCGATGGCACACGCAACGCTCAGGGGCCTGCATCCGACGGCGAACTTTATTTTGTAACATCGCTGATTTTTGCCTACAACCTTTGGGGCAACGACACCGGCATCAACTATAAGGCTGAGGCTCAGAAAATTCTCAACCTTTCGGAATCTAAAACCGGCAAAGTAGATGGCAATATGCGTATGCCAATGCGTCCTCAACCCGGACAGCAGCCCGACCCCGAAGCAATGAAACTTTTTCAAGAAATGAACCAAGCGGTTACACCCCTTATCGACCGCGAAACAAGGCTTATCAACTTTGTTCCTCAGGGATTCAGCAGTCGCCACACCGACCCGTCGTACCACTTACCCGCATTCTACGAGGTTTGGGCAAAATGGGCTGACGACGGTCGCTCAGAATATTGGCAGAGTTGCGCCGACAGTAGCCGTGCATTTCTCCACAAATGTATCAACGAAGAAACTGGTCTCAACCCCGATCAATGCAATTTCGATGGCACAATTCAAGACAGTCCGTTCCCATGGGGCAAGGCTTTTATGTACGATTCGTGGCGCGTGCCTATGAACATTGCGCTCGACTATTCGTGGGCTTGCAAAGATAAGGAATGGCAGCAGAAATACGCCAACACTATTCAAAATTTCTTCTACAAACAAGGTGTAAAAACCTTTAAAGACCAATACAATGTAGACGGCACATTCCCCGAGCGTCCTATGTCAGCAGGCGGCAAAACAGCGCTTCGTCACTCGGTAGGACTTGTTGGCACAGTGGCAGCCATCTCGCTTGCGTCAAACAATCCTCACGCCATAGAGTTTGTAAAAGAACTTTGGGAAAGTAAAAACGAACCATTTGAAGACGGCTATTTCGACGCCTACTACGACGGACTCTTGCGCCTATTCGCATTTATGCACCTCAGCGGAAAATATAGAGTTATCGAACCAGTGAAGAAATAGAAATAATTTTTTTGATGATATAAAGCGGAGATGCTGTGGGCGTATCCGCTTTTTTTATACTTTTTCGGCGAATGTTTTTTTACTTCATCGTTACACATAATATTTTGTGCATAAATCGTGAATTTGTGGAATTGTGCATATTATATTATGTGATAATACTTAGATAATCTTTTCTGCAAAATATATTTTGCTTTTTGAAAAAAAAAGTTTCATCTTTGCATCATTATGAGGATTATTACAACAACAGCGGTTAAGAACCTATATCGACCATAATCCACAGTCTAAGAGTGCATTATCGGAATGGATGTATAAAACAGAAGAGGCTGAATGGCAGAGTTTCGCCGATATTAAGAACACCTTTAACTCAGTGGATTATGTTGGTAATCAGCACTATGTCTTTATATTAAAGGCAATGACTATCGTTTGGTTGTGGTGATACAGTTTATTCCACAATACGTCTATATCCGCTTTATTGGAACTCACGCAGAATACGATCGAATAAAAGACATTAAAAACATATAAGATTATGGCTCAGATAAAAAACGAACGGGAATTTAAAGTGGCGCTTGAACGTATTGAGGAGTTGCTATCATTCTCGGTAAAAAAGAGCCTTCGCTTTCGCTCGCCCGTACTATGAGCCAAAAACTAAATATTTCGCCTGAAATAGTGTTAGGTGTATGAATTCCATTTGTTTCGGCTTACGCATTTTGGTTCTTGTTTGCCGGATTTATCATCCTTGCTTTGGCTTGCCTCTTGAAAAGATTGTAGAAACACATCGTTAAACGCATTTCAACGGGAAACTGTTAAATTATTATTTAGCGGTTTCCCGTTTTTTGCATATTATAATTAACGCTAAAAAAATATTAACTATATAAATGTGTCGTGCCTTATAGATATATTTGCGCATTATGATAATCGACTTTCACGCACATATTTACCCGGAAAAAATCGCCGACAAAGCAAGCAAGACGATAGGCGATTTTTATGACACTTCAATGTGTTACAACGGTGTACCTGAGCGACTTCTCGCAAGTGGTCGCAAAATTGGGGTTGAAAAATATATCGTCCATTCCACCGCTACGGTTGCTCATCAAGTAGAGGCTATCAACAATTATATCATCAACGAAGTCAATGCTCATCAAGAGTTTGTGGGTTTTGGCACTGTTCACCCTGGTTACGAGAATTTTGAAGCCGAACTTAAACGCATCAAAGGTCTTGGTTTAAAGGGAATTAAGTTGCATCCCGATTTTCAGAAATTCCAAGTGGATACACCCGAAATGGATCCTATTTACGATGTGATTGCCTCGCTGAATATGCCTGTTTTGGTACACGCGGGCGATTTCCGTTACGATTTTTCGGGTCCGCAACGCATTCTACACGTTTTGGAAAAACATCCCAACTTGATTGTAATTGCAGCGCATTTTGGCGGTTACACCGAGTGGGACAAGGCTTGCGAATATCTTGTTGGCAAAAAAGTTTGGTTTGATACTTCGAGCACCCTTTGGAAACTCCCCTACGAGAAGGCCAATGAAATGCTACGTGCGCACGGCATCGAAAACTTTCTTTTTGGAAGCGATTATCCTATGTGGGATCACGAGGAAGAACTTCAACGCTTCAACAAATTGAGCCTCACCGCACAAGAGCGCGAAGATATTCTTTACAATAATGCGGTAAGGCTGTTGAAAGAGATTGAGTAACTACACCTCGTCGCAGAGTTTTACTCCCCATTCTTGGCGGAGAGCATCCATTTGACGCATAATGCGCAGTGTATCAGCGTGTGGCATTTCGTCGGGTTCTATCTTGTCTTGGTTGATGGCGCGGATACAGCAATCTACCTGATATTCGTAGCCAGTGATTTGCGGCGGACAGTCAACCTTTTTAACAAGTTGATAATCTTGATTATAAATGGCATACGACTGTGGATTGTTGACGTTTTCTACGATAACGAACCCATCGGTGCCAGAAATTATACCCTGACGGTCGCTCTTGGCAAGTTGCGAACTCCAAAGCACTGCAATACGTCCGTCGTTATACTCAATGGTGATAGATTCTTGAATATCAACGCCTGTGGGGTATTTGATGCAGTGCGAAGAGATTGATTTGATATCATCGCCAAAAAACATATCGGCAAAGTTGAGCACATAAACCCCGAGATCTAAAAGTGCGCCGCCGGCGAGAGCAGGGTCGTACATACGTTGAAGGGCAATGTTTGGGTAACATAAATTTGCCGAAAGTATTTGAAGTTTGCCAATAACGCCGCTATTGATAACGTCGGTAATCATTTGACGCATAGGTTGATAGCGAGTCCAAATGGCTTCGGATAAAAAAACCTTGCGTTCGTTGGCAATTCTTATTAGTTCCTCAGCCTGAGGAGTGTTTACGGTAAAAGCCTTTTCGCATAGCACGGGTTTGTTTTTCAAAAGGCACATCTTGGTGTTTTCAAAATGGTGCGAGTGAGGTGTGGCTATATAAATAAGGTCTACCTCAGGGTCGTCGGCTAATGCTTCGTAACTGCCGTAAGCCTTTGGAATAGAGAATTGTGCGGCAAATTTTTCTGCCTTTTCTGTTGTGCGTGAAGCCACTGCGTAGGCACGTGCGGTGGTCATTCTGGCGAGCGTTGTCGCCATTTTGCCGGCTATCCATCCTGTGCCGAGGATGCCAATGTTAAATATTTTCTGTAACATATTAGTGATTTTTTGGGGTAAATTTAAGAATTTTTTTTAAATAATAACATTTTATTTGCATAAATTTGACTCGAAAATTTTTTTAATCACTAATTATTATAAACTTTGAAAAACAAACTCTTTTTATGTCTAATCGCATTGATAACCTTTGGGTTATACTCTTGCGAAGATACCATCAGCGTGGGTGTTCCCGCTACGATAACGATCAATGTGCGTGATTTTGGACAGCCTTTGCCAAACACTAAGGTTTATATGTTTGAAGATAAATTCAACGATAAAAACTTTAATTTTCAATATTTTCGCGAAGGAACGCGCAAAGGCATCAAGAGTGGCATTGTGGAGGTGGAATTAGACGAACCTCTGCTCGAAAATGTTCAATGGTATCTCGGCATTGAAAACCCCGATTCCAAAAACGATATTTATGTAACAATTGAAGTTTGCGCACTTGTATTTCACGAATAACTCTTTATGAACCAGATGGTTTTGCAGTTGGAACAGTTAGATTCTGTTCGTCTAAATTTTGGAAACAACGGCGGATTGATACTCAGCATAGTTCAAGCATTTATTATGTTTGGTGTTGCGCTGAGTATTAAGCCGTTACATTTTAAAACAGCATTTAGGAATCCCAAAGGAGTTATCACAGGCGTGGTGTCGCAGATAGTGCTACTCCCGCTGGTAACTTTCATTGGTGTTTATGTTTTTAAAAGTTACCTTACGGTAACAGTTGCGCTTGGAGCCATACTTGTGGCGTGCTGTCCGGGCGGAAACATATCTAATTTTATATCATCGATTTCGCGCGGAAATATCGAACTTTCGGTGTCGCTAACTGCTATTTCCACGGTTTCGGCGGTGGTGATAACACCTTTGAATTTTTCTATTTGGGGCAATTTGTTTATTAATTCGGCAGAACTTGTTCGCGAACTCTATATTCCTATCAGCGAGGTATTTAAGACACTCTTTTTGATTATCGGAGTGCCGTTGCTGTTGGGCATACTTTGCTCGTCGAAACTTCCACGTTTTACCCAAAAAATTGCAAAACCAATTCAAAGAATTTCGGTAGCCATTTTTATGGCGATGGTGATAATTGCCTTTGCCGCCAACTATCACTATTTTGTAACATACATTAAATACATCTTGATTATTGTGTTGGTACACAATGCGTTGGCATTCCTTGCCGGAAATTCTGCTGCAAGGGTAATGCGCCTTAACGAACGCGACCGCCGCACACTCACCATCGAAACTGGCATCCAAAATTCGGGACTTGCTTTGATGCTAATATTCAATCCCGCAATTTTCCCCCCCGAAGTCGCCACTGGTGGAATGGCGTTTATGGCGGCTTGGTGGGGCGTTTGGCACATCATTTCGGGCTTAGGACTCAGCGTGTTTTGGAATCGAAGCCGCAAGGCACGTTACGATAAAGCATTGTCGGAGCGCAAGTGCAGACACAAGTGATGTAATCCGCTAATGCACTGTTATTTAATTGCCTTAAAAATCAAATCAGCCATCTTTTTAGCACCCTCTCCGTTTGGGTGGATGCCGTCGTCGAGATAGTCGGCGGGGTTGCTGCCATAGAGGGTGTTGAGGTCGATGATTTCCAAGCCGTATTCCTGCGCCGTAGATTTTATCATCGGAATTATTTCGTCGGAAATAATGCTGTCGTTGATGTTCCACGATGGTTTTAGGGCGTGAATTGGCGTGCAGAGATATATTTTTGGATTAGCATTTGGCAATGGAGCAGATTTTTTGCCCTTCTTTTTGGCGGGTTGCGCAAGGTCGGGACGAAGCGATAAGATCATCTGCTGCAAATCGCGTTTAAACTCATCCTTGTATTTCCAGTTTTGCGGTTTTGAATCGTTGGTACCCAATTTTATAACCACAATATCGGGCTTAAACGCCAAAGCATCGCGCCAGGCCAACTCTTTCATATAAGGTATGTCGCCATTGTTGAGCATAGTGCGTCCGCTGAGTCCGAAATTTTTTACCCAATAACCGTTGCCCAAACTATTTTGCAGCAGAGCGGGATAACCGTGTTGAGTGGCAACGTCGATGCCGTGTCCGTCGGTGATGCTGTTGCCCACGCAAGCCACTTTGATAGCGCCGTGTTTCGGTGTTTGACGGTTTGAGAGCCAATTGCCAAGGTCGCTGAGCATTTGGTCGTGGTATTTAAACCAAGGGCCGAAGCCAAAACCGTGATCGCCAGTGGGATAGATAAACATTGCACATTCGTTGCCTTGGTTTCGCATAGCAGAATAGTACTGAATGCCATTGGTGACTGGCATCACAAGTCGGTCATCGCTTGCCATAATGATAACTGCGGGTGGCGTAAGGTGGCGGCGCACAGAGTTTTGCGTAGAATATTTGCTTACCAATTCGGGGTTTTTGTATCCCTCATCGCCAAGAAAATTGATACACGACCATTTGTGCGAAACCCTCTCGTCCATCGAAATCACAGGGTAAAACAAAATGGTGAAATCGGGTCTTACATCAAATTCTGATTGAGTGGAAACCACCGATGCAAGGTGTCCTCCTGCCGAAAAACCCATAACGCCAACATCGTGAGGGTTGATATTCCACGCCTTGGCAGAATCTCTAACCATGCGGAAAGTGTTTTCAACATCGCTGATGGGCAGAGAGCGGTCACCGTTGGGAAGGCGGTAGTTTACAACAAAATAGGCAATGCCCCTTTGGTTGAGCCAGTCAGACCAATCTGTGCCCTCATAAGTGTTTGAGAGTACAGAATATCCGCCTCCGGGTACGCCTACGATGGCTTTGCCCGACGGTTTTTCGGGAAGAAAACATACCACGTGCGATTTGCCGCCGTCGGTGAGATTGATGGTGAATTTTTGGGCAGTTTGAGCCTCTGAGCATATTGAGCACAGCAAAATCAGACTCAATAATAATGTGTATCTTTTCATAAGTAGGATTTTTTACGTTCCAAATATATGAAAATAATCTCAGTTGGCAGTCCTCAAAAACAAAAAAAATATAAATCCCCCTATTTAAAAATTCAATCACCTTAATTGCCTTTTATTTATATCTTTGCACAATTTTTACATTTAATTACTATTGTTATGAAAAAATCACTTTTATGCGGCTTGGCATTTGCCGCGCTAATGCTCTGCAACTGTGCAGGTAATGGCGAAAAATGCAACTTCAACAACAAATGCTACGATGGTGATAGCTGTTGCAAACAATCTGAATGTTGTCAACAAGAAACTAAGTGCCAAAGCGGTGAAAACCAAGTGGTTAATGCTATTATGGCACGCCGTAGCATCCGCAAGTACAAAGACATTCCCGTGGAGCACGAAAAACTCGAAACTATTGCCAAATGCGGCATCAACGCTCCAAGCGGTATGAACAAGCAGCCGTGGGAAATCCGTATTGTTGAAAATCAGGAACTTATCAACCAAGTAAACGACGTTTACAAAAAACTCAACGCCGAGGCAGTGGCTAAGGATCCTTCATTTAAGAATATGTTTCGTAATGCTCCCAACATTATTTGCGTGGCTGGCGAACAGAATTCGGGTCTCGACCTCGGTCTTTTGGGCGAAAATATGATGTTGGCTGCACAGTCGCTCGGACTTGGCACTTGCTGTCTTGGCGGACCTGTACATTTCCTCACCAACACCGAAGAAGCACGTTTCTTTATTGAAAAACTCGGATTTTCAGAAGGTTACAGTCTGGTGTACATCCTTGCTGTTGGCTATCCCGACGAATCACCCGATGCAAAACCAAGAGACGAAGGAAAGGTGAAGTTTATACAGTAAATTAATTCTAAAAAAAGAGAGGGAGACAAAAAGTCCCCCTCTTTTTTTTATGCCATACTTTCCATCATCCTCATTATCGCCTCGTATATCTTATCATTCAAAACTGTCAGATACACAGTTATTTCGCTGTTGGTTTCTCTGAGGAAATCTTTGATGGAGGTGAGGGCTATTTGAATTGCTTCGTTGAGCGGGTAGCCGTATATGCCTGCCGAAATGAGTGGAAAGGCTATGGAGTTGAGGTTGTTTTGCAATGCTATTTTTAACGAGTTGTAATAGCAGTTGTATAGTTGCTGTGCTTGTTGGTTGTTGCCAGGGTTGTAGATTGGTCCTGCGGTGTGGATAATGTATTTTGCCTTGGCGTTAAAGCCTTGGGTGATAACTGCATCGCCGGTATTGATAGGTGCGAGTCTGTTGCAGGCTTCTTGAAGTTTTGCGGGACCTGCAACTCTAAAAATTGCTCCACAAACTCCGCCGCCCATTAGCAAATTGGTGTTGGCAGCGTTTACAATGGCATCAACGGTCATTGTGGTAATGTCGGTTTTGGTGATAGTGAGTGACATAGTTGTATATTTTTGTAAAGATAAGGAAAAATACTGAAATGCGAAGAATAATTTGGCATTTTTTTTTTGACAACAATAATATTTATATTTGCGTTGTAATCAAAAAAAGATACTATGCATACATCAACAGTTAAGACGGATTTGGCATTTGCAGGTGGAAAATTTAACAATGCACAATTAGAAGTGCTTAAAATTTTCGACCACAGCATTTCAGAAGGGCAATTATCGTCTTTGAATGTGCCTTTGGGTATGCGGATGGTTCCGCCGTTTTGGGAGATGGTGGCGCCGGTGTTGGCAACAAATTCTGCCACTAAGTAAACATCAAAGAAACAGGGTGCTAAGCCGGTGTTTTTAATGGTGAGGTTTAAGGTGTTGGTGTGTGTGGAAAATGATGAGTTCGGGTTTAAGGTAGTTGTTGTTGCCTGCCTCGCCTGTCGAAATCTTTACTGCAACGCGTCCCTCAGCCTTGCGACCAAGTGCGTTGTAAATTTTTACCAACGATTCGGGCGAAATATCTCGGGTAAGATAAACGGTAGATTTAACGCCTTCTGACACAGTGGTTTGCGCAGCAGGTTGAGCATTTGCAGTTTACGTAGAATGGTTGCGGCATCCTGTAAAGAGCATCGCCGCGGCTATTATGTAAAAAGTGCCTTCATAACAATGGGTTATAAATTTCTCCAAATATAGCAAAGTTTTTTCAAAACTGATAAGATTAATGTTGTTTTTTACCAAAAAATTGTATATTCGTACATCAAAACCAAGCATACTGAGCTATGAACATATCATTATCAACAGCGGACATTATAATTATAATATCCTTTTTTATAACAATAGTTGTAATCACCAAGGCTGCAAACAAACGCAGCAAAGCCGATATGGCAGACTATTTTCTTGGCGGACGGCAGATGCCGTGGTGGCTTTTGGGCGTGAGTATGGTGGCCTGCACTTTTTCGGCCGACACTCCAAACCTCGTTACAGGAATGGTACGCGAGAGCGGTGTTGCCAAAAATTGGGCGTGGTGGGCGTTTTTGATCACGGGAATGGCCACGGTGTTTATCTTTGCAAAACTTTGGCGGAGGACGGGAATTGTCACCGACCTCGAATTTTACGAAAAACGCTATTCGGGACGGGCTGCGTCGTTTTTGAGAGGATTCCGCGCAGTGTTTCTTGGATTTTTCTTCAATTGCCTGATACTCGGCTCGGTAACGCTTGCCGCAATAAAAATTGGTGCTGTAATGTTTGGCATAAAACCTTACGTAACGGTGATAGCCGGAATGAGTGCTGCCGTGGTTTACACCGCTCTTGGAGGGTTCAGAGGCGTGGTTTGGGCAGATTTTTTTCAATATTTGATAGCAATGGCGGGTGCAGTTGCGGCGGCAGTGGCTGCGTTGAATATTCCCGAAGTAGGTGGTTTAGAGGGACTTGTAACCAACACCGAAATTGCCGACAAGATAGATTTTATACCCGATTTTTCCGACCCGTCGGTGTGGGTGCCAATGTTGATAATCCCCGTTGCGGTGCAGTGGTGGGCGGTTTGGTATCCGGGCGCAGAGCCGGGAGGAGGCGGATATATGTGTCAAAAAATGCTTTCTGCCAAAAACGAAAAACACGCTGTGGGTGCAAACCTATTTTTCAATTTTGCACATTACGCGCTTCGTCCTTGGCCGTGGATAATTGTGGCTTTGGCGTCGCTGATAGTGTTCAAGACCGATTCGCCATCGGCAATGCAAGAAGCTGAGGGTCAACTGCAAAGCCCCACTCTCCTACCCTATTATCAAACAGTTTTGAATAATCCCAAAACACCCGAAGTTCCGGCTGAATTGCGCAAAAAAATCATAAAACTTCACTTTCAAAAACAAGGTTTGACGGCATTGCACGAGGCATTTCCAAACGTTGATGAAAAATATCTTAAAAACGATGCCGCATATCCTATGATGGTAACCAAAACTCCATCGGGTTGGTTTGGCTTGATAATTGCCTCGCTTATAGCGGCTTATATGAGCACAATAGCCACACATTTAAACTGGGGAGCATCGTATTTGGTAAATGATTTTTACAAACGTTTTGTTAATCCAAATGCCGACGGTAAAAAACTTCGTAGAATAGCCATTTTGTGTACAGTATTGTTGGCATTTGTGGGCGGATTATTGTCTCTAACCATTATGGATAATGCCACACAAGCCTTTGATATATTGCTGCTTAGCGGCGCAGGCACGGGAGCAGTGTATTTATTACGATGGTTTTGGTGGAGAATCAACGCTGCCACCGAAATTGCTGCAATGGCGGGAGCGTTTTTGATGTCGATAATAATGGTTTTTGTGATACCCGACGGCAGTTTGGCTTGCGGCATATTCGACCATTCTACTATGCGACTTTTGATAACTGTGGCTGTGGTATCGCTGATATGGATTGTTACAGTGTTTGTTACCAAACCCGAAAGCAAAGAAACCCTATTGAATTTTTACAAACTCACCACCCCCGGCGGTCCAGGTTGGAAATCATTCCTCAAACAGTTTGACGACGACAACCTCCTCAAATCCAACGCACAACATTGGCAAATGCCCCTTCAATTGCTCTGTGTTTTCATAGGAATTATCACAATTTATTCGCTCCTTTTCGCCGGCGGATTCTTTGTGTATATGCAATGGATCCCCGCTGTGATACTTACGATTATAGGCGTAGTGGGTGCTGTGGTGCTGTCTAAATTAGCAGGGAAGTTGAAGTTGGTGGAGAAATGAGAGGGATATTCCTTCTCTATCTCGCAGTAAAACTCCTCGTTGTTGCTTGTTTTTGGGGTTGCGTTTCTAACACCACCCTCACCCAGTTTGCCATAAATATTGGCAAGTTAAGTAAATTCCCATCTTTTTTGATGTATTTTACTTCGATAGGTATTACAGTTTTTTAAACCTACATTGGCTTTGTTGCTAACCGGAAACAATTGCCAAAAATTTATTAGTGTCCGATAACTGAAAATTTTCGAGAAAAATAGAGGAAGCCGTTTGACTTCCTCATTTTTTTGATAATTTAGTTGTGATTAAAAATTAAAATTATCATGGGCAAAGATACAAAATATCTCGGACAGCCGGTGTTTGCACAGGCTATAAATTTTATAAAAAAATCAGATGTGAACGGAATTATAATATGTCTGGTTAGAAATATGCTGATGTATTACATTGATATGTACAAACTGATTTACAATCCCGAAAAAGAATGGAATAATGTTAACCGTAAACTTTTCGACTCGCAACTCAAAATAATCTTTCCAAAATAACCTTTGGTTCGTCGTATAAAAAATAGCCCCTACAATACTTTGTAAAGGCTATATGGAAGTCGTGTGTCTTTTTTATCGGACAGCAATAATTATTGATAAATCGGTTTAACAATTTCAACTCTCATACCGAGGGCAGCGATAATGCGGTAGAACATTCCAACGCTTGGAGTAACGATTCCTTTCTCAATTTGCGAAATGTAGTTCTTTGTGGTGTTGGCACGCTGAGCAAGTTCCATTTGTGAAATTTTGGCTTCTTTGCGGGCATCTTGTAGAATTAGACCCGAATAGAAATTATACGCTTCTTCTTCTGCTTTGGAGCGTTCGGGACTGCCGGGTTTGCCGAAAGTTTCATCGAGAACGATGTCGTAGTTACGTATTTGATGATTGTTTGTCTGCATAATATTCCTCCTTGATTTTTAATGCTTTGTCTATTTCGTTTTGTGGCGTTTTTTGCGTTTTTTTCTGAAAACCGTTGAACAATACCACAATATTGCCGTCGTCGAAGATAAAGAACACCCGATAAATATTGCCTGCATATTCTATCCGTAATTCATAAACGCCGTCAGTAATATGCTTGACAAATTTTGTAGATAGACGTTTTTTGCGATTTTAACAAGAGTAATCCGTATTGGATTTTTTCTTGTTCCTTTGTTTTAAGGCTGTTCATAAACGCTTCGAAGTATCCACCGTATGTGTCAGTATCTTCCGATTCATATTGCATATGATATAAAATTTCTCCATCTCTTATCACCGTTCATCTCCAAAAAATGTGATAAAAAACACACTTTTTGGAAATAAACGGTGGTTTTGTAAAGTATAGTTGTGTTGTTTCGACTCGCAGTTTTTTCCCCGATTTATTTGCATAGTTTATTATGTTTTGTATTTTTATCAAAAATATAATCACTTAAATTTTATAGATATGAAAGCAACCATCTATCTGAGGTGCTATTAAACACCGAAGGTGAAAAACGCGCACGCGAATTTGGCAAAAAATTGGCGCAAGAATTTACGAAAATTAGGATTTATTCAAGCCCGATTCAGAGGTGCATTCAGACGGGAAAATGTATCCAAGAGGCGTTTAACGATATTTCAGAAAGTTCATTGCGGATATTGTCAAAAAAGTCCTTCTCCGCTTTTTAGTTTTCTATGGCGGCATCATGGGCAGCCTCACGCATAATTTGCCGCAAGAACTCCTCCGGCGGTTCTTCGAGACTTGTAAGACGGGAATTTTTAATGTTTATAGTGCCAACTTGTTACAAAATAGAGACGTACTATAAAATACGTCTCTATTTTCAATTCTCACCTTTCAATTTACTTCCTCTCCACAGCCATCTTCTCAATCTCCAATCCCTTTTTATACGCTTCGATGTATTTGTTGAAGCCTTCCACTTCTTCTTTGGTGGGGGCGATGGAGGTGCCGGTGTTGCCGGCGAAGACTTTGGTTTCGAGCCAGTCGGGGAGCGACTGTTTTGTGGGGTTGTTGACTACGTAGGCTGCCAAGAGAGCGATGCCCCACGCGCCACCTTCGCCTGCGGTCTCCATTACTGAGATGGGCGAGTTGAGGGCGGCGGCAAGGAACCTCTGCCCTACCCCTTGGGTCTTGAACAAGCCGCCGTGACCTGTGATGCGGTCGATTTTGATTTTCTCTTCTTTGATGAGGATGTCGTTGCCGATTTTCAGTACGCCGATTGAGCCGTAGAGGTGTACGCGCATAAAGTTGGCAAGGTTGAACTTGTCGTTGGCTCTGCGGACAAACATCGGACGGCCTTCTGTCAAGCCTGTTACGGGTTCGCCCGAAATATAGTTGTATGAAAGCAATCCGCCACAGTCGGTGTCGCCGTTGAGGGCGTTGGTGTAGAGTTTGTTGTAGATTTCACCGATGTCGAGTTTTTGTCCCGTGAGGTCGGAGAACTCTTTGAAAAGGTTTACCCAAGCGTTGAGGTCGGATGTGCAGTTGTTGCAGTGAACCATTGCCACGAGACTGCCGTCGGGGGTTGTTACCATATCGATTGCCTCGTAGGGTTTGGAGAGTTCCTTTTCGAGTACAATCATTGAGAATGATGATGTGCCTGCCGAAACATTGCCTGTACGCTGTTTTACGGCGTTGGTGGCTGCCATACCTGTGCCTGCGTCGCCCTCGGGAGGACAGAACGGAATGCCGGCTTGAAGGTTGCCCGATACGTCGAGGAGTTTTGCACCCTCAGCGGTGAGTTTGCCAGCGTTTTCTCCTGCAACGAGTACTTCCGGGAAGATGTCTAACAATTTGAAGTCCAATTTGTAAGGCTCAATCAACTTGTTGAATTTCTCCACCATCTTGGCATCGTAGGTCTTGGTTTTGGGGTCAACGGGAATCATACCCGATGCGTCACCCACGCCGAGAACTTTTTCGCCGGTGAGTTGCCAATGGATGTAGCCTGCGAGAGTGGTTTGGAACTGGATGTCTTTTATGTGGCTCTCTTTGTTCAAAATGCACTGATAGAGGTGCGAAATCGACCAACGGAGGGGAATGTTGTAGACAAAGAGTTCGGAGAGTTCCTTGGCAGCTTGTGCGGTGTTGGTGTTGCGCCAGGTGCGGAAAGGCACGAGGATTTGGTCTTTGTCGTTGAAAGCCATATAGCCGTGCATCATTGCCGAGATGCCGATGGCTGCGAGGTTTTTGATTTCTATGCCGTATTGTTTCTTAACGTCGGCGCGAAGGTCTTGGTAACAGTCTTGAAGACCTTTCCAGATGATGTCTTGGCTGTAAGTCCACAGACCGTCAACGAGTTGGTTTTCCCAGCCGAAACTGCCTTGTGCAATTGGCTTGTTGTCGCCGTCGATGAGGACGGCCTTTATGCGGGTGGAGCCAAACTCTATGCCGAGGATGGCTTTGCCTTGCTCGATGGTTTCTTTTGCTGTCATTTTTTTATAATGATTTATTTTTTTACCACGGAAAACACGGATGACACGGAATGGCTTAATTATTAAAATATAATTAATTACAAGTAATTAATTATAACGGAAAACACAGAAACAAACACAGATTTGTTCTCGTGTCAATTAACAATCCGTTCTGCCGTTTTGATACGATGAGTGTTGAAATTTTGCAGCAATGCAACCTTTAAGCCTGTAATTTTTAGGTAGTTTAATACTTGGGCTCTGTAAATGTCGTGCATTTCGCTTACAGATTTGAGTTCCACTATTATTTTGTCGTAACAAACGAAATCGGCAACAAATTCTTGTGTCAATGTATATCCCTTGTAAACGATTTTGTACCTTTTTTCACGTTCAAATGGAATATTACGTAGTTTCAACTCAATAGCAAATGCCTCTTGATACACCTTTTCAAGCAATCCAGGACCTAAGTTTTTGTGCACTTCAAACATCGCACCATTGATAGCGTATGTCTCTATATCGTATAATAATGCCATTGTTCAATTAAGTGAGTCCGTGTTTTCAGCATTAAAAAAGAAATGGATTTCTTTTTTAATATTTTGAAAACTAATCCGTGACCTTCGTGCTTTCCGTGTTGGAAAAAACGCAGAAGGACACGGATTAAAATTATTTGAGTGCCTTGCCGAGCATATAGTACACCTCGTTGTTGCGGAGGGTTTGTTTGAAGTCGGCGATGGTGGTGTTCTTATTGATGCGGACGTACTCAATGTTGAGCATTTCGGCGAAGTCGTCCCAATACTCTTCGTTGATGTCGTAAGAGAATGCGCTGTGGTGTGTGCCGCCGGCGAGTATCCACGCTGCTGCGCCTACTTGGAAGTCGGGCTGAGGTATCCACAATGCCGATGCAACGGGAAGTTTGGGAAGCGGTTTGGGTTCGATGCATTCTACTTCCTGACTGATGAGGCGGAAACGGTTGCCGAGGTCAACAACTGTTGCTTTGATGCCGAAGCCGGTTTTTGAGGTGAACACGAGGCGTGCGGTCTGCTGTTTGCGGATGCCGATGCCGAGGAAGTGAACCTCCAATTTGGGTTTGTCGCTTGCGATGAGCGGGCAAACTTCCAACATGTGGCTTTGGAGCGATGAACTTCTTGCACCGTCGAAATTGAGAGTGTAGTCCTCCAAGAACGAACAGCCTTTTGTCATTCCCTGCTGCATTACCCAGAGTGTACGGTAGAGACAAGCGGTTTTCCAGTCGCCCTCAGCGCCAAAGCCGATGCCTTCCTGCATCAAACGTTGCGATGCAAGACCCGGAATTTGGTCGAATCCGCAGAAATCGGGAGCGGTGATGTCTGCGTCGCCAAGGTCGTCGAAGTTGGTTGTGAATGCAGTTGCGCCTTCGTCTTTGAGTACGCGGCGGAGTGCGATTTCGGCTTTTGCAGAGTTCTTAACTTTCTCCCAGTAAATCTTTTCGCCAGATTCGTCGATTTTGATGGTGTAGAGTTTCTTGTACTCCTCCACGAGTTCGTCGGCTTCCTTGTCGGTAACTTCCTTGAAGTATTTCATGAGCGACGAAACAGGGTAATAGTCAACGTGATAGCCAAGACGCTGCTCAAATTCTACGCGGTCGCCGTCGGTAACTGCCACGTTGTTCATATTCATACCGAACATCAGGCAGCGGACGTTGTGAGCGTCGGCAACACCTGCTGCCACACGAGCCCAAACTGCGATTTTCTTCTGAACGTCGGCGTCTTTCCAGTAGCCAACAACCACCTTGCGGGCAACGCGCATACGGGTGCAGATGTGTCCGAACTCGATGTCGCCGTGAGCCGATTGGTTGAGGTTCATGAAGTCCATGTCCATCGTGTCCCACGGAATTTCGGCGTTGTACTGAGTGTGGAAGTGCAAGAGGGGTTTCTGCAACTGCTGTAAGCCCTTGATCCACATCTTAGCGGGCGAGAATGTGTGCATCCAGGTGATGATGCCGATACACTTGTTGTCGTTGTTGGCGGCACGCATAATGTCCTCAACTTCTTTGCTGCTGTTGGCTGTACCCTTGTAAACAACTTTCACGGGAATGTTGCCACTGTTGTTCAAGCCTTCCACCATCTCTTTAGAGTGGCCGTCAACAATCTTCACGGTTTCACCGCCATAAAGCAATTGGGCACCGGTAACCCACCAAATTTCGTTATTTTCAAACATATTTTTTAGAATTGAAAATTGAAAATTGAAAATTGAAAACAAGTACGTATCAATCATTCAATTCTCAATTATGGTTTAACTTATTTTTTTTCTGAATCTCGTTTCTTTTTGCTACTTTTGACAATACTTACAAGCATTGCTGTAAGTTCTTTGTTGTCTTTAATCATAGAATCAAACTCATCATCTGATATGTATTTGGTTTCGTGTAATATTTCCAACCAATACTCAGTTTCATCTGATTCTTTCAATGCAATTTCCAGTTTACTTATGAAATCTGAAATACTTTGGGCATTTCTACTTTCGCGCACATTAGCACCAATGCTTGTTCCACTTTTCAATACTTGACGTGACAATACGAATTCGTGAAATTTATCTTGTAGATATTGTGACAAATGTACAATCCTAATCGCAAATGATTTGCTTTTATCTCTTATAGAATTTTCTGCTGCCACGGTATTTCAATTTTCAATTTTCAACTTTCAATTTTTCTTTTTTTGTCCGTAATACGCATTAGGTCCGTGTTTCCTCATATAATGCTTTTCGATGAGGAGGGGATTCATTGTTGTTTGCGGATTTACGCTGTATGATACAAACGCCATTTTTGCAACGTATTCCATTACGGTGGCGTTGTAGACGGCGTTGGCGGGTGATGTGCCCCACGAGAAGGGTCCGTGGTTTTTTACCAATACGCCCGGGGTGTGGTCGGGGTTGTAGCCCTCAAAACGCTCAACAATCACGTTGCCGGTTTCGAGTTCGTAGTCGCCTTTTACTTCCTTTTCGGTCATATCGCGGGTGCAGGGGATTTCCTTGTAGAAATAGTCGGCGTGAGTGGTGCCGATGTTTGGAATATCCTTACCTGCCTGAGCCCATGCTGTGGCGTACTGCGAGTGAGTGTGAACCACGCCGCCGATGTTTTTGAATGCGCGGTAAAGCACCAAGTGCGTGGGAGTGTCGGACGATGGGTTGAGGTCGCCTTCCACGGTCTTGCCGGTATTGAGGTCAACAATCACCATATCCGAGGCCTTCATTACGTCGTAGTCAACGCCCGAAGGCTTGATAACCACAAGGCCTTTTTCGCGGTCGATGCCGCTGACATTGCCCCAAGTAAAGAGGACAAGTCCGTTTTTCACCAAATCGAGGTTGGCTCTGAAAACTTTTTCTTTTAATTCTTCCAACATAAGTATTTATAGTTTAAAGTTTTGCTGTTGCTTATAAATTGTGTTGTTGAAACGGTACAAAACTGCGCCACGTTTGCTTGTGGTTTTGTCGATAACGCCTGTGTTTTCGATGTATTTCATTTCGTTGACACGTTTGCGGAAGTTGCGCTTGTCGATAATTGTGCCGTATACTGCCTCGTAAAGTTGTTGCAACTGAGTTAAGGTAAAGTTTTCGGGCAAAAGGTTGAACCCTACCGGCTCGTGGGCAAATTTTTGTTGCATCATATCCCTTGCCTTTTCTACCATTTGCGAATGGTCGGAAAACAGCGGCGGAAGTTCGTCGATAGGTGCCCAGACAGCGTTGTATTTGTGTTGCAGTTTCTCGTCGTAGTCGCCTACTTTTATTAAGGCGTAATAGCAAACCGAGACAACCCTTTGTCCGGGGTCGCGGTTAATATTGCCGAATGCGCCCACTTGTTGCATATAAATATGGGTTAATCCGGTAAGTTTTTTTAGAATGCGCTTTGCTGCGGCGTCGATACTTTCGGTGCTGGTTACAAAGCCTCCTAATAGCGACCACATATCGCGTCCGGGGTCAAAGTCGCGCTTGCGTATCAGCAATTGCAGTTTGCCGTTGTCAAAGCCGAAAATTATGCAATCGGTTGATATTAAAAACTTTGGATATTCCGAATAATACTCCATCTCTTATAAATAAAAAGCCGGGAATCGCCGAAGAGACTCCCGGCAAAAATGATATTTATTTATAATATTACCACAACCAAGCGTAGAGCACTAACAATATGGCAACAACGCCAATTGCACCGTAGTTAAACGCTTTGTCGGTTTTGAAAATGTCGAGGTCGATACCGATAGAGTTAACATCTTCAACTTTATCTTTGGCGTTGGATTTCAAGTAGATAGAAAGTACCAAAAGAATTGCGCCGAGGAAGAAGATGGCCTCGAAACCGTAGTTTCTCAAATATTCGTTGAACATAGAGATGATACCTACGCCAAAGCATACCATTGATGAGGCGAAAAGTATCTTGCTGTATTTCATTTGAGAGTTAACTTGGTCGGCAGTAAGTTCTTCGGCAGGCTTGGTGTTCTTGTCGGTGAGTGACAGGAAGATGAAAATTGTTGCCAAGCAAGCGAATACGTAACCCATACGGAGGAGGAACGGAACTTCGGGCAATGCAAACTTGAAGATAATTGAGAATGCAAATGTGCCGATAGCCGCAGCCACAGCCGCACGACCGGAAGCGCGTTTCCACAAAAGGCCAAGACCAAAGATACATACAATACCGGGATAAACGAATCCTGAGTATTCCTGAATTACTTGGAATGCTTGGTCGGCGCCACCCATAATCGGGTAAACGGCGATGAGGGCAATTACGAGAGCGCAAACAGATGTTAAACGACCAACGTTAACGAGTTTCTTTTCAGAAGCGTTTTTGTTGAAATACTGTTTGTAAATATCCATTGTGAAAATGGTTGATGTAGAGTTGAACATTGATGCAAGCGATGAAATAACCGCTGCCGACAATGCTGCAAACGACAAACCTTTAACAATGATAGGTGTAAAGTTGCGGATGAGGAACGGATAAGCATCGTCGGAACGAGAAAACGAACCTGCGAGAGTTTCGCGCAAGCCAGCACATTCGGGCGAGTTCATTACATAGAACGCGCAAACACCGGGAATACAAACGATGAAGGGGATTAAGATTTTCAAGAATGCAGCGAAAATCATACCTTTCTTAGCCTCTGCCAACGATTTGGCGGCGAGACCTTTCTGAATGATGTACTGGTTGAAGCCCCAGTAGCCCAAGTTGGTAAGCCAAAGAGCACCAACGATAACCACGATACCGGGAATATCAAAATATGGGTCGTCGAGAATAGAGGGGAAATCCTGCGGGTTGCGAGTTACCACAAGGTTGAAGTGTTTGTCGGCACTATCTTGGGCAAGGTTGAAGTGTTTGTCGGCACTATCTTGGGCAAAGTAATCTTTAATGTGTCCCAATGCTCCAATTGCGCTGTCAACGCCTTCGATGTGTTCAGCAATAACCGAGAGGGCAGCAAAAGCGGTAATCAAACCACCGCCAACGAGGAATGTTACTTGCATAACGTCGGTCCAAGCCACCGAAGCCAAACCGCCGTAGATTGAGTAGATACCTGCAATCAAGAACAAGAAAAGGATTATTACTAATAAGGTGTAGTCAACATTCATGCCCAAGAGTTCGCCCGAGATAGTGGGAAGACCCAAAATCTGTTTGATAGCCAAAGCACCAAGCCACGAAACCGAAGTCAAGTTGATAAACACATACAAGAACAACCAGAAGATAGAGAAAGCCAATCCTGTGCCGCTATTGTAACGTGTGCGCAAGAATTGGGGAATGGTGAACACCTTTTTTTGAATCATAAGAGGCAAAAGGAATTTGCCCACAACGATAAGAGTTGCAGCGGCCATAAGTTCGTAAGCCGCCATTGCGATACCAGATTTGTATGCCGAACCCGACATACCGATAAACTGTTCGGCAGAGATGTTGGCAGCGATAAGCGAAGCACCTACTGCCCACCAAGTAAGAGTGTTGCCGGCAAGGAAGTAGTCGTTTGACGATTTTTCCTGACCTTTTTTACCACGTGAGAGGAAAATGCCCATACCCACGAGGATAATGATGTAGAGAACAAATACGCCGTAGTCCCATCCGGTAAAACCGTTGTTGGATAGCGCATCCCAAATGCTTGATTGTTCCATTTCTATTTAATTAGTGATTTATTTAACTGTAAAAGCGAATTTGCAGAAACTGTGGTAAGTCTCGCCGGGGTTCAAAGTAGCCGAAGGCCATTCGGGCATATTGGGCGAGTTGGGATATTTCTGAGTTTCGAGGCAGATACCGGCGTGTTTGTTGTAAACGATTCCGCCTTTGCCCTTAACAGTGCCGTTGAGGAAGTTGCCAGTGTAGCACTGAATACCGGGTTCGTTGGTGTAAACGTCTAACTGAATGCCAGTTGCGGGGCTGTAAAGAGTAGCGCAAACAACCGATTCGTCGCCGTTTTTGTATGTTTTTAAGCACCAGTTGTGGTCAAATCCGTTGCCGGTTTTAACCTGAGCGTCAGAAAAATCGTCGATTTTGTTGCCAATTTCAGCCAAAGTGTTGAGGTCGAATGGAGTACCAGCCACAGGAGCCATCTCGCCGGTAGGTATCATGTGGTCGTTGATGGGTGTGTACTGGTCTGAATTGATGTACAGATGGCAGTTGTTGATAGGTTTGGTGGGGTCGCCATTGAGGTTGAAATAACTGTGGTTGGTCATATTGATTACGGTAGCCTTGTCGGTGGTGGCGGTGTAATCAATTTCGATAGCGTTGTCGGCTGTAAGAGTGTATTTTACAGTAGCGGTAACGTTGCCCGGGAACTTGCCGTCGCCATCGGGACTATTGTAAACCAAAGTGATAGTGTTGTCGGTAACCTCTTTTACAGAGTAAATTTTGTATTGCCAACCCTTAAAACCACCGTGGAGGCTGTTGGGATTGTCGTTGGCTTCGAGACGAACAGTGTCGCCATTGAGCACATACCAAGCGCTGTCGATACGGTTAGCATAGCGTCCGATCGAAGCACCAAAGTCGGAAGGCACGTTAACATAGTCGGCTATTTTGTCGAAACCGAGCACAACGTCTTTAAACTCACCGTTTTTGTCTTTAATGCCGAACGAAACAAGACGACCGCCGAAGTTGGTGATAGCGGCAGTAGTACCTTGTGCGTTTTTCAAAAAGTATAAACCAGTCTTTTGACCGTCGATTGTAGTGTCGAATTTAGCGGGGTCCACAAAGTTGCAAACCTTCTCCTGACACGAGGATGCAATTAGTACACCGCCTAACATACATCCACTTAACATTAATTTTAACTGTCGTTTGTTCATTATGATTAAGTTTAAACTATTGTAAAAATTTTTGAGTGTAAAAATACAATCATTTTTTTTAAAACAAGCCTTTTGGTTGCTTTTTTTTAATAAAAACGAAAATATTTTTGGAGATTTTAATAAAGATAGATGTAAGGTATTGTGTGGTAAAGGAAAAAGGATTAAGATTGGATTAAAGTCAACGGTAATTATGCTGATTAATAAGAGTCTAAATCAAATTTGAATCCTGTACGGACTATCATCAACCTCACTTTGAATGTATTATAAAAGGTTTTAATAATCTTTTGGTTAGCGATAGCGGAGTTGGGACATTGGTTTGAAAAAACAATGAAGGCATAATTTCCTGTTTCGTTTTTTGCAAGTAGGTCGATAGCGCTTAACAATTGAGGTACAGCGTCATTAATATTCTCACCTTGTAGTTCGACAAAATATTTGCCACCGTTTTCGCACTTTTCGAGTTTGTAGTCACATTTTGTAATTTGAGTGGTAGCATAAACACCGCCGTCTACTTTGGTTAGGTAATACCACATTTCACTTTTGTTAGCAAAAGTGATGTGTGATTTTGCTTCCTTGCAGACAATAAGTTTTGAGTTTGTTTTAGTGGTGTGCGGCAGTTCAATTTCCTTCATACTCCAAAAGTTTAGAAAACTGTTCGTTAATGATGTCAGAAACGCTGTCGATTGAATTAGCATCAATAAGCTGCATTTCGTAGTTTTTAATGTCGTTTACCTCGCCGTCAGCAACTTCATAAACGCTAATATCATCAAAATCAACAAATAGATTCATTTGCATAATATCTTGTATCTCAGCGATATTTTTATCATTGGCAGAGGTTGCAGCCTGTATCCTGTTGTTGAATGCCGACAATATGTATGGGCTGTGAGTGGCAATAAACAATGAGTTGTCAAAACTGTTATTGAATGCCGAAATTAGCCATTTTACCAATCTGTATTGTGTTTCGGGGAAGATGTTTTCTTCGGGTTCTTCGAGAAAGAGACTGCAATCGCGATTGTGTGCGATGTAGTTGTTATGCGTCTCAGAAATTTTTTCCCTAACAGAGATTGTGTAGTCGTTTTCGAGGTAAAATTTGGTCAAAACACATATAGGTACAACGGATTGGAATCCGCTCGCCGCATTTGACAGTCTGATGACTTTGGATACACCGTTATCATTAATCAGCAAATAATCGGTTTTTGATTGCGGGTCGTCATAAAATTCGGCATTCAGACCAAGTATATCGAGTCTGTCCTTGTCGGTATAGTATTTATGACCATGTTCCCAATCCACTAAATAATTGAGTATGCAAGTATCAAGTAGGCGGATTTGCAACAGATTAGGAATCGCTGATACAAGAACCCTTTCGGCGGGATATAGGCTACACGTTTAGTTACTGTGGTTAAATCATTTTTCTTTATTTGAATCCAATTATCATCTATTTGGTTGAATTTGATGTCGATATGAATACTACCCTTGAAAGATATTATAGAAAAATAGCTCTTTGCAATTACTGCATATTCTTCAAGTTTGTAATATGTTAACAGGTGTTTCTCTACAAACTCTTTTTGCGATATGCCCCTTTGCAAATCATCTATTTCGCCCGAAAGATACACCTTCTCCACCCACATACAAAAAGCGGCGATTTTGAGTATGCAACTTTTGCCGGTGCCTTGCTGTCCGATGAGGATGTTTACTTTTTTGAAGTCAAGTTCGGCGTGCTTTATCGGACCGAAATTATCTATTTTAAGTTTTATCATTGGGCAACTTTTTTTGGATGTTTTTTACAAAGATATGTCTATTTTGTATTTGGTGCAAGTTTTTTTTCAAGATTTTTGCTTTTACTGAATAATATCCTATCTTTGTAACCGTAAAAAATAAAAACCAAACGCATTATGAAATACTTATTACCATCTCTTACGGCATTGATGTTAGCCGTGTTATGTATATCGTGCAAGCCGTCGGCCGAACAGATTATGCAAAATGCCGATTCGCTCAAAAATATGTACAAGTCGGTTGTGGACGCTCATCAGGTGCTTTCGCAAACTTACGAAACCTATATCGCCGCCGATATGGATGCCGCTCACAAAACCTTTGACGAAAATCTTAAAAAGGCTTCTACCGCTATGGCAAAAATTGAGGTGCTCGAAGGCTGCGAAAATCTCGCCAATGCTGTTAAGGCAGGTTTGGAGGTTTACAAAACTGTGGCCGATGTGGATTCAAAAGAACAAATCAGAATCTACAAGATAGACGACGCCAACTTTACCGACGAACTCCGCGAAAAATGGGACGGCATTGCCAGATCAGTGGAAACCAAAACCAAACAAGCCGACGCCGAAGTAGATAAGGCTTATTCAGAAGTTGCTAAACAATTTTCTAATAAAAAGTAAATGAGAAAGTTACTGTTGATATTATCCGCCGCATTGTTTTTGGTGTCGTGCGGGCCGTCGAGGCGCGAGGCTGCCGATTACAACGACCGTATTATTGAACTTCAACGTCTTGTAATCGCTTCTTACGACGCACTTTTGGAAACTTACGACAACTATGTGCCCAAGCAAATGGACGATGCTCTTTATGCTTTTGAAGACCAAATCGACAATTCGCAAAACGCCCTCAACGCTATTCCTGTGATTGCCGGTAGCGAAGGTCTCAAAGCCGCTCTTTCGGAATATTTCGACACTTACCGCTCGATTGCCCAAAACGAGAGCCGCGAACTTGTACGCCTTTACAAAGTGCCCGAAAATGAGTTTACGAGCGACATCCGCGTTCAATGGGATGCTATATATAAGGTGTGCGACGACAAGGCAAAAACTGCCGATAAGAAACTCCGCGCCGCACAACAAGAATTTGCCGATAGTTTTGGCTTAACGCTCAACAAGGTTAGCCAATAATCATTTGCGCCTTAACTCACCAAATAAAAAAAATCCGAACCATCTGGCTCGGATTTTTTTTTATTAGATTTTGAGTTATCAATTATGAATTGTTAATTTTCAATTTTCAATTTTCAATTCTTCTTATTTACCTCGTCCATAAGTCCTTCCACGAGTCTTACATATTCGGCAAATTTGGCTGATTCGCGGATGCGCTCGGTGCGGCGTTCGGAGCCAAAACTTACCTCTACTATTTTGTGAATGCGACAAGGATTGGCGGCAAGGATTATTATGCGGTTTGATAGGTAAACAGCCTCGCTGATATCGTGCGTTACGTTGATGATTGTGGGGTCGTAATCGTTGCTGTAATAGATATCTAAGAGGGCTTTCTGCATATCGCGCTTAGAGAAAATGTCGAGCGCGGATGTGGCTTCGTCCAAAAGCAGCACTTGCGATTTGTCCACAAGGTTGCGGGCAATAGAAACACGCTGCAACTGTCCGCCCGAAAGAGCCGGATATTGAGCCCACTTGTCTTTTTGGTCTTCGAGTCCCACAAGGGTAAGCATATCCAAAGCACGTTGTTTAGCCTCTTTTTCGGGAACTTTTTTGAGTTTGAGCGGAAGCATCACATTGTCTAACACGGTCATCCACGGAAAAGCCGAATACTGCTGAAACACCATTGGAATGTGGTGGTTAGAGTCGATTTCCTTGCCGTAAAACTTGATGCTGCCCGAATCAGGTTTGCTCAATCCCGACAACAGTTTCAATATCTGCGATTTGCCGCTGCCCGATGCACCGAGAATGCTCACAAACTGACCTTCGTCTTTGATATCTTCGATACGGAAGTTGAAGTGGTCGAAAAGTGTGAACCTTCCTGTGGCTGTGGCAAAACTCAGGTTGATGTCGCTGAGGTTGAAAACGTCAACGCCGTTTGATTCTACATTGATAGTAGGTGTGGAAATTGTTGCCGATGGTTTTAGTGGCTGCTGAGGCTGCGGTTGAGCCTGTGGTTGCGGCTGTTGTTTCGGCTTGGTAGGGTCTATATTTTCAAACATCAGAATAGGCTTTTGCGGTTGTACTTAGATGGGAACAAAATCTTGTCGATAAATTTGAGGCAAACATCCTGAAAAATACCGATTACGATTACCAATAGCAAGAGTGCGTAAACCTCGGGCATGTGGCTCATACGGGTCATTGTTTGAATCAATGCGCCGATACCCGACACGCTGCCGTCTTTGTAGAGCATTTCCACAATTACGATGTAACTCCAACTGATACCTGTTAAAGTGATGATTTCTTGCGAGATAGTGCGTGTTACATACGGAAAATATACGTAGCGGAAACTCTGCCACGGTGTTGCTCCGAGAGTCTTGATGGTTTGCAGATAAACAAAATCCTTGTCGTTGGCAGGGTTTTGAAGGTCGTTAACCTTGTTGGCAACGGCGGGGAGAATGTAAATCAAGAGCGAGAATGTGAGGAACGAAACCTTCATTCCAAATGTGAGGCCGAATATTGCGATAAAAATACCCGACATAGCCGGAATGGGCAGGTAGCGCACCGAGTTGATGTATTTGCCTATCACCAAGTTGTTGATGGGATAAAGCGAAATAAAGAATCCCACGGGCAACGAAATCAATATTGCCCAAAAATACGACATTAGGTTCAAACGTATTGAATACCAAGCGTTTGCAAACATATCGTATTCTGTTATAAGCGGTTTGTAACTTGCCAAAACGCTAAGCGGAGCAGGCAGTATTTTTTCGGGAATAAGACCCAAAGTGCATACTGTCTGCCACACTATCGCTATGAACAAGAGTCCCGAAACGGTGATTACAATCTTGGTGGTTTTTGATAATCCCGAATCGTCGCCTCCGAGTTTAAAAAGTTCTTTTGCGTTGCTCATTATTTTGCCACAAGTTTAAATTCTGTCATACGGTATTTAGCGTCGGAGCCGGTAGAACCTGCTGCAATTGCCTTTGCTGAACCGTTGCCCACTACTATAAAGCGGTTGGGGTCAAATTTGTATTCCTTTACCAAGAAATTCTTGATAGAGAGTGCGCGGCGGTAAGAGAGGTCTTTGTTGAGAGCGGCAGAACCAGTGTTGTCGGTGTTGCCCTCAATCATAATGCGTGCGCCAGAGAACTGTTTTGCAATGGGAACAAACTCACGGGTAATCTGGTCGCGAGCGGCTTGATTGAGCACGTCGGAATTAACCTCGTACTCTACCGAAACGGTTTTGTTAGAGATTTTTTCCTCTTCCTTAATCTCTTCTTTTTTAACCTCGGTAAATTCTTTAACCTTTTCTGCCGATTGGTCACCTTTTACATTATACTGCTGAGGATTGTCGTAAAGAGTTTCGATAACAGAGCAGTCGGCAACTTTTTGCCAAGGAAGGGGATTCTTGCAGAGTCCGAGACCTTCGTAAGTGCCAGCCATCTTGTTGTACAACTCCTCTCCTTTTACGCAACTGGTGCAGGTGGTGAGACCAAAGAAGTTTGCCTCGTCTTCCAAAGTTACATAGTAGATGTTTTTAGAACCGTCGATAACAAACTCCTCGTCTACTTGATAAGCCTTTGCAAATGCTTTTGCTGCTTGTTTTACAGCCTGAGGATTGGTGTTCATCTGGCTGTTGGCGTAAAGAAGTGCCGAAAGAAGTTTTGTAACCTTTTCTTTGTTGGCATCAATGTAAGATTGTTTTGCCACAAGACCGTCGCAGATAATCGACGAAGCCTGTTTGGTAGAAATCAGCACCTTGGTGTGGGGAACAGTGCTTACGATATCTTGGTCGTCGGGTGAGAAAACCACAGCGGCATCGCACTGACCAGCCTTGAAAATCTGTGCAGCGTCCAAACCACTTGCCACAATTTTGAGGTTAACCTTGTCGGGATTTGTAACCGACGAAGTATTAATGTCGGAATATTCCATATTGTTGGTTTCCAACGTATTGATAAGCAAAGTGTTGGAAGCAGTACCTTCGGAACAAGCCACTACCTTGCCTTTGAGGTCTGCCACAGTGCGGATATCGTCTTTTACCACAATAGCGTCGGCACCACGGCTCCAATTGCTAATGTTGATAAACTTGGCGTCGTTCATATCCGAACCGCGCGACATCTCAACGCCAAGAGCGTCGGCAGTACAATATATAAGGTCGATGTCGCCAGCCTTGAATGCCGAACGACCTGCTGCAAAGTCGTCTTGAACCACGATTTTGGCTTTCAAACCGTAATCTTTATACAAGATGCAGTCTTCGTTGGGGTCGGCGCCGTTGTTGAGGTACATAAACGGAAGGAATCCTGCGTAAGTGTTTGTACCTATTGTAATTACGTCGGCATCAGAGCCGCCGCCGTTTTTGCCAGCGTAGTAAAGTCCGCCTGCTACTGCGCCTACTCCGGCTACGCCTATAAGTGCTTTTGCAAATTTTGTTAGTGCCATAGTTTTAGAAATATTTGTTTTGTAATTTGTTTGAACTTTCTTCTAATTTTACAACTTCGGCATTATTCATAATGTTTACCTTGTTGTCTTCGAGTATGCCGGCAAATCCGCCGTTGTTGTATTTGTCGAGTATAGCATCCGCCTTTGCGCTTGCCACAGCATTGTCGAGGCTGATTTCGTCGGTGATGCCGCTTTCGAGGAAACTGTCCATCTCGCCTATCCAAGTGGCGATGTCGAGATCCATTTTTTCCATAGCCATATCAAAAGCGTCGTCGGTTTGCGGATTGAGCAACGACTTCATTACGCCGAGGGTCTTGTGGTTGGCCTTCATCAGTTCGTAATCTTCCTCTTTGAGTTTGATTTCGCTTTCGGTGTATTTTACCTTGATTTCGGCAGAGCGTTTTACCTCGGTGAGAATTTCGATCATACGTTTTGATTTTTCGTAATTGAGCGAACGTTTTTTTACGCTTTCGTCGAGTTGCGAAATATGGTGTTCGAGGAGCATACCTTCTTGACCGTTGCCGCGCTGTTTAACGATGTTGAGGCGTTGGAGAGCGTCTTGAAGTTCTTTTTTGTTGTTTTCGAGGGCGCGTTCGTTTTTGATGTGGAGGCCGCGCATTTTGGTAATGCCGTCGTCGATTTTTGTAAGGCGTTTTTTCATCTCCTTAACTTTGCCTTTGGCTATGGCAATGGGGTCGATTTCAACAATCAGACCTGTGAGTTTGCGCATTATCACAAAGTAAAGGTTTTTGAAAAAGTTACGCGATTTGTCGTTCATTATCAAAAACACTATCAACGCGAGCACGCCTACGAGAGCAGCAAGAGTGAAGGTGTTTTTGGTAAGGTCGATCAGAAACGGCAGGTATTTGTAAAAAGCGTAACCTGCTGCGCCAATCATAGCCACGAGGGTAACTTTTGCTAATGTTCCGCCCGGTTTTTGCCAAGGCGATTTGGTTTGCGGAAGTTCGTTCATTATTGAAGTATTAAGTTTAATTTGTTCTTTTCATTGTCGAGTTCTTGCAACACGATATTGAATGTGGCATCGTAGTGAGCGCGTTTGGCTTCGAGTTCGGTAGAACATTTAGCCACTTCGGCTTGTATGGTTTGGATTTCTACATCAATTTGGTTGATTTTGTTGAGGAGTTCCTCGCGGCGCTTTTGGAGGTCTTCGATTTTTTTCTTGGGAGAATTGATTTTGTTGTTTACATATTGGTTGTAGCCTTGGAGCACGTTGTCGTACTCGCTTTTTACTGCCCTTTTGTAAAAGTCGATACTTTCAAGCACTCTCTGTTTTGTAAATTTGGCATCTTGCGCACGGAGGCTGTGGAATGCCGCCACAATACGAGCGTTTTCGTCGGGGATAGCGTTTTTGAAGTCGGGACTTTCCACGATTTTGTTTAGTTCAAAATAGTCGTTGCCCGGCACGTTGCTTTTTTCGATAACCTCCTTGATCATTTCAAGGATATTCTTGTCGACATTACCGCCCGGCACAGTTACGGGAGGCACGTTTACAGTCTCTTGCGAAGGGTTGGTATTTGCGGTTTGAGGAGCGGTGTAATGAGGCTGGTGAGCTTGATTTTGAGGAACTTTGGTTTTGAGTTGCGGCTGCTCTACCTTGGCTTCCTGCTCCTTTTCTTCGTTTACAATAAATAAGTCTTTAAAAAATCCCATTTCTTATTAATATTAAGGTTTATTATTTTGCAAATATATTAATAAGAAATGAGATTGTCAAGAAATTTTGCTAAATTTTTTACCGCTTATTCGCCTTTGGCATCCGAAAAATCTTGGCAGCACATATTGCGATATTGTGATGAGTGCAGACCTATTGCCACACCTATCTCTTGTATAGGCATCGCCAAGAATGTTTGTGCGGCAACCTACTTTTTCGTTGCCCTCGTTGATAAGCAACTGACGTATAATTTTCAACAGATCAGAATATCCAAACGAAATATTCTCTGCCATTGCGCCACCTTTGTAGTATTTTCCTACTCTATCAAATGTTTTGGTGCCGTCGGACGAATTGTGCTGAACAAGACGGAAAAACTGTAATTACATCATACCCTTTTTTATCGGCTCATTTACACCGACATTTATATACTTAAACACGTTTACATAGTCGATAATGATACTACTCTGCTTGCCAGGAAAAACCCGATTGGCACGTGCAATGGCTTGCATAAGAGTATGGCCTTTTCGGGTCTTTGAAACGGTAGTGAAAATTGTTCAAATCTTTTTGCGGAACTCGGTGGGACCTATGCCGGTTTGTGTTTTGAAATACTTGCCAAATGCGCTCTGTGTGGGGAAATTCAAGCGGTACGAAATCTCTTGCACGCTGAGTTCGGTGTACATCAAGAGGGTTTTGGCTTCGAGAATCACATAGTCGTTGATCCATTCGAGGGCAGTTTTGCCGCTGCACGCCTTGATTTCGCCGCTGAGGTAGTTGGATGTAAGGCACATCTTGTCGGCATAAAACGACACACTCCGTTCTCTGCTGTGGTATTGCGAAAGCAACGACATAAATTTTTCAAATAGTTGCTCGTTTCTTGCAATCTTGAAACCGCCATTGTCGATTCTGCCGTCGTCCATTATCGATACAATGGTGTACACAAGCGCCTGAATGAGGCTTTTTATTATCTGAGGAGTCTCCTTGCGGGGACGTTTGATGTTGTCGCGCAGTTGCGGATAGTAGTATATTAGAAGGTTGAGGTCGCTGTCCGATATTTTGCGCATAAATATTTCGGGCGAGAAGTAAATGCTCTGCTGCCAAAGACTGATTTTGAGTTCGTTGATAAAGTCGGTGGCTATCACTCCGGCGTATGCTTCGAGGTTGTGACTGCTGATAATTTGCAGAATGTCGCTACTGCGGCATATTAGCACGGTGTTTTTTTCGATAGTGTAGTTTTTGAGGTTTATGCTGCATTCCATACTTCCTCCGGTGCAGATTAATATGCTCACAGCATCAATTCGGCAGGGGTATTTAAATAGTTCCAAGTATCCGAGCCTGTCGGTGATGATAAGTTTATCGCTGAAAGCCGTAGCGTAGCGAAATTTGTTCTTCAAAAGTTCCCCGATGGTGATATGGTTTAGAACGCTGTCCATTATTCATATTTTTGGCAAATATACGCAATTATCCGTAATGAGAGATTGAAAAGATAAAAAAAATATTGAATTCATAATTCACAATTCAGAATTCGTAATTCATAATTCATAATTACTTGCTCAAACACTTGATTGTTGCTCATTATTACCTCCTCCTCTCCTACTCTTTTTATTGTGGCGATGAGGGTTATGATGGGGTCTAAGGGGGATGAGGAGTTGTCGGTTTCGATGAGGAGGCGGTTTAGGGGGATTATTTCTAATGATTTTTGGGCGGAGGTGTTGGGGACGAGTATCTTTTCGGAAAATGAAAAATAGATGTTTTCTCGGCGAAGAAGTTGCTCTGTGGTTTGGAGGTTTCCATTGTAAGAATGCATTACTACTGGCAACGAAAAATGTGTGGCGTTGAGTGCCGAAATTATTTCAGAATAGGCTCTTACACAGTGAATTATCACAGGTTTTGAATATTGCTGTGCAAGGTGAAGATGCTGAATAAAAGTCTCTTTTTGTTTTGCAACTTCGGCTGATGAAAATACATCAATACCACATTCGCCAATGGCGGCGCAATTAGGCAATGATGCAAGATGTTTTACAATTAGAAACTTTTGGTCAAAAGTATTATCAATAAGTTTGGGATGGATACCGGTGGAAAAGAGAGGCACATCGGCAGCCTCTTTTTCATCGGTACCTATATCCAAAACATTTTTATCAGGATAATCAATTATATGATTATGAATGATATACACTTTTATAATTCATAATTCACAATGCATAATTCATAATCAACCTAATCTTGCAAAAGTATGCATTATGAATTATGCATTATGCATTAAACAACTATTCATTGTCAACCATTACAGCCAAAAGAATCAACGCGGCTTGCCAGTTGATGGCGATTTCGTTGGTGGTGTACGAGCCGTTTTGGTCGTAGTAGTTGAGAGCGGGGAATTTGTTGGGGTTTTGTCCCACTTCGTTGCCACCGCCAATAAACGGACCTCCTGCAAGGTATCCGGGTGCGGGCAAGGGAATAGAATCGGCAACCGAACGGCGGTCGTGCGGGTCAACGGGCGATTTGCTGCCAAAACCTGTTACATAGCAGTAATCCAACGGGTTGCGACCGAGTATATAGTGCAAAGCGGCTTGTGCGGCTTCTAAGTATTTTTGATTGCCGGTGATGTGGTATGCTGTGGCAAGCACAATTCCACGGTTGGCACATTCGCTGTTGCTACCCCACGGAAATACGTTGAGAGGGGTTTTGTAAGCCGATTTTTGATAAGTTTCGAGAATGTTGTCGGCGAGTTTCATAAACTCGTTGGTGATAAAGTGGAGAATGTTTTTTTCGTGTTGTTCCATAAACGCGCACGCCTTTTTGTTGGTGAGCAGCGAAATTACGCCGAGCACCGATGTAGAATCCCAACAAGGAGCGGTAAAACGGTAGTTTTCAAGAGATTGCTCTTTCATCGGGAGTTCGTCTTCGGTAGAGATAAAATACTCCAGACAAGCCCAAGTCCATTCATCGCCAATGCGGTCGTCGTTGTACTGACCTGTCATAACGTCTTTGGGCTGACGGTAGAGGATTTCCTGATTTTTCATAGCCCAATTGTAGGCTCGCATATAGCATCCTTGAATATGGTTGCAGAAATCCTCGTACTGCGGATAGCGGCGGAGAACACGCTCAGCCTTGCACATTGTTGCCACAAAGTCGAGAGCGGCGGCAGTGGTTTTCTGCACTACAAAGCGCTCTGAATTATCGTCCTGAGGCATAATAAAACCGCAGAAACTGAGCGAGGTAAGTTTTGCGTAAACACCTCCGTCGTCGGGGTCTTGCATGGTGAGCATCCATTTGAGGTTAACGAGAATTTCGTCGAGCATATCAGGAATTTCGTTGCCCGATTCGGGAATGTTGAGTGTGAGTTTGTCAACATATTCGGGATAGATTTCGATAGCGTGAAGAAGTTCCCAAACAGTGATTGACGAGTTGATGATATACTTGTTGTAGTCGCCAGCATCGTACCAACCTCCGGGCGATGAGATAATGTCGCCTTGTTTGCGCTTAGGACCGGCGGCAGATTCGTGAATTTTTACCACATTGTCTAAATGTGCTGAGGGACGGGCGTATTTGCCAGCGTATTCCTCTTTGATTTCCTCACCTGCGCGGGCAAGGTAGAATGTATTCATTGCCGATTTTACCAAATCTTTATAAACCCCCTCTCCTACTGCAAACGGATACGAACCACTCGTGCCATTGCATTTTAGGCGGAAAATGCCTTCGCGGTTAAAGTCGGAGAAATCGGCTGTTTTTACCTTTGTACCCGAAAACTCCCACTCCTTGGGTTCGGAGCATTGCCCCTTGTAAACCTCCTCGCCTGTGGCAAAGTCAACGATGGTAAATTCCTGCGCCGACGAATCGGGCACGATGGCTATTTTTACACCTTTGGCGGGATAGCCGATTTGGTTTGCTTTGATTTTTGCACCCGACTCTTGATCGTCTTTTTGGGTGCTGTTGCAGGCGCACAGAAGCATAGCGGCTGTGGCTGCGGAAAAAAGTCTTTTCATATTCGTAATATTTAGTATGTTTAATTATTTACAGTGTTGACGGTAAGCCTTTTCGATATTCTGTTTGGTGATGGGCGAAAAATCCTTATCCCAAATCCAGCGGATATACGCCTTGTCGGTTTTGCAAATTTCGTGCACGGGACGGTTTTTGTATTTTCCGTAGGCGAACACCACAACGTTGTCGGCGTTGCGTTTGAGAAATCCGTCGGGCGAAAGAATATCCCAATCCATATTTTCGATGAGGTCTTTGTGCTGCTCCATCTGCTTTTGAAACACCTTGATAGTGGCGTTAACGTCGGCAAAAGCGTCGTGAGCCTCAAAATCCTCGTTGTAGTATCGGTGGTAAACATCCACAAGACGCATTCCAAAGATTTTCTTTTCGATAATCATCGAGTCGTAATATTTGCAGTCGGGCAGAGTCCATTTTAAGCCCACCGCGGCGAGATTGTTTTGGAGAATAGCCACGTCGAAATTGTTGCCGTTGTAAGTGATAATGTCGCAACCCTCAAAAAAGTCGATAATCTGCTGAGCCACATCCTTGAAAGGCACGCCGTTTTGGAGAATAAACTCCTTGGTGAGATGGTGCACCTCGGTAGCCTCGGGCTGAATCACAAAATCGCCTTCGGGGATAGTGTATTTTTGAAAAGTGTCCACGGTTTGGAAGTTCTCAGAATTGAACTTCACCATAGCAATTTGTATAATCTTATCTTTCTGAATATCAACACCTGTGGTTTCGGTATCGAAGCAAACAATGTTTTTCATGATGAGTGTTTTTTTTTTAATTCGGGCGCAAGATAAGATTAATTTTTGTTTTAGTGTTGAAAATGGGTGAAAAAAAACTTTTTTTCTTGGACTTTCATCTTTTTTGCATAATCCAAAAATGTGCCGCCATTGTACAGAACATCAACGCCAATGATGTATACATTTTCCTGCGGTGTCATTGTGTATTGGGGAGCGGAATCAACATTGGCATCCACATCTAATTTGCCAGTGCCGCCGTTGTAAGTGGCAGTGCGCTTTTTGTAGCGGATTTCCTGTCCGCAAGGGTCGGTAACTTTGAGGTCGAGGTCAGTTTCGCTATACCATTGAAGATAGATTGTTTTTTTTTACCGAATCATTGTTGTTTGATAGATTTTTTTGTATATTGCGAGGGTTTGGAAAGTGTAAAATTACTTTACACCACTGTAAATAATTTTTACATTTCTACTTTTTGATATTATTATTAATATCCTTAATATTAAGCATATAACTATATTGGCACAAGAAATGCTATATTATTGACGGTAATCAAATTTACATTGTAATAAATGACACTATTTAAAATTCGACATCTGATATCATTGCCCGCTCTATTGAACATTGCGGGAATAGCCGTGGCGGTGGCTGCGTTTTATGTGCTAATGTCTGTGGCTGATTATGATCTTCAATTCAATCACGGCATCAAAGATCATGATAGGATTTACAATCTTACATTGTATCAGAGAGATAGAACACGCAACAACATCATCTCCCGTCCTATTGGCGAGGGGGTTGGACAGGCGTTTCCAAGTGTGGAGAGCTATGGATGCCTTTGTCCGTGGGTCGATTTTTCACTTTACTTAAATCGCAACGGAGAATACCGTAATGTGGATATCCGCACTGGTGCTATCAGCAAAGGATTGCTTAATACATTCAGTTTTAATATTGTTGCGGGCGACACTACTCATTTTGTATCTCTCAATCAAATAATGATAAGTCGTCAGAATGCCGAAAAATACGGTATAGAGTTGGGCGAGCATATCAAATACGACCTTAATACTGACGACGAATTAGAGGTGGTGGCTATCTACGATATGCCTTCAAACTGCGAACTTCAACCTTTCGGCGGATTCCGCTGCATTGGCAATAGGTATCTTGCTAATGCTGGCTGGTCGGTTACGTCATATTATTACAAGATGTCGGCACCTATTGATGAGGAGATGTTGACCAAGTCCACACTCTCTTATATCAGAGAGACGTATGAAGTTCCAGAAGTGGGGTCAGAAGAATATAACAAATTATCAAAAGAAGATCAAGAACGATTCACTGATTCTAGTCTAATAGCAACTACTGGTGTTAAGTTTATTCCTCTCGACGAAATGCATGTGATGCCCGAAATGAAGGGTTTTCACGAGCCTGTCTATCCCAAAATGTCTTATACGCTTATTATACTTGCTCTTGTGATTATTTTGATAGCCTATATCAATTACATCAACTTTTTCTTTGCCCGGGTGCCTCAGCGGGTAAAAAACCTCAACACTATGAGGGTCTTCGGCAGCAGTCGCAAAAATCTCGTGTTGATGCTTATGAGTGAGTCGCTCGTATTTACCATTGTGTCAATGGTTTTGGCGTTTGTGTTGGTAATCACAGTTGCTCCTATGTTTATAGGTAATACGATAGATATGAATGTTATGGTTTATTCCAATCATAAGATGTTAATCCTGAGTATTTTGATACCGCTATTAATCTCAATAGCAGTGAGCGTTTATCCAGCATTACACATCACCGACATTACACCCGCTCTCTCCCTCAAAGGTAGCATCACACAACATCACGATTTTGCGCTGAGATATTTGCTCATAGGTTTTCAGATAACGGCTTCTACTGCTCTTATAATTGTATCGATGTTTATTCACAACAACATAGAGTACATTTCGAGCAGCGACCTTGGGTTCAACACTCACAACCTGCTCGCCGTGGAGACCAGCGAGCGTATTTCGGAAAAACACGACGAAGTGCGCTCCCTTTTGCTCCAAAATCCCAACATCACCGACATCACATGGACACACAGCGAACTGATAGCCCGTGTAAGGCATAATGTAGACCGCTCTATATTTGAGAAATTGAATACCTTTATACAATTCGACATGATTTTTGTCTCTGACAATTTCTTTGATTTTATGGATTTAGATATAACGTCGGGACGTGGATTTTTACCTTCCGACCATTTGCAGGATCATGGAGTGTATATTTTTAATCAGTACACTCAAAATCAGTTCGGATTGGAACTTGGAAATCACTTGCCAGGATTAGAAGGTATGATAGATACCTGCCAAATTGTGGGATTTTGCAAGGATATAAAATTCAAACCCTTATACTATGAAATTTCACCCGTTGCTTTTTATATACCAGGTAGGTTAACTCCCGATTATGCTACTTTAAAACAACTATACATACGTATTTCCGATAATGCCGATGTAAAAACTACCAAACGTTTTATTCATGACGTTCTCTCACAAATCGACCCTAATTTCCCCTATATCTACCACCCTATCAGGTCGTTCCAAGAAGAGATGATGAATTCTAACTACAACAAGGAAACCGAACTTGCGCGGATGATTTCGCTATTTGCTTTCATTGCTATTTTGATTTCGGTGATGGGTATTTTTGGCATAGTTTATTTTGAAACCGAACGCCGCCGCAAGGAGATTGGCATACGCCGTGTCAACGGTGCTACAATTTGGGAAATTCTTTCGCTGTTTAATATCAAAGTCCTGAAAATAAGCGCAATATCTTCTATTGGAGCCATCCCGATAGCATATTTCTTTGTACAAAAATATTTCAGTGGATTTGCCTACCACTACCCTGTCAATATTAGGGTGTTTGTTTGGGCTGTGCTTCTAACCATTGTTGTCACCCTATTGGTGGTAACCGCCGCTAGTTTCCGCGCCGCAAGCGAAAACCCAGTTAGGACACTGAAAAATGATGAGTGAGGTTTAAAATAAACTAAAATTATATACCTGCAATTTTGTTTTCGTTGTTTTTGGTGGCGTCTTTCATACAATCGGCAATGTAGCGGAAAAACGGTTCGTGCGCACCCTGCCAAGCAAGCGAATAACCGAGATCAATAATAATATTGTCGTCGGTTTTCCACATCATAAACGTGTTGTAGTTGCGCTGCATATATTGGAATTATTGCTGACGGACGGTAGAATTTGGGATTATCAGTTTTGTCCTTCCGCCTTGATAGCCGCCAATCGACAGCAAACCCATATAAAACATCAGGCTCACAAGGTTTTCGTAGCGTTCGAGGTCGTTGAGGGCAAATTCGGGTTTGATGATTCCGTAAATATAACCGTCGTTGTTAATGCGCTGAATAAGAGACGTTTTCTCACCAAATTGCTGTTCAAAACGGATGAGTTTGGTCATCTTGTTGTAGTCGGACGATATGTTAGAATCCACCATATTGTCCGTATGATTGAAAACTCCCGTTGCATCGCGGTAATATTCAAGCATTTGGCGAAATTCGGTTTCGGTAAAACCGGCAAGCGAATTAAACTGACTGTCGGCAGAAATATTCATTCCGATATTGTAGCCGCTTGTTACATCGCTGAGCGTGAGCGGAGTAACGCCCGAAATCATAATGCGCGAAACAGCCGCGTCGTTTTCGGTCGTTGCCGCCTTCAAGTTGTTGAAAAACAGACGGAAAAATCCATCTCCGTGGGTGAGTTTAATATAATTGCTCTCACTGTCGGCAAGCATCGTGTTGGCAAAGTTGTCGTACTCGTCGATGATGACGTAGATGTGCAATCCTGCAAGTTGAATGATGTTTGTGAGTTGGGTAAATGCATCATTGGATTTGGTTTCACTTGCGATTTTGTTTGCAGTTCCTTCCGGCAGCAAATCCTCGTATTTTTTTGCAAAACTTACAAGTGTATCAAGCACATTTGTGTTGAACGAATCTTGCACTTTGGTTTCATCCGGGTCAATCTCCGAAAAATTGAACTTCAAATCAGATACTTATTGCCTCCTGGTGGGATTGTCGCCGATATACAAGCCGCTGAAAAGGTCATCAAAACTGTCTTTCATCGCCACATCGTAATATGCCGCCAACATATTAAGCATCAGGCTCTTGCCGAACCTTCTTGGTCGTAAAAAAATTTGATACTTAAACTCTTCGAGTTTTGGGATAAACATTGTTTTATCCACATAATATCTGTTGTCTCTGCGGATAGTTGCAAAGTCGCTCATACCGTTTGGTAAAAGTCGGATTTTATTTTTTTGCGTTGGCTGCATAGCGGTTGACGTTTTGTTGATGTATGCTGCAACGATAACGTTTTTTTACACAATTCACAAAACATATCCCGAGTTTTCATATATTTGCAAAACTAAAATCAATTACATAATGAAAAGATTATTATTTACTGTTGCTTTGTGCGTTGGAGCGTGGATGGCTGAGGCTCAAAGTGTTGAACGTCTGCTGCTTGGCGGGTGGAAATTTACCAAGGGTGATGTTTCGGGTGCAGAAAAACCTGATTTCAATGACTCTAAATGGCAGGATGTAACCATTCCGCACGATTGGGCTATTTCTGGCCCTTTTGATAAAGATATTGATAAACAGGTGGTTGCAATTACTCAAAACGGAGAAAGTGAGGCTACCGAAAAAACAGGTCGCACAGGTTCGCTGCCGTGGATTGGCGAGGGTTGGTATCGCACAACTATCAACATACCTGATAATTACAGTCATGCAGAACTGATTTTTGACGGCGCAATGTCAGAACCAAAGGTATACGTAGAGGGCAAGTTTGCAGGCGCTTGGGCTTATGGTTACACTACATTTGCCCTCGATATTACGCCGTATCTGCCTAATACTAACGGCAAAATTGCACCAGGCAAATACTCAGTGGCTGTCCACTTAAACAACCGTGAAGAATCTAACCGATGGTATCCGGGTGCGGGATTATATCGTCCTGTACGTCTTGCACTTTCGCAAGATGTGGCGGTAAAAACATTTGGAATTTTTGCACGCACAACGGCTATCGAAAACATCAATGCGGAAGGCACATCGGCAAAGAGTGCACGAATAACGATAACCACGTCGTTGCGCAATGCCAGCAATCAAAATATCAAAGTGTTGCATACTTTAATGAGCAACGGCAAAGAGGTTGCAAAAACCGACGCTTCGCTATCTGGCTGCGAAAATACGCAGATTATGGTTGTTGAAAATCCTCTACTTTGGTCGCCCGAAAATCCCGCTCTCTATTCGCTTGTTACCAATATTTATCGCAATAGCGAACTTATTGACCAACAGCGTACTAATATCGGCATTAGAAGTATTAGTTACGGTGGCGACGGATTTCGACTTAATGGCAAACTCACCAAATTTCGGGGTGTGTGCCTTCATCACGATTTAGGTCCGCTTGGTTCGGCGTTTTACAAGGCTGCTTTCCGCCGTCAGGTTACGCTGCTTAAAGAGATAGGTTGCAATGCAATTCGCACAAGTCACAATATTCCAGCACCTTGGCAGATGGATATTTGCGACGAGATGGGTATGCTCGTTATGGCAGAATCGTGCGATATGTGGGTCTATCCCAAATGCAAAAACGGTTATTCATTGTTTTTTGAACAGATTGATACACAGTCGCCTAACGCCGATGGAAGGTCTTGGTGGCAGCGCGATTTTGAAAACCTTGTGGTGGTTAACCGAAACCATCCGAGCATTGTGATGTGGAGCATTGGAAACGAAATTCCCGACCAAGGCAGCGCAGTAGGATTGAAATATACTCGTTTGATACAGAACCTGATACACTCGCTCGACGACACACGTCCCTGCACACAGGGTATCGACCGTGGCACCGAGGCTATTGCTTCGGGAGTTTTGCAGGCTACCGACGTTCCGGGTTTCAACTACCGTTTGTATATTTACGACCAAGGTAATCAAAACTCGCCAAGTGGATTGCTTTTGGGTACTGAAACCGCCTCAACTATTTCGAGCCGAGGTGTTTACAAGTTTCCAGCAGAGGAAAACCACGGCGAAATGTACAGCGACGGTCAGATTTCGAGTTACGACCTTGAAAGTTGCATTTGGAGCAACCTCCCCGACGACGATTGGATGTGGCAGGATAAGGCTCCGTGGGTAACTGGAGAGTTTGTGTGGACGGGTTTCGACTATCTTGGCGAGCCTACTCCCTACGACGATTATTGGCCCTCACGTAGCAGTTATTTTGGAATCTTTGACCTTGCGGGACTTCCCAAAGACCGCGCTTATCTCTACAAAGTGCATTGGGCTCCCGAAAAAAACACCCTCCACGTGCTTCCTCATTGGACTTTCCCCGGTCGCGAGGGGCAAACCACTCCCGTTTTCTGTTACACCACATATCCTGAGGCTGAGTTGTTTGTAAATGGTAAATCGCAGGGTAGGAAACGACACATCGATGTTTCGCTGGATGATTACAAAAACGACTTGGATGAGATGCCTATGCCTTGGGGAGGCACCACAAAGTTTGCCAATCCTAATCCCAAAAACGGCAAAAACCGTCTCGACCGCTACCGTATGCGATGGATGGATGTGAAATACGAGCCCGGCGAAATCAAAATTGTGGCTTACGACAAAAATGGCAACAAGGCAGAGGAAAAAATCGTAAAAACAGCAGGAAAACCTCACCACATAGTTCTTGAACCCGACCGCAAAGTATTGAATGCCACACCAATAACCGATGGCTACTTTACCGATTCGCCCGATTTGAGTTTTGTAACAGTTTCGGTGGTGGATAAAGACGGCAACCTTTGTCCCGACGCAGCCAACCAACTGACATTCAATGTTAACGGCTCGGCAAAATTCAATTCGGCCTGCAACGGCGATGCCACATCTACCGAAACTTTCACCAATCCCACAATGAAGGTATTCCACGGCAAATTGGTGGTAGTGGTTGAAGCCAAATCAGCATTACACAAAGGCTCAGCCACCCTCACCGTAAAAGGCAGCGGCTTAAAACCCGCAACGGCAAGTTTCAATGTGGAATAAAAGAGTTAAAAGCAAAAACAGAAGCCGCTATTTCAGTGGCTTCTGTCTTTTTCAGCAAAAAATACGGAATATGTCTTTCAGGAATTTTCCGTGTTGTATAAATAAAAGGATATGTGCTAACTAACCATATATTCTATCTGTTGACGTTTTAGGTTGGATATCAGTTCGTTGTTGATATTTACCCTGTGAGTGCGTGAGTGCATTTTTATGCGGATTTTCTCGTTTTTTGGGTCAAAGATTTCAAAGTTTAACTGTCCTTGCGCCTTTTGATCCGAAATGCTGAGAATGTTCTGCATAAACGACGTGTCGATATCTGTGATGGGAACTTTGAGCGTTATGCCGTGCACCAATTTGTCTTTAACATCATCGAGAAGGTCGATTGATGAAATCTTGAATTCCAACTCGTTGGGATTGTTAAACCTGCCTTGTACTTTGCCTTTGATAAGCACCGCCATACCTTTGATAAAATACGGCTTGAAGGTCATATAATCTTTGCCAAAGAGTGCAAAAGAGTAACTTCCCGAAAAATCCTCAACCGTAAGTTGTCCCCACGGATTACCAGTTTTGGTGGTACGTTCGGCGGCGTTGGTAACTATGCCAGCCACACGGGTTTCACCGTTTCGTGTGCCAAATTGCGAAAGGTCGGCAAGTTGTTCCATTGTGGCGTTGCAGCCAGTTTCGATTTCAAGACGGAACCGGTCGAGCGGGTGTGCCGAAAGGTAAATTCCCACAAGTTCTTTCTCCTTGTCTAATCTTACAAGGTCGCTCCACTCTTCGCAGTTGGCGGGCATTGGTTTTTTAACTTCAATTTCCACAGCGCCTCCGAAAAGTGAATTTCCTGTGCTGTTGCCGCCGCTTTTGATCTTTTGACCATATTTGCCGAGTGCCTCACTGAATGTGATGCTGTCGCCGATAATGGGTTCGAGAAATTGGCTGCGTTTTAATCCCTCAAACGAATCGAATGCGCCTGCAAGTGCAAGACTTTCAATTGTTTTGCGGTTTACCTGACTGAGGTTTACACGCTCCACAAAATCGTAAATATCTTTAAACGGTCCGTTCTTTTCGCGTTCTGCCACTATGCCTTCCACAGCCGCCTCGCCTACTCCCTTGATGCCGCCGAGTCCAAAACGGATTCCGCCATCGTGGGTAACGCTAAAATTGAGGTCAGATTCGTTGATGTCGGGACCCTTTACGTCGATTTTCATAGCCTTGCATTCCTCCATAAACTTTTTCACATCATCGATGGAGTCTTTGTTTCGTGTGAGGTTGGCGGCCATATATTCGGCGGGATAATGCGCTTTGAGATAGCCAGTTTGGTATGCCACCCAAGCGTAGCAAGCCGCGTGCGACTTGTTGAACGCGTATGATGCAAATTTCTCCCAATCCGACCATATTTTTAACAGAATCTTCTCGTCGTGACCGTTTTTCTTTCCGCCTTCGATAAATTTCGGCTTCAAATCAGCCAACATTGCGGCAATTTTTTTACCCATCGCCTTACGGAGCGAGTCTGCCTGACCACGGGTAAATCCTGCCAACAAACGGCTCAGAAGCATTACCTGTTCTTGGTAAACGGTTACGCCGTAGGTGTCTTTGAGGTATTTTTCCATCACCGGAAGGTCGTAAGAGATAGGCTCTTTGCCGAGTTTACGGTTGATGAATGTGGGTATATAGTCCATAGGACCCGGACGGTAGAGCGCGTTCATGGCTATCAAGTCGTTGATATTGTTGGGTTTGAGTTCGCGCAAGTATTTCTGCATACCGGGAGATTCAAACTGGAACGTGCCTATCGTGCGTCCCTCGCTGTATAGCTGGTAAGTGAGTTTGTCGTCAATTGGGATGGCTTCAAGGTCAATGTCGATTCCGCGGTGCTTTTTGATGTTTTTCAAAGCCTCTTTTTGCAGCGAAAGGGTTTTCAATCCGAGGAAGTCCATCTTGATAAGTCCCACGCTTTCAACAACGTGACCGTCGTATTGCGTTACCACCACATCTTGTTCGGTGTCTTTATCCTTGATGGTGCAGACGGGTGCGATGTCGGTAAGGTCTTGTGCGCCAATGATTACGCCGCAAGCGTGGATACCAATCTGACGGTTGGTGTCTTCAAGGTCTTTGGCGTATTTTAGCATCGACTCCACATTTTCGTTCTGACCTTCGAGCGGAACGTTGAAGTTTTCGGTTTCGGGTTGCTCGCCTTTTACAAGTTGCTGCAATTCAGGGATATATTTGTAACAAGTACCAAGGTTTACCTTAGGCATTTTCTTGGGCACTTCGCCGTCAACAGCCTTCACCTGCCACTCCTCAAATCCACGATCGGGCACAAGACCCTTGATTTTGTTGACAATGTTGAGCGGAACTTTCTGCACACGACCCACATCGGCAATCGACGATTTTGTAGCCATTGTGCCGTATGTGATAATGTGTGCAACTTTCTCCTTGCCATATTTTTCGGTAACCCAATCAAGCACCTTGCCACGTCCGTCATCGTCGAAGTCCACATCGATATCAGGGAGCGAAATACGGTCGGGGTTAAGAAACCTCTCGAAAAGTAAGTCGTATTTAAGCGGGTCTATATTAGTGATTTTTAAGCAATAAGCCACCACAGAGCCGGCAGCCGAACCACGTCCCGGACCTACCCAAACATCCAACTCCTCGCGTGCGCCTCTGATATAGTCCGACACAATCAAGAAGTATCCCGGGAAACCCATCGTCTTCATCACGTGGAGTTCAAATTTTATTCGCTCAGCCTGTTCGTCGGTGAGAGTGTCGCCGTAGCGAAATTTTGCGCCTTCGTAAGTGAGTTTGGCAAGATAGTCGGCTTCGAGTTTTATACGGTAAAGTTTTTCGTAGCCGCCGAGTTTTTTGATTTTTTTGTCGGCATCCTCTTTTGAGAGCACCACATTGCCGTTTTCGTCGGTGGTAAACTCGTTGAAAAGGTCTTCTTCGGTAAATTTTTGGCGGTAGCTTTCCTCTGTGCCAAAACTTTCGGGAATCTCAAATTTAGGCATTATAGGGTCGGAGTCGATGCTGTACACCTCCACCTTTTCGGCAATTTCCACAGTGTTGGCAAGCGCCTCGGGAATATCGGAGAATATCGCCACCATTTCTTCGGGTGTTTTGAGCCATTCTTGCTTGGTGTAGTGCATGCGGTCGGGACTTTCAAAATCTGCGCCCGTGCTTAGGCATATCAATCGGTCGTGAGCCTCGCCGTGGTTTTCTTCAACAAAATGGACGTCGTTGGTGGCAATCAGTTTTATGTTGTGTTTGCGAGCCAATTCAATTAACACCTTGTTTACCTGTTCTTGCAGTTCGTAGGTGTCGGTGGCGGCGTTTGGCTTGTCGGTTTTATGACGTTGAAGCTCAAGGTAATAGTCGTCGCCAAAAAGGTTTTTGAACCAAAGTACAGATTCTTCCGCTTTTTCTAATTCGCCCTCGAGAATATACGAAGGAATTTCGCCGCCCAAGCACGCCGAGCAGCAAATAACGCCCTCGTGCCATTTTTCCAAAACATTGTGGTCGATACGTGGTTTGTCGTAATAACCGTCGGTGTAGGATATTGAGGCAAGTTTGCAAAGGCTGTGGTAGCCAGTCTTGTTTTTTGCTAATAATATAAGGTGCCAACCGCCGCGGTCTACAATCACCTCTTTGCCCTTGCGTGCGCTAACCACCTTTACAGATTTGTCTTTGTCGTAGAGAGTACGGCGGGCGCAGTATGCCTCAATGCCTATGATTGGCTTAAACGGCACATATTCAGCAGCCTTTTTTTCCAATTCTAGCAGTTGCTTTTCAAGTTCCGCCTTTTTTTCGGGGTCGGTTTCTTTTTCGATAGATTCTTTACATTCGCTGACAGCCTTTTTGCATTTTCCGTTGATTTTTTTTGCGCTGTCAACGAGATCTTTAATGCCGAACATATTGCCGTGGTCGGTGAGGGCCATAGCGTGCATCCCAGTTTTGAGACACTTGTTGATAAGGTCCGGCACTTTCGACATTCCGTCTAATATCGAGTAGTGAGAGTGTACGTGTAAGTGAGTAAATTTATCCATTTTTCCTTGAAGATTTTCCACCGTAAAAATAGTAATAAAATGGAGCAATTAGTCGGTTGTGGATAAATAAAAATTGGCACGGATATTTATGCCTGACAATCAGCAAAATAGCATCTTAAAAATACGAATATACAGTTGTTGATAAGTTTTTTGTAATAGGTAAATGCTTAATAATCAATTTTATAGATTATTACACCGCAAAAAATCCTTTAACATACTGATTTTTGGCATATTTTCACAGCGTGCACAATATTCCCTTTGCCGAGATACTCTACCGAGTCGAAGAGATGTCGCGAAAAAAATATGCCTCTACCGTGCAGGCTTTCAATGTTCTCTTCTGCAAGCGGGTCGGGAATCTTGGTTGGGTCAAAACCGTTGCCCTCGTCGGTGATTGTCCATTCGCATTTTTCTGGCGAAAACGAATATTCTACCGTCACTTTGCGGTTGGCAAGTTTTTTATCTTTAAGACGTTTGCTGTAGAGATCTTCGAGCGAAAAGTTTTTGAGCATTTCAGATTTTTCCTCAAAAGTGATATTGAGGTTTCCGTGCTCTATTGCGTTGGTTACCAATTCCGAAAGACCGATTTCGATGTTGGCTCTTGCCTCTGATTCAAAATAGTCGGGAGCAAGTTCGTCCATAAGCCTGTCAACGATAAGCCTTGGAGCGTTGATATCGGTGTTGAATTTTAAAACCATAGTGCCCGAATCAATTTCACCATATTGCGAAATTGGTTCGTCGAGGTTGATACGACTTCCGGCACGTTTAATAGCGGAAAGTAAGTCGTTATCCTGCAAAGGTTTGCGCAAATAGTCGTTGGCTCCAAGACGCAAAGCATCCACAGCAAGACGCTCGCTGCTAACGCTTGTTATCATAATAATAATGGTGTGTCGATCTATTTGCCGGATTTTTTGCAGAAATTCGAGACCCGAAATGCCCGGCATAATAATGTTGCAGACAATCACTTCGGGTTTTTCTCTAAGATACATATCAAATCCGTCGGCTGCGTTTTGAGCTGTCGCGCAGTCGTAACCCGAGTATTTTACTAAGTCGTGCAAGTAATTTCTCGATATAAAATCGTCCTCTATAATCAGTACTTTCAAGGTATTAGTGTAAAAGGTGGTTATAAATTCCGTTTCTTTTAACGGAAAAAAATAAAATTAGTTCGCTATCATTTTCATTTATAAAAAATCTTTAATATTAATTAGCTTATATTCAAGTTGTTGAAAAAAAATAAAAAAAACTGATGAAAATATTTGATAATTTAATTTTTTAATCTTAATTTTGTAAAACGATTTTGGAAGAAGATGACAAACGAAAAAGAGAATATATTAAACGAATTTAAAGGCAAGTTTAAACAGATAGTTGCATTGTGCGACCGTCTGCGCGAGGAGAATACAGATCTCCGGGCAAAAAAAGAGTCGCTCGAAAAAGAGTTGAACAACAAAGCCGACGAGATTACCGTATTAAACTCCAAATACGAAAATTTAAAAACGTTAAACTCTCTTATTTCGGGCGATAATTCTCATGACACCAAAATCAAGCTAAACAGAATTGTGCGGGAAATAGACAGGTGTCTGTCCCTTATCGACAGCAATCAGACAAATTAGATATAAGTTTAACAAGCAATGGACGAGAGACTATCAATAAACGTAACAATCGACGGCCACCAATATCCGATGAAAATTAAAAGGACAGAGGAGGAGGTAATTCGTCGTGCTGTGCAGTTAATCAACGATAAACTCGTAATGTATAAGCAGAAATTTAGTTCAAAAGACAAATCACCTTTTGACTTTCTTGCTATGGTATGTCTCGATTTTGCCACCAAATATTTAAACAGCGAAAATACATCCGACGATTCCGATTTTGTTTCGGAACTTCAAATTTTGTCGGGAGAAATTGACGATTATATCCAAAAGTCGAACGTTCTTTAATATAAGATATTTGCCGCATCATTACATTAAGAGGTTTGAAACTCAACACTAATCAAATTTAGGTGTAGGCTTCAGTCTGCGTATAACAGGCCTTAACACAGTTTCGGCTGTGTCAGATTTACTCTGCATTGGACGTTAAAAACAGTCGACCTGCATCGCCCATGTTCATCAGGGGTTTCTTAAACGCTACATGTTAATGGTGCGGTTTTTTTTATGCAAATTTTTAACACAATATATATATTTTATAATGGACAATATAGTAATAATAATTTGCGCCTCAGTAGCCGCTTTGCTTGTAGGATACTTCCTCGGATACTACATGAAGATTAAGGCCGCCGAAAAAAAGGCCAACGACATTATAGAGGACGCCGAAAAGGACGCCGAAATTATAAAACAGAAAAAAATCCTTCAAGCACAAGACGAGGCTATGAAGCAGAAGGCGGAGATAGAAAAACAAGCCGCCGAAAAAAACAACCGTCTTACGCAATGGGAACAAAAACTCAAACAGAAAGACAACACAGTCAATCAGTTGCGTAATGATTTAACTAAAAAACAAAAAGAGGCCGAAACCAAAAAGGCCGAATGTGATTCGCTCAAAGAGAGCCTCGATCGTCAACTCGAAAAGGCAGAAGTTAAAAATAAAGAACTCGAAGAGATGCACCGCAAGGCTGTAGAAAACCTCGAAGCCATCGCTGGTATCTCTGCCGCTGAAGCTAAACAGCAACTAAAAGACAACCTCATTGCCGAGGCTAAAACCGAGGCGCTCAGCCTTCAAAACGATATTATAGAAGATGCCAAAATGGCTGCATCTAAAGAGGCTAAAAAGATTGTGATTCAAACAATTCAGCGCGTTGGTGCTGAAACCGCAATTGAAAACGCTGTTACAGTTTTCAATATCGACAACGACGAAATCAAGGGTCGTATCATCGGTCGCGAGGGTCGCAATATCCGTGCTCTCGAAGCTGCCACAGGTATTGAAATTATAGTTGACGACACCCCTGAGGCTATCGTGCTATCTGGTTTCGACCCGGTTCGCCGCGAGGTTGCTCGTCTTGCTCTCCACCAGCTTGTTACCGACGGACGTATTCACCCCGCACGTATCGAGGAGGTAGTTGCCAAAACCAAAAAGCAACTCGAAGAGGAGATTGCCGAAGTGGGCAAACGCACATATATCGACCTTGGCGTTCACGGTTTGCATCCCGAACTTGTTCGCTTGATTGGTAAGATGAAATACCGCTCATCTTACGGTCAGAACCTTTTGCAGCACTCTCGTGAAACCGCAAACCTCTGTGCTGTGATGGCTTCGGAACTCGACCTCCCTGTAAAGGCAGCCAAACGCGCAGGACTTCTTCACGATATTGGCAAGGTGCCGGACGACGAGCCTGATTTGCCGCACGCAATTGTGGGTATGAAACTCGCCGAAAAATACAAAGAGAAACCCGAAATCTGCAACGCTATTGGTGCTCACCACGACGAGGTAGAAATGATTTCAATAATAGCCCCCATTGTTCAGGTTTGTGACGCTATTTCAGGCGCACGTCCCGGTGCTCGTCGCGAAATCGCCGAAAGCTACATCAAGCGTCTCAAAGGTCTTGAAGACCTTGCACTCTCCTACCCTGGCGTTCTCAAAACTTACGCTATTCAGGCAGGACGCGAACTCCGCGTTATCGTTGGCAGCGACAAGGTTACCGACCAAGAGGCAGAAGTACTCTCTTCTGATATAGCTAAGAAGATTCAAACCGAGATGACCTATCCCGGTCAAATCAAAATCACCGTTATCCGCGAAACAAGGGCGGTTAATTACGCAAAATAAATTTATACACGAATTATATTTGGTAGAGGGTCGCGATGCCGACCCTCTTTTTTTTACTATAATAATAAGTGAATAAGAACAAAAAAAATAGCGGCGCATTAGCGTCGCTATTTTTGTGGAGAATAGGAGAGTCGAACTCCTGACCTTTTGACTGCCAGTCAAACGCTCTAGCCAACTGAGCTAATCCCCCGTGTTTTTGCGCTGCAAAGATAAGCACTTTTTTTATTCCGCCAAATAAATTGATATTTTTTTTTCAAAAATTTTTGTTAACTTAATAAGTGTATTTCTACACTCAAAATTTTCACTCAAATTTAACAAAATAACCATTTTTAATTATTGACATTATGCCATATATCATTTACCTTTGCGGCATATTATTAATACTTAATTTGTATTCTATATGAAAATTGGAAACCTCCAGAACGATTTCGACGGTTTTATCTGGAAACGCGAAATCAATGTGCGCGACTTCATCCAGCACAATTACACTCCCTACACCGGCGACGAATCCTTCCTCGAAGGCCCTTCGGAAAAAACTCTCAAAGTTTGGAACAAGTTAACTGAGATGTTTAAGGTAGAACGCGCAAAAGGCGTTTACGACACCGAGACGAAATTGCCTCAAAGCATCGACACTTACGGTGCAGGATATATTGACAAGGAAAACGAGGTGATTGTAGGTCTCCAAACCGACGCTCCTCTCAAACGCGGTATCTTCCCCAAAGGCGGTATCCGTATGGTAGAATCGGCTCTCAAAGCATACGGTTACGAACTCGACCCAGCCACAAAAGATATTTATACACGCTATCGCAAAACTCACAACGAGGGTGTTTTCTCGGCTTATACTGCCGACATTCGCGCCGCTCGTCACGCTCATATAATCACAGGTTTGCCCGACGCTTACGGTCGTGGTCGTATCATCGGCGACTACCGTCGTATTGCTCTCTACGGCACCGACAACCTTATTGAGGAGAAAAAACGCTATCTCGATCGTCTTGATATTCAGGAGATGACCGAAGAGGTGATTCAACAGCGCGAGGAAATTTCTGAGCAGATTAAGGCTCTCAAAGATTTTGTAAAAATGTGTGCAAACTACGGTTTCGACGTTACAAAACCCGCTACAAATGCTCGTGAGGCTGTTCAGTTTGTATATTTCGGATACCTTGGCGCAGTAAAAGACCAAGACGGCGCTGCTATGAGTATCGGACGTATCTCTACATTCCTCGATATCTTTATTGAAAGAGATTTGAAAAACGGAACTCTCACCGAAAAAGAGGCTCAGGAACTTATCGATCAGATGGTTATCAAACTCCGTATTGTACGTTTCTTGCGCACTCCCGAATACAACGAACTTTTCTCTGGCGACCCTGTTTGGGTAACTGCATCAGAAGGCGGTATGGGTATCGACGGCAGAACTTTGGTAACAAAAACTTGCTACCGTATGCTCCACACTCTCGAAAACCTCGGTCCTGCTCCCGAACCCAACTTGACAGTTCTTTGGTCGGAGCGTTTGCCTGAGGCATGGAAAAAATATTGTGCCAAAATCTCAATCAAATCGTCGGCTATCCAATACGAAAACGATGATTTGATGCGTGTTGACTATGGCGACGACTACGGTATCGCTTGCTGCGTTTCGCCGATGAAGATTGGCAAACAGATGCAGTTTTTCGGTGCAAGAGCCAACCTCGCAAAATGTCTTCTCTACGCTATCAACGGCGGTAAAGACGAGATTACTGGCGAGCAGGTTTCGCCCGAATATGCTCCCATTACATCAGAATATCTTGATTACGAAGATGTTATGGCAAAATTTGAACAAATGATGCGTTGGCTTGCTAAGGTTTATGTTAATGCATTGAAAATCATTCACTATATGCACGACAAGTACGACTACGAGGCATTTGAAATGGCACTCCACGATGGTCACGTAGAACGTACTCGCGCAACAGGTATTGCAGGTATTTCGGTTGTAACCGACTCACTTGCAGCCATTAAGTACGGCAAGGTGAAAGTTATCCGCAACGAAAAAGGCATTGCAGTAGGCTTTGAAAACACTGGCTATGTTCCTTTTGGCAACAACGACACCAACACCGACAACCTCGCTCTTATGATTACCGAAAAGTTTATGGAATATATGCGTCAGCACGAAACTTACCGTCACGCAGTGCCCACGCAGTCGATTCTTACCATCACTTCAAATGTGGTTTACGGCAAAAAGACAGGTGCAACACCCGACGGTCGTCCTGCTGGTGTTCCTTTTGCTCCCGGTGCTAACCCGATGAACGGTCGCGACACCAAAGGTGCTGTTGCTGCTCTTGCTTCGGTTGCAAAATTGCCTTTCCAGCACTCTCACGATGGTATTTCCTACACATTTGCAATTTCGCCCGCAACTCTCGGCAAGGACAACGAAACTCAGGTAAACAACCTTGTAAACCTGATGGACAGCTACTTTACTCCCGATGGCGGACACCATTTGAATGTTAACGTTTTCGACCGTGAACTTTTGGTAGATGCAATGGAACATCCCGAAAAATACCCGCAACTCACAATCCGTGTTTCGGGCTACGCTGTTAACTTTGTGAAACTCACCAAAGAACAGCAGTTGGATGTAATCAGCCGCACAATCAACCAATCTTTGTAAAATACTAATTTAGTATATTAAATGCATCAAGCATCATTGTGGTGCTTGATGTTTTTTTTATGACAAATTTTTAAATGAAGATAAACTAATTCAAATAAATTTGTTTATCTTTGGAAAAACAAATTGCACAAAATTATGATAGGTAAAATACATTCGTTGGAATCATTCGGCACGGTAGACGGTCCCGGAATTAGGTTTGTAGTATTTATGCAAGGCTGCCCTATGCGGTGTATGTTTTGCCATAATCCTGATACTTGGGATGTTAACGCTCCTGCCCAATACAATATGACCCCCGAAGAACTTTTTGCCGAAGTGATGAAATACAAAAACTTTATCAAGTCGGGCGGTGTAACTGTCTCAGGTGGAGAACCTTTGGTGCAGGCAGAGTTTGTTGAGGATTTTTTTAAGATTTGCAAGCAAAATAATATCCATACAGCGCTCGACACTTCGGGCGTAATTTTTACAGAAAAAGCACTTAATATATTGAATTATACCGATTTAGTATTGCTTGATATAAAAACCGCTGATGATGATATTCACAAATCATACACGGGCTGCACTCGCGATAATAATCAGCGGTTTCTTGAACATCTGCAATCTATTGGCAAAAAGGTTTGGATTCGTCACGTGGTTGTTCCCGGATACACTTTTGACGACAACCGTTTGAAGGCTTTGGCTGAATATCTTTCGCAATATTCAGTAATAGAGAAGGTTGACCTCCTACCCTACCACACTATGGGAAAATTTAAATATCAGAATCTTGGAATCGATTATCCGTTAGAAGGCGTTAAAGATTTAACCAAAGACGAATTGCAGCACGCTAAGGATGTGATAAACACTGTTTTACCGTTGACGTAAAACTCCACGTGCAAATCTCCAAACTCAAATTTGTATATTCCCGTATCCTCTTTTTTGTAAGCCGGACGAGGGTCTTGTAAAAGTATCTCCTCTAATGCTTTAAGTATTTTGTTATCAATTGATTGTGGAATTTTACAATTGTAAATAACATTATCGAGAGTTTCTGGTTTTGGATAAATAGAAGTGTAAGCCTCTGATATACAGTCGGTATACGGAATATAAGGCTTTATGTCGTAAATTGGCGTTCCATCCATCAAATCTGCACCCGACACCTTTATTATATAGCCATATTCTTTTGAGGCGGTAATCTCCTCGATTTTTACTGCCGAAAGTGCCAGAGGATTAGGTCTCAGCGGACTTCGTGTTGCAAATACTCCGAGTTTTTTGTTTCCTCCAAGGCGTGGCGGACGCACAAGTGCGGAGTATGGTTTGCCGCGGAATTCTGAAAATTCCCACAAAAGCCAAATGTGTGAAACACCATCTAACCCTCTGATAAAGTCTGGGTTGCGAAATGGTTCTTCAAACACAATGTCGGCAGTGAGCGACGGAGCAAGTCCCGGCTGACGAGGTATGCCAAACTTGCCGCTAAACTGACTACGTATGTGTGCAACGGGTGTAATCTGCAAATTTTCCATCTTGGCGGTAAAATTACTCAAAAAAAATTGATTAATGTTATAAAGTTTCGTAAATTCACCGTCGCAAATTTTTGTAATTTTACACCGGAATTAATTATAACATATAAAAATGAAAATAGATGTTTTATTAGGCCTCCAATGGGGCGACGAGGGAAAAGGCAAGATTGTTGACGTGCTTGCCCCCCGTTACAATGTTGTAACAAGATTTCAAGGCGGTCCCAATGCCGGACACACGCTCGAATTTAGCGGCAAAAAATTTGTGCTGCACACAATTCCGTCGGGTATTTTTACCAATGGTGCTATCAACTTGATTGGCAACGGCGTAGTGCTTGACCCCGCAATTTTCAAAAGCGAAATTGACAGCATTATCGGTCAAAATCCTAAAATCAAGGAACTTCTGAAAATATCCAAACGCGCCAACCTTATTCTCCCTACTCACAGAATATTAGACGCCGCCAACGAGGCAGCCAAGGGAAAATCTAAAATTGGCAGCACCCTTAAAGGCATAGGTCCTTGCTATACCGACAAAATCAGCCGCAACGGTTTGAGAATCGGCGACATACTTCGTCCCGACTTCAAACAACGTTTCGATGCTCTTACACAACGCCACCTCCGCGAAATTGAATCGCTCGGTTTCAAGGATTTCAAGATGGAAGATTTCTTGAATGGTTGGTTCGAAGGCATTGAGTGTCTCAAACAATTTGAATTTGTTGACGCTGAGATGTTTATCAACGAAAAACTCGACCAAAACCGTTCGGTACTTGCCGAGGGCGCACAAGGCACCATGCTCGACATCGATTTTGGTACATATCCCTTTGTAACAAGTAGCAACACAATCTGCGCAGGCGCTTGCACCGGTATTGGCGTTGCTCCTCAAAAGATTGGCGAAGTGTACGGTATTTTCAAAGCATACTGCACACGTGTGGGCGCAGGACCTTTCCCAACAGAACTTTTCGACGAAACAGGTGAGAAACTCCGCGCTGCTGGTCACGAATTTGGCGCTACCACAGGCCGTCCCCGCCGTACTGGTTGGCTCGACTTGGTAGAACTCAAATACTCTTGTATGATCAATGGCGTTACACAACTCATTGTTACTAAGAGCGATGTAATGAACGACTTTGACACCATCAAGGCTTGCGTGGCATACAAAATCAACGGTAAAGAAACTATGGCAATGCCTTTCGACATTGAAGAGTCAATTGAACCCGTATACAAAGAGTTCAAAGGTTGGAAAACCGACATTTCTAATGCAAAAACCGATAAAGAGTTGCCTACCGAATTGATTGACTACTTGGCATTTATAGCCAACTTTGTAAAGGTTCCCATTAAGATAATCTCAGTGGGTCCCGACCGCAAAGCAACTATCGTTAGATAAGATTTTTAAATTATTATTAAGTGGCTGTCGTGCCGCTATTTGCGACACGACAGTTTTTTTTATTAGAGTTAAACACTCTTAGTGAGATAATTGTGAACCTGATTTTTACTTTACGTCATTTCCTCAAAGCGGGATATTACAACGGTCACCGCGTACATTCGCCTAACATTTTCAATTTCTTTAAGTATGTGATTTTCAGTAAGGAAAAGTTTGACTACACACTTGCCGAAAACGCCTACGCACAATTGCGCAAAAAACGCGACAATATCACCGTTACCACCTTCGGCGCAAAAGGCGGCAAAACCAAAGATGTGAAAATATCTTCTCTTGCCAAAAAATCTTCGTCGAAAGGCAAATATGGGCGACTTTTGCAACGCTCAGCCAACTTTTTACAACCCCGTAAAATTCTTGAATTAGGCACCTCGCTTGGCGTGGGAACACTCTATCTATCTGCTGGAAGTCCTGATTCAAAGATAATTACCCTTGAAGGCTGCACTTCTATTCATAATCTTGCTAAGGAGAGTTTTACTAATCACAACGTTAACAACATCGAAGCCGTTAATTGTAGTTTTGATGATATTTTAGAAAAATTAGTCGCTGATAATCAGGATATTGACCTTGTATACATCGACGGCAACCATACCTACAAAGCCACCATAGATTATTATGAACTATTCAGTAGTGGTTTGGAGAGTGGTGCGGTGTTGTTGTTCGACGACATTAATTGGTCGAAAGGAATGAGCAAGGCGTGGTGCGAGATAGTAAAAGATACAAAATCAACCGTTACCATCGAAACTGCACGTATGGGAATAGTTTTTCTGAATCCTAAACTAACTCCAAAGCATTATTGCACAAGGTTTTAGTTGAGTTTGGAAGCCACGAATAAAGTAGAGTAATCTAAATCACTATCTTGCAATATTTTAGTTTTGGTTATAGAACTAAAACCAATATCTTCGAGAATTGTTGTCATTTCGTTGTCGGTATACCAACGACTTTGCGAAACATCCAAATGTACGGCAATAAGCTTGCCATCTTTGTAAAGTTCGTATTTTGAATGTGTTGTTTTAATTTGATTAGGCAAATCAAGGTCGCAGTGATAAGAATATACAAAAATTTCACCTGTTTCGGGATTTTCAATCGAATTATCCGAGGTCCATTTATTTGTGTGATAGTCTATTATATCTTTCCAAGGAATATATAAGTCGAAAATAAGTGTTCCTCCGTTTTGCAACGAATTATAAATATTTTTTAGGAATTGCTTGGCTGTATCTAAGTTGTGAATTAAGCAAAACGATGATTGCGGAATAAAAATGGTATTATACTGTTGTGGTAGTGTAAAATTCTCATAATCAAAACTATACAGAGTTGTATTTAAATTCTGTTGACTAAGAGCTTCACTACAAATTTTAATTTGCTCTGCTGCACAATCTAATCCATGACACTCAATACCGTCGGCAAGAAGGTATTTAAGAATTTCACCTGTGCCGCAGTTGATTTCGAGCATCGGTTGATGATATTTTTTTAGTTCCGAAACGTAAAAATCTACAAATTTTTTGGTTTCGGCGCTTTTATAATACCAATCAATTAATTCATTTTCGGATAGTTCTCTTATGGTTGTTTCTTTTGCCATCATACTTATATTAATTAGCGCAAATATAATAAGAAAAAATGATAATTATCCATTTATTTCTTAAAAAAAATCATTCCAATGCCATAACGTTGATAATTTCTTCGTGATTATTGTAATATACTGAAAATGAGATAATAGTAAAAGGCGTTACACGTTTAACTATTTTTTGTGCATCTTTTGTGATTGTTTCTCCTAAAAATGCGAAATCTTCCATACCTTTATCTGTGATACAACTACCTTTAACAGAGTCAATTACAGCAGGCATAGGATATACAAAGTTGATTTTTGCATTCTTTTTGGTTAGATAACCTTTTGAGCGACAAATGTAACGGTAGCTACCATCGTCGGTAACCGAAAACTGCCTTACTTCTTCTTTTCTACCTGTTGCAATTTCTTCTGCAACAATGTTGTTTACAGTAAACCGGTAACCCTTACGAGTAATTTGAGCATATGTGGATGAGTCTATTTCGTTACCAATTATTTTGATGTGGTAAATAAAATCGGGTCGGATTGATTCAATTTCAAACTCACTTACGCGAAAAATGGTGGTGTCGGTGGAGTGGGTACCCGGATATGCTAAAATTTTATTACCTTCTATTCCCGCAGTAACTCCGTCTTTTATGAGTGTTATAACAGGTTCGCTACTAACTTTTTGCGTGCGGTTGTTTTTGATAAGAATTTCGTCGATATAAATTTTGGCACCTGGTTTTACAGCATGCATCAATTGACGCTGGGCTGCATTCAATCTTGCACTACGGCTTTCAATGGTTTGTGTAAAGCCTTTTACTGTAGCACTTACGCTGAATCCTATTGCTGTATAGCCATCGGGAATGCCAGTTATGCCCGAAACTGTATCAATAGCGGCATCGGTAATGTAGTTATTAAAGCCAAAACCGTCGAAACTGATTTGGGCGGTGGCTGTCAGGGTCAAGAATGGCACAATAACAGCCGTTAAAAATATATTAGTTAGGTTCATCTTTTTTTTGCCAAAGATAATGAATTTTTGTGTTAATTATTCAAAAAAAACATAATGAATTAATTGCCGCATAACTATTTTTTTTAAATTTGTAGCATAAATAAATTTTTTCAAAATGTTACTAAATATATTGTATATAATAATAGGTGTGGCTGTGGTGCTATGGGGTGCCGACCGGCTCACCGATGGCGCAGTTGGGCTCGCCGCTAAGATGAATATTCCTCAGATAGTTATTGGTTTAACAGTAGTGGCAATGGGTACTTCGATGCCCGAATTTTTTGTAAGTCTTGTGTCTGCCATCAACGAAACTCCCGACCTTGCTGTAGGTAACGTGGTGGGATCTAACATTTTTAATGTTTTACTTATTGTTGGTACCGCCGCTGTGGTGGCGCCTATGGTGATTTCAAAAACCACGGTTAAAAAGGATATTCCTTTTGCAGTGCTTGCGTCGGTATTGCTATTTATCTTTGGATTAGATAATTATATCTCAATAATAGATGCTGCAATACTCACTGTGGTGTTTATTATTTTTATGGTTTACACCGTTCGCTCAGGAAGCAAAGGTGCTGCAGAAAATAAACAATCTTCTGATTCTGAACCAAATAAAAAGCCATTGCCTATATGGAAGGCTATATTGTTTGTACTTTTGGGACTTGCGTGTTTGGTTTTTGGATCAAACCTCTTTGTTAACGCAGCCACCGAAGTGGCAACCGAATTAGGTGTATCTCAAGCAATTATAGGTCTTACGATTGTAGCCGGAGGAACATCTCTTCCTGAACTTGCCACAAGCGTTGTAGCTGCTCGAAAAGGCGAAAGCGCAATTGCAATGGGCAACGTTATCGGCTCAAACGTAATGAACATTCTTATGATTTTGGGTGTTACCGGTCTTATCTGCCCTATGCAGGTAAACGGAATCACAATGATAGATTTGGGAGTATTACTGCTGAGCATCTCGCTCTTGTGGCTATTCTCGTTTACCAAATACAAGGTTGAACGTTGGGAAGGCGCAGTATTGCTCGCAATTTTTTCGGGATATATGTCGTGGCTAATTTATTGTGCCGTATAAATAACAGAAAACCAATTAGATGAAGTTAAAATTTTCGCTATCGGCCAACGGGTATGAACGCCTCTTCAACGGTAAAGACCATTTCAAGTCGTACTTCATTACCGACGACTTTGAAAAAGAAATCGATATGGAGAACGTGTTCATCTACTTGAGTGCATCTGACCCAAACGGCACTTGGTGCGCAGTGGCAGAGGCTCACGATGGCGATTTTGGCAAAACTTCTGTTTATTTTGGTCCGGCAAGCAATCCAAAACAATTTAAGGCTGATATTCCTACCGATTATTGTTGTGGATTGTACATTTTGGAAAAGAATTTGCTTATAATCTATCAAAGGAGCATAGCGATAATCAAAAACGCTTTTGATGGCAACTTAACGCCTGAGCAAGAGCCATTTATCGAAATGCAAGACTACTACGGATATGAACCTCCCCAGATTGTATGCGACAATGATCACAAAATATGGTGCAGCATTGGTGGACGGATGTTCTTTAAAAACAATGTTGGCGACAAGTGGACAGAAACCGACGGTTTCTATATTGGCGATTCCGTACCTATGGTTACCAAAAATGGATTGATAATATATTCTACTAATTATCAGTACGATACCAAAACAGAAGGTCTTATGTTTTTCGACACTACCGACCTTCATCACGAGTTTCGCCGCATTTCAGGCTTGGGCAAATCGCCCGTTCCGCTCATCGAAATTGTTGACGGAGTGATAGTTGTGGCTAACGCTTCGCAACCAACTAAGGGATCAAAAACCCTTGTGGCATACGATACTGCCGACAATCAATGTTGGAATTTGACCGAATTATGCGGAGATAAACTCCCCGTTGCTATCTTTAAAACCGACCAACTCCATGCGGTAATGTTTTTTACCGACAGTACTTTTAAAAAAATTGATATTGAAGCGCTTATGGCATTGAAATCTAAAAATAGAAACGCAGAACAACCCTGTGCAGGAGGTCTTGCAAGGTATTGCCGTTACTACGGAGTGCCAGGCGGAGCCGAACGCAATACAGCTGCAAGTTTTTACGAGGAGCGTTGGGTTAATCTTGGCGGTATCTATCCTTTAGACGAATATGTGGAGTATGGTTTGATGAATTTCAGCGAAGACGACGGTGTGCCCATTACTCTTAAGGCAATGCTCTTTAACCGTTATCACACAAGCAACGGTTTTTACCCAAATATTAGCGAAATGTTCAAAGAGTGGTACGAACGGTTTTACCTTTGTAGCATTAATGAATAAATATTTAAATGTCAGTATTTTAGTTTTACATTATTATAGAGTTTCACATTAATAAAAATAAGATGAAAAAGAATTTAATTCTCTTTGCTGTGCTATTGCTTGCTATATCGTGCGAGGCACAAAAACAATCCAATGAATACACACTAACAGGCACTTGCATATTATCGGGAGATAACGATAAGGTGTATCTTTGCCGTATTGCCAGTTCGGGTCTCGATATTGCAGACTCTACTGTAATACAGAATAATTCGTTCACTTTCAAAGGCTCTATCGACGGTGCCGACCTCCGTGTGCTTGTGGCATTTAAAGGCACAAGTCCTGTTTCGCAGGCTCTTATCGTTCTTGAAAACGCTAATATTCAGGTAAATATGCCTATTGGAAACACTTCGCCTGTGGTTACGGGTTCGCCAAATTACGACCTTTATCTAAAGTTTAGCGAAACGATGGACGTATATTCGCAAAAGGCTCAACAGGCATGGGCACTCCTCTCCGACCCCAATACTTCTATCGACGACCGTGTGGTGGCAAAAGATACTTTTGATCTGTACAACTCTAAAAAGAATGTCTTCGCTGCTGACTTTATCTACAACAATATCCCTAACTACGTGAGCGATTTGCTGTTGAAATATTATTTCAGCGAACTTTCGGATGTGGACAAATCGCGCATTCTTACCAAGATGAAAAAAGAGATGCCCAACGCTCCCACTTACAAAGCTATTGTTGAAGAGATGCGCATCGAGGCAGAAATGGCTATCGGTAAGCAAATCAAGGATATAACGCTCAATAATATGGATGGCAAACCTGTAAAACTCTCGGATGTGTACACTAAAAATAAGTATACTTTGATAGACTTTTGGGCATCATGGTGTCGTCCTTGCCTTATGGAAATGCCAAATGTGATTCACCAATATGCGCTCTATCACGACAAAGGATTTGAAATCTATGGCATTTCGTTCGACAATGCTAAAGCAAATTGGCAAGCTTGTGTTCAACGCTACTATATGTCGTGGATTCAAGTTTCCGACCTTAAAGGATGGCAGTCGTTGGCAGCTCAGCAATACAATATCAAGGGTATTCCATCAATGATTTTGGTAGACCAAAAAGGTGTTATCGTTGCGAAAAATCTCCGTGGCGAAGAACTTGCAAACCAATTAGAAAAACTTTTTAAATAATATATAAACTACTGTAAATTAATCATATAGTTATGAATAAAATATTTTCATCGGCATTTGCAGCCGCAGCAATGTTTTTGGCTTCGTGCGCAGGAATTCCAAAAGAGGTGGCAACTACACCCGAAGGCGGAAATCCGCTTTCGTTTACAGGAAAGGGTAAAACCGTTACCGTAAACCTCGTATCTAACAAAACCACAGGCTATTCGTGGCAATACACTATTCGCAAACCAAACGTTATCAAGTTGGTGAGCGAAGAATACAAAGAGGATGCTCCCGATACTCGCTCGTTTGGTGCTGTGGGCAAAGGCGGCACTCAGCAATATGTGTTTGAGGCTACCTCACCGGGTACAGCCACAGTGATTTTTGAGCACAAGCAGCCTTGGAAAAAAGGCGAATCGGCAGGAGCAAGAATTATGCTCATTATGGTAGACGACAATCTCAATGTTTCACCTGCTGAAGTTCAACGTTAACAGATAGATGCATATACACAAAAATGAAAATACTTGTTTTTTCCGACATTCACGGTTGCGCGTCGGCGTGTGAAAAGGCTCTAAATCAATACGTTTCGCGCAACTGCGATATGATGCTTATTCTCGGAGATATTCTTTATCACGGACCTCGCAACAATATTCCTGAAAACTACAACCCAAAGGCTGTAGTTTCTATGCTTAATCCATTGGCCGACAAGATTATGGCGTGTCGAGGCAACTGCGATGCCGAAGTAGATCAAATGCTTTTGGAGTTTCCCGTTATGGCAGATTATGTGCTTGTAAACGACTGTGGTACAAAGATTTTTGCCACTCACGGGCATATTTATTCTCCATCAAAATTGCCGCCTCTTGCTGGCAATGGTGTTTTTTTGTATGGACATACTCACATTCAGGAACTTATCAAAGGCGACCCCCTAACAATATGCAACCCCGGCTCCATCTCAATTCCTAAGAACGGACAGAAACCGGGGTATGCAGTATGGGATAACGGTAATTTAGAAGTGTTCAACTTTTAGTAGTGAACCACTAAACGGAAGTCCATTGTGGGAGGAATATCTTCATCGTTGAAGTCGCTATAATTAACAACGAATGTCAACATTCCGGGTGTATAATCAAAGCGGACAGTACGTGTCCAACGATATGGTTCGGTTGTAATCTCGCCAGTAACGGGATTCTTAATATCCCTATTAACATAATCAAAAGTTACATACGGAAGTGGATTTTGAAAATCTTCGTTGTAGCAATAGGCGTTGATTACAGCTGATTCACATACTTCTTTTGTTAGTTCAGGAACTTTGAACTCATAGTAAAAGCATTCTCCATCACCAATCCAATGTCCGCTTTCTACGGTAAACTCTTTGTTGATATAGAAGAATGAAGCTCCATCCTGTCCCATTGGTCCCATCGGTCCTTCGGGTCCTGCTGGTCCTTCGCAACTCTGCATCGAGGCTGCGATAACCATTGCTGAAATAAAAGTAAATGTTTTTTTCATAAGTGTCTGTTATTTAGTAAGTTTTAAAATTTTGTCAAAGAGGTTGGCGTTTGTTTTTATAGTTTCTTCGCCTCCGTATACACATACACTGCCTTTGTCGGCAAATGCTTTGAGTATATCAACAGCAGTTTTTACATCGTTGACGGTGGTATTGATAATTTCGTCGCGGATTTTTTGGATTTTTTCAATCTTCTTGCCGTTGATATAGCGCGTAACTGCGGCATTTGTGCGCTGAGTTACTGTCATCGGTTGATCAATTCCCGAAATTGTGCCTATGATGTATTTGAGCATTTCGTCGGGAGTAATGTCGAGTTGATTTACAAACTCCGCAACATTATTGTATACGGATAAAGTTTCGGTAAGGTTCGGATCGCGGTACGAGGCAAAGTTAATAGCGCCGTCGATACCTATTTGGGCAAAACAACCATATGCTCCTCCCCTAACCCTTATGGCATTATGTAAGTAGTTGAGTGATAATATTTTGTTTAGCACATTTATCGCACCCGTCCATTTAAAGTCTGTATCCTTAAAGTTATAAGATTTTATAACATATTGCACCTTGCTCGAACCTGTAAAACCTTCGTTTTTTGGAGTGGGATTAATAGTCCACTCTTTTAGCGGAGCATTATCGGCGGGAAGACGTTTGAGAATACCGTCGTAGAGCGCAAGCACTTTTTCGCGGTCGTCTTGTTCGGAGGCCACAACAAATTTCATATATGCTTTGTTTACAATTTGTTTGTAAACTTTTTTGAGCCTATTGACAATCTCATCAGCACGAGTATCGAAATTATCGTTGATTTCTTTGATAAAGTAATAATAATCAAGACCTTCGAAATATTCGTTGATATAAGATGCTTTGTCGTAATACGAGTCGGCACGGTTTCTAACGTAGTAGAATGGCATCGACGAGGCTTCTGATTCAAGTTGCGATGCTATGCGGATAATCATCTCTTTGATTCGGCGGCGATCGTCGAACTTGGTGTGCAAAACAACTTCTTCCAAAAGCGAGAGTGCCTTGTCGGCATTTTCGGTGAGGGCTTTGGTAGAAAAGTTAAACTTAGGAAAGCAGGTTTTAACTTTGTCGATTTGTTTTGCGTAAATATTTGGAAATGTGGAAACTCCGCCTGTATATGTCTTAAACATATTGTCGAGAGTTTCGTAATCGTATTTCTCTGTGTCTAATTTTACAAGCAGTTCGCCAAGCAGCGAAAGGTACGGCAAATCTTCAAAATCCAATGTGCGAGCATCGAACATAATGTTGCAGTAGACGATTCCGTTGGTGGTATCGCGACGGCAAAGTATCTCAGTGTCACCGTTTTTAACAATATCAAGCGGCAAATCCTCGGCTTTTGGATTGAGGTCTTCTTTCGACAGCACAGGAATACATTTCAACTGTTCTGGTGTCTCCTCGGCGTTTTGAAAATCGTCTAAATACTTGGTGTCTTTTATCAGTTGGTCAATTTGCTCTTTGGTGAGCGAATTTTTGAAATCAGCAAGTTGTTGAGCAGTTTTTGCCTCGTTTTCCTCCTCGAGCCCCGCCTTGGGTGCAAGTGTGGTGAGTAGTGAGTGAGGATTGCTGAGGAAATATTTTTCTATAACTTTTTCTAAATATCCATCGACAATATCCTTTTTGAGTTGAGCAAGTGCGTCGGAAATTTCGAGATATTGGATTGCATTGTCGTCGAAAAGCCACGGCATAATGAGTTCAAACAATAGTTTGATACCCTTCTGAGCGTCGTTTCCTTCGCGGATGCCAAACTCGCGGCGGTTTACCACTGCGGTGATGGTGTTTTTATCGATTCCATCTTTTACTACCTGTTTGAGAGTGTCGAGGATAAGATTTTTGAACTTTTCCCCGTCTTGGGCATTACACTGATGACCAATGAATGTGAAAACAGGCTGTTGGCTGTTTTCAAACGAAACATCAATGTCGCTACCAATTCCTGATTTTTGGAACGCTTTGCGAATTGCTCCTGACTCCTGAAATACAAGTACATCTGCAAGAATATCAAGCGCAAGGCAGAGTTTGGTGTCGGTATTTTTGCCAGCAACAAAACTCAATGCAAGGAAAGAGTCGGTATCGGGATTGGTGTCGTCGGTTGCAGGATAATAGCAACTGATCGACTTGGGTGCGTTAAATGGCTTTTGGATAGGAATATCGTAGTTGTAGCCCTCTATCTTGTAATTGCAGAGATAGTTGCGGTCGAGAAGGTCGAGTTCTTTTTCAAAATCGGCATCACCGTAGAAATATATGTACGAGTTTTCGGGATGATAAAATTTCTTATGGAAGGCAACAAACTGTTCCTGAGAAAGTTTGGTGATTTCCAACGGATAGCCTCCCGAACATTTGCCATATCCGTTGTCGGGGAAGAGAATCTGCGAAATACGGAAATCAAGTTCGCGCAATGGATCACTAAAATATCCCTTCATCTCGTTGTAAACCACGCCAGTATACGCGGGCATTTCGACGGGAGAGTTTAGCATAATGCGCCAACCTTCCTGTTTCATAATGCGTGGATCGTTGTAAATCAACGGATTGAACACAGCGTCGAGATACACATCCATCAGGTTGAAATAGTCCTTTTCGCAGATGCTTGCCACAGGATACATAGTGAGTTCGCTGCCTGTCATAGCGTTGAGAAACGTAGAGAGCGAGCCTTTGAGCATTTGGTCAAAAGGACTTTTTACGGGGTATTTCTTAGAGCCGTTCAAAACCGAGTGCTCCAATATATGTGGAGTGCCGCAGTTGCTGTCGGGCTGAGTTTTGAATGTGATGCCAAAGGTCTTGTTTTTGTCGCTGTTGGCAATTTTGATTACCCTTGCTCCCGATTTTTTGTGGCGGAGAAGATAAACTTCGGCGTCGGCGTATTTTACAAATTTTTGATCTATTAATTGGTAATTATTATTCATTTTATTGATTATTAATGAGTTTTGTGATTTCGGCAACCTTTTCATCTAAAAGTTGCTTTGTCTTGGCCTCGCACAAAAGGCGGAGGTATGGTTCGGTGTTGCTCTTGCGGATATTTAGCCACCAATCGTCGTATTCCAATCGGTATCCGTCGAAATCTAAAAATACATTCGGCTCTTTTTGAGAAACATAGAACTTGCGTACACGCTCCATTGCGCCATCCTTGTCTTCGATTTTGAAATTAATTTCACCTGAATTGTCGTAACGGCGAATTTCGTCTATGAGGTCGGCAAAGGTTCTGCCTTCTTTTTTAACTTTGGCTGCCACTTGAAGCATTATGCTTCCTGCGAGAACGCCACTGTCGGAGAAAAAGAAATCACGGAAATAGTAGTGTCCTGCATATTCGCCTCCGTACAAACCGTTGATTTCGCGGAGTTTAGGAGCGGCGTTGGCTCGTCCTACTTTCCAAATATATGTTTCAGCACCGAACTTGGCGAGATATTCCTTTACAGAGTTTGACGTGCGGATGTCTTCGATTACGAGTCCCGATTGATGCTTTTCTTCAAAGAAATAGCGCCCCATAGCGGCTATAATCAAATCTGGCGGAACGTGACGGCCTTTGTTGTCGACAAATACCACACGATCGGCATCGCCATCGAACACAACGCCAAGGTCTAAGCTGTTATCTTTCACAAAATTCTGCATCTGGACAGTATTTTGTGGTAAAAGCGGATTTGGTTCGTGGCAGGGGAAATTGCCGTCGAGTGTTTCGTTAATATATAAAGGAGCATCGCCCCAAATATCTTTGGCTAAGATAGAGCCTGCACCGTTTGAGCAGTCTACACCAATCTTCAAACCATCTAATCCTGCAAAATATTTCTTTTGGAAAGTGATATAATCTTGACGGATGTCTTTGGGTATCACTTTACCTTTTTTGGCTACGGGAACAACCGCCTTAGTGGTAGCAAGTTCGAGAAGAATCTCCAAACCTGTGCCAAGTCCAACAGGCAACGCATTTTCGCGCGAAATCTTTAAACCGTTGTATTCCTTAGGGTTGTGACTTGCTGTAATCTGTACACCTGCTTTAAAATTGTAGTTGGCAGTTCCAAAATATACCATCGGCGTGGTGGCGAGACCAATATCGTAAACATCTGCACCTGCGTCGGTTATGCCACGGAGCAGTGCGTCATGTATTTCGGGCGAAGAGTTGCGACCGTCACGACCTACTATTATTTTATCAGTTTTTAATAGTTCGGGGATAAAGAATCCAATTTTGTATACATCGTCGGCATTGAAATCCTGGTTCCAAATGCCACGGATGTCGTAAGCGTGAAATGCGTTTTTCATAACCTATTGATTTAAAATTGTTTATACTATTTCAACTCCGTTTTCGGCAACAGCCTGATAAAACTGCGGGTTGATATTGAACTCGGTTTTGTAAGCCTTTGAGATTGTTTTTTTAAACTCGTCTACGTGGTCGGCTTTTACAAGGCTGATGGTGCATCCGCCAAATCCGCCTCCCATCATACGCGAACCGAGAACGTAATCGATTGACTCAGTTTGTGTTACAAGAAAATCAAGTTCCTTGCAACTTACTTCGTACATTTGGCTCAAGCCATTGTGACTTAGGTAGATAAGTTTGCCAAATTCTTCGATGTTGCCTTCGTTAAGTAGTTCGCAGGCACGGGTTACACGTTCGTTTTCCTCTATTACAAAACGGCAACGGCGGTAGATAGTTTCCGAAATTGCGCCTTTAGATTCGTTGAGCATATCTAACGTACAGTCGCGCAACGAATTAACTGTGGGATAATTTCGTTTTATGGCTTCAACGCCCTCTTCTACCTCGCTACGACGTTTGTTGTATTCGCTCGAAGCAAGCGAGTGTTTAACCATTGTGTTTGTGAGGATGAAAACGCAACCTTGTATGTCTACGTTGGCATATTCGTGCAGAAGACTACGGCAGTCGAGTTTGATGCACTTGCCTGTTTTGCCAAATACGCTTGCATATTGGTCCATTATGCCGCACTTAACACCAACATATTCGTGCTCTGAGCGTTGACCAATTTTTGCTATATCTAATTGACTGATATTCAGATTAAAAAGTTTTGAAATACCCAAACCTGTGCCGCACTCCAACGCTGCCGACGACGACATTCCTGAGCCTACAGGAATATCTCCGCCAAACACGCAGTTGTATCCGCCTATTTTGTAGCCCAGATCCTTGATAATTTTGGTAACGCCAAAAATATACCAAGCCCATTGATTTTCAGGTTTTTGGGTATCGTCTAACGAAAATTCGCACTCTTGGTTGAAATCAGTAGAATAGAGTTTTACAATATTGTCGTTTCGTTTACCGATGGCAAAATAAATTGCCGAAGGCACAGCGGCAGGCAACACAAAACCTTCGTTGTAGTCGGTATGTTCGCCAATGATGTTGATACGACCGGGAGCGCGAACGGTGATTTTGTCGCCACCGAAAGTTTCGTCGTAACGTTTTGCAATGTAGTTTAAAAGAGTGTAGTTCATCTTGTTGCGGTGTTTGAGGAGTTCGTTGTATATCAGTAGTCCCGACCAAGCGTCGGTGGCTCCGTAAGTTTTTTGTTTTGGGTTGAGGGTGTCAGCCTCCCAATTAGAAAGTTGCTGTGCCTTTGATATTCGGTAGCCGAGTACAATGCCGTTGAGTTTTTTGAGACCTGCCGCCTCTATGCCAAACTCTTTTACAAAATCTTGTAACTCTACGAAACCTCCGGGCACAAACGGGTTGATTTTTTGCAGACCCTTAACGTCGTCGCGGATAGCCACGCCGATTTTTTTTATTTTTTTATTTGAAAGAAAATCCGTTACCTGTGGGGGAAGCCCAATCATACAGGTGCGAAACAAAAAGGCCTTTTCTTTGGTAGATAACTGCAAGAGCGCCACGTTGTTGAGCCGTCCCTTGCGGAACGACGGACGGGTTTCGGTGTCGAATCCAATTTCTTTGAACTGCGACAGGTAGTTGACGGCCGCGTTAACTTTGTATAGACTGTCAACAACCACAATTTCGCCATCGAAGGCCTTGATGGGCAGACGGTTGAGTTGGTCGTTGGTTAATGTGCTGCAAAATCTTTTCATTTTGATTCTTTAATTCCTGCCTGAGTTAGTATAAATGCAAACGAAACGGCGGTTTCTTTGAGCCTGCCATAACGTCCCGAATCGCCTTGGTGACCCGCTTTCATATTGGTAGAAAGATAGAGTGGGTTGCTGTCGGTTTTGTAGTCGCGGAGTTTGGCGGTCCATTTTACGGGTTCCCAAAACTGCACCTGCGAATCGTGAAGACCCGTGGTTACAAGCATTGCGGGATAATCTTGCTCCTTAATATTGTCGTAGGGCGAGTAAGAGAGCATATAATCGTAATATTCCTTTTCGTTGGGATTGCCCCATTCGTCGTATTCGCCTGTGGTGAGGGGTATAGAGGGGTCGAGCATAGTGTTGATAACGTCAACAAAAGGCACGTCGGCAATGATAGCCTTGTAGAGTTGCGGGGCTTCGTTGGCAATCACGCCCATAAGCAATCCGCCTGCGCTTCCACCGTTGGCAAAAAGGTTGTCGGGAGTGGTATAATGTTCATCTATAAGGTATTGGCTAACGTCGATAAAGTCGTTGAAGGTGTTTTTCTTATTGAGGAGTTTGCCCTGTTCGTACCAATTGTAGCCGAGTTCGCCGCCGCCACGAATGTGTGCTATGGCGTAGGTGAAGCCACGGTCGATAAGGCTGAAAATTGATCGGTAGTAACTGTCTTCTTCGGTAACGCCATACGAACCGTAGGCATAAAGTAGCAGGTTGCCAGAGTTTTGCCAATCTTGCGATTTTTGATGTAGCAGAGTTACAGGAACTTCCACATTATCGCGGGTTGTTACCATTATGCGTTTTAGTTCGTATTTCGATTTGTCGTAGCCCGGAACTCCTTGTTCTTTTTTAACCTCCTTTTCTTTGGTGCGCATATTGTAATCAATTACAGAATAAGGAGTTGTGAGCGACGAGTAGAAATATCTCAAATTTTCGGTTGAAGGTTCGGGATTGTCGTCGAGCCAAACCTCGTATGATTCTTCGCCAAAGTTTATTATGTGGCTTTCACGGGTTGTGATGTCGATAATTTCAAAGCAGGCAAGACCATTGCGGCGTTCTTCAAGTACCAAATAGTTGTCGAACACCTCAAAATCGGTTATATAGACATTGTTGTCGTGCTGTTTGAAAATTGTGAACGATTCTGGGTCGGCACTTTCCGACGACATTATGCAGAAGTTTTTGCCATATTCGTTGGTACGCATCCAAAAACGTCCTGCATTGTGGTCTAAATAGTATTCTGTGTCGGGACGGCGTTTGCGAAATACCTTGAAATCGCCATCGGGATTATCGGTTGCGAGGTAACGAACCTCGGTAGATAGTGTGTTGTAGTGAGTTAGGAAAATATATTTGTCGCTTTTACTCTTTTCGAGCATAAGTTCAAATGTTTCGTCATCTTCGTAAAAAAGTTCCGTATCGTTGCGAGTGTGCTGCCCAACAGAGTGCTTAAAAAGTTTGAAACTGCGCAGTGTAACAGGGTCTAACGCAATGTAAAACAGAGTTTTAGAATCACTTGAAAACACCATTTGACCATCGGTGTCGGGTATACGGTCGGAGAGTGATTTCTTGCCAGTGATGCTCTTGATGTAGATTTCGTATTTGCGGCGCGAAATAGTGTCGAGAGCGTATGCCATTACCTCGTTGTCGGGACTAACTATCAGATTGTCAACGTCTACATACGAATATTTTTCTGCAATTTCGTTAACATTCAAGAGGATTTGCTCTGCTGAGTCGGGATGTTGACGGCGACAATATATTTCGTATTCCTTATCTTTTTCGTAGCGGAGATTGTAGTAATAACCGTTTTCAAAATACGGGACAGTGTTTTCTTCGTCCACCACGCGGCTTTTAAGTTCGTCGTAAAGTTTGTCGATTAATTTTTTGTTTGGCTTTTTAAATTTTGTTTCAAAATAATCGTTTTCGGCTTTGATATAGGCCATTACGTTGGGATCTTTGCGGTTGTTCATCCAATAGTAGTTGTCGGTGCGGTGGTTGGCGAACTCTTCAAACTCAGTAGGAATCTTTGCGGCTTCGGGGGTGTTTCTAAGTCCCAACGATGAGCAAGCACTTGTCATCATTATTAAAGTAAATGGTATTATTAATGACCGTTTCATTATTTGGTTTTACAACTAATTGTGTTTAAACTATTTAAGCAAGTGTTGTTTTGTTTGCAATACTATTCATTTGTACTGCAAATTTAGCAAAAATCCACAAAAGGCAAAACAATTTTTGCTTTTAAAAACAAAAAACCCGACAATAATCTATTGCCGGGCCCCAATTATCAACTAATAAATAACCCTTTATTTCAATTTCAGTTCTTTAATGATGGCCTCAATCTTTTGGTCGCATTCTGCTTGTGCGGCTTCGATACCTTCTGCGCCTTTGAGAGGTGCTTTTACGCCAAAGTAGAATTTAATTTTTGGCTCGGTGCCTGAGGGACGAACAGATATTTTTGTGCCGTCTTCCAAGAAGAATTGCAAAACATTGCTCTTGGGTAGGTCGATGTCTTCCTCCTCGCCGTCAAAGAGGCTTGATGCCTTGCGGGTGAGGTAGTCTTTGATTGACACCACGTTGCTGCCGTTGATGATGGCGGGCGAATCTTTGCGGTAGTTTTCCATCATGGCCTGGATCTCTTCTGCGCCAGATTTTCCCTCTTTTACAACGTTGACGAGCGATTCGCGGTAGTATCCAAATTCAGAATAAATGTCTGCCAAAAGTTGGAACATAGTTTTACCATTGTCGGCAGCCCATGCAGCGGCTTCGGCTATGAGTGAACAAGCGATAACGGCATCTTTGTCGCGTACAAATTCGCCTGCAAGATAACCGTAACTCTCTTCACCTCCGCCTATAAATGTGGTGCGACCTTCGTTGCTCTTGATGGTGTCGGCAATGAACTTGAATCCAGTGAGCACATCGTAGCACTTAACTCCGAATTTGTCGGCAATTGCTTTGAGTAACTCGGTGGTTACAATGGTTTTAACTATATACTGCTTGCCGTTGAGTTTGCCGTTTTCTTTCCACTTGGTGAGCAGATAATAAGTAAGAATTGCGGCTGTTTGGTTGCCATTGAGAAGCACCATTTCGCCTTTGTTGTTGCGTACGGCTATGCCCACACGGTCGGCGTCGGGGTCGGATGCCATCACAAGGTCGGCACCTTTCTTTTCGGCAAGACGTATTGCAAGTGTCAATGCCTCAGCGTTTTCGGGGTTTGGCGAAATCACCGTTGGAAAATTTCCGTCGGGCACGCACTGCTCTTTTACGGTAAAGATGTTTTCAAAACCCTTCATTTTTAAGATTTCTGGCACGAGCCTTACGCCTGTGCCGTGAATCGGGGTGTAAACAATCTTGATATCTTTGTGCTTCTTGATTTCTTCGGGACTGAGTGTCAATGAGTTGACCTTTTCTAAATATATCTTGTCAAACTCTTCGCCGAGTGTTTCAATAAGAGCGGGATTTCCTTTGAATTTTACATCCTCAACCTTAACTTTGGCTGCCTCGTTTACGATGTTAATATCGTGAGGAGCAATTACTTGACCTCCATCTTCCCAATAAGCCTTGTATCCGTTGTACTCCTTGGGGTTGTGGCTTGCGGTAATCATAACGCCGCTTTTGCAGCCGAGTTGACGAACGGCGAAACTAAGTTCGGGTGTAGGTCTAAGAGAATCAAATAGATATGCTTTAATGCCATTGGCTGAGAAAATGTCGGCGCAGGTTTTGGCAAAAAGTGGCGAGTTGTTTCGCGAATCGTGAGCAATAGCCACCTTAACTTGCTGACCCGGGAAAGCCTTCAAAAGGTAGTTGGCCAAACCCTGAGTAGCCATTCCTACGGTGTAGATATTCATTCTGTTGGTACCTACGCCCATAATGCCGCGCATTCCGCCGGTTCCGAATTCCAAACTTTTGTAAAAACATTCAACAAGTTCTTTTTCGTTGTTTTCCATAAGGTCTTTCACTTTGGCTTTGGTTTCATCGTCAAACTTGTCGCTGAGCCACTCTTTGGCCCTTGCAATTATTTCTGCATCTACTGCCATAATTGTTTTAAAAGTTAATTTGTTACGAATGAGTTATTTTACCATTTTTATGCTTTAAAATGTTTTGTAAATATATGGTGTTTTTTTGAAAATGTCAATTTTTTTTGGGATTTTTTTGTGAGAAAAAAAAAATTGTGGTAATAGCAGAAGATATCGTTTAAAAAATATTGTTTGTTGTTTAATTTTTTAACAAAAAAAAGTTGTCTTTTATTTGTCAGTTTTAGTAATATGTAGTATATTTGCTTATATAAAATATGGGTTAAACACTGACTTTCAGTCTCCTTGCAATAAAGGCTGATTGTACCTAAGACGAAACCGGCAAGGCAGTTTTTAGCCCTTGTGTAAGGTTACCATATTTTTTCTCTTTTAAATATGTCGGCAGTTTTTCTATGCTGCGCTGTTTTTATCTCCCAAAATTCTTTTTCGATACTATAATTTAAAGCCATTGCTGCCGAATCGTGTTTATCATTGCAATTGTCATATACCACAGGTAATATGGAATCTCCTGCTGCTTTGCGTATTTGATTAAAGTTGTTGATTATAAATTTAATGTATTGTTCCACAGTCAATCCCAATTGCAGCAGTTCGGTATGGTGTCGTGCTGAGATATGTTTGATTTGCTTTTCAGCTATGTAAAAGTCGGCGCATTTGATGTGTGCATCTTGCGCGATAGTAGATTTGATTCTACCTACTTTGATATATGGATGATGTACTGTGGTTCCCATTATTGAAAAAAAAAGCGGAGCGAAACCTTACTGGGGTGTCGCTCCGTTTTTTTTTTGTGTTGTGTCAGTGTTAATTACTCCGAAACAACTTCGAATTCGATGTTAGCCTTGATATCTTTGTAGAGTTTGATGGTGGCTTTGTATTTGCCCACTTCTTTGATATTGGCTTCGTCGGCGATAGTGATCGATTTGCGGTCAACTTCGATACCTTTTTTAGCGAGAGCCTCGGCAATCTGGATTGTGTTAACCGAGCCGAAGATTTTGCCTGTGGTAGAAGTTTTAGCGCCGATTTTAATCTCTTTTGCTTCGATTTCAGCAACTTTTGCAGTAGCCTCGTTGCGGAGTTTTTCTTCTTTGTGAGCCTGCTGTTTCTTGTTTTCGGCAAGAATTTTCTTAGCCGATTCGGTGGCAACAGTGGCAATTCCCTGAGGGATAAGGAAATTGTTTCCAAATCCGTCTTTAACCTTAACTATATCGTCTTTGGACCCGAGTTTAGCGTAGTCCTTTTTCAATATTACTTCCATTGTTCTAATCGGTTTTTATTATTTCAACAAATCGGTTACGTAGGGCAGCAAAGCGAGGTGACGTGCACGTTTGATTGCTACCGAAAGTTTGCGCTGAAATTTCAGCGAAGTTCCTGTGATACGGCGGGGAAGAATTTTGCCCTGCTCGTTAAGGAATTTTTTAAGGAACTCGGGATCCTTGTAATCGATGTATTTGATACCGTTCTTTTTAAAGCGGCAGTATTTCTTCTTGCGGATTTCTACCGACGGTGGGGTGAGGTATCTGATTTCGCCTTGATCTGTTGCCATGATTATTCCTCCTTGTTTTCTGTGGTTTCACTTTGTGTTTCCTGTGCGGGAGCAGCGGCTTGTTCTGTTGCCTGTCCCGAGCGTTTTTGAGCGCGTTTTGCTGCGTATTCAACAGCGTGTTTGTCGAGGGCTGTGGTAAGCCAACGGATTACTCGCTCGTCGCGTTTGAGTTCTATGTCAAACTTTTCGATAAGAGCAGGATCTGCTTGGAATTGGAGAAGTTGGTAAAAACCGGTGCTCTTGTGCTGTACCGGGTAGGCCAATTTTTTCAAGCCCCAATTTTCTTCGTGTACAATCTCTGCACCACCGTTTGTGAGGATTGCTTTGAATTTGTCAACCGTTTCCTTCATCTGTTGTTCAGACAAAACGGGAGTCATAATGAAAACGGCTTCGTACTGTTTTTGCATAAATTTTAATTAATTATTGTTGTTTAAAAAAATTTCGGGTGCAAAAGTAGAGGTTTATTTTTTAAAGTGCAAATTTTCTGTGAGTTTTTTTAATTTTTTTTTCATTCATAAAAATGAACATAATGAATAAGACCTTTTTTTTATTGCGGCGTATATACTAATGTAACACTCACAGATATAATAGCAACCAAAGATTTTAACACCGAATTTTTTGCATAACTTATCAAACTTATATTTTTTTGCCGGATTTGTTCCGGCTTTTTTTTATATTTGCCAAAAAATATTTTATGATGACTTTACTTAATACCCTCCCCTACGGAGATTCTATTCGCAATTTGGAGTATTATTCCACCAACGATTTTATTAATAGTCAGTCGGCTATGGCCGAATTTGAGCACACGCAGAGTTTAAACATATTATTAATAGTGTCGATAATCGTGCTTGTGATTATCGCTGTGGCTATTTGGTATCTGCAAAACCTTAAATCTAAACAATATTCTAAGGTGGTGGTATTGCAGAATCAAGAGTTGCAACGTATTAAGCATCAGAGCGATATGTTTGGCTATGTGCTCAATGCGGCTCAGTTTCCGTGCTGCCTTGTAAATGCTGAGGGCAAAATTTCGTGGTGCAACGAGGCTTTTTCTTCTTTCTACGGGCGCAATTCGGGAGAGTTCGACTTGTTTTCGGGTACGGATGCAACATTTGACCGCGATTCGGTGGCGAAATCTACTGTGCCTTCAAGTTTTCACGTGCGTATCAAGGATACTTACGGCAAGGTTTTCGGTTTTAAGCGAACCATTGTGCCAATCAAAGGCGACGGCGACAAATCCGACTATGCCGTTATCGAAAATATCGCTATATAAGCGACTGTTTCAATTCTAAATATTCGTGTGTAAAGTACGCTCCCACAGCGGATTCGCGATATTCCGAACCGTACGGATTGTGGGTAACTCGCAATATCGGCGGCGCTTGAATACGTTTGGCAACCGATAGGCCTTTGTATTTTTTGTACCAATTTTCAAGATCGTCGCAAAAATCTTTTACCGTGGGGAATTTCTCTTTGATAAATTCTTCGGTGAGCGGCGATGGCTTGTTTCCATTGAGTTCGGCAGCAAGTTTGCCCTCAGAATATAGTTTGAGGGCGGTATGGAGTGCAAGCGGAGTATTGCGTTCGCGCCAAGCGGCAAACAGACGGTCGTGATAGGGATAGATTACCGGGTCGCCTTTATCTTGGTCAACATTTTGATTGTCACTAAGTTCGGCAGATGGAACAATCTCCAAAACTTTTTGAGGAACAATTACTCCGTGGGTAGATTTTTCGTTGATATAGCGGCAAAGGTCGTAAACTTGGTATTTCCAAAGGTCGCCAATTGCGCCAAAAAATCCCGAAACATCACCGTATAGAGTTGCATAGCCTACTGTACATTCTGTCTTGTTCCCGTTGTTGGTAAAAACGCCGTTCCACGCACTTGCAATTGCGCCAAGCACACGGCTTCCACGGTCGCGAGCCTGAACGTTTTCGATGTTCAACGACGAGAGTTTGAGTTCAATCTCCTCCCCTGCCGCATTTTTTGGTTTGAGTCCGTCGATTTGGCCTTTGGTGAGTTCCACGCTTTCGCCAATTGGCACAGAGGTGTACCAACAGCCGAGATTTTTGGCTAAATTTTCTGCTATCTGTATCGTAGTCTGCGAGTTAAATTTAGTAGGCATATTTACCAAAAGAAGATTTTCAGGACCAATTGCCTCGGCATAGAGGGCAGCTGCAAGGGTTGAATCCACACCTCCGCTTGCTCCTATCACTACGTGCTGTAATCCGCATTGGCTCAAGAATTTACGTATACCGTAAATGAGAGCGTTGTGCAGTTGTGCCTTTTCTGATTGCGGTTCGGCAATTGGTTGGTTTTCAGTTTCTTCGCCTTTTACCTGACCGTTTACATAGTTGATAGCCACCAAATCTTCTTCAAAAGCGGGCGACTGACGGATAACGTTTCCTTGTTGGTTGTAAACTGCTGATATTCCGTCTAATACATAAACATTTTTACCTGTATTAGCCACGCCAACTCCGCCGCAGTAAATCAACGGCATTGCGTATACACAAGCCTTGGTTTCGATGCGTTGGTAAATTTCATCTTTTTTGCCGTTGAAAAACGGTGTAGATGAGATATTTACAATTATTTCGGCAGCGGGACTCACTTCGTGACGCAGTTTCAGTATTTCGTTTCCGAGATTGATAGTAAAGTTAACATTGTGAATTTCAATTGGCTCGGTGGTTACACCAGCATACTGTACGGGTGCGGCAAAATGTCGACATTCATCGTAAGAGAGCGAAGTTTTGATACGATAGTTGGTACGTCCGTTTTGGGCAATGCAAGCCGTGTTGAGTTTGGCTCGGCTACCTGTGGGAAGAATAAAACTTTTGCCAAAAACGGTTTCGTAAAACGCTATTGTTCCGAACACTATCGCAAGTTTTTGGTCGCTGAGGGCGGCAAGTTTAGCGTTGTAAAATTCGCAATCAGATATAAAGTCGTCTTCGTCGAGAATGTCGCCCAAAAGTGTGCCCGGAATCACAAGTTCGGGAAAAATCAAAAGGTCGGCAGATTGAGCCTTAGCCTTGGCAACAATTTCAGCGCAGCGGGCAAAGTTTTGAGCAGGTTTGCCCGATAAAATTTCGGTTTGTGCGTACAGTATCTTCATATCAAAATTTTTTCTCTATAATATTCTATTGCAAATATAAGCATTTTTTTGTTTGGCGTATTTATTTTTATAATTTTTGTTGTTTTGGTTAATAGATTGATTTCTAAGTAGATGTAATATTTTTCAAATTCAGTGTTTTACGTAAAATATTTTTTTTATGTTAAAAAACGTTTAGTCGGCGGGTACACCTTTATATATATAGAAAAGTTTTTTAATTTTGCCTTTCAGTTAAAAACACAGATTTAAATAAATAAACATCAACGAAATGAACATTTCATACTCTTGGTTGAAAAAATACATAAACTGCGATTTAGACGCCGACACAGTGTCTAAGATCCTCACTAGCACAGGTTTGGAGGTTGAAGGCGCAGAAACATCAGAATCTATCAAAGGCGGTTTGAAAGGCTTGGTAGTAGGCGAAGTAAAAACCTGCGTTCCCCATCCCGACAGCGACCACATGCACGTTACCACAGTTGACGTGGGCGGACCTGAACTTTTGAATATTGTTTGCGGCGCTCCAAATGTGGCTGCTGGTCAGAAAGTTATAGTTGCCACAATTGGCACAGTGCTTTACGATGGCGACAAATCGTTTACAATCAAAAAGAGCAAACTTCGCGGCGTGGTTTCCGAAGGTATGATTTGCGCTGAGGACGAAATCGGCGTAGGCACAAGCCACGAGGGAATTATCGTTCTTCCCGCCGACACCAAGGTTGGAACTCCCGCAGCAGAAATATACAACGTACAGAGCGACACAGTTTTAGGTATAGGAATCACTCCCAACCGCGTTGACGGTGCAAGTCATATCGGCTGTGCTCGTGATATTTACGCATATTTAAAGAACCAAGGTCAGGATGTAAAATTGCAACTGCCTGACGTATCGGGTTTTAAGATTGACAACAAGAACCGCAATATTCCCGTTGAGGTGGATTCGCAAGACCGTTGCATTCGATACAGCGGCATCACCATCAGCGGCATCACTATCAAAGAATCACCCGCTTGGCTCAAACGCGACCTTGAATCAATCGGCATTCGCAGCATCAACAATGTGGTAGACGTTACCAATTATATTCTTTTTGAAATTGGTCAGCCGCTCCACTCGTTCGACGCCGACAAGATTGCAGGTGGCAAGGTGGTGGTGAAAACTATGCCCGAAGGCACCGAATTTGTTACTCTCGATGGTCAAACTCGCAAGTTGAGCGCCGAAGACCTTATGATTTGCGACGCTGAGAAACCTATGTGTATTGCAGGTGTGTTTGGCGGTTTGGATTCGGGAATTTCGGAAAATACCAAAAACGTATTTCTCGAAAGTGCTTGTTTTTCGCCCGTAAGTGTAAGAAAATCAGCCAAAAGACACAACCTCCATACCGACGCAGCATTCCACTTTGAGCGTGGTTGCGACCCTTCGCAAACGGTTTACGTGCTTAAACGTGCCGCTATGTTGATTAAAGAAGTTGCCGGTGGTGAAATTTCGAGCGATGTGGTTGATATTTATCCTCAACCCGTTGAGAAAAAGCAAATTAAGTTAGAATTTTCGTACCTCAATCGCATTGTGGGCAAGGTAATTCCTCAAAATCAGGCTGTGGAAATATTGAAAAGTCTCGACTTTGATATTTTGGAGCAAAATGCTGATTATCTGTTGGCTGCTGCTCCTACTTACCGCGTTGACGTTACACAAAATTGCGACGTTGCCGAAGAGATTCTCCGTATCTATGGTTATGATAATGTGGAGATTCCTACTGAGGTTCACTCGGTGCTTTCGTATATGCCGCGTCCCGACAAAACCAAACTTACTAATAAGGTGTCGGATTACCTCAGTGCCAACGGTTTTTGCGAGGCAATGTGCAACAGCCTCAGCCAGAGCGATTATTACAAGGATATGACATCTTACAAACCAGAAAATCTTGTACTTGTGCTCAATCCGTTAAGCACCGCAATGAACTGTATGCGTCAAACATTGCTGTTTGGTGCGTTGGAGTCGGTGGCATTCAACCTCAACCAAAAGAACGAGGATATCCGCCTTTACGAATTTGGTAACGTTTGGACTAAGGGCTTGAAAAAGAGCGACAACAAGGCAAATCTCGCTAACTATTACGACGAAACTCACATAATGCTCGTGCTCAGCGGCAATGTTCAAACCGCAAACTGGGCTGCCAAAGAGCAAAAATCTACTTTCTATTATCTTAAATCGTACGTTAACAACATCTTAGAGAGTCTTGGCTACAACGTCGACAGTTTCCGCACTGAAGAAACCGACAAAACTGATGTATTTGCATACGGACTTAAATATTTGATGGGCAAAGAGTTAATAGCCGATTTTGGTAGTGTAAGTTACAAACTCCGCAAACAGTTCGACATCGACAAAGAGGTATTCTACGCCGAAATTAACTGGGCTAATGTTTTGAAATTCATACCAAAAGAGATTAAATACAAACCCGTTAGCAAATATCCCGAGGTAAAACGCGATTTTGCATTGCTTTTGGATACCAAAGTACGTTTTGAGGAGATCAAGCGTCTTGCACAAAAAACTGAAAAACAATATCTTAAAGAGGTTTCGATATTCGACGTTTATCAAAATGAGAAACTCGGCGCAGGCAAAAAGAGTTATGCTGTTTCGTTTACATTCCAAAACCCCGAGGCGACATTCACCGATAAGCAAATCGACAAAATTATGGAAAACCTCCGCGCTGCATTTGAAAAGAACCTCGGAGCACAGATAAGATAATCACTTACAGATATTTACGAAAATAATTAAACAGACATATCAAAAATGAACAAAATCGTAGAAAAGGAGTTCTTCTCCGAAAACGTTGTTAAAATTGTGGTAGAGGCGCCCGAAATAGCCCTTAGCCGCAAACCCGGCAACTTTGTGATTGTCAGGCTCGACGACAAAGGCGAGCGTATTCCTCTCACAATATCTGCCGCCGACACCGACAAAGGCACAATAACGCTTGTGGTTCAGCGTATTGGCGTTTCGTCGTACAAACTCGCCGCAATGAATGTTGGCGACTATATCCACGACGTTGTAGGTCCGCTTGGACACCCCACACACATCTACAAAGCCGGAACAGTGCTTGCTTGCGGCGGCGGCGTGGGCGTTGCTCCTTTGTTGCCTATCGTAAAGGCGTTTAAAGAGGCTGGCAACCGCGTGGTTTCGGTGCTTGCAGCACGCAACAAAGACCTCATTATCCTCGAAGACGAAATTCGCAAATACAGCGACGAGGTAATCATTATGACCGACGACGGAAGTTACGGCAAAAAAGGCGTGGTAACCGTTGGTATGGAGGAAGTTATCGCTCGCGAAAAGGTTGACCTTGCTATTGCTATTGGTCCTGCAATTATGATGAAATTCTGTTCGCTCACAACCCTTAAATATCAGATTCCCACAGTAGTAAGTCTCAATACCATTATGGTAGACGGCACGGGAATGTGTGGTGCTTGCCGTGTAAAAGTTGACGGCAAAACCCGTTTTGTATGCGTTGACGGTCCCGAATTCGATGCCCACAAGGTAGATTTCAACGAGATGCTTCAACGTATGGGCTGCTACAAAGAACAGGAAAAAGAGGCGTTTGAAAAATATAAAAATGCCCTATAATGCCTTCATTTACATTAGATTACAAACATTATGACAGATTATAAAAAAGAACGCGAAGAAGAGTGGCGTGTAACCCTTCGCAAGTCGATGCCCGCAAAGGACAGGACTAATATCGAACGCGTTGAAATGCCTATGCAAGACGCTGTTGAACGCCGTAGCAACAATAAGGAGGTTAACCTCGGACTTACCGAGGAGATGGCTTTGCAAGAGAGCCGCCGCTGCTTGGACTGCGCTAATCCACAATGTGTAACTGGCTGTCCCGTAGGCGTTAACATTCCTAAATTTATCAAAAAAATTGAAAGCAAAGATTATCTCGGCGCTGCCGCTACTATAAAAGAAACAAGCACCCTTCCCGCTGTTTGTGGACGCGTTTGTCCTCAGGAAAAACAGTGCGAGGCTAAATGTTTCTACGTTGACAAACTCAAAAAGAAAGCCGTGGCAATCGGTTACTTGGAGCGTTTTGCTGCCGACTACGAGCGCGAGTCGGGCAAGATGGCTGTTCCTCAGGTTGACAAACCCAATGGAATCAAGGTTGCCGCTATCGGTTCGGGTCCGGCTTCGTTGGCGTGGGCTGCCGATATGGCTCGCAAAGGTTACGATGTAACTGTATACGAGGCACTTCACGAAATTGGTGGCGTGTTGAAATATGGTATTCCTGAGTTCCGTCTGCCCAAAAAGATTGTTGACGCTGAAATCTCCAATCTCGAAAAAATGGGGGTTAAATTTGTAACCAACACCATTATTGGTCGCACAATCAGCATCGAAACCCTTCGTGAACGTGGTTTCAAGGCATTCTTTATTGCCGCCGGCGCAGGTCTCCCCCGCTTTATGAATATTCCGGGCGAAAACTCAAACGGTATTTTCTCGTCAAACGAGTACCTTACCCGTGTAAACCTTATGCATGCTGCTGATCCTGAATACGATACACCCGTTATCAAAGGTAAAAATGTAATGGTAGTGGGCGGCGGAAACACCGCTATGGACTCGGTTCGTACTGCCAAACGTCTTGGTGCTGAGCGTGCTATGATAGTTTACCGCCGTAGCGAAGCCGAAATGCCCGCACGTCTCGAAGAGGTTCACCACGCTAAGGAAGAGGGCGTTGAATTCTTCACGCTCAACAACCCTGTGGAATATCTTGCCGATGAGAAAGGCCTTGTAAAACAAACCAAACTGCAAAAGATGGAACTTGGCGAACCCGATGCATCTGGTCGCCGCAGCCCTGTTCCCGTTGAAGGCAGCGAATACACCCTCGACACCGATGCAGTGGTAGTTGCAGTAGGCGTATCTCCCAATCCTATAATCACTTCGGCAATAGATGGATTAGATGTTGACCCCAAACGCCGCACCATCATAGTAAATCCCGAAAACAACCAAAGCAACATTCCCGACATCTTTGCAGGTGGCGACATTGTTCGCGGCGGTGCAACTGTAATTCTCGCAATGGGCGACGGCCGTAAAGCCGCAGCCGGCTGCGATGAATGGCTTAAATCGCAGAAATAATATTCTCAATTAAATGATGATAAAACTACCGCCAAAAACAGGACGGTAGTTTTTTTTATATTATTAAATCACTTAAAGTTAGTGAGTTTTGAATATATCCGCTGTATTTGTTGGGTTTGATACCAAATGATGTTATCATAGTTAAGCGGACTGATTTTTTTGTATGAGTTTGTGAGATAAATTGTTGGATTTTATTGTTGATGTTTTTCTCGTCGGCTTTGGTGAGTTCGTATTCTGTACGGTAATATTTTAATTCACAGAGGTTTATGGTTTGATCTGCTCTCAATCAAAAGGTCTATTTGTGCACCGCTGTCTGCCTTGCTCAGCCACGAGCATACATTGCTTTGCATACCTGCAATACTAAGTGCTTTTTTTATTTGGTTGGTATGATTAAGACAGAGTATTTCAAATGCAAATCCGCTCCACGCATTGTATTTGCCACTGTTGAGCGAGTGTGTCCAAAATGCCTCGTCGTGATAATTATTTAGTGATGCAAAATAAATTGTAAAGTTTACAAAAGAATCAACCAATTGATACATTAAACTACGTTTGGCGCCATCAAATGGAATATAACTGCGTATAAATCCGCATTGTTCGAGTTCTTTTAGTATAGTGGTAAAACGTGCATTGTTTTGCATTTTTGTATCTTCAAGAATTTGAGCCCGTGTTAAACCCTTCATTTTTTTACCGAGCGACGACACAATGTTCACATAATCATTGGAATGGAGAAAAAGGGAACGAAACAAATTGTCGGCTTCGTTGCGCAGTTCGGCATTACTGGCAAAAAACAGACGGTCGATGTTTTGTGCCACACTAAGATCTTTATCCATCAGCGAAAGGTAGTATGGTACTCCGCCGAAAACCATATAACAGTCAGCAAGTTCGCGTATGCTGTATGCAAATTTATACGCCTTAAAAGATACAAAATATTTTTATTTCAGCAAATTTAATTAACGAAAATTGCTGAAACGAGAATATTTTTACACATTTCAGCAATTTTCAGTTTCCAAAAAATATTTGATTTTGCATTCTCCGTAATAATCACTACCTTCGCGCTCGATATTTGAGAGGTGTAAAATGATATATTTATACAATGATTAAATCTTTATTCTTTGACATCGACGGCACATTGGTGAGTTTTAAAACCCATAGGATTCCCGACTCAACCGTGATGGCGTTGGAAGAGGCCAACCGTCGAGGTGTAAAAATTTTTATCTCAACCGGCCGCCCTAAGGCGTTTGTAATCAACCTAAAACAGATTGAGCACCTTATCAGCGGATATATTTTAAACAATGGCGCAGTAAGTTTTGTTGGCTCAGAAACAGTGAGTTGCAACCCTGTTCCGCCCGAAGATGTGCAAACTCTGATCAACGACGCAAAACAAAACAACTATCCATACATAATTATGGGCGAACGCGATTTTGCTGTGGTTAATATCGAGCCTGTGGTGGATAGAATTTTTGATGAAGAACTGAAAATCAACAATATACACAACGGCAAAACACTTGATTTCGTGTTGCAGCAGCGCATTATGCAGTTGACCCCGTTTTTTGGCAGCGATTACGAAAAAAACATCCTTCCAAAGATACCGGGCTGTATGAGCAACCGTTGGAATCCTGAGTTCACCGACCTCACCTCAAAATACGCCGACAAGGGTCAGGGCATGGTGTCAATGGCAGAATATCTTGGCTTAAACATCAGTGAAACAATGGCTTTTGGCGATGGCGGCAATGATATTCCTATTATCCGTCGCGCTGGCGTGGGTGTGGCTATGGGCAATGCCGACGAAAATGTTAAGCAAGGGGCTGATTATGTTACAGATACGGTAGACGACAACGGTGTGTACAATGCACTCAAACATTTTAATGTAATTTGATATGGTAATAAATTTAGAGGATTTTGACGCAAAACGCATTGAGCAACTGTACATTACAATGCAAAACAACTGTGATGTGTGGCAACTTATGGCGCAGTTTTTAAACGACACGCCGCAGTTTGTAACCCCCGCAATGCTCAATGAGTTTACCGAAGAATACGGTATGTCTCCCGAAATGGCGTTTGCAATGCTCCTTGCTTCGGCGTGCGGATTAGATACCTCTGAAAACCAACTACATAAAGAGATTTTTGCCGACTATTTTGTACCCTCGGTGCATTGTCTCAACCCTGATGATTATACCGATGATATGTATCTGAAAACCATTAAGTTCCCTAATAAAACCATAGGAGAATGGCAGTTTTCAACAGCCACATACCAACCTTGCGAGGCGTTTATATTCAGCGAACCTGTGCAAACCTCAGATTTTAAAGAGTTTCCGCAGATTGGCTTCTTTAAGGAAGAGTTTTCCTATCCTGTGATAATGCAAGACGGGCGAGAATGGATGTCGCTAAAACCCAACGAGATAGAAACAATGCGCACTCATATCGAGAACGCACGCGGCAGAGTGTTAGTTTACGGACTTGGTCTTGGATACTACGCATTTATGATTTCGCAGAAAAAAACTGTATCAAAAGTTACAATTGTAGAAAAGGATTCTACACTTATCGAAATATTTGAAAAAGAGATACTTCCGCAGTTTCCCAACCGCTCAAAAATAGAAATAATCACTGACGATGCATACCAATTTGCAAGCCGCATTGAGCCCGACAGCGGAACATTCGACTATATTTTTTCGGATATTTGGCACTATACAGGCGACGGACTTTCTATGTATCTGCGCCTCAAAGAGTTAAATTCAAAAATCATTAACTGCAATTGTGGATATTGGATAGAAAAATCGTTGCTGTCGCGGCTTCGCGTAACAGTTTTTGACCAAATGTACCGTATTTTTCAGCAACCCAAGCGCAAATCCAACGATGGCGAAAAAGTTGTCACTACCTACAATGATTTTATTAAAATGCTATCCGACAACGAATTGCGAAACATCAAAGTGACAAATAGCCTTTAATGTTAAATGCCCTTTGGTGCTGAATAAGCATTTCGCGTAAAGGTTTGAGTCTCGAATCTTTAAGTTTAGCATTGCGGAAACGGCGATATTGGTCTTTAAACTCCTTGATATTACCTTTCTTGATAAATTCGCGCATATTTTCGGGGAAAAAGAACTCTGCCCTCTCCCCTATCTCGTTGTATATCATTGATTCGTAGCGTTCAATCTCTTCAAAGTCGAGATTTCCGAAATGAATGTAACGGTTTTGGTTAGCCCTTACAACAGCCGCCACATTGCCAAAATCTGCGCTATATATATAAAGGTGTGGTTCGCTGCCAAAAAAACTGTAAAACTTTGATATATTGTCGAATACATCTTTGCTGATGATTCCCACTATGGTAACATCAGGGTCGATAATAACATCGCAACCGGCTAAAATGCTTGTTTCCACTCCGTTGCAGGGTTGAACAAGGTATCCTCTTGCTGAAATCTGCGTTTTGATAGTTTTGTCGGAAGCGAAATAGATACGAGCGTCATCGCCGGTAGTCTGTGGTTTCCAAGCAAGTAGCGATTGGCTTTTAGAGTTTACATCGTCGAAATATCTTAAAAGATTTTCAAGGTTTTCGAGTTTGTCGTAACGCTTGGCAATATAGTCGCTAAAAGTCTCAGGGTTAACGGCATAGAGAGAATTATGGCAACCACGTTTAACGTGTTTCACCACACCCTCAGCCAACAATTCGCCAAAAACCTCATTTTTTGACATAGAAAACGACACCGGCCTCCCCTTCGAAAGTTTAATTAAGTTTTCAATTAGAATTTTTGTAATTTTCATAACGCAGATATTTGAAAATAGTGGTACAAAATTATAATATTTTTTGAAGACATAATAAGAGGAGGGGAATTTTTTGCTTAAATGCGAAATTAATATATCTTTCCTTGCCACAGTTCGGATAAAAAATCCTTGTAAGGCAATATTTCTATGTTTTTTTTCCAAAAAACAGAAACCACAATTTTTCATCCTCCCCCCCTGCCGCTTTTGTTTCTGAAAATATGCACTAATGTTGATTGTTGATAATGACATAAAATAATTAAGGTGATACAAATCGTATACTGATTTATTATTGCTTATTACTAATTGACAATTAGCAATTTGAATATATTTTTGATAAAACTACCAAAAATTCTTGATTTTTAACTACAAAATCCCTATCTTTACGTATAAATAAAAGTCGGTTGAGAAAAATACTCAGCCGTGAATAATTGAAAGATTATTCGGAAGTTGTGCTGTTTCTCCTAACGGAAACGTAGGAAATTTTCGTAACAAGGGAGAACAAGCACAGCGACCGACCATACCTTATAGGCGTGGTCTGTTTATAGTTGTATTTTCTTGTTAAGGCTTCCTACGGCCTCCGTTAAAAGTACAACGAACTAAACAGACGCGCTGTTCTGTTTTATACCCCTTCCGAATTGTTTTAGAATTGTTAAAGATGTATTTGATTAACACTAAATAGAGTAAGTATGGACAACCAAAGCAATGCAGAAAACAAAAACGAGAAAGGTATGCGTTCGAAAATGCAGGTAACTACGCAAAAGCCTTTCAATTATATGAAGAAGCAGCAAAAGAGAATGAACCATTTGCAATCTACAATCTTGGGAGATGCTATTATTATGGCAATGGTGCAAAGCAAAACTATGACACCGCTGTACAATAATTTTTAAGATCAGCAGAACTTGGTTTTGCTCCTGCACAATATTCTATTGCAGATTGTTATGCTGATGGAATAGGTGTAGAAAAAGATATTGTTAAAGCAGTAGAATGGTGTTCAAAGGCTGCAAATCAAAACTATCCAACAGCGCAATGTACACTTGGAGTTTGTTATTATTATGGAAATGGAGTTTTACAAGATTACGTAGAAGCAGTTGAATGGTTTGAAAAGGCAGCAGACAATGGAGATGCCCAAGCAATGTTATTTCTTGGCGAATGTTACGAATTAGGAGAAGGTGTACAACAAGATTTTGATAAATCTTTGAACTATAAAGCGAATGCCGCCAACGCTGGATTTGCAGAGGCACAGTATCAATTGGGATTATTATATACAGATGCCGCAGATAAGGGCGATAACAATTTATATAGGGATGCCATAAATTGGTTTCAAAAAGCGGCAGACCAAGGTCACATTTTAGCGCAATTAGAATTAGCGAATCTCGTATATGATGGCAAAGGTATTAACCCCAACTACGAATATGCTGCAAAATTATATGAATCAGCGGCAGAGCAAGATATAGAACAAGCACAATTAATGCTTGGCTATATGTATTATTGTGGTATAGGTGTTGCCGAAGACCATTCAAAATCACTGAACTATTTTTATAAAGCTGCGACCAAAGGTAATCCAATCGCTCAATGCGAAGTAGGTAAGGCTTACGAACATGGTAAGGGTGTAGATCAAGACCTTTCTATCGCCATTGAATGGTACACAAAATCGGCAACACAAGGATATGCCGATGCTCAATATTGTATGGGTTTATATTTTTATAATCGTGCAGAATCATCTGATTATGAAAGCGTTGAAAATTACAAAGCCGCTATTGATTGGTTTCAAAAAGCATCTCATCAGAATGATGCTGAATCTAAATATTATTTAGGCAAATGTTATTCGGAAGGCAAAGGAGTACTCAAAAATATTGATGTTGCAATCAAATTTTACAAAGCAGCAGCCGAACAAGGCGTTACTCAGGCAGAAATTGAATTGCTATGTTTCCAAGAAGATTTAGAACTTAAAAACAGAATCTCTGATGCCGAATACGAAAAGATGGTAAACGGATTAGCAAAAAAGGGTGCATTGTCGGCGTATTGTGACAAAATGAAAAATACCATAGCAGTGGAAGTACAAAAAATCAAAGAGTCATCAAAACCTAAACTTATTGAATTACTGAACAATAATACAATAAAAGAGCCAACGCCCTGGAATTATTCGTTCATTTTAGTGTTAGTGTTAAATATATTAATGCTCTTCTGTGATAAAAGCTTATGGTTAATTTTGACAATTCCATTGACTATTGCATATTTTACATTCATTGTATTCAAATACAAAAATGTATTTCATTTAGATGATATCAAAGATAAGGTATTTACACCATGTGCTTTTAAATATCTTGAAGACAAACTAACTGGGTATAAAAAGAAAGTAATAAACTTTAAGATTATCAATTCAATATCATTAATTGCCATATTACTGTCTATTTTACTTCCAATACATTTTTTGGTATGCATTGGCATTATCATATTTTTGGTAATATTCAATTTTAGTAAACACGAATTATTTGAATCTCCGGAAATATATATAATGTCTAAAATGTGTGAAGCAGAAGATAATAGAATAAAATTTAGTAATTTTATGGCTGATACAAACTGTCCTATTTGTACTATGGACTTTCATGAGGATACTATTCATTTGTTACAACCTTCAAACAGTATTCAAATACCTTATTATAAGAGTCTTAATGAAACTGACAAACAAGCCATTGACAAAGAATTTGGTTTTTGGGAATCTTTATTCATAAAAGAACAAAGATTATTCACTTTTGAACAATACGAAAGTGAGGTTAAAAGTGGTGGTTATGTTAGTTTTACAAAACCTAAACGGTCGTATATTCCTATTCAAGTAAGCCATAAAAAAGGATACTCTCGAATATCTCCAAAAGTTGCGAGAGCAGGTTTTTACGGAGGCATTACCTATCAACAAAACAATTACCAACAGAACTATTATCAACAATCAAATACTGAGGAGTTTAATTTTGGCAAAGAAATCTTCAATGAATTTAAAGGTATAGTCAAAGATGAAATCAAAGACTATGCAAAAGGGAAAGTAAAAGAAGTGTACAACAATTTTACACAGTCAAAAGAAGACGATTACCATAATCAATCAAGTGGCAACAATCATAGTTACGATGATTATTCATCAGATTCATCGTCTTTTGATGATGATTTTTAAAAATCAATCGATTAAACAATATTTATAGAATAGACAATGTTTTTGAATAGATGGAGGTAGGCATCCCCTACCCCTCTATCAAAAACTTCCACATCGGTACAATCTCCACATCATCCACTTTGTTTTCTTCATTGTAGGTTATTAATACATAACGCTTTACATCAGAAAAATGCTTTTTAAGTGTAACAAATGCTGATAATTCGCGTTCGCGGGTGGAAAAATCGGTCAACGAGTATGACACTTGATAGACAGTTTGTGTTTCGGGTATGTAAAAATCAATGTCGATGCCCGTTTTAGCAGATTTTAAATAGTAGACTCCTTCGGAATAACGCCTATATAAATTTATTGCAACAATGTTTTCCAAAAGTCGTGTACGCTTATCGCTCAGAAACAGATTGAGGATTCCATTGTCAGAAAAATAATATTTAGGAGTGCTTTCGGTTTCGGCAAATTTGGCAAAATAATTCCTAATTCTAAATATCAAATATGCGTCTTCGGCGTATGAAATATAATTGATAATGCTCTCTTTGCCAATAGATAACCCAATGGTTTTGAGAATGTTGAAAAGTTTTGTATAGGAAGTTTCAGCCATCACCGATTCGGCAATTTTTTTGATAAGGATACGGATTGCTTGTTCGTTTCTAATGTTGTTTCGCAGAGCAATGTCGCCCAAAAGTACCTTTTGAAAAACTCCTGCGGCATATTCGCGTTTTGCATTATAAAGGGGTAATTCGGGGAAACCTCCGTATGTAAAATATGTTTCAAAATTGTTTACAATCTTTGCCGAGAGTTTTGTGGAGCGAATAGCACTTGATGAAAAATCAACATTGTAGGCATTAAGATATTCCCTAAAATTGTAAGGCATAATGTACTTGGTAAAGAATCTACCGCCAAGAGTAGTTTCAATTTCTCTACTAAGCATTTTAGCGTTACTGCCTGTAATATAGACACGTTCTTTGGCATCGGCAAGGCGACGAGCAAATTTTTCCCAACCGTTGATAATTTGAATTTCATCGAAGAAAAAGAATCCTTTATCGTCGGATAGTTCGGCTTGCACCGAAACAATATCGTTGAAGTCGGTTAGTTTAAATTCTGATAAACGCTCATCCTCAAAGTTGATATAAATTATTCTGTCCCAAGAAATTCCTGATTCTACCAAATTACGTGCTACCCTATAAAGTAGTGTAGATTTGCCTGCACGTCGCAAACCGGTAAGCACATAGTTGGCGTTTGGCTCAAAAATATATTCACGGTCAACAATTTCGGCGTTTCTAATAATCTCGTGTTGATCGGTAATAATGGTTTTTAATAGTTCCTTATCCATGATTTCGCGTTTAGTGTTCTACATATAGAACGCAAAGTTATAAATTTTGTTCTACATACAAAACAAAATCTCCATATTTTGTTCTACATACAGAACAATCATACAAATTTTGAATATTTATACAAAAAAACGTCGGAGTGAAACTCACCCCGACGTTTTTTTATTATGTAAGTATTAGTATTACTCTTTAAGAACGTCTAAGATGCTGAAAATCTTGGTTTTGCCAAATGAGTCTTTTGCCCATACGCGACCGATGGTTTCGTCAACTTTTTCTACGGTGTAGCCATCGTTGTAAGTACCTACAAAGTCAGCGCGGATTTTGTCGCCGGGTTGGAGGTTTTGATGAAGGGGAACCAATTTAACGTATTGGCTGTAATATGAACCGATTTTGCCGGCAAAGCCTTTGCAAAGTGTGTATATTTCGTGTGCACTTAAAAGGATGAGTTTTGTGTAGTCGCCATCGATATAGATAGGCTGACCGGGAGTAAGTTCGCCGTCTTTGAGCACTACAAACGAGTTGGGTTTGAGTTGTTCGTTGGCGTGTCTGTTGGCAATACCTTTACCATCTTCGGTCCAATCCATATCCAAGTAGCAAACTTTGGGTTGGTTGGGGTTAGAGTCGTCGGTAACGATTGCGCGTTGCATACCAGAGCCGCTCTGCCACCAAGTAAGCACGATGTCGCCTTTTTTTGCTGTTTGACCTTCGGGAATGGGGATAATGAGCGAGTTAGGCATTTCCACATCGCCTACCATTGATTTTTTCTCGCCAACAGATTTAAGAGTGCCGTTGTAGTAGATGTAGGTTTCGTTGGCAGGGTCGTCTGATTTCTTGATTTTGTTAGGATAGAACGAATGAATTGAGAGAACTGTCTCACCTTCTTTGAGTTCGCCGTTTTTCTGACCTTCGGGGAATACCCATGGATAAGATTCTTCGTTGCCAAATTCATCGGCTTTTTGGGTCTGTTGGTCTTGATTTTCGCCCTAGTTGTTTTGATTGTTGGTTTGTACGCCACCGCAACTCATTGTTGCCATAGCAAGTGCCGCAGCACAGAGATAAAATGTTTTTTTCATTTGTGTTATGTATTAAAAGTTAAAATTGAAACGCAAAGTTATAATATATATTTATAAGGTGCAAACATTTGTCGGACATTTTTACGTATTTCTCGTAAATTGAATAAATATTCAAAAAAAATTGTATATTTAACATTGTTTTAAAATAAAATGTGTTCCTTTGCGGCAGAAAAATTATTTGACAAACAACCAAAAACATTAGATTGTATTTTTTATAGAAGTTATGGCAAACAATTTAGAAATTAAAAACTTAGACAGTGTGGCTGTAAGGTTTTCGGGCGATTCCGGCGACGGAATGCAGTTGGCCGGAAACATTTTCTCCACCATTTCTGCCACAGTAGGCAACAGCATCAGCACCTTTCCCGATTATCCCGCCGACATTCGCGCTCCTCAGGGTTCGCTTACGGGAGTTTCTGGTTTTCAGGTACATATAGGTGCAGGCAAAGTTTACACTCCCGGCGACAAGTGCGATGTGCTTGTGGCTATGAACGCCGCCGCACTCAAAACTCAGTATAAATATGCAAAACCGGGTGCCGCTATCATCATCGATACCGACTGTTTTAAAAAGGCCGACCTCGAAAAGGCGCAGTTCGCTACCGAAGACCCGATAGCCGAAATGAATATCGACCCCGACAGAGTGATCGCTTGTCCCCTCTCCTCTATGGTTAAGGATTGCCTCAAAGATTCGGGAATGGACAACAAGAGCATCCTCAAATGCCGCAATATGTTCGCCCTCGGATTGGTATGCTACCTTTTCGACCGTGATTTAAATATCGCTTTCAATTTCCTCAAAGAAAAATTCGCCAAGAAACCCGGCGTGGCTGAGGCTAATATAAAGGTGATTCAGGCAGGTTACGACTACGGTCACAACACTCACTCGTCGGTAGCAAATGTTTACCGCATTGAATCTAAGGAAAAAGTTAAAGGTCGCTATATGGACATAACTGGCAATAAAGCAACCGCTTACGGACTTATAGCCGCTGCCGAAAAAGCAGGTTTGCGCCTTTATCTCGGTTCGTATCCTATCACCCCCGCCACCGACGTTCTTCACGAACTGTCTAAACATAAGTCGTTGGGTGTTACCACAGTACAGTGCGAAGACGAAATCGCTGGATGTGCTTCGGCAATTGGTGCTTCGTTTGCTGGTGCTTTGGGCTGCACATCTACATCAGGTCCCGGAATTTGCTTAAAATCAGAGGCTATGAACTTGGCTGTGATCTTGGAACTTCCGTTGGTGGTATTAGACGTTCAGCGTGGTGGTCCTGCCACAGGATTGCCCACCAAATCAGAGCAGACCGACCTTTTGCAGGCACTCTACGGACGTAACGGCGAAACTCCTATGCCCGTTTTGGCTGCCACCTCTCCCACCGACTGTTTCGACGCAGCATTCGACGCCGCAAAAATCGCTCTCGAATATATGACTCCCGTTGTGCTCCTCACCGACGCATACGTGGCTAATGGTAGCGCGGCTTTCAAACTTCCTGATTTAAAGGATTATCCCGAAATAAAGATTCCTTACGTGCCCGAAGAACTCAAAGGCAAATGGACTCCCTATTTGCGCAACGAAAACGGCGTAAGATACTGGGCAGTACCGGGTCGCGAGGGTTTCACACATATTCTCGGCGGTCTCGAAAAGGATAACAAAACCGGCGCAATCAGCACCAATCCTGAGAACCACGACCTTATGTGCCGTCTGCGTGCTCAAAAAATTGCCAACATCCAAGTTCCCGACCTTCAAGTTGAGGGCGACCAAGATGCCGAACTCCTAATTGTTGGATTCGGAAGCACTTACGGACACCTCCACGCCGCAATGGACGAGATGCGTGCACAAGGCAAAAAAGTTGCGCTCGCACAGTTTAAATACATCAACCCGCTGCCCAAAAACACAGCCGAGGTGTTGAAAAAATTCAAGAAAGTAGTTGTAGCAGAGCAGAACCTCGGACAGTTTGCCGGATATCTGCGTATGAAAATCGACAATTTCGTTCCCTTCCAATTCAACGAAGTAAAGGGTCAGCCCTTTGTAGTGAGCGAACTTGTAGAAAACTTCAACCAAGTGTACAACAAATAATTAACCTTTAAAAGCGAAAATTAAAATGAGCGAATATACACAAGCAGATTTCAAAAAAGGACAACCGAGATGGTGTCCCGGCTGCGGCGACCACTTTTTCCTCGCCTCTTTGCAAAAAGCAATGGCCGAAATTGGCGTTGCTCCCGAAAACACAGCAGTAATTTCAGGTATCGGATGTTCGAGCCGTCTGCCCCACTATATGGCCACTTACGGTATGAACACCATCCACGGACGCGCTGCCGCAATTGCCACAGGTTGCAAGGTGTCTAATCCAAAACTATCTGTATGGCAGGTTTCGGGCGACGGCGACGGTCTCGCTATCGGCGGCAACCACTTTATCCACGCCAACCGCCGCAATATCGACCTCAAAATGATACTGCTCAACAACCGTATCTATGGTCTTACCAAAGGTCAGTACTCTCCCACCTCGCCCCGTGGATTTGTAAGTAAATCAAGCCCTTACGGCACAGTTGAGGATCCATTCCGTCCGGCAGAACTTTGCTTTGGCGCACGTGGACATTTCTTTGCCCGCTCCGTTGCCACCGACCCCACCGGCACAGTAGACATTCTCAAAGCCGCTCACGCACACAAGGGAGCAGCCGTTTGCGAAATTCTCCAAAACTGCGTAATCTTCAACAACGGCACTCACGACTCGGTTTACAACAAGGAAGGACGCGCCAAAAACGCCATCTACCTCCAACACGGCAAACCGATGCTCTTTGGCGAAAACAACGAGTTCGGACTTATGCAAGAAGGCTTCGGTATCAAGGTGGTAAAACTTGGCGAAAACGGCATCACCGAAAAGGACATCCTCGTTCACGATGCTCACTGTGAGGATAACACTCTCCAACTAAAACTCGCTTTGATGGAAGGACCTGTTTTTCCGATTGCCCTCGGTGTAATCCGCGACGTTGAAGCCCCCACCTACGACGACGCTGTCAACGCCCAAATCGAAGAAGTAAAATCAGCAAAGAAATATCACAACTTTGCCGAACTCCTCGAAACCAACGACATCTGGGAAGTTAAATAGATTTAATTGTTTCCATAATTCATATCAAAAGCGGTGTGCGAAGTGATTTCGTACACCGCTTTTTGTTGTATTCAGATTAGTTTGACAAATTAAAAAATATGCAACCAATATAAAAAAATCCTCAATAACGCATACAATGTACCTTAAAAAACCTTTTATTTGCTATCGGATATTCGGCTCTACATACCCGTTGTCCGACATAAAATATTAACAACGAAAGCGTTATGCTTTTCTTACCAATGGAAATGTGAGAACCTTCTGATGGTGTAAGAGATTGCATAGCGTCTTCGCCTATCGTATAGGCGCGGACGGCTATAAATATATCTTTACACTAGGGTACTTCTCACAACCTCCATTGGTAGATATAAAGTATATGCAGTCTGCGCTTTTCGTTTGGTATATGGTAAAACAAATCCTTCGAGGCTGCAAAGGTGATACAGTGCAAAAATGGGAAAAAACTGTTCAATAGAATTAGACAATACGTCTTAAATTTTGTAGCATATCGTCTAAAATCTTGATACGTAAATTTGAATACGTGGAGCGATATTGGTCGTATATTTACTAACAAATAATTACTCTAATAATACTAACATCAAAAATAACTCAGTTATGAAACTCACCAAATTAATTATCATTACCATAGTTTTATTGGCTATTGAACCTTGCTCGGCGCAGAAATTAGCCGACAAAGTATATTTCGACAAAGATTGGAACATTATCCAAAATGCTTCTAATGCAGCGTACTACCGTCTTTACAACGCAAAAGATAAATCAAAAGGTCTAAAACCATATCAGGACTACTACATAAACGGAAAATTGCAAGGCGAAGGCTTCTATTCAAGAATCGAAACTGTCGATGGCACTATCAACTTCATTGAAGAAGGTGAACAAAAAAACTACTACGAAAGCGGTAAACTTCGCGAAAAATGGACAAAGAAAAACGACAAAATTGATGGCGAAGATTATCATTATAGTGAAGAAGGTTACAAAACTTACGTTTTAAATTATCAAAATGGAATCCTTCAAGGGAAACAATTTATGTATCAGTTAGAATCTGATAAGATCCACAAAGTGGATATGTTTGAAAACGGATATTTACAAAGCGAAACCACTTACTACAACGATGGCACTGTAAGAGAAGAGTTTAAACTTACTCAAATATACGACTCTGCGTTCTCAGCCAATGTAACAGAACATTATCTTGAATATTATATTCACAATAAAACTGCCACAAGTTCTACCGACTACCTTTACTTATTTATGCCTGAGGTTTTAACACACGTCTTTTATCTCTACCGTTTGCCGCAAGACTACATCATTCCGCACGGCAAAATGGTGAATACCGACAGAGAAGGTAGAAACATTTACATCGGTCAATACCGATATGGCGAACAGACTGGACTTTGGAGAGAATATTTCTTCGACGAAGGCTACTATGTATCTGACAACTTTGATACCGACGAACTCCGTTACTATACACTTGACAACAAACCATATACAGGCAAACATACCTCATATTTCCCCAACGACAAAGTATGCGAAACCGGATTTTGCAAAAACGGTTTGCGCGATGGTCTCTGGACTTCTTTTTACCACAATGGGCTTAGAGTAGACGCTCTACACTCAGAGGTCAACTACAAAAATGGACAAAAAGACGGCTCGTTTAAATATTACAACATCGATGGCAAAATACAGATGGAAGGAGCCGAAGCAAACAGTAAATATGTTGGGCAATGTCGCCAGTATTTCCACGAAGACAATTGTTACGAGGTATTGGATTACTCCAATTTATCAGAACCATCGCGGTTTTACACTTTGGACGGCAAACCATTTTCGGGACTACATACCGAACACCGCAATATAGACGGAATTAACGAACCCGTAACCGTAACATACACAATATCACAATCATTAATAACCCAACACACCATAAAAGGCGACAATACCGGCACAATATATCAAACTACACAATATAAAAACGGTGAACCGATAAAATAAAAATTGAACCATTATGACAAAAACAGCAAAAATAGTCCTCAGTATTATTATCCTCACGATTATGTCGATAATAATAGTTGCCCTAAATTCAAGAAAAAGTCGCAACGGAGGTGCTATCGGTGGAATAAGTGTTTTGGTTATAGGCGCGGCTGTTGGTGCAGTAGCGGTAATCAACAAACAGCCAACCAAATACAGCAGTAACACTACTAATAATTACAATAAACCCAAACAAATACCTCAAACACCTATGCAAAATTATATTTCAGAGCAACCTTCCAAATCTGAGTTACCATCACAAAATGTCAATGAATCACAAACACTACCGCGCTTAATAAGTGCTGCATATGACAAAGAAAATTACAGAGAGCGATTAAAACGACTTTGTCACCCCGAAAACTTTATGGACAACTATGATAAAGTGAAAGTTGCCAACGCCAATGCCATTTACACAGAAATATTCCAAACTGGGGATCAAAATCTCCATAATTTGGTGATTAAAGCCGAAGCGGTTTTGGGATTGAATTTTTTAGACGAAACAGATTATAATAATCTAAAAGACCAACTCAATCCCAAGAACTTTATGCGACCATATTACCCACAAAAAATTGAGTTAGCCAACGAATTATATTCAAGATTATTAGACCCATATATCAATTGCACAAAGTTTTTTAGTATAAAAGCGAAAGCCAAACCATTAATAGATTGTTTAAAAGAAAAGCAAAATCCGACAAAAACCGAACCCGCATCCACCGCTAATTGGGCATCAGATGCTCAGACTAAACACGCACAATCAACTAAGCAAAACAACAACGGAGTAAATATACCTATATTATTATTCTGTATAGGTAGTACCATTATTGTTACATTTATTGCATTATATGATGATATAAAACGAGATATTCAACGACACAAACAATCAAGTCAACAATCTTCACCGTACTATTCGTCTTACAACACTAACACTTACGATTATAATTATTCGACGGAAGATGTTTCAAATACCACTTCATCTACAACATCTCCAAGCCTTATAACATATAGTTCCACTCTTTACACCATATCTTATCCCGAAGATTGGATTTGCAAAGAACATCCAAATGACAATATAGATGTTATTTTCGGACAAGAAGTAGGTATGGCGTACAGCGTATTTCATATCAACATAGACAAATCTTTACAGCGGATTGTAGAAGATGGCAATAAAGAAATGAAATCGCAATTTAATGCCACCATCGTAAGTAACGACAAAATAAAACTCTGTAATGTTGATTGTTCCAAAACTGTTTTAACCTTCTCTCTTGGCAATTTGACCAATAAACAAATATCTTACGCATTAAAAAAAGGAAAAACGTATTATAATATACGATTCAACGGTAGCGACATAGATATATACTTAAATGAAAAATTGATTGAAACAATAATCGAATCGTTTAAACTCAAATAACCCCAAAATATGCGATAGAATTATTTCAAGGATATAATCAAAATATTTTGAAAAATTCTTTCAAAAAAATTAAACAATTTTATGAAAATATTTTGAATTTTCATAGAAATATTTATATCTTTGCAGTAATAAATTTTTAATAATATGTTTAATAAAAATTTCGACCACTTCAATTTGGAAGTTGGTATTAACCAAAAGGTTAAAAGAGATAGATTGGTAGATCCACCATTGGATCAGATACAATTTGTTAAAGAAAAAGTTTCAAATAATCCTAAACTTTTATTTTGTCCTCAGTATGAAAAATGGAGAGAATATTTTTATATTAATGATCATCAATTTTATAAAAGTATTTGGGAACAATTATTACCCGAAGAACAAGATAAAATTCTCCAAAATGATCAAACGTCAGACAATTGGAATCGATTTGGTAATAATTTTCTAAAATCACCAGGTGCGGCTTTATTTGACGCAATGTTATGGGGATTGGATAAACTAGGTGCACCAACTAATGCCACAAATTTCATTCGCGATGTTCCTAATGCGACTAAATATAAGGCAGGTGCGGCTGTTTCTGCATCAGCAAAAACCGTATGGGATTATGTAAATGGTAATGAATCCAATTTTGATGATAACTATGAGTTTTATACTAAAAAACCCTTCACTTCTTCAAAGATATGTAACTATTGAACCGTTATCAAATAACAACGGAAACTATTCGGAAGAAGAAATGAATGTCATCAAAGATATGGCAGGAACGAAAAATAGTATTACTAATGCTGATATACGCCGTGTATCAGGGCGTTATGGTGGTCAGGGTTCTATTTTTTCATATTTAACATCACCTGATAAAGTAGTACAAACATCCATAGGTCAAACAAGTGGTGAAAATGGTCGCCTTCACGATGTTTATGATTTTAATGTTGGTAATCGTATCGCAGATAGAGATAATAAAATGTATTTGGATAGAGCTAAGACAAATCCAGGATTCGATTATTTTACTCTCAGGGGTATTGCTCCGTCTCTTGGAAGTACCAGCGATATGCCTGACAACTATAAATTGAAGACAAATTTATTTTTAAGAGATTAAAAAACTTTAAATGAAGCGCAAAATAAGCATCGCATTAGCCATAATAATCTTATTGATAGTTAGTAGTATCTATCTCAAAAGTCAAATACATCTAAAAAAGGCTTGGGATAGACCTATTACTCACTGCAACATTAAAGATTTAGACCAATGTGATGATTTTTATAATGTTGATTTGGAAACCATTTTAGAATTAGCCAAAAAAAAAACAGCCAAAGACTTATCTTATAGTATGAAAAACGATATAGATAATAGCAAAGCCAACTGCGTTGGATATGCACAATACGCTGCGACTATATGTAATTATGCATTTAAGCAAAACAAAATTAACGCAAAAGCAAAACCTGTTGTCGGGTTTTACTATTTAGGCGGAATTAACTTGCATAATCTTTTAACCAAATATCTATCTGATAATAAAATAGTTAATTTTGTAAAAAATCACGATTATGTTGAAATACTAGATTCCACAGACAAAGTTATCCATTCGTTCGACCCTTGCCTTTATGATTATACTTGGTTAGATTTTTCAGAATAAGTGGTGATTTTTATGGGAGATAATTTGGCATAAGTGGTAATTTTGGAGGGAGAAAAATTGGAATAAGTGGTGATTTTTAGGGGTGAAAACTTTGGCTTTTGTCGTAGCCTGATTCGTACAGAGTATTGTGAGTTTATATGACTGTTCCAAGGGCAACGAAAAAAATGGAGGATTTGTGTGATGATGTAGGGAAAAGTTTTGTATATTTGGGTAATTTATCAGATGTGTGGTGTAACCTTTCGGAGGAGAACGGCACTAAGGGGAAATGTTAAACAATAATTATAGAACTATGAACTACAAAGTCGGAGATAAAATTCAAGTTAAAATAAATAAAATCCAAGATAACGGATGTTTTTGTACTTTTTGGGATAATAGTGATAATTTTGGCTTTTTGTCTAAAAAGTTGGCAACAACATTTTGTGATAAAGACGGTAATTTTAAAATATCTCGAAACGATACAATATCAGTATATATTCATACCATTAGTGAAAAGGGATTTTTACTTTCAGATATAGAGGCAATTCGCCCACAACTAGATAAGATACGTAAAAGAAATGAAATTGAAGAAAAGCAACGAAAGAAAAAGCAAATTGATTCATTTGTATCAACGTATAAACCCGGTACTATTTTTGAAGCCGAAGTTATTAAAATATATGATTATCAAGTTAATATAAGGGTTGGTAATGTTTTTGGTATTATTACAAAAGAAAATCTTAATTGGAATGGTATTGATCATTTGAACTCGTCTATATTTGAGAATGAGGTTATAAGTGTTGTATATGTAAATCACGAAAAAGGCAAATTATTTTTTAGCACAAAATTGTTGAAAGAAAAACCATACGATGAAAATCTTTACGATTTGTCGTTAGAAGAATTGTTGAAATTTATTGGACATCAATCTAATACGTTTATAGGTCAAGCAAAACTATACGGGAACTTTATGTTTATTGACAATTTATATTCGTGTTATGAACCACAAAAGGGCAAACTCTTAGTAGATCCCATTTATGGATACAATCTCCGTGCTTTGGTCTTAAATGCAAATTTCGGTGTTGAAGAAAATCTTTTTTACAAAATAAAACTTCAACTCTCTAACAAAGAAAAACGGTTGGAACGAAATCAATTGTTTCAATTTTATGCTACCAATATCGAAGAAACCAACAATCCATTTAAGAATGATGTTCATCTTGCTTTTCAAAGGAATACCACCAATCCTTCTTCAAACCAAAGAGATGCGAAATTGTTGGAAGAAATAGGGAAAAATATGTATTCTTCTAAGGAGAGAATGTTTTTTGAACTTGTTCAGAATGCGGATGATGCTGCGTCACAAAATGGAGTTGTGATAAACGTCGATACCAAGGATAATTATTTATTATTGCGGCATAATGGATTTAGTTTCGATAAAGACGATTTTGTTTCTATAACAACAGCCGCTAATGGAACGAAAAAAGCGAATGAAAACAAAACTGGTTATAAAGGTATCGGTTTTAAATCTGTTTTTACAGATTCGGAACAAGTCTTTATCAAAACCGGAGGTTATCAATTTAAATTTGATAAATCAGAACCCATCTTTAAAGATTTTGATAAGTTTTATTTGGAGAATAATCCAATGATTATGAACGAAGAATCTCGAAAACGATTTCTCAGTTTGTATTTAGATTATAAAAAAGTATTTGACGGTATTCATTCTATTCCTTGGCAATTGGAGCCGATTTGGATTGATAATTATCCCGAAGAGTTGGGATATAATTTTACTCAATCTAACGTAGCCATTGCATTGAAATTAGGTGAAAATAAAATATTGGGTGATAACGGTTATCAAAAGGCCATTGATCAAATTATAGATAATCCCAAATTTATGTTATTTCTACGCAATACAAAGCGAATCGATTTTAATGGCAAATCTGTAAGTAAATCAATTAATAATAATCGAATAATCCTCAAAAACTCTTTTAGTGCTAACAAAATCGAATATTTTGAGCGCATTGACTATCCAATTGACATTAATAATGAAGTTTTCAAAAAATACGGTATTGACATAAGGATTCAAATTGACGAACAGAATGAAGAAACAGGGGCTATTATGGAAGCCAAATTTGTGGATTTACACAATCAAGAATTAGAAAACATTCCTAAAAAAATTGCCATTAATAATGGAACAACTATTTCTTTCGCTGTTTCTTTGACAGAAAATGGAGAACTTATGCCGAATATTAAATGTTCCGACATTTCTATGTTCGCTTTCTTGCCAACATTAGTGAAAGATTTTAAATTTCCATTCTACATTAATGCAAATTTTATTCTTGACCCACCGCGTCAACGTATATTGGGTGACAATCCGTGGAATTTTTATTTAATGCAAGAGATAGCACGGTGCTTGGTGAAATGGTGTGCATCTCTGAATGAAAAAGGAGATAAAAACGCTTTAAATATATTAGTATCAGGATATTATGAAGAAAATACTGCGGACACGAAACTTCTTGCGAAACATTTCAATACTGCATATAAAACCGCACTTCAATCAGAAGCATTCATTCTGAATCACAAGGGCGAACTGGCTAAACAAGATGAAATAATCCTTGACAATACATGTTTGTCAAAAATAGTTGGACCTGATTTGTTTTGTCAACTGATGAATCCCAACAAATTTTTGCCATCAGAACAAATTGACAGCAAAATATTGTTTAAAGGAATTTTTGATAAAATTGTACATTATGATTTTGATGTTATAATAAATGCTTTAATCCATAGTTCAAGTTTTAACGGATGGTTTGTTACTGCATCAGAAGACGATAAACAACAGATTTATAAATGGATAACAAATTACGATAACAGTATAAGACATCAAAAGATACGAGATTTTTGTTCTGTCTTACCGTTGTTTAACTTTGGACAACTCTTTATGTCACAAGTTAACTTAGCATCAACAGATTATATAGTCACCACAGATCGAATTGCTGAAATCAAAGTAATTCTAACAAAAATCGGTATTCAATGTACTAATAATGTATTTAACGAGAAACATTATTTATATAAATATTTGGATATATCGAGTGAAAAGAAGGTGTTTAAATTAATCAAAGAATGTGATTTTTCTCAACTGGATATATCAGAAAGAAAAACTCTCTTTTTTGCTTTAAAAGAATTTGTTGGTGTTGGTGAAGCAAAAATCAAAGATATTGCACTTTTTAGAAACCTCAACGGAGAGTTCAAGCCGCTTGATCAAATGGCTGTCTATAAAGATTGCGCACCTATTTGGCTTCGTCCATGGATTATTAGTAACGAAGATTATTGTAAAGAATTTGACAAATACTTGATTAGTAACGAGAATGTATTTTCTGATGTTATAACAAATCATTTATCTGATTTTAAAGATGTTTCTCTTTCCGATTTATATGAAACATTTGACGCACATTGGACAGCAACATTTACCAAGCATTTGATTGATATATATGGCGCAACAGAGCAATTGTTAGATATAGTTGAGCGTACGGATGGTGCAAAAGAATATTTCATCAAAAAATATGGAAACATTTATTTGCCTAAACCGAAAGATTCCGTAGATTATAGAGTTGTAAAAATGGCATTATCTGACGATATACCAATAAAAAAACAAATAATTGTAAATGAACAACCATTGTCTGATTATACCATAAGCGATGATGTTACTATTTCAATAATTGACAAAAGTTTTGTTTTCTCTCTGTCCGAATTATTACCAGAATATCAAGATACATCAGGAATGCTTAATACGGTTAAGCAATTATTGTCAGATATAAATGGATATGAGACTTTATTGGCCACCTCCCCAATGAGCAATTTAGAGATATGGAACACGATTTCCAAAATGAACAATAAAAATGAGGCTCAAATTGCTTTTTATATATGTTACAATTATAAGTTTAACTACCATTACACTCTTTCTTTTACCGATGATGAATTTGTAAGTGTGATGAATTATTGCTATCAACATAGCATTAATGTACTTTCTCACTATATGCAATATATAACAGCACCAATTATTGTTGGTAAATTCATTCATTCTGATAGTTATACATTATCCGAAGAACAATTATCTGTGTCTATTGGTAATTGGGCAGATGATGAAGACAAACAACGTTTTTTGATTTCGTTGGGGGTCAAAAGTGATAAATCAGAAGATATCAAACTTCGTAAATCTTTCTTGAATAATGAGAAAATATATCTTGGAGATGTTTCTAACAACGAAATCAACGCATTTTTGAATTGGTGTTCAACCCTTTCCACTCCTTTTACAAACGAAAATCAGGTGGACATTCTTCAAGAAATGTTCAAACGAATTAATCTCTCTACCGAGTATTCTGCCTCTGATTATCAATGTGCCGATGAATGGGATAATGGAAAATATAGAAAATATGTTCAAAGCAAACTCTCTATAAAATGTTTGAACAGTCAGATGCCCAAACGCGGAATTTTTAAAGATACCCACTTATTCACAGAATATGAAGGTGATGCAAGATATTCAATGCACAGCAAAACGTTATATGTAAATAATTCTGATAACGGAATAGAAAAAATACTATTGGCTGTGTGTGATAATCCAATTATACCGTTTTCAAAAGACGATTGGACAAAACTGTTTATGGTATCCCAATCCGATTATGATAAACTCCAATCAGATTTAAAAGATTTAAGGGAAAAACTTGCGCGATTAGGAAAAGACAATTCAAGTGAAGTAGAAGAACACGGCAGAGACTCTGGCAAAGGAAGTCTTGATGAAGCAACACGAAAAAGCATCAACCGTCAGGCAAGGATTGCTGCCAAGGAATTTTTAGAGAGATATGAAGATTATAATGTATCGGAATGGGAACCTGAAACATCAGGACAAATTGTGAAGGATATTATTACTTACAAAGGCGAACCTATTACCGTTGTAATAACAAGTTCTCGTGCTAATAAATTATATTTACATCCACGTGTTTTTGCTGAACTAATGGTTCAACCCGATAATTTATTGCTCAATTATGGGAAAGACGGTGAAATACATTCGCTATCTTTTGACAGGATATTCAAAAACAATCCGAATGTTAATTTGATTTTTGACGCAGATATTATTGATAGTAAGGAATTTGCTAAATTAGCAAATCGATATATATATAGTCGAAAAACTTGTTTTGTGGTTGAAAATCCTAATTATTCAGCATCAGATGTAATCGAATCTTTTGGATTGGAAGAAACTATCGATGACGGTGAAGTACTTACAGATTTTTCCGATGAAGATTATTTCAATTTTAACGCTTGATACATATGTATTATACAAGAGAACAACATAAAAGGTTTTTAGACCTTGAACTTCAAGCAATCAGCGAGGATTACTTGAAAACAATACAAAAAAACGCTTTGGCATTGGTTTCTGAGAACGAAATATACGTTTCACGCTTTGTAAAAATCAATCACGTCCCCGATAATGGGCATCAGGATAATATGCCATCAGGACAAATGATTTTGAAATTTAGTAAGCGATTGGGCATTCCTCGTAAAAATGAATTTTTTACCGCTGTAATTTTAGATACCACGATGTCACTGCCTAAAAAATGGGGCAACTTGTCGTGGGTTCAACTTCGCAAACATCAAGTCAAGTTTTCTGAGGCTCATTGTGTATGGCAAGGTAAAGATAAAGGTGACGATACATTGATATGTGGTTTCTCGGGTATCTCGTTAGATTTTGCCAAATATTTAACTATTAATAAATTGGAAAATTGTGCAGTTATTCTTGGTCCTCACGAACCACCTATGAATTATTATCGTAACTTAATTCAGGTGGTATCAAATACAAAAGAAGAACCCTCGACAAAGGAAATTCTTGATTTCGACCAAAAGAATACCTTGTGGAATCCTCAAAACTTTACATCAGATGGTTCGAGAATTGAATATTTGTTGAAAGAATTGACGAAAAAAGACGAATTCATTTTTCAAGGCCCTCCCGGAACAGGTAAAACTTATTTGATGGCAGAACTTGTATCAAAACTTCTTGAAATGGGGAAAAGTGTTTTGGTAACAGCCCTTACTAACAGAGCATTAATTGAATTGGCACAGAAATCGTTTTTAGATTCATTCCTTAAACAAGGAAAGGTAATGAAAACTAATGTGTCTACCGATGAGTATGACTTGTGTAAAAATCTGATACCGATAGATAGTAAAAATATTTCATGTGAAAAGGGCAAACTGACATTGGCGACTTTCTATAATTCAAGTGGTTGGGCAAGAGATTGCTACGCAGAGCAACCATTTGACTTTGTGATTATGGACGAAGCAAGTCAGGCTGTTTTTGCAATGATAGCCGCTTGTAAATGTTTGGGCAAAAAGGTGATTTGGATTGGCGATCAAAACCAAATGCAACCTATTATTAAATTGGGGCAAGAACAACTTGTGAGAAATGACTTTGGTATGTTGGCTGATGGCTTTCAAACATTGTGTCAAAATTTCGATTATCAATCATTTATCTTAACAAAAACATACAGATTGTTACCAAAAGCGGCAGAATTGACAAGCGTGTTTTATCCTGTTTCATTGATATCAACCGCTGACTTTGATTATATTTTAAATGATTGTAACAATTCATTTATTCCAAAAAATGGAGGATGTAAAGTAGTTTTACGAGATATGCCAAATTCGGCTCGGGCTGATTTTGAATCGTGTCAATTCACTATCCGGATAGTTTCAGACCTATTGAATAAACATCCTCGAATCAATATTGCTGTTCTAACCAAGTTTAAAGCAACTGTAAGATTGTTACAAAAAATCTGTATTGAAACCATAGGTCATAAAAATAATATTCTCATTGATACGGTAGAACGCATTCAAGGAACGACCTGCGATGTTTGTATTTATTTCATACCAAATGATTTAATATCAATGTCGTTGGACAAATCTCTATTCAACGTCGCCACCTCACGTGCCAAGCAAGCCACAATCATTGTGGCTGATAAAAGAATTATGGGTGAGAATATGTCAGAAGAAGTGCGCAAGTATTTGCTCAAAGCACAGGAGGATAAGTACGCGGAATTTGAACCCAAAAAGATTTCGTCAGGTAATATTAGTATCAGTGTTGTAGGTAAAATTGATTTGCCTCAACCCAATAAAACCAAAAATTCGATACCCGACGATGCGGTATTAGTAATTGATACTAACGTATTTGTTAATTGTCCTGATATTATTGGTAAAGTTTGCAACAAATACAAAATTGTGATTCCCGCAAAAGTGTTGGAAGAACTTGACAAACTAAAACTCAAACCCGAAATTGACAAACAAAAAATCAATTCAGCGGCACGAAATATTCACGAGGCATTCAAAAAGAATTTTTCAAAAATGGAAGATGCGGACATCAATCTTCTGCCAAAATCGTTTGACAAGAAAAACCCTGACTGTATGATTCTCTCCGTAGCTTTAAAACACAAGAACAAAGCCGTATTACTCACATCCGACAATATGTTGATTGCCCGTGCAAGCGGATTAAATGTCAATGCAATTTCGTTGAATGATTTTCTAAAACTATTATAAAATGATGTAATAGTCAATCATCAATAGGTTACAAGTCAATCATCTATCAGATCGACAATAAGATTCCTCGTGATTCTACCAGTTTTGCCATCGAGCATTTGTGGCTCACACAAAAATAATTGGCGGAGATTTACGGCACAACGCTGTAAACTGATTTCAAAACTATCGGATACCAATTCTGCAAAAGCGTATTATTTGTTTACTTTCGGATAGAAATCACTCTCAATTTCGATTCGAATGTAAACTTACTCCAAATAATCGTACTTTTTTCCCCTCTAAAAATAGCGCCCATCATAAAACGTACGATTATAATGCTCCACAATACCTTGTACCGCTATTTTTTCAAAAATCCAAACATTTAAATCGCCATTTTTTACAATAATCCAAACATTTAACCTTCCATCCCCTCATTCGCCATTTGAATTATTCAATCGGCATCCATTTATATTGAATAAATATTTTCCTTACCTTTACCCCCTAAACATTTCAAAAATTACTATTATGCAAAACAATTACACTCCTTCGCCCGAACGTTACAACTCAATGATTTACAATCGTGTGGGAAAAAGCGGATTAAAACTGCCAGCGGTGTCGCTTGGTTTGTGGCACAATTTCGGCACTAACGACAATTTCTTCAATATGGTGGAGATGTGCATTTCGGCAGTCGAAAATATCTGATTGCCAGTCTCGACCAAAGTCTTAAACGTCTTGGCTTAGAGTATGTTGACATTTTTTACCATCACAGAATGGACCCCGAAACACCGTTGGAGGAGACTATGCTCGCGCTCGATCAGATTGTCCGCTCGGGAAAAGCCCTTTACGTAGGAATCTCAAACTACGATGGAGCCACGTTTGCCCGCGCAACTTCTATTCTGCAACAACTCAACACACCTTTTATTATCAACCAAAACCGTTACAGCATTTTTGACCGAACCATCGAACACAACGGTCTAAAAGATACTGCCCGCAAACTCGGAAAGGGAATAATTGCGTTTTCGCCTCTTGCTCAGGGACTTTTGACCGAACGTTACCTTAATGGAATACCAAACGATAGTCGCGCGGTCAAGAGCGGAGTGTTTCTCAAACGTGAGGAATTGTGTTGGGATAAATCGCCCTAAAAACTTGATTCGTAGACCATATTTTGATTGCTGAGTGTAATGTCGTTCGACATCAGTTCACGCACTTTGAGCACCCAATCCAAGTTTTTGGTAATCCTTTGGTTGTCAAGTAATTCAGCAACATAATACGACAACGAGCCGTAATGTTTGCCATTTTTAAACACCTCTTTGTTAAACTGATACGAGCGGCAGGCGTCGATGATATGGTTTTCACCTTCGTAAACACCTGACTGATAATTAATTTTGGCATCGTATGGAATGATGGATTCGTCCCAAAGGTCGTCTTCGTCAAACGGCGGCTTGTCTTCAACCGGCTGACCGTGGCACGAGAAATTAATGTACACCCAACTGCCCTTGTCGGCGGTGGCGGCAATGTTGATGAGTGCGTCTTGGATATTGGCGGCGGAGGCTTGGTTGTTCAACAGTTTTGTGGTTTTAAAACCTTGGTTGTCAAGCATTGTGCCAATAATTTCGTAATCCGATGCACCGTGAATTTTGCAAAACCTGATGATTCGGGATAGTCAGTAATGCCTACAAAAAGTGCGCATTTTTTCTGCCCCGCCGCCGTAAAAGCGATTGCAACAATCAGCAAACAAGTTGATATGTAGTATTTTATCGACATAAAACATACTTTTGGACTTTTGTCAATCAGCCGCCACTTCGCTCAGTTCGCCGGTAACGCTGTCGATGATGAAACCTCTAACCATCACGTCGTTGGCCATCAGCGGATGGTTTTTGATGGTGTCAACAGTCTTGCGGACAGATTCTTCGGTGTCGTGGAAACCTTCGAGCCAATGGTCGAGGTCGATGCCGCAGCGTGCAATCGTGTCAAACACATCGGGATTGATGCCCCGGTCCACCATATGCTTTTCAAACTCCCTGAAACTCATATGGCAGGCACCGCAATGGCTGTGCGCCACCACCATAATTTCGTTGACGCCAAGTTCGTAAACCGCCACAAGTAGGCTTCGCATCGCACTGTCAAAGGGAGCAATCACGAGTCCTCCGGCGTTTTTGATTATTTTTGCGTCGCCGTTTTTGAGACCCAACGCCGCCGGCAGCAACTCCGTAAGGCGCGTGTCCATACAGGAGAGCACAGCAAGTTTCTTGTCGGGATATTTTGAAGTGATGAACTTTTCGTAGCCCTTGTCGGCCACAAAACATCTGTTGAAGTCAAGTATAGTGTCTATCATTTTTTCTGTTATTTTAGTGGTTGCAATCCGCAAATTAAACAAAAAATGATGAAATAAGCAATATGCGCCGTTGATTTGCACAGAAAAAAAGTAAAAATCGACATCCCTTCCCTAACCGTAGAATGAAGAGTCCAAATATTTAAGACATTCTGTTACAAATTATGATACGTTTTGTTCTTAAATCTGATAAACAATGCGCATACGCTGTACAGATTTGCACCGTAACTTTGCTGTAAAAACAAAATGAGCCCAAATAATAAAAAAAATATCTGTAAAGGTGTAACCTTGCCGCACTTTGCCGCACTAAGGGAAAAGTAAAATGAAATCAGAAATGAAAATACATATCGGCAAAATGATAAAAGAGGCTATACCACGCCTTGCAGCACAACTATTTGAGTAACGAAACATTCTCCCGAAATACTCCACATAGCCACCCACGGGTTCTGTTTCGAAACTGACGAGAAGGCTGCCGACAAATCAAATACCAAACTCGTAGTCCTCTCGGCGTGCGAGACGGCACGGGGAAGGATTTTTCCCGTGGACGGCGTGTTTGGTTTGCAACGTGCCTTCAAACAAGCGGGTGCAGGTGCAATATTGATGTCGCTTTGGAAGGTTGATGACCGTGCAACAGCCATCTTTATGGAGCATTTTTACAAATTTCTATTCCAAACCAACGACCGCCACAAGGCGTTGCAGATGGCTCAAAACGAGGTCAATAATCAATTTCCCGACCCATAACTATTGGGCGGCGTTGGTGATGTTGGATTGAGGCTTTAATTCTACACCACTGCCTCCACTATCTCCTTGTTGCCGAAATTCAGCGTTTTGACGCCCGAAACTTTGCCTTTGTTGAAATTGAAACTCAGCATATAGCCCTTGTTGGTGTGGTAATAGTCGAGGTATTCGGTGAGTTGCTGTTCGCCGCGTTCGTTGTACGAATTGCCACGCCAAATTTTCAGTTCAATGATGTACTGTTTGCCCAAGTAGTCGATTATCATATCGGTACGCGAGCGGTCGCGGGTCTGCGCTTCGATGTAATAGTTGCCCGTGCCGTTGATGATGGGCTTGATGTATAGCATAAAGAACCGACGACCCTCCTCCTCCTTGAATTTCAGGTTTTCGCCGCCGTAGATGTCGTTGAAATGAACAGCGAAACGTTCAAGTATTTTGTCCATTTTGAGCGTGCCGTTATCAATGAATTGGTCGCGGTCGGTGCTGCCTTGGATGTAAATTTCGCTTTTGATTTCTTCCTCGCTTGTAAAGAGATTATAAAGCCGCGTTTCCATTATCCGGTTGAAAATCCGCACCTTGCCGTTTACTTCCTTGATGTAGTTGAACATCGCCGCAAGATTGAACACCTTGATGTCGGGGTTGAAACCATAGTCGTTGCCGTAATACAAAATATCTTTCAGAATAGTTTTGATTTCGGGAAAGTCGTCCAATTTTTTAATCAGGTCGTCAAACAAAGTGTTTGTTTCTTTCAAGAGGATATTGACCGCCTTTAAGAATCCTTCGTAGGTCCAACCAAGGTTCTTCTCGTCAATCAGTTGGCAGAGTTTCGACACAAAAAACGGATAGCCCGACGAATATTCCAATATCAGCCGCGTCATTTCGTCGATGTCCATACCCGTGTTGTGGTCTGCCTCGTATTCTTTGAGCATCTGCATTATTCCGTCTTTGGGCAGCGACATATCTTCGTCAAACGGCACTGCAATGTTCCACGGACTGTTGTATTGATGGTCGCTGTCGGGACGTACTTTGAGTTTGAGGTTCTTGATGTCGTAAACTCCCGCAAGGATTACGGATTGGAATGTGGGTGTTTCAAAACGTTTCAGATATTTGTTTCGCAACATTCTGAGAAGTTCGATAAACGACTCGTAGTTGCTTGCGTTGTCCACTTCGTCGATAATCAGGACAATTGGATTGGAGGTCTTTTTGCAGATTTCAATTATCAGGTCGGAAAGCACTTTCGGATTGATTTGGTAGTCCTGAGCGTTGTCAACTACCGAAAACATTGCGTCCTTGACCGCATCGTTAACCACGGTGGTGGCCTCGTTGACTATTGCGGATTTCAATGCGTCGGCAAACGAAAATGAAAGCGCGTCAATCGTTTTGAAATCGCGTTCGCCCATACTCTCAAAACTAATCGAAAATACCGCATAATCATTGCACAGCCGCTTGGTCAGGTGGTAGAGCGTGGTTGTCTTACCGTATTGTCGTCCACGGTTGATGGTGATGTATTCGCCATCGGCAACTTTTTTTTCAATGATGTCGAGGCGGTTGGTGATGTCCACCATATAGTGGTATTGAGGGTAACAAGTGCCTGTAATGTTGAATCTGCGCATAGTCGTCAGTTTTATCATTTAGTTGCAAAGGTAATAAGAATGTTGTAAAAATGCAAACAAACGCATCAATAACAATGGACGATTTGTGATTACTCCAACTTCGCCATCACTTCCTCCGCTTTTTGTGCCACCACGGGATAGTCGGATTTTAGGTCGGGGTTCTGTTGGAGTTTTTGCAAAAAAGCCTCCTCGTCGTCAGCCGAAAGTTCGCCACGGAGAAACTGCATCAGAGTTTCGTCATTGTTCAAATCCTCTTCTGAAATGTTGTCGAGTTCCTGATTCATAGTTACCTGTTTAAAATCTTGTTTAGCACCTCGCGAAAACGGTTTTTGAATTTTTCGCTGCAACGGAATTTTGCAACCTTCATAGCCGTTTCGGTTTTGCCGTACATATCCGCCAAGGTTTTAAGGGAGAACCCGTCGCGGAAATATCCCCAAAACACTTTTGCACAAGTATCGGGAAAGTCGCTGATTATTGGGTCAACAGCCTGAGTTTTAGCGTCTTCAAGTTCGGTGTCGTCGTTGTCGAGATTAAGAATGGTGTCGATTTTTTCTTGCGAAAAACTGCCGAAAATTGATTTGGTGATGTTTCCGGGATTCATATCCTCTTCGTCTTGGTAATAATACATTGTAACCGCGTTTTTGTGCGTACCCGAACCGGGCATCCATCCACCGGAAACCTATTTATTGGCAGATATTCAGGGTCGTTCATCATTTTGGCGTGGTTCATTGCCTCCGCATAATCTTTGCGGATAGATTCCACAGTTTGCGAAAATGCCGACACACAAAATACTAATGTCAGTAACGTAAAAAATATTTTTTTATAATGATAAAATTTTATAAAATTATAAATTTGATTATTGCAAATATAACTAAAAATTCCTAAAAAACGCCACCAAAAATCTATTTTTTTTCGATGATAGCCGCACAGCAAGGCATTCTTCTTTCGGCTGTGTAATAATGCGAAACATCGTAACCCATTGACTTGAAGAAATTTTGATATGTTTCAAAATTAAATGCTTCTTTAAAATTAACCCCCAAGATATTAAAAAAAAATGCTGCCACGCTTGATGTCTTTTTCGATTTCATTATGTAGGTGGGAATTATCACTTTGCCACCTTTTTTGCAAACGCGTATAAGTTCGCCCATTGCTATTTCGGGAGAGTCTACCAAGTGTATCACATTACCAGCCACCACTTTATCAAACGATTCGTCGGCATATTCCAAATGTGTGATGTCGGCTTTTGCAAACTCAATATTGCTATAATTTTGGCATTTTTTCTGAGCATGACGGAGTATTTTTTCGGCCAAATCGGTAGAGGTGATATTTTTGAAGCGTTTAGCAATCTTTACACTAAACATCCCCGTGCCGCATCCGCATTCCAACACATCATCGTTGCTATCTATCATATTGGCAACGTATTGTACAATATCTCTATTTACTTTTCCATTGAATGTGTCTTCTACATTTTGTTTCACAAATATCTAAACATTTTTCAAAAAATCAAGTAATATTCAACTAAATAACAAACCAAAAAACATTGCAATATGAAAAAAATATTACTCACGATGCTTATGTTGTTTGCCTGCACTTGCATTTTTGCACAGCAGGTAAAAATCAGCAAATCAGATTGTTCTGTAACTGTTAATGGCAAAACATTTCCCCTGTCGGGCAAGGTAAAGATTGTAGAAAGTTTCCCCGACATCAAGGTTCAAGTGGTGGAAAGTTTTCCCGATGTGGAGATAAAACTTACCGAAAGTTCGTGGCCCGGATGCTGCGAATGGAAGGTTGTGGAGTCGTTTCCCGATGTTAAAATTCAGTTTGTGAACTCGTTCCCCGACATCAAAGTTAAGTTCGTAACCTCGTTTCCCAAGGTGGTCAACGAGAAGAAATGACGCCGTTTGTCGGGGTTGATATGAATTGTCGCCAATTCCAAAACTTTCTGTTTTTCAGATAGTTCAAGTCACTTTCATATACGTACGACTCGCGTTCAAAGGGAATATTGCGGTAAGCCTCGTAATGTTTCATACCTTTGAATCGGTTTATTGTGTAGAAAATCAGATACATAGGATAAAAAAACACCACCAAGGTTTCCAATTGTTGGCGCAAATGTATGCGCTCGTGATTGGCAACTACCTCGTATGGTTGCACTGATTTATCGTTTTTGTCATATTTAAGTATGATAAACGGAAAAAGCGTTATCCCCGTATAATTTTTTAATATCTTGTTGAAAATAAATTTTGAGATAATAATCATAGCGGCTGAGGTTTTAGGTTGTTAGATATTAAAATCGGGTTTTGATTCAAAAGTTACTTTTTGTTTGGTAACTGGATGAGTAAAGGTGATTTTCATTGCGTGAAGATACATTCTATCTGATTTTTCTCCATAAAGTTCGTCGCCAATAATCGGATGAGCAAGCCCATCTCGATAGGCACAATGAACCCGCAATTGATGGGTTCTGCCGGTCTTAGGATATAAATAGATGTAAGTTTTTCCATGGGTCACTTTATCGACTTTGAAATTGGTAATTGCCGGTTTTCCGTATTCAAAATCCACTTTTTGACGCGGTCGATCGGCGATGTCGGGCATTAAAGGAAGCGAAATTGTACCTTCGCTACTTTTTACCTCGCCAAAGAGCACTGCATAATATACCTTTTCAACTTTATGATTTTCAAATTGTTGCTGCAATTTTATGTAAATATCCATATTTTTGGCAATCACCAATAGCCCCGAGGTAGCCATATCGAGCCGGTGAACCACCATCGCCTCTTCGCCAAAACGCTTTTTGGCAATTTCGGCAACAGAAACACGCTTAGATTTTCCGGTAACGCTCAACATTCCGGCTGGTTTGTTGACAACTACTATAAAATTATCTTCAAATATGGTCTCAAAATCCTGCGTTTTGCACTCTTCGAGAGGATTAGATAATACCATCAATCCCTGCAACATAAAGTTCAAAATCGGTTTGCATTTTCCCTGACAAGCGGGATAAAAATGCAAATGTTCGCGAATTTCACCAACGGGACTTCTCCCCCACCAGAACTCTGCTATGAACAGAGGTTTATATCCGTGAAAATAAGCATATTGCAAAAGTTTTGGTGCACAACATTCTCCGCTTCCCGATGGAGGAATTATGTTGTTATACTCTTTGAAAATCTGCAACAAATCTTGCTTATCGCCTTTGGCGTTGAGAATCACAAAATGTTCGAAAAGGTATTTTTGCAAATCTTCCGATTTTTGTTTGCGGAGATTTCTTAGTTGTGCAATAGTATCAGAATGTTTGGAGATTTCAGTTATAAAATTATTATTTTCAATATCGTAACGCTGTTTTAATCGGCGGAGTTCGGCATTTTGAAATTGACTTTCAGCAATGAGTTTTTTCTTTTCCTCGTCAGAAAGGTCGGGATTGTTTCTTAGACTTTCGCGGTTGAGTTTAGAAATCTTCATAAATTTCTTATACTCAGTAATTTCTTTTAAAATTTCTTGCGATTTTTTATAAGATTCTGATTGTTGACTGAGTGATTGCTCAGATTTTTCAAGGTCTGAAATCTTACGGTTAAGTTCCGAAATTTCACGCTCTTTGGTTTTAAAAACGCCGTTTTCTTGCAGATAATCAAATACTGGCGGAACAAAATAATCGTGATTCTCTTTGCCTTGTATCTGTCCCGAAAACGCTGATAGATAGCCAATTGCTCCGTCAGTATTTTCTACAATCAAAAATCCGAACATCTTGCCGGCGGAGATTTCGTCCTGCCATTCAGTTTTGGATTCAATGTAGTTGACTATCTCTTTTTGAACCTTTAAACATACTTCGTTGGGTTGGTAATAAAACGGATTATTCATTGCCAACGGCTTGAAACTCTGATTGTTTAACGGATGAAAAATCATTTGTCTTGTTCGCGGTGAATGAGTACAACGTTTACTTCGGGATAGTTTTTGCGGATAAATTCAGCCATTCGTTCGGCGCAATAAACACTGCGGTGTTGTCCGCCTGTGCAGCCAAAATATACCGAAAGATTGGCAAACATTCGTTTAATGTATTTCGCTATTGAAATCTTCACAATGCTCTGCGTAAGTGAAATAAATTCAGCCATTTCGGGCTCTTTTGCGAAGAAATCAACAACGGGTTTATCTTTGCCATTAAAGCATTTATACTCCTCATAGCGACCCGGATTGTGTATTGCGCGACAGTCGAAAATAAAACCTCCGCCATTGCCGCTCGGGTCGTAAGGCAAGCCTTTGCGATACGAAAAACTGCCCACTGTAACGGTGAGCACAGTTTTTTTGCCCTCAAACTGTTTCAAAAACTGAGATTCTGTGAGGTCTTCAAGGCATTTTTCGAGATGTGGAATTTCAATTGGAAGTTTCTGATATTCAAGAAGATATTTTAGGTTTTTCATTGCAGGCGCAATGCTCGCAAGAAAATGCGGTTTCTTTTCCAAAAATCCACGATAGCCGTAACTTCCGCACGCCTGCATTATACGCACGTAGGCAAAAGCGGCAAACATATCGCGAAACGCTTTTTCATCAAACTTGATATATTTTTTAAGTTCATTGATGTAATAATCAAGGAGTTCGATACGCACTTCGGGCGGAATTGCAGCCTTGCCATCATAGAGAAGTGATGCCACATCGTAATGCAATGCCCCTTTTCTACCACCTTGATAATCAATGAATTTAACCTCACCTTCGGGTGTTACCATTATGTTGCGACTTTGAAAATCGCGGTAGAGAAAATAATCACTGTCGGCAGTGCAAAGATATTCGGTAAGTGTTTGAAAATCATTCTCTAATAATTGTTCATCGAAAAATGTATGAGTGGTTTTTAGAAAATAGTATTTAAAGTAGTTTAAATCCCACATAATAGATTGAGAATCAAATCTTTTGCGTGGAAAACACTTATCATAATCAATATATTTTACACCTTGGGTTTGAAATTTCGGCAAGACACTCAGTGTCTTTTTGTAAAGTGCGATTGTGGTATTATCTGGCGAACCGTCGCTAAGTCGGTGATTTTCAAGATAATCGAAGAGCGAAACACCTTCGATATATGTTTGCAGATAATACAACTTATCGTCTGAAACAGCAAGTATTTCGGGTACAGGCAACTCAGCCTCTTTCAACGAGTTAGAAAACGAAATAAATGCCTCGTTTTCTTTTATTTGATTGCCGTATGTGCCAACGCAAACAGCGTTTGACGATGAAATTTTGTAATATTCACGGTTAGAACCAGACAACGGAAGTCGCTCTATTTCAGATGGTTCTACGCCATATTTTGTCTTAAAGAGACTTATAAGTTGTATTTCTGTTGATGTCATAATTATATAATTTCGAGTGCCGAAAACTTAATCCAACCCACGCGGCCATCGGCAAGGCGGATCTCAATCCAATCGCCCGAACGGTCTTTTACAGCCACTTTCAAACCTTCGTTGATGCGGAAAAGGTCGGTGCCGTTGTCGTCGGGACAGCTTTTTACCATCACAACTTTTTCCATAATTACAGCCTCGTTGTTTTGGTTGATAAGCGACTGATTATAAAAGCCTAAGAGCAAGTTAAAGAGTGTTATAAAAACCAAAACGCAGCCAATTGAAAACGCCAATTTTCTGCGGTTGCAGCTGGTGCTGAAAACGTACCAAAGGAATGATCCCAAGCACAATGCAAAGGATAGAATTGTGAACCACGCCCAACGGTTAAGTCCCACATTCTTAATAAATTGCTCAAAGATTGCACCCACAGCCGAATCTTGCGCTTGGTTGATTTTGTCGCGCTGACTTGCGTTGGCAAATTTCAAATTTACCTTGGCATCTTCAAAATCGGGATTGAGTTTCAATGCTCTTTCGTAGTTGAGAATTGCACGCGTAAAATCGCCAGTTTTGTAATATGCATTTCCAAGATTATAGTTGAGTTCAGATGCTGTAAAACCCTGAGCAGCAATTTGTTCGTAAAGTTCAGCGGCAAGTTTGTAATCCTTGTCGGAATATGATTGGTTGGCCTTTTGCAAAAGAGCCGAAGCATCATCGTTTTGTGCCAAAAGTGATGATATTGAGCAAATTGCAATTAAAATGTATGATATTATCCTTTTCATTGTCTTAGTTTTTAATATTGTTTTCCATCTGTTCTATTGCCTCGAAAGCCCTTGTGTACATATCTTGAAGCGGACGAGCAAGTCCAGAGGGTGCATAACGTTCAAATTCACAATCGTTTAATGTGCTTACAAATGGCTCTACTGCATCCTTAGAAACACCCTTATCGCCGAGTTTATCAACCACATTGTCGCGAGTAAGTTCAGATGCAGGCATCTCTAATTTATCGCCGAGATAGCCCCACAGAGCATTGAGAACCTCCTCGTAAAACTCGTCTTTCTTGTTTTGTTTCATATATTCGGCAGCCTTTTTCAATCGTTTACGCGATGTGCGTCCTGCCTTGCGGTTCTTAACTGCGGCAAGGTTTGCATTGTTCTTAATCTGCTGTAATCTAAGGAGTATCACAGCAGTAAAGGCGAGCGCAAGAACCAAAATTATCATCCAAAATTCAAAAGAATTGAAAAATCCAAACTTCTTAGATTTCAATTCAAAACCTTGTTTTATAAAGCGGATGTCGCTACCGAGATTTTCAACGTCAGATTTTATAACACCACCAGTAAACGCCGTTGCAGTGGAATCTCTCTCGCCCATGATTTTGATAGTCAACTCTTTGGTTGATACTGTTTTGTAACTCTTAGTGGCAAGGTCGAAATACGAGAATTTCACAGCCGGAATTGTTATCTCGCCAGGCTGACGGGCTATTGCCACAAAACTAAATGTACGCGTTCCCGACATTCCGTTGTCGTCGGTTTTGATGTTTTCTGCGCTCTTGGGCGGGAACGACTCAAATGCCGAAGGAATATCCACTTTGGGAGCCTCGCACAACTGGATGTTTCCGTTTCCAGTGAGGGTAACCTTTATAGTAAGCGGGTCATCGAGTTTTACCTCCTCTTTGTCGGCGGTCATCGAAATATTAAACGAACCAACGGCACCACCGAAATTGTCGGGTTTAGGCGAAGGTAACTGTTTAACCTTTATTGTTTTAGAAGTGCTTTTGCCTGTGCGTTTGTAACTATCCCAAAAACCTTCCCGAGTAATAAAATCGATTGAATAAGGCTCGATTACAAGTTCGCCGGCACGCTGCGGAATCAGCACTTTTTTGTGCAAAAGTCCGTACGAATAAGGAACGCCGTTGATGAGTTTCTGTTGCAAAGTAATGCGCGACGGAGTTGATATCTCCTTGACCCAAAAGCCATTATAAGAAGGCAAGTTGGTGTTGGCGATCTCTTGAATATTGTATCGCGAGTAAAAACCAGCGGATAGTACAATGTGTTGACCCACGTAAACCTCTTTCTTGTTGACATTTACATCGATAAATAAATTTCCGCTGCCACTAACTTGTTCTTCGGCTTGAGATGGCTGTTGGCTTTGATTTCCGCCTTGATTTTGTGCTTGGTTTTGCTGTGGATTGTCCTGAGCCGTAATTACAATTTCCTTTGATTTGTAGGTTTTACCGTTGTATTCGGCAGTTACGGGCGGAATCTTGTAAGTGCCGGCATTGGGAGCAGCAACGGTATATATAACAGAGTATTTCACTGTCATTGAGCCGTTTACAATACTAACACTTTGACTTGTAGACGCCCCGTAATAGTCGAGTCCCGTGAGGTCGGGTTGTCCCAACTGCGCACCCTGAGCATTCACAGTATACTCGATGCGGAAAGGTTGCCCCGATTTTACCGTGGCGGGCGCGTTTGCGGTAACTGCCACATCTTGTCCGTAAGCGGCTGATATTAGACTTGTTAGTAATGTGATTGCTATAATCAGTCTGTTCATAGGTATAGAATTAAAGGTTACCATTGTTTGTCGTGTTTAACTTTTGATTTTGAATCCTCCTCCTTCACCTTCTTCTGCGTTTCGGCATCTGCCTTGTTGATGGCTTCGAGAATGCGTTCAGCATCTTCGGGCGAAATAGCGCGAGCCTCCTCACTGTCGGGAATTCCGTTGTTGTTGCTGTCGGTGTCGCGGTAGTCGGGCATTCCGTCGCCGTCGGTATCCTTGGGATTCTTCGGGTCGTCGCCAGCCTCTTTTGAGTCGGGAATACCGTCGTTATCAGAGTCGTTATCTTTATAGTCGGGAATGCCGTCGTTATCAGTGTCGCGCGGTTGCGATGGGTTGTCGCCCTGCTCCACACGGTCGGGAATACCATCTCCATCGGCATCGGGCTCTTTATTCTGATTATCCTTGTCCTGATTTTGATCTTGGTTTTGATCTTGGTTCTGATTTTGATCCTGATTTTGTTGCTGTTGTTGCTGCTGTTGTTTTAGAGCCTCAATCAATTTTTTAGTATATAAGTAGTTATACTTAGTCTGCTGGTTACGTGGATCGTTGATGATGGAATTTTTGTACGAAACCAATGCCGAATCAGCCATAGCGATAGCACCGTCTAACTTTTGTTGCTCTACCATCTGCATACAACTGCCTAACTGCGAGTTACCGAGGTTATAGTAACATTCGGCAAGTTTCTTGGGGTCGGTTTGACTCTTAATCAAACTTTTGTAAGCCGAAGCCGCATCACCATATTTTTCTTGACGGTAACGAGCATTGCCCACGTTAAACGCAGACTCATACGACGAAGAATTTTCGTTTGCCGCCTTTTGATAGAGTTCCTCAGCCTTGTCGAACTGACCATCGAGGTAATAAGAGTTGCCCTCACGAACAAAACGGCGTTCGTTTTGAGCCATTAAACTATTCGTTAATGCACTTATTATTAATAATATAGTTAAAAAACGTTTCACTTTCTCAAATTTAAAAAGTTAGTCGAAAATTCCTAATTTATTGATCCAACGGTTTTTGCGTTGTAATGTAAAACATGCCGCAATGAAAAATATTAGAGCCACGCACGCAGGCACGGCGTATTTTTCGTCGTAATCAGAATACATTAGTATGTCGCCTTTTTTCATTTTGCCTATTTCTTCATAGATGGCTTTAAGTCCTGAATCACCGTTAGTTGCGAGGGCATAAGTACCTCCACCAGCTTGAGCTATTTGGATAAGCGATTTTTCGTCGAGTTTACTAACCACCACATTGCCTTCACGGTCGCGAATCATTTCGTTGCTACCGTCGGCCTTTGGAATTGTGGTGCCTCGTGGACTTCCCATACCGATTGTAAAGGTTACTATACCTTTGTCTAACGCATTTTTGGCAGCAGCAACGGGGTCGGGATCTGCCTCGTGGTTTTCACCATCAGTGATAAGAATCATAGCCTTAGAGGTTTCAGATTCGGTAGAAAACGACCTTGCACCAAGATTTATAGCCTCGCCAAGGGCAGTGCCTTGCTCAGAAATCATATCGCACGAAACCGATTGAACAAAAATATCAGTGGCTTGAAGGTCGCAGGTAAGAGGCACTTGAACAAAAGCCGTTCCAGCAAAAATCACAAGTCCGATTTTATCGCCCGAAAGACGTTTAACAAGATTTGAAATAGCGTTCTTGCTGTTTTCTAAGCGGTTAGGATACATATCTGTGGCACGCATAGAGTTGCTTATATCGAGAAGTATCATTATTTCAGAGCCTTGTGTTTTTACCTCCGAAAGTTGACTGCCCATTCGTGGACGTGCTGCGGCAATTATCAAAAATGCAAGTGCCAACATCACAAGCGCAAACCTTATAATAGGACGCGACTTAGAGTATTCGGGCATCAACAGACGTAATACCGAACTGTTGCCAATTTTCTCCATATCTCGCTTGCGTTTAGCAAGATACAGCAAAAATAACGCCGTCAATACGGGTATCGCCAAAAGGCCGTAAAGATATTCCTTATTTGCAAAATCAATATCGAACATCGTTATAAAAAATTATTATGGAAGAAATCTTCCCAAAGTCATTTTTATTAATACATTAAACAATAACAAACCAACGGCAGCCAACAACCACGGCATAAATTTGTCGTGAGTTTTATTCATTGTAAGGGTTTGCATTTTGGTTTTTTCAAGTTTATCAATCTCGGTGTAAATCTCTTTAAGCGAGAAATTGTCGGTGGCACGGAAATATTGTCCATCTGTAAGAGATGATATTTTTTTAAGAGTAGGTTCATCGATACGAACCTCAAAATTTTCGTAATAAGTGCGTCCAAATGGATCTTGAACTGGGAACGGAGCAAGCCCATTTTTACCCACGCCAATAGTATAAACCCTTATGCCATAGCGTGCTGCAATTTCAGCGGCAAATACAGGGTCAATTTCACCCATATTATTAACGCCGTCAGTGAGGAGAATTACAATTTTGCTCTTGGCGTCGGAATTTTTAAGACGTGCAACAGCGTTGGCAAGTCCGAGACCGATGGCAGTACCGTCTTCGATCATTCCCTCGCGGATAACTGACATTAGGTTAACGAGCGTTGCCTTGTCGGCGGTGAGGGGGCATTGTGTAAAACTTTCGCCTGAAAACAGCACAATGCCTATGCGGTCGTTTTCGCGACCCTGAATAAAGTCGGCGGCTACATTTTTTGCGGCCTCCAAACGGTTTGGCTTAAAGTCGCGGGCAAGCATTGAACCCGAAACGTCCATTGCCATAACAATATCAATGCCCTCCTTGGTAATGGTTTCACTACTCGACGTGCTTTGCGGACGAGCCAAAGCCACTATAATAAAGGCAATTATCACAAAGTTTAGCACGTAAGGCGCAAAAGCAATAATCTTGCGCACAGTAATAGGATTGTTGCCAAAATCGCCTGAACTACTGAACGTTAGCGCAGGATGAGCATTCTTTATTTTAAAGAAATACCACACCGCCAACGGCAGTAGCAACAGCAAGAGCCACAATACTTTTGGATATGCAAACTGTGTAAATTCAAACATTTTTTTCTTCTTGAATGTTGGTTTCTACTATCTGTATCTTTGTGTCATCCACAAACTTATATGCAATTGAGAGAGCAAGATCGTTTTCGTCTTCGCGAGGTTGAAACTTGGCAAACTTCACAAAGTCGGCTGTATCGAGCAACGATTTGAGATTCTTATAGTTTTCATCACTCGGCGACATAAATAGTTTAAGTTCTTCAAGAGTTTCATCAGAGGTGTTTTCTATCACAGAATGATTATAACGGTCTGTAATATAGTTTTTTAAAATTTCGGTAAGCACAGAATAAAACTCTTTCACACGGCCTTGCTGCCATAGTTTCGAAGTTTTAAGCTTGTCTAACAACCGGTAAGCAGTAAGGTGTGCAGGTTCTTTGGGTTTGGAAATTGGGAGAATAGGCTTATTTTTGATCTTGCGAATTATAAAATAAGTGATAGCCGCAGCCACAAGCATCGAAATCAGGACTATAATAATAATGTGTCCGAATCTGTGCCAAAACTCCTCGAAAGTGAACGGTGTGTTCTTAACCTCTGCTATGTCGAAGATTTTGAGTGTCTTAGTGGTATCGATAGATGCATAAAATGTACTGTCGATATTCTGCAAAAGAGTGAATGTGAGGCTGATAGAATCGGTTCGATACATCTGACCATCTACCAAAACCGGCATTTCTGGTATTGTAAAAGTAGAATCTTTAAACGAAGTAATTGAGTAATGGCAGTTTACATCCATCATTAGGTTGGGATGAAAAACGGTATCAATCAAAGGTCCGCCAATAACTTCGAGACCTGGTACAATTTCGCCCTTCAAAATCGGAAACTCTACCTTTTGACCACCTTTTACAGAGGCGGAAACAGAATACTTTATAGGATTTCCGAACTCCACAAAATTAGAATCGGCAAAGGCACGAACCGAAACTGATTGAGCATTAAGGTTATGCGCAAAAGCAGTTAACAACGTTACCACTACCAAAATCAAAAATCCTTTTATTCTAATATGTAACATTTCGGTATGCTAAATTCTTGATTTAAAAAGTTTTACCAAAGGCTTTACATAATCGTCATTGTCGGCAATAAAGGCATAATCGACACCGGCGTGACGGAAAATTTCCTCATTTCGTGCCCGACGTTGAGCGGCATTACGGCGAAACATTTCGCGAACAGCACTTGACGAAGTGTCAATTATCTGCACCTTACCAGTTTCAGCATCACGAACCGAAACAAGTCCCACGTTGGGGAAATCTTGCTCGCGCACATCGTAAATATTGAGCGCAAGCAGATCGTGTTTGTGACGTGCAATACGCAACGCATCAGAAAAATCAGGACAAATAAAATCGCTGATAATGAATGCTGTAGTGCGTTTTTTTATGGCACTTGTAAGATAGCGCAACGCTAATGAAGCATCCGTTCCTTTGCCTTCGGGTTTGAAAGTTAGCAACTCTCTGATAATGCGTAAAATATGCTGACGACCCTTTTTCGGAGGAATGAATTTTTCGATACGATCCGAAAAGAGAATTACACCTATTTTATCGTTGTTGGAAATGGCTGAAAAAAAGAGACATGCGGCAATTTCTGTGATAATGTCACGCTTGCTTGCGGTTTGTGAACCAAAATCGGTACTACCGCTCACGTCGGCAAGAATCACTACGGTAAGTTCGCGTTCCTCTTCAAAAACCTTTACGTAGGGCTTATCGAAACGAGCCGTTACGTTCCAATCGATGTTGCGGATGTCGTCGCCATATTGGTATTCGCGCACCTCGCTAAACGCCATACCACGACCCTTAAACGCGCTGTGGTATTCGCCTGCAAATAGGTGATTAGACAGACCCTTGGTTTTTATCTCTATCTTCCTGACTTTCTGTAATATATCTGAGGTTTCCATTTTACTAAAATTTCATAAAAATACACCTTATAATATACACACTACGGAACAGGGATGGTGTTGAGAATTTCGCTGATAATTTCTTCGGTTGTAATATTCTGAGCCTCAGCCTCGTATGTTAAACCAATACGGTGGCGCAAAACTGCATGACAAATTGAGCGAACGTCTTCGGGGAAAACGTATCCTCGGCGTTTGATAAATGCGTATGCCTTAGAAGCCTTTGCAAGACTGATACCTGCACGTGGTGAACCGCCGTAACTGATTAATTCTTTGAACTTTTCTAAGCCGTAAAGTTCGGGATTACGTGTGGCAGAAACAATGTCAACTATGTAGTTTTCAATGCGTTCGTCGATGTAAACCTCTTTTACCAACTCACGTGCTTTGATAATATCGTCGGAAGTGAGGATTTGTTCAGGTTTTGGAAACTCGCCCGTAATATTCTGACGGATAATGAGTTTCTCTTCGTCTTTCTTAGGATAGTTAACTATTATTTTGAGCATAAAACGGTCTACCTGCGCCTCTGGTAACGGATATGTACCTTCTTGCTCGATAGGGTTTTGTGTTGCAAGTACGAGGAAGGGATCGTCCAACTTGTAGGTCTCCTCTCCTATTGTTACCTGATGCTCCTGCATAGCCTCCAAAAGTGCAGACTGAACCTTTGCGGGGCTACGGTTGATCTCGTCGGCAAGGATAAAGTTAGCAAACACAGGACCTTTCTTCACCACAAATTCCTCGCTTTTTTGCGAGTAAATCATAGTACCGAGAAGGTCGGCAGGCAAAAGGTCGGGCGTAAACTGTATACGGTTGAACTTAGATTTTATAATTTGCGACAACGTTTTGATAGCCAATGTTTTAGCCAAACCAGGGACACCTTCCAACAAAACGTGTCCATTACTAAGCAATCCGATTAAAAGTCCTTCGGTGAGTTGTTTTTGACCCACGATAACCTTAGCCATCTCACTGTTGACCATGTCGATAAAAGCGCTTTCGCGATTGATTCTTTCGTTTAATTCTTTGATATTTTCTGCTGTTTGATTCATAACATTGTTAATTAAAACTCAATTGCAAATGTATAAATCAAATCTTAAAAACGAACGCAGTATATCAATAATTAACTTTTTTTAAAAGAAATTAATAATTGAAAAGCCTTTTAGAATTAACGTGTGTTGATAATAAAAACTCCATTACCACTACGAGCACCATAAATAGCTGCAGTACCGTCTTTTATAAGAGAAATATCCTTAATATCGCCAGGTGAAAGATAATCAATAGAATCAACTACAGATCCGTTAACAACAAATGTGGCGCAAGGATCGTCATAAACTGTGGCTGTGCTACGAGTAATTATACAACCATCAGGTCGAACATCGACACCTGAAAATTACTTTTAATAATATCATAAACACTTGAATATGAACTATAATCAGGTCCCTTCCGTAAGCTTTTTACAGCCGGTGTACGGTCTTCCTCTTTTAAATAGCCGTATCCAATAGCCATATCAACTGATTTTTCGTTGGCTTTAGCAAAAAGTTTCACATCCAGAGAATCACCATTTTTTTGATTGATTTTAATATTGACAGTTTTAAAACAATCTGATTTAATGTTGATACAATCTGATGATAAACATGCTATGGAAAAATAACCCGAAGAATCAGTAGTTACCGCAGAATGGGCTTTGGTTGCAGTTACTTTAAGACCTGAAACTGGCAAATCATTAAAGGCTCGAACTTTGCCATTGATAATGCGAGTTTGCTGAGCGTAGGTAGGGTACAGACCAACAAGCAACAAAAACATTAAAATATATTTTTTCATACTTATCCATTTTTTAATATTAAATCTTTCAAAAGTACTTATTTCAATTCTTTTCTGAAGGGAAATAGTGTAAAAAATACTTAAAAAGAAGAGGTTGCCTATTGATGGCAACCTCAGCACGATTAGTTTTTGATATTACTTAAAAGCGTTTCCACAGCCTCGTCGATAGATTTGCAACTGCCTAACAGTTTTATAAATGCGCTACCGATAATGCATCCACGCGAATGGTCGGCTGCTGCACGGAAGGTTTCTTTATTGGATACGCCAAAGCCTACGAGTGTAGGATTTTTGAGTTTCATACTATCTATATGACTGAAATACTGCTGTTGGGCTTCGTTAAACGACTGCTGTGCTCCTGTGGTAGAAGCCGACGAAACCATATAGATGAAACCTTTGCTCATATCGTCGATGGCACGGATGCGTTCATCAGAAGTTTCAGGGGTTATGAGTTGAATAAAATCTAAACCGTTGTTATCAACAAACTGCTTATATTCAGATAGATAAATCTCGGATGGAAGGTCAGGAATTATAAGACCGTCAACACCCACTTCGGCGCATTTGCTGCAATATTGTTCAAAACCAAACTGCATTGCCGTATTGATGTAACTCATCATAATCAGTGGAATATCAGTAATTTGACGAATATTTTCAAGTTGCTTGAAAATTAATTTTTGGGTAATGCCGTTGTTAATCGCTTTTTGTCCACTTGCCTGAATCACAGGACCATCTGCCATTGGGTCGGAAAATGGAACACCAATTTCAATCATATCCACACCGTGGTCTGAGAGTGATTTGATGATTTTTACAGTGTCGTCTAAATTGGGATAACTTGCTGTAAAATAAACTGATAATATGTCTTTTTTTCCAGATTGGAAAAGTTTGTCTATTCTGTTCATCTTCGTATAATATTAATTGCCTGTTTTAATTGTTCAATGTTTTTTAATGTTGGCGAAATCTCAAACTTGCTGTTCAAATCTACGCCAACTAAATTATTGATATTAAGATTTTTAATAGTTGGAATATCGTCGAGCGATATTCCTCCGCTTAGCAAAAACTTTTGACCGATTTTTACGCTGCTGAGTATATTCCAATCGAATTTAATGCCCGAACCGCCGTAACTTGTTGTTTTAGTGTCTAAAAGCAGATAATCAACATAATCAGCATATTGGTTAACGATCTCAAAATCAGCCGAGGAAGATACGCCGAAAGCCTTTATGACAGGAACGATTGTTCGAATTTTTTTACAAAAATCAATACTTTCGTTGCCATGAATTTGCACATAATCAAGATTATACTCATCAATCAAAGAAACGATTGTGTTGAAATCCTCGTTAACAAAAACTCCAACCTTAGATATGCCGTTAAGTTTTTGCTTCAAACCACAATTTTGATTATTAGCTACATATCGTGGTGATTTTGGATAAAAAATCAGTCCTGCAAAATCTGGTTTCAGAGCCAAAACCTCGTTAATGTTGTCGCGCAATCCACAAACCTTTACAAGCATTTTTCAACCTCCTCAACAAAGTTTTTGAGTGCGATTCCGGGATTTTGCTCCTTCATAAAGTTCTCGCCCATAAGAAAACCGTTGAAACCAAGTTTTTTGAGTTCGGCAACAGTTTCTGGTTTTGAAATACCTGATTCAGAGATTTTTACGGCTTCATCGGGAAGATTTTTTACAATCTCTTTCGAAATAGCGATGTCGGTTTTAAAAATCTTCAAGTTGCGGTTGTTAACACCAAGCACATCAATAAAATCTTCGCCATAGTGCGAAAGTTCGTCTTCGGAATGAATTTCTAAAAGAGTTTGCAAACCAAGACTTTTTGCTTCGTAGGCAAGTTCTTGACATTGTGAGCGTTCTAAGCATGCAGCTATCAACAAAACTACATCTGCACCTGAATATTTTGCCAAATATAGTTGATAGGGATCGGTTATAAACTCCTTGAATAGAAGCGGAGTATGTTTCAGATTTTCACGAGCTTGCATCACATCTTGATAACTTCCTCCGAAATATTTATTATCTGCAAGGCACGAAACAGCAGAGCAACCATATTCTTCGTAAAGCGGCACAACATCCTTTGGATCAATACCTTGATGAATATCTCCCTTCGACGGCGAATGACGTTTAAATTCCGAGATTATACCCGTAGAACTATCGAGCAAAGCCTTTTTGAAAGAGAATGTTTCGCGACTGAAAAATCCGCCTTCGCGGAGCATTTCAATGGGCAAAAAACGCTTAAATAGCTCAACCTCAATCTTTTTGTTAGCGACTATTTCGTCTAAAATTGTAGCCATAGCACGTTATAGATTAAAGTACGATGCGTAAGTGTTCATATCCTTATCGCCTCTACCAGAGATAGTTATAACAACATTTTCGCCTTTGATGAATTGCAATTTTGGCAGCATTGCAAGAGCGTGAGCACTTTCAATGGCAGGAATAATGCCTTCGAGTTTTGTGAGTTCCAAAGCCGCCTGCATAGCCTCGCTGTCGGTAACGGCAAGTACCTTGGTGCGACCCACTTTGGCAAAAAACGCGTGCATAGGTCCAACGCCCGGATAATCCAAACCAGCTGAAATTGAGTATGGTTCAACGATTTGTCCATCTTCGGTCATCATTACCATCGAAAGACTTCCGTGTAAAACTCCCTTTTTACCAAGATGAATTGTGGCAGCTGATTTTTGCGGATCATCAAGACCAAGTCCGGCGGCTTCGGCAGCAAAGAATTTAACCCTTTCGTCGTCGATATAGTGATAAAAAGTGCCTGCGGCATTGCTACCACCACCGATGCAAGCCAAAAGTTTGTCGGGATAGTTGCGACCTGTTTGAGATTCAAGTTGACTCTTAATCTCCTCACTTATAACAGATTGGAAACGTGCCACCATATCGGGGTACGGGTCGGGACCAACAACAGAACCTATAATATAATGTGTGTTTTTGGGATTGCAGCACCAATCGCGGATAGCCTCGTTAGTGCCATCTTTGAGAGTGCGGTTGCCCGACATCACAGGGACAACTTGTGCTCCTAACATTTTCATTCTCTGCACATTCAAAAACTGACGTTTAACATCCGTTTCACCCATATAAACCACACATTCCATATTCATAAGTGCACAAACGGTAGCTGTTGCCACACCGTGCTGACCTGCACCTGTTTCGGCAACAATTCGTGTTTTGCCGAGTTTTTGCGCCAAAAGAATCTGACCGAGGGCGTTGTTGAGTTTGTGAGCACCTGTATGACAGAGATCTTCACGTTTTAGATAAATATTTGCGCCATATTTTTCGCTCAAACGCTTGGCAAAATAAAGCGGTGTGGGGCGACCTACATAATCGTGAAGAAGTTTTTGAAAATCTTTCTGAAATTGTTGGTTTTCAATTATTTGTAAATAATTACTTTTTAATTCAGTAACGTTTTTGCGGAGAATTTCGGGCACAAATGCACCTCCGAATTCGCCATAATAGCCATTTTGGTCTATCGAATATTTGCTCATTTTAGTAATGTATTATATTGATTATGAGTTCATTTCTACATATTTTTTAAGCACTTCCTTAGCTTTGCCGCTTTCGAGCGATTCTTTTGCCTCCAAAAAACAATCGCGGATGTTTTTTTCGGGACAGATGCAATTGATTGAAAATGCTGAGTTTGCAAGCACAACATTTTTCTGAGCCGCAGTAGAAGTGTTGCTCAAAACATCGTCGAAAATCTTTTTAGCCTCTTGCTTGGTGCTGCCGCCATAAATTTCGGCGGGATTGATTCGCTCAAAACCAATGTCGGAACAACTGAAAACCTGTTCCATACTCGACGAAATCACTTTGAAATCTTTGGTAAGCGAAATCTCGTCGTAAACATCAAGCGAAGTTACAATAGAGTAGCCTTCGCTAATTTGCTGCAACACACTGTGATAAAGGCGCATTTGGTCGAGAGTGGCAGTTCCAAGCACCTGATACTGCGGACGGCAGGGATTAACGATGGGTCCCAAAAGATTAAAGCAGGTGGGCACTTGCAGAGCCTTGCGAACCGGCGCAACAAATTTCATAGCGTATGCAAACAGAGGTGCGTGCATATAGGTAAAGTTACATTTTTCAATGTTTTCTTTAAGTTTGTCGTTGTCGGCGGTAAATTTTACACCATGTTCTTCCAAAACATTACCTGCACCCGAAACCGATGTGGCTGAGTAGTTTCCGTGTTTAGCCACCTTGTAGCCAGCGCCTGCAACCACAAAACACGCGCAGGTAGAAATGTTGAAAGTATTTTTGCCATCGCCGCCAGTTCCCACAATGTCAACCACTTTGTAGGGCGACAAATCTACAGGTTTGCCAGTAGCCAAAATGCCGTCGCGAAGACCAAGAAGTTCGTCGGTGGTAATAGAGCGCATCTGAATACCGGTTAAGAGTCCAGCAATCTGCTCGTTAGAAAATTTTTGCTCAGTGATAGCAATCAATATATCTTTCATTTGGGCGCGTGTAAAAGTTTCGCCCGAAATCAATTTTTCTAATATCTCTTTCATTTTTAGTTGATTAAAAAGTTTCTGATAATAATTTCACCATTGGGTGTAAGTACACTTTCGGGATGAAACTGAATTCCGTGCACATCCAATTTTCTGTGTTTCAATGCCATAATAGAACCTTCGTTGCTTATAGCAGTGATTTCAAGATCCTCAGGAAGATTTTTGCGTTCCACAATCCACGAGTGGTAGCGTCCCACCTCAATTTCGCTATTGAGACCTTTGAAAATATAGTCGTCGCCAATGATTTTGCAGTTGGTGGCTACTCCGTGATATACCTCGTTGAGATTTAGGAGGTTAGCCCCAAACACCTCTCCTATTGCCTGAAGACCGAGGCATACGCCAAGAATTGGTTTTGAAGGGGCGTAATGCTTGATAACATCCAACAGAAGTCCTGATTCTGAGGGGATTCCGGGACCTGGTGAAAGAATAATCTTGTCAAAATCAGCGATATCTTCGATTTTGAATTGGTCGTTACGCACTACCTCGCAATTAAATCCGAGTTTTGTAACATATCCGTAGAGATTGTAGGTAAAAGAATCGTAATTGTCTATTATTATCGTTTTCATTTTCAAATAATTAAATGTTTTGAGCAGTTTCTACTGCCTTGCGTAATGCACCGAGTTTGTTGTTAACCTCTTGAAGTTCGTATTCTGGGTCGGATTTGGCAACGATTCCGCCGCCCGCCTGAAACCAGAGTTCGTTGTTGCGAGCCACAAAAGTGCGGATTGTAATAGCCTGATTTAGTTCGCCATTGAGACCCAAAAATCCGATGCAACCACCGTATATACCACGGCTATGAGATTCAATTTCAGAAATCAACTGCATAGCACGAACCTTGGGCGCACCACTGAGAGTACCAGCAGGGAATGTGTCGATAAAGGTTTTGATAGTGTCGGCATTAGGACGCAAATCTCCGCTTACACGGCTCACCAAGTGGATAACGTGCGAATAAAACTGCATATCCTTGTAAAAATCTACCTTAACATTGTCGCAGTTGCGGTTGAGGTCGTTGCGGGCAAGGTCTACAAGCATCACGTGCTCTGCATTTTCTTTGGGGTCGCGACGGAGATACTCTGCATTTTTGAGGTCTTCTTCTTGATTGCCAGTGCGTTTGGTAGTTCCAGCAATTGGGTCGATGTAAGCCTTGCCGTTTTCGATACGGCAGTGAGTTTCGGGCGACGAACCAAAAATTCTGAAACCACCAAAATCAAAGTAAAATAGATAAGGCGAAGGATTTATAGACCTAAGAGCGCGATAGAGTTTAAAATCGTCGCCGGTGTAATGCTGTATAAATCTGCGAGATATAACAATTTGGAAAACATCGCCACGTTTGCAGTGAGCAATACCCTTGCGAATATTGTCCTTGTGCTGCTCGTCGGTAATGGGCGATGTGGTTTCGCCAACAGCATTAAAACCATCGTTGCGCACACCTGCCTTTGAAAGGAGTTTTTCTACCTCGTGAACCTTGTTTTCGCCATCTTCGGTCATATCCACAATAGTGAGTTCCGATTGATAATGATTGAAAACCAATACAGTGCGAAACAGCACATAAAGCATATCGGGAGCATCGTTTTCTTTCATTGTGGTATCCTCTACGGGGATATTTTCAAAATATCTAACAGCATTAAAAGCCGTATATCCATAAAGACCGCAATATTTTGAGTTTTCGCCCTCAACCTTGAAGTTGCTCAAAAACCCTTTCAAGGCGTGCTCTACTCTATAATTTTTTGTAATCTCCTTAGTAACAACACTTTCGTCGGGATATTTAAAAATTGCCTTGCCATGATTGATAGCCACGCTTGCCAATGGATAAATGCCTATAAATGAGCGTGAATTTTCTTTTGAATGATAGTCGTTTGACTCCATAAGCGCGCTTTGCACACCCGAATCTCTGAGTCGAAGATATGCGCTCACGGGCGTATAGATGTCGCTCAAAATTGTTTTTGAATTAGTTTTGTAACTGAACATTTTTAATTAGTTTTAATTAGTGATTCAAAAAAAAAGGTCTGACGTGAGTTTCCGTCAGACCTTTCAAATTTCTTATATATATGTAAGGTGTAACCACTCACGAATTGAAGTTCCGCAAGCGCCACCACCAATTGTTATATGCGTTAAAATTTCTCATTTGTGTTTTTGTTTTATTAACGCCGCAAAGTAATAAAGGATTTTTGAAAAAAAAAAATTGTTTTGAAAAAAAATTAAACCAAAATCACAAAATAAAGTCAAAAGACTACAAAACATAATTAGAAACTCTAAAATGTAACTTATTAAACTGCTTACTCGTAAAATAAATGATTCAACAATTAAAAATATGAAGGAAATGAGAACATTAATACTTTTACTTTTAGCGTTTAGTTTCTTCACAGCCAATGCACAAGAAACAAAAATAATCACAGGCACAGTTACTGTGTTCAACGATTTACCAATATCAGGTATTACAGTTAGAGCAAAAAAATCTTTGGCGGCAACGAGTACTGATTCGCTCGGTAGGTATACAATTGCCTGTAAGACAAAAGATTGTCTTGAATTCCAGTCGGAGGCATTCCACTCGGTGCAACGCACTATCCGCAAATCAACACCTAACACTATAGATGTTAAGTTGACATTAGAACCAACTCCCGAAAGTGTTGAAATGGCAATTGGATACGGATATCTCCCTTCGCAGTATAGGACACAGGCCATTGAATATATTGAACGTGGCAAAAATTATTGCAATTACACTGATATATATGAGTTGATTCGCGCACACTTTAACGGCATCAACATCCGTCCTGATGGTTGCATTATAGTTCGTGGACCCAACTCGGTGTATGGTTCCAACTGCGCGGTGTACGTGGTTGACGGCCGAACAGTAGACGAAATTGACTATATCTCTACGTGTGATGTTAAAGAAATATCACTATTGAAAGACGGTTCGGCTGCAATCTACGGATGTCAAGGGGCAAATGGAGTATTCCTTATCAATCTTAAAGATGGAAAAAACTAAAAACTAATTTACTTTGTCATGAATAAGTTTATTGTCTATTGTACGTTTCTTGTTCTATTGTGTGCAAGTAGTTTTGCCCAAAACTCGCAAAATAAATTTGCCATCGGTTTTTACAATCAAGAAAACTTTTTTGACACAATACACGATGTGGGGAAAAACGACAATCAGTTTCTGCCCGAAGGCACATATAAATGGAATAGCGAAAAATACATTGCCAAATTGCACAACATGTCGCAGGCTCTGGCTGATATGGGTACAGATCAAGTGTCGAAAGGATGTGCTTTTATTGGATTGAGCGAAGTAGAAAACAAAAACGTACTAAACGATTTGATTTCGCAAAAGCCTCTTGCCGACCGTGGTTTCAAATATATACACGAAGAAGGGCCAGACCAACGAGGCATCGACTGCGCATTGCTGTACAATCCAGACTTATTTGAACCAATTGATTACAAACTTGTTCCATACGTTTACGAAAACAACTCTGACCGAAACAAAGCAACAAGAGGTTTTTTAACCGTTTGCGGAAAATTAGGCGACGAAAATATCGCAGTAATAGTATGCCATCTTCCAAGCCGTTATAGTTCAGCGTATTATCGGCAACTCGGCGCAAAACAAATTGTGGCTATAAAAGATTCACTACAAAAATTGAATCCGATGACAAAATTATTTATCATGGGCGATATGAACGACGACCCCCACGACAAGAGTATGTGCGATGTGCTTGGAGGTAGACGAGATTTATCATCGGTAGAACCCTTAGGATTATTCAACCCTTGGTGGGATATACTTTTTTCAGGAACAGGAACGCTCCAGTACAGAGGTTCGTGGAATTTATTTGACCAAATATTGATTTCAGAAAATATTTTGGATAAACCTCACATTCAAACATTCACCAAACGCAACAAAACGGTGGAGAAAGAAGTGGAGCACGATAAGAAAACCCTCACCTACTGCGGATCAGAGATTGTTAGGCTCAAATACCTTATCAATCAAGAGGGTAAATACAAAGGTATACCCAAACGAACATCTGCAAGTGGGAAATGGCTCAACGGATACAGCGACCATCTTCCCGTTGTGATGTATTTATGCAAAGAAGATTAAATTTGTAAACAAAAAATAATCGCTTGTAAAACGAAAAGTTGAAACCAACAAATTAGTTTACAAGCGTTTATACTTTAAAATATAAATGAACTCAATAAAGTAAAAACCTATGCGGTTGTGCTTATTTCCTCCATTTTAAAGGGGAGTTTGAGTATAGACTGATAGTCTTCACCAGCCTCGAGCATATCTTCGTCGTCCTCTTCGTAATACCAATTGATAACCACTTCGGCAACGCTCTTGTTGTGAAGATTCTCTAACTTTTTAAATACGTCAAGTATACACTTCGACGAGCTTGTATTAAAATATTCAAGCTGCATATTAACTTCCACAACTCCTTTTGCCTCAGAAGCATATTTATCAATCCAATCTACGAGAGGTTTGTAAAACTCTATCGAATTTTCGGGGATTGATCTGCCTTTAATAACTAATTTACCCGTAGCCGCTTCAAACGATACCGACGGTGTTTTTGGTGTTCCCTCTATATTTATTGAATCCATTTTATTAAATTAATTTAGTTTTTGTATACATTATCAAATAAGAACCTCTAAAATAAAGAACGAATAATCGTTGTTCTGTCGCAATAATTCAAATCCAAATTTGTTGCCAGATTTACGAGCCATCTCGATAAAACCTAAGCCTCCGCCGCCTTTGGCAGAAAATTCATCGTTGTTAAGGACTATTTTATAAAGGTCTTTTAATTCGTCTTGTGATAAATAATTAAGTTGCTCAATACGGTCGCGCAAAAAATAACCGGTTTGATTTTTAACAAAGTTGCCAGTAGTAATACGATACACACCAGCACAATCTCGGGTCATACAGAAAAAAGCATAATGGCTGTTTTTCTTGAATTCTGAATTTTCAAAAAATTCGCTCGGTGGAATTTCAAGATGATGAAACAAATTTTGAAGTGCCTCCACAAGTATGTTGTATACTTTTTTGATAATCCGTGGAGATTCGTTGAGAGCTTTAAGTTGGTCTTCAACCTTAGAAAATACATCGTCTAATAGCTCGGACGTAATAACGCCTTCGAACGACAATATTACATTGCCCTTCACTACCTTTTCAAATAGACTATGTATTTTTTCTCTCATTAGCCTGTAGAATTATTTCATCTTTTAACTTTACAAATATATGCAATTTTTCTTATATATGAATAAAAAAATCACTTTTTTTTCTATTCAATTAAAATAACTGCAAATGTTGTTCCTTTCCGTTGAGGACAACAATGTGTTCTTTTTGCGGATTAACGCCTATTGCTTTATTAATTTCCTGATAATCAGTATGCAACCATATTTTTGAATTCTTGATATTATGCTTAATAAATTGCGAAATATTTGCAAAAAGATTTTTTGTCTCTTCTTTTTTGTAAACATCGATTGCCGGAGGATCCAAAATCACGGTGTTTTCGCCATCGGGCAGTTGAAGATCCTTGCAAGAAGCTGTAAAAATGTTGATATATTTGTCAAGAATTGCCTTTTTTACGTTTTGCATAGCAGCTTTGGTGGCTGGCTCTGAAATATCGTATCCGAGAATTTTGTGAGCAAATTCGCCGTTATGTTTGATACGAATTTTGCCGTCACTCTTGATATCCTTCCACATTTCGGCATCAAAATCGCGCCAAGTGAAGAATCCGAAGTTTTCGCGACAAACCTGAGCAGGAATATTATAAGCAAACATAGCAGCCTCAATAAGCAATGTTCCAGAGCCACACATTGGGTCGATAAAATTGGTGTTGGCTTTCCATCCCGAAAGTTGAACAAGACCTGCGGCATATACTTCGTCGAGAGCGTCATAACCCGAAGATGCACGGTAACCACGTTTAGAAAGGGGTTCGCCAGTGCTATCGAGCAATAGTGCGCAAGTTTTGTCGGTGATTTCTATTTCGATAACTACTGCGGGATTTGGAACGTTGTGAGGGGGAGTTTTGTGCGATTTTAAATTAAAGTATTCGCATATAATATCGATAATTTGTTGATCCAAGTTAGTAGATTCAAACAAATCAGTTTTAGCGGAAACTTTGAGGTTAAAACTTTTGTAAATATTGAGAATCTTGCTCCAACGGAAGTTTTTAATTTGTTCCAAAAACTCCTCTTTGGATTCAAACGAAAAGTTGAGAATCTCTTTATAAATTTTCAAAGCAGTACGTAACTCATAATTGGCTTCGTAAAGCAAGTACTTGTCGCCGGTAAAAGTAACTTTACACGGTTCGGTGTTAACATCGTCGGCGCCCATGCGCATAAGTTCGCGTCCTAACACATCTTCCAGACCCTCGTAGGTCGTGGCGGTCATTTTAAAAGTTTCAACTTCCACTTTGTCTGTATTATAAATTGTTTATACTCAAGTTATTTATTCTTTTTCAATATTTGCTTCTTTTGATTTGGCTTTGCGAGCCGAAAATTCTTCGATAGCGCATAGAATCACCATTCCGGCAATCATAAATGCTATAGCCCAGAAAGTTTGTGGCGAAAAGTCAGGAAAAAACTTTTCGTAACCTTGTATCACAGCCTCACCGTGTGAATTAAACACCTCATGACCATTTTGCATAAGGTATAGCGGTTTTTTCCATGGCCAAACAAACACCAACGATCCAAAAATAAATCCGGTTAAAACCGAAATAGTTTGGTCGGCGTATGTTTTCATAAGCCAAGATAGAAATCTCGAAAATGCTACAAAACCTATTATACAACCAATTGCAACAGGTAATATCACAGCAAAATTGAGGTGAGATATCGAATCAATTACTATAAGTTTGTAATTACCTAATAATATAAGTGTAAACGAACCCGAAATTCCGGGCAACATCATATCACAAATGGCGATTGCTCCACAAAAAATGAGGTAAAATATATTGTCGTTTTCGTTAGCTGGCGAAATTATAGAAAATCCGAAAGCTACGCAAGCACCTAATATAGCGAGAATTACAGAAAACAAATTGATTTTTTTCACCATTTTGGCTACATAATACACCGAAACGAGAATCAAACCAAAAAAGAATGCCCAAACATAAGTTTCGTAATTTTTAAACAGCCATTCCAACAATTTAGCTCCTGTAAGAATGCTCAATCCCTCGCCAAGAAACAATATTATAAGGAATAATAAATCAGTATGTTGAGCAAATTCTTTGAATTTAAACTTGGATAAAAGCTTTAACGCTTCTAAATCGAATGATTTTAGAGCATTGATAAACCTCTGATAAATACCTGCAAGAAGCGCAATTGTACCTCCGGAAACTCCGGGAATTACATTTGCCAAACCCATTGCAAAGCCCTTTAAAAAAACTAAAACGTTTTTAATCATATAGTTATATTTTCTGACAAAAGCTTTAATTAACGCCGTTTCGTCAAAATTGTAGCCACAAAATTACAACATTTTTTTTATTGTTCAAGTTTTTGTGTAAAATTTTTTGTGGATGATTCGTTTTTTCATTGTATCTTTGCCGATGAAATAAGATAAGATGATTACATATTTGCAAGTGGAGAACCTCTCCAAGTCGTTTGGCGACATAGTTTTATTCAAAGACATAACTTTTTCGGTAGGTAAAGACAGCAAAACTGCGCTCATAGCCAAAAACGGAGCGGGTAAAAGTACTATGCTTGATATCATTGCACGTCGACAAAGTGCTGATTCTGGTAGCGTTGTATTCAAAAACGATTTAAAAATCGGCTATTTGCGTCAAGATCCCGAACTCAACGACAATCTTACCGTAAGAGAACAGATATTCTCGTCGGATAATGCATTATCTAAAGTGTTGCAAAAATACGAATCAGCCCTTGCTTCAGGAGATCATACTTTAATAGAACAGGCTCAAGCCGAAATGGATTCAGCCGACGCGTGGAAATACGAATCGGATATGAAACAGATTTTGGGTAAATTGAGAATCAACGATTTAGATATACAAATTGCCAAACTCTCTGGTGGTCAAAAAAAAAGAATTGCCCTTGCTGATACGCTAATTGAGCGTCCCGACTTTTTGATACTCGACGAACCTACCAACCATTTGGATACCGATATGATTGAGTGGCTCGAAAACTACCTGCAAAATACCCGCACCACATTGCTGATGGTAACTCACGACCGTTATTTTCTCGACAACGTCTGCGATAATATTATAGAAATCGACAATAATCAAATATATTCATATACAGGCAATTATAGTTATTACCTAAAAAAACGCGAAGAACGTTTGGCAAATATGGCTGCCGCTATCGACAAGGCTAATAACCTTCTCAGACGCGAACAAGAATGGATTTCGCGTATGCCAAAGGCACGTGGAGGAAAGGCAAAATACCGTATAGATAGTTTTTACAAACTCAAAGAGGCAGCTTCGCAACGTATCGATACACGTAAAGCCGATTTTACTGTAGGTACAGCTAATCGCTTAGGTAATAAAGTTTTAGAGATAAATAACTTATCAAAAAGTTTTGGCGATAAACAGCTCATAAAAGATTTTACCTACTCTTTTAAGCGAAACGAGAAGATTGGAATTTGCGGACACAACGGATGCGGCAAAACCACACTTTTAGATATTATAATGGGCAAAACTCAACCTGATTCGGGTTCGGTAGAACTTGGCGAAACTGTTGTCCCCGGTTATTATCGTCAAAAAGGCATCGAATACAAAGATGGTCAGAGAGTTATCGACATTATTAAAGATATTGCCGAAGTGGTAATACTTGGCGATGGACGAAAACTATCAGCATCGCAGTTTTTAGAATATTTTCTGTTCCCGCCCAAAATGCACTATACTCTTGTTGAAAAGCTCAGTGGCGGCGAGAAACGTAGGCTCTATCTTATGACGGTGCTCATCAAAAATCCAAATTTCTTAATACTCGATGAACCTACCAACGATCTTGATATCATAACTCTCAATGTGTTAGAAGATTATCTTTCGTGTTTTGCTGGTTGCCTTCTTGTGGTGTCGCATGATAGATATTTTTTAGACAAAGTGGTAGATACTGTTTTTGTATTTGAACCCAGAGGAATAATTCGCAATTTCCCCGGAAACTACACTGTTTATATTACACAAAAAGAAGACGAGGCAAATAAAGCTCAACAAAAAACTGAAAATCAGACCAAAACACCGGCATACCAACGCGAACGCCGCAGGAAAAACTTTACCTACAAATTAGCACAAGAATATGAATCGGTAACAGCCGAAATAGAAAAACTCAACGCCGAAAAACAAGAAATAGAGCAAAAACTTTCAGGCGAAATCACTGATATAGAAGAAATTAGTAAACTTTCATCAAGAATGGAAGCCATCGCAACCCTTTTGGACGAAAAAGAGACACGATGGCTCGAATTAGAAGATATTAAAGATAGTGATGAGTGATACTATTTATCAATCCTAACGCATAAAACGTAGAAATAAGTATCATCGTCAACATTAACAAATTTGTAATCAATTGGATAGCCGCTAAGTATTGATACCTGAATCAAACCAATATTTCCGCCTCCAAATTCGGTACGTGGCTGACCGCGCATAAATCGTTTATATTCACGGAGTTCTTCTTTGTTTTTTGAAGATATAGTTTTACACTTTTCAGAAAGCAATTCATAGTCCTTTTTGTCAACCATATTGCCAGTGATAAAAGAAAAATGGTCGTCGTACTCTTTTATCAGCATAAGACCCACTCCTGCAGATTTGTCGATACCGTTACCTTTTTCTTTAGAATATAGGTATATATTCTGACTCAACTCGATAAAGATTTTAAAGAAAGTCTTACCTCGGTGTTGATCGTCCCAAAGGGAATCTTCAATATTAGATGCCAAAAGCGACAGTATTTGACCGTCGAAAGGACCAATATACGAAATGACTATGTCATTATCGAGCATTGTGTTGAATATTTCCCTGCTATTTACTGCCATGATGTTTTATTTTGTCAAAAAAAATTAAATCAATTTAACTGCGAATACGGTAATGTCGTCGGTTTGCGACGAATTTTGCACTTGCCGTTCAAATTCGCTAAGTATAAGTTCTTTTTGTATTGCTAAATCGTGATGTGCGTGTGTTTTCAATAATGTAACAAAGCGTTCGTTGCCATATTTTTTCATTTCGGCATCGTGCTGATCTACAAAACCATCGGTGGTGTGATAGATTATGTCGCCGGTGTGCAATGTTAATTTTTGATCGGTAAAATCAGTTTCAACATTACGTTTAGATTTCATTCCACCTATTGTTTTTGCATCACCGTTAAGTGTAATAAATTCTTGAGTATCTGCACGATAAACATATAACGGACGACGTGCGCCTGAGAATGTCATTTCATATTCAGTTTCGGATTTACGGTCGAAACAGCATAGACATATTTCCATACTGTCGTTGTTTATTTCCAACGATTCGTCGCCAACATCTTGCTTTAATGCTTTTACAAGACTGAGGTTCAACTGAGTAAGAATATCTTTTGGATCGTGAAAATTGTGCTCCACAATAATTTCCGAAAGCAGACGCGCTCCAATCACTGTCATAAAAGCTCCAGGAACGCCGTGACCTGTACAGTCAACTGCAGCGGTAAAGGTCAAATTGTCGTGGTCGGGCACGCGTGTAAACCAATAAAAGTCTCCACTAATTGTTTGCAACGGAATAAGCAGTCCAAAATATTTGAAATATTTTGAAAGGTTTACTTCAAGAGGCATAACTGTATCTTGAATGGTTTTAGCATACTTGATACTGGTATTGATGTTGTCTAACTGTTCGGAGATAAATTCTTTCTGCATTGCAAGCTCGTCACGCTGAATAGAGAGCGTTTTGCCTTGAGCAATAATTGAGCGTTCCTGTTCCTTGATTTTTGAAATATCCGTGTCGATGGTTACAAGACGTGTAATCTGACTATTTTCGTTAAGGATAGGTGTGAGAGTACTTTGCAACCAAATTTCTTTGCCATCAGCTGTGTGAAACGGACATTCAAAAATAACTGGTTCGCAATTGTTGATACATTTAGCTTTAATATCTTCAATCTTATCATTTGAACTATAAAGAGAAGTAAAAGTAAGAGTATTGTTTTTGTGCAGATCATCAAGGGTAAGCTTAGTAAGATGCTCAAAACCACGATTTACCCATTCTACATTACCTTCATTATCCATGATAACAACTCCGTTATCAGTTTGACTTGCAACAATCGAAAGTTTTTCAAGCTCTTTGTTGATAAGTTTCAACTGGTCGCTCTGTGCACGGATGTGCTCTTTTTGCGAATCGATACGGTCGTTAACGACAACAAGTTCGCGGTTGCGTTTTTTATTGATAAAGTTGTTGATAAACACTATAATGGTGAGTACCAAGAAAATTAAAATACCTAAGGCTATAAGATTGAGCTCTTTTTGGTTTTGTGCCGACTGTTTCTGCTTGTTGGCAAGTATTTTCTTTTGATCTTCGATACTGCTTTCGCGCTGACGCACCTTGTCTTGAACATCATTAAGTTCGAGCAATGATTGTTGGTGCAATTGCTCTTTATTAGCTTGTTCGCGCTGCTGCACTTCGAGCGATGCTTTATCACGGGCGAGCTTAGATTGGAGCCGTTCTGCTGCCCTCATAAGGCTATCCGCTATCTTCGATTGAGATTGAATTTCGTTTTTGGCTTCCTCTATTTGTTGCTGTTTTCGAGAGTTTTCTTCCTCTTGAAAGTCGTTGCTCATCGACATCTGGTAAATTTCTTCCTTTTTTTGGTCGAGTTCCCATTCCTTATCCTGAAGTTCTTTTTCTTTTTGGAGCAACTGGTTTTCCATTTCACGGTTGATGATTTCCACGTCCACACGCGAACCCCCTTCTACCACAACACGTTGCGAAATTTTTAATCCAGCTTCTGTAGCTTTGTTGATGTTTACCTGAAACTGATTGGTACGACTTTGCAACACAAGGTTAATCATAAATAAATCAGACTGATCTGACGAACAGCTATCTGTTACAAGCAAAGTTGGCAGACCTTTAATTTTTTCGTTGATGTCGTCAAGATATTGTAAATCGTGCCTATTTACATATAGTATATGAGAATACTCAATTTTTGAAACATTGGAGAATCTGATGGTTTTAAATTTACGACCATTAAAAGTTGCGCCCGAAGATTGCATACCTTTAAGGCGGTGATATTCGGACGAAGCATTGCCAAATACACCAACAATCAAGTCGCTGGCAGTGTCGTTAGGCCATTCAACATATTTGCCAAAATTCATGAGCCAAAACACGTTGACATATTCGCGAGCTAATTGTTGAGGCTTGTTTTGTTGCGCAAAAACTCCTGTTGCACACAAGACTAATGCAACGGCTACTAACAACCGGCGTATTATACCAAGGGATAATATGTTTGTTTTTGATAACATTATCTATTTAAATTTTATTCCAATTACAGAAATATCATCGCGTTGTTCTTCATCTTTTTTATAGTCGTCGAGACTTTGACGGATATATCCACCTTGCAAACTCATAGGAGCATCTTTGATAGAATATAGCAAAGCTAAGAATTTTTCAGTACCAAATCTGTGCCTTTCGCTATCGTTTTGGTCGATAATACCATCACTGGATAGATATATCAAATCTCCACTTTTCAAAATCAATTCTTGATCGGTAAATTCTGATGTATTACGTTTAGAACGCACACCACCGATTGATTTACGGTCGCCCTTGAGTTGTTGAACCTCAGTATCAGTAGTTTGGATGTAATAAAGCGGACGTTTTGCACCGCAGAACACAACTGAATACTCTCCTTCGGATTTTTTTTCAATTCGGCAGAGACAGGTGTCCATACCATCATTGTTGGTGCTTTGCTCTTGTTTTAGGGCTTTAATAACTCCGAGATTGAGGTTTTCCATAATATCACGGGGAGAGTAAAGCTTTTTAACATTTACAATCTCGTTGAGCAAACGATTACCAATCAAACTCATAAATGCACCTGGCACTCCGTGACCTGTACAGTCAAAATCGCCGATAAACTGGTATTTATGATTATTATCATCAACATCGGCAAACCAATAAAAGTCGCCCGAAACTATATCCTTGGGACTGAACAATATAAAGTTGTCGAAATATTTGTCGATCTGAGCCTTTTCGGGCAAAATCGTGTTTTGAATAGTTTGTGCGTAGTTGATACTTGATTTGATATGACGGTTTTGCTCCTCAATCTGATTTTTCTGTTCCTCAAGAGTATTTTTCTGTTGTAAGAGCTCCTCGTTCTGATTTCTAATAGCAGCCTCCTGCTCTTTTAACTTGCTAATATCGGTATAGATAGCCACAAGTTTGCTTACCTCTTTGTTTTCGTTTAATATCGGGGTTAGGGTTGTTTGACTGCTTATAATATTACCGTTTCGGGTAACGCTATCCGATTCAAAAATAATTGTCTGCTTGTTGCTTACGCATTTGAAAAGTATGTTTCGGATACTCTTATTGGCAGAAACATTGACAATATTTTCGTCGCGTTCGTTGCGTAAGAGTTGCAAAGTGTAACCGTAAATACGTGTAAATCCGGCATTTACCCATTCAAAATATCCGTTGCGGTCCATAATAACAATGGCATTCTGCGTTTTACCTGCAACGATTGAAAGTTTTTCAAGTTCTTTGTTAACGTTTTCAAGCTGATGAGCCTGCTGGTCGATTTCGTCTTTCTGTTTTTTTAGCTCTTTGTTTTTAACTTTAAGAGCAGCGTTGGTTTTCTTACTGTTGATAAGACTCTTTATAATTATAATAAGGAGAATTACCACAACAGAAATAAATATAATCAAATAATTTCGGTTTTGCTCTTGAGTGGCAATGTTTCGATCCTCAACTTGGATTTTATCAATCTGATCCTTAATATCTTTCTCCTTCTTTTGAAGGTCTGAGTCCATCTCTTTAAGCTTCAAATTCGAAGAGTCAATTTCACGCTGTTTGATTTCAATTTCGCGCATTGAAGTTTCGATTTCGGAAGCAGTAAGAACAATCTGTCGTTCTTTTTGACGAACATCAGCCACAAGAGCCGAAGCTTTGGTTTTTTGAATCTCAATTTCCTTACGGTTTTGCTCAAGCTGAGCCTCCATACGTTCGTTCTGCTGCTTTACAAGTTGGTTCTTATTTTTTTGAGCCAAAAGTTGTTTCTCCTGATCGTTAAGAGTCTTTTCAAGGTCTTTCAAACGTTTTTCACGCGCCTGAAGCTCATCCGAATTCACTTTGTAACGACGTTTAAGGTCTTCTGTACTACCGCTTAAAACCCACAGAGAATCGGTTGGAGATGCATCTTCATTAAAATTAGAAGTGTTAATATCGTATGTGCTGCCACCACTACTCGATTCAAGACGTATATTTATAGCAACGTACTTAGTATTAGAGAGTTTACCTCCAAAAACAAGACATTTATTATTCTTAGCAAATTTGTTAACAGCCTCTAAATCATTAGCATATGTTTTGTTAACAAAAATAATGTCGGTAGGCACTAATTCGTTGAGGGTTTTACGGTAAATTCTAATAGGAACGCCGTTAATTTTTTGTCCATCGGCTGCAGCAGTAAGGGTAGTAAATTCCTCTGTAGTTTTACCTAATACTGTGATTGATAATTCTTTGGGACGTTTAAAGTTTTTCCATTCTATATTTTTGGCGCAAAGCATAATAATTCTGGCGTTCATTATTGCCGTGTTGTTGTTTTGTGCCGATACTGGGTTAAAAAGCAGCATACACAAAAACAACATCATGCCTTGCAATAGCACCTTATTTATTATATTATATTTTTTGTTGCCAATCATATTCTATTTATGTTGCTAAATGTAATATCTATTTTCCAAAAAAAAAATATCCATACCAAAAAGAGATATTCGTTTTATGGTACGTTAATTTTTGCCGAAAGTTATGCATTTTTTTTCAAATAACATAACAATTTATCTTTTTTTTTACAAAAATTACACTGATTTTGCAAAATAACTTGCTTAATATCTGATAATCAGCCATTAATAAAAATGTATGCAAATAAGATTTTTTTTGTTACTTTTGCAGTGGCAAAAATGAGTTGCCAATTTGTGTAAAATATTAATAAGTAATTGATTTAAAGAGATTTATAATTATGATAATTATACTTTCTGTCTTGCTGGCTGCAGCTGTGGGATATACTTTTTGGCAGCGCAAACAATATAATATAAAGGAGCAGGACAACAAGAAAAAAATAGAATCAGCCGACGAAGATATCAAAGTGCTTAGCAATAGTATCGACAGTAGCCAAGAAGAAATCGCCAAAAACGAAAAAAAGATTTCGGAGCTCAAAAACGCTCTCGACAGCCAAAAATTCCGAATGGTAGAAATGCTCAAAAACCTGTATGTGGTACAAAAAACCGTTTTTACTGGACGAGGTTTTATAAAATCACTGTTTCCCGACTATTTTGTATTAGATGTTCCTGCCGATAATGCCGGAGGTGATTTTTACAAATTTGCATCCAAAGGCGATTATGTGCTTGCAGCTTGCGGCAATAGTGGCGTTACTGGTATTAATGGCATGATTAACGGAATCTTGAATGTAGTATTCCTCGCTGAAATTTTAGAACGCATTGATATAAGCACAATTACAGCAGGTCGCGTTCTTGATTTGTTACGTAGCAAATACACTCATCTTGCCGAAAGCAACGCATCATATCGTCGCGACGAGGATATGCCGGTTAATTTTACCGTTTGCATAATCAATCAAAAAGAACGCACGTTGTCGTATGCAGGAGCCTACGGAAGTATGTGCCTTTTACGAAAATCATATCCGGGAACAAACCGTCGCGAGGTGGATGTTCACGAATTCCGTGGCGACAGAATGAATTTTGCAGTATCGTTTGGCCGACGCAAAAATTACACTACCGAAACCATCGAACTTGAAAAAGACGACCGTGTATATATCAAAACAGATGGCTTTGTAAATCAACGCGGAGGTCGTACAGGTAACCGCTTTGGCGATATTTACTTCCGTCAAATGCTTATGAAACATTCCAGCGAAAGCATGGCAGACCAGATGCGATCGTTTAAAGATGAATTTGACAATTGGCGTGGCAACGATATTAGAGCCAACGATATTCTCATTATTGGTCTCACCCTTAAGGTAAAAGCTGTTTTTAACCCCGCTCCTACCGTTATCGACGAAATTGACGAAGATGTTGACGATTAATTACTTATCACTATGGAAAGAAAAGATGCCGAACCATTATCGAGTGTGATTCAACAATATCTGCACGCCATTGGTGCCGATACTCGCATTCGCGAAATACGTGCTATGCAAAAATGGGACGAGGTGGTTGGCCGTGTAATTTCGCGCGATACTATTGATATCGAACTACGTCAAGGTGTGCTAACGGTAAAATTTAAATCGCCGCTAATCAGAAACGAAATATTAGCACGCCGTAGCGATATTATCCGCAAAATGAACGAGGCTGCAGGCGAAAATATTATTAAAACTATAATTATCAGGTAATTGCTATTTGTGAAAAACACTTAGATTTCCCTTGTAACGTTCGCCGTTTTTTTCCATGATATAAAAATATACACCATCAGACACGTCGGGAGCATTCCAATTGTTGCGATAGTCAGACGAACGGAAAACCTCTTTACCTTCGCGATTATAAATCACCATTGTCCAACCCGACGACAATTCTAACCCTTTGATTTTAAAATAATCGTTGAGTCCGTCGCCGTTTGGAGTAATAATATTTGGAAACACAAATTCGCCACAATAACGGAAACTAACTTCAACAGAATCTTTTGAACTTCCACAAATGTTAACCACATTGAGCACATATTTGCCGGGGTTCTCTACAAGAATTTCGTTTCCATGAAAACCATTTTGCCAAATGTAATCTATTGCATCGGGCACATTTGCTGAAAGATATAGCTCTGCATCATCGCACACCAAAGTATCGGGAATAAGCGAAAAATCAGCCTTAGAATATTCTTTCAAGTCAATATCATCAATTGAAACACAGCCATTTACATCAACGACTTCTACAGAATATTTTTCGGCTTTTGATACTTTGATTGATTGAGTTGTTTCACCGTTAGACCATTTGTATTTAGCGTTAGGCACGTTGCAATCGATAACTTTAAACGAATCGCGGCAAAAAACTTCGTCGGTTCTAAAATCAATTATAGGTAAAGGATTACACCTTATATTAATAGTGTTTCGCGAAACACATCCATTATTGTCGGTAAGCACAGCGGTGTATTCTCCTGCTTTTGCAAAAACTCGCGAGAGTGCTGATTCTGAATTATCTTCCCACACAAACAACTTATATTCAAAATCTAATGGACATTTAACCTCAACACTTGTGCCTTCGCAAAAAACTCGATCCTCACCAAGAGAAAACTCAGTAGCCTTTACAAACTCAACAGATACTTCTCCTGTATTAATACATTGTGTAAATGGATTAGTAACAGTAAGTTGCAGCGTAGAAGTTTCGGTAATTGATAAAGTATGATCGGTAACACCATTACTCCAAAGATACTCGCAAACATCTTCGGTTTTAGGTTCAAGGAGACATTCATCGCCCTCGCACAATAAAGCATCAGTTGGCATCAAAAGCTCGGGAGGGTCGTACACTTTAAAAAATCGGAATTCTGACGATTCGTTGGCACCGATTTTAATGGTAAGAGATACGCGATAAGTGCCGCTTTTATCAAACGAATATTCAAAAGAGCGTTCGGTTGATTTATAAATTTCAGTTCCAACAGCATCAGAAATAACCCATTCATATTCATCAATATCACGCGAATCGGTGCATACAAACGATACTTTTTTATTAACGCAATTGTTGGCAACCTCAAAATTAGGAGGTAGAAAATAAGATGGTATAAAATTAGGCAGACCCATCTGGCTTTTTTTGCCACCGAGATACTGACCACGGGTTTCAAAATTGCAAGCATCCCCTTTTTCGCGCGGATTGTTGATAACGCCAAGATACTCGCAGTTGTTTTGGGCAAGATAGATTTTGCCATTGATAGCAAGTTGGAGGGCGCCGGCGTATGGAGTATTACATTCAATAGCATGTTGATACTCTTGAAGAGTGGGATAATCCCATGGATGAATATCCAACGGAGGATTTGGAATACCAAAACTATCATAATCAAAATCACCAACTTTGAAGGCAGAATTTACGATTTCATCGGTTGTTGGAAGAGTTAGGTCTAGTTGATAAACGGAAAAAAGAGTTGAATAGTAAAGTCTTGAGACATCATTAGAAAACTCAACACCATAAAGAGATGCCTCTTTATCGAAAATAGTAAGATACGATTCTACAATACCAGTTGAAGGATCAAATTTATATACATCTAAAACACAAGACAAATTGCCATCTGGCAACAGAACAGGATATGATGTGGCACAAGCAATATAACGTCCATTAGGAGAAACCCTCATATATCCAACAGCAAGAGGTTGGTAGTCTAACGAATTAAAATAATCAGCTTGAGCATAGTTGAGAGAGCCGACATCAAACTCTTTTCGATCTCTAATTCCATCTTTATCAATAAGATATTCGATTACATAAGTTCCTGTACCATTATCGGTATGATCTTCATCAGTATCCTGCCCTGTAACACGTGTCAACAGCCAAAAAGCCTTTTGATTAGTATGACGAATTGCCGTAACTTTCTCTACTACAAGGTCTTCTAAAATAATATTTTTATCTGCAGTAACCGCTCCCCTACCCTCGTCTAAGGTCATATCCACCACAGAATAGCTCAACGGACCTTTGCCATTTTCATCAACCACAAAAACAAAATATTTTCCGTTGCTTTCGGGCCAAGGAACAATAATGGCACTTTCGGTACTACCGTGATTACCAATAAGATTATCACCATTAACCATTACCTCATGTTCGCGATTCCATATCGTTTGACCATCGGTATAAAATAAAAGGCGTCCCAACGAATCGCTAAACGATGCCACGCCTTCCCAATTGTCAAGCGCTCCATCGGTAAGTATTGTGGGATTTTCCGACTTAAAATCCAAGCCTGCATTACGCCCAAAATACCAGACCGAAGTCTCTAATTGAGCATTACAGACACTGTAAAATATTGATACTAAGAAAATTAAAAAAAAACGTTTAGTCATAAATGTTAGTTTTTTCCGAAACGAAAATAAACAAAAATATTGGATTGGTAAAAAAAAAGAAAAAAAAATCTCATATATTAAAAAATTGAAAACCAAACTTATAACCACTACAGTAAAAAAAAGGTTTAAAAAATATGTTTTTTTTAGGGATAAAGTTTGCACAAACGAAAAATATACCTACCTTTGCACCGCAATCGAAAGAACGCTAATTCAGTTTTAACCCCGGAGAGATGGGTGAGTGGCTGAAACCAACAGTTTGCTAAACTGTCGTACTGGTAAATCCGGTACCGGGGGTTCGAATCCCCCTCTCTCCGCTTCTTTTTTTAAAAACCTATAATTTTTCTCCCCAATTATTTGCAATCAATTGTTTTTGTTCTATGTTTGTCGTATATAAAAAGTTACGACAATGAAAAAACAATTATTACCTTCTGCGGTATTACTACTAACCGCCAATTTATCTTTCTCTCAAATATTTATCAACGAAGTATCCACCAATACCGACGAAATTGAAGTTTTTGGACAAACTTGCGATTGGATAGAACATATATAAGCAACGGCAAAGAGTATTACACAATACCTTACAATCACCCAGAAACAAATCTTGAACAAGGTAATTATTTGATAATTTTTGCCGACGGAAACAGCGACAAAGGTATTTTCCACACCAATTTTAAACTCAAAAATGAAGGCACAATAGAATTAATATAGGTGTTGAATGGGAAAAAAAAAGTTATAGACCAGTTGAAATACCCTAAACTATCTAAAAATCAGTCGTATGGCGCAGAAAGTGACAATTATGGTACAAAAAATGTGATTTACAAAAAAGCAACTCCATATTTAACCAACAATGGCACAACAATCGCCGAAAAAGCAAACCTACATTGCACCTTCAGAGAATATAGCCACATCAACTTCAAAAGTACCGTTTACATCAACAGTTTCGGTTTACCCCAATCCTGCCAAAAATTTAGCTTTAATAAAAGGAACATCCGAAAATGTTAAATGGACATTAATTACACTCAGCGGCACTACTATAAAATCAGGAAATGGCACTGAAGTAAAATTAGATAGTTTAAAATCAGGATATTACATTTTAAGAAAAAACGATGGTAACAAAAACAACGTGGTACATTTTCTAAAAATAAAAACCACAAAATAGATAAAACAATAAATCCTGAAAGCCATTGGTTTTCAGGATTTTTTGCGTCGGTCTCCAGGGAGTCGAACCCTGGACCCACTGATTAAGAGTCAGTTGCTCTACCAACTGAGCTAGAGACCGTTGTCGTTTTGTTTGACAGTGCAAAAGTAGAAACTATTTTATTAACTACAAATAATTATCGAGTTTTTTTTAATATTTTTTTTTATAAAAATGTAATAGATTATATTTAAACTGATTATCTTTGCAAAAAATATAAAGAAAATGAAAATACTAATTGCCTGCGACAAAATGAAAGGTACTTTTTCGTCAAAACAATTTGGCGAAATGGTAGAAAATGCTATAAAAACAATTATTCCTAATGTTGAAACCGAAATTTTGCAAGTGTCAGATGGTGGTGATGGTTTTGTAGAATCGCTCCGCTGGCGCAACAACTATTCGCGTTGGGAATTTCTAAGTTATAATGCCGCAAACCGCAAAATACAGAGCAAATATCTCTACAATATTTACAATAAAACTGCAATCATAGAATCTGCATTAACCTTGGGTATCAACAAATTAGCTACTCAAGAAAAACATATTCTGCACCTATCATCATACGGTCTTGGATACGATATCAATCGCGTAATCGAAGTGCGTCACCCGCGCACCATTGTTATTGGAATTGGCGGCACATCTACCAACGATTTGTTTTTGGGCGGTGCAAGTGCTTTGGGTTACACTTTTTTAGACAAAAATGGCAACAAAGTAGAACCGTTGCCTATTAATTATCTGAAAATTAATCAAATTATTCCGCCTAATGATATTCCTTCGGCAGAGTTTTTTGCAGCAACCGATGTTATGAATCCGTTACTTGGAAACCAAGGCGCAACCAAAGTATATGGTCATCAAAAGGGAGCTTTACCCGACGAAATCAATTTTCTTGAAAATGCCTTTTGGCATTTAGCCGAAATAATCCAAAAAGATTTGGGTGTAGACCTCACTAAAATCGAAGGTGCCGGAGCTGGCGGTGGCATTGGCGGAGGATTGGTTGCGTTTTTATATGCACAAATAATATCAGGTGCTGATTTTATACTCAACAATCTTGATTTTAACAAAAAAATATCTGAATCAGACTTGATTATCACTGGCGAAGGCTCGTTCGACAATCAATCGTTGATGGGCAAAATAACGGGTAACATTATTTCAAGATGCCAAAAACAAAACAAAAAAGTATTGATTATAAGCGGAATATCCGATGAAACTCCCCTACCAGCTAATTGTAGCAAGATAACACTTTTTCAAGAAAAGCCATCCCTCCAATACGCAAAAGACAATAGTTACATGTTATTAAAGGAAAAACTTTCCAACCACCTAAAAGAAATGTGAGCCACTGGCGAGAGTTGAACTCGCGACCTGTTGTTTACGAAACAACCGCTCTAACCAACTGAGCTACGGTGGCATTTGCATTGCAAAAATAGTGTTTTTATATTTGTTTGCAAAACAAATAACACTTTTTTTATTGTTTTTTTACAGCAATATATCTAATATATTGAAAATAGCGAATATAATGCTTGCCACACCGTTGAATATTCCAAATGCTATATTCACTTTCGACAAATCGTTGGGTTTAACAATAGTGTGCTGACGGACAAGCAACAACAAAAACATACTTGCTCCTATTGCAAAAAATACTCCAGCTTGCTGAAAATATCCTATTGCTATTACAGTGGCTGCGGTAACAATATGCGCCAATATGCTAAGAGTCAACGATTTTTTGATTCCAAACCTTTGCGGAACAGAGTGGAGGTTTTGGTCGGTATCAAACTGAGCATCTTGCAAAGAATAAATAATGTCAAATCCGCCGCCCCAGCTAAGCACAAGCACAAAATAGAGTATGGCAATAATAGAAAATTCGCCGCATACTGCCAAATATGCACCCAAAGGAGCCAATGCCATTCCACAGCCTAACACAAAGTGACACAGCGATGTAAAGCGTTTTGTATAGCTGTAAAACATTACCACAAACAAAGCCACAGGCGATAGATAAAACACCAAGCGATTAATTGTAAAGGTAACGGCAATAAAGAGTAATGCATTAACAATCACAAAGATAAGTGCATTTTTGGGCGATATTTTGCCAGCAGGAATCTCTCGGCTCTTGGTGCGGGGATTTTTAGCGTCCACATCGCGGTCGAGATAGCGGTTGAAACCCATAGCCGTATTGCGGGCAAACACCATACATCCAATCACTTGCAAAAGCAAAATCCAAGTAAATCCTCCACAGGTTTTTATTGCCCAAAAAAATCCGGTGAGCGCAAACGGCATACAAAATACCGTATGAGCAAACCGGACTAAGGAGAAATATTGTTTAATTTTTTCAAACATTTCTATTCAAAAAAAAATCAATCTTCTGAATCGTCTTCGATATTGTTATTGTTATCGTCTGCGATAGCCTTGTTGGTAATCATGCTCAAAAAACCGATTTCATTATCGTTGAGGAATCTCCACTGACCGCGAGGAATGCCTTTCTTGCTAAGTCCGGCAAACATAATACGGTCAAGTTTTTTAACCTCGTAGCCAAGAGCTTCAAAAATACGACGTACAATACGGTTACGACCCGAGTGTATTCTGATTTCCACTTCTGATTTTGTATCAGGGTTTGGATAGATGATTTCGTCGGCTTTGATAAAACCGTCTTCAAGGTCGAAACCTTCTGCAATACGGTCCATATCCGAACGAGTTACATTTTTGTCGAGCGAAACATGGTAAACTTTCTGAACTTCATTGCTTGGGTGTGTAAGCTTTTTGGCGAGGTCTCCATCGTTGGTAAAGAGAAGTACACCAGTGGTATTGCGGTCGAGACGACCTACAGGATACACACGTTCTTTGCAAGCACCTTCAATAAGCTCCATTACAGTGTTGCGAGCATGAGGATCGCGAAGTGTAGTAATATAATCCTTTGGTTTGTTGAGGATAATATAACGTTTGCGTTCGGGCTTAACCAAATGACCACCAAACATCACCTCGTCGGTAAGGTTTACTTTAACACCCATTTCGGTGATAACTTCGCCATTTACCGAAACAAGACCTTGCTTAATCATCTTGTCGGCTTCGCGTCTTGAGCATAATCCGCTGTTAGACAAAAACTTGTTGAGACGGATTTTGCCATCGTGAAGCATTGTATCGTCATCGCTCTGGGCGTCGTTTTCGATTGCTTTTTGGCGACGGTCGCTATGATCCCAATATTTTTTGTGATGGTATCCTTTTTCGTCAACAGTATATTTGTTGCCACGAGAACGGTAATTATTATTGTCATAATTATTTGAATTATAACGATTTCCGTAATTGTCACCATCATTGTTCCAATTGTTGCGGTTATTATAGCGATCATTGTTGTAGCGGTCGTTGTTATTATAACGGTCGTTGTTGTAGCGACGGTTTTGACCATATCCACCACCTTGATAGTTGTTGTCGCGATTGTAAGGCTTTTTTTGATAACCGTTGCCGCCGTATCCACCGCCGTTATTATCGTAGCTGCGGTATCCTTGACGACCACCGTTTCTATCATTCTGATATCCACGGTCGTTACCATAAGGTCTACGTTGACGCTGGTTCTGACCATCACGGTTAAAACTGCGTTTTTGATAACCATTAGAATCGTTGTCGCGGCTAAAACTACGTTGTTCTCCGCTAAAAGTGTCGTTATCCTTTTTTACAAAAATTCTTTTGCGGCGAGGTTTTCCGCCATCGTTGTAATTTTCGCGGGAATTGTTGTCCGAATAGGAGTTGCCGCGGTTGTAATTATCTTCCATTTTATGTATAATAATCGTGTTTGAAATTTTTTGCAAAGGTAAACAATTATTCACGAAAAAAAATATTTTTAAGGAAAATAAAAATACATTTTTTTTTGCTATTATAATAAATAAAGTGTAAATTTGAACTTTGAAATAAAAGTAGAAATTATGTCGATAGAAATAATGAAAATGCTGATACAATCGGCATGTGACGATGGCACATTGAGCGCCCCTGACCGCAAGCTTTTGGAAAAAAAAGCGTCTGATTTTGGTATCAGTTTAGACCAATTGAATAAAATGATAGATGCCGAACTCAAAGGAGTTTCGGCTGATAATCAGGCAGAAACCACTGCCAATAATACCAATTTAGAAGGCTCTGGGTTCGTTACCGAAGCACCTTCGACCCCATCACCTACTCCAGCTACAGACCCCAAACCACAACCTCAAACAGAATCAACCTCAGAGGGTTCGGGTTTTATTACAGAAGCACCTGAGCCTCCCACACCACCGCAGCCAGCACCTGTTTCGTCTGTATCGTCAGCGTCTTCTTCTTCGTCGCAATCACAATCGGCGTTTGGACCCAGCATGGCAGTTTCATCAAGGTTTACCGATGTTAAGCCGATGTCGTCGCAAGGGGCTATGAGTACGGTATATCAAGGCAAACAATATGGCAAATGGATTATAATTAAGCGTATCAAACCGCAATTTAAAGATAACGAAGATTATAAAAGTCTGTTTTTCAAAGAGTTTGAAAACGCTTACCATCTCGACCACCCCAATATTGTACGTATATTAGATAAAGGTGAAGACGAAGAAGGCGCATTCTACACTATGGAATACGTTGACGGACAAAGTCTTACCGACTTAATAAAAACAGGACGTACGGTAAAAGACGAGCGTTTGACCAAAAAACTTTTTTCGCAAATGCTTGATGCATTGTCGTATGTACACAAAAAACAGATTATCCATCGCGACCTCAAGCCCGACAATATGATTGTTACCTACCGTGGCGACAATGTCAAGATTCTTGATTTTGGACTTGCAAGTGCCGATTATTTCGACGACAACCTTGTAAAAGTGGGCACACCAAAATATGCAGCTCCTGAACAGATGACTAAGGGCAACGATGTAGACCAACGCGCCGATATCTACGCTCTCGGTTTGATTCTTTTGGAAATGACCACAGGAAGACTCGACGATAAAAATGCTGACACAGTTAAAAATCCTAATTTTCAGGCAATTATACGCAAAAGTACCAAACAAAACCGCGAAGAGCGTTTCTATGATTGCCAAGAAATTATGGAGGTTTTAAACCGTCCTGTTCCTGCATCACCTGTTAATCCTCCTGTTACTCAAACAGTTCCGCCACCAATTCCACCAAAAATGGAAACTCCCAAACCCGCGCCTCAGGCTGCACCCAAACCCGAGAGAACCGAGATAGTGGAAGAAAAGAAAAAATCAAAAGCACCTTTATTTATTATACTATTGCTTTTGTTGGTAGGATTAGGCGTTGGCGCATATTTTCTCTTCCTAAAAGACAAAGGTGGTAATACTGAAGCTGATAACAACAATAATCCGCCAATTGAAAACCCAACCGACAATAATCAAGAAAACGGCAATCAGGGCAACAATCAAAACCAAGATCAAAACAATAATCAGCAACAGGTTACACCAGCTCCCGATACCAACAACAGACCGTCGGAAGAAGAGATAAGAAGAAACGAAGAGCAATCGGCACTCAAAGAAGAATACAACAAACTTATGAGCGAGGCTCAAAAAGTGTTAGACACCAAAAACGTTGCTCGCGCACTTCCGCTATTTGAGGCTATTGTCAACAAGACTCCAGCATACGCTGAGGCACAAAACGAAGCCAAAGAAAAGGTAAAATTCTGCAAAGATGAAATTGCTAAAACTTCGCTTTATAGTCTTAAAAAAGACCGTCAAAATGGCAAACTTGGTTATCTCAACAAAGATGGCTACGTTGTAGTTGACTACCTTTACAGAGACGAACTCCGCCATACAAAAGGTGGCCAAATAATGGCTGTGAAAAACGAAGCAGGCAAATGGGGCTTTATCGACGATGCTACCAAATTGCCTATTACCGAATTTAAATACACCGATACCGACAACAAACACGATTATCCTGGCGAATACAGAATGACCGTTAGCGGCGAATCTAATCGAGTAGACATTATCAAAGCCGACCGTATCGAAGAATACAAAAACGGTAAAAAAACCAACACAACAGATATTTTGCGATAACAATATCCGCAAGCATGAAACAAAAAAACCGCCTTTTGAGCGGTTTTTTTGTTTGCGTGTTGATAAACTTAACTATTTGTTTTTAAGCGTGATGTCACATAATTGCGCTTTCTCGTTAGTAGTATTTACAACTTTTGCAGAGTCAGTTTTCAATGTTCCGTTAATATCTTCAAAAATTACCGAATAAGCGTTTGGCAATTGGTCAACATTAAGCTCATAAAAGCCTTTATGGTCGGTTTTGGCAACAAAGGTTTGAGAACCAGTGTTCAACGAAACACGAACGTTAGGAACAAAGAGAGTTTCGCCATTGGCGTTGATAGTAGAAACATGGCCATAGACTGTAAATGGGTTATTGTGGTCAATTTGAGGAGGAGCTCCATAGCAAGCCGTGAGAGTGCCTATGCCAAAAAAGGCAACCACTGCGGCTGATACTTTCTTCCAACATATTTTCATAATGCGTTAAATTTAAATTGTTTATATTAGTATTAACTGTTTAGTTCGTAATAATTGCAACGAGCCGCGCCACTTTTAAATCCAGGGTGAAGGTGCATTCCGTTGCCAAGACATTTATTCCATTGTCCACAGTCAACACATCGTCCCTGCTTTGCCCACGAGCGATTTCGCATAACATCAAAACCATTTTTCCAAATATCCGAAAAACTGTGCTCATAAATGTTGCCCTGTATAAAATCTTTGGCACGAACACTCAGACAACCTGTTACATTGCCATCGCCCATAACTGAGGCAATATTTACACCAGCACGACAAAAGAAGAAATAATCGCGCACCTTGAGTTCATAATCTCCAAGCCAACCTTCGCACGAATAATTAAGGTGAATCTTATCACCAAAATTTTTGCGGGTTTCGGCAATAAAATCCATTAATCCTCGATATTGCAAACTATTGATAGATAATTGGTTATAATTATCACCTGCCCTACCTTCGGGAAAAATTGAGAATATCCGCCAATGTTTTATTCCATTATCAATCAAAAACTTGCGAAAATCTCGAAGCGTATCATAGTTAAACGAATTGACACAAGTGATTACATCAAACATAAAAGGCCGCATCTTAGAATACTCCACAGCCAATTTAATTGCCGACATAGTGCGCTCAAAAGCAATGGAATTTTGTCTAAGACGGTTGTGTTCGGGTTCAAATCCATCGAGACTAAAACTCATACTGCCCATTCCGGCATTAATCAACGAACGGAAACGACTTTCTGTCAACAATATACCATTTGTAACAATGCTCCATCGATATCCACGCTTTTTAATTTCGATACCGGCTTGTTCAAGATCGTTGCGCAAAAGAGGTTCGCCACCAGTAATGCAAATATCAAGTTTAGTAGCTGTAACTGAGCATTTTATATCGTCTAAAACTTTAACAAAATCTTCAACGGGCATATCGGGTTGATCAGATTGTTTAAGACAATCGCTACCACAATGCAAGCACGAAAGATTGCACCTAAGCGTACACTCCCAAAAAAGGTAATTGAGCGTATGATTTTTAATTTCGTTGTTGCGGTAACGTCTAAAAACCAGATGTTTAAGCGAATTTAAAATGCTCATAATGTCAAAGTTAGATTTAATATGCCGATTACAAAAATAAACAAATTTTTTGATTTAAAGCTAAAAAAATAGGTAAAAATTGTCAACTTTTTTTCGATACATTGATTATTTTTGTAGCCAAAATTACTAATATGAAAAAGTTTCTAACTATCGCAATCGTAATTACAGTGCTCTGGAGCTGTGGTAGCAGCAATCTTCCTCTCAACATGACTCCCCTCGACACTCTCAGTTTCAAAGAAGAGGTTTTCAACTTCGACACTGATTTTGAATACACCAAAAAAGATCCAACAGTTATCTATTTTTACTCTTCAAGGGTAAAAAACTGTGAAAAACAAACTCCCGATATCGAACTTGCAGCAGGTATTTATTCTGATGTTATACATTTTTATAGTGTCAACTACGAAGATAATATCAAGATTGCTCAAGCCTTTAATATTCAAAAACTACCTGCGTTTGTGTTTGTACCGTTAAATGCTAATATACAAACGCTTTCGGGAGCGATTCTATCATATCACGACCTCGAAAAAGCTTTCGACGATATTTTTGGAATAAACAAATAGATATGGCAAATCTTTTCACCGAAGTTAAAATTCCTAAATCTCAGACAGTTATCAATTACAATAGCCGTCTTATGTTTGTGGGTTCGTGCTTTGCCGACAACATTGGCTCAATGTTTTGCGATAACAAATTCCGCTGCTTAATAAATCCACTTGGCGCTCTTTATAATCCATTATCTATCAAGATGTTATTTAATATTTTAACATCTGATAGAATTATTTCTGAGCAAGATTTTTTCTATTATCGCAATATTTATAGTTCGTATTTGATGCACGGCGATTATTCGGATGCAGATTTAAACAATGCAGTATCACGAGCTAACAAATCAATCGAAACAGCACGCAACTTCTTGAAAGACACTGATATAGTATTTATTACACTCGGAACCGCGTTTGTATACTATCTCAACCAAAACTGTATGCCGGTAGCCAATTGTCACAAACAACCGTCGAACTTATTTACACGTAAATTGTTGACTGTGAATCAATCCACAGAAGCATTGCAAGATATTTGCAACTCCATTGTCAAAATCAATCCCAAGATAAAAATTGTGCTAACAGTTAGTCCCATACGCCATATAGCCGATGGTGCCATCGAAAACTCATTGAGCAAAAGCACATTACTACTTAGCGTCAACAATGTGGTAAAAACGCTCAATTATGTCGAGTATTTTCCATCTTACGAAATAATGATAGATGAATTGCGCGACTATCGTTTTTACGAGTCTAATCTTACTCACCCATCTGAAACGGCACGAGAAATCATTTTTGACAAAATCACCGCAACATTTTGCACCTCGGCTGTAACAGACTATATAAAAAAGGTGTCTAACTTTATGAAGAGCGTTAAACACAAACTTCTTTCACCCAATTCAGCAGAAACAAAAAGCTTTGCTGAAAACCAACTTAATCGAGCCATACAGCTCGAAAACGAAATTGACGGACTTGATTTAACAAACGAAAAACATTATTTTAACGAGATAATTAATAGAATAAAAGTAACGATATGAAAAACAAATATATAATAAGTATTTTATTATTACTGCTTTGCAACATAACTATCAAGGCGCAAACTACCTTGAAATTAACATACGGCGAGCCTGGATTAATCCACGACAAAGAGTGGAACGGCACAGTGTATCCTCAATTTAGCGAAAAACACTACGCGATTGAAAACAAAGAAGATATTGACGAAGGAGATGATGTAGCCATCAAAATAATTATGAAGTATGAATCAAAGGAAGGAGATGAATGGATTGCACAGTCAGAACCTCATGATGGATATTTTATTAGAAGCTATACTTCATTAATTGGTGAAGACGCCGACAAATATCAACTCGATGTTTCGCAGACACTTAAAGACGATTTTGCAGACCCTATTAATCCCAAAACCTATTCGATAGAAGACAACGGCAAAAAGATAATAATATTGGAAGTACCTAATGGCACAGCCAAAATATCAACGATCCATGCCTCCATCACCGCTCCCGAAGATGATACAAAATACGAATACGGTACATCTGCTATTGGCATAGACATAAAAGCAACAGTTAATTCTAACCAACCAGGAACAATGACTTATGTAAATATTACTAAAAATATTGCATTATGGCATGAGTATATGCTCGAAGTGGGAAAAAATCTAATTCATTTTTTCTACAAATTTGTTGACGATATTCATTATATCTGCAATCCTGTCAACAGGAATATTATCGTAGAACCCAAAACCATCGACTACGAAGGCGAATTGATTATCAATTCAAAACCCAAAGATGGCACTACTAATTTTATTTCTGCCCAAATAGAAAAACTTCCTGTTTTAAAAGGCATTATTGATGACGACGATGTTCAATTGGCATTTGACTTTGAAAACAATAAATATCCAAGTGCCACCCCAGGAGAATACGAAGTTACAATAAATCTAATACTTACCGGCACTGATGCTGCTAATTATAAACTATCAAAACATCAAGAAACAAGAACAGTTAAAATAGAAAAAGAAGAGAAGAAAACTGTAGAACTTGAAGGTAATTTTGCTATCTATCCAAGATATTTTGACAACACCACTAATGTTTACGAAGGCGAAGTTACTGTTCCAACAATCAAGAATAAAACTGAGGGCGATGATGTAAAAATTGCAGTTGACTATACCCAAACCGCTTTCCCTGATGCCTCTATCGGCGAACATCTTGTTAAAATAGTCTACTATCTTGACGGTAAGGACGCTTACAAATACAAACTTGCCAAAACATCGCAATACGAATATGGCGTAATCCAAGCATTCAAAATAGCAATTAATCAAACTCCTGATTCTAAGGGTGTTTACCAATTAGAATACACTCAATCTGAAATTGGTTTCGACTTACGAATCGATAACATTACCAACGAAAACGAGACAGCCAAATATTTTGTCAACGGCGAAGATATTACTGGCAAAATGCTAACAGCTGGTGCGTATACTATCAAAGCCGTTATGTATCAGTATAATTTGCAAGTTGCCGTTAGTGAATGGAAGGTAAACGTTAAAAAGCTAAAACTGAAAGTTACTGACCCCCAAGTGCAACACACCAAAGTTTACGACGGCACAAAATCTGTTGAACTTATTGGCAATCAATGCGAAATAACCAACAGTCTGGAATCCGACAATATCAAAATTGCATCGCAAACTCAAGAATACGACACTCCTGAAATTGGTACGGGCAAAAAAATTACAGTATCGTTTACACTTTCGGGCGACCTTACCGACAAATACACCGCTCCCGACAATGTGGTTTATAACGACGGTGTAATAAGTCCCGGCAAAATTGAAGTGTCTGATATCAAAGTAATTAAAAACCGATTATTGTCAAGGCGAAGAGACGAAAATAGTTCTTACAATTAGTGACGGAATACCTCAAACAGCATCAATTACTTTTAACAACGAAGCTAAACAAAATGGATTTACCGATTTAGAAATCAACAATTTAACCAAAGAATCCGAAACAGAAAGATCATTTACGCTCACAATTCCCGAAACTGCTGGCGGAGGCACCCACAATGGCGAAATAACATTATCCGACCCATTGGGCACTGTAAGTCAAAAATATAGTTTTTCGATTACCGTCAACTACCCCAGCGACTATATCGTTTCTAAGTTTACCGATGTTGTTTTGGTAAATAATTACAACGAACAATTTACCGATTATCAATGGTTTAAAAACGGCGAAAAAATCGAAGGCGCCACATTGCAATTCTATTGCGACCCCAACGGCATAAGCGGAATCTACAGCGTAGAAGTGGGTACTGCCCAAGGCTCAAAAGTCAAAATATGTGGTGCAGAATTTACACCCGAAGAACAAGCCGCTACCAAATCGCTCGTTAAAAAAATTGAGGTTTATCCCAATCCTGCCACATCGTCGCAACCAATCAATATCCAACTTGTTAACCTAAGCGAAAACGATATTAAAAACGCAAACATGTTGATTATCAACTCTATCGGCAACAAAGTAATGCAACTTAAAAACCTTAGTGAAGAGTTTGAAATTTCGCTTCCAAAAGGCAGCTACACTATAACCATATTTTTCTACCAGCAGAAAATTTCTACCAAAGTAATTGTAAACAACTAAAACACAGATATTACGATGAAAAAAATATTATCTATCATACTACTCCTTATGATAATAGTACCGGCAACAGCTCAAAACAAGAAAAAAGCAAAACCCGATAACATCTGCCAACCTGCCACATTCATTCACGCGTCAACAGGCGGTGGCATACACAACCTCTGCTACGACCTTGGTTCATACGGAACAAAGGGAATGGGCTTTGGCGGAATGTTTACAGGCGGAATTTCGCATTTCTTTAACGATAATTTTGGTGCAACGGCTGGTATAATGCTCAATTATTCCAACACCTCGGCAAAAATCAACACAATGGAATCTATCGAAAACGCAATAGACGAAGAATCAAAACCTTACACTCACCGCACATACTTTTTCGACCTTAAAGAGAGTCAAAGTATTTTTTCGGTAGGATTACCCATCGGGGGAATCTACCAACACGAAATTGGTAAAAAATTCAAAATCACAGGTAGCGCAGGCGTAATGGTATCAATTACATTATCAGGTAGTTACAAAACCAAATCAGGATATTTGGAAACTCGCGGATATTACCCTGAATACAAACTCGAAATGTTTGGAATGGAGCAACATCACGAATACACCGCCAAAGATTTCAACGGATATTTTGACTTAAAACCCTCAATATCACCGTTTTTGCAATTAGGCGGAGTTTATTGTATTAATAAGGAGTTGAGCGCAACAGCGGGCATTTATTTTGCTTACGGAGCAAATTCGGTAGCAAAATCTCCCAAAGAAAACCTCTACAATCCTGATTGCATGAGCGCCGACGCATACCAAAATCCAGCCTACAATGGCGTTTGCTCCTCCCCTGCTGCCAACAAAATCAACACACTATCGGTAGGCATAATGGTGGGCGCAGCTTACAACATCGGCAATATATTCAAGAAGAAGAAACCTCAACCAAAAACGCTCGAAATCGACATTATCAACGTCCCCGACTCTGCTCTCGTAGCCAACGTCGACGAATCAGAGCTCAATATCATCGAGCCGGAACCATTTGCAGCCGTAGAACCCGTAAGCGACGACAACCAACCCGTAGACACCCAAGTAGTGGTTATCGACGTTAAGAAAGAACTCTCGCTCAACGGTTTCAATATGCAGTTTGCATTCAACGATAGCACTGCGATACTCAACACACGCTATCAAAACTATCTCAACCAGATAGCCGAGGATATGAAAGAAAACCCAGAAAAAATAATCATTATCACCGGTCACACCTGCAACATTGGTTCTTACGATGCCAACTATAAGGTTGCCCTCCGTCGTGCGGGCTTTGCCAAACAGCAGTTGATGCAGCGAGGCATTAGCGCCAACCGCATCAAAACGCAATCCAAGGCATATCTTGAACCGTTAGTGCCAAACACCTCGGAAGAAAACCGAAAAATCAACCGACGAATAGTATTTAAGTACGAAAAATAATATTTTAGAGCAAAATATTGTCTATGTTATAATATGAAGTATCAACTAATTAACAGCCACCTCAAAAAAAAAATGAATAAAAACACAAAAAAACTTCACAAAAGTTTTGGAGAATAAAAAAAACACTCTACCTTTGCATCGTCAAAAACAAAGACAAGCCCGGATGGCGGAATTGGTAGACGCGCATGTTTGAGGGGCATGTCCCAGTAATATGGGGTGCAAGTTCAACTCTTGTTTCGGGCACGAAAGGCAGAACATCAAGTTCTGCCTTTTCTGTTTATACACCCAAACAATATTCTACTTAAAATATTATAAAGAAATTTCAAGAAAATATCGTTATCTTTGCCACCGAGAAATATAACAAACAATCATTATGTCAGAAATCACCATCATCCGTGCCACCGAATCCGACCTCAAATATGCCGAGGCAATTTCGCAACTTATCGACGAGGCGGCTAAATCAAAAAACTCAGGGCTCGCCCACCGCACACCCGAATATATTAGGGAAAAAATCTTACAGGGTCACGCCGTTATCGCCCTCGCTGGCAACGAAATAGCAGGTTTTTGCTACATAGCCACTTGGCAAAACGATACTTTTATATCGCATTCGGGACTTATTGTCAACCCAAAATTCCGTGGACAAGGTCTCGCAACATCCATCAAACGCGAATGTTTCAATCTTTCACGTGATAAGTATCCCAATGCCAAGATATTCGGACTCACCACAAGTCTCGCCGTAATGCGCATCAACACTGCCCTCGGCTACGAACCCGTAACATTCTCCGAACTCACCACCGACGAAGAGTTTTGGAAAGGCTGCGAAACTTGCGCCAATTTCGACATCCTCCAACGCACCAAACGCTTCAACTGCCTATGCACTGGAATGGTGTATGAGCCGAAGAAATAATAAAAAATGCACAGAAAACCAAGTTTTTATTGGATAAGTGTGCAAAAATTGAAATAAAAAAGAGGGATCCGGCATCATAGCGAATCCCTCTTTTTTATAACTTTCAAATTTTAAAATGCCGCATTCTTAGGTGTTCTTGGGAAGGGAATCACGTCGCGGATGTTTTGCATACCAGTTACAAAAAGGATAAGTCGCTCAAAACCAAGACCAAAGCCAGCGTGAGGACAAGATCCAAATTTGCGGGTTTCAAGATACCACTCGTAGCCGTCGAGTTTCATTCCAAGTTCGTTCATACGGTTTACAAGAGTGTTGTAATCTGCCTCGCGAACAGAACCTCCGATAATTTCGCCGATTGACGGGAAAAGTACGTCGGTACCCTGGACGGTCTTGTTGTCGTCGTTGATTTTCATATAGAACGACTTGATTTCCTTGGGATAATCTATCATAATTACCGGCTTTTTGAAATGTTCTTCCACAAGATAGCGTTCGTGCTCCGAAGCAAGGTCGCTGCCCCACGATACGGGAAACTCGAATTTTTTGCCTTTCTTGATGGCCTCTTCCAAAATCTTGATGCCTTCGGTGTAGGGCAGGCGGACAAATTCTTCTTTTAATACACCTTCCAAACGTGCAATCAAACCTTTGTCTATCATATTGTTGAGAAATTCGAGGTCGTCTTTGCAATGGTCGAGAGCCCATTTTACGCAATATTTAATAAAGTCTTCCTCTAAATCCATCAAACCGTTGAGGTCCATAAAAGCGATTTCGGGTTCTATCATCCAAAACTCTGCCAAGTGGCGGGGAGTGTTGGAGTTTTCGGCGCGGAATGTGGGTCCGAATGTGTAGATAGCGCCCAAAGCGGTGGCTGCGAGTTCGCCTTCCAACTGTCCCGAAACGGTGAGCGATGTCTGTGCGCCGAAAAAGTCTTGCGAGTAATCAATGCTGCCGTCCTCGTTTTTGGGAGGATTGTTGAGGTCGAGGGTTGTTACATGAAACATCTGACCGGCACCCTCGCAGTCGCTTGCGGTAATCAGCGGCGAGTTCCAATAGAAGAAACCGTGCTCGTGGAAATATGTGTGAATAGCCATCGCCATATTGTGACGGATGCGGAAAACTGCTCCAAAAGTATTGGTGCGCATACGTATGTTGGCATGTTCGCGGAGAAACTCCATCGAGTGTCCTTTTTTCTGCAACGGGTAATCGCTGCCGGCAACGCCATAAATTGCAATATTATTTGCCTGAATTTCAACGCTTTGTTCAGCACCTTGGCTTTTTACCAAAGTACCGATAACATTAATACAAGCGCCGGTAGTAATATCTTTGATAATGTTTTCGTCAAATTTTTCAACGTCAACCACAATTTGCACATTTTTGATGGTTGAGCCATCGTTGAGGGCTACGAAGTTAACGGCTTTGCTGCCGCGGCGGGTACGCACCCAACCCTTTACATTAACCTGAGCGCCGTAATCCTCGCGTTTCAAAAGGTCTATAACTTTTGTTCTTTCCATTTTGTGTGTCTTAAAAATATTGTTTCAAGCGGCAAAGATAGATATTTTTTCAAATCAATGGAACATTTGAGCAAAATAATTTACCAAAAACTCTTACAAACAAATAAGAAATGTATGAGGACCTTTGCTTATTACGCCGCGTATTTGTCCCTTACGTATTGAAAAACTGCGTTGCGGTAGTAATGAATGTCGGCTTCGGAATAAATAACATAATACAAAAGGTTAGTACAATTTGCAGTTTTCTGTAATAGCAAGTTTTATTTTAACTTTGCAACAAACTTTTTTTATGTAAAATGAAACTCTCAATTCTGACATTTTTAATAACAGTCTTATTCTCGGCTGCTGCATATTCAACAACCGATTTAGAAAAATATCTTTTTGATTACCAAGGTAAAAAATATTACGCCGTTTCGCAGAGAAAATTTATGTGCCGAAAAAAATGGGCGTTAAAGGTAGATGATAAAATCGTTACACCATACAAATATCTAACTATTGACTACAAATATGGCGGAGGAGGCAACTACTTTATAATAGCAAGAACCAAAGGAAAGAAATCGCTTGAATATTATAGCGGTACTCGTTCTTGGATAGGAGCGTCAACGGGTCCGAGATTGGAGCGTGAATGGGACTGGTTTTACAATGAATTTGTAGTTATCGGCGTTGACGACTATCGAGAGTCGGCGCCTTTTGAGAATTTAAACGCATCACTTCCGTATTCTGTTTATGAATTGAACGAAGGAACTTTGAACCTTTCTGAATATTACCGGCAAAAACTCCAACGATATTTTTACCCGTCAGAAAAGTACGGTAAACCAACCTTTGCTGCAAGTTTCTTGTATATAGAAGAACCCGAAGAGGACGAAATAGATGGCGGACACTTAATCAACACCAATGCAGAGGATGTTTTCCCCGACTATAAGATTCTGCCACCGTGGCACGGAACAGGTATTAGAGCAGTGCGCCGAAATGATAAGGAATGTAAACGCGGCTTGCTTTCGCCTGACGGAGAAATTATTCTTGATTTTGAATATGACAAAATTAAGGAAGTGTACGAATTGACATCATATTTAGACAACAAGTTCATTTACGCCTTCAAGGACGGCAAAGAAGGTGTTTTTCTTCCAAAACAGAGCGAAGAAAGCAATGGACATTTTATCTCGCCCTTCAAGCACGAAGAAATAATATATTCTCTTTTTTGGAACGGAATCTGCTACGCTGTGATACCAGACCGAACGGGGGACACTTATAAACAAAAACTTGTAATACTGAACGACGATCCTGAAAAGGAAGACGAAACAATTTTGTCGGGACCAAATAGAATCAAATTGATTTTATCGTCAAATGTTTCAAAAACAATACCTCAAAATACTGATATTCATTGGTTTTTGGCTCAAAAAGATGATGAAGAATTTCTTTACCGTCTAACAAAGAAACACCGTGAACCTGAACTTATACTTAAAGTTGCAGGCAATATAGAAAAACCTTTTTATTGGAACGGAAGCAATTATTGCATAGTAGAGAATAAAAAAGATGACAGTTACAATCTCGTCCTGCTTGGAGATTCCCCCGAAGAAAACAAAGTCTTGATTTCTGAAAATGTCAGTCCCCACATTTTAACATCGTCAGACACGGCAAACTCAAATCTTGTAATCCTATACTACAATCACCCTAAGTGGTCGTTCTATATACTTACAAATCAGAGCAAAGAACCTAAACTTCTATCCAAAGGAAAATACTACATTATGGATTATCGCTGCAAGGAAAACAATTATTATATTTATGACTACGACAGCCATAAATATTTTAAACTTAATACATTAGGTGATGACGAAGAAATCACCAAACAAGAGTGGGATACCTTGCCGAAATAAAAATTGGCCAGGGAGGAAGATTTCATACCCTCTCTATCTTGCACTCGTGTGTCTTGTTCTCTTTATCGTAATTGATACCAACGAGAAGGACATTTCCTGTGTATTCAAGCACCTTGCCGTCGTAACGTTTTTGGTGAATCTGACGGATGGCAGAATCGGCGTCCTTGTCGAATTTCAATTCCAAAACTATCGCAGGACTGTCGATATGTCGGCGCGGAATCAAAACAAGGTCGGCAAACCCTTTGCCCGTGGAAAGTTCGCGGTGAATGATATAATCGTTTTTGGCGGCAATGAAAGCAATAAAAAGCACACACGCCAATGAATTTTCATTGTTGTAAGAGAGAATGGAAGTGTTGTCGTCGTGGGCTTTGTCGATGGCACGGGCAACAGCGGTTTCGTCGCAGTCGATAACAGCATCCAACAGATTATCAGAGTTTTGGATAACCTCAACAATGTTAGACCAATCGGTATTTTCCACGGCGTTGCGCATCTCTTCCCAAACCTCAAAATTTGGTATTCCACAGGTGCGGTCTTCGTAATAATAACACAAATATCCCAAATGAATCAATACCGTAAGCGCATCGTCTTTGCTGCGGATAACCGACATATCGTTTTGAAACTTAGTGGTGTTTACCTTAACGCGAGAACCCGAAAGCATTTTCAAAATGTCGTCTTTCAAGCCTTCAAAATTCATTTGAATATATGTAGAAACCGAATCGTATGCACCTGTCTTGCCCCAATTATTGCCGCAACGCCGTTTTCTAATAGCGGTCATCACACTATTGGGATTAAACATTGATTTTTCGTTGCCAATGATATATCCGTCGTACCACCGCTCAACCTCGGCAAAATCCAAACTATGTTTTTGGCAGAGCGCGGACACCTCGTCTTTTGTAAATCCGAAATATGGCGCAAATTCGCCCGGGTCAATCATCGAATATTCAATAAAATTGTTCAACGCTGATTCTGTTTTGTATTTTTTGATAGGCAGGATTCCTGTCATATAAACGCCAGCAAACACATCGGCGGCGTTAACGCTCTTGAACATTCTGCGGAGCCAAGTAACGTAACGATCCATTGCCTCGCTGCCCGCCTTAAATTCGCGGCAGATAGCGTCCCATTCGTCAATTATCAGCACAAACCTGTCGCCAGTAGCGTCGTGAACACGCACAAGGCAGTTCATAAGGTCGTCGGAGTCAGAGACTTTAACATCGGGATTCTTTGAGAGAAGTTCGTTTTTAATTTCGCTGTCAATATGCCCGATAATAGTCGGCTCGTCTTTAAACCTCGGCGTAAAGTTGCTCATATCAATAAAAATCACCGAATATTTGTTGAGATGCGTCTCAAAAGTAGGGTCGTTGGCAATTTCTAAATCCGCAAACAATGGGCGCGAATCGCACGACCTGTCGTAATACGCACTGAGCATTTTTGCCGCCATAGATTTTCCAAACCTGCGGCAGCGGCTCACACAAGTAAACTTATATTCAGTGTCGAGCGTCTGGTTAACAACGCCAATCAGTCCCGACTTGTCCACATATTCGCCGTTTCGGGCGGTGCGGAAACCATTGTTGCCTATATTGATGTAGAGTCCCATAATAATTTCGTCTTTGTGTCTGCAAAGATAATAATTTATTTGGTAATACAATCCTAAATAGAGGAATAAATAGGCGAATTGACTAAAATGCGAAAATATAAAATCTCAACCATTAGATACCATCGAATGAGGTTTATGGATTTTTGATTTGCAGTTTTTGAGGCTGCGATGGTATCGAAATTCCAAAATTGCCGATGTTCTTCATCATCGACAGCGGAATATGATTATTAACAAGTATTTCTGCCTGATAATGAGGCTGTTCATCGGGCGAAAGGTCAAAATACTTGTCGCTAAATGCAGTGTCGAAATGTATTTTTTAGAAATCCGATAGAGAGCCGCCGATGTTTGCGCCGTTTTTCACAGCGTTTCGGTCGGCAAATTTGGTATCGAGCCAACAAATCACTTCGGGGTCGATTTCGAGGATAACGGGGTTTGAAATCCAGCCGTTGTTCATCGCCACGTACATCATAGGATGTTTTTGGGTGAAACTTACACGAACATAGTTTTGGAGGTTGTCGCGAGAATCCAAACTCCGCGAAACATCACTACCGCCGGGAGATTTTGAAAAAAACATTTTTCTTTTTTGTTTTTTTTGTATCTTTGCACTCGCATAAATAAGGACAACAAACAAAATGGCGACAAAAACAAATATAATACAGAAACCTATACAATTGGATTTGTTTCAATTGCAAATTGAGTATCCACAAGAAATTGTAAACCACTCACGTCAAAATGTTGATGCGAGTGATTTGGATATGTCGCAAAATGTACTTATTTGTAATGTTAAAAAGGATAATGTTGAACATTTTTTAGATGGGTCGGCTAAAATTTATTATTCAGGGAAGCGTTTTCCCTCTACAATAGCACTTAATAAGTTATACTATTTTATACCATACATTGGCAAACAATGCGATTTGGATTTTTATGGTATACGTGATTTGTACCTTATAAAAATAGCAAGAGTTGGTTCTCGACGTGAGGGAGAATTGGATAATGACCCAAACGATTTAAGAATAATTTTTGAACTTAAATTTGTAAAAAGTTTATTCCATGAATATAAAAAACAGAAACTGCAAATTTGGGATACTTATGCAGATACGACAATCAAACAAGTAGTTGAAGAACAACGTTACGTAAAAATACCATTGCTTAATAAACCAACATACGTCAGCCTTTTTAGTAGTGCTGGCGTTGGTTGCTATGGATTTAAGCAAGAACAATTTGATTGCATTGCTACGGTAGAACTGATAGAACGACGTCTGAATGTTCAAAAGTATAATCATAAATGTCTGTTAGACAGTGGTTACATTTGTGGCGATTTAACTCTGCAAGAAACTCAAGATAGAGTTTTTGAAGAAATAGCAAAGTGGAAAAAGCAAAAGCAATTTTTTGATTTGGACGTGCTTATAGCAACACCGCCTTGTCAAGGAATGTCGGTCGCTAACCATAAGAAAGGAGACGAACTTAAAAGGAACTCTCTCGTTGTCGAATCGATTAAAATGATAAAACAAGCAAAGCCAAAATTTTTCTTGTTTGAAAATGTATCTGCATTTTTAAAATCAATTTGTACAGATATTGATGGAATCGACAAGCCTATAAAGGATGCAATAGAATTTGATTTGACAGGCGACTATAATATTGCTGCAAAAGTTGTTAATTTTAAAGACTATGGCAATCCAAGTAGTCGTACAAGGACACTTGTAATTGGAGTACGCAAAGACCTAAAGGAGATAACCCCATTGGATTTTTTCCCTGACAAGCAAGAAGAACAGACATTGCGCCAAACTATTGGACATTTGCCACATTTGAGAGATATGGGTGAAATATGGAGCAAAGATATTTATCATTCTTTTCGTCCATACGCCCCACACATGCTGAGTTGGATTGAAAAAATCACCGAAGGACAATCTGCGTTTGATAATGTTGAAAAGGAGCGCGTTCCACATAAGGAAGTAAATGGCGAAATTGTTTTTAATCAACAAAAAAATGGAGACAAATACACTCGTCAATATTGGGACAAAGTGCCTCCTTGTGTTCACACACGTAATGATATTCTCGCAAGTCAAAACACTGTTCATCCTACGGACAACAGAGTTTTTTCTATTCGTGAAATAATGCTGATGATGTCAGTGCCGAATAGTTTTGAATGGAGTAGTATTCCATATAGTCAATTGAATACTATGTCGTTAGACGAAAAACAAAAATATTTGAAGAAAGAAGATGTAAATATACGTCAAAGTTTAGGTGAGGCAGTTCCAACCGTAATTTTTCAACAAATTGCTCATAAAATTAAATTTAAATTGTCAGAGTTAGAATTGACTGAGCAAGAGGCAAATGCAATCATTAAAGAGAATGCGCTCACTGAAACGGTAAATTTGTTGGATTATATTCATAAAAATAGAAAAGTAGGTTTCGTCAGATTGGCTAAAATTGCAGAATATGCAAATGGAGCCAGGACTGAAACTGCAGCCTATTATACTCGTCAAGATATTTGCTATTCTGTTGTAAAACAATTACCCGATTATCCTGATTCTAAAATTTTGCATATTTTAGAACCAGCGATTGGTGTTGGAAATTTTCTTCCTTCTTTGTTTTTGAAATATGCGAATGTCGCTGAATTGCATATTGATGCTATTGATATCAATAATGACAGTATTGAAATACTGCGTCAACTATTAAAAACGATAAAACTTCCTGAAAATGTCAGACTTAATATCGTGAATCAAGATACACTGTTGTCTACATTTCCAAAGAAATATGATATAGTTGTTGGAAATCCACCTTATATGAAAGTGAAAGATAAGACACTATTAAAAAAATATAAGGCTGAAATTACTAACACCGATACAAATAATATCTTCTCTTTTTTTATTGAAAAATGTTTAAAATTAGGAGATGTTATTTCTCTGATAGTACCTAAAAGTTTGATAAATGCACCCGAGTTTGACAAAACACGTCAAATAATGAATGAGTATCCGATAACCAATATTATTGATTTCGGAGAGAAAGGATTTAAGGGGGTTAAAATAGAAACCATTTCTTTTACAATCAATCAAAAAGCAAAGAAGAATCTTACCAAGATAGAGTCCTACATAACCAACACATTTGAAAGCAAACCTCAATCATATATTACAGATCCTTTATTTCCTTATTGGTTGATATATCGTAATGAGGATTTTGATAATGCAGCAAAAAAAATGGATTTTGGAATATTTAAAACGTTTAGAGACAGAACTTTAACAAAATCTAATACGTTATCAAAAGGAAGTATACGTGTCCTAAAATCTCGCAATATAGGCAATAATGAAGTGCTAAATATCGAAGGATATGATACTTTTATTGATAATATTGAAAATTTGGAAGTTGGTAAATATTTAAATCGAACTGAATGTGTTTTGATTCCAAATTTATCTTATAATCCTCGCGCATGTTTTATGCCTACTGGGTGTATAACAGATGGCTCTGTCGCGATACTTACCACTACAAATGGGAATAATGTGACAAAAGAAGATTTGGCATATTATGCTTCTGACGAGTTTTGTAAATTTTACAGAATAGCCCGCAATCGTGGAACCCGGTCATTGAATATTGACAACAATTCAGTATTCTTTTTTGGAAAACTTAAACAGAAATAATGATGATGACATTGCAAAACATAACAGACTTTATCAATGCGCAGACATTTGATATTAGGGTTAGTAGAAATTCCAGATATATGGACCAGAAATGTACCCCCGATGTCGTATGTGCTGTAAGTGAATGTGTTCTCAATTATACTTTTGAGGACAATGAAAAATCGTTTACCAAGAATGATATTTGGCATTATCAATATACTAACGATTTGTTGACAGAGTATTTTACCAAACCAAATACAGATCGTAATGATATGCAACGTGAATACGACAAGTTTTTTGGGCAACCGCTTTTGTTGCTGGCATCGGCTGGAGTATTGGCAGATATTGGATCAAATAGTAGGCATCAATACGTTGTTGCTCAACGAGAAGTGCTTGATTATATTTCACAAAGTGAGAGAAATAGCACAAAGTTTTTGAACGTGTATCTTACAAAAGTAATGTCGGATAGTGGGATGATTAATATCTTTGACGAATTCTTCTCGTTACAAAATTCGGAGTCGTTTGCAAGATTGTGTAGTGCTTTGGATGCTTTTTATCAAACCAATACCAATATTAATGGTTCGTATGAGCCGCCACGCATATATAACAAAATCATTAATATTTTGGCATTTGCGAGACGTAAAAAAGGATCAGTAAAAGGAAGAATCAGTACTGATATTCTTTCGACTTCAGATATAATGTATAATCGAGTTAATTGGCGTGATATTAATAAACAGCGCACAATGTCTCGTCAGGAAGCAATTCAGTACATACAAAATACACAAGATACAGGCTCTTTCAACTATGCAGTTTCAAAAGCCAAAAATTTTGTAAAAAAACTGCACCCATTCAGTGAAATTCACAGATTTGAGAATTACCCAGCAACTCAAGCTCATCACATTTTCATGGCAAGTGAATTTCCTGAAATTGCAGATTGCCCTGAAAACATCATTTGCATAACACCTAATCAACATTTTTCACTGGCACATCCAAATAATAACACACAAATAATCGATAAGGACTATCAACTTGTGTGCTTGCTCAGCAAATTGGATTCAATTGAAATCAATTATAGAGATGGAATGGACGATTATTCTGTAACAGATTTTGTCAATGTGTTAAATATTGGTTTAGAAACTGACAACTTTACACCTCAAATGAGTTACGAAGAAATCAAGTTCAACATAATGAAGAAAGCATATTATCAGCATCATTAGGCAATCGAAAAAAGCAACCTGCCGGCGGCGTCGTATTCATTAAGCAAGGTGGGTTGTAGTGCTATTGTCTTGAGCGAGAGCATGATTGTTGCGAGTGCAAAATCGTCGATATGTTCGTCAAAATCGTCTTCTGTGCGTTGCGGATGGCGGAAATCGGGCGAACCGAGTTCACGGGTTTTTTGTCCGCGCATTTTGGGGACATACATTCCATCGTAATCTACGATTACCAACGAGCCGTCATCTTTTACAATGATGTTGTCGGGTTTGAGGTCGCCGTGTGCAAAAGGTTGTTTCAAAAGCCAATCTGCAAATATACCGAACCTACCAACAAGCAAATTCAGGCACGTCGGTTTGTTGATATGATTTTTGATATACTTATCCAAAGTTTCGCCCTCCACCCAATCCATCAGAAGGACGGGAAATTCGTTTTCGTCGGTATTGGTATCAACAAAAAGTTCGTTTTCAAGATATTGAATTTTAGTGAGATACTCCGACTCAACGTATTGCAGTTCGTCGGCGATAAGGCGGTAACTTTCGTTTCTGCCCTCTTGGTCGTGGGTAAAGCATTTGAGGGCGTAAATCTTGCCATCGTTTTGGTCTTGCATCTTAAAGACCACCGCAAAATTTCCGCTACTCATCACGGGGTTGCCGTCCGCCCCTAAAACCGGTCGGAGCGTAGTCTTCGTGGCGAAATAATCTTCGGGAGATTGCTCCGCCAACTTGATTGCCTCGGTATATTGTCCAACAGAAGGATATATCATAGTTTGGTGATTGATTACACTCGCAAATATACAAATAATAATGTAGATATGGAATTTTTTTCGATTTTATTATTTCATCCTCCGATTTTATACACTTTTTTGCAATTTCATCCTCCGATTTCTTACGGTTTTTCTTGTTTTTATCCTCCGATATTTTTATATTTGCAACGTGAATCAAAACATACCGCATTATGATAGAACGCACTGCAATACAAGAGTTGGAAAAATGGAAAAACAGCGAATACCGCAAGCCGCTTATCCTTCGTGGAGCAAGGCAAGTGGGCAAAACTACCGTTGTCAACAATTTTGGAAAATCGTATGATAACTACCTGTATTTCAACCTTGAAAAAACTTCTCATAAAGAGATTTTGGAACAGGAGATGCCGCTCGACGACAAAATTAACTTGATGTTTGCCGCCGTTGGCAAAGTTCGTAAAAATGGCAAGACGCTAATATTTATCGATGAGATTCAAAACTCGCCCAAGACCATTGCGCTGTTGCGTTATTTTTACGAGGAACATCCTGATTTGCATATAATTGCGGCAGCTTCGTTGTTAGAAAATATCGTTGACGTTAATGCATCGTTTCCTGTGGGAAGGGTGCAGTATATGGCTTTGCGTCCGTGCTCGTTCCGCGAATTTGCTGTGGCTATGGGCAAACAAAACTTTTTACAATTACTTGATAATCCATTGTATAGCGTGCCAATGCACAACGAATTGATTTCGCTTTTCAATCAATACACGATTGTAGGCGGAATGCCCGAAGTGGTGCAGCGTTACAGTCAACAGCGCGATGTTCTGGCAATGGACGATATCTACGACACTCTTTTGCAGGCGTACCGCGAAGACACAGAAAAGTACGTCCGCCAAAATAAAATACTTGAAACTGTCCGTTTTATTTTGGAAGCCGGATGGCGGGCGGCGGGCGAAACTATCACTCTCGGCAATTTTATGGATTCAGGCTATAAAAGTGGCGATGTAAACCAAGCCTTCAAACTATTGGAAAAGGCGATGCTACTCGAACTCGCTTACCCGACAGAATCGGTGCAAGTACCTGTAATGCCGCAGATTAACCGAACACCAAAACTTTTTTGGCTTGATACGGGCCTTGTCAACTACGCCGCTGGTGTTAGGTCGGAAATTATCAGTGCAAAAAACATCCTTGACGTTTGGCGCGGACGTATAGGCGAACAAATTGTGGCTCAGGAACTTCTAACACTTAACAATAAGGTAGGTCAACGCCGCAATTATTGGGCTCGCAACAAGGCGCAATCACCCGCCGAAGTTGATTTCATCTATCAAATTGATTCGCAGATAATACCAATTGAAGTCAAGATGGGACATAATTCGTCGCTAAAATCGTTGCACTCGTTTATTTCGCAGTCGCCCAATAATTTGGCTGTGCGCGTTTGGCCTGGTGCATTCTCTGTTGACGACGTAAAAAATTCACTTAACGGCAAGACTTTTAGGCTTATCAACCTGCCGTTATATCTTGTTGGCGGATTGGTAGATGTGGTGAAGAAGTATTTGTAAAAATGCTACATAGATATGGAATTTTTTTGTAACTTTGTGCAAAATTGAATTGATAACTATGGCAGATAATCTCAACACAAAATACACATCGGCGGTAGAAGCCATCAAAACAGCAATTCTGCAAGGTCAGTACGAAGCCGCTAAAGGCGTTAACCGCATCCAACTGGCTGTTTATTTCGGTATTGGCAAATACATTTCGCTCAATACCCGAAAAAAGAATTGGGGTACAGGTGCTTTGAAAATTATTAGCGATCAACTTCAAAAGGAGTTGCCAGGGCTGAGAGGCTTTTCGGAGCGCAGTTTAAAGAATATGCGTTCTTTTTACGAAGAATGGCAAATGCTTGATGCTAATTCGGCAACCGCGGTTGCCGAATTGCAAAGCATTAATAATCAAATAGATATTTCTAATTCTATAATTATTTCTAACATAGAAGAATTTCCCGTTGAAAGTTTTTTCAACGTCCCTTTTTCACATCATCTTGTCATCATAGAAAAAGCAAAAGAGAAAAAAAAACGTTATTATTATATAAGACGAACAGCACAAGAGAATCTGTCACGAGAAGGATTAAAACAATTGATTGCCTCCAAAGCATTTGAAAATCAAGATAAAATTCCTAACAATTTCTCAAAGACCATCTCAGATTCTTCTCTTGCGCGCAAGGCAGTTATGATGTTTAAGGACGAATATATGCTCAATTTCATCAATGTGGAACAGATTGGCGAAAGAGACGCTATCGACGTAGATGAGCGTGTTGTAGAACAGCAAATTGTGCAGAATATCAAAGAGTTTATTATGACCTTTGGAACCAATTTTGCTTTTATCGGCAACCAATACCACTTGGAAATTTACGGTGTAGAACATTTCCCCGACTTGCTGTTTTTCAATAGGGAACTCAACTGTTTGGTAGTGATTGAATTGGAAACAGGCGATTTCAAAACGTCATATTTGGGTCAATTAATGGGATATCTGAGCATTCTCGACAGCAAAATCAAGAAACCTCACGAAAATCCATCAATTGGTATTGTCCTTTGCAAAAGTGCCAACAAGGATTATGTGGAGTTTGTAATCAGAGATTACAACAAGCCTATGGGCGTGGCAACATACACCACGTCAGAAGACCTTCCCGACAATCTCCGCAAAGCACTCCCCGACATCGAACAACTTAAACAATTGTTAAACAATACAGATAAATAAAACCATTATGCTTCAACCCAACACCCCCGCGCCGTCGTTTTCGCTACCCGACCAAGACGGCAATATCCGCAGCCTCGAAGAGTTTCGCGGCAAAAAGATTGTGCTTTATTTCTACCCAAAGGACAACACTTCGGGCTGCACAAAACAGGCTTGCGCTTTTTCGGAACTATTTCCGCATTTCCGCGAAAAGGGCGCAGAAATAATCGGCATCAGCAAAGATAGCATTGCATCGCACAAAAAGTTTCAGGAGAAATTCAACCTCAAATTCACGCTCCTCGCCGACACCGAAAAGACCGCCATCCAAGCCTACGACGTTTGGAAAGAGAAAACTCTCTACGGCAAAAAATCTTTCGGCGTAGTGCGCACCACGTATCTAATCGACGAAAACGGAATCATCACCAAGGCGTTCTCAAACGTTAAGGCGGCTGAAAATCCGGGACAAATGTTGGAGGAGATTTAATAAGTAGATTATGCATTACAACAAAATCATCACCCTCAAAAACTCCGCCCGCTGCACTCTCCGCAATGCTGATTTCAACGATGGTGCGGCGGTGCTCGATGTGTTTTTACTCACTCATGCTCAAACAGATAACTTGCTTTCTTACCCTGAAGAAAACACTTTTTCTGCCAACGACGAGGCGATGTATCTCAAAGACAAATCCGACAGTCACGACGAGATTGAAATCCTTGCCGAAATCGATAGCAAAGTAGTTGGCACGGCAGGAATTTCAAAAATCGGCAAACACGCAAAGGTAAAACACCGCGCCGACATTGGCATTGCAATGGGCAAAAATTCAATGTTGATACTCGGCAGATTGGCAAACATAATTTCACCGTCGCTCGCCGCATTGCTGCACAACGCATCCACTGCGGCAATCAGCATGAGCACAATGAGGAGGATTGATTGATGGAAGCGATTTTAACAGCACTTTTGATACCATTTGCCGGCACAGTTTTGGGCTCAGCATTTGTGTTTTTTATGAAAAAAGATGTACCCGAACTTTTCCAAAAAATCTTACTTGGATTTGCTTCGGGCGTGATGGTGGCGGCGTCGGTGTGGTCGTTGCTGATTCCGGCAATTGATATGGGCAACATCACGCCGGTGGTGATAGGATTTTTGGGCGGATTTGCGTTTCTGTTGATCATCGACCACATCACGCCGCACATTCACCCAAAAGGCGAACATGAGGGTCCACAGAGCCATCTTTCGCGCACCACGATGTTGGCGTTGGCGGTAACGATTCACAATTTTCCTGAGGGAATGGCTGTGGGCGTGGCCATTGCGGGTGCTGTAACGTCCGATTTCAGCACGACGGGAGCGTTGGCATTGTCGTTAGGCATTGCTATTCAGAACATTCCCGAAGGTGCAATAATTTCAATGCCCCTCCGTAGCGCAGGCAACAGCCGTATGAAAGCCTTTATGGTGGGCAGTCTCAGCGGCATTGTAGAGCCAATCGGCGGTGCGTTGGTACTTTTATTAGCGTCGGCAGCCACTGCCACAATGCCCTACCTCCTACCCTTTGCCGCCGGAGCGATGCTCTACGTAGTTGTAGAAGAACTCATCCCCGAAGCCTCGCAAGGCGAACACTCCAACGTTGCCACAATTGGATTTGCAATCGGTTTTGCAATGATGATGGTGCTGGATGTGGTGATGGGGTGAAAATCATATACTCCATCTCCCCAACGCTTCGGCATAAAAATACAAATACAAAGCGGTAAGATATGCGCCGAAACATGATGAAAACAAGAAATAACTATACCCGTCTTTCTGCTTTAATAATGCCGCTATTACCAGAGGAATTGCTATCAAAAACAAGACGAAAAACAATAAAACGGAAAATGCTGATATCGTTCCAATCAACCACATTATAGCGGAGACTATGGAGGCAATGTAAAACATCACGTTCCAACGTTTATAATATGCCAATATGCCCGCTCCCGGCAATAACAACAACATTATAAATACCAGAATGTAAATAACTAATTCCATAAATACTGACTATTAATAGATTAAAATGTTGACCACAAAGATAATGAAAAATCTTTATCTAATTAGATTCTTTGTAAAAAACTCTAATTAAATAATCAATAAAGATTAACATATTATAGGTAATATCAATCAAAAAAAATCCCCAATAAAAGTGATTGCAGAGGTTGTTTTGACTGCATAATTTTGCGGCGTAAAAAATGACAAATGTAAACACAAGGAAAAAGATTATTACTACAAGCATTATGATTGCGGATTTGTTTGTTTGCTGCAATAGTTCTTCAAATCTATCAAATGTAAGCAAAAAATAATGCACATTTTTGGAAACTTATTCCACACTTTTGAGCCCTACCACCGAGGCAATAAGCGTGGTGAGGAAAAAGATTTTCCAAAACGACACTGGCTCTTTGAAAACCAAAAACGAAATCAGCACTGCGCCCACAGCTCCGATTCCCGTCCAAACAGGGTAAGCAATACCAACCGAAATGCCCTGCACCGCCTTTGCCAAAAGCACCGCGCTCAAAATATAGAAGAGTCCAAACGCTGAAATCCACGCCCACCATTGGGCATCATCAGTAGAAATTTTAGCCTTGCCGAGGCAAAATGTAAAGGCCGTTTCGCACAGCCCAGCGGCAATAAGAAAAATCCAACTCATAATAAAAAAACGCATTCCGAGTGCTGCATAAATATCACGGCGACTCCTTCCGAAGCGAGGACAAAAGTAAGGGAAAGAATGGAAAAATAAAAATCACCGCTCCTCATACATCTCCGCCGCCTGCAAGTGCATATCCCTTATCTCGTCGGCGAGCCATTGAGGTTCAATTACTTTGAGCATAATGCCACGCGAAAGCAAGTGCGACGAAAAGTCGAAGGTTGGGCGCATAACAATCTCAAAATCAGAATAATACCTTTTATTTGTTTTTTTTTGATAAAAGATATACCACATATCGAAAAAGTTTATTACATTTGCTTTCGTTAACAACAAATACAAAACATAAGAAACAGAAAAAACGTAAATTATTAACATACAAAGCATTGACTATTATTCGCGTTCAAAGAAAAAAAGCCTGAGAAACTATTTTTTCAATTAGCCGAATTTTAGACCGTGCGTAATTGGGAAGTTTGTTTGAAAAACACTTGTACCATAAAGCACCCATCAAGGGTGTGAACTATTCTATGGTACAAGTACGGGTTTCATCTCAGGCTTCCCGTTGAACGCGAGTAGAAAAGGTTCACGCCTTTTTTATTGGTCATTTTCAGCAAGAAGTGATTGATAGTAAATGCAATAAAACTATCAATCAAATGGCAAACAAAAGTCTGCATAGGGCAAAGAATGCTAAGGAAGATGAGTTTTATACTCAAATTGACGATATTGCCGCCGAGTTGCACCATTATAGTCAGCATTTCAAGGGCAAAACCGTTTTATGCAATTGCGATGATCCATACGAAAGCAATTTCTTCAAGTATTTTGCCCTAAATTTCAATCAGTTGCAACTCAAAAAACTGATTGCAACTTGTTACGATGGCTCGCCTGTGGCAAATACACAGTTGTCGCTGACGATATTTGAGCCTGACGGTTCGACTCACACTGACATCGAGAGTATAAAAACTCGTGAGCCACACAAAATTGTTATCACAGAAGTAACAGATGTTAATGGCGATGGTGCTGTTGACCTCGCAGATGTGGAGTATCTCATCAAAAATGATAAAAATGTTCTTACTACTCTGAAAGGTAATAGAGATTTTCGAAGCAAAGAATGTATAGAACTTCTCAAAGAAGCCGACATTGTTGTTACAAATCCGCCTTTTTCGCTTTTCAGGGAATACATTGATCAATTGATTCAGTTAGAAAAGAAATTTCTCATAATTGGATCTCAAAATGCAATTACTTACAAAGAGATTTTTCCGTTAATAAAGTCGAACAAATTGTGGCTCGGATTCAAGGCGGGTGATATGTCATTCTGTGTGCCGGAATATTACGAGGAACGTCAAACGCGCTTTTGGATTGACGATAACGGTCAGAAGTGGAGGAGTTTAGGCAATATCTGTTGGTTTACAAATCTTGACCATTCCAAACGTCACGAAATACTTGACTTGTACAAAATTTACAATCAAGACGAGTATCCCAAGTATGACAATTACGATGCAATTGAAGTTGGTAAAGTTGCCGACATTCCCATTGGCTATGATGGTGTTATGGGTGTTCCAATAACCTTTTTGGACAAGTACAATCCGGAACAATTTGAGATTGTTGGAGAAATGGCATCTACTGTTGTCGACAATTATAATTTTGGATATCCATTTGTAAATGGAGTAAGAAAATATGCTCGAATATTAATCCGTAAAAAACAATAATACTATGAAAATCAGACTTCAACCAATAAAAATCAGCGACCTTTTCGATGGCTTTGTCAACAGCGAAGAGGAGGGAGTGTTCGGCTATCACGGCAAACTGAACATCCGCCCAAAATATCAGCGCGAATTTGTCTATAAAAGCGAACAGCGCAACGCCGTTATCGAGACAATCAAAAAGAATTTTCCGCTCAATGTAATGTATTGGGTGGAAAATGAGGATGGCACATACGAACTTCTTGACGGACAGCAACGTACAATTAGCATTTGTTCGTTTCTTGGTGGCGAGTTTATGCTCGATTGGAACGGCAATCTCAAAGGTTGGGTCAATCTTACCCCGACAGAAAAACAGCAAATCAATGACTATGAGTTGATGGTGTACATTTGCAGCGAAGGCACCGACGAGGAGAAAATCGAATGGTTCAAAGTAATCAACATTGCCGGCGAAAAACTCACAAACCAAGAGATTCTGAACGCGGTTTACAGCGGACAGTGGATTACCGAGGCAAAAAGAAAATTCTCAAAGACTGGTTGTGTCGCCTACAAATTGGGCAGCGACTATATGAGCGGCAATCCAATTCGTCAAGATTACCTCGAAACGGCAATCCGTTGGATTTCAAACGACTATATGGCAGACCATCAGCACGACACCAATGCCGACGAACTTTGGCTGTATTACAATTCTGTTATCCAATGGGTAAAATCTAAATTCACCAAAAGGCGCAAGGAGATGAAATCCGTTCAGTGGGGTTTTCTCTACAATCAATACAAGGATGCCAAACTCGATGCCGCAGAACTCGAAAAACGCATCTCAGAATTGATGAAAGACAGCGATGTCGTGAAAAAGCCGGGCATTTATCCCTACGTCCTCGACGGCGACGAAAGGCACTTGGATATTCGCGCTTTCGACGACAACACGAAACGCGAAGTCTATGAAATTCAGAAAGGTATCTGCAAAATCTGCGGCAAACATTTTGAACTCGAACAAATGGAAGCCGACCACATTAAGCCGTGGTGTCAGGGTGGACACAGTAAAGGACAATTGTCAGATGCTCTGCCGCGACTGCAATCGAAAGAAATCGGGAAAATAAGATCTCAAAATAGCCAAAGTGCCAAAAATGTGTAAATTTACACATTTTTGGCACTTGATAAAGCGTCTTTTACCTAATAATATTGGCTATAACACCCAAAAAAATCGAGTTATAGCCAAAAAAATTGATAATATTCCTAATTATACAAACGAATCTGCCATCAAGTCTTTTCTACCAATAAGGCTAAAAATTGTTATCTTATTGTCCTCATTAATAATACGCAAAGTTCTCAAAATTTCACCAAGAGTGGAGCCGCTTGTAGTTACATCGTCGATAATAAGCACATTTTGTTTACGAATTTGCGCACAAAGTTCGGCATCAGCATCTGTCTTAAAAGTAAGAAAACGAGTTATATAAGGACGGAAACGACTCTTTTTAACATCTTTGGCAATTGTAAAATAATCCTTTCGGTGAATGTCGTCGAGCATTGACTGGATAGATTTTTTAACCTCATCTTTCTGTTTTTCAGTGTAACGCGGACGCCCGTTTTCTAAAACATCATTCAAATACTGCTCACGATAACCGTCCATATCAAAATCAATATTAGAAGGCAAAGCCTTAATCAATTCCATTTTTTGCAAATGGGGCTGAGCAAAACGGTAAATGTAACGAAGCATATATTTGTTAACCTCGCTCGACGATTCAGGCATTACAACAAGATCATAATCGTAGAGGTTGATTTTTTTGTGGAGGGCATCAACTGCACGCTTTATAAAATCGGTAAGATTGGAATTGTTTTTTAAATCACCCGTAAATTTCAGATATTTAATAAATTCCGACCGCACACTACCCGAAACATCGTCGCGAAACTCATATCCATAGTAAAAGCAATGTCCAAACGCCTTAACTTTGTATCCGCTACCCGTAAGCGTGATAATATCAGTTGCGCCATCGTGTTCAAAATCAAACACAAACTTATTTGTTCCATCAAAAAATGTTATGCCCATATCGAAGTAATTTTTTGCAAAGATAATAAAAAAGATAATACGTTGTACATTTTATCCATACATCTCCACCGCCTGCAAGTGCATATTCCTTACCTCATCGGCAAGCCATTGAGGTTCAATTACTTTGAGCATAATGCCACGCGAAAGCAAGTGCGACGAAAAGTCGAAGGTTGGGCGCATAACAATCTCAAAATCAGAATAATCATCCTCGGAGGCAATCTCCTGTTGCGTATGATGCAGCGGAAGGTCGCGCAAGAAATAACGCTCGCTGTCGTATGCCCTCAAAACAATCCTTTCAGCCGGAGCATTCACCTCGCTCACAATGCCGAAACATTCGCTGAAATATTCCGCCGCGTTGAAATCGGGATCGATGTCAAAATGCTGATCCGAAACCTCCACGCGCACAAACCTATCCAACGAAAACACGCCGAAAAAACCGTTTCTATGTCGGCAAAGCGCATACCAACGTTGACGGAAAAGTTTTACGCAATATGGCATCATCAAAAACTTTTTGGGTTCCTCAGCACCATAACGGCGGTATTCGGCAGAAATCATCACACTCTCTTTCATTGCCTTGATAACCGTTTGCAAATGCGCCCCGCCCGACGGAACGTTTTCGAGCAAAATACGGTTTTGAACACTCAAACCATCGCTGAGAATATTGCCAACACTTATTGTTGAAAACATCCAATTCTGAACAGTGTTTTCTTCAAGAGCCTCAGGATTAGCAATGTAATAAGTATAACCATTGCGCCTGTCGCAATCGATAATAATGCCAAACGCTACCGTGGATTTGCAGAGGCTGGAATTTGCAGAGGCTCACTTCCCGACGCAAATGTTTTAGGTCCGATGAATGCCAACCGGCTGAATATCTCAACGGTGCACGGTTATCAGTTCAACCCTCGGTTTTATCTCGGCGGAGGATTGGTAAACCACATTTACACCGAAGGGTATTATTCTATATCGTTGTTTGCAAACGTTAGGGTTGATTTTTTGGACAAATCAAAAACCCCGTTTATAGATTTCCGAGGCGGACATAGTTTTGGCGATTTTGTAGAAAGTCTCGATTTTGACGGCGGCTATCTCGCTTTTTCGGCAGGATTCCGCTTCAACCACTGCAACATTTCGGCTGGATGGGAAGGTTCGGCGATGGAGTACTGTAAAGGCGCAAAACTCTCTGATGCAACCACCTGCCACTTGGTAGCCAATTCGTTTATGATAAAATTCGGATTTGATTGGGGAGGACGAGCCGACACCTCCGAAAAAAATTAAAAAAAACACGCAAAAATGTATACAGCCATCCGAAAAAAGCCGTATATTTGCTTTGCTGATGTGCCACAAGCGCAGAGGCAGACATATATAAAGAGGCGTTACTTAACGCTTTGTTCTCAGCATATTGAAATTTGGCCATTTCAAAAAGCGACAGTTGAACAACAAAGCAACGGTGATGCCTGCGTGTTTTGTATCTATGCACGCCAAAGGGTGTGCTGTATACATATATTGCGTGGGCTAAGGCGTTGCTCGTTCCAACTGTCGGGCGAGGCCAAAAATTTTCATCCGAATTATTTTTGAAATTAACGAAACAAAAACTACCTTTGCAACAAAATTAAATGTACCAAATGAACAGACAGAGCGAACAATTATCGGCGGACAAAAGCCTTCATACCGCACTCGACGAACCATTGGCTTCAAAAGAGATTCTATCTTGTTTGCAGCAATGTTTGGGTGGGGATTCTTGTGTGCAGATTAAAATAGACGGCAGAAAAGTCATCAAATATACTTTTAACGACAAGACACATATATTGTTAACAAAGGCAGTAACATATCTCGGTAACCCTCATCCCATTTTTAAAAAACGCATCCAACTGCCAGATTGGTACCAAGGTTTTGCATTGAATCATAAGGATTTTGATATTCGATTTTTAGGTGTTTATCATTATGAAGGCAATATAGTTTTCGTTGATTTTCAAAAAGATACATATCTACAACACGGTCTCCACAATTCATCCGCACATGTTTATGTCAATGATTTGTATCAAGGAATGACATTTGGGAAATTTGAGAAGACCGATAAATTAGGTAATAATTTAGTGGTTGTTCGCTACGACAAATTCAAAGCCTATTTGGATGATACTATCATAGTATCAGAGAATCTATTTGATTTGTTCAAAAAATTCAATTGTGGCTATCCATTCGGACAATGGCTTTACGCTTTTGACATAATCAAAGAAATGCACGAGAAGAATTGGCGGCAGTGGCGGCAGGCTGAATGGGCAGGTTGGTTTTTGGAATATAAATTCAACGATTTCACAATTGCTAACCATACAGAAAAACAAATGCGGTATGTTGGAAGCGAAAACAAAAGTAACGGAGAATTTGATTTTGACATCAAATTTGAAGAGGATGATTTCTTTGGGGATTTGAAGGCAAGCGACATATCCAAAAATGAAACACCAGGCAACGACCAGCAAACTTTGATTGACTGTATTTACAGATATGACAAGTTTTGGTATGTTATTTACGAACACGAAACTATTAAGGACAGTCAAATAACTAATTACGAAGCCACAATTGCCCGTAACAAATATATCAAACAACAAGACCCATCATATACGAAAGATGAAATGTCATACCACGAGCGTATGAAACACAGCGTTAAGTTTGTAAAAATGTCGATTGTGGAATTAAACCGAATAAACTACAATGAAATATTAAAACCGTTTCATCAAGGTCACCAGCCTGATGGCTCGGCAAGAAAACCAAAATTCAACATCAACAAAAAAATATTGGACAACGACAATTTCGTTGTTTTCAGATACGTATATCAACTGGAAAATGAAAAAGTTTAAATTCATAGATCTTTTTTGCGGAATAGGGGGATTTCACCAGGCAATGTCACAATTGGGAGGACAATGTGTTTATGCTTGCGACATTGACGATGATTGCCGCAAAACATACGAAAACAATTACGGCATCCGACCCGACAGGGACATCACCAAAGTTGATGCAAATACAATACCTCAATATGACGTTTTGTGCGCGGGATTTCCATGCCAAGCATTCTCAAAGGCCGGCAAAAGACTTGGATTCAATGACGAAACCAAGGGTACATTGTTTTTTGACGTTGAGCGTATTATGCAACAGACTCAGCCAAAATATGCCCTTCTTGAAAACGTCCGCAACCTCGCATCTCACGACGGAGGCAACACTTGGCGTGTGATACATCAACATCTTGTGTCCATCGGCTACAATGTTTTGAAAGATCCGGTAATTTTCAGTCCTCACTATATAGGAATACCACAGCATCGCGAGCGCGTGTACATTATGTGCATACGTAAAGACATCGGCGACCTGCCCGAATTTGTGTTCGACAAAAACAAAGTGCCGACTTGCAAAATTAGTGACATCCTTCAAAATGACAACGAAATAACTGATTTGGAATGTTACAAATTGGAAGAGGATAAAATAACTTTGATTGACCTTTGGAACGAGTTCATTCAGAAAATCCACGTAGAAAAACTGCCTGGATTCCCCGTCTGGAGCGAGTATCTAAAACCAATCGACCCAACGGAGGATATGTCGGAATATCCTAAATGGAAAATCAATTTCATTCAGAAAAACAACCAGTTGTACCTACGAAACCAAGATTTTTTGGACGAATGGCTACCACGTGCACGCAAACATCCATTGTTTTTCGGCGCGAAAGCAAAATTGGAATGGCAAGCCGGACAAACCGACAAGCCAAACATTTGGGAAAACATTTTGCAATTCCGACCATCAGGCATCCGAATCAAACCAGGCACATATTTCCCTGCATTGGTAGCAATTACTCAGACATCAATTGTCGGTGTCCGCAAGCGTTTCCTTACTCTGCGCGAATGTGCAAGACTTCAAAGTTTCCCTGACTCATTTCAACCCGATGTCGTGGAAGCACAAGCGTATAAACAATTGGGCAACGCTGTAAATGTCGAGACCGTTAAGATTTTCGCCAAATACATGTTCGGCGACAAGGCGACACTCAGCAAGTATTCGACTCAAAATAAAATCGTTCCTATTGATTTTTTAGCTGTTGCAAAAGAATTTCCAGCCGAAATTATTGAAAACCACGACACTATCAATGCGGAAGGTTTGGATTCTTCAAAAAATTTACTTGTATCATTGGTGAAGAATGATACCATCGAACTGTTGCTTGACGGAACGACAAACGTCTATTACACAGGTAAAAAGTTTCCTTCAACAGTGCATCTCAATCATCTTTACTACTTTATGCCTTACCGTAAGGGTAAAGGGATAAGGGATTTGTACTATATCAAAGTTGCACGTGTAGGATCCAAACACGAAGTTCACCCCGAAGCCGACCCAAACGATTTACGGTTGGTGTTTGAAATCGAATTTGTCAAACAACTATTTCCTGACTATTTGCCTATTCAATTGGTGATTTGGAACACATTCACTGATACTAATTTAGAGAAAATTTTGAACATGCAATATTTGAAAAAAACAGCATGATGGATATTGATTCATTTTGAAAATCCAAAAACATCGACACGCTCGGCATCCTAATCTCCGGCATAAAAAAAGGAGAATTGGATGGCGTGGAAAATTTGATTGCAGAATAACTAATAATAAACTTACATTTTTCCGCAAGATTATCTCATCTTGCGGAAAAATTATATAAAAACAACACAAATATGCTAAACCCACAAATATGGAATCTTTATAAGACCTCAGAAGATGGCAAAAAGGCAATCGCTCTATTTGATTTGGGCGAACATCCCAAATATGAGGAAATTCAGAAAATTGCCAATTGTATGGAAACAAAACACGGCGATTTTCCATATGATTTCAATAGTGAATGGTTCGTCTTATGGGAAGTTAACGTTAGTTGTATGGAAACACCTGCAACTCGTGAAGAATTTGAAAAATATGTTACCAATTTCGACTTAGTTAATTTCTCTGTTGACGAAAAAGGCGAACTTCAATTTCACGAAGACCAAATTGTTTTGCCAAATAACCGTTATCGCGAAAAAAATGAGTGGATGCAATTATTATCAATGGCATTGTACATCCAAAATCCGTCACTATACAAGCCAATATTCTACCAAACCCGATTTCCAAACTTAATGCGAAACTGCGATGTCTTGGGCATTGAACTGCCGCCTATACCACGCACCAAGGACTACAAACAGTATATGATGTATTACTGGGATATTTGTCAAGTTTGGAACGAGTTCCAAAAAGAAAACAACCTATCCGATGCCGAATTTTGCGCTTGTATCTACGATTTTGCACCAATGCTTGTTAATTCCCCAAAACCTACCGAACTGCCAAACCCGACAAATGTTTGGCTTGTGGGAGCGGCGCCCGGCGATTTCAAGTTTCTCGACACACTCGGTGCAGAAATAGACGACAATCCCGAACGTATATGGCAATGTAATGAGAAAACCAAACGTGGTGATTTAATTGTTATGTATTGCCGTGCGCCAAGAAGTTACATACATTCAGTGTGGAGAGCCAATACAGACGGCATTTTCAATCCTTTCGACTACTACCAATGCCGCACAACAGTATGCGAAGGTGTTAAAATTCCACCAATAACAATCAAAGAACTTCGCGCAGATGCCTACTTGTCGCAAATTCCAATTGTCAGGAAAAACCTGCAAGGTGTAAATGGTGTGGAACTCTCTCCCAAAGACTATTCTGAAATAATCCGTTATGTAAAGGATCGCGGCGACAATGTGGATATGTTTCCAAAGTTGTTTGAAACCGCCGCTATGGATTTCGGTGATATCAAAATAGAAAAAGACGTTGAGGAGAAAATACTCATTCCTATTCTCCACCGCCTTGGTTACAGCGATAGCGACTACACACGACAATTGTCGCAAAAAGCAGGGCGCGGATTGAAAGCGATTCCTGATTTCGTATTTTTGCCGCAAGGCGAAAAACACTTTGCATCGGCACCGTTGGTGATTGAAGCAAAATTAGATATGTCTCCGATGGCAGAACGCATCAATGCTTTTTCACAATGTCTGTCGTATGCGCGTATGCTTCGCTCTAAACTTATGGCCATTTGTGACAAGGAACGTCTCGTGGTTTTTGCCGTGGACGCCAATGGCTCAGCCGACCGAAACAATCCTGTGTTTGAGCAACATTGGACAAACATATACACTAACGAACAAATTGGCGCAAAACTCAAACAACTCATCGGCAAAGACGTTGTAAAAACGAAGTAATTAACCAAAAAACATTCAATACTATGGGATATCAGTCATACGAAGAGTGGAGAGACGAAACGGCTGAATTTTTCGACCATTTGTCGGACGAAGAGTGGAAAGAAAAATACGGGTATTCGTGCGAAAAAGCACGTTGTTTCGGTTGGTATATGGAAGACGAATTAGTGCGCATCGATGATGAAGGAAACGTCTTTGTGTAATCCCCAGACAACAAGTACACGGACTATAAACGTGGCAATACCATAAAAGACCACAGATGGTTTCATTCGATAATCAGCCGTCCCGAGGTTAACGAAATCACCAAGGAACAATACGACAACTACGGCGTCACTTGGCGTTATGCCGGTTTGCCCGGCGACCCATCTGGTTCCGAAATTGTATATCTAACAGCAGCAAACAAATAACCAAATTTCAATACAATGCCCAAATCCAAACATCCATATTATTACGACATAGACACCGGCAAGCCCATCATCAGCCGTATCAAGCCCGAAGCGTTTTTGGTTAAAGACCCTTCGCTATCGGATATGGATGCTCCATTTTATAAGTGGTTAGATAAACACCATTTTAAACACGCTTGGTACAAGGGGCATTATGATAGTTGTCCTTGGGTTTTTATCAATATTACTAATAAGTTGTATGCATACGGAATGCCAGGCGTGGAAATCATCCAACCCATTGGCGACCACGCTATTACAATAGATGAATTTATGCAAATCTACAATATTTACGATAAGTATAAGGGGTTGAACGCTTTGGAATTTGCAGAGGATAAAATACAGTGAGAACAAGATTTTGAGCCAAAGTGCCAAAAATGTGTAAATTTACACATTTTTGGCACCTATTTTTGTGTGTTTTTACACATTTTTGGCACTTAGCACAGTGTCTTTGATTCAAAATTTTGGTTATAACCCCGAAAAAAATCGAGTAATAGCCAAGATTAGAACAAATCATCTAATGTAATGTTGTTGCTAACAATCGAATGGTTTTGAGGATTGCTGACTCCAAATGTGGTGACAAACACATAGTTGAGAGCATACTTTGTCTTGGTTTCTTCGGCAAATACCGACATCCTTTGACGGAGTTTCAAGTCGTAATCATTTGTAATTGTGTATTGCTTAGTAGAAAACTTCATCTCGCAAAGATTAACAACACGGTCGGAACGTTCGATCACCAAATCAATTTGCGCAGTGTTGTCTTTGCTACGCCAAGTGCTTATCGTGGTTAATATTCCATTGATACCCAATGCCTTTTCCATTTGATAACGGTGTAAAAGGCACAATAATTCAAAACTAAATCCCTGCCAAGCCGCTATTTTTGAAGTCGTTGACATTTTTTGCCAATAATTAGGGCTTGCAGATGGATTGTTTTCCAAAAACTTGAAATAAAACAATGTATAGAAATCGCAAATTCTGAAAATTTGATTTTTAACTCCTCCGCCTGTCCTATTGCTCGAAATAATAAAATCACAGCGTTCGAGATCTGTAAGAATCTTAGAAAGGTGCGAACCGCCAAAGCCAGCCATTTCAGCAATTTCGGTGCGAGTAAAACCTTCAAAGCGTTGGAGAAGAATTTTAATTATTTCGATGTATTTTTCATAATTATTGAAAAGGGATTCAAATAATTGAGAAAACTCTGTTTTAAGAACAGCGTTTTTCGACGAAAAAAACAGAAAATCAATATTTTGTACAAGGCTCATACCGCTATTCAACAGACTATAATAAAACGGCACGCCACCTAACACCATATAACACTGCGCTATTTGGTAATTATCCCAATTACAATTGATTAGTCGAAGATATTCCCGTGTTTCACCAAGATTGAAAGGTCGTAAATAAATCTGCATTGTTACCCGGTTGAAAAGCCCGCCTTGATTTTTGAGAACTTTGTCAACTATCCACGAAGTAGACGAACCGCAAGCCACGAGCATCAAATCATCTCTAAAAGCAGCATACGAGTTCCAAAAATTCTCCAACGCAGGTACAAAATCAGACCGTCGACCATCAATCCACGGCATTTCGTCAATAAAAATTATCTTTTTGCCATCGTGGGAAATTGAGTCCAACAATGTGGCAAGGTTTTTAAACGCATCGTCCCAATTATTTAGAACAATATCAAATTTACTACCCGAATATTGTTTGAGGGCGGCGGCAAATGCTTTCAATTGGTCGTGATAAGCATAATTGTGTTTTCCAACATAGCAAAAATCGTATTTATCTTCAAAAAAACTGCGAATCAAAAACGTCTTACCGATTCGTCTTCGACCATAAACTACCACAAATTCGCTTTTGCTCGAATTGAGACAGTTAAAAAGCATCCGCTTCTCTTCGACTCTTCCAACTAATTGATTCATAATATAATAATTTTATATCTCGCCAAAACAGGGTAAAATTATATTGTTTTGGCTGAATATAATTTTTATATCTCGCCAAAACATGGCAAAAATATGCGGTTTTGGCGAGATATAAAAATTTTTAAGGCACTATTTTAGTTAAAAATCAGATTTTGACATTAAAACCAAACTGTTTTACCAAAAAATCTTATCTTTGCCTCACTAAATCTACCACTTATGAGCAAAGAACTTATTATAGCAGGCCTCATCACCGCCTCATCAAATATTACCGTGGCTCAAACCGACAGCGATATTACTCTTTTTCTCGCTTGTATCAACGGAAAATGCGGTTTTATCGACATTAATGGAAATTGGATAATTAAGCCGCAGTTTTATAATTGCAACGGCTTTGGCAACAATGGTTTGGCTAAGGTTTCGGTTGGTGATATTTTTCACGAAACATATGGATATGTCAACAAAAAAGGAGACCTTGTGGTGGAGCCGGTGTACAGATTTTTGGGCGATTTTGCCGACAACGGATTGGCTAGTTTTACAACAGTTTACAAAGATGGTGAGCTATCTAAATGCGGATTTTTGGACAATTCAGGCAAAATCATCATTGAGCCTCAGTTTCAATACGCACGTAAGTTCAACCGATTTAACATCTGCCCCGTATGCATCAACGAGAAATGGGGTTTTATCGACACCTTAGGCAAAATGGTGATAGAACCGCAGTTTCAAGATGTTACAAAGTTTGGCAACAACGGTTTGGGAGTGGCAAAATATCACAACAAATACGGATATATCGACACCACAGGCAAATGGGTTATTGAACCAAAATTTGACTTTGCATTTCCCTTCAATCAATTTGGTTTGGCAACGGTACGTCTCAACGGTTATGTTGGCTTTATCAACAACTCGGGCGAATGGGCAATAGAGCAAAAGTTTGAAGACAACGATAATCCTGCATTTGGGGCAAACGGCTGGGCACCAGTACTATACAAAGGCAAATACGGATACATCGACACCACAGGCGGTTGGGTTATTGAACCAAAATTGACCGAGGCACATTTATTTAGCGGCAACGGATTGGCTATGGTTTGCGACAAAACAGGATGGGGATATATCAACACCTCAGGCAATTATGTAGTAGAGCCAAAATTCTCATTTGCCTATCCATTCGATAATTACGGCTTTGCGGTGATAGAGGTAAACCGAAAATGCGGACTGATTGACTCCACGGGCAAGATAATTGTTCAGCCTATCTACGACGATGTATTTGTAAACCAAGGCGTTATATTTGCCTCTCTAAACAAAAAATGGGGAATCTTAGACCACAACGGCAAACTCATCAGATTCTTATCAGTGGATTGGGTAGGCAAAGAATAATGGTAAAAAATTATTAAGTTTTTTGAATTTCATAAAAAAATAGCCTTATATTTGTGCCAAAGAATAAAGCAATATTTAACAAAAATAAATAATTAAACAATGGTAGGAACTGGAAAAAAAGAACTGATGATTTTTCAAAAAAGAATCTTAGGATTGTTGGGATTCTTTTTGGCTCCGTGTGCTATTGGCTTCGGACTTTTGGGCGATAACTCTCAAATTGTAGACCCAAAATGGTGGTATTCGATAAGTATGACCTACTATGCCAACTCGCAGATTTGTATGATTGGAGTATTGTTTTCAATGGCAGTGCTGTTTTTGTCGTATATCGGCTACAATGCATCCGACAAGATTTTAACCATAATTTCCGGCATAAGCGCCTTGGGCATAATAGTGTTTCCGTGCGGACACGGAGGAATCGAAATCACAGGACTTTTGGGATTGGAATGTGGCACAAGTTTCATAATCCATTGCACCTTTGCAAGCCTGATGTTTATAAGTTTTGCCATAATGGTGGGATACAATTTTACCCAAACCAAAGGTGGCGACAATATGACCCCCGAAAAACAACTCCGCAACAAGATTTATTACACCTGCGCCGGCATAATAGGTGTATTTATGCTCAACCAAGTAATAGCATCAGTATTCGGATTTCCAGGTTATTGGACCCTCATCAATGAGGCAATAATGCTTTGGGCGTTTAGTTTTGCGTGGTTAGTAAAAGCAGAGTTTTTCGAGTGTTTCAACGACAAAACAGTAAAGCAGAGCATTAATGATGCTCTTAAGAATGAAATAGCATAAACAACAAATCTCAATACACTATGATATTAGGCTCTATAATAGGCGACACAGTAGGCTCGGTCTACGAATTTGACAACCACAAGTCGGTGGATTTTCCGCTGTTCGACCCGGAATGTGACTTCACCGACGATTCAATACTTACCGTGGCAGTGGCCAAATGGCTCGTTACAGATAAGAAACACACTTTGGAAAAATTAGACGAATGTCTTGTAGATTTTACAAGGCGCTATCCCGACCCGATGGGTTCGTACGGCACAGGGTATTGGGCTTGGTCGCGTGCAAAAAATCGCAAACCCTACAACTCGTGGGGCAACGGCTCGGCAATGAGAGTTTCTGCCGTGGGTTGGGCGTTCAACACTTTGGAAGAAACCCTTGAAATAGCCAAACGCTCTGCCGAAATCACACACAATCACCCCGAAGGCATCAAGGGCGCACAGGCAACGGCTGCGGCTATCTTCCTTGCACGCACAGGCAAATCAAAACAGGAAATCAAGGATTACATTACCGCCACATTCGGCTACGATTTAACCCGCACTTGCAACGACATCCGCCCAAAATATACTTTCGATGGTTCGTGTCAAGGCACTGTGCCCGAGGCAATGACGGCGTTTTTCGACAGCAAGGATTTTGAATCTGCCATACGTCTTGGGGTTTCGCTCGGCGGCGACACCGACACACTCTGCTGCATCACAGGCGGCATAGCAGAGGCATTTTACAAAACAATTCCGCAAGAAATCACCGACAAAATTCTCTCGATAATTCCGCAAGAGTTTAAAGATACTCTTGGCGAGTTTAACAAATAACACCACAAATATGAGCAAGAAGGTGGACAAACTCATCGATTGCATTATAGCGATTGTTGTAGGTTCATTGGTATTAGCAGCAATCTATTTTTCGTCAAAATGGAATTGCGTAGTAGGTTCCATTGTTCTTGGATTTGGATATTATATATATTGCTTAGTAACACAGATCTACCCAAATAACAGCGACCCTGCCGGAAACGCAATGGCAGCGGGATTTGCCGCCCTATTCGATATAGCAAAATCCGTTATTTTTGCAATAACGTTTATGCTCTTTATGCTTTTATCCGACAACCCAGAAACGGTGCTAAACGTGTCGATGATTATCTTGATAGTCTTTTGTGTAAAGCGGCTTTTGTTTTTGATATTTGGGATATCGTTTTACTAATGTTGATTTGCGTTATTTCGGAAAGAAATAGAATTAAACATTTAAAACATATTAAACTATGAAAAAAACTTGTTATTAATAAGTATGTTGGTGGTATCAACTAACATACCAAACGCACAAAACAAAAAACAAGGGAGAATACATCATCCCTGCCTTTGTTAATGAGAAATGGTGATTCAATTTCTGCAAAGATACAAACAAACGTTAATCACATACCATCACCGCCAAAAAAAATTGGGAATTAATGAAAAATATGTATATTTGCATTATCTGAACGAAAGAATCTTACTATGTCAAAAAACGATTTTCAAACAGCAGTTAACCTTATCCGCAGTGGAGAAACCGACCGTGGTTTGGAACTTTTAGAAAAAGCCACAGCTCCCAAAACCATTAAAAACATTGCCAAGGCGGAAATCGCTTACTACCGCGACGACCTCAAAAACGCAATGTATTTTGATGAACATTCGCTCCCTGCCGATCATCAGTGGTACGATCCTCTTATCGTTAACTATCACCTTCGCGCATACGTTTACGCCGCCAAAAAAACTGGCAGCATAAGCCGCGCTATCGAGTTTCTCGATTACTACATTGCTCAAAAACGAAAGGAATACGGTTATGCGGCAGCCAAACCGATTGAAAATATCTACCGCAATGCAATGCGCCGTCTCAATGGTCAGAAAAGCACCGACGCACCCAAAAAGGTGAAAATCATCACTCCTGCCGAGTGCCAATCTACCATTATTTTTGAAAACAACGGCTGCACTCGCGAAGAATCGGCACGTATGATTTCGTCGATGCTGATGTATATGTGGAACAATATCGAAACCGAAAAAGTGCTAAAAATTTATGAGGAATACGCTGACCTTATCACCCTCGACGACCATCATATTTGGGCTGCTCGCAACTATATAAAACTTCACGACGACGTAAACGCACTAACTTGTTTAATGCGTTACGCCAAAGGGTGGACTCCCACCGAAAATTTCACAGTGATGCCAATGAAAGTATTCGTTTTCAATGATATACTTAAATATTGGACACCCGAAATACGTCGTCAGTTTCTTGTGCTCAACAAAAATCGTTAAGCATTATTAGCCAAGGCAAATATTTCACGTACATCAGCCATTTTCAGCACTTTAAACGAACCTTGCGTTATGGTGTCGCCACGGCTGCATTTTTGAGCAAGTTCGTCGATTTGAGCATCGGTAAGTTTTTTGCCCAAAAGTTCGCTAATATTTGCCGGCATATTAATATCGTGATAAAAACGTTCCATCGCCTCAATGCCTTTTAGAGCAGTTTTTTCGGGATTATTGTAATCGTTTTCTACGCCCATTACATTCACAGCAAAACGCACAAAACGGCTGACATTCACATTCATCACATATCTTGCCCAACTTCCCCACAACGCCGAAAGTCCCGCCGCATGAGCCACATCAAACATTCCGCTGAGTTCGTGTTCCAAACGGTGAGTGGCAAAATCGCGCTTAGTGCCGCATCCAGTTAAATCGTTGTGCGACAGACTCGAAGCCCACATCATTTGAGCACGTGCGTGATAATCATTGGGATTTTTCAAAAGGTCGTATGCCGTATCCTTAACAGTGCGCATAAGTGCCTCAGCAATAGCGTCGGTAAGGGTCATATCAGTGTCGGGACTAAAATAGCGTTCCATAGTGTGCATCATAATGTCAACCGCACCGCAGGCAGTTTGATAAGCCGGAAGCGAGTAGGTAAATTCGGGATTCATAACGGCAAACTTGCAGCGACAGAGGTTGTTGTTAGAGCCGCGTTTCCAATCGCCATCTTCATTGGTAATAACGCAACTATCGCTCATTTCGCTACCAGCCGCTGGAATAGTAACAATGGCTCCCACAGGCATAGATTTTTGCGGAACAGCCTTATTATCAAAGAAATCCCACACATCGCCATCGTATTCAACGCCGTAAGCAATTGCCTTAGACGAATCTATAACGCTGCCCCCTCCTATTGCAAGTATAAAATTTATGCCATTAGCACGACAAATTTCTATACCTTTACGCACCATCGAAAGTCGCGGATTTGGCACTACTCCGCCCAAAAGTGTATATTTAATACCCTCTTTGTCAAGCATTTGTGTAACGAGCGAAATTAATCCAAGACGTTCGGCACTTTTGCCGCCGTAATGGATAAGCACATTAGTGCCGTTGTTTTTTTTTATGAGCGATGCCGTTTGCAGTTCAGCACCTTTTCCAAAAACCACCTCGGTGGGCGTGTAATATGTAAAGTTTATCATTTTTTATTACCTTTATAGTTCAAATTATACTTATTTTTTCAGCACAAAGATATAAGGATTTTCCTCTTCGGGAACAATGCCAAACTTATCAATATTAAATGAAAAATCCAAATCGGCGCGATAATCCATATTTAAGTTATAAAGGTCGAACAAATACTTAGAGTGCGACAGTGCATATTGTTTTAAATCATCTTTTGCATTATTATACAGCAACATAGACATCATCACACTAACGCTATTGAATGAGAATTTGCCCGAACTTACTAACCTATCTGCCAACATTCCAGCAAACAGTGAATCCTCAATATTGGGTTTGTTTCTTCCGCCAGAACAAATCAACTGCACATCTTCAAATTCGTTTATCAATCTATCAGCCAAAGCCTTACAATTAAGAAAACATCCTGCGTAAACACGCTCGGCATCGGTAATTAGCGACCGCATATAAGTGCCGTTGGTGGTAACAAAAACGAGTTTTCGGTTTGAGATATTCTGCGGAGTCATTGCCACAGGCGAATTGTTGTAATCAAAACCGGGGATAATTATGCCGTTTTGCTCGCCCACAAAAATATAATCATTATCGCTTTTTTTTGCCTCAAAAACCGATTGAGGTGTTCCAAAAGTCTCGGCACTCAAAGCACCGTGGGCGAGGGCTGTGGTAATGGTAGAAGTGCACCTCAGCACATCAATGAGCACCACCGTTCCGCATTTGTGGTAATACGGATAAAGCGCAGGCGACAGCACTATCTCAATATTTTTGGTCATCAGTCTTAATTAATTTTGAATTGTCAATTATCAATTGTAAATTATGATTATCAAATAGTATCAATACTAACATCATCAAAGTAGGCAAATAATTCGCTAACTTTTTGGTCGTATTCCTTACGGTTTACCTTTACCTCCATTGTTAGTTCGTAAACATCGCCGTCGGAGCGTTTTTTCAACTCCATATTATATGTATCAACTTTAAAACCAGCGTTTTTGAGGTTTTGCAAAATGGTGGTGATTTCAGCCTTTGAATGAGCCGAAATACTTAGCGAAATAATCTTTTTGCCAAGTTTGCTGAGCACAAAATTAAGAGTTTCGAGGCACAGCAGCACCATCACCGTGGCGGCAATAGCAAGAAGGAATTTTCCCGAACCAGCGCAAACACCAATAGCCGCCGTTACCCAAAGTCCCGCAGCAGTGGTGAGTCCTCTGACGGCGTGTTTTTGAAACATAATTGCACCCGCACCGATAAAGCCGATGCCCGAAACTATCTGAGCAGCAATACGCGACGCATCGTAACGCACAGCCAAATCGTCGAATCCGTGTATCGACATCACCATAAAAAGCGAACTGCCCAATGCCACAAGAAAATGCGTGCGAAACCCAGCGAATTTCGACCTGTATTCTCTCTCCAAGCCGATAATTCCGCCAAGCATAGAGCCCACAAACAGCCTCAGTATTAGGTCAATATCTAAATCGGATAATGTCATTTGTCTATTTTATATTACGACGATTAGAGATTACAAAATCGAGCCATTATTCGTTAGCCTTTTTAAAAAACGACATTTATATTTTCCATAATTGAGCATAATAATTCATTTTTTATACGTAACCTCAGCAAAAATGTTATAAAAAAACAACGTCCATCAGGGCGTTGTTCTTATTATTAGTTTTAGTTGGTGCAATTAGCCTAAGCAAACATCACGCTGTGAAGAAGCCAAAAGCACAATGCGCCGGCAAAATATCCTATCAATGCCAACCAACTGATATGTTTGAGATACCAGATAAATTCGATTTTTTCTAAGCCCATAGCGGCAACACCGGCGGCACTACCAATAATGAGGATACTTCCGCCCGTTCCAGCACAGTAGGCAAGCAACTGCCAGAATGTTCCGTCTTGTACCAATTCGGCTGTGGCGCCCATATCGTACATGCCCATGGCTCCGGCTACCAAAGGCACATTGTCAACAATCGACGAAAGAACACCAATTGTTAAGCCAATGCCGTAAGTGTTTTGGTTGAAAGCCGAATCCAAAACATTCGACATTGCTGCCAAATGTCCCGAAGTCTGCAATGCTGCCACAGCGGTAAGAATACCGAGGAAAAAGAGGATTGTAGGAGTATCAACGCTTGTAAGCACCTGAATAACAGAATTTTCTTTATGGTCGCCTATTTTGTGGTGAATAATATCTGTAATAAGCCAAAACAATCCGAGAACCAAAATCATACCCATATAAGGCGGCAGATGGAGGAAAGTTTTGAGTACGGGAACCATCAGAAGTGAAACGATACCCCAATATAGGCAGAACGATTGAAGGCGGTTTTCGCTCTTGCTAACAAGAACCTTATCCTCACAGGGCATTTCAAGGTCGCCTTTGAGGGTAAAGCCCAACACAATCAGCGGAATCACCATCGACACAATTGAGGGCAGCAGCAGCATCGTAATCACTTTACCAGCAGTGATATATCCGCCAATCCACAGCATAATGGTAGTAACATCTCCTATAGGACTCCACGCTCCACCAGCATTGGCTGCAAGCACAATCATACCGGCGTAAGTCCAACGCAAATGTCTGTCGGCCACCAACTTATTTAGCAACGTTACCATCACAATTGTGGTGGTAAGATTATCAAGCACAGCCGACATAAAGAACGTGAGAATGCTAAGCATCCAAATAAGTTTTTTCTTGCTTCGGGTAGTTATCTTATTGGTAATGATAGAAAAACCGTTGTGTTTGTCGATAATAGCCACGATTGTCATTGCTCCAAGAAGGAAAAACAGGGTTTCGGACGTTTCGCCCAAGTGATGAAGGCTCTCCTCTTGAATAATAAAGGTGGTAAAAAACGAATCGTCGTGCGGCTTGTCGGGGTTTTCAGCCACATATTCGTCCCACGACTTGTTGGTGATATCTGGGTCGTAGAGGATAGATTCTTTACCGATTACAAATAGGATCCACATTAATGCACCGAGCATAAGGGCTGTGGCGGCCTTGTCGATTTTTAGTTTGTGTTCGAGGGCAATGCACGCATACCCAATCACAAACACTACAATCATTAAAACAAACATAACTAATACATTTTTAGATTTTCTTTTTTTAAAAACGCCGCAAAGATAGGTAAAAAACTCTTGGTTATAAAAAGAAAATGTAAATTTTTTTATCTTTGCCCTGTTCATTCAACCCTAATTCTGACTCCTAATTATTGAAATATGACAAAATTTGGTACTATATTTAAGCAAGGCGGCAAAAAAGCCCTTCTATGTGGTAGCGGCGAACTCGGCAAGGAGGTCGCTATTGAACTTCAACGTCTTGGCATTGAGGTAATTGCACTCGACAAATACGAAAACGCTCCCGCTATGCAGGTGGCGCACAAATCGTATGTGGTGTCGATGCTCGACGGCGAAAAACTCCGCGAAATTATCTCTGCCGAAAAACCTGACTATATAATCCCCGAGGTGGAAGCCATTGCCACCAACACCCTTGTGGAACTCGAAAAAGAGGGTTACAACGTAATCCCCACAGCCCGAGCCACTTTCCTCACAATGAACCGCGAAGAAATCCGCCGACTTGCTGCCGAAGAACTTGGCATCAAAACTTCGGCTTATAAATTTGCAGCCACTCACGACAGTTTTGTCGACGCTGTAAAATCAGTTGGAATACCCTGCGTGGTAAAACCCATTATGAGCAGTTCGGGACACGGTCAGAGCGTTATCAAATCAGAGACCGACATCGAAAATGCTTGGAAAATTGCCCAAGAAGGCGGTCGCGCAGGTGCCGGAAAGGTTATCGTAGAGGCGTTTGTAAAGTTCGACTACGAAATCACCTTGCTCACAGTACGTCACAAGGGCGGAACAAGTTTTCTCGAACCCATTGGACATTGGCAAAAAGACGGCGACTATCAAGAATCGTGGCAACCGCAACCAACCACACCCGAAGTGCTTCAAAAGGCTCATCAAATTGCCGAAAAAATCACCACAGCCCTCGGCGGATACGGTATTTTTGGCGTTGAGATGTTTGTAAGTGGCAACGATGTGATTTTCAGCGAAGTATCGCCACGTCCGCACGATACGGGTATGGTAACAATGATTTCGCAAGACCTTTCTGAATTTGCACTCCACGTTAGGGCTATTCTCGGATTGCCTATTCCCAACATTGCATTCCACGGTCCATCGGCATCAAAAGCCGTTGTTGTGAGCGGCGACAGCGACCACGTAACATTCGAAAATCTTGAAGAAGCCCTCAGCCTTCCCGACACGCAGATTAGAATTTTTGGCAAACCCGAAGTTCACGACCACCGTCGTATGGCAGTTCTTCTTGCTCGTGGCAACGACATCGACGACGCCCGCCGCAAGGTTCAAGAAATGTATTCAAAACTCAGAATTGAGATATAATTTTCTACTAAATTTTTAACAAAAACTAATATAATGAAAAAGAGTGTTTTAATAACAGCCGCTTTGCTCTGCACTTTTGGAGCATCGGCGCAAACCCTGCCCTTGGTTTTTGCAAAGGAAAACACCGGCAAGAGTCTCAAAGAAGGCTCGTCGACCGCTCCGGCGCAACTATCGTACAACAATGAGGCTCTCCCCGACCCGTTTATCTATCAAGACGGCACATACAAAGCCGACTATAAAGGTTGGGAACGTCACCGCAACGAAACCGCCCGAATGGTGCAGGATTACGAAATTGGACCTATCCCCTCTTTCAAAAAAGTCATCGCCACATACAACGCCGCTGAAACCACCATTAATATAAAAGTGGAAACCAAAGGCGGAAGTTTGGAGTTTTCTTCAAAAATAATAATCCCCGAAGGCAACGGACCTTTCCCCGTGATTATAGGAATGAATATGCCATCGGGCAGCATACGTCCCGAATTTGTAAAAGGCTGTATACTTGTACCTTTTAAGCACGACCAAATAATCAAAAGCAGTCATCAGGCTGTAAGAGACAGTGCCGCAGCGTTTTACAAACTATTTCCCAACTATAAGAACACCAGCGGAAACTATTCGGGATGGACTTGGGGAATCAGCCGCCTAATCGACGCGCTCCACCAAGTAAAAGACCAAATCCACGCCGATGTAAACCACATAGCCGTAACGGGTTGCTCTTACGCAGGCAAAATGGCTATGTTTGCCGGAGCGTTCGACGAGCGCATCGCCCTCACCATTATTCAAGAATCGGGCGGCGGCGGCATCAACTCATGGCGTGCAAGCGACTATCACACAGCCACTACCAACGTTAATGTAGAACGTGTAGAAAACACCAACTACTCTTGGTTTGCCCCCTCGTTTAAGGATAATTTCAATGGAAAACTCAACCGTCTGCCCTACGACCATCACCAAATAATTTCGATGATTGCACCCCGCGCCGTTTTGGTATTAGGCAACTCAGACTATCCGTGGCTCTGCGACTATTCGGGCTACGTTTCCACAGCAGCAGCCTCCAAAGTTTGGGACAAATTTGGAATCTCCGACCGCTTTGGCTACGTATTTGAAGGCGGACATCCCCACTGTATGGCGTGCGACTCCGAAAACGACGCCGTTCAACGCTTTGTAGAAAAATTCCTCTTCAACAAACCCTCCGACACCAACATCCGCAAAGCCGACGAATTTAAAGACACCGATATGAATAGGTGGATTGGAGGATGGAGATAAAATATACCCCATTATGACACAATCAGAAAAAATATCAAAATACGAGGAGATTGTTCCTCAAATTCAAGCACTTGTTTCGGGTGTAATTAACAACATTAGACACTATGAGCAATCAAGATAAGGAACTTATAAAACACGCCCTACAAATTGCCGAATACGAAACATTAAAACGCAAGGCGATGCTTAATCAAATGGTAGTACAAACCGACACGGACGGAAACATCATATATGTCCCCGCCCGTGAGGTGTTTGTTAAACTATATAACGAGCCTGTGCCCGAATTCTAACGCCTTATTTCTTAGCATAATACGTTACCGACTCGGAGCCGTCGTTTGATGAGGTGCGGGCGTTGCCTTTGTAAGTGTATCGGGTTTCGGCATATTCGCCCAAAGGTGTGCCCTGCTCGTTTAAGAGGGTGGATTTTACAAGATTGCCCGATGTGTTGTAATCGTAAACTGTACGCGAGCGGAATGTCATCTTGCCTGTTTCGGAATCCTTGCCGTAATAGGTTGTTTGAACCAATTTGCCATTCGCAAACTTGTTAACATAGTAACTTTCAAGTTCGAGCGGAGTTTCCGACGATTCGTCCATATCATCCCACGAAACTTCGGCAGAATAGTTCTGTCCCAAAGTATCTTGCTTAAATTCGCTGTCGGCAAAATATGTTACCTCCTTAACCTCTGTAAACGATGGATAACCCTCAGTAACGTTGCTGCCCTTGCCTGTGCGGATTTTGCCATCGTAGGTATAACGCATTTCATCGTTGTGAATGTTGCCCGAATTAATAGTACCGCATTGCGAAATTATGCGACCTTTTAAATCGTAAACAGTGGTTTCTTCACCCTCATAGCCATACGAAGCCTCGGTGTAAATAGATGTTTCAACAATCGAGGTGTCAGTGTAGAGCCATTTGGTAATGGTATCGCCAGTTTCGGTGTCGATGGTGAAAAGCGGTTTGTCCCAATCAACCGAAGCATCGGCAGCGGGAGCGTCGTCCTTGGGTTCGGGAATGGAGATTTTGCTTGTGTCGGAAGCATTGTCCGAATTTTGCTGGGGCGCATTATTGCAACTGTAAAAGGCTAATAATAACGCTGTTAATGGTAAAAATACTTTTTTCATGATAATTTTTGAGTTTTAATTCACGGCAAATGTAAAAAATTTTTATATTCACGCATTATTAATTTTAAAACAAAATATTATGGAAAACAATCCCTGCGAGGCGTGATTATAACTCCTTCAACACCTCCAAAAATCCTTGTTTGGTGTATGCACCATCGACTTCGCGGTTTTTGTAAACTAAGCAATAACGGTAATTGTTGCCCGCTTTGCTTGCCCAAAGGTTGCCGAGTTTTATCTTTTTTTCAGCGTCGAGATGGTCGCCCTTGGTTTCGAGAAGGACTATTTTGCCCTTCTTGGTCTTGATTATAAAATCGGGATAATGATTGATGAAACCATTGATACAGAAACCTTTGCCGCGTTCAAGATTGCGCGTCCACCATTCCACATTCGATAGGTTGGCAACGTCGTTGATTACCTCGCGCTCAAAACCGTCTATGTCGCCCTCTTTTTCGTAGAGCGATTTTGGCAAGCCAGAAATAGTCTTGCTGGGAATAATCTCGTCGGGCAATGGGAACGCCCCCTCCGTGAAAATCAAATCTTTGTCAACCAAATTAAAAAACTGCCTTTCTTTGTAGTCGGTAGCCAACTGACGAATTTTAGCCTTGATTTTTTCGGCGTAGGTATATTCGTGGGTTATCAAGTCGGCAAATTGCTCGTCGGAAAAACGTTCCAAAACGTGTTTGATGTAGAGTTCAATCTCCTTGTCGGGAATCGGATACATTTTGCCAATAATGTTTTTAAGGCGGAATGTGCAATTCTTGACCCTGATATTTTTCTTCGAGGGATCAAGAATGTAAGCGGCAATTGTTTCGTGCGCAATGCCGTCCACTTTTAGGTATGTTGGAGTATGACTATGCGAAGTTTCGTCCAAATCTACACGGTACATTGTGGATTCCACAGCATCAAAATCAATGTCGGATTTCTCGTTGCCGAGTTTAAAATCCTTCAAAAGCATTTCGCCCTCAAACATAGCCTTTTCATACACCTCCACAAACAAATCCGTGGTGAGTTCCTGCGACTTGTCGGCACTCATAAACTGCGGAAGTTTCAACGATTGTGCCGAATCGCGAAACACTTCTTTCATCTTATAACACTTCACTTGCTTTGACAATTCGTTTGGTATGTTGTTGATTTTATGCTTGGTTGCAATTTCAACTTCTTTTTCAGCCTCGGCTTGCGCTTGCTGCACTATCTGTGCGACATCGCTTTTTGGGGTTGATTCCTCTTGCGGATCAAACTCAATTTTGGCGGCATCAAGTTCGTCCCCATTGCCATCGTCAGCAACCTCTGTCGTAGAATCGACCTTTGTTTCAAACATATCTTTCATTCCAACATTTTGGATGGCGGATTCTGCAACCACAGGGGCTTTCGGTTTTTCGGGTTCGGCAATTTTGTAATCATTTTCGCTGAAACCCGCACGATTCAAACCCTTGACGATATTGTCGAGCGTATCCAAAAATTTTGCCGACGATGTGAGCACATAACTCATATTGAGCATTGGATTTTGGTTTTTGCTAACCCACGGCATACGCAGCACGCGCCCAAGAATCTGTTCTACATCCACCGACGACGAGCGGTCGGCAAGCGAGGCAAGTATGTAGGCAAACGGACAATCCCAACCCTCTTTCAAGGCGTTGACAGTGATGATATAACGCACAGGGCAAGATGGCGACAGCAAATCTTCGTCTTTGATTTCGTTGCGGTCGGCGGTTTTGATGCGGATTTGCTCTTCGGGGATTTTGAGGTCGAGGAGCGTCTGTTTGATTTTTTCGTAGGTGATATTCTCCTCGCCGGTGCGTGGCTGCGCCTGAAACAACACAATCGGGCGGATATATTTGCCGCCTTCTTTTTGCGATTTTTTGGCGTCGCGCTCCAAATTGCTCTGCAATTCCAACGCCGAATTTATTACATCGTTTTTGGTCTGATGATTATGAACAATAACCGGCAATTTTACCATACACTCCTTTTTGAGTTCGTAGGCGTCGGTAAAACTAATGATGTTGCTATTTTTGCGCGGCGTGGCTGTGAGGTCGAGGATAAAACTCGGATTCAAGTTTTGCAACATCTCTACGCTGAGTTCGGTTTCGGCGTTGTGGCTTTCGTCAACAATTACAACGGGATTCAACGCCTGCAAAACGCGCATCAACTGCAAATCGGGGTCGCCGTTTTCGTCAGTGCCAACAATTGACTGGAACGAAAGCAAATTGCCGTTTTCTTGATAAACCTTGCGGTCTTCCTTTTTGCGGGCGCGGAGGCTGTCGAAACTCATCACTATGATACAAAGGTTTGCTTTTACAACCTGCAACGAAAATCCCGCGCCCTGCAAGGCTTGCGATTTGTCGAGCACTTCAACACGGTTTTGAAAATCTACGTCGATGCGGTTTCTGTAAGGATGATTTTTGTTGCGAAGGTTTTTCAACGTCTGTTCCAAAATGGTAATCGACGGCACAAGCCAAACCACTGTTTTAAAATGGTTGTCGTCAAAATTATTGAAAATCGTACCCAACGCCGCCGACGCAATAAAAGTTTTGCCGCCGCCCGTAGGCACTTTGATACACACGTGAGGAGCGTTTTTCACGTTGTCTTTGTACGGCTCCACCGCCTCGTCCGGAAACGGAGTAAGACCAGTGCGCGGATGCTCAAACCAAAACTTATGGAACGCATCCTGAATGTTTTTGGTCTCCTGCACATATTGCATAAAACGCTGCAAATCGTCTAATATCTGTTGTTGATAGGGTTTCAGTTCCACTTTTTTAATTTGAAATTTGGAATTAGAAATTAGAAATTTTCAACCTTCTACTTCTCATTTCTAATTGATTTGACATCGTTTATTTCTGTTCTTTTTGAGTTTTAGTAATGGAAACTAACAACTTGATTAGTTCTGTACACTGCACATTTAGTTTATCAAAAACATTATCATCAAGATAACCGCTTTCGTGCAACAATTCAAGCCAGTATTCTGTTTCGCCTGCCTCCTTTGTAGCAATGTATAATTTTGCATAGAAATCGGCTTTGCTCTGTGCATATACAGTCTCTTTTACGTTTGCTCCAATACTTGTTCCACTTCGAAGAACTTGTTTTGACAAAACAAACTCCTTCTTTTCGTCAGTCAAATATTTATACATACGGATTATAAGCAATGCAAAAGCCTTGCTCTTCACCAAAATCACGTTGTTGGTTTCGTTTTCTTTCATATCTTAATTATCCACTTTAATTGTTTTTCACTTTGCAAATTTACAATTTCTAATTTACAATTTACAATTTTTTCACGTCGCGTGGTATCTTTTTGAAAATAATGTGGTTAGCCTGCATAAACTCTGCCGACAGCAAACAATTGTCGGCATAGATAACGTATTGCTCCGCCCTTTGCGTGATGGTGTTGAGAAACGCCTTGTCGAGCGTTGTGATTTGGTCTTTTTCGTAATAAAAATAATACGCCGTGCCCAAATATTTTCCAAGAAAATATTTGGAATTAGGGATTTGAAATGAGGAATTAGAAATTTGGCTGTCGCAGTCGTCCACATTTCTAATTCCTAATTTCTCATTTCTAATTTCACTGTACCAAATATATTCACGGATTTTTTCGGTTCCAATGTTTTCGTTGAGATTGCCGTCGGCATCAAAAACGGGTTCGCCAAGTTCGTAAAAATCAAAACTTCCGCCCGTGCCTTCGGTATCGCCGTAACCATCAATCACCCTTTTAACACGCTCAGCGGTAATACTTTCGGCATAATCCTCCATTTCCACAAGGATAAATTTTCGGTTGCCGCCATCCGCTTTGTTAAGATTGAGAACGGCGTGGGCAGTTGTACCCGAACCGGCAAAGGAATCGAGGATGATGGAGTCGGGGTCTGTTATTAATTGCATAAGCCGCACAATTAACGTTGTCGGTTTAGGAAATGGGAACGGAGACTCTCCAAATATTTCCTTCAATTCATTCTTTCCCGTAATAGAAGTATGAACATCAGTGAATAGACTACTTTGAATTAACTCAGAATTGGATTGAGGAAAAATTTTCAGGCGAGGAACACCTGCACCATTTTTTGCAAAATAAATACGGTTGTCTTTAAGTGCCTCTTCATATTCTTCTTTCGTCAAAGTCCAGTTTCGAGAAAAACTTTCTCCTGCGGGATTGGTTATTGTATAATACTTTGACCCCGTTGTTGTTTTTATACCATTCCTTGAAATATTACCCGAAAACCAAGGACCACGAGGATCATTGTCGGGATTGTCTTTGATATTATCAGCAAAATCTCTTTTGCCCTCATATTTCTTAAACTTTACGTTTCCTTTAAAGCACGCAATTATATATTCGTGTTCTTTTCTAACGGTCAATCCTGCCGTTTTTACAAAAGAACTTTCTGATTTATCTTGCAAACACCAAATGTATTGCTCCACATTACTTACACCAAAAATAGATTGACAGATGTTGAGCAAATTACCTTGCTCATTATCGTCAATAGAAATGAACATTGCACCGTCATCGCTAAGTAATTTTTGAAGCAACATTAAACGCGGATACATCATACAAAGCCATTTGTCGTGGCGAGAAAGGTCGTCTAATTCTTTACCGACAACCTGACCAAACCATTTTCGTAGTTTAGGACTGTCCACATTGTCATAATAAACCCATCCTCCTTTATCGGGAGAATTGCCAGTGTTGTACGGAGGGTCGATGTAGATACATTTGATGCGACCTTCGTATTCGGGCAGAAGGGCTTTGAGGGCTTCAAGATTGTCGCCGTGGATTATTTTTGAATTAGAAATTTGAAATGTGGAATTAGAAATTTGGTTGTCGGCATTGCCTTCATTTCTAATTTCTACTTTCTCATTTCCAATTTCTACTTTCTCATTTCTAATTTCCCCAAACGTGTATTTGCGTTCCAACACACGGAACGGCACGTCGTTGTGATGGTTTATTATCTGTTCTTTACCTATCCAGTTGAGTGTCGGCATTGCTTATTTGTTTTGCGGACCTTGGCTCAAAATAAGCAAAAGAAAAAAGCGTGGAGACGTTTTCTTAAATGTGCTTATTATTAACGGAAGGCTCTGCAATGCCTTGAACAACGGTAAAAAGCACGAAAACGGCTCACGCCTATACGACGTGAACCTTACTCGCAGCTTACTCTCCCGTTGTAAAAATTTTGCAGATTTTCCGTTAAGAGAATAAGAGCGTAAAGCCCAATATTTTAATATGTTAGTTTAAAAATCTATCTGTTTTGTATTAATGTTTTTAATTTGGTGTAAAGATAATGAAAGGAAGGGAAAAGAACAAGGGATTTTAAAGATTTTTTTTGGAGAAAAAAAGAATATCTTGTTTACCCCAAAAAGCCATCACTCCTCCTCAGCAATCCAATCAACAATATTTTTCTCTGTGCTTGAAAACTTACAGTAAATCAGATACTTCTACAAAAACTCCGGGCGATATTCAAAGTGCATAGTATCGTAATGATACCATCTGCCACCCCAGATAAAGCCGTGTTTTTCAAAGATTTTCACTATTTCTTTGGGAATGCGGTTTACATATTTTATGGTGTCGGTTTCGCCCTTGCCCTTGTTGCTCCAAAGCCAATAGTTGCTGTTGGCAACGTTGATATCAAATGCAATGCCGTAACTGTGAGCACTTTGACGATTTGCACCCCTCACCTGCCGCCAATAAAACGATGAGGCTTGTAAAAGATATTTTTTGAGTTCGGGTTTGGCTTTAAGTTCCTCGTATACAGCACGCAAATGTTTATCAACACCGTTTACAGTGGTAATTGGAATTTGCTGACCAAACCATTCAATTTTTACAAGGTGTTTTTGAACTTCAACAGCGCTGTTGCCATACATTTTTTTGAATAACGCCTCGCAACGACTTCTACCGCAATCGTTTAAATATGCAGGTTCGGTGGCTGTGGTATCGTATTTCATCGAAAACATATCCTCAATGTCGCTGTTATCGAGCATAGTAACAAAATCCTTCTCCTTGCCATCATCGTAAGGGATTTTTGTGCCATCGGGAAAAACAATAGCGTTGTCGCTGTAAGTCAGCTGCATATCGGGATATGCGTCGATAAGTTTTTGAGCGTTTTGGGGTACGCGTGCGGCAATCTGTGCGTTTGCCAACGATGAGGCAAAAATGGCTGCCACTATAAATAATGTTCTTTTCATATTGGTAAATTGTTTTAAATTAATATATTACGGAGTTTTAATCTTTTGTTTCTTTTTACGGGCAAAAAGGTCGTGACGATTGTTGAACTCTTTTTTAAACGAAACACCAACGCCCTGAGTATAAGGTGCTTGATCAAGTTCATCGTCGTTAGCCTTGTTGTATACTTTAAGTATTACTGTACCGCTTTTGTTGAGGTTAACATCCACCTCTACCTCACCCACAACGTTGTTGGTACGGTTTGATGTAGTGGTTTTAGATTCGCCGCCCACACCCACGTTGGTTGAAACTGTAACACGGTTGTCGAAAAATTGGGTAGATAGAGCAACTTCGAGTTCGCTGCTTGTGGATTGGTCGCCAAGCGAATAGTTGACACCCACATCCACTTTGTCGCTTATGTCGCTGAGCCAATGGTTGATTTGATTGGTAACAAGTTCACCTGCATTGAAATCCGAAAAGAGTGAGTTTTCTTGATTTTGCAAGCCGGGCAAAGGCTGAAACTGACTGAACAACAGCAACGAAATCATTTGTTTGTTAATGTTTCCTTCGTCGAGATTCGAAAGTTGCGTTTGAATATCATCGTAGTTGCCATCGAGTTTTACACCAAACGACACAATGGGTTGGTTGAGGTCGCCTTTCATATTCAAAAGGCATTGAACAGGCACTTTTTTGTTGCGGTATTCCTCGTCGACCATTAGGTTAAAGAGGTTGACACGGCGAAGTTTGTAAACGGCAGAAATATCTACCACAGCATCCATCGGGTCGCCGTTCCAACGCAGAGTGCCGCCTTTTACCACTTCAAATTTTTTACTGATAACATTCTGCATGGTAAACAGATAATCACCTTTTTCCACCGCCAAAGTTCCAAACATAGAGAAATCTCCCGCGCTCGAAATCACAAGCCTAAGGTCGCCATTGGCAGATGCTTTCAGAATATTTCCTGTGGTTTCGTCTAATATCACCTGCACCTCGGCATCTGGCGTAACTTCAAGGTTAAAATTCATTTTCAAGCCCGAAAGGTCTGCACCATGTCGTTGGTTTTGAATATGCAGCGTATCGTGAGTTACAAAAGTCATAAACTCATTGTTGGCATCCACATCGCTGGCTCCATACATTGGCAGATAAACAAGGGTGTTTTTCTCGGTTATTAGACGGCCATCGATATCAATCATACGCATTGGATTGCCACGTAGAAAAATATCTCCCGAAGCGTAAGCCTTTCCATAAAATAGCGAAGTATCTGTTTGTTTGGCATTTAAAAACATAAAGTTTTTAACAGCAAGACTCAAATTCATATCAATATCTTCAAAATTATGATGCGATATTGTACCTTGAAGAATGGCGCTTCCCGACTTGCGATCGCTGTAAAGTGTTGTTTTATGGATTTTTATAAAGTTATTATCAAGCGTAATGCCAAGCGAATCATTAATATCGTATTGCGTGCCGAGACTCATTATTCCAAAATTACCTCCGTGAACGCTCAACTGCGCCATCACCTTTGGGTCTTCGATTTTGCCTTTTACCCGCGCATATCCTGAAAGATTGGTGTAATTAGATGATTTAATGTAGTTTTCGTAAAACGGACGGAAAGTATTAAACGGCAGACTAAGTATATTCAGCGAAAAGTCAATTTCTTTTGTCTGAATGTTGCAAGTACCATAACCGTGAATTGGTTTAATAGTGTCGCGAGCCATAAGGGTAGAATCCAAAAGGCGGCGTTTGGTAAAAATCTCTAAATTGATGATAGAATCCACAGGTTGAAAATCGCATTTTGCAGTTACGTTGCCAAGGCTAACATCACTGAACACAAGGTTTTCGATAGTGTTGTGAGTGCGGAAAAGCGGAATATCACCATAAAGATTTTTAACATCAGTATTGCCCGACAGCACACCTTTTATATTAACGCCGTCCACAAATTTATTGAGAAATCCGAGATCAAAGTTTAAAATATCGGCAGAAAGATTTTTGTTAGGGTCGGGACTTACAATGCCATTGAGCAAAATTTGCTGGTTTTCGGCAAAAAGCCCAAACTTATTGATATCAATATTTGTGGAGTCGATTTCAACTGTACTTTGGTGTATATCCCATTTAGAATTAAACACATAGAAACTGCCGGGATTAAAATTTACCTTTATAATCGGAAAATGGGATGGCAAATAATGCTGTTGAAAAATTACGCTACCATCGATTGTTCCCTCGTTTTTGATGCTGTCGGTATTAAACCACGAAAACATATAAGATGCTGTGTCGTTGCGAGCTGTAATGTTGACAATGGGATTTTTAATGCGCAAATCTTTTGAAACATCAAGAGAATCGGCATTGATTTCAAGAATAAAATCTCTGCCAAGAGCATTAACGCTAACAGAAAGATTGTCGGCACAATAGTCGTTGTATTTGAGGCTATCGGTAAGCAAATCTGTGTAAATATGGCTTCGCAACGTGCTAAAACCGCCTTTAAGAGTGGTATTGTCGCTTATCGAAAGTTCGGGAATAAAGAAATCAGTAACTGGCGAAGGATTTTTAAAGAGGATAGAAAAATCGAAATTGTTGCCAAGATTTCGTTGAAAATCAGGATCATTAAAAGTAGAACGTTGACGACGGCGAGTTGAGTTTTGCGCAAGTCTTTGTTTAGCACGTGCCACAGCTTCCGTATCTTCGTAGTTGAGCGACGGCAAAACCATGTATGCAAAATTGCTCATAATTCTTGCCAATTGGTCGAAACGCACAAGACCATTAACAACGGCGTCAACATAATCGCTGCGAAGTTCTACCGAGCGGAGTGGTAATCCACAGATATACTGATCGATAAACGCCTTTACACGAAACTCGTTTATAGTAAAAACTTTGTTGTCGCGAAGGAAAGTTAGCGGCTCGGTAAGAATCAAATTACCGTTAATATTGTCGATATCCGAACCTTCGAGGTCGGCAGCAAGCGAAAAATTAAGCTTATCTATCGAATCGTTGAGAATGTGTGTAGTTTTTAAATCAGCGTGCGACACCAAAAGCGAACATTTTGCCTTAAGCAAATCGCCACCAAAGTTTACAAGTCCTGCAAAATCAAGGTCAAGATTTGGGTCTTTAATCGAAAACAATCCGTCGAAATCCTGTTCCGAAAACTTGCCATTAATATTGATGCCCGAATATGTGTAGCCAAGCAATCCAATAGAATCCACCTCGCCTTTTACAGTGCCGTTTACACTTCCGTCGTTGGCGATATTGATGTTTACAGTATCGGCAGTGGATAGGTAGCCAAAGTTTTCGCGGTCGCCGGTTACTGCGCCGAGATTAAGTTTTCGTGCCGTAATAATACCTTGAATATTAGACACTTCGTCCTGTGTAGAAAGAGCCACATCTGTTATTATGCTTCCAAGATTTGAAGTAAGGTTGCCATTGAGCATAAGTTCGCGAGTAGTGCCCTCTACCAATGCCGTAAAGTTAACGATACCAAGTTCGCGAAGTGCATCTGGCAATTCCACAATAGGTTCGTCGCTAAGTGGCTGATGAAGAGTGTTAATATTGTCTTGCGTGGTAGACAACTGCTTAATATTGAGGTTAAAAAAGGTCTTATCGATATTTGGCAACCCCTGAATATCTGCATCGGCACTGAGGTGAGTGTCATTGAGATAGGCGAGTTTCAATTTTCTGATTTTCAATCCACAAACAGGTCCTGAAACCTCTGTGCTGATTTTTGGCGAAATACCATATCCGTAGAGCGGTTCGGCAAAACGCCCGATATCGTCAACTCCAAGCCACGACCCTTCATTAATTTTTGCGCCAAGCACCACCTTATTGCAAAAGTCCGAAAAATCGCCAAAATCGTTGATATGGAAATTAAGACTGTCGGCACGCAAATCGGTGTTGGGAGTACGCAGCAAAAGATCGCGCAGTAAAATTCCCTTTGAACTTACCGACGCATCAGCTGCCAATTTTCTAAGTTCAAATCCGCAATGTTCTTTGGCAGAGAGCGAATCAATCTGAAGATGAATTTCTGTTTTTTCGTTAATAGAAAAATTTTTGCCAAGTAGGTTAATTCCCGATAGTTGCAAATCGTCGAAATCCATTATCGGCGAACGGCTACTCTGAGGTTTAGCCACACGGCGAAAATTGATATTAGAGAGCATCAATTTGCCCACGGCTATATGAAACTTAGTGTCAGATTTGGCTGTGTCTACCTCAGTGGTATCACTCGAAAGTAGAAAATCATAGTTGTAAACGCCCGCACTATCAGCCAACATATTCACCCACACATTTCGTATTTGCGCCAGACCAATGTTGTAATAGTTTTGAGTAATGCCAAACGATTTTAGCCGAGCCTCGATACTACCGGCATACAGCAAAGTATCGTGATGGTTATCAGCCACATAAACATCTTTAAAATCTACACTCAAACGAAGCAGATTGATAAACACCTTCGACACAGAAATTTCGGTGCCTGTTTTTTCCGAAAGGGTTTCAGATACCTTTTGCGCCACAAAGGTTTGCACTTTTTCGCTTGCCAAAAAAGCAGTTACAGCACCCACAAGCAAAATAGGAACCACCGCCACAGTTACACACAGCGCGGTAAACACCTTACGTATTTTGCTTTTTCCTGCCATACACTTATTATATATTATAAAGTTGCAAAGTAACTAAAAAAAAGTATTACAACATTGACATAAATGTTTAGAAATTCTTATTTTTTTTAAATAAATAATTGCTTTAAAAGATATAATGTAGTAAATTTGCCTCCGTTATAAACTAAAAAAACACCAACCAAAATGAAAAAACTCTGCATTATCCTAACATTTGCCGCAATGCTATGTTCGTGTGGCGGCAACAAAAACAGTGTAGACGATACTCTACAAGGCACTTACTCAATAGACGTTTCTGAAGCCGGAACTATATTTGAAAAAGAATTTCAGATACCCGCAGGAATGATTTCGTCGGTGCTTGCGGCAGCTGATCTCACCGTTGAATTTAAAGATCAAAAAGCCAAAATCGATGCTGGCACAGTGGCTGCAATGATGATCAAAACCGCAACCTCTGGCAAATACTCTCTCCCCGTATCGCTCGATTACAAAATCGAAAACGATAGCATTATCTACCTTAAAGAAGAAGGGAAAGACTTTAAAGAGGCAGGCGTAATCACCAAGGCAGGCGACAATTTCGACAAGTTAATCTACAAGCCAAAATATAAATCGGTTAACGCCATCATCGAACTCAACCGACAATAATTATTTTTTTGAAAAAAGTGTTCATTTTTTTTCAAAACACGAAATATTAGGCAACTAAACAAGAGAAACAAACGTAAAACTATCGAAATTAAATTATTAAAATAAATTTATTATGAAAGCACTTAAACTTATTTTAGCAGCACTCGTAATGACATTCATTGCAAACGTATCAAACGCACAAGGATGGATTGAGGAAGAAGACCTTCAGATTTTTGGAAACACCCGCGCTCTTTCGGCTAACAACGAGGTGGTAAAATTCTCAAAATCCGCAACCAAAGTAACCGCACAAGAAATCTCTATCACCAACACTCTTGCTTCTGAATTAGAAATCGTTGGATTTGAAACTCCAGCAGGCGTTACTGTAATGCCTAAATCTAAAACTATCAAAGCCAACTCTACCACTTCTCTTACCGTTTCGCTCTACCCCGAAGTAGCAGGCGACGTTGAAAACGAAGTAATTGTTGTAAAAACCAAAGCAACAAGCGGACCAAGCGCTGGCAAAGTAAACGCTAAATCGTTTAAAATTAGACTTGAATAAAAATTCTTACCCTATAATAGTATTAAGCCTCCGCCCTTTTGCGGGGGCTTTTTTTTAAAAAAAAATGTATTTTTTTTTGATAAAATAATTGATAATAACTAAAACTTTTCATAAATTTGTAAAAACAAAAAAAGAAACAATATGGGTATATTTGAAACATGGAGCCAAATGCCAATGCTACCCAAAATCTATTGGGCGGTGGCAGTAATGAGCACATTAGCATTCATTGTAATATTCGGACTCAGTCTGTTGGGTTCGGGCGGAGATTCAGATGCCGATGGCGACGGAGACATCGACAACGATACCGATACAGGATCTTATATCCTCAGTCTCAAATCGATAATAGGATTTTTGGTTTCGGCATCGTGGGTGGGCATTATCACCATAAGCAACGGTTTGCCGATATGGATGACACTGCTTTCGTCTGTGATAGCTGGCGTTATAATGACGGCTGTGATAGTAACACTTATGACTTTTTTTGCCCGTATGCAATACAGCGGCACACTTGCCACATCCGACACAATTGGCGCAAAAGGCGAAGTTTACCTTTCGATACCGCCTTCAAATTCGGGCAAAGGAAAAGTGCAAATCAATGTTCAAAGCGCAGTACGCACATTCGACGCCATTACAATTGACGAAGAAGAACTTCGTCAGCACGACCCCATTGAGGTAACTTCGGTTAACGACGACGGCACTCTTGTAGTAAAGAAAATTTCATAACTAAAAAATTCATAAACCTTAACACATCAACAAATTATGGGAGACGCAGTTTTTACGCTAATATTTATAGCGTTTGTAGTCAGTTTAATATTAATAGTTTGGTTTGTAAAACGTTACAAACGATGCCCCTCCGACCGCATACTTGTAGTTTACGGAAAAGTGGGCAAAGGTGCGGCAGGAACCCGCACAGCAAAATGTATCCACGGCGGCGCAGCATTTATTTGGCCCGTAATCCAAGATTACGAATTTCTCGACCTTTCGCCGTTGACAATTTCGGTTGACCTTAAAAAAGCCCTCAGCAAGCAGCAGATTCGTGTTAACGTACCCTGCAACTTTATGGTAGGTATCAGCACCGAAGACGGAGTAATGAACAATGCTGCAGAACGTTTGCTCGGCATCAAATTAGACGACATCCGTATCCTCGCCGAGGATATTATCATTGGTCAGTTGCGTGTAGTAATCGCCACAATGACCATCGAGGAAATCAACTCAAACCGCGAAATGTTCCTCCGCAACGTATCCGACAGCGTGGAGCAAGAACTCAAAAAACTCGGTTTGAAACTCATCAACGTAAACGTAAAAGACATCACCGACGAGAGCGGCTATATCGACGCACTCGGACGCAAAGAGGCAGAACGCGCTATCAACAAAGCCAAAATCGAAGTTGCCGAAGAACAGAAAAACGGTGCTATCGGTGAGGCAAAATTCCGCAAAGAGCAGAGCATCGAAGTGGCAGCGCAAACCGCCGAGGCACAAATCGGTGTGTCGGAATCGCAAAAAACTCAGCGTATAAAAGTGGCAGCAGCCAATTCAGAGGCGCAAGTGGGCGAGGCAGAAGCACAGAAAAACCAACGTATCAGCATAGCAGCAGCCAACGCAACAGCGGTTTCGGGCGAGAACGAGGCAAAAATCCGAGTTGCAAATTCAGAGGCAGAACGACGCAAAGCAGAGGCAGAGGCCAACAAGATTGCCGTTTCGGCAGAAAGAATCAACGAGGCAGAAACTCAAAAATCGGCATACGAGGCACAAAAACTCGCCGAAATGGCACGTGCCGACCGTGAAAAAGCCACCAAAACTGCCGACATCATTATCCCTGCTGAAATTGAACGTCAACGCATTGAAATTGAGGCAGAAGCAGAGGCAGAACGTATCCGCCGCGTGGCAAAAGGTAACGCCGACTCTATCTACTACGAGATGGAGGCAAAGGCAAAAGGTATGATGGAAGTACTCGCAAAACAAGCCGAAGGTTTCAACGCAATGGTAAAAGCCGCCGGCGACAACCCCGACGACGCTGTAAAGATGATGATAGCCGACAAACTCGTGGAGATTGTAAAACTCCAGACAGAGGCTGTAAAGAATATCAAAATCGACAAGGTTACAGTTTGGGACAGCCTTTCAAACGGCAAATCAAGCACAGCCAACTTTATGTCGGGCATGTTGGGCGCATTGCCTCCCATCAACGACATTTTCAAATCGGCAGGTTTGGAACTTCCCAACTATCTCAAAGGCAAAGATATTGCAGAAAAGGCAGAAAAAGCTGCCGAATCTGCCAACGAAACCGCTTCAGAACCTGAAGATACCGAAGAAGTAAAAGGATAATGAACCTCATAACTATATTAGGCCCCACGGCGGGCGGAAAAACATCTTTTGCCGCGAACCTCGCACACAAACTCAACACTGAAATTATCAGTGCCGATTCGCGGCAAATTTATTGTGGAATGGACCTTGGAACAGGCAAAGACATTGCCGATTATACCGTTGATGGACAGCCCGTTCCATACCATTTGATAGACATTCTTCCCGCCGGGACCAAATATAATGTTTTTGAATATCAACGCGAATTTTTTAAGGCGTTTGAAGAAATTTCTGCCAAAGGCAAAACCCCGATATTGTGCGGTGGCACAGGACTTTATATCGAATCAGCAATACGAAACTACCAACTAATTGACGTTCCCGCCAATCCATCGCTGCGCAAAAGTTTGGAGCAATATTCTCTCGAAGAACTAAAAAACATGCTCGCCGCGATGCGTACTCTGCACAACAATACCGACACGGACACAAAAAAACGCGCAATCCGTGCCATCGAAATCGAAACTTTTATCAAGGAAAATCCCAAGGTAGTTCCCTCCTACCCAAAAATTAACTCACTGATTTTCGGCATAAAAAACCCCCGTGCCGTGGAGCGCGCAAAAATCCGCATCCGCCTTCAACAACGTTTAGACGAAGGTATGATAGACGAGATTAAAAAACTTATGGAGTCAGGTATCAGTGCAGATGATTTAATCTATTATGGTCTCGAATACAAATACGTAACTCTCTATGTTACAGGTCAATTAAAATACGAAGAGATGTTCGACCAACTATATATTGCCATCTGCCAATTTGCCAAACGACAGATGACGTGGTTTCGCCGTATGGAACGTCTTGGAATGTATATCTATTGGATTGACGGTCAGTTAGATATGGAGAGCAAAATTAATTTTGCTCTTGAACTTTTGCGCAGGAACGCAGACTAAATTCGCACCCGCAATATAGTTGGTTGTAAAAACCGTTTTCTTTAAGCAACTCATTTCTAAGTTGTTGCAATCCGCCTTTTCGCCAATTTCGCGCAAGATACTCCACGCCTTCGATATTTTGTACGGCAAAGTTTCCGGCTGTGTCGATTTGTTCGAGACTTTTCCAACGCGAGGACGAAAGCGACGAGGCAATCGTATCGAACCCATTCTCTTTGGCTACCTTGGCGCAGGCGGCAAGGCGAAGTTTAAAACATTCAAGACAACGACTTCCGCGTTCTGGTTCGTTTTCAAGTCCGTGCACATGACTGAGCCACTCCTCGTGATGGTAATCTCCTTCTATAAAATTGATATTCAGCTTTTTGCAATAACGTTCAATTTCGTTTCGGCGTATCTCGTATTCTTTTTGAGGATAGATATTAGGATTATAATAAAAAATCGAAGGCTGTATATTGTTGTTAATCAGCCATTCTAAAATAGGAGCGGAACACGGAGCGCAGCATGCGTGCAAGAGTAGTTTCATCTTTGTAGGTTTTTCGGCAAAAATACCTAATTTTGGCAAAAAATACAACCATGAGGAAAAACATTCTTAAAATATTAGCAACTATCATAATATCAGCGTTTTGCTTTTGCAGCGAAGATTTTGAATACAACACGGGGGCTAAGCTCAATTTTTCGAGCGACACCTTAAAATTCGACACCGTTTTCACTGGCGAAAAAAGTAGCATACGTTATCTAAAAATATTCAACAATACCTATAAAAACATAAATATCAACACTATACATCTTGAAAACAACGACAATCAGATACATCTAAATATCAACGGAATCGAAACCACATCTGCCGAAAACATAGAATTAAGAAAAAACGACAGCATTTTTGTATTTGCCCAAGCCGAACTTAAAAACCAAACCGAAAATTATACGCTAACCAACTCATTAATAGTGAATACCGGCGGCGAAAACCAACGCGTAATAATCACTGCCTACGCTATCAATGTAGAAAAACTCGACGTAACAATCAATTCCGACACCACACTGCCAGAAAACAAATATTATATATCTCATTCAGGAATAAAAGTTGCCAAAAATGCAAAACTAACAATAAAAGAGGGTGTTAGCATATATTTTAGCAAAGAATCAGGCATAGAGATAGAAGGCGCACTCAATATCGAAGGCACCATAGATAATCCCGTAAAATTTCAAGGAATCCGCACCGAAAAAGAATACGCCGAAATACCTGCTCAATGGCGAGGAATTAATTTTAAAGAAGAATCAAAAACAAGCGTAATCAACTGTGCCACAATAAAAAACGCTCAAACAGCAGTATCCGCATTTAGCAACGCACACATTACTATAAGCAACTCAAAAATAGAAAACTCTTTCTACCACGGATTATATTTAGAAAACACCAACTCACAGATATACAACACATTAATACACAACTGCGGTTATTCGTGCATAAGTATCAGTGGCACAGGTAATTATCATATTCTACACTGCACATTAGCAGATTATTGGAACTACAATATCCGCGAAAAATCTGCCATTGACTGCAAAGGAAGTGAACAGAATTTCAGCACATTAGTTGCCAATTCTATAATCTATGGCAACAAAACCAACGAAACCGACATCCGCGAAACAGATAATATTAGCATTGTCAACTGTCTTATAAAGAGCGACTTAACAGAGAACGAAAAGTTTACGAACTGCAAATTCAACCTCGACCCCGAATTTGCCAACCCCGATTCTGCCAACTACAAAATCAAAGACTCCTCCCCTGCCGTAGATATGGCAAACTACGGAATGTTAATGCTTTACGATTTTTTGGAAACCGACTATTATGGCAATCAACGCACCGAAGACGATGGTCCAGATGCAGGTTTTGCCGAATACATAAAGTAAAAAGACAAAAATTGATTGGCACAATTGTTGAAATTTTTAAAACAAGATTAGTTAGGTTGGTTAATTTAGTGTCGCATGCAGATTTTTAGCTGGGGCGACACTTTTTTTTTATATATTTGCCGCTGAATAAAACATAAACTATCGACAATTATATGAAAAAACTAAATATCTTATTGATAATATTCTGTTTATCATTGCTTTATATAGGCTGTCGCTCTACCAAGGAAACCGAAAAACACGTTTCGGCAATAGCGGCTGGAACCACACAATTGGCTCAAATTTACAATCCCACAAGCACCACCATCCACCCAAAAGTATTTATAAAAAAGAACGATACCACCAACATCGACCTTTTTGTTATCATCAACGATTCTGAACTCCTTTTTTCGAAAGCCAACGCTCAAAACCAACAAATGGCAAAGGTAAAAGTGTTTTACAAAATTATGGAGTCGTTCGAAAATGCGCAGATGATCGACACAAGTATGAAATTCGTTACTATTAGCAAATCGGCATCACCCAAAACATTGGCAATCAAAATAAAGCTCAAACACGTAGACTTGCCTAAATTTGTGGTTCAAACTACAGTTACCGACCTTTTGAGAGGCAAGATGAACATCAGTTTCAACGAAGTAGACAAGATGGACTCAACAGGAATCGACAACTTCAATGTGTTTTACACCACCGACGGACTACCTTTGCAAAAAAACTATGCCGACATTGGCACACAACTAACAGTGCGTTACAACAACACTCCCGGACTACACCTTATATATAATGCAGTACTTCCGGTAGACAACACCATACCTCAATCGCCTTACGCCACACTCGCGTTTTTCAACGATAGCCTCCTACACGTTGATACAGAGGCAAAACCATTGCAATTTACTTTCAATATCGACAAGCCCGGAATATATTTCACCACAGCCGATTCGGTAAACCAACGAGGATTTTCGATTCCATGTTTTGGCAACGACCATCCAAGCGTAACCACACCTGAAGATATGCTCAAAACCATAAAATACCTCTGCACCGACGAAGAATATGCCCAAATAGCCGCAAAAGAATCACAAAAACTCGCCGTAGACGATTTTTGGTACTCGTGCACCAAAGATATCAAAAAGGCAAAAGAACTTATCAAAGTATACTATACACGCGCAGTGTTTGCCAACATATTTTTCACCGACCATCGACAAGGAATGTTAACCGACCGCGGAATGGTATACATAGTAATGGGTCCGCCTCAGATGATGGCAATAACAAACAAAGCCGAAATTTGGACCTATCGCGACCGCAAAGAAGACCGCAAAATCAAGTTTGTATTCCGAAAACGACAAACCACACTCACCACGCCCGAATATCGCCTTTTCCGCAGTACAGAATTGAAACCATATTGGGACAACGCGGTAGACACTTGGCGCAAAGGTAACATTTACACTTTCTAAATTTAACAAAGATTTAAAAACACAAAGCCAAAAACAGAAAAAAAATATATAAATTTGCATAGTTGACGAACGAAAACAATTTTTAATTAAATACTTAAAAATGAGTAAATTAGATTTAACAAAGTACGGAATTACAGGTTCTACTGTAATCGCACACAATCCTTCTTACGAAGAGCTCTACAAAGCAGAAATTAACCCCGCTCTCGAGGGTTTCGAAAAAGGTCGGAAAACTGAACTCGACGCAGTTAACGTTATGACCGGTATCTTCACTGGCCGTTCGCCCCAAGACAAATACATTGTTGACAACGACGAAAGCCACAACAACGTATGGTGGACATCTGACGCTTACAAAAACGACAACCACCCCATGAGCGAAGACGTTTGGGCTAAAGTTAAAGAAATTGCTAAAAAAGAACTCTCAAACAAACAGCTCTACGTTGTTGACGCATTCTGCGGTGCTAACGAAGCTACTCGTCTTGCTGTAAGATTCATCGTAGAAGTTGCTTGGCAGGCTCACTTCGTTGAAAACATGTTCATCCAGCCTACCAAAGAAGAACTCGAAAACTTCGAACCCAACTTCGTTATCTACAACGCTTCTAAAGCAAAAGTTGAAAACTATAAAGAACTCGGCCTCAACTCTGAGACTTGTGTTGCATTCAACACCAAGAGCCGCGAACAAGTTATCATCAACACTTGGTACGGTGGTGAAATGAAAAAAGGTATGTTCTCTATGCAGAACTACTACCTCCCCCTCCAAGGCATCGCTTCTATGCACTGCTCTGCCAACACCGACATGGAAGGCAAAAACACAGCTATCTTCTTCGGTCTTTCAGGCACAGGCAAAACCACTCTTTCTACCGACCCGAAACGTCTCCTTATCGGTGACGACGAGCACGGCTGGGACGACGAAGGCGTATTCAACCTCGAAGGCGGATGCTACGCTAAAGTTATCAACCTTTCTAAAGAAAACGAGCCCGACATCTACGGCGCTATCAAACGCAACGCCCTCTTGGAGAACGTTACTGTTGACAACAACGGCAAAATCGACTTCGCTAACAAGAGCGTAACAGAAAACACCCGCGTTTCTTACCCGATCGACCACATCAAAAACATCGTTAAGAAAGTTGCCGGCAAGAGCGCTGGTCCTGCTGCTAAGAACGTTATCTTCCTTTCAGCAGACGCATTCGGTGTTCTTCCTCCCGTATCTATCCTTACTCCCGAACAAACTCAGTACTACTTCCTCTCTGGCTTCACCGCTAAATTGGCTGGTACAGAGCGCGGAATCACCGAACCCACCCCGACCTTCTCGGCTTGCTTCGGTCAGGCATTCCTCGAACTCCACCCCACCAAATATGCTGAGGAGCTCGTTAAGAAGATGGAAAAATCGGGTGCTAAGGCTTACTTAGTTAACACTGGTTGGAACGGTACTGGCAAACGTATCTCTATTCCTGATACACGTGGTATCATCGACGCTATCCTCGACGGATCAATCCTCAAGGCTGAAACCAAGAAGATTCCTTTCTTCGACTTCGAAGTTCCCACCGCACTTCCCAAAGTTAATCCCGCAATTCTTGACCCCCGCGACACTTACGCCAACGCTTCCGAATGGGAAACAAAGGCAAAAGACCTCGCTGGCCGTTTCATCAAGAACTTCGAGAAATACACCACCAACGAAGCTGGTAAAGCACTCGTTGCAGCAGGTCCTAAATTGTAGTTTTTAAACAACAATTAGCAATATAAAAGCCCCTGCATTAACGCAGGGGCTTTTTTTGTACAAAAAAATATGTGATTATACATTCTATGAAAAATTTTTTTTGTAAATTTGTGCATTATAAAACAAAAGAAATTATATTTGCACATTATTTATAAAAAGGATAATTACAATTCAAAATCCAAGGATGAAAGTATTAAAATTTGGAGGCACTTCGGTTTCCTCCGTTGCTACAGTAAAGAATATCAGTGAGATATTAAAAAAGACAGACGACAATCAGATAATTGTATGCTCGGCACTGAGTAAAGTAACCAACATGCTCGAAGAAGCCGCCAACAAAGCATCCCAAAAAGACACAACATATAAAAAAGTTTGCACAGAGATAAAAAAACGCCATCACGACTTTATCGACCAACTTTTTGCAGTTGACGAACAGGGCAATTTAAAAGCTATAATTGACCACCACATAGATCAACTCGAAAAAGTATTGGAAGCTGTGTATATGCTCAACGAACTTTCGCAGAGGGCATACTATATTGTGGTAAGTTTCGGCGAAAAAATGTCGAACGCAATTATATTCCAATATCTTACTATCCACAACGGTAGCGTAGGATACTTGGATTCGTCAGAAGTGATAATCACCAAGTTTGAAAACGGCAAAGAAGATGTCAACCGTTCGCAAACCTACAAAAATATTGCAGCCGCTTACAATCCCGAAAACAAAATCACCGTTGCTCCAGGCTTTATCTCTCGCAACGAAAAAGGATACGCCACAACTCTTGGACGTGGTGGAAGCGATTTTACTGCAGCACTGTACGCCGCAGCCCTCAACGCTATGAAACTTGAAATTTGGACCGACGTAAGCGGAATTTACACCGCCGACCCTCGCAAAATCAAAAACGCACGTCCGTTGGAAAAAATGTCGTACCGCGAAGTGCTCGAACTTTCTAACCTCGGCGCAAAAGTTATCTACGCTCCAACAGTTAAGCCAGTTTTGGACGCCAACATTCCTATGGTGATACTCAACACATTCTATCCCGACGAAAAAGGCACATTGGTAACCAACACTACCGACATCAAAAACCCTGTAAAGTCGTTCTCAACAATGGACAACATTGCAATGCTATCATTCACAGGCACAGGTCTTGTGGGCAACAGCGGTATTGCAGGAAGATTGTTCAACGCACTCAAAGACGTAAACGTAATAATCATTTCGCAGGCTTGCTCCGAAATGGCTATCAACATAGTAATCAACGAACGCGATGCCGACAAGGCAGTAGAAGCCATCAACAAAGAGTTCGACTTTGAAATCAAAGGCAAGAAATCAATCCTGCCCATCAAAGCCGAAACAGGCTACTCAATACTCGCAATGGTGGGCGAAGGAATGAAAAACGCTGCCGGAGTTACCGGTAGAGCATTCACCACATTGGGCAAACACAATGTAAACATTCACCTTATTGCACAAGGCAGCAGCGAAATCAACGTGTCGATAGTAATCAAGAGCAGCGACGCACAAAACGCTCTCGAAGCACTTCACAACGAGTTTTTCAAAGAATAACAGAGATTTAGAGATGAAATATATAAGTTCACGCGACAAAAACCATATTGTATCGTTTGAAGACGCAGTAAAACGCGGTCTCGCACCCAACAAAGGTCTTTATATGCCTCAAGAGTATATCTCGATGGGTAACGATTTTTGGGCAAACCTATTTGACATGAGCCTTCCCGAAATTGGCTATCAAGTAGGTAAAAAATACGTCGGCGACGAAATTCCCGACAGCGATTTTAAAAACCTCTGCAACGAGGTGCTCACTTTCGATATTCCGCTTGTGCAGGTAAAAGACAACGTATTTTCGTTGGAGCTTTTCCACGGACCCACATGTGCGTTTAAAGACGTTGGAGCAAGGTTTATGGCACGTTGCCTCGGATATTTTTCGCAAAAAAATAACGAAAAAACCGTAATACTTGTAGCCACATCAGGCGATACAGGAAGCGCAGTGGCAAGAGGTTTTCTCAACGTACCTGGCGTGGACGTTATAATTCTTTACCCGAGTGGCAAGGTGAGCGAAATTCAAGAAAAGCAACTCACCACCAACGGAGGCAACATCACAGCATTAGAAGTAAACGGAGTGTTCGACGACTGTCAACGTCTTGTAAAAACGGCGTTTGCAAATTTCGACACCAAAAACCGCTTCCACCTCACCTCTGCCAATTCTATCAACATTGCACGATTGATACCTCAAAGTTTCTACTACTATTACGCAGTGGCTCAGGCAAAAGACTACGACACAGCCATTTGCGTACCGAGTGGTAATTTTGGAAACCTCACAGGCGGTATCCTCGCTTGGAAATCGGGATTGCAAGTTAATAAATTTGTGGCAGCCACAAATATCAACGATACAGTTCCAAATTATTTGGAATCAGGCATATACACACCAAAACCATCTAAACAGACAATATCCAACGCAATGGACGTAGGCGACCCGAGCAACTTTGAACGTTTGGAAATCATATTTGACCACGATTCTAAAAAGATGCATCAAACCATTGAGGGATATAGTTTTACCGACGACCAAACACGCAAAAAGATGCAGCAGGTAAGAGACATTTACGGATACACACTCGACCCGCATGGCGCAGTAGGTTTTCTTGGAATCGAAAAATACCTTGCATCAAATCACGGCATCAAAGGCATATTCTTAGAAACTGCCCACCCCGCCAAATTCTTAGACGTGGTAAAAGAGTCTACAGGCGTAACACCCGACTTGCCCGAAACACTCAAAGAGTGTATGAAAAAATCTAAAAAGTCAATAAAAATTGACAATAAGTATGAGGATTTGGCTCAAATTTTGACGGAAAAATATTTGTAAAACTAAAATTAAAGTAAATTTGAGTAACATTAAAACTCATCAATCCGTTTAAAAACACGGAACCTTTAAACAACGAAATTAAACCACCTCTAAAAATCAGGCAAAATGTCAGAGCAAGACACAGCGGTAAAAAACGAAATAGCATACCAACTAACCAAGTATGTATCCAACGACAGCCTTGAATACATATATAGAGGTAATGTAAACTCGGCAATAGCCGAAAACATACTGTGCCTCGCCGAAAACAACATTGGCCAAAGTCGCGAAAAGATTCTAATCCGAAAACGAATATATTTTATAATGGTGGAGTGCTTGCAAAACATCACCCGCCATCAAGAAAAAATCACCGACCGCAAAAACGACAACGAAGGACTATTTATAATGCGCAAAAAGAAATTTGCGTACTATATCACCTCCGGAAACCTTATCAAAAACGACACCATCGACAGCCTTAAAGACAAAATAGAGAAAATCAACAATTTAGACGCAGAAAGCCTTAAGGAATATTCACGTCAGGTGTTGGACAATGGTACATTCTCGTCGAAAGGCGGTGCAGGATTAGGTCTTATAGAGATGGCTCGCAAATCGGGACGCAAATTCCGCTATGAGTTTGTAAAGTTAGACAGTGAATATTCGTTTTTCTACTTGCATCTCAGCATACCATACAACAAAATTCAAAGTCAGGCAGAAGACTCCGAAGAAGAACGCCAAGAATATGAGCAATGGTCGGTAAAAGATATAATCAAATTTCATAAGATACTCACCGACGATAATATATTGCTAAATTTCAACGGTATACTCAAGCAAGACAACCTCAAAAACCTGATGAGCATACTAAGCCGTCAGATTACCACATCAAAAGTGCTAAAGACACGCGTCTACAGCACAATGATAGAGATACTGCAAAACATACTTCAGCACGCCGTCAACAAAGACAGAAGTCAAGACAATGGCAACTACGGAATGTTTTTCATTAGTCAAGAAAAAGAACATCTATTGCTTTCGGCTGCCAACTATGTGGATAATAATAAAATAGCAACTCTTAAGAATCTTCTCGATACAGTCAACAAATCTGACAAAGATTTACGTCTGCAATTGATACGCACTGGTGAACCCGGACACGGATTTGCAACCCTAATAAACAAGAGCCACCATCCGTTGGAGTATAGTTTCACCCCTGTTGACTCATCTACAAGTTTGTATTCTATCACAATCCGTCTCGAAAAAGACTGTGATTTAGACGACAACGCATTGTAACAAAAAAATCATTAAAAAAATACGAAAAAATTTGCACAGTAAGTAAAAAAGCATTTACTTTGCACCCGAAATCAGAAAGGCCTCGTAGCTCAACTGAATAGAGCATTTGACTACGGATCAAAAGGTTGTGGGTTTGAATCCCGCCGAGGTCACAAAATTTCAACGGCCCCTTAGCTCAACTGAATAGAGTATTTGACTACGGATCAAAAGGTTGCAGGTTTGAATCCTGCAGGGGTCACAAACGGAAACCGAATGGTTTCCGTTTTTTTTTGTTATCTACTCAAAAAATATCACCAAAATTTTTTTTAGCACAAAAATTGAATTATATTTGTAAAATAAATATTAACACAATAAAAAGCATTAAACGACTAATTAATAAGCTATTATGACCCAAGTTAAAAATGATTACGATGTTAAATTTTCGTTAAAGAACAAAATTTTACTACTTGTTTTGCCTGCAACTGCCATATTAATGACCGTAATGATGATTGTTAACTACAATATGTCGGCAAACAAACAATTGGAATCAACCGAAAATTTTGTAACAGAAATTGTTAGACGCGGCTCCATTGAGGTAACAAACAATCTTGCCAGCATCAAATCGCGACTTCAAGGCATAGCTGCAAGCTATCAAGTTCAAACCATGAAATGGGAAACGATGAGCGACTACCTTCTGGAACAAGCAACCATAAATAATGACAAATTTAGCCTCTTGTTTGTGATTCATCCAGATGGAAGTTATTATATAGCAGGCAAAGGCAAAGCTCAACGAAAATTAGACGACCGTGAATATTTCAAAAAGATAATGACCCAAGGTGCCAATTTTGCCATGACCAACCCCGACTTGAGCAAATCTACCGGCGAAAAAAAATACACTTTGGCAGTACCAATCATCTCAGAAGGCAAAGTAGTGGGTATACTTGCAAGCAATATCAGCTTGTCAACATTGTCAAACATCGTTAAAGATATGAGCATAGGTAACCACGGTACAAGTTTTATTGTAGATGGCAACACCACTATAATAGGCCATAAAGACGAGTCGATGCTTATGAACGCAAGCCTAAGCGATTATGCCGACAAATCAGAAGGTATGCTTGAAGTTACTAACGCTATCAAAAGCGGAAACACTGCTGCAAGATACGCCATTACAGCAGACGGCAGCACCGACTATCTGATTTGCTACCCCATAAAAGAAACCCCAAATTGGTCGTTGGTAGGCTCAGTGTCAAAAAGTGAAATTATCGAACCAGCAAGAATAACCCTCAGGAGCATGATTTTATTCCTCGTTTTCACTATAGCTATAATAGTGATAGGAATATTGGTTGGCATCCACAAAATCATCTCAAAACCAATAGCTTGGCTCACATCCACTATCAAAAATATTTCTGAAGGCAATTTGAATCAAAAATTCAATATCCAATCAGATGACGAAATAGGTCTTATCTGCGACAACTTGCAGATAATGAACGACAAAATATCAAACATAATGCTTTCGATAAAAGAAGGTTCTGAGGCTCTTGCAGCCCACAGCAAACAGGTTAACGCATTATCTCAACATCTTTCGCGTGGATCGGCAGAGCAATCATCGAGCATCGAAGACCTTTCGTCAACAATGCAAGAAATGTCGAGCAACATTGACCAAAACTCGCAAAATGCAGCCGAAACCAACAAAATGTCCAAAAAAGCTCTCGGATTATTCACCGACGTTGTAAAAAACCTCGACGATGTATACAGCACCAACCGAGAAATAGCCGAAAAAATAGAAATTGTAAACGACATTGCATTCCAAACAAATATTCTTGCATTGAATGCGGCAGTGGAAGCTGCCCGCGCAGGCGAATCGGGAAAAGGTTTTGCAGTAGTAGCAAGTGAAGTACGCAAACTTGCCGAACACAGCAAAAAAGCGGCAGACGAAATTGTTGACCTTGCCCAACAAGGTTTAAGAGTATCAGAAAACGCAAATCAATCGATGCACAAAGCCTTGCCAAGCATCGAAAAAACTACCACACTTGTAAACGAAATCACAACAGCAAGTCACGAACAAAATGCAGGAGCCTCGCAGATAAACAATTCAATAATAAAACTCAACACCGTTATCAGCGAAAACCAATCATCAAGTGAACAACTTGCTTCAAGCGCCGAAGAACTTGAACAACAAGCCGAAAACTTGCAAACATTAGTAGATTTTTTTAAATAACTAACCACTTAAAGCAGAGCAGTATGATTATAAAAAGACTTATCAAAACAATAATACTGCTTTTATGGATAATTAGCAGTGCCAACGCACAAGAAGTTAATTACCTAAGATTCACTGCATTAGAAGATAATATTCAGATTGGATTGACAAAGAATAAGATTAATCCGAATATTATGTATTCTATCAACAATGGAGATTGGACTTTGTGGGAAAATGATGAAATTATACAACTTACCAACGAAAATGATTTCGTACTACTTAAAGGAAATAATACAACAATTTCAGAAAGCACAAAAAATTACGCAACCTTCACATTTAGCGGCAAAGTGAAAGGTTCAGGCAATTTAATGACCTTACTCGACGAAACAGGGAAAGCAATCACGATCTCAACAAAACACTGCTTTTACAAACTATTTGCGGATTGTAAAACATTAATATCAGCACCCGACCTAACAGCAACTATCTTAGCAGAAGGTTGTTATAATTCGATGTTTTTAAATTGCGAAGCTTTAGAATCTATAAATGTTTCGTTCAATTCTTGGAAAACAACTGATGATAAAACTTTTACAAGTTATTGGATAAAAGGAGTAGCAGAGATTGGTAAATTTTTCTGTCCATCAAACTTAGAGGAAAAAAACGGACAACATTATAAACCAACTAAATGGAAAACTAATCCATACAACATTATAATAAACGACAATAGTATTGACGACATATCTATTACAAATTCCTCAATTGGTTATGAATATGATGAAACAATAAAACTTGAGATAAAAACAAAAGTTGGCTACACTTACGAAGTTACAGCCACAGGATTATCCTCGCACAATAACATAGAGATTAACAAAAATAGTTTCAAAATGCCGAAAGAAGATGTAGAGTTATCAGTAACTTACACTCTCATAGAGTATTCTATCTCAAAACCGAAATATATCAAGTGCGATTTTGAAAAAGCGTATATTTACAACACAGAAATACCATTCTCAGTAAGGGATTCAACCGCCAAAGGTTATCGGCTTTCAGAGGTAACTATCAACAATACTCCGATAAATCTAAATGGTTACAACTATGTTTTTTCAATGGTTGATTACGCTGCAAATATAACATTAAGAGCTAAATATGAACTAATTGAGTACTTAATCCACACCGATGAAAATTGTTATATTGAAACTGATAAAGCCACAGTAAAGGACAAGTTAACAATCAAAATAACCGACAAAAGTAATATAGGATATGCTGTCGACAAAGTTTATATCAACGAAAAATCAGTAAAAGTTAATAATTTAGAAGCAACATTGGATATGTCGAAATACATTTCTGATGTCTATGTTACTGTAGAATACAAGCCAATTTCTTACAATATAAATAAAGGCGAAAACATAACTTGCAGCCGCAAAACTGCAACAGTTGAAGATGTTATACCCTTTTCAATTAAAAATCTCAAATCACAAGGACTACAAATCTCCAAAGTTCTGGTTAATAACAAAGAGATTGAATTTGAAGATTATAAAGCATCACTAATAATGGCTGATTTTATTTCTGATGTTACCATTACCGCTGAATACGAGCTCATTACATTTAATATTAATACTGGAGAATATGTTACTTGTAACACAAAAACAGCTACCGTTGAAAGCGATGCAATTACATTTACAGTAACCGACCTAACATCAGAAGGTTACGAAATTAGCAATGTAAAAATCGGAACAAAATCAATCCCTATTGAAAATTATGCTGGTTCATTCTTAATGTCAGATTTTGCAAAAGATGTTACCATCACAGCCACTTATTCGGCTATAAAATATCAAATTACAAAAGATGAGAACATATCATGCCGCAAAACCACTGCTACTGTAAACGATTCGGTATATTTTACTATAAAAGATTACTCAAATAGCGGACTTGCAGTAGAAAATGTCCTAATCAATTCAAAACCAATCAGCTACAAAAAAGAGAAACCGGGAATTGATATGGCAGATTTCAAGTGCGATGTTTATATATCGGTTGAATATAAGCAACTTGACTACAAAATCACCACCGACCAAAATATCACATCCGATCATCAATTTGCATCTATCAACGATTTAATAAAAGTCAATGCAAAAGATTTGACATCAGATGGTTACGAACTTGAAAAAATATTGGTAAATGGAAAATCCTTAACATTTTACAAAAACTTCTGCAATTTTCTAATGTCGGAATACAAATCAGATGTGGAGATTACAACTCAATACAAGCCAATAAGTTACAAAGTAAAAGCTGGCAGATATGTATTCACCGATAAAAACGCCGCAACTGTCAACGACACCGTATTTTTTAGTGTCGACGATTTGTCCGAAGACGGTAGAATATTTGAATATATATTGGTAAACGGTAAACAAGTTGATATTAAGACATTTAACGATACCATTTTTATGTCTGACTATATCTCTGACATTTCCATCGAGGCGGTTTACTCCAAATATCATTCTATCAAAACCGACAATAATATCACAGAAATATCTCACACCACTGCACAGAAAGACGAACAAATTCAGTTTAAAATCAATCCCGCCAACGACGGTTACGAACCATTTGTTTACGTAAATTCCCGCAGGATATTCTCGCCCGACAGAATCAACTACATCTTTGCAATGTTCGACAATGATGTGGATATATATGTTGACTATCAGGAAATTATAGTAGAAGAACCTGAAACACAAGAAGATAGCCAAGATGAATCAGAACCCGACATAATAAAGAAAAACAGTCCGAAGGCTATAAACAAAATAAAAGTTTACCCCTCGGTGGCAAAAGAGGGTGAAATAATTACAATTTCGCTCGAAAACGTTGATACAGAATATTTTGCAAACTCAAAAATTATTATTTTTGACATATTAGGCAAATCTATTAAGACTTTTGATAAACCTCAGGAAATAAGCAAGATAATAATGCCTAAGGGAATTTACAAAGGCGTATTTATCAGCGGAAACAAAAAAATAAGGTTTGATTTTGCCATTTTAAAGTGAACTACCTATCATTTAACATAAACATAAAAATATGGACAATAGAATTATTATGTCAACAATTACAGCGGCAATACTCACTGCATCAAGCAGTTGCAACCAAACACCACCGCAACTCGGAACTGCCTCTATCAACGAGGTGATTGCGGCTATGACCATCGAAGAGAAGGCTCTCATGCTCATTGGCGCTGGTATGGATCCAAGCCAAGAAAACACATCGTTTGTAGGAAGCACTGAACAAAAGGTACCAGGAGCAGCAGGTATTACCCGCGCTATTCCACGATTAGGCATCCCGTCTATCGTTCTCGCCGACGGTCCTGCGGGTTTGAGAATCAAGCCTGTCCGCGAAGGCGACGAAAACACCTACTACTGTACGGCTTTCCCGATAGGCACTACCCTATCGTCTACTTGGAACACAGAATTGGTGCAAAAAATTGGCGAATCAATCGGCAACGAAGTGCTCGAATACGGCGTTGACGTTATCCTTTCGCCGGGTGCAAATATTCACCGTAACCCATTGTGCGGTAGAAACTTTGAGTATTATTCCGAAGACCCTGTTTTAGCCGGAAAAACCGCAGCCGCACTTATCAACGGTATCCAAAGCAACGGCGTGGGCACATCTATCAAGCACTTTGCCGTTAACAATCAGGAAACCAACCGTATGAACAACGATGCAAGACTTACTCAAAGGGCTTTGCGCGAAATTTATTTGCGTCAGTTTCAAATTGCAATCCGCGAGTCAAATCCTTGGACTGTAATGACTTCGTACAACTATATCAACGGCAGATATTCTTCCGAAAACCGCGAACTGGTTCAAAATATACTTCGCGACGAATGGAAATACGAAGGACTTGTAATGACCGATTGGTTTGCTGGCAAAGACCCTGTTAATCAGGTAATTTCGGGCAACGACCTTCTTATGCCCGGTGTCAACAATCAATACGAAAAGATTGTTGAGGGTATGAAAAACGGAACTTTAAAAACCGAATATGTGGATGCAAACATCAAACGCATTTTAGAGTTGGTTTTAAAAACACCCACATTCAAAAAATATCAGTATTCTAACAAGCCAAACCTCGAAGAACACGCAAAAATCACTCGTCAGGCTGCAAGAGAAGGCATTGTGTTGCTTACCAACAAAAACAACGCACTTCCGATAAAAGGCGGCAAGGCTGCTCTTTTTGGCGTTTCTTCTTACTCTTTTTACTCGGGCGGCACAGGTAGCGGCGACGTAAACGAGGCTTACACAGTATCGCTCTGCGAGGGTCTCGAAAATCAAGGCTTTACTATCGACGAAAATCTCAAAAATATCTATATTCCTGAAATTCAAAAACAAAAGACTGCTTTCCGTGCTAATCCTGCCACTAAGGATAGTTTGGTACACGCATTTGTTCCCGAAGATTTTACTATCGACGATGCCAAAATCAAGGAATATGCTAAAACCAACGATGTGGCTTTCATCACCTTGGGACGCATTTCGGGTGAATTCCGCGACCGCCGCATCTCTAACTTCAACCTTTCTGACAACGAAAAGGCTCTTCTCAACAGCGTTTCAAAGGCATTTAAAGCCGCTGGCAAAAAAACTATCGTAATTCTCAACGTTGGCGGTGTTATCGAAACCGCTTCGTGGAAAGATATTCCCGACGCAATTCTTTTGCCTTGGATGGGTGGTCAAGAAGGCGGAAACGCAGTTGCAGACGTTATCACTGGCGCAGTTAACCCCTCAGGAAGATTGCCGATATCGTTCCCAATTGATTATTTCGACGTACCCGGTGCCAAGAATTTCCCATACGACTTTGAGGCAAACGGACGCTCAATGTTCGGCACTCACGACGACAACCAAAACACCGAAAACTTCGACTACACCAACTATTTAGAAGATATTTTTGTTGGTTACCGCTATTACAACACATTTGACAAAAAGACCTCATTCCCATTTGGTTATGGTTTGTCGTACAGTGATTTTGAGTTCTCGGATGTAAAGATTCAAACAGCCGGTGGCGACTTCCAAATTTCGTTAAACGTTAAAAATACAGGCAGTTGCGAAGGCAAAACAGTTGTAGAACTTTACGCAAAATATCCTGAATCAGGTCAATCATCGCCCAAATACGAACTCAAAGCCTTTGCTAAAACCAACTCGCTTATGCCAGGCGAATCACAACCTGTGGTTCTCACTGTAAACTCCGCTGATTTAGCATATTTCGACGCAGCACAAAATCAATGGACAGCACCTGCCGGAGAATACACATTCTACATTGGCAAATCTGCCGAAGATATTGTTACTGAGATAAAATCACAATTGCTTACACCTTACGAAAACAAGGTTAACAACGTAATGAATCCAAAAGAGGATTTGAATGTGATGAAGAATTAAAGGATTGAATATTAACTGATTAAAGTAGAGGTTAAATAATTTAACCTCTACTTTTTTATTTCATTACGAAGATAATCGTAGATATAATCGGGACTTTGAAGATAAAGCCCAGTTTTGGAATTTACCGATTTTTGATAGATATTGGAGGAGTAAATTTTATCAAATACCTCTAACACAGATAGTTTTAAATCGTGTTGAAGATACGATACTATTGTTTCTACATCACAATTGATAACAAATTGCAATTGGTTTTTAGTAAGTTTCATTCTAACGTTCCTCCGTGACATTTGCAGTAATTTTATAAATCATCTATGGCATCATCGAGCGAAAGTTGATGTTCGGCTTCGTAACATTTATCCAAAAAGGCAAGTCCTTGATATTCTTTAAGATACTTGTGTGATAAAAATGCTGACATACCGAATTTTTTGCCAAAGTCCACTATGAACATATTTATGAAACGTATTATATTCATAGTTAAAGAGTTTTGCCCTACAAATATACAACAAAAAAATCCGTCAGCCATTGCAGCCGACGGATTTTTTTTATAGAAATAGTTAAAAAATCTACACAAAAAACAACACCATCAATTCAGCTATCAGCACTCGGAAAAACATAGTGAGCGGATAAACTGTGGCGTAACCTACCGCAGGTGCATCTTTGGATGTGAGTCCGTTGGCGTAGGCGAGCGCAGGCGGGTCGGTGTGACTACCGGCAATTACACCCGTTAAGGTAAAGTAATTGACTTTGCAGAACTTATAACCAACTATGCCCATTATCAAAAGCGGCAAGAATGTGATTATAAATCCGTATCCTACCCAAGAGTAACCTCCGTTGACGATAGTGTCCCAAAATCCGTTTCCGGCGTTTAATCCCACACAGGCAAGGAAGAGCGAAATACCTATTTCGCTAAGCATCAAGTTGGCACTTTGAGTAGTGTAAGTGATTAATTTCCATTTATATCCAAACTTGGCAATAAGTATCGAAATAATCAGCGGACCACCTGCCAAACCAAGTTTAAACGGCTGAGGAATGCCCGGAATAGCAACTGGAATGCTGCCGAGAATTACACCGATGGCAATACCGATAAAAATAGTGATAAGGTTTGGCTGATTGAGGCGTTTTACCGAGTTGCCAAGCACTTTTTCAACACTTGCGATGTTGATATCAGTACCCACAACGTTCACTGTATCACCTATTTGCAATACAAGTTCCTCAGATGCCACAAGGTCTACACCCGAACGGCTAACACGAGTAATATTGCATCCGTAAAGTTTGCGCAATTGCAACGAGCCGAGACGTTTACCGTTAACCTCCTCTTTGGTAACCAAAATACGGCTGCTGATAAAAGTACTGTTTGCCAAAACCCATTGTTTACGCTGTAAATCAATGGCTTTGCCAATAAAAGCAGTAATTGTGTCAATGTCAGATGGATTTGCAATTACAAATATCTTGTCGTTTTCTTTAAGCACGGTTTCCGCAGTGGCAAGACTTATTTGGTTGGTTTCGTTGTCCCAATGGCGCGAAACGTTAAACTTACGGTCGGGGAAAATTTTCACAAGTTCTTTGATTGTTTTTCCAAAAACCGAAGGATTAAGAACCTGCATTGAGATACCTGTGGCAGACTTTTGAGCGTCTTTGGCGAGGGTCTCAATCTGCTCGTTCTCCTTTTTAAAATCCACTTTGAAAAGCACTTTTACTACTATCATAGTAAGTATTATACCAATAACGCCGAGCGGATAAGCCACAGCGTAACCCATTGCCATAGTGGAATTTACATCGCCGGTCATCTCTTTAAAAGCCTGTTGAGCAGCACCAAGACCCGGAGTGTTGGTAACTGCTCCCGACATAATGCCCACCATTGTAGGAATATCAATACCAGTTGCAAAACCAATTATCAGGGCGGTAATTGCGCCCAAAAATACAACGCCCACAGCAAGAAGGTTGAGCGTCATTCCTCCTTTCTTAAACGATGAGAAAAAACTCGGACCTACCTGCATACCAATTGCATAGACAAAAAGAATAAGACCGAAATCACGCAGAAAGTCAAGGAGTTTTGGGTCAATTTTTAATCCAAGATGACCGCAGATAATGCCCACAAACAAAATAAATGTGGCTCCGAGCGAAATACCTTTGATTTTGATTTTACCGAGAAGAATGCCCGCCGAAACTATCACGGCCAGCAAAAGTATGGAGTGTCCCACACTTGTACCTGATATTAATTCGTTAATCCAATTCATATCTTTAAATTTTGCGCAAAATTATACAATCGTGCGGAAAATAACATTAATTCAATATTATGTTATTAACCTTGGCAATAGATTTAAACGATAGCCACAATCGGCATTTACGATAGCCGTTAAGCATTATTTTCGATACTTTTAAAAATATCGAGAATCTGCTCACGAAGCCATCTGAGGCACTCAAACGACTTTTTGTTACGGTTAAATGTGTAACGCCACATAGCCAAAACGCGTTTTACCTCCTCAAAATAATGAAAGGCAAAAATACCCGTTGGCGGTAGCAACAGCATATAAATCAACCTGATAAGCCACGAATCGGTAAAGTGGCACAACAAAAAGAATATCAGCGGATAAAATATCAGCGGAAACACAAACATATACACCGCAAAACGTATCGAGGTGTGAAAATTCTTGTCCTTGATTTTTCGGGTAAAAAGGTCGGGCGTATGGTAAGGTAGAAAATTGTTAACAGCACCAAACAATGCCACCGGCGACATTGCTATTAGTATCACCGTTCGCAAAAGCACGCCGGGAATTGTAAAGCGGCGGTGGATAATCCAATCGCGAAGGTTTTCTTGTTGCAATAGTTTGCGGTAATCACTAAGACAACCATTGAGTTTGTGAAACGTTTCTAAATCGTTGTTTTTCAGAGTGTCCAACAATTTTACAACCTGCTGACCGGCATAAATGCGATTTTTAAAATTGTTGACAAGTTTGCGCTCTTTTCTCACAAGATAGGGAGCATAAACAAGTCGGGCTGTTTCAAAATTGTCGTACTCTTCGTTGTTTTCTATATTGATAATCAACGATTTAAGTTCAGCAGAAATATCGGTTATCAATTTGTGATTAGCCTTTTGGGGATTTTCGAGATAAAGTTCGCGGTAATCCTCCACATTGATGGGCTTGCCAAAATTGATAAAAGCATTGGTACGAAACGAAAAATAATCTTGATAATTGATGCCAACAGGCACGATTTTAACACCGAGAGTATAGTTTGAAGCCTCCTCTGCCATAAAAGCAATTCGGGTAATGCCCTTTTTGAGCGGACGCAAACGGCGGCGACCCACGTGGCTTGCCTCAGGATATATCACAAGGTAACGCTTTTTTCGCAGCACCTGAACAGATTTTTCAAAAATTTCGTCGTTTTGTTTAAGACTTTCCCTACCGTCGCGAATACGAAAAATGGGCAGAATTTTCATAAAAAATAGCAGACGACGAACAAACTGTCCCGCAAAAATATCTGCACGAGCCATAAAAACAGGTTGCCAATTTTTTACGCTGAGGATGATAAGAGCGTCCATAAGGGCGTTTTGATGGTTTGGCGCAAAAATCACCGCACCCTCTTCTGGAATATTCTCCAAGCCTGACGTGTAAACCTTTTTATAAAAGACGTGGTTGTGCATAAAACTTGCAAACGGCTTCAACAGCGCGTACAACCAACTAAAATCCTCTACGTTTTTAATTTTCATATTACCCTCTGCTATGGCACTATTTTCTGGTGCAAATGTAGTTATTTTTTGTTTCTGCAAAAAATAACTACACCTTATTATTACCTCAATACACCTTAAACCCCTCAGTTTTGAACCCTGTGCCGTGAGGATATTTGGCATTGATGCAGACGGGGAGGCGGCCTTTGAAGGGCAATTCGCCAAAAACCATCTCACCTGAAATGCGGCGGGCAAGCGGAGTGTCGTCGTAAGCCACTAAGATGGCAGCAAAATTATCATTTTTAGGATTAAACTTGGTGAAACCCATAGGGTTAGTAAAAATACTAAGAACCACAGGGGTAGTTTTAGCCAATGTTTCGGCAAAGTTTATCGAATTGGCAGTAAATCCAAACCTCGGAGGATAGGCGTTGCAATTGTGAAAGCCAATAATCACAAGGTCGTAGGTCTTTAAGGTGTCGGAGAGAGTGGTAAACGACGCTGGCTCAGCCTCTTTTTCAATCGTATAAACATCCAAATTGGTAAACCTACGGAGCGAAATTTCAAATTCGGTTTCTTCGGCAATTTTGCCAATCGACACGGCGGCTATGCGTTTAGAGGATAAATTTTTGAGCGGCAAAAGATTGTCGCGGTTTTTGATAAGGGTAATGGAATTTTCAACTATCTGAGATTGAAGGTTTTGTGCATAATCGTTGTTGAGGTCTTGATAGAGGTTTTCGGTGCTTACTGGCTGAAAATTATCCAAACCGAGTTGTTTTTTGGCGAGAAGTATTTTTTTGCAGCGGATATCAATCTCCTTTTGCGAAATATAACCCGAATCGCGTGCGGCAATAATGCCATTGTAAGCCGCCACAAAATCTTTCGGCTGCAAAAACACATCGACACCTGCTTTAAAAGCCCTTACTTCGAGTTCGCCCGAAGGATAATTGCGGCTAACGCCCTGCATTGCAAGTGCGTCGGTGAATACAAGTCCCTGAAAACCAAGATTTTTTTTGAGCAGTTTAGAAATAATGTTTTCAGAAATGCTCGACGGAGTTTGGGTAATAGAATCATCGTAAGCCTCCACAAAGAGATGTCCTACCATAACGCCTTTTACTCCATTGTTAATCAGATATTTAAACGGATAAAGTTCAAACGTGTCGATACGCTGCTTGTCGCCTTTGATAATAGGAAGGTCGTAGTGCGAATCGGCAACGGTATTGCCGTGACCCGGAAAATGTTTGGCTGTGGTGAGTATTCCGCCATCTTGCATACCCGACATTATGGCGAGCGATTTGCGTGCAACTTCCTGTTTATCACTACCAAACGAACGGTTTACAATTACCGAGTTGCCGGGATTGTCGTAAATATCCACACAGGGTGCAAAATCGATGTTGACCCCAAGGCGTCGGCACTGACGGGCAATTTCAAGTCCAGTTTTGTATACAAGATCTTCGTTTTCGATAGCGCCGAGATTAAGTTGTCGGGGATACGAAATTGTGCTGTCTAACCTCATTCCCAAGCCCCATTCGGCATCTTGGGCTACCATCAGCGGCACTTTTGAAATACTCTGCAACTTGTTGGTAATGGCAGCCTGACGGTTTGGTCCGCCATAAAAAAACAGAACACCGCCTATGTGATAGTCGGTTACATATTGCTCCACGCTTTTGTAAAGTTTGTCGGCTGCACCCCATTTGCTGCTCACTTCTACCATAAACAACTGACCCACACGCTCGTCGGGAGTCATAGTGGCAAAAACCGAATCTACCCAACGATTGTGCACCGCGCTGTCGCCGTGTGGCGAATAGGCAAAGTTTCGCGCGTATGTTACAGGAAAGAAATATAACAGCGATATAGATAGAACTACTGTAAAAATCAATGTTTTAAGCGCAAAAAACGCTGCATTTTTTAAGGTTGTCCTTTTCATTTCTAGGGTGAATAATTTTCGCACTAAGATACAAAAATTTTTTTTGCATCATATATTGTTAGCAAAAAAAACAGCCGTCAAACGAAGACGGCTGCAAAAAAAATGTCATTATTGTTGCCCAAAACCTATTCGGCTTTGTTGATATCGTGCAACTGAATGATTCCGCCACCTGCGTTAACAATCTCGCGGGCAGAGAAATAGAAGAAAATTTCGTTCAAAGCGTTGGCATCGCTGTCAGAACCGTGAACAGCATTGTGCTGAACTGATTCTGCGTATTTGCGGCGGATCGTACCGATTTCAGCCTGGGCAGGATCGGTAGCGCCCATAAGTTTGCGCCAATCGGCTACTGCGTTGTCTTTTTCAAGAACGGCTGCGTAGATAGGACCAGAGGTCATAAATTCTACCAAATCGTCGAAAAATGATTTTCCTTTGTGTACGAAATAGAAGGCTTCTGCCTCGTTCTTGCTGAGTTGCAATTTCTTACAAGCGAGGATTTTGAATCCGTGCTGATGAACTTCTAAAAAAATCTGCTCTGCGAACTCGTTTTTAACCGCATTGGGTTTAATCAACATTAATGTATGTCTTCCACTCATTTTTGATTTGTTTTTAAATTTATATATTTGCAAAAATTTCTGCAAATGTAGCAATTTGATTAATTTTATAAAACAAAAATGGAATTATTTGAAAAAAAATCTGTTGAAGAGATAAAAGATTTGCTCAACAAGGCAAAAAAAGTGGTTATAACGGCGCACCTCAACCCCGATGGCGACGCTCTCGGATCATCGCTCGCACTTTACAACTACCTCAAAGACAAGAAAGATTGTTGCGTAATACTGCCAAACAACATCCCCGACACCTTTAAATGGATGCCCGGATGCAACGAAATACTCATCTACAACCACGACGAAAACGCCGCCAAGGTTTCGGAAGCCGATATGATTTTTGCTCTCGACTACAGCTCGTCGTCGCGTGTGGACAAGATGCAGAAGGTGCTGGAAGAGAGCCCCGCCGTAAAAGTGATGATCGACCACCATCCAAACCCTCAACGCGATATTTTTAAATACATTTTTTCCGACCCCGAAGCCGCCGCCACTTGCGAATTGCTTTACCTTTTTTTTGAAGCGTGCGGTTTTGAAGTGTCGAACGATTCTGCAATTTGCTTATTTACAGGACTTACCACCGATACTGGATGTTTTCAGTTTAACTGCACAGGTCAGCGCACATTTGAAGTGGCATCGAAACTTGCCGCAATGCCCATCGACCGCGCCGAAATCATCCACCACATCTACGATTCGTATTCCGAAGGTCGTATGCGCCTGCAAGGATACGTCCTCAGCAAAAAAATGGTGGTGTTTGAAAAATATCATACCGCCTACATTATGCTCACAAAGGCAGAAGCCGACAAATTCGACTACCGTGTGGGCGACACCGAAGGCTTTGTAAATCTGCCACTTAGCATCGAGCACGTAAAGTTTTCGGCATTCTTTATGGAGAGAGACGGCATTATACGCTGTTCGTTCCGCTCAAAAGGCGGTTTCAAGGTCAACACCATTGCAGAACGTTATTTCAACGGCGGCGGACACGACAACGCTGCGGGCGGAAAATCGTTTAAACCATTGGAAGAGGTGGTAAAACGTTTTGTATCGCTGCTCCCAAAAATCACAAAAGAAATTCAAGACAAATGAAACACACACCTTATATATTAGTAGCACTTTTTTTGGCGGCTTGCTCGCAGACTCCCGACAATAGCAAAAAGCCTCAGGAGTACAGTATGTTTAACGAGAATCTAATCACAGCCAACAAATACCTCGTTAAACAGGATATGGAGCAAATAGAAAACTACATCAAACGCCGCAATTGGCAAATGGACACTGCCGATGGAGGCATCCGCTATATGATTACCAAGCACGGCGAAGGCCTTAGCGTAGAGCAAGATCCAAATGTAATCCTCTCCTACCGAATAGAACTTCTCGACGGCACTTTATGCTACGACAGCCAAACCGACGGCAAGAAAAATCTTGTGGCAGGCAGCAGCGAAATGATTGTGGGATTGATAAAGGCATTTAAATTTCTTCGTCACGGCGACGAGGCAGTGCTCATACTTCCTCCTCACGCCGCCAAAGGTCTTGTAGGTGATTTAAACAAAATTCCCCCACATTCGGTGATAGTGTATTATTTGGGGATTGAGTAATGCATAATTAATGCATAATTCATAATTCATAATGCAGAATTCATAATGCAGAATGCGAAATGAATTAATCATTTAATCTTTTTAGCCTTGTTTTTAGTATTTCTAAGGCAATCCCAAAAGGCAACAACATTGACAACGTCGCCATCAACACGGTACACCAATCGGCTGCGGTTGGCTATCAACACACTACGGTAAGTTTCGGGACGGTCATCAAACAAGGGTTCAATAGCAAACAGATAAGGCATCTGACTCAGCATTGTATTATACTCCTCTACCGTTTTAACAAATTCAAGTTTGGCTGTGTTTCCGAATTTAGAACCAATATATCTCGAAATTTGTCTCAAAGATTTTTTTGCATCATCTTGCCAAATTACCTTCATACCATCTCACATAAAGGTTCTTTTTTTATTTTCTTACGCTTCTGGTTAGCGGCTTTTTTTTCGTCTCGTTCAATTTCCTCATAGAGTTCGCGAAATACTTCTTCGCTTGGAGTTCCAAGCCCCGCCGCTATTTCGGCTTCGGCTCTATCAATCATTGCGTTTAACTCCTCTTTGGTGTAAGGGCAAGGCACAGAATCAATGTCACGCATTTCAACCACTTGCAAGAGATAATCGCCTAAGCGTTTCAAATCATCGGTAGAAAGCGTACCGCAAAGAAAGGTTACTAACCCGTTGAATGCTATGTTGTCCATATAAATAATCTTTAAGTTTCTACTGCAAATATACTATTTTTATAATTATACACAAAAAAAACGGAATTGTTCCGTCAATTCCGTTTTTTACTTCAAAAACTTAAATCAATAAAATGTTTAACCAAAAATCTGCGCAATCACTGCGGAGAATGTACAATTATAAACGGTGACCGTGTGCAGATGTTTTGGCTAAAATCTTAAAATTTGTTAAGTTAACATTCTTATAATGTGAAAGGTAGAATAATTACACTAACTTAACAAACCAACCGTTTTTGAGGTCAAAAATCACTATTCTTCGTTGTCGGCAATGCGTGTTTCGGGTAGTTCTTCCTCCTCTATGCGGTCTTCTTCGATAACAAGGTTGTCGATGATAAAGTTCTGACGCTCAGGAGTATTCTTGCCCATATAGAAATTCATTAATTCTTGAATCTGGTCTTCCTTTTTAATCAAAACAGGTTCGATACGCATTTCAGGACCAATAAAATGTTTAAACTCGTCGGGCGAAATCTCTCCAAGACCTTTGAATCGGGTCATTTCGGGATTTTTACCACACGCCGCAATGGCAGCAAGTTTCTCCTCGTCGCTGTAACAATAGAAAGTTTTCTGCTTGTTTCTTACACGGAAAAGCGGGGTCTGCAATATATAAAGGTGCTTGTTTTTAATAACTTCGGGGAAGAAATTCAAGAAAAACGTAATCATCAGCAAACGAATGTGCATACCGTCCACATCGGCATCGGTGGCAATTACCACACGGTTGTAACGGATGTTTTCGATACCCTCCTCTATGTTGAGAGCAGCCTGCAAAAGGTTGAATTCCTCGTTTTCGTAAACCACTTTTTTGGTGAGTCCAAAACAGTTGAGCGGTTTACCACGAAGCGAGAAAACAGCCTGAGTGTTAACGTCGCGGCTCTTGGTGATGCTTCCGCTTGCCGAATCACCCTCGGTGATAAATATGGTAGATTCTGATTTGCGTTTGTCGCTACTATTGAAATGCACATTGCAGTCGCGGAGTTTTCGGTTGTGAAGGTTCACCTTTTTGGCACGTTCGCGGGCAATTTTTTGAATACCCGAAATAGCCTTGCGGTCGCGTTCGTTGTCCTGAATTTTTTTCAAGAGAATTTGCGCCGTTTCGGGATTTTTGTGCAAATAGTTGTCGAGTTCGCGGGTAACAAAATTCATCATAAAGTTGCGGATGCTCTCGCCGTTGGGACTCATATTTTTGCTGCCCAATTTGGTTTTGGTCTGACTTTCAAACACAGGCTCCTCTACCTTGATGCTCACTGCCGCCGCAATCGACGCCTTAATATCGTTAACGTCAAATTCCTTTTTATAAAAGTCGCGCACAGTTTTAATCAAGGCCTCGCGGAATGCCATCAGGTGCGTGCCGCCTTGGGTTGTGTGCTGACCGTTTACAAACGAATAATACTCCTCGCTATACTTGTTGTTGTGGGTCATTGCAATCTCAACATCCTGACCTACAAGGTGTATGATAGGATAAATGCCCTCGGTGCTCATATTTTCGTTCAAAAGGTCGAGCAGACCATTCTTGCTCTGATACTGTTCGCCATTGTAAACAATAGTTAACCCCCGGTTGAGGTAGGTGTAATTTTTGAGCATCGGCACAATATAGTCGTCGAGGAAGTTGTAGTTTACAAACAACTCTTTATCAGGGATAAACGAAGTTTCTGTACCGTTTTTTTCGTTAGATGCGCAAATGGGGTCGTCCTCTTGACAAACGCCCTTAGAGAAAACCACCCGCTTGCACTGACCGTCGCGGAAAGAACGAATCATAAAATTGGTAGACAATGCGTTAACAGCCTTGATACCCACGCCGTTGAGACCCACAGATTTTTTAAACACGCTGCTGTCGTATTTAGCGCCGGTGTTCATTTGCGAAGCCACGTCAACCACCTTGCCAAGCGGAATACCACGTCCATAATCGCGCACGGTAACATGCGAATCTTGAATTGTAACCTCAATTTTTTTGCCGAAACCCATCATAAACTCGTCGATAGAGTTGTCGATGGTCTCTTTGAGAAGCACGTAGATACCGTCGTCGGCAGATTGACCGTCGCCAAGTTTACCGATATACATACCCGGACGGCGGCGTATATGTTCGTTCCACTCTAAGTGAACAATCTTATCATCAGTGTATTCCTGCGTTTGTTGCAAAAGATCTTCCATTGTAACGTTAAGATTTTTAAGTAAAATTTATCCTTTCAGCGGCAAATTTATAAACATTTTTTTGAAAACAAGATTAAAATGACAATTTTATGTAGCAAAAATTTTTCAATAGCCATTAACTATCGGGATTACAATATTTTCCGTCGATTTTTTCAGGCTCAAAATGAATAGAAATATGAGTTGTTTCGCCAAATTCTTTTTTTAGTTCTTGCTCAATGTTTGATGCGTGGCAATGCGCGTGATAAAGCGAAATATTAGCCGGCATTCTAAAATGCATCTCAATGGCAATACGGCTACCAATTTTGCGAGTTCTAAGTCCGTGAATATCACTAACTTCGGGTTCAGATTCGGCAATCTCCACAATACGGTTTTCCACATCAGGGGGAAGGCTTTTTTCCAAAAGTTCGCCCGTGGCTTGCGAAATCAAGTCGAAAGCGGTTTTGATGATAAAGAAACTTACAAAAACGGCTGCCACAGGGTCGAGCACTGCCCATTTTTCGCCCAAACCAAACGCGGCACCCACGCCCACAGCAGTGGCAATCGACGAAAAAGCGTCGGTACGATGATGCCAAGCATTAGCCACAACTGCCTGAGATTCAACCTCTCTACCCACCTTAACGGTAAATCTGTAAGCCCACTCTTTGAGAGCGATACTCAGCAAAGCCACCACCAAAGCCACCGCTCCGGGCACTGGCAGCACCTCGCCCACAAACGCGTTGTAAATGCTCACAGCGCCATTGTAGAGAATCATCACACCCACAAAAAACAGCAAAATACCAATTGAGGCGGTGGCGAGAGTTTCGTATTTTCCGTGACCATAATCGTGATCCTCGTCCTGCGGTTTTGAACTCAGTTTTACAAAAGCCATCACCACAAAATCAGTAAGAAAATCCGACAGCGAATGCACAGCGTCTGCAATCATCGCCGCCGATCCGCCCAAAATACCCGCCACAAACTTAGCCACCAGCAGCACACAGTTAACAGCACTGCCTTTGAGGGTTACACGATAAATCTTTTTTTCACGAAGAGAGGTGTCCATAATAGATTGATTAAATATTCCATAAGTTAGCAAAATTTACAACACGGCCGTTGGAAGTTTTCATTTCCATATCACCGGTATAAACTACTGTGCAGTTATCGGACGGATAACCCGAAAAGCCCTGCCATTTGATAATCCCTTTAAAATAGTCGGGCGAATAGGTAGAACCGGCTTTAACCTCGTAAGCCAACTGTTTGCCGTCAACATTGTCGATGATATCAATCTCATTACCACTACTATCGCGGAAAAAAGTAAGGTCGGGTACAAGTCCCTGATTATAATAGTGTTTGAGAAACTCCGTCAGCACAAGATTTTCAAAAAGACCACCTTTGAGAAAATGCATCGAAACCTGTTCTGCCGATTTTATGTCGAGCAGCGAACAAGCAAGACCCGTGTCGTAAAAATATAGTTTTGGGCTCTTAATCAGACGTTTAGAAAAATTATTGTAATCAGGTTTCAACAGATAGCAAATATAACTTGTCTCCAACACCGAAAGCCACGAATTAGCCGCCGAAACGGATATGCCGCAATCGTTGGCAAGCGACGACACATTCAGCACCTGACCAATACGACCGGCGCAAAGTTTCACAAACTTCTCAAACTTATTGAGGTCGCCTATGTTCTTGACCTGCCTAACATCACGCTCCACGTATGTTTGAATGTAATACGGATAATAATCCTGCGGCGGAATATCCTTGTCGTAAAGGCGAGGATAAGAACCATTATATATCTGAGAATCAACATCTTTAATCGCAAATCCTCCATTTTTCATCTCAGCCAACGAAAACGGAAGAAGTTTCAACACGGCAGTTCTTCCCGCAAGCGACTGACTTACAGCCTCTAACAGCAAAAAGTTTTGCGACCCAGCCAAAATATACATACCTGTTTTGTTGGCATTGTCGGTAACTGTTTGAATATAAGAAAACAACTGCGGCACTTTTTGAGCCTCGTCGATAATAGTCTTGTCGGGATAAGTAGCAAGAAATCCGCGGGGATCGTTGGATGCGAAATTCCTCATATCAGGGTCTTCGAGCGAGACATATTTATAGTCAGTAAAAGTGTTTTTCAGGAGGGTTGTTTTTCCCGATTGCCTGGGACCTGTGATAGTTACAACAGGATATTTAGTCAACAACGACTTAATCTTGTCGGTTAAAAAACGATTTACCATACCAATATCGATTAAAATTTCTGCAAATTTACTTTCAAAAAGTAAATCTACAAAACATTTTAACACTTTTTTTATGCAAATTTGTTTTTCAAAAGTAAATTTGCAAAAAATGTAAAGTTTGCAAGTAGTAATATTGGAGAGGAAAAGAAAAAATAATTAGAAAAAACATATTCAAAAACTTGACTTTTATAATCGCTTATTGTAAATTTGCTTTTGGATCTCTGGCTCTACACACCCGGAATCCGACATAAGAAATTTTAGGAAGCGTTATGCTTTTCTTGTTAACGAAAACGTGAGAAATTTTCAAATTAATGCAAGAGACAGCATAGCGTCTTCGCCTATCGTATAGGCGTAGATTGCTATTGTTATATCCTTGCATTTAGGTAATTCTCACGACCGTCGTTAACAGATATAACTTGCCGAAAGAAAGGTATATGCAGTCTGCGCTTTCTTTGTATAACAACAACACCTTTCGGGACTGCAAAAGGCAAACGTCCAAAATTATTGGACATATTGTCCATAATTTTAATACATTTTGTATAAACATCTGATACATAATAATTTGACATTAATGCATCAGAAAAGTAAATTTGTAGAGAAGAAATAATATATAAAGGTGTAACCTTTTATGCAAAGGCGACACTAAGGAGAAAAGAAGAAAGATATGGAAGAGACACCAACAATTCAACTGCCGAAATGGCTCGATGATTTAATATTCAATGAGTTAGGTGCAAATTATTGTCCCCGCTATTCTGATATGGTGAACATCGATGATGACAAAGAAAAAACTTTGAACTATCTTGGAACCTACTTTCCAAGGAGTTATGCTGAGGCATATTCAATCTTCGGCTTTTTTTTCAAAAAATATAAAGATCATTACAGCGGCAAAACCGAACTCAAAATATTTGATTTCGGTTGCGGCACAGGCGGCGAGATTATTGGATTATTAACGGCAATAGAAAAACACTTGACTGAAATAAAGAAAGTTGAAGTTGTTGGATTAGATGGCAATACCTATGCCCTTAATTTATATGACAGGATTATAAAAAAGTTTCAAGGTCAAACAGACTTGCAAGTAACAGGTCTTTCAAACAATCTGAAAATTGACGACTTCTATGACCTGCATATTCTTGAATCGGTTCTAAAAAAGAAATTCGATTTAATCATTTCATTCAAAGCAATTTGTGAATTTGTTACGAAAGAGCAATTTGAAAGGAAGAATGCCTACGAACATATTGCTATGTGCCTTCTACCCAAACTAAACGATGGGGGCATACTATTGTTAGAAGATGTTACTACATATAATGGTGTATCGCAAGAATGGTTACCAATGATGATGGACAAAGGCTTAAAAACCATCGGCAGTAATATTCTCTTACAGAACGATGGATATAATAAATCTTATACAATAACACATTCTCGGAAGTCTAATGATATGAGTAAAGTGGCTTGGAGAATGATAAAAAAATGATTATTATGAGATTAGACCATTGGTTTATTAGAAAACTTGACGACATTCAGCGTGAAGTTGTCATCGAAAGCATCGAAAAAAGCATAATTGTACAAGGTATGGCGGGAAGCGGCAAAACAAACCTTGCCATTCACCGTGCCTTACAAGCGAAAGGAAAAGGTTCGTATGCTATTGTCATTATGACAGTAGCACTGCGACGAATGATTGCATACGGTATGAAAGCGGTGGGCTTAGATAGCGAACGAATTGCTTACGAGTGGTCGTGGTTAAATAGAGGGTTCGATTTGGAAGGAGATGTGTTTAACACATATAAGTCATCTGGCGAAATAGACGAAAGCATTGTTTATCTTGTAAATGGTAAAAATGTTCGTAAATTTCAACTTGCTTTCAAAGAGTATCAAGCACCATATTCAAAAAGCAAAGGTTATTTTGGTATTGATTTCGCCGATTGGGTTGACTATTCGTATTACAAAACTTGGCATAGAAGAACTAGTTGGTTTAAGGAAGTTCCAATGGATTATGGTTTCAATATTTCTGATTCAAGATACAACTTGGTGCCAAGTGGAACACTATACAAATCGGTAGAAAATGTCATCGATTACATTGTAGTGGATGAAGCACAGGATTTCTGTGTAAACGATTATAAAACACATTTTATTCCAAAGGCAAGTAAAAGCATTTCCTTGCTTGGAGACTCAAATCAGAAAATGATAAAAGGCGGCAACTCTATTCAAGAGTTACAAATGGCATTTCCTAATTTTAAACCATTTAAATTGAAATACAACTACCGGTTACCTAAATCCATAGCAAAAGTTGCACAAAAAATCTCTAACAATGAAATTGATTTAATGTCTGACAATCTCAAAGATAATGGCAATAGTGATTTTCCAAACTTTCCCAAACCCATTGTAAAAAAATGTAGTTCAAGGGAAGATGAAATAAAATGGATTGCAAATTTGATTAATAATGAGGGGCTTGATGATGTAGCAATTTTAGTCTTAGGTGACACTAATATCCAAGAAGTAATCAAATTGTTGGCAGAGAATGGTATCATACAAGTTCAAACTCATTATAGAACAGGAACAGAAGTACCTTTCAATACGGTCAACACATTAGATTTCTCCAACAACGATTTGCCTTGTATATTGGATTATTATGCAGCAAAAGGCTCTGAGTTTGACAACGTGTTTATTCCTTTCGCTAATGAAGGAAGTGTAGGCAAAAATAATGATTTTTTTGTTGCTTGTACACGTTCTTCGCATAGTCTGTACATAACATACTCAGGAACTCAAACATCGTATTTGAGAAATGTTGATAAAAATGATATCGTAGAATATAAATAGGAGAACCCAATGAAATACTATATTGAAATAAGTTCGTGGAATCTTTTGGAGTCTTTTGTTACCGAAAGCATATCACCATTTTCATTTTATCAGGAAAGAAATTTCGGCAATAATTTGAGCCGCTATATGAGCGGAGGAAAAGAAAGGACATATCACCTTATTCTTTCTACAAAAGATTTGGGTGGTGCCTATTCATTATGTGTTGATGAAACGCTTGTTGATACAAGCATTCTTGTACCTATCAAAGGATTAAAAACTGCATTTATGTATCCAAAAACGATTTATTATCGAAAAGGATATGTAAGATTCCGTTTCGGGTCTTCGGAATTAAAAGATTCCTTAATATCCGAATCACAGATTCTTTTCGAAGTGAAAAGTGTAGAAAAGTATTCTTCTGATTTCTATATCCAAGCAATTGACACAAAAGAAGTTAAAGGTATTTCTAAGTTAGGCAATCTACTATCTGACTACAAAAAATACATTGACTTCGACAACGCGTTCAATAAAACCAAAGGTGCAATTACGGGTTATGTAAGGGGGCTTTACACTTCCACTGATGAGTCGAATCGTATGTTGCAGTCAAAACTGAGAGATTTGAAAAACTCATTTGGTGGATTCAACACACAGATAATGATTAGCGACACTTTTCTCGAAAATCCTGAAATTTGTAGTTTGATAGACGAATGCAAATCTATGTATTTCTCTCAAATAGAAAACACCAATTCTTTTGATGTTTTGACGGCACAATACAAAGAGATTGTAAAGTTGGCAATGTTAAGGGCAAAAGACATACAAGTTCAAACGTCTTTTGCAGCCAGAGAAAAATTGATTCAAGATAAAACCTCAGTTGAAAATCAAATTGTCAAAATAGAAAGGAAGTTTGACATTTACAATATAAGGCTTGAATTAGAAAACATAAAATCATTGGAAAAAGAAAATGGACAAAAGACAGGCAAGAAAAGGGAATATTTCAAAAAAGGTTCCGCAGAATATGAACGAAAATATCAACTCAAAAAAATAATTGAGGATTTTGAGAAAAACAATTCTGAATACGGCGAACTCAAAGGAAGGCTTTATCAAATAGAGCAAAACCTTAGCAGTGATACCAATAAATATGACACAACAATTGCTGCATATTTCGCACGAGTGAGCGACATTATCAATGATTTGATAAAAAGTGTAGCATCGGTTTCAAGCAAAGATGAGATTAGTCTTTCTTCTGTAAATATTTGTGATGGCAATGTATTATTAAATAATTTGGACGGAAACCCCGAAATATGCTATTTCAATATCGTATTAGAACTGATTTTACAAAAAAGTGGTTCGATGCAGTTATCTGAATTTTCAGTATTGCAAGTTTTAGAAGAATCGGGAAAGATATTTAAATCCAATCCTATTTCCAATACAGAAAAAGGTAATAGAATACTAAAATACCTTCGTGAGTTTTGGTTGTACAAACACCAACAAGCCGAACAATTTGAAGTTCCAAAGGAAGATATACCCATTTTTCAATCCATATTTGCTTTCTTTATAAAACCATTGGGTTTTGAACAAATTGAAAGATATATGCTTTTGAAAAAATTTTCACAAAAAGCGTATGCATTTATGTTGTGGGCTGCGTGGGTTGGCTTCGCCGACATACCAAAAACCTTCACGAATATTTTGTATTCTGATGAAAAAGTCACGGCTATTGTTGATGATTATTTATTAAATTTGCTAAATAAAGAACTTAATTAAACTAATTGAATGGACACTAAACCAACCATCATCGACCCTAACGGCATAGAGCGCGTAGCCAACGCACCCGTCATCATCTCCGCTTCGCGCTCAACCGATATCCCGGCCTTTTATGCCAAATGGTTTTTCAACCGTTTGAAGGCGGGTTATTGCGTTTGGTACAATCCATTCAATCAAAAGCAAAAAATATATGTTTCGTTTGCCAACTGCAAGTTTGTGGTGTTTTGGACTAAGAATCCCGAACCTATAATACCATATCTCAAAGAGTTAGACGAGCGAGATATTCGTTATTATTTTCAGTACACCCTCAACGACTACGGAAACGAGCGGTTTGAACCTTGCGTTCCAAAACTCGAAAACCGTATCGAAACATTTAGAAAACTATCGGAAATGATTGGCAAAGAGCGTGTTATTTGGCGTTTCGACCCTTTGATAATTACACCTACCCTTTCTCCGAGAGATTTGCTGAAACGCATTTGGAACATCGGAAACAGGATTTTCGGCTGTACAGAAAAACTCGTGTTCTCGTTCGTTGATGTAGAAGCGTACAAAAAAGTCCAAAACAATTTGGTGAAAGAATCTCCGCATTATTTCAACAAAGATAATGTTCTGTCCGCTGAATTTACCGCCGATCAACAAAATGAACTTGTTGACGGTCTAAAAAAATGTCAGGCGGCTTGGCGTGAAAAGGGCTGGGATATCACGCTTGCCACCTGTGCCGAAAAATCTGATTTTCAAGGCATTGAACACAACCATTGCATCGATAGTGCATTAATAGAACATATTTGCAAAGATGACCCGCAGATGGTATATTATCTACATACGGGCAAACTTGTAGAGCCTGATATTTTTGGACAGATACCTCCATTGCCTAAAAAAGAGAAAAAAATGAAAGATCCCGGGCAGCGGAAAATCTGCGGCTGTATGATAAGCAAGGATATTGGTATGTACAACACTTGCCGCCATTTTTGCGTCTATTGTTATGCTAATACAAGCAAAGAGATTGTGTTGAAAAATAAGGAACGGCACAACGATGATTCTGAAAGTATCATCGAATAGATCATTAATCTAATGGCAATTATCCTATTCCCCTATGACTCCACAAGAAAAACCATCATCCGCCATTCCTGGTCACGAGATATGCAGACGGTTGAAGGCAGTTTTTCCAAGAGCAATTACAAAAACTATAAGATACGATTTGTAGTCAGTGGCGAATGGGCTCCAAAAGTAGAATTGGCACAAAATAATGACTTGCCGTTTTGATAATCACCCCTCCTCCGCAATCCACTCTGTAATATTCTTTTCCTTACTCGAAAAACTTACTCCTACTTTGATAATTTTTTTGCCGTCCATTTTGAAACGTCCGGCGTAGTTTTTAACATTGATTTGATTTATAGCGGTTTGGGCATCTTGATCAATCTTAAATTCAAAAATATAGACGTAGTTTTTGTTGATTAAAATGCTGTCGGCGCGACCCTTTGAAAAATGAGGCTCGGAGACAATAAACTCGCCCAAAATACTGAATACCAAATAAATAACATTTTGAAAATCACGTTCCAACAACTTTGCATTTTTGTCGGTGGCGTATGGAATGGAGCAATACAAGGCTTTCAGACGCTCTATCACGCTCTCAACATCTCCACGGCGGAAATCAGCCAAAAACTTAGAATAATCGAACCCGTTTGGCGATTCGGGCGGTCCGTAAAACTCATCGGCAAGCGAGTTGAAAAAACTCATCTCCACCTCATAATCGGGGAAACCGAGAATATAAAGTCGTTCTTCCTTAACATATTCTTTGATAGTGAGATAGCCTGTATAATATAGCAACGGAACGATGTCGGTTCTAAACTCGTCGTCCTTATAATCTTTGAGGCGGTCTTTGCTGTACTCAACATCGCTTTTGAGAGTCTTTATATCAAAATATGAGTTTTTGATACGCTGCATCAATATCGTTGGTGTGCCTGTGGAATACCAATAATTTTGGAAGTCTTTGTTTTGCAATGCGTTAAAAAGACTTACAGGATTAAACACCTTTACACCGTCTTCGTGAAAGAGATAACAATCGTACCATTTTGTTAATAGCGACAGCATTTCGTCAGCCGAGACACCTTCCTTAATGGCAAATGCTTGAATATTAGACGAAAAATAATCGGTAAGTTCTTGATGAGTAATGCCGCAAATACCTGAAAAATTGCCATCAATAGATATGTCTTGCGGTTGGTTGGTGCCGCTAAAAATCGACGTTTTGGCAAACTTGGTAACTCCTGTTAGAAACGCAAAACGGATATATTTGTCAGCAGATTTCAGTACAGAGAAAAATCCACGGTAAATTTCCTTATCTGTGGCTAAATCAGCACTTTTAATCAGCGGATTGTCATATTCATCAACAAGAATTACAGTTTGAAGACCTGTTTTTTTGAATACAGCCTCCAAGTCAAATTCCAAACGAAACGAAAGTTCTCTACCTACGTTATTTGGTTCACTATTGCGTGCCGATGATAGAATACTTTCATCGAATTGGATGCTGTTCTCCTCTTCATATTTTCTAAGCGTAACTTTAATTTTGTCCACCAAAGTTAACGAACCGGCAGCGTAATTACCACTTACAAAATCGAAATATAAGATAGGATAATGAATCCAATCTTTCTCTAATTCATAAATTTTCAGACCTTCAAAAAGGTCCTTCTTACCTTCAAAATATGCACGTAAAGTATTGCAGAACAGACTTTTCCCAAATCTTCGGGGACGAGCGAGAAAATAACTTTTACCCACATTGACAAGCGAATAAATATATTGTGTCTTGTCAACATAATAATATCCACGCTTTCTGAGATCCTCAAAACTTTGGACACTCAGCGGAAAACGGTCAAGTCTAATATCGTCTTGCAGTTTCATCAAGTCTGTGTTTACAAATGTCAGGCAAATATAAAAAAACATATCCGACTTAGCAAAATTTTTCCCCATCAAAATCAATCCCCAATTTATCAAATCAATCCCTCCCCGTTTTGAATTCCTACTAATTTTGTTTATATTTGTAAATGTTTAAACGAATATATTATTAAATGAAAATAATTGAAAATCAATACTTTGAAGGAGAACGACCGCTATATTACGCTAAGGATTTACTGTTGAAGAATGTTACTATCGGCACAGGCGAAAGCGCATTGAAGGAGACCAACAATATCACCTCCGAGGAATGCACGTTCGATGGCAAATACCCGTTTTGGATTACCGACAATTTTAAAATCAACAATTGCACATTTAAACCCGGGGCGAGGGCTGCCATTTGGTATTCTCGCAATATGCTGATGACCAACACAATAGTTGACGCACCCAAGATGTTTCGCGATTGCCACAACCTCAAACTCGATAATGTATCGTTTTCCGACGCTCAGGAAACTTTTTGGCACTGTCACGGCGTGTCGCTCAAAAACTGCTCTGCCGAAAACGCACCTTATATATTTATGCATTGCAGCGATATAGAAATCGATGGCTACCGTCAAAATGGCAACTATTCGTTTCAATACTGCAAAAATATCGTTATTCGCAACTCCGAACTCCACACCAAAGACGCTTTTTGGAATAGCGAAAACGTTACCATCTACAATTCAACTATCATTGGGGAATATCTTGCTTGGCACAGTCGCAATGTTACCCTAATCAACTGTACCATAGGCGAAACGCAGCCGCTATGCTATGCCGAAAACCTAAAACTCGAAAACTGTCGATTGCTTCCCGATGCCGACCTTGCTTTTGAATATTCTTCGGTTAACGCAACAATCGAAGGCAAAATCACAAGCATCAAAAACCCAAAATCGGGTTCAATCACCGCCGACCAAATTGGCGAAATAATCCTTGACGGAAACATCAAACCACCGGCCGACTGTGTTATAACAGAAAAATCAACTCGATAAATAAATTTCCCTATATTTGCGAAAAAACATAAGATGAACCACATACATTTTATAAACCGCCGAAATACCGACTGTTACAAATGGGATTCGGTGAAAAACAACGCCGATTTTGTGCCGCTTTGGGTGGCTGATATGGATATTGCCACGCCCGAACCTATCGTAAATGCTATTGTAAACCGCGCTCAACATCCCGCTTACGGATATGTAAAAGTGCCTAATAGATATTACAATGCTGTAACTCAATGGTTTGACACTCAGCACAGATGGAAATTCAATAACGAGGATATAATCTACACCACAGGCGTAATTCCTGCGGTATCGGCTGTAATTAAGGCAGTTACAAAGCCCGGCGACAACATTATTCTTTTTACGCCTGTATACAATCATTTTTACTCGTCGATACGCAACAACGAATGTAAAATGGTTTCGTGTCCGCTCGTGGCTGACGAAAACAATGTTTATCATATTGATTTTGAAGCATTTGAAAACATTTGTAAAAATCAAGGCGGAATACTTTTGCTTTGCAATCCTCACAACCCGACTTCAAGGGTGTTTTCGCCCGAAGAATTAGACAAAATTGTGCAGATATGCCTGAAATACAATATCTTTGTAATTTCCGACGAGATACATTGCGAAATTGTAATGACGGGCTTTGAATATACGCCTTTTGGCAAAATAGCCGACAAATATCCGCTTAAATATGCCGTATGTAACTCACCGTCAAAGACTTTTAACACTGCGAGTCTGCAAATTGCCAACATCATCTGCAAAGATTCAGAAATAAGGACAAAGATAGACCGCGCTATCAACATCAACGAATGTTGCGATGTTAATCCCTTTGGTTTTGAGGCACTTATCACAGGTTACACCAATGCAGAATGTAAAGAATACATCAAGCAACTTAACCAAACCATTTTTCAAAACTATGAAATGGCAAAGAGCATTCTGCAAGAGCACACTTCGGTGAATATCACGCCGTTAGAAGGAACTTACCTTATGTGGATAAAGTGCAGCGAAATGGGTTTAAAAACAAAAGTGATGGAAAAAGAAATGATAACCAAATATAAAGTTTGGCTAAATCCAGGAACGCTTTACGGCGACGAAGGTGAAGGCTATCTGCGTATTAACCTTGCCACATCGCCCGAACTGCTAAAAGAGGGTCTATCTCGATTTATAAATTATTATAAAGATTTGGTGAAATGAAAAGGACTTTGTTGATAATATTGGCGTTGATAACCTGCGTTGCCGAAATTTTCGCCCAACAATGCGTTACATCGTCGTTTACCGCCGAGCAAATGGCATTGATGAAAAAAGACAGTATTAAACCCGTATCAATCAGTTTTTTAGGTGGTAATTCGCGCAATTTTTACGGCTATAATTTGCCCGACAAATTGGATACACTTTGGCAGATAGTTTTAGGCGAAGGCGTGAGTCCCGCATACGGCTACAACAAGGTATGGAAAGGCGCAGGATGGACAGGTCAGCCGCTGATTATCAACGAAAAAGGTCGTACATATTTGATTCAAGGCGCATTTGATTACAGCATTCGCAAAATCGATGCATTGACAGGCGAAGTGGTTTGGCGCACAGTTTTCGACGACATTCTCAAAGCCACAGGCACATTTTGCGTCAACCGACACGCCAAAGATTTAGAAAACCGCTACATCATAATTCAAGGCAGCCGCAAAGGTTGGGACAAAGATTCATCAAGCGCACTTTGCACAAGTCTACGGGCAGTTTCGTATTCAACGGGCAAGATACTTTGGCAGTTAAACTCTGTTGCCACAGATTGTTACAGTCGCGATGTTGACGCTTCGGCAGTTGTGGTTGGCGACACAGCCTACATTCCGCTCGAAAACGGATATTTCACAGTTTTCAACCCCGACCCAGCAAAAGCCACAATGAAAGACGGCGTGTTGCAACCCGAAGTTTACCGTCAGATACTCCTTTATAATCAGCAAGATATAGCCACACGAGGCACCGACCTTGTTCCCGAGGCATCTCCCACCTTGCTTGGCAATCGCATTTACATACCTTGCAGCACGGGTTGGATTCACGGTTATGATATAAATAAAGGTGTGATTGATTGGAAAATCTTTATTGGTCCCGACATCGACGGCACAATGCCCGTTACTCGCGACAACTGTCTGCTTGTGGCAATGGAAAAACAGTACATCAAGGGCTCGGCAGGCGTTATGAAAATCAATCCCGCAAAAGCCCCAGAGCAGGCTGTGGAATGGTTTTTCCCTGTTGCCGACCTGCATTATTCGCATTGGGACGGCGGCGTGATTGGCTCGGTAACCATTGCCGATTCGTACTCCAAAAAAGACAATTTGGCAATTTTCAACGACCTCGAAGGTTATCTCTATATACTTGATTATATGCAACTTGACGGCGACAAAAAAGTACTTGGTCCCGACAGTCTTACCCTCTACCCCACTCCAAAACTACTTTGCAAACAACAAACATACCTCACCATTGCCACCCCCGTAACCGATGGCAAGCGCATTGCCGCTCCCACCGACAAAGGCTTTTATCTATTTGATATTCAAAAAGATAAATCGGGCAAGATAAACCTTAGACAATTAGACTTGATTCCAACGCTTCCTGCCGACGCCACACCGTCGTTTTACAACCAAATGTTGTTTGTACCCACCTACGACGGCAATATGGTTGGGTTAGGAAGAAAAAAATAATTTCATCAAAATCACTGATTTTTAATTCATATTAAAATGAAAGACTTGTAAAACTCGGCGGCGTTGTGCCCAACCCTCGTGTATCGTTGGTAAGAGCGGGAATCGCACTCTGCAAAAAAGAGAACATCGACTTTCTTTTGGCAGTGGGCGGCGGCTCGGTTATCACCAACGAAGACGGCGGACTCAAAAAAGACTACTGCGTAGACGAGTTAAGATGCATATTTGCCGTAATGAACCCAGAACTTACATACACACTTTCCCCCGCTTGGCAAACAGCGTGCGGCGTTACCGACAGGGCAGGCAGCGTGGCTCACAACGATCTCACAGGCTGCGGCACATCGGGCGATTGGGCAACACACATGCTTGAACACGAACACAGCGGAATGTTCGACGTTAGTCACGACGCAGGTTTGGCAGCAATGTGGGGCAGTTGGGAGCGTTACACAATGCACGAAAACATTGCACGTTTTGCACTATTTGCCGTAAACGTTATGGGTGTAGAACAAGATTTTCATTCGCAAGAAGCCACAGCCGAGGCAGGCATCAAAGCAATGGAAGAATTTTACCACTCAATTGGAATGCCCACATCAATCCACGAACTCATCGGCAAAAAAATTTCCGACAAAGACATTGAAAGAATGGCCGACAAATGCAGCAACAACGGCACACAAACCATCGGTGCCCTCAAAGTGCTCAACCGCCAAGATATGATAAATATCTACAAAATGGCTAAATAGCATTAAAGAATTATAAAGAGAAAACGCCGTTTGAATATATCAGACGGCGTTTTCTTTCTAACTATAATAACTAACTACTACTTTTTAACCTTATAAATTCTAAAAGTCATTGCATCTAACTTGTCCTCAATAACAGAAACTTTATCGCCTGAGGCTTTTAAAGTTCCGTTTTGCGGGACAATGCGGGTAGGATTGTCGAGAGAGTTTTCTGCATCCAAATCGTCGCAGGTGAGAGTAATGGTAGAAACATCGTGATTACCTTTCAATCCATTGAGGTTTAATTTAATAGCCTGAGCCTGTTTGCTGGTGTTAATCACTTTTACAATCACAACATTCTCTTTGGTGTCAACCACAGCACTTGCAAAAAGTCCGTCTTGACCTTCAAGACCTGCCACTGGTTTCTTATCCATTGTAAGCGAGATAGAGTTGGTTCCCTTGTTGGTGGCGTACATCTGCTGCACGTAGTAACTTACTGATTTAAACATTCTTGTATTGTCGAACCAAATCAAATCTGGACGCCATTGCCAACCGTCGATATGTGCAAACAAAGGTGCGTATGCGGTAATGTGAACAATGTCGGCATTGCGCTCAAAATCAGTCATAAAGGCAGCTTCGTAAAGCGAAGTTTCGTAATGGTTGTATTTTTTACCCTTACCGTGGCAAGCGTATTCACCAGCAAACACTTTCGGACCTTTGCGGCTATACGATTCGTAGCGGAGAGTATTTTTTGGGTCGAGGAACCAAGATTCGGGACGGTAAAAATGCTCGTCAACCAAGTCGGCTTTCTGTTCGCGCATAGCCTGCCAACCTTTTTCGTACATCTCGCCTTCGGAATCAGGACCCGATGTACCAACGATTTTTATTTCGGGATATTTTTCGCGAATAGCCTTTACAAAAGGTTTAAGACGCTGAAAATAAAGAGTATCCCACTGCTCGTTGCCCACTGCAATAAATTTAAGATTAAACGGAGCGGGGTGACCCATTTCGGCGCGAACCTTGCCCCAAGTAGAATTTTTATCGCCGTTGGCAAACTCAATCAGGTCGAGACAGTCTTGGATATATGGTTCAAGTTGGTCGATGGGGCAATGAGCCGAAGCATCGTTCCAATTTTGAAATTGACAAGCCATTCCCACGTTCAACACAGGAAGCGGCTCAGCACCAATATCTTCGGCAAGTTGAAAATACTCAAAGAATCCAAGTCCGTAGCTCTGAAAATAATCTGGGAAAAGTTTATAATCAAAAGTGCTAATCCAACGGTTATCGTTGAGCGGACGGTTTTCAACAGGTCCAACGGTGTTTTTCCATTGGTAACGGGTTTCAAGTTCAAAACTCTCCACAATGCAACCGCCCGGGAAACGCAACACACCGGGATGCATATCGGCAAGAGCCTGAGCAAGGTCGCGGCGCATACCGTTCTCGCGATTTTTGAAAGTGTTTACAGGAAAGAGACTTATGTGTTCCAAGCAAACAGATTTATTGCCTTTGAGAAAAATTCTTAGACGAGCATTGCTGTCGGTTTTGGGAGATTTTAAAATCACTTGATATTTTTTCCAATCCTTAGAGTTTACAACAATCTCTTTTTCAACAAATTCCTGATGTTCTTCCATAGTGCTTTGGTCGATCAGCTGCACACGGATAGTGGCATCGCCCTCGGTAGCTTTAGCATAAACCGAAAAACGATATTCTTCGTCTTTGAGCAATCCAATACCGAAAAATCCTTCGTTGGTGAGCGACGTGCGGCGTTCGGGATGTCCTGGATACGAGAGAGTTACATAATGCGGACAACGGTCGAAAGGACCATCGTTTTTCACCTCCACCTTGCCGGTAGTTTGCCATCCCATAAGGCTCTGAGGAAACTCAAACGAGCGGTTTTTTACCAACTCGCCATACAATCCACCGTCGGCGGCGTAGTTGATGTCTTCAAAGAAAATGCCGTACATAGTGTTTTGCACGGGAGCACCGGGTTTGGCGGTAAGCACATCCATTACGTGCGTCTGTGCATTAGCGGCAAGAGTTAACGCCAATGCAACTGTGGTTATTAACTGTTTTTTCATAAATTAAAATTTTTAAAGTAGATTTAAAACATGCACAAAAGAACAAAATAAATAGCATTTGGAGGGGGACAAACGGACATTTTCTTTGCACAAAAACGTTAACAAGCAAAAAAAAAGCATCCAGCTTGGTCTTCCGGATGCTAAATCAGACCTCACGCCTGATATTTTCGAAAAGGAATAATTAATTGTCTGAAAACGGAACCATGTCGATATTTAAATTTGATCCGTAGATATAGTCTTTAATATCATCTCGCATATCGGCATCGTCTTGATAATAATACCACAAAACTTTTACTTTTCCACCATCCAGTTCAAATTGTTTCAAAACGCTAAGCATTTTCAAAATCCATTTTGAAGTGCTTGTATTGAAATATTTGAGCTGTAAGATAAATTCAATTTCTTTTGCATTCTTCACATAATCCTTCAACCAATCCACGAGTTCGGTATAAAACTTTGAAGTTTCTTCCAAAAACGATTCGCCTTTTATAATACATTTACCCGTTGAAGCCACAAAATCTACCGCGGGTATAATGTAACTGTCACGGCTCTCTTGGATATGGATATCATTCATCGTGGCTGATGGTTAGAATGGTATAATATTGATATTCAATCCGGTATCGATCATATAGTCTTCGATATCCTCCTGCATATCAGAGTCGTTTTCGTCGTAATGCCAGTTAACTGTTACCTCGCCGCCATCGTCCTCATAGTCTTTAAGAACGTTGAGCAAGTCCAAAATGCATCGCGACGTACTTGTATTAAAATACGTTAGCTTTATAATAAAAGCAATGGGGCGTTTAATTTTTGTGGTAAATTCCACAAGCCAGTCTACGAGGGGTTTGTAAAATTCCGCCGTATCTTCCAAAAACGATTCGCCTGACAATTCACAAATACCTGTTTGGGCATCGAATTTCACAGTCGGGGTGAAAAAGTTTTTGTGCGAACCCTCTATTTCAATATTTTCTAATTCCATTTTCGAATGTTGTTAAAGTGACCAATTATTTTTCCTTTTTCAATTAATTATTTCTAAAATTATCTTTCGATATCTTAACGGCTATCGACAAGAAAGATTCATCGTCGTTTACCGGTGTGAGTTCAATATCTAACGGACTTTCAGCGGTTAATGCCACTTGAATAAGTCCAATGTTGCCGCTGTTGGGTTTCCCCTCGTTGGCAAGTCGGCGTTGTTCGCGGCGGTATTCGCGTAGGCTTTCACGGTCGAGCGAGTTGATAGTCTCGCATTTTTCGATCACTGGCACCACATCGGCATTGTTTACCACATTACCTGTAACAAATGTGTAAGAATCACCACATTCGCTCACTACAAGCGTGCCTAAACCCACAGACTTGCCGTTTTCAAGCTTACAACTTTCAGCGCTATACAACCAAACGTTTTGAGCAAGTTCCATAAAGACTTTAAAAATCTTGTTTTTGGCCTTGTCGCCTCCATCGTTGGTAACAAGGAGGATATTTTCTCCTATCACGGTCATAATCCTCTCGTCAATTGGTCCTTTGTACGAAACCAATATATTTTGATTCATCAGATTATGATACTCATAAAGGCTGAAATCGTATTTCTCTTTTTTCTTTACCATATCCAAGTCAATTTTAGGTCAAGTGCAAATATAAACTTAATTTCTATTATATTAAAATATCAGCGTACTTTTTTTATTATTTTTGTTCTTCGGATATAGGAATAATGTTAATATCCAATCCAGTTTCGAGTATAAAATCCTCAACTTCTTCGAGTTCCTCTTCCGAATCGTCGTAATACCAGTTAACTTCCACGTCGCCGCCTTCTTTCTGATACTTTTTAAGCATATCGAGAATGTCAACTAAACATTTAGAACTGCTTGTGTTAAAGTAACTCAGCTTAAAATTGAAATGAAGAGGACCTTTTATTGTTTCGGTGTATTCTTTGATCCACGCAAACAACGGAGTGTAAAATTTTATGGTCTCCTCCAAATATGATTCTCCCTCAAGCTCGCAGATTCCGGTTTTGGAATCGAAGTGTACCGTGGGAACGAAGAATGCTTCGTGTACGCCTTTAATATGAATGTCGTTCATTTTGTTTGTCGTTTTGTTTAACAATTTGTACGGTCATGAAAATTATTTGTTTATTTTAACACTGACTATATAAAAATAATTGTTGTCTTCGCATTTTACCACTCCGTATTCAATAGGATTGTCGGCGGTGAGGGCTACTTGAATTAAGCCGATATTTCCGCCTCCTTTTTGACTTGCCGGCATGTTGCGTTGCAAACGTCGGTATTCGCGGAGTTTGTCTCGTGTCATGGAGTTAATGTTGTCGCATTTCTCGATAACGGGGATAATGCTCTCCATGGTGGTTTTGTTACCGGTAGAGAACTGAAAATAATCATCGTATTCCTTAATAAGCATAGTGCCAACACCCATCGATTCGCCCGAAGAGTTTGTCTCGCGTTCAAGGCTATACTGCGATATGTTCTGCGCAAGTTCCAAAAATATTTTGAAAACTTTTTTGGTAACCTTATCATTAGATGTCAGCGTACCCTCTATACCCTGAGCCAAAATGGTTAGGATTTCAGAATCGAACAAACCTGTGTACGAAATACACACATTGTCGGTGGCTCTTCGCTTATTTGTGTTTACGCTTTCCATCTCGTATTTATTTTTATTGTAGTTATTCAATAATCAAACCAATTTTCACTCCAAAAGCCCTTTTTTAGACCTTAAATTGCAATAATTTTTACAAATCATTTATTATCAATATGTTACACGGAATAAAAAAAAGTATTTTTCCTACCCGACATACCTTATAATAACAATTCAAAAATATTAAATATTTCTGATTGTATGCAAATTTTTTTGTAATAAAATTAACGCAAAGTTTATTTTTTTTTCGAGAAATGCAAGAGCTAATTAAATAATTAATTATAATATTGATAATAAGCGCATTACATAAGCCGTCCGATTGCACAAAAAAATGCTATATTATATATAAGGTGTGGTTTGTGAAATAAAAATTGTTAAACTTATCGATTTTTATCAAAAAGAGAACTATATTTGCATCAATTAAAAGAAAAACGAAAGATGAAAAAGATATTTGTAGCATTAATAATGGCAGTGGCAATGTGCTCTACTTTTGCACAGCAGACCAACGAGCAACTTCGCAGTCAGTTTGAAAAGTGCTATTATACCGACACTTGTGGAACTGTCTTGCCATACCGTCTTTTAAAACCGCAAAATATTGACACCACTAAACAATATCCCGTGGTGCTTTTTTTGCATGGAGCGGGCGAACGTGGCAACGACAACGAAACTCAGCTTACCTACATGGATAAAGTTTTTGGAAACAGTAATTTCTCTCAAAAGTATCCTTGCTATGTAATTCTGCCTCAGTGCGCTGAGAATTTCCGTTGGTGCGAAACCGATTGGACTCTTCCATCGCACACCATGCCCGATACCATTTCGGTTTATCTTAATGCAGCTAATCAATTGTTAGACAGTATTGTAGCTGCAGTCAACGGCGACACCTCGCGTCTTTATATTACTGGCATGTCGATGGGCGGATTCGGCACTTGGGATTTGATTTCGCGTTATCCACAAAAGTTTGCCGCTGCAGTGCCAATCTGCGGAGGTGCCGACCTCAATATGGCATGCATTCTTAAAGATATGCCAATCAAGACTTTCCACGGATCTACCGACAAACTTGTAAAAGTTACCCGCACCCGCAATATGACCATCGCTATTCACAAATGCGGAGGCAACAAAATTGATTACACAGAACTCACAGGCAAAGGTCATCTTATTTGGAATCAAGTATATAACATGCCGTCAACATTGCAATGGATGTTTGCCCAAAAGAAAAATAAATAACCATGAAACCAATTTGGAAATTTATAACCATTTTAGCTGCAACAACCGCAATATTAGCGGCTTACTCATTTAGTAGCAGCCCAGTAGAAGTAGCAGGTGCAGAGCTCAAACAATCTGACATCAAAAAATTTCTCTGCGGCGACACCACGCCTGTGTACACTACCGAAATGTACACTTCGGAATACACACCTCAAACAGGCATTGACAGCACAAGTCAAACAATACTCTTGATTGGCGACAGCATGTTAGAGCAGTTTCGTTGGCGTTTGCGAGACTATTGTGCCGAAAACGGTCATCAAATGCAATCGGTAATTTGGTATAGTTCGCAAAGCGAATGGTATGGCACCACCGACACTCTAAAACATTTTATCAACAAATTTAACCCAACTTACGTAATTATAATATTAGGTGCCAACGAACTTTTTGTCCGCGATATTATCACAAAACGCACCCCATACGTAAAACACATTATAGAACAGATAGATACAATTCCGTTTGTGTGGGTTGGACCTCCCAACTGGAAAGAAGATACAGGCATAAACGAAATGATACTTGCCAACGTAGGCAGCCGTCAGTATTATCCGTCTAAAAACTTGAAATACAAGCGATATACCGATGGAGCCCACCCAAAACCCGAATCTGCATTTATGTGGTGCGATTCGGTGGCTAAATTTATTATGGACAAAAGCCGTCACCCAATTTTGCTGAATCCACCTACAAAAAAATATTCAGGCTCGCCAAATTCTACAATTTTGCAGCCGTGGAAACAATAACGCTTAATAGCTGAAAAGTAAATAATTAACCTTGCAACACAAAAAATGGCAAAAAAATTAAAGTACCATATTACCAAATCGGGAGTAAAGGCTCTAATACTGCTCTCGATTGCATTGACGGTTGCGTTGCTGCTGCCATACACACTTTTTGTGTTGCAAGAGCATCAAATGTACATAGATTCAGATAGTTACGGAATTATTTCTTTCTTTCAATTTAGATATCAAACAAAATACGCTTTAATAACCGACATAGTGGTATTGCTGATACTATCCGTTACCATAGTTACCACCATCAAGATATACCATTATCTTAAAAGCAACCATATTTTTTCGGAACTAATGCAATCGGCTGAAATTCCGTTATTTATATTAGACGGCAACCATCAATTGTATTGGACCAACGCTGAACAGGTATCGTATCTCACCAATATCAACCACAATAGGGCACTTGCCTTGTTTTTAGCCGATGATGCCGCTGTGGGCAAGCTCAACGAATGTTTTGCCACAGGCGAATCTCAACACATCGAAAAATCGTTTAAAGTTGGCGGCAAAACGTATTGGTTTCACATTACATTGGCAAAACTAAAATCCAAAAACCTTGTATCTGGCTTTCTGAGCGACATTACCGAACTGAAATCTGCTACCAACAAAATCGACAATCAGCAGCGCGAAATGCAGATGCAAAACGAAATGCTCTCTATCATTACGGCTCAGCTTGAAGTGCAACAAGCGGCGATGAAAGAGCAAAACGATGTGCTAACCGAACAACACAAAAAACTTGAACTTCAAGCACGAATGTTGAAAACCAACAACGAAGAGCTTGAACTCCGCAACAAGCTGATTACCAAAAAGAACATCTATATCACCGACAGTATTCGCTATGCACAGACTATCCAAGAGGCTCTGTTGCCAAGCGAAAAACAGATGAAGAATTTTTTTGAAAATTTTGTTATCTACCGTCCCAAAGATATTGTTTCGGGCGATTTTTATTGGTTTGCAGTTACTGATCAATACATTTTTGCCGTTATGGGCGACTGCACAGGTCATGGCGTGCCCGGTGCGTTTATGAGTATGATTGGTGTAAGATTGCTCGGCGAACTTATCACCGAAAACAAAATAGACCGTCCGTCGGTAATACTCGAAGCCATGAACGACAAAATTGTGGCGGCTCTAAAACAAGATACCACCGAAAACACCGACGGAATGGATATTGCCATCTGCCGTTTTAAACGTGTTTTTGACAACGATCACGATTACGAACTTAAATTTGCAGGAGCTAAACAGCCCGTTTACATTCTCCGCAAAGGCACCACAGAAGTGGAGGCTATTCCTTCAGACCGTCGAGGCATTGGTGGACAGGCATATTCTGATGTTTTCTTTTTTGAGGATTACGACTATAATCTCAACATCGGCGACCGCATTTACCTATCTACAGATGGAATCAAAGACCAAAACAATCTTTTGAGAAAACGATTCGGCACTAAAAGACTCAAATTGGTGCTAAACTACACATCAACAGAAAAAATCGCCGATCAAAAACGCTTTATCGAAGAGATTATAAACCATTGGCAAGGTCTTGAAGAACAGCGCGACGACATTTCGCTTTGGGGTATCGAACTCGGCAACAAAATGCTTATGCCAGAAAATACGCTTTAATTCTATTACCTAAAATTAACCACTTTTGCAGGTTCCATTTTGCTTATTGCCATACTCGGCAACACAAGCATAATGCTCATTACCAACAAAGTACCCAAATCAATGGCAACAAAATACCAAAGTTGAAATTCGGCAGGCACATGGTCGACATAATACGAAGCAGGGTCGAGACCCACTAAATGAAAATATTGTTCTAAAAGAATCAACACAGCCGCCACAATATTGCCGATTACCACTCCCCTGCTTGTTATATGTGCCGACTGAATAATAAATATCTTGCGAATCAGCCAGTTGCAACTGCCAACCGCTTTCATTATGCCTATCATTGCGGCTCGTTCAAAAATAATAATCAGCATTGCGGTAGACATGTTTACAAACGCTACAAAAAACATAATAGCAAGAATCACATACACATTCATTTCGGTAAGTGTAATCCAATCAAATAGTTGACGATTATTATCCTTAACATTTGTAACACGTAGCATGGCTCCATCTTCGGAGATTTGGTATCCAGCATATTCGCGCACAAGAGATGACATATCTTCAAGTTTACTAAAATCATCAATCATCACCTCAAAGCCTGATATTTGATTATCGTTCCAACCGTTAATTTTTTGAATATCAGTCATATCAGTAAAGCAAAACAGTTTATCGTAATCTTCAAGACCCGTTTGATAAATACCCGAAACTGTGTATTTGCGCATACGAGGAGGGTCTTGCACAAAATAGGCAACAACCTTATCGCCAAGTTTAAGGTTAAGCAAATCAGCCATACGCTTAGAAATAAGCATCGAATCAGTTTTCTGTCCGGCAATAATCTTAGGAGCGCAACCTTCCACCATGTTATCTTCAAAAAACTTAAAGTCGTATTCACCACCCACACCTTTTATAATAACACCAAGAATATCTGCACCCGATTTTAAAATAGCCGGTTTCATCACATAACGTTGTATATGATTGATACCCTGTTCGTTTTCGATTGACGGGAAAAAATCTTGTTCAGAACTGATAGGCATAGTTTCGTAATTGCCGCCAGTTTCGCGGTTAACAATATTAACACACGAGCCAAAGCCCACCACCTTGTCCATAATTTCGTTTTTGAACCCGATAATCACCGACATAGATACAATCATAACAGCAACACTCAGTGCTACAGCGGCTACAGCAATCTTCACAACAGTGGAAGATACACCTTTATTATATGTCTTGCCCGAAATTCTGCGGGCTATAAACCATTCTAATTTCAAAATAATGCAATTTTAATTTTGTGGCAAAGTTAAACAAAAGTAAACATTATCACAAAAACAACATAAGAGAAACATTCAAATAAAAAACAAGGAGAAAAAAATATATAATTTCGCCCCCGAAAAAAAGGAAATAAATATGTACAATTTATTAAAAGGTAAAAAGGGCATCATATTCGGTGCATTAGACAGCAAATCAATTGCTTGGCACGTTGCAGAACGCTGCCACGAAGAAGGTGCGGAGTTCACATTGTCTAACACTCCAGTTGCATTGCGCTTAGGCACACTCAACGAACTTGCAGAAAAATGCGGCACAGAAATTATCCCAGCCGATGCAACAAGCGTTGAAGAACTCGAAAACGTATTTAAACGCACTATGGAAAAATTCGGAGGCAAAATAGATTTTGTTCTCCACGCGATAGGAATGTCGATGAACATACGCAAGGGACGCACCTACGACAATATCGATTACGGTTTCTACCAAAAATCATTAGATATCTCGGCATGGTCGTTTCACAAAGTGCTTCAAGTGGCTTACAAACTCGACGCCATCAAAGAATGGGGTTCAATTGTAGCCCTTTCGTACATCGCCGGACAGCGTATTTTCTACAAATATTGCGACATGGCGGATGCTAAAGCACTTTTGGAATCAATTGCACGTAGCTTTGGTTACATTTACGGTCGCGACCGCAAAGTAAGAATCAACACAATATCGCAATCGCCTGTACTCACCACTGCAGGAAGCGGTGTGGAAGGTATTGACAAACTTTTCGACTATGCCGACAAGACATCACCACTTGGCAACGCAACTGCCGACGACTGCGCAAACTATTGTGTAGCAATGTTTTCTGACCTTACAAAACGCGTTACAATGCAAAACCTCTACAACGACGGTGGATTCTCGTCGATGGGCATGAGCGAACAAGCAATGGAAGTTTACAGCAAAGGAATAAACATACAATAAGATACAGACACTTGATTTTTTAACGGTTGCCGATTGTTCTGCAACCGTTTTTTTTATTATTTTGGATTTTTTAAAGCAAGATTTTAGGCAGTTATATCTTTTTTTAATAAATTTGTAAGCAAAAAAAACGAAATGGAAAAAAGAACACTCATAAAAATCGGCATTGTAGCAGTGATTTCGCTTGCCCTGCTTGTTTGGGGATTGAGTTTTCTCAAAGGCGAAAACCTATTCTCAACCGAAAACGAATACATCGCAATTTACGACAAAATAGACGGCTTACAAGAATCTAACCCTGTAACACTCAGCGGTTTTAAAATTGGAAAAGTATCTTCAATGGATTTTGCCGACGACGACAAAATGAGCATCGCAGTTAGATTGCGCATCATGAACGACTTTGACATCCCCAAAGGCACAACCGCAAGAATCGTCAATATGGATATTATGGGCACAAAAGGTATCGAAATCATCTGTCCCAAAAAATACGGCGGCTATCACGAAAACGGCGACACCTTAAAATCATCGCGCGAAGGCGGCATCTTAGACCAGATGTTAGAACTTGTGCTACCGATGAAAGACGACCTTGTGGGTTTTCTATCGGCATCTGATTCGGTGATGCATTCGCTCAACATGCTTTTCAACGAGCAAAACCGCAACAACATAGGCGCAAGTCTCGGCAATTTGCGAAATCTCACCGCACATCTTAGCCAAAATTCGCACAGAATAGACAGCGTGATGCAAAACATTACAAAACTGAGCAAAACCGTGGGACAAAACTCCGACAATATCAACCGTGCAATCAACAATTTTGCTTCGTTGAGCGATACTCTTGCGCAACTAAATCTAAATCAGGCAATTGTAGATGCACAACAATCACTTGAACAACTTAACACCTTGCTCAATAATATCAACAATGGCGATGGCAGCGTGTCGAAAATTATCAAGAGCGATAGCGTTTACAATAGTCTTGAACGTGCAAGCACACAACTCGATAAGATTTTAGCCGAATTTGAAAAGAACCCCAAAAAATACATCAACTTCTCGGTATTTGGCGGCAAAGACAAATCGCAGAAAAAGAACAAGAAAAACAAAAACGAGCAATGAACTCTTTTGAAAAATTAATAGAACTGTTGCGAAATAGAAACGCAACATTCTGTACAGCAGAAAGTTGCACAGGGGGAAATATTTCTGCCAATTTAACCCGCATACCCGGATGCAGCGATGTTTTTAAAGGAGCAGCCGTTACCTACTGCAACGAAGCCAAACATAATCTGCTCGGAGTTTCATTGCAAACATTAGAAACCTATACAGCCGTAAGTCTCGAAACCGTAACCGAAATGGCAGAAGGGGCTTTAAAACTATTCAACACCGATTTTGCAGCCTCTGTATCAGGATGTGCTGGTCCTGGAGGTGGCACAGAGGATATTCCCGTTGGCACAATTTGTTTTGGATTTGCCACAAAAGGAGGTAAAACAATTGCAAAAAAACTGCATTTTTCGGGAAACCGTATCGACAACATCAATGCTGCCACAGCGTATCTTATTGATACTATGATTGATATTATTTCAAAGGCTTAGCCAAAATGCCAGCTGTAAAACGCTGAGTATTATCGGGAGTCATTCGCAAAAATCCAGAAACAAGTTTTCCGTTTTTCATTATAGGTTTTTGCTGTATAAATTGCTCTATTTCAGAATCTTGTAAAACATAAAAATCGGCTTCGGATTCATCAGAAACAAGGTTTTCAATCTCCATTGCAAGTCGTCCCATGCTGTGTCGGCAATTAACTTCTACACAGGGATTTATCTTCAACGCGCCATCTATTTCGGAATAAATCATACAATCAATTCCCAAAGGTCCGTTGAAAAGCTCACAATAAGGACTATGCAAAAGCGACAACTTCATTTTACTAACAAAATCGTTAGTAACATCTTTGTCAAAAAACTCTATATCGCTAAAAATCTTCACCTTGCTACACTTATAGAAACCACTCTCAGTGGTAACAAATCGCGAAAAACCCTTAAATACAGGTTTATGCTCCACAATATCAAAATGAGCAGAAAAATCGCGAAGTTTATTAAACAAAGGTTCACATTCCACACCACCAAATGATTTTATAGCGAAGTTGGTCCATTGCAAAATATTATCACTCAATTCGTTGCGTCTAAATATTCTAACTCCGCGACCACTACTGCTATACAATGCCTTAAATACCACTCCGCCAAACTTTTTGGCAGCAAAATCAAAAAAATCTAAAGCTTGTTTTGTGCTTTCTGCCACAAAAGGCAACTGCTCGTGAGTGGGATAGATATCAGAATTATTGCTTTTTCCCACAAAAATGCGTAACAATTCTGCCGAAGATTTACGGTTGAAAAGCATATTTTGTTGCTTACGAAAACCAAAATTAAAATTTTCGGAAAAATTTGCCTTAAACTTTTCGGCTATATACCACGCTCTTGGCGAAACGCCCCACGGTGCAAAGCCATCAAAACGCACATCATTAAGACTATTGCAACTATCTGAGTTTACAAAACATACGTTATAATACTGTTTCCAAAAAGAGATAAAATCCTCGTTGGGAATTTTATTTACAACCACATAGTCGCCATTATTGCTAAAAAACATAGGCAACACCGCCAAATCGTCTTCAATCATAGCGGGATATTTGGGCAGTTGAAAATAAGGCGACCCGTTGGCCACCTCTAATTCGCATCCGGGATTAAACAAACGCAGTTTCATAACTAATTATCACGCCAAGATTGATTGCGTTTGTATTCGAGACCTTGGAAGAGTGCCGATCCAAACGAAAGTGTAAAGTTGTAGCTCTTATAAACACCAAACGGGATGATGTAGAAACTCAAACTAAAACAGTGCAAATCGCGAGTTACCGAAAGCGACGATGTGGAAAACTTACCTTCTTGAATATCAAAACCCGAAGACATGCTCATGCGCCATTTGTCGGTAAAAGTAACCGAACCCGAAAGGTTTACCATCTGACGAATAACAGCAGCTTGTCTTCCGGGGTGCGAATATGAAAAAGTGTAACCGCCTGACAACGACCATGGAACGCTATAATAACTATATTCTCCATCATCGCGTTTACGGTGCTCTTCGCGTTCGCGGCGACGCTCTTCTACCTCTTCGGCGGTAGCGACAATATTTCCAAATTCATCCACTTCGGCTTCGTCGTCGTAATCTGCCGAACCGTAGTTGTGTTTTTCGCTATCGCTCTGTTCTTTCTTATCCTTTGAAAAAGTATTATTGTCGATAGCATACGAAGTTGAAATCGAAGCAGCTGTCAACCGTCCCCAACGACGACCGTTGGTTTCTTTAAACAAATAAAAACGAGTGCGTCGGCCAGCAGAATCAAGTTGATAGGGGTCTATAGAACCGCTCATGGTAACGCTCACTTTGTCGAACAGACGTGTGCCCGCACTGATAGAAATATTGCTCAACTTGCACGAATCGGCTGCAAGGTTGTAAGATCCACTAAAATTCAAAGTCTCTAACAATTTGATTTTGGTATATTTACCCTCCACTGTATCGCGCTTGGTCTTAACTTTCATTTCAAAATTGTTGCCGAGACCAAAGGTGATAGCTGCCGATTTTCCTGCAGGAGGATAACCATAAATACCGTTTTCAAAAATAGAATACCTTCTAATATTTGCAGTATCAAGAGGATCATCACGATAAAAATCCCATCTCGGTTCCGAAAAGTCAGGTCGCCACGACATACCAATAGAAGGAGTAAGCACATGACGAAACGCCTTTATGTGTTTAGCATTCTTGAAATTAAATATACCATACAATTTTGTAGACGCGCTAACTGAAGTAGAAAATTCAAAATTGTGTTTCACTTGGTTAATCGTATCCACTCCATATTTAACTTGTTCGCTGTTGGCATCGCCAAACGAAATTTGCGGATTCATGTAATGCACCACATAATTGGGATAAATACGTCCCTTATATTGAATAGAGGGCGACACATTGATATATTTCAACAAGTTGAACGATGTGCTGAGAGGAATAGAGTAGTCGAAACCGTAACGCATTTTATCAAACATTTCGCTTTTCATAAACAATGTATCGTTAATACGGTCTACGCTGTTTGTAAAGTTGGCTTGGAAAGAAGATCCAATTTTTTCGTACCATTTTTGTTTGCCCACTTGCACTTTGCGTTTAAAGGGGAAAAACTTAGAAACCGACAATGCTATAGTGGGGAATGTAAATGAAATAGAAGAGTCAGCGAAGTTTTGGGTCATGTTTGAGTTTGCACTAAACTGCACAACCTTAAACATTGTGGTAGAATAATTTATACTTGATTGTGTGGTGTTTCGGGTAATATCAGACAAATGAGTGGAGTTTTGCAAATCGTAACGAGATTTTTGATACGAAACGTTGGCTCCAAAATTACTATTGGGATTTGCTTTTGGGTCTTGGTTAAAATTGAAGGTCAACGAGTAAGAGTTTAACGATGAGTAAGTTACCTCGCTATTTGCACCCTTTATATTAGCAAATTCGCGCATACCCGAATTATTCTTTGAATACGAGAAATTCAAGTTTCCCGAAAACTTATATCTTATTTTAAACTTGCTCACCACCTTAGCGCCCCAGCCACCGTAAGTATAAATACTACCAAGCAGTTGCAAATCGGCGTAATCGCTTATGGCAAAGTAATATCCACCATCTTGAAGATAAAGACCACGGCGGCTTTCTTCGCCATATTTTGGCACCACGATTCCCGAACAACGGCGTTTTGAAGCGGGGAAAATTCCAAAAGGGATACCTAATATATATACAGGCACATCCAAAAGCACAAGAAACGATGGTCCTGCAATAATTTTGTCATCTGGAATAAATTTTGCCCTCGTTAGCTCAAAATAAAAGTGAGGGTGCTCTAAATCGCAAGTGGTGTATCTACCGTTTTTGAGGTGAATTTCACGATTTGCGTGTATTCTGGTTTGCGCACCATACAAATAGCCGTTTTGCTGTTCGGTATTTACCTCACACACATAGCCTTCCTTGGTTTTAAAATTATATTTGATAGTTTTTGCGGTAAACTCGTCTTTATTATCCTTAAAAACAGGAGTCCCTATAAGTTCGTGGGTTTCAGGGTCTTCAGTACCTTCTGAATAAACTATATTGGTTTCCATTTCTATCTGCATACGGTCTGATTCAAGATTCATTGTACCGCTTTTTACCTTGGTAGATCCGTACATATACACATTTTTGGTTTCGAGCGAAACCATAAGCGAATCGTCGCATTCATACTCAATAGGAATGTCAACAACCGAACGAGGACGCTTCAATTTTACCGAATCAACCGTCACCATTGTAGAATCGCCGGGCAGCGAAAGGCTATCCGACAACATTACCGCAGATGTATCTTTATTAATATCAGGGATTGTATCTTGCTGTTGTGCAAACACTTGACCTGCCAACAGCAAAAGAATGACTATGTTTATAATTTTTTGCACAAATATTGTTCAAATTAAACGTTAATAGTTTTAATTTTGCACTATCCTTTTTAAAACAGAGGGCAAAATTAAAGAATTTTTCAAAAACCAAACTATGTCGGCTTAAAAACGGCTACAAAAATAACGAACTCTAATGACAAAAAACCACAAAGCACGGATTTTTTTAGCAATGTTAGCATTTTTTATGATTTGCAGCACCCCGTACAACAATATTAACGCACAAGAAACCAACAATTTAGTAAAAAAAATAGTTCTCGACGCAGGACATGGAGGAAAAGACCCTGGAGCAATAGGCAAACGCACCAAAGAAAAGAATCTCACTCTCGCCATTACTCTAAAGCTTGGCAAATACATCGAAGAAAAAATTCCTGGCGTAGAGGTAGTTTACACCCGCACCACCGATAAATTTTTAGAACTCAAAACTCGCACCGACATTGCCATCGAAGAAAATGCCGATGTATTTATCTCTATCCATATCAATTCGTGCAAAGATAAAAATATAAAAGGTGTATGCACCTACGTAACGGGACTTGCACGAAGTCAAGAAAACTTAGAATTGGCAATGCTCGAAAACTCCGTTATCAAAAACGAAGAGAACTACGAGGCAAAATACGGCGATATTCTCAATCAAACCATCGACTACGAAAGCGAATATATTGCATCCTCGCTATTTCAAAATGCTCATCACGAACAGAGTATATGTCTTGCTGGATATATTCAAAACCAATTTAAAACCCGCACCGGACGCAAAGATCTTGGCGTAAAGCAGGCAAACTTTGCAGTACTTTGGCGTGCCACCATGCCGAGCGTTTTAGTAGAATGTGGCTTTATCAGCAATCCCGACGAAGAAAAAGATATGGCAACTGACTATTGGCAATCAATAATTGCATCTGCAATCTTTAGGGCATTCCGACAATACAAAGAAGATTTAGAGGCAGGAAGGCTCAATTCATCACAATCGCAAAATGCCCCCAAAGGCGAAATATCTCAACAACAACCAGTTAACCACAACAATCAACAAGTATCAACCCCGCAACCAGTTACGCCAAAACCATCAAACAATACGGGGAATAATACAGCCCAAGCGTCGAAAATATGCCTCAAAGTGCAGTTAAAATCATCTGCCGACCGTATTCCGCTCAATAGCAAAATTTTTAGAGGAATAGAAAACGTTGAAGAAATTAAAATAGACGGCATGTACAAATACACCGTAGGCTGCGAACAGGATATGCAAAAAATTCTTCAAATACAAACTGAAGTACGCAAAAAAATACCCGATGCCTTTGTAATAGCCATAAAAGGCAATCAACGACTTGATATCAACACAGCCAAAAAAGAATTGGGAATAAAATAAAACTATTTTTCTTGGTAAATACTTTGAAAATCGCGTCAACTATCATGCTCACAAACACATAGATAAGCATGCACAATGCAGTTGAAAGCGCAAAATCTTTAGGCTTATAAAATTGCCACACCCCAATAATAGCAGCCACAGAAAGCCCGATACGCAGCAGATGACGCAGTATATCAATACCAGAAAAATTAAAATTCACCTTGTCCATAATCGAGATTTTTTTGTAGATACACCTTATATATATAGTAAAAATAAAATCAAAAAAAAATCCCCGTGAACCAAAGCCCCCGAGGATTTATTGTGACCAAGCTGGGGCTCGAACCCAGGACCCCATCCTTAAAAGGGATGTGCTCTACCAACTGAGCTACTTAGTCGACCTAAGAATTATGTGACCAAGCTGGGGCTCGAACCCAGGACCCCATCCTTAAAAGGGATGTGCTCTACCAACTGAGCTACTTAGTCGACCTAAGAATTATGTGACCAAGCTGGGGCTCGAACCCAGGACCCCATCCTTAAAAGGGATGTGCTCTACCAACTGAGCTACTTAGTCGACCTAAGAATTATGTGACCAAGCTGGGGCTCGAACCCAGGACCCCATCCTTAAAAGGGATGTGCTCT
>JAEDDH010000063.1 GCA_016293845.1 Bacteroidales bacterium | reverse complement strand
TAACAAAGGATTTAAAAATAAAAAAAGTTGCAAAAAGAACAAAAAGAGGTTGACTTTTGGTGGTCGGATGTCTTATAATTTTAATGTGTTAAAAAAGAAAAAAGCCCCGTACAGGCGGCAACCCGTACGAGGCACATACCTTTTGTAACGAGACTACAAAAGATACATCTTTCTTTAGTAAGTATATCCGAAATCTGTTTAGATTTCAAGTGGTTTACAAGAAATTGTATTTATTGGTGTCCATGCAAAGGGTATGGATGCCTTTTTTATTGCTATTTGCACAACTGAATATAGTACAAGCCGCCTTGATCGGCGGGGTATAAATGGATGGTATCGCACAGCCAAGTCAGAGAGTGTGCGCGGATAAGTTGCCGCTTAGACGTAAACCGGCTGATATGACCGGTCAAACAACCATAACGGAGGATGTCCGGCGTGGAGGGCTGATGCAGGAGAACTCAGGGACGGCACTGAGGGATGCATTGGCAGCTTTATACGGGAGATGAGGAACTCAAGCCTGTTTTTTTTAAAGTACCACCTTGTTTTGCAGGGAGGTACTTTGCCCAAAAAGAATCAGAATCTAAGCCTGTTTTGCCTTCGGCAAGAAAGCTGTAAAGTTGCAAATAATTCGTTTAGATGCATAAAACACTTAAATAAGTAGAATAAAAATTAAAAATAAATGTGCGGAGCGGGAGCGGAGCACGTAGCGAAAAAACCGGTTAACCGCAAGGTTGACCGCGCAGTATGCACCGCAAAAAGCGGGTTAAAGCTGAAAACAAACACGAAAGGATGAATTAACTATGAAGCAGGATGTATTTTTAAAAATGATGAGCGCAACCGAGGACGAAATAAACGCCATGGCTGATACTGGGATGTTTAACAGCATTATCCAAGGGTATATGATTGCCACATTAAAACAACTAGATTACAAACAGAATGATATTGAAGCTGCGGTTGATGCATTAACAGCTATTTTAGATAATATGGATGCAGAAGAAGCCCGACAGCTCTACAAATCAGAACTTTTTTAGACATTTGCCCGATTAAATAAGCGCAGAATCGCGCCGTAAAAAAAGAATAGAAATAACATTTCAGCACAAGTTTTCTTGGGCTATTTTACAGGATTTTAATTTTAGAAATTAACGAAAAAGGGATTTAACAAAAATGGTGCATACCGCAACTTTATCGACGTTTTTGACCCGTGAACAGTACGCCGCCTTTACAGGGCTACAAGGCACAGTCTGCCACCAACAGGACGGCACCTATCACAACGCCACACACCGCGCAAGTGGGGTATTGTTGACCGCGTACAGCATAAAAAAATGTACATATTACAGCTATTATATGACCTGCCGCATAAATTTTAAAAGATTAATCGAACAGGAAAACAGGATTGTTGTTTACCAGTCGGCTGACTATTTTGACGTACAAAATGCGTTTGATACTGCGATACAGGGGTTATGTAAAGGTCTGCCGCTTTTCACAGATTGGCGGGTCAACCGCATCGACTATTGCATCAATGTGTGCACGCCATATGTGCGAGAATATTTGCATTTGCTCCGCAAGGGCGATATGCCGCCCCACCTGCATATACCATATAATGCCCAACGGAATTACAGTTATCGAACGGGATCAGTATACCTAACCGGCAACAGCACCACTATAAATTTTTACGATAAAGCAAATGAATTAAGGGCGCAACAGCGTACAGACCCGACTATAACGGACGCTATAATAGCGCAGGCACATAACATTTTGCGCTTGGAAGTGCAGTGCAAAAAGCGACGGACAGACTACTTAAAAGTTAAGTATGACATGGACACAAAGCATTTACCGCATTATTTGCGGGATGATATTGCATTGAACACAGTTGCACGCGCATTGGACAACGTGACGAAGTATGCAGAATACAGGCGGCACAGTGTGGCACTGGATATGGTTGCGGGGATGGACTGCACAGGCAGAACAAAGGACAAGCTAAAGTTATTGATTGATACAATTGCTAGGCAGTATAGCAGCGTTTACAAAGCACGCGACAAGCTGATTGCTGACGGTGTGTGCAGCAAAGGCACGTTTAACCGCTACTTGCGGCTATTGCAAGCGCACAATATAAATGCAGTAACCATACCGGATAACAGGCACATAGCGGGTTTAACGCTGCAACAAGGGCTTCCGGCTGTACAGGACTTGCTTTTTGCCGCCGCAAGCGGAGAGCAGGATGTAAGCGGGATAGCGGATGTTATGTAAAAATAGGGTACACTTTAGATTTACAAATAAAGCAGGTAATAATATGTAAATTTAGAATTGATTTTTGAATTATTTTACAAAACGTAAAGAAAGTTATTGACTTTATTTTTACTTAGTGATAAGATAGAAACATCAAAAAAGGAAGGATGTTTTAAAAAATGGGCGAAAAAATAGCATACATCAGAGTATCGACCGTGGAACAGAACGATGCACGGCAGAGGGAAGCAATGCAGGGATACAAGATTGACCGATGGTTTTGTGAGAAGGTGTCAGCAAAAGATGCAAATAGACCGCAACTGGCAGCAATGTTAGATTATGTACGTGCAGGGGATACAGTATATGTACATGATTTTAGTCGATTAGCACGCAGCACGCGCGATCTGTTGGACATAGTGGAACTACTGGAAAAAAAGGGGGTTACGTTGGTGTCGAACAAGGAAAACATAGACACCAGTACTGCAACCGGAAAACTGATGCTGACCATGATCGGCGCGATCAACGAGTTTGAACGACAAAATTTATTGGAACGTCAGCGCGAAGGTATCAAGATTGCAAAGGACGCAGGTAAATACAAAGGGCGCAAGCCGATAGAAGCTGATGCACGATTTAAAGAATTGTATAAGCAGTACCAGCGCAGAGAACTAACCAAAGCCGAACTGGCGAAGCGGATCGGTGTGAGCAGACCCACCTTGGACAAAATGATTAAGGCACAGCAAGAAGAAACTGCATAGCACAGGACAGCCGCAAGGCTGTTCTTTTTGCGTCTAGGGGGGTATTTTACATATTTTTGTTGGGATAATCAACTAAAAAGCTGTATGTTCGTTCTTCTAAGCATTAAAAATGTTTATAAATCTGCATTTCCCGCTCAGGTTTTTTGCAGTAAAAAAAAATAAAAATCTGTTGAAAAATGCAGAAAAAAGCAGAAATTTAAACATAACTTTTTTATCATTTAAATGCAGAAAAACAATCAAAATAAATAATACATATAACTTTTATTAGTGTTTTTAAATTTAAGCGTTGCTTTGTGTGATGCAAAAAGAATAATTTTTTTAATGGGAAAAAGCTAATTTAACAACAAACAAGTCCTATTTGCAAACATTTGGAGCGGGTTAACAGAAAACGATAAATAAAATCTGAAATATGTAAGGAGCAGGGGATGCCAAAATAAAAAAACGAACCAAGAAAACTTGGGCTGTTTTACTATTTTGCACAATGTATGTTGTATTTATAGGAAAAATACGATAAAACAAGCCATTTAAAAAGAAAAAAAGTTAAATATATTTGACCCGACAAGCTAATAGTTAATTTAAAAAATCACGATGGTATTGGTTGACATTTATGTCACATTCATTCCCGCTCGGAGCGGGCGAAAACAATGCATATGCCGTTTATTTGCCCGTAGACGGCGTATAAGCGTTTTTTGTCATTTAGGGTATAAGGATACCTACAAACTAAGAACGTGTCTTACAGGGCGTTGTAGGGCAAAATAAGGGCATTCGACAAAATATGACGCTAACAGTTAATTTAACAACGAAAACAATTAAATGCTTAAATAAGTGGGTTAAGTAATTAACAAAGGAGGTTAAGTAATTAACAAAGGATTTAAAAATAAAAAAAGTTGCAAAAAGAACAAAAAGAGGTTGACT
>JAEDDH010000062.1 GCA_016293845.1 Bacteroidales bacterium | reverse complement strand
GACGAAAAGCTGGAGGCAGACGAAAGCGCAGAGGATAACAACATTAACGTAATCTGCGACACGCCGGACGCTGAACCGGTAGACCCAGCAACCGCAGAGGGCGACGAATGAATATAAACTCCGCGGAACTATTCGCGCCGGTATATAATCGCGCGTTCAAATCTATAATGAATCACACAAAAGAGCGCTGGACTTTTCCTGGCGGACGCGCGAGCTGTAAGAGTTCATTTATTAGTATTTGCATTGTTTTACTGATTGTATTATTCCCGAAATTAAACGCGCTAATTTTACGCAGATACAGCAAGAGCCTGCGCCTTTCAGTATTTGAACAAATTGTGTGGGCTATTGATAAATTACACATGAGGCGCAGCAACGGCAAAACGGCGGGTTTTAAAATACCGAAAAGCCGAACAGCTGCGCTGCCTATTATCTACGTACGAAAAGACGGACGTCAGCAACAGATTATATTTGCAGGGCTTGATGACCCGGAGAAATTGAAGTCATTAAAAGTTAGTAACGGCTATATAGGCATTTTATGGATTGAGGAAAAAACCGAAGTCGACCCGACCGACCTGCAAAATGTCAAAATCTCAGCATTACGCGGCGGCGATACATTCTATATCTTTGAGAGTTACAACCCGCCAAGCGCCGTGCGGCATTGGTGCAACGCGGAGGCAAAGCAAGACGACCCGCGCCGAATGATTGTACATACTACATTTTTAGACATTCCCAAAGATTGGCTGGGCGACGCAATTTTACACGATATAGAGCAAACAAAGAAAAACAATAAGCGCAGCTACGAAAATATTTACCTGGGCAAAGCAACCGGAACCGGACAGCAGATTTTTGAAAATATTGTTTTGCGCGAAATTACTGCCGATGAAATACAAAGCTGGGACGAAACGCTGCAAGGCATAGACTGGGGCTATTATCCGGATCCGTACGCATACGGCTCCATGCACTACGACGCAAAGACCGCAACGCTATATATTTGGGACGAATTATATTTGTATAAGCATGGAAATGATGAGGCGTTCAAAAAGACAGCCGAACACATGGAGGCGCACGGCATGAGCATTTACGAGGACAGACAGACAGCCGACAGCGCCGAACCGAAAAGCGTTGCAGACTTTCACAAGTGGGGAGGCAATACACGCGGAGCCATTAAAGGTAAAGGCAGCCGAGACGCGGGATTTAAGTGGCTGCAAGGATTGCGCGCCATTGTAATAGACCCCGTACGCTGCCCGCATGCATCCGACGAGTTCACATTATACGAGCACGAAATAGACAAGCGCACCGGCGAAATTATGGAGGGTTATCCAGAGGGACAGCCCGACCACTTTTTAGCGCTTACACGATATGCAACCGAACGCACGTGGCGACATGCGGGCGCGTAAAAGTGCTAAAAAAATGACTATAAAGGCAGAGGTAAAAAACAATGTTTGAAAAGATAAGGGGATTTTTTATGAACATATTAAATTATTTTCATACAAAAAATATTGAGGACTTAACCGGCGTAGATATAAATATATCATCAAAAATGTTCAAAAAAATTACGCTATGGGCGGACATGATGAGCGGGAACGCACCGTGGAACGAAGATGCGAAACCATGCGGAATATTGCCACAGATTGCGGGGCGACTAAATTATTTTGTTACGCGCGAAATAGGGTTAGACGTAGAAAACGAGGCAATAAAAAAGCCGATGAAACACCTTAACGCTAACATAGGCAAGGTCGTAGAATATATCATATTTACGGGCGCAGGATTGCTCCGCCCTATTTATGCGGCTAATAAATTGCAGTATGAAATTATACCGCTGGGGAATTATCTACCGACAAAATACGACTTCGACGGAACATTAACCGGCGCAATTATTCTTAAACAGATTAAAACAAAAAAATCGTTTATTTTGTGCGAAATACACGACTTCGACGGAAACAGCCATAAAGTAACAAACAAACTATACGAGAACACAGACGGCAACCTGCGGCAAGTGCCGCTTACATCATGCGAACAGACCGCAGAAATCACGCCGGAATATACGTGGAATAATTGCGGCCGCCCTATGATTATTGAATACCGCTCAAGCGTAACAAACAAAATAGACGGTTCAAACGTACCGGTTGCGCTAATCAACGACGCCGTAGACTTAATTGAAAAAGCAGACCGGCAGTTTGCGCGCATGGATTGGGAACAAGAGGCCGGCGAAAAGCGCATTTTTGCTGACCGCGACATGTTCACAAAACGCACCAGCAGGAACGGCGAAACCGACACCGTAGTTTTGAGTAAATCATTAAATAAACTTATTCAGAAAATCGACGGGGACGGCAGCGCTAACGGCGAGAAAATACACGAGTACAGTCCCGAACTTCGAACCACAGCGCAGAACGAATATTTACAGCAGGTTTTCAGGCGTATTGAATTAACATTGAACGTCGGCAAAGGAACCGTTAGCGACGCCGAAAGCGTACAGCAGACCGCCACACAGTACAGCGGAGGACGACAAGAACTGTTCGCAATCGTAGACAAAATCGAGGACGAAATAGCCGCAAAGTATGAGGAAACCGCTGAAGTTTTCGCATATATGGCCGAGGCGTACGGAATCAAGGGAGCACCTGCAGCAAATCACAAGACCGAGGAACTTTATACAATCAAGTGGAACGACGACCAAACACGAAAAGACATACAGCAGGCAAAACAGACAGCGCTACAGGAAATCAGCGCGGGCGTTTTGAATAAATGGGAATACCGCCGCGACTTCTACGGCGAGGACGAGGCGGCAGCAAAAGCCAACGTGCCGCCGGAACCCGTAGCAGCCAGCCCGTTTGATTTAATGTAATCAGTAGTAAAAGAATATTTGACAACTGAGAAAATAAAGAGGTGTAAACATGAGCAGCGGAAAAACAAGTAAAAAAATCCGGCAGTTAGCAAGACGAGATACAAGAGAAGTATACAAAAGTCTAAAATCAGAAATAAACGGCTTAAACCTAAAAAGCCGCTGTCGCATTGCATGGCTTATTTTACGGGGCAGGTGGTAGTCTATGGAATTATTGCACGGCGACTGTTTGGAACTATTGCAGAATATACCCGATAAAAGTATTGATATGATTTTAACCGACCCGCCCTACGGAACTACTTCTTGTAAATGGGATTCAGTTATCCCTTTTGACAAGATGTGGGAACAACTGAATAGAATTATTAAAGATAATGGTGCTATTTGTCTTTTTGGGTCAGAGCCGTTTAGTAGTTATTTAAGAATGAGCAATATCAAGAACTTTAAGTATGATTGGATATGGAATAAAGAAAACGGTGGAATTTTTACAGTATGTAAATATAGACCTTTAGGGCAAACTGAAAATATAAGTGTGTTTGGTAAAAATAAAATAAATTATTATCCGATAATGGAAACAGCTAAAGAAGAAAATAAAAGACCAAGATACGAATCAACTTCTATAAAAAATGATAATATTCAAGCCATAGCAAGTGGAAAATTTATGCCATCAAAAAATCATAATGAAAATCTTAGATACCCAAAAAATTTATTAACATTCAATAATAGAGTTGGTGAATTAAATAATTTAAATCGTTTACATCCTACTCAAAAGCCAATCGCTTTATTAGAATATTTGATTAAAACCTACACTAAAGAGAACGAAACGGTTTTAGATTTTACTATGGGAAGTGGTAGCACAGGTGTTGCTTGCGTAAATACTAACCGCGACTTTATCGGCATTGAACTAGACGATAAGTATTTCAGTATTGCTAAAGACCGAATCGAAGCGGCACAGAAAGAGGTGCAGAATGTTGTCGCCTAGATACTTAGAGGGCTTAAGCGACGAAATAGTAGAAATCTACGCACAGCTTGAGGCCGATATATTGCAGGATATGGCGCGCCGTATTGC
>JAEDDH010000021.1 GCA_016293845.1 Bacteroidales bacterium | reverse complement strand
TCAGCACTGATTCTGCCCTTGATCAAATTGACGACCGAGACTACGTATCTGCCGTCCTCGATACCAACAAACGCATCGTGAAACTCGCCATCAAATTTTCGTCAAAGGAGAGAAACATCGAGAGTTACGAGGCGGAGGAAGAGAGGGTGTGACGGATAATTTTTAACAACAAATGGAACGGATACGAGGGGTGATGATGACTTCTTGTTTTTTAAGTGTTAATAGTTTCGTAATATGTTGACTGATGATGAGTCTTCATCTTTGCAATATTTGAGATAATACTCCTTTGCCTGCTGTATCTCTTCAAACACCTGCTCTTTGGAGTAGATGCCGTCGTGGAAGAGGAAGGCGAAAGACGAGCCTACAAGGGCACGGTTGGTGGCGGTTTGGAGAGTGTCGGCGAGAGGGCGGGACACGGAGTCGATGCCGGGGTTGACATTGCGGCAGAAAAGCGTTGTGTCGCGCGGCACAGACCTTTGAATACAACGTTTAATCCGAAGTTTTTAAGGGCGTTGTGGGTTCTGAGCCTGGCATAATAGTAATAATCATTGCCGATTTCCTCGCCGTCTACGTATTTTATGGGTTTTTGAAATAGTTCTAAGGTATCGCGAGATGGAAGCCAACTGATGACTTGGATGTAATTCTTGGTGAAATATCTATGTAAAACAACGGTATCTCCAATTTGGGCTTTGATTTTTTTTCATAAACATCCGAATCAACTTCATAATGATTCGAAGAGTAATTATCCACCGGTGTTGAATAAGTAATGGTTAAGATATAGTAACTTTGTAAAGATCTACCACCCTTTTTAACTTGTTCGACAACACCAAGCATTGAAAAATTGTTTTTTGTTAGCATTCTACTTAATAAATTATTATAGAAATTCAGGCCTGTCAAACCGGCAATAATAGTCATTAGTACTGATATAATTTTAGAACTCTCCTTTGAATTATTGCTTTTTTTAATTATGAAGTAAAATAGCAAATTAGCAAATAATATATATAACAGATAATCTTCCACATATATGTAAAGGGACAAACATACCAGTAGATTAAATATGATATATGCTGCAATTATGATAAACACCTATTTTTGTTATGCCTTTATTCTTTCTCATTTTTTAGGATACAACCAGTTATTTTTAATTAAGTCTGTTATCAAATCTTCTAATGGTTTTGCCCAAAGTTCCATTTTTGCACCATCATTAAAAACAACCGTAAGCATTTCTTCTTTAACAAAATCTGAGTTTTTGGTTTTATCAATTACCCATCCTATAAAACAATTGAATGCTTCTTTTAATAGAGGTAACAATAATTCATCCTGCGTGACTCCTAAATAAATCTTGCTATAATCAGTATTGGTCAAACATCCTAAAACCGGTCTTTTTTTGGAAAATGTATTAGCGATACCGTCCTTCAGCATATCACCTCAAAAGTCAAAAGCATAAGATTCTGGATCGTTAATTTTTGTTGTGATTTCGTTGAAAAACTCAGACCAATCCTTATTCCAATTTTTACTATCGTATCTCCAAAGTATAAACTTGGACGCTGCGGCAGACATACATCCTGCGACAAAGGCTTGAATTTTATCTTTAGCCAAATACTTACCACTGCTGCGGACTTCGAACGTGGTGGGCGCCCATCGCAGCTCTATTGTGCCGCCGCTCTGCTTGCTTATGACACTCAAGTTGTCTTGCGCCTGCAACGGCGCATAGGCGCACAATAATAGCATAGATAGTAGTAGGTAGTTCTTGTTAGTCATTCTTGTTAGTTTTGGCGGCAAAAATACATTTTTTTGCAAACAAAAAAAACGAATATTTTTTTTACAATATTTGAAAACATTAAATTTTTATCTCTACATTTGCCCACACAACAAACAATTACTATAACTAAAATATTACCAAAATGAAAAAAATTCTGTTTCTCTGCGCCGCTATGACGGCTGCTGCGTGCTTTTGTGGATGTAATAAGGATGGAGATGATTACGATACTCCAAACTAAGTTGTTTTGTACAACCACTATCACAACCTTGAATTAGGCGAAAGCAACGGTCCATCTCTAACAGGCACTATAATCGGTAATGATTTAGTTTTAGCTGGCAATGGGAATACTCACGATTTTGACATTGATTTTTATCCCGCCACCTCACAAAAAGAGGGAGGTTTCTTTATATATCAAATATTAGTTTCACCTGACAATGGGAATAATTGGGAAGTAATCAGAACAACTCATAAAAAAGACTTATATTACAATGAGACCTTTAAAGTATATGAAAGTGACGGAATCGAGCTTGATACATTACACAAAGATTTTCTTCCTGATACATACTACTTATTAAAAGTTAGGGCAAACTATGTACTAAACGGCGACACCACTTTTGCTGAAAGTCAAACTGAAACGTTTTTTACAAAAGCAGTAAAACTCCAATTGGTATATGTAGAAAAATACACACATAATTCTATAACACTAAAAATAGACAACATAGACAATTTGTTTTTTAATGATTATGACTATATGTGTTTTGAGATACCACCCAAAGATAAAGGTTCTATATACGAACGAGTAATTGAAATACCATATGGACAAACGTCATTAACTATTGATAATCTTGAAGAAACCAAATACGATCTTAGATATAGTTATATCGGACACTACCGCGGGCCAAAAGACAGACAACAAGTTACTTATCATTCTATATTTTCAGTAAGACCTTACGAAGAACAGGAAGGAATTTTGGAATATAATGGAGTATTGTATCCAATAGTCATCACCAACAAATTCCAATATAGTGTTATTGACTATGTAAGTTATTATCCCTGTAAAGGATGGCATATAGCATCAGAAGAAGAATTAGATTATATCAGAATCAATAACCCTGACGATTATGCCAAATATGAATCAATTTATGACATAGTAGTAAAAGATAAGTAAAACATACAATAGCAAAAATCTACACAAGGTATTTTGCACCTTTAACTCAATAACAAAATATGAGAACATTATTATTAGCTATAACCATAATACTTGCCACAACAATAGCGAAAGCCCAACAATATCAATATCAATATACAGAAATCACCATAAAAAAATTTCCTGCTGCCGTCGGATATTTACAACGACGATTACGCCAAAATTGTGGAAACATCGAGCCACGAGCTCGACTCGCTCAAATGGTCGTTTTCTGAAAAAATCTGAGCATAAGCAATCTAACCCGTCCCGAAGAGGAGTATATCCCCGACTATTATGATTCTGACGAGATTCTCGACTGCCGCATAGGTCCCAACCCAAACAACGGCGACTTCACACTGTTTCTCGACCTCGACTGCGCCAAGGATGCCGTGCTGACAATATATAGCATCAGCAGCTACAAGTACGTGCTGCGCGAAAAACTTGTAGGTTTGCAAAACTACGAGCATTCCATCAACCAAAACCTCCAGCAAGGCTTATACATCCTCGAAGTTAAAACCCCCAAAAAGCATCAGAAGAATAAAATTTGAGGTTACTAAATAAGATTTCCATTTTTTTTATACAACCGTGCCATTTTTTTTATACCTTCGTAAAAAATAAAAAAGGAAAAAGATGAACGGAAAACAGATTTGGAAGCCTGGCACAATGCTCAACCCAGTACCTGTGGTAATGGTGAGTTGCGGTACTTTCCCCGACAAAATGAACATAATTACTGTGGCGTGGGCAGGCACTATTTGTAGCGACCCAGCTATGCTGAGCATCTCGGTGCGCAAAGAACGCTATTCGCACTCTCTTATCAAAGATACAGGCAAGTTTGTGGTAAACCTTGTTACCGACCGACTCGTTAAAGTTACCGACTGGTGCGGCGTAAAATCGGGCAGAGATGTCAACAAGTTTGCCGAAACAGGCCTCACACCGCAAAAAGCCAACACAAGCGACTGTCCTATTATAGCGCAATCGCCAGTAAATATCGAATGTACAGTTACACAAGTGATTGAACTCGGCAGCCACGATATGTTCATAGCCAAAGTAGACACCGTAGACGTTGACAACAACCTTGTCGACCCCAAGACAGGCGCGTTGAAACTCTACAAAGCAGGGCTCGCAGTATACAGTCACGGATTTTATTACAAAACCGGCGAAATGATAGGCCGATTTGGATATTCAGTAAAAAAACAAACCAAAGACAACAAAAAATGAGTTTTCTTTCATACATATTCGACCGCATGCCTGACAAGCCGCGCTCTCACCGCCGCCCCGATATAAAGTTCGGACGTTTTGCCGAGCCTGAGGAGACAGAAGAGATGATTACCATACGCAACACATCTGATCACCTCTACAAAACCGGCGATTACCTTGGCGCGTATGTGTCGTTTTTTGAATATATGCGTATGCAGGGCGGACCGGCTGTGGAAATCACATTCGATGCCGAAACCCAAACTTTATATTTCGACCTTATTCAGGGGTCGAAAATTGTAAAAGGTGCTATCACTGCCGGACAAGTGTTTACATGGGCAGATATAGCCGAGTTTGACACTCTCGATGTAGCATTAATGCGTTTTCTGCTAACACAAAACACCAATTTCGCTTACTGCAAATACGCCATTTACGATAATACAATAGCACTTTTGCAGCGTTGCCCCACGCAAGATATGTCGCCCGAGGCTTTCAACGAAATGCTCTCCGAAATAGCCATCTCTGCCGATTCTATCGACGATATTCTTGTAGAGCAATTTCCTAACCTCCACGCTATCAATACCGAAAACATCATTCCGCTACCCGAAACCGAAAAAGCGGCTAAAATAAAATATATGCGCAAATGGATTCAAGATGCTAAAACTCAAGTGCAAAGCACATCCGACGACCCAACACGCACATATATAATATTAACAGCAATTTTCAAAATTCTTTACCTGATTTCGCCCGAAGGCTCGCTGCTGCATCGTTATAAACAGATTTACACCATCTATGCCACGGGCTACAATCCCGAAGAGCGCAATTCGCCCGAAATCAATTTTAAAATGCTTGCCGAGCTCGACGAAATACTTCAAAAGAGCGACGAAGAAATTGGCGTATCCATTTATAAAGTTAGGGCTGTTTTCCCCGAAATCAGCTATATGTCGTTTCCCGAAATGGCAGAATCGTTTAACACGCATTTCCGTTTGATTGATACGTGCATAGATTCTAACCGCAACGACATTGCATTAACGATGTGCGAATACACCGCTGGTCTCAACCATGTCCATCACGGTATGCCTCCAATTGCACAAGATCTTCTGCTTATTATGTGGCGGGTGCTCAATAGCGACTATTTTACTGAGCTTGGATTCGACGACGGATTTATTACCGAAAGCACGCAGACTCCTGCCGCCATAAAAATATCGCACGAAATCGAAAGCACTATAAAAAAATACTCTAAAAAATACCCAACTCTCGCATTTAACACAGCCGACCTCGATTTTGGAACACTCACAGGCTTTGCCTACACGTTTCTTAAAGAGTTTGCCGAGCTTGAAATACCCGATTAAAAACTCCTGACGATGACACACATAGAAAACGCAATAGTAAAAATACAAAATCCGTGGGGGCTCGGAACGGGCTTCTGCCTCAACCGTTACAACCTCATTGTCACCAACCGACACGTAATTCAAGGTTGCCGCAATGTGGTTATCAACGGCGAAACGTTTAAAAAACGCACTGCCCGTGTGCTTTACGCCGATCCGCGTTTCGACCTTGCTTTTATCGAAAAACCCGAAGGCATCTCATTCCCAGACCTCGACCTTGCTCCTATGGATAGGCAATTACACGATGGAGAACCTATCACCGCCATCGGACACCCTTTTGGCTTGCAGTATACCAATACACAAGGCATAATTTCAAAAGCTGCCCGCAAACAAAACGGTATCGACTATATACAAACCGACGCCGCCATCAACCCCGGCAATTCGGGAGGACCTTTGATAAGTCAAGACGGCTATGTGGTTGGTGTAAACACATTTATCATGGCGAACGGACAAAATCTCGGATTCTCGCTGCCATGGACCTACCTGCAAAAAGCCATCGACGATTTTCTTGCTTCGGGTCGCGTATATTCGGTTAGATGCCAATCGTGCAGCAACATCGTTACCGAAGATCAATTCAAAAACAGATACTGCCCATTCTGCGGCGAAAAAATGGACAGCGAAGATTTTTCGGGCAAAGACCTCATACTATGCGAAACATCTAAAAATGTAGAGCAAATTCTTTCAAAACTTGGTTACAACATCGACCTGATACGCAATGGCAAAGATAGTTGGGAAATTTTAGACAACAACATAAGCATACGTATCAACTATATTCCCGAAAACGAATACGTGGTGGCAGATTCTACATTATGTACACTATCTAAAAACAATATTGCCAGAGTGTATGCCTATATGTTAAAAGAAAACGCCAAAATTCCGCGCATGGCATTCAGCGTAGACAACAACTACATAGGACTTAGTACATCGTGTATCAAAAACGATGATTTTCACACCGACACAGCCGAAGAGCTCTACAATCTCTTTATCAACTACTGCCGACGTTTTGCTAACATACTTATAAACCGATACGGATGCCTGCCCATAGATATAGACGAATAATTACGCTAATAGCTGCAACATTGATTTTAGTCTCGTGCAACTCAGAGAATATCGACCAACGTCCATCATCAAAAACCATTACCGACAGTTCGTCAATTATTATCAAAGAGGTGCAAAAAGTTACCGCATATTACAATGCAGCTGGATATATAGTAAAACAAACCACACATTCGTGGAACGACAACCAACCCGGATGGAGTTTTGCCCATTCGTACATCAATTGGTACAACAACAAAGGGCAACTCATTGCAAAAGAAACTCTTATGCCAGATGCATTTGATTATGCCAAGATAACACCGTTAGAACGCGATTCGTTTGAATACACACCTCACGGCGACACCGCATCACTTGTAAGATACATATATTCGGCAGCATCTGATCGTTGGGTAAGAGTGTCGAGATGGGAATATTTGTATCAAGGGCATCACAAAACAGCAGAAACTGCACTTTCGTGGGATATTGGCTCAAATCGGTATCATACTGTATATCAACGCACTTACGAATACAACAACCGAGGCGACATCGAAAAATTCAAAACCATAACACCTCACCGCGAAGACACTGCCAATAAGCATATCGACATTTGCGAAATTCTCTACGACGAAAACGGATTTGAAACTTCGCGCAATGTTAGAGTTGTGGCAGAATAACGTACAACAAAAAAAGTCGCCTAACGATGTCAATATTGCACAAATAATAATCTTTTATCAAAAAAAATCTACCAAAAAGTTTGATATTCCGTATAAGATAAGTAAATTTGACATTTAGAAAAACGTCATTTATACTCATGTACAAGGAAATTATCAGACAAACAACCTATATGTTAAACCACTACGCCGTTTCCGCGCTGAGCTCTGAGCCTCGTGGTGGGCGTACATGGTTTATACAAAACGAGTTGTGCAATCAGCAGCTTTTGGCAGAAAATAATGCCACAGCCATAGTTTTCGACATTCAACCGTCGGCCGACAATACACAACCTTTGTTATCGCAATTAATCGAAACACTCAACAAAAAAGTAAAAGACCCTGTGTTTATGGACGTTTCGTTTAAAAACGATGGGTCGCTATGGTTTGCCGCCAAGCGTGTACAGATACGATACAAAGACAGCAAACGCATCTACCTAATACTTGATTCGTTTGAAAACCTCTTCACCTATCCCCACGAAACTCAACTCGAATTTTGCAATGCCCTTGCCACTCTCACCGACACTCAGTTGCCAACAAACATATCCGACACACTCAGCCAAATGCTCATGGGCGAAACCGACAATCCTCTTTCGGGGGAAGCCATAACAGCCATGTACAGCAGTTTCAACTATGGCATAATGCTATCAATAGAAAAGAGCCTCATACCCAATACAGCTGCCCTTGTACCATCATTTAGCGAGTTAATTAACCACAACGCCGAGCTACCTGCCACCAACGACAATTCAGACGACAATAAATATTTAAAAGCTATCAGCAAGATAGATATTCCGGGCGAAAAAACAAGGATATCCGAATTTATCCAATCCGAAATGTTGATAGACGACAACAACACACTGCCCGCCTTTCGCGAATCTGCCATCCACCGCCATGGAATAAACTCAAAATCGCTCGACATCCTTACGCAAAACGATATATTAAAACGTCGCGTATCACCTTCGGGAAATATCTACTATACGCCTGCATATCAAAACTTTGCATCAGATTTTCACAAATCGGTAAAAAGCAAAAAAAATGCACCGCTGATCAACAAAAGCTTGTCTACAAAAACATTAGCGATAATATGCGCAGCCATTGGCTTTGTAATTTTTTTGGCTTTTTCGTTTCGCAACTCAGAATACGGAGCAACAATTGCCCGAAGCAATATGCTGTCGTCGTTTGCATTTCAAAAGCTTGAAAACGACCCGACTTTTAGCCTTCGCCTTGCTCAAAAAGCCATTGAGTTAGATTCTACTAACCAACAGGCTTACAGTGCATTACTAAATTCATTTTACAACACCGACATATTTTACAACATAACTGCACATCTATCCGACAGCGCAGGACTTTCTTACGTTACTCACGATTGCCAATACATTCTTACCCTCGAAAAAGAGTACGACAAAAACTACTACGCATTACGAATCTCCTCAGTCAACGGCGAACAACTTGCACTTATCCCTCACCCTGCCGAAATTACCTCTGCTTCGATGTCGCCATGTGGCAGATACTTTATCACCACTTCCGAAGACAGTATAGCCCGTATCTTTACAATCAACGGAACAGAAATTAAACGCATCACAGATCACCACGCAATACTTCATCATGCGACCTACTCTCCCGACTGCACGCTAATAGCCACAGCTGGAAGCGATGGAAATGTTATGGTATGGGACACACTCGGCAATCCAATCTCCACCATCAACGCCTTAGACGGAGATGTTTACTACACATCATTTTCATACGATGGCAAACGCATTGTGGCTGCCGGCGACGACATAGCGGCTAAAGTATATACGTCAGAAGGTAAGCTTATCACCACACTTGAAATCCGCGAAGACCCAAGATTTGCCATCTCGGTATTTCTTACAGCAGTATTCTCGCCCGATGGTCGCTATATTTTAACCTCAAGCATCGACCGATTAAACAAAAATCACAAAGCCAAACTATGGGACAGCTACGGCAACGAACTTGTTGAGTACACCGGGCACAACGACCTTCTCAATTCAGCCTTTTTTTCTAACGATGGTACAACGGTAATCACAGCCTCCAACGACGATATTGTAAGAGTTTATTCTCTATCTGGCGAACTCAAAAAAATACTCAAAGGACACCGAGGCAATGTATATTCAGCAAGAATTGCACCCGACGGACAGACAATTGTTACAGTTGGCGGCGACAAAACCGTACGCACTTGGGATATAGCACAGCGTTTTGAAACATATCCCGATGCCGAAGGTATCAATTTTGCCTGTTTTTCGCCCGACTGTATGAATCTTTTGGTTGCAAAAGACACCGTAGCATATCTTTGGGACCTCACTGGCGAAAAAGCCGCTGAATATACTGGACACACCAAAACAGTAAACACTGCACGGTTTTCGCACAATGGCAAATACGTGGCAACATCATCCAACGATGGCACAGTAAAACTATGGGAAAAAGGCGGAAAACTCATCAAAACATTCACCTCCCACACAAAACAAGTAAACGATGCTGTTTTTTCGCCCGAGGATCAATATTTAGTTTCGGTATCAGACGATAGCACAGTGGTAATCAATAACTTAACCACAGGCGAAAGTATTCGCACCCACCAACACCAAGGAGAAGTAACCTCAATAGCTTTTCAACCGCAAAACAACACATTTATTACAGGGGGTAGCGACCGAAAAATAATCACCAACAACATAAAAGGCGATGTAATCAACACATATATAGGTCACAACGGGAAAATAAACTCAGTAGCATATTCTGCAGATGGCGAACATATTGTATCTGCATCAGAAGACAAAACAGCCATCTTGTGGAACATCAACGGACAAGTAAACCACATTTTCCGTGGCTTTGAAAACTGTGTAAACTCCGCAAGTTTTTCGCCCGACGGAAAGTACATTGTTACCACTTCCGACGATGGAATAGCAAGTATTTGGACAATAGATGGCAAAGACATCATCAAGTTTAAACAAGAAGGCAAAGCACAATCAGCAGCATTTTCGCCCGATGGCAAATACCTAATAGCCATACACAACAACAAATCGGGTCAACGCACTATAAAAGTAAGACTCTTAAGCGCAGGCGACATCAATCGACATATCGACAAACTTGAACTCTACGGCACAGTTTGGGCACCCGATCACGAATCGGCTGAAAAATATGGAATGTAATAATTCAAAATTCAAAATTCAAAATTCAAAATTCAAAATTCAAAATTCATAATTCATAATTCATAATTCATAATTCATAATTCATAATTCATAATTCAAAATTCATAATTCAAAATTCATAATTCAAAATTCAAAATTGACAATAGATAATCAAATTAGGGATAACAAAAAAAGCCGGATTTTTGAATCCGGCTTTAATTATAAGAGTTCTTAGTAGAATATTATTCTGCTTTGGGTTCGTTAGCCTCGGCTTGAGCGGGTGCATCTGCAGTTTTTTTCTTGCGGCTACGACGAGTAGTCTTAGGAGCAGCTGCTTTAGGAGCGTTTTTAGCGTTGCTGTAGTTGAGGTTAAAATCAACAAGCTCCATATAACACATCTTAGCGTTGTCGCCGAGACGGTTAACAGTTTTAAGGATTCTTGTATAACCGCCATTGCGTTCAGCAACTTTGGGAGTAACTTCCTCTACAAGGTGTTTAACTGCATTTTTGTCTCTGAGTTTAGCAAAGCAGAAGCGGTTAGCGTTACGTCTCTTGATTTTATACAAATCTTTGAGTTTTTCGTCGGCACCAGCCTTCTCTTCAGCGTATTTCAAATTATCTTTAGCTGCTGTGATAATTGGCTCAACAAAAGAACGGAGTTCTTTAGCCTTGGCAAGAGTAGTGTTGATGTTATGGTTTTTGATCAACGAAGCGGCCATATTCGAAAGCATAGATTTTCTGTGGCCATACTTCCTACCTAAATGATTGATTTTGTCTCTATGTCTCATTGTCTTATAAATTACTGAGCATCACTGCTCTACGATTAATCTTTATCAAGTTTGTACTTAGAAATATCCATACCGAAACTGAGGTTCATGTTTTCCAACAAGTCGTCGAGCTCGGTGAGAGATTTTTTACCGAAGTTGCGGAACTTTAACAAGTCGTTTTTGTTGAATACTACGAGTTCTGCGAGAGTTTCTACGTCGGCAGCCTTCAAGCAGTTGAGAGCGCGAACCGAAAGGTCGAGGTCTACGAGCTTTGTTTTGAGCAACTGACGCATGTGGAGTACTTCCTCGTCGAACTCTTCGTTTTCAAAACTTTCGTTAGAGTCGAGAGTAATCTTCTCGTCCGAGAACAACATAAAGTGGTAGATAAGTATTTTGGCAGCCTCTTTGAGCGCGTCTTTTGGGTGAATAGAACCATCAGTTTCTATTTCCATAACGAGCTTTTCGTAGTCGGTTTTCTGCTCTACCCTGTAGTTTTCTGTATAATACTTAACGTTCCTGATAGGAGTATAAATAGAATCAACAGCAATTATACCGATTTCGCTGTCGGCGATTTTATTCTCATCGGCGGGCACATATCCGCGACCCTTGTTGATGGTGATTTCCATCGAGAGTTTTACAGAAGGTTCGAGGTTGCAGATAATCTGCTGGGGATTTAAAATCTTGAAGCTATTGAGAAACTTCTCGAGGTCTCCCGCCTTGAACTGCTGCTGTCCACTGACAGTAATTGTGGCCTTTTCAAAATCCTGCCCGTCAACTGTCTGTTTGAAGCGGATTTTCTTTATATTGAGGATTATTTCGGTGAGATCCTCTATAACGCCGGGAATAGTAGAAAATTCGTGGTCTACTCCTTCGATGCGGATTGATGTTATAGCAAAACCTTCCAAAGAAGATAGTAGAATTCTCCTTAAAGCATTACCGATAGTAATGCCAAAACCGGGTTCAAGAGGACGAAACTCAAATTTACCATAAGTTTCGTCGGCTTCTAACATAATAACTTTGTCGGGCTTTTGAAAAGCTAATATTGCCATTTGAATGTATATTTATTATTTCCGGTAAAAATATACGGAAACGCCGTAAGGCGCAACCGTATAATAATATTATTTAGAATAAAGTTCAACTATAAGCTGTTCTTTAATGTTCTCAGGGATGTCCTCTCTTGCAGGAACGTTCATAAATTTGCCTGACAAAGAAGCGTTGTCCCATTCGAGCCAGCTGAAGCGAGATCTATTAGCACCTTGAAGCGAGTTTGTAATCACTTCGAGAGCTTTTGATTTTTCTCTTACGCCAATGATATCGCCAACTTTAACGTGGTAAGAGGGAATACCTAATACTTTACCGTTAACAACAATATGACGGTGGCTAACAAGTTGACGTGCAGCAGGACGCGAAGGAGCTATACCAAGACGGTATACAACGTTGTCTAAGCGGCTTTCGAGCAATTGTATAAGTACTTCACCAGTAACACCTTTGCTTTTCTGAGCTTTTACAAAGAGATTTGAGAACTGACGTTCCAAAAGTCCGTAGGTGTATTTAGCTTTTTGTTTTTCTTTAAGCTGAGTACCATACTCCGAAGTTTTTGCGCGTTTCTTATCAATACCGTGCTGTCCCGGGGGGTAATTCTTTTTATCCAAATATTTATCTGTGCCGTAGATCGGCTCGCCAAACTTTCTGGCGATTTTTGATTTAGGGCCTGTATATCGTGCCATTTCTTAATGTTTTAAAGATCGTTTAAACTCTTCTTCTTTTTGCAGGACGGCATCCGTTGTGGGGCAGCGGTGTTACGTCGATAATTTCTGTTACTTCCACGCCAGATGAGTGGATCGCTCTGATAGCGGCTTCGCGACCGTTGCCTGGTCCTTTCACGTATACTTTCACTTTGCGAAGTCCTAAACTGTAGGCTGTGCTAGCACATTCGTTAGCTGCCTGTTGCGCTGCATAGGGTGTGTTTTTCTTAGAGCCTTTGAAACCCATTTTACCGGCTGATGCCCAAGAGATAACTTCCCCCGAAGCGTTGGTCAAAGAGATTATAATGTTGTTGAACGACGAGTGTATGTGACCTTGGCCTACTGCGTCGATTTTAACAACTCTCTTTCTCGTTACTTTACTTTTGTTTGCCATGTTGCTAAATGTTATTTAGTAGCTTTCTTCTTTTTAGCTATTGTTTTTTTCTTACCTTTACGTGTGCGAGCGTTGTTTTTGGTTTTCTGTCCTCTTACAGGAAGTCCAAGTCTGTGGCGAATACCACGATAGCATCCGATATCCATCAGACGCTTGATGTTCATTTGGATTTCAGAACGGAGCTCACCTTCTACCTTGAAGTTGTCGTTGATAATCTGGCGGATTTTAGCTACCTGATCGTCGTTCCAATCCTGTACTTTAAGGCCTTTGTCTATACCAGCCTCGTCGAGAATCTTTGCTGCTCTGCTTCTGCCTATACCATATATATAGGTGAGTCCTATCTCGCCGCGTTTGTTTTTGGGTAAGTCTACACCAACTATTCTTGCCATTATTTTATAATTTACTTAATTATGTGCGTTTTCGGGGTGCAAAATTAATGTTTATTTTTTACACTTCCAAAATTGCCGCCTATTATTTTAACCTTGACGTTGTTTAAATTTGGGATTTGATTTACAAATGATGTAAATCCTTCCTTTTCTTCTTACGACTTTGCAGTCGGCCGATCTTTTTTTAACAGATGTTCTAACTTTCATTGTAGTATGTTTTATTTATATCTGAAAGAAATTCGTCCTTTTGACAGATCATAAGGAGACATTTCAACTTTTACTCTGTCGCCGGGCAATATTTTTATATAGTGCTGGCGCATCTTGCCCGATATGTGGGCGATGATGGTGTGGCCGTTTTCGAGTTCTACGCGGAACATGGCATTCGAAAGGGCCTCCTTTATTACTCCGTCTTTTTCTATCGCTGTTTCTTTCGGCATTTTAATGTGTATTGCAAAATGTTGTCTATGTGCGCGTTTTTTCCGCGGTGCAAAAATATAAAATTTTTAAATATCCTAAATTTTTCAGAATATTTTTTTAAAAAAAAGAAAAAAATATTCGGCTTCGAAAACTGAAGCCGAAGTTTTCTGTGTTTTTGCGACCTACATACCAGAACCCGCGCGTCCTTTGATACGTCCGGATTTCATAAGTCCGTCGTAGTGACGCATTAGCAAGTGGCTTTCGATCTGCTGAAGTGTGTCAAGTATTACGCCTACGAGAATCAGCAACGATGTGCCGCCGTAGAACTGGGCGAACTGGTTGTTGACGCCGCAGAGAATTGCGAATACAGGGAGTATAGCAATTATGGCGAGGAAGATTGCTCCCGGAAGGGTAATCCTCGACATAATTTCGTCGAGTTTGTCTACTGTGGCTTTACCGGGTTTGATGCCGGGAATGAATCCGCCTTTTTTCTTCATGTCATCAGCCATTTGCTGTGGGCTGAAGGTGATGGCTGTGTAGAAATAGGTGAATACAATAATCAGCAATGCGTAGGTAAAATTATACCAGAAACCGGTGAAGTCGGCAAAGGCTGCCGCAATGCCCTGTGTTGTTTCAGAATTGAAACGTGTGAACATTAGCGGTATAAACATTAAGGCCTGAGCGAAGATTATGGGCATTACACCTGCGGCGTTTACCTTGAGGGGCAGATACTGTCTTACTCCGCCGTATTGTTTGTTGCCCACAATACGTTTGGCGTATTGTACGGGAATTTTGCGCACTCCCTGTACAAGTAAGATGGATACCACAAACACTAAGAAGAGCATAACGAGTTCTACGATGAAGACGATAAGTCCACCGCCCGCTACTTCCTCCACGCACGACACGAATTCGGCGCTGAGTGCAAACGGGAACCTCGCTATAATACCAATCATAATGAGGAGTGATATACCGTTACCTATACCTTTATCAGTTATACGTTCGCCTAACCACATAATGAACATTGTGCCTGCCGTCAAGATAATGTACGACGGTAGGTTAAATGACCAAAAGCCATCGGCAAGGAATGCCGACGAAGGCAACTGAAACCTCAGGTTGGCTACATAGCTTGGAGCCTGAATCAACAGCACTACTATTGTGAGGTAGCGAGTGATTCTGTTAATTTTGCGGTGTCCGCTTTCGCCTTCACGCTGAAGTCTTTGGAAATAGGGTATTGCCATACCTAACAATTGCACGATAATAGATGCCGTGATGTAAGGCATAATACCGAGTGCGAAGATTGAGGCGTTGGCAAATGCGCCACCCGAAAACATATTGAGAATAGACATGATACCTTCGTCAGTCTGTTTCGACAGTGCGCTAAGTTGGGTAGGGTCGATACCGGGGAGCACGATGTGCGCTCCTACACGGTATACAAGCACGAAACCCAATGTGGCGATAATCCTGTTGCGAAGATCGTCTATCTTCCAAATGTTTTTTAGTGTCTGGATAAATTTTTTCATTAGAGTTAAATTTACAAAGTATTAGCGGTACCGCTCAGAGATTCGATGGCTTCTTTAGCAGATTTAGAGAAAGCGTGGGCAGTAACATTGATTTTTTTGGACAATTTACCGTTGCCTAATACTTTTACTCTGTCGCTTTTTTTAGCCAATCCATTCTGAAGCAGCACGTCGATGTTGATATCGGAAACATTGAGTTTCGATGCGAGGTCTTCCAAATCAGAAAGGTTGATTACTCTGTATTCTACTCTGTTGATGTTGTTGAATCCGAATTTGGGTACGCGTCTGATGAATGGCATCTGACCGCCTTCGAAACCGAGTTTATGCGAATAACCGGAACGTGCTTTAGCTCCTTTGTGACCCCTTGTAGAGGTACCACCCCAACCTGAACCTTGGCCACGGCCTAATCTCTTCTTGGTGCTGGTAGAACCTTCTGCCGGTTTTAAATTTGACAAGTCCATAACTGTAAATAATTATTCGTTAATATCTTCTACTTTTACAAGGTGTCTAACTTTGACAATCATTCCGTTGATAGAGGGAATGTCTTCAACAATAACCGAAGCTCCAATCTTTTTAAGTCCGAGGGCTTCAAGAGTGGCTTTCTGGTCTTTTGGCCAGCCGATTTTGCTGCGGATTTGGGTTACTTTCTTTTTCATTTATGTTTTAAAAATTAACCGTTAAACACTGTGTTGATGTCTACACCTCTAAACTGCGAAACAGCATGAACGTCTCTCATCATAGAGAGTGCTTTGAATGTAGCCTTTACGAGGTTGTGAGGGTTAGACGAGCCTTTTGATTTAGCGAGCACGTCGTGAATACCAACGCTTTCGAGTACTGCACGCATAGCACCACCAGCTTTTACACCAGTACCGCTTGATGCGGGTTTGAGCAATACATCGGCACCGCCGAATTTAGCCATCTGCTCGTGAGGTATAGTTCCTTTGTAGATAGGAACTTTGATAAGGTTTTTCTTTGCGTCTTCCACACCTTTGGCGATGGCGGTTGTTACTTCGTTGGCTTTGCCAAGTCCGTATCCAACAACACCATTTTCGTTACCTACCACTACAATGGCAGCAAATGTGAAGGTACGTCCTCCTTTGGTAACTTTGGTAACACGGTTGATTGTAACAAGTCTGTCCTTAAGTTCCAAATCGCTTGTTTTTACTTTTTTATTTCCTGCTATCATAATTTCTTAGAATATTAAACCACCTTCTCTAGCAGCCTCGGCTAATGCCTGTACTCTGCCGTGATAAAGATAACCGTTTCTATCGAATACTACTGTGCTGTAACCAGCTGCCTTAGCCTTGTCAGCAATTGCTTTACCAACCAAACGAGCTTGCTCGGTTTTGTTAATTTTCTGGTCGGCAATATCCTTTATTCTTGAAGATGTGGCGACTAATGTTACATGTTTAACATCGTCGATTAATTGTACAAAGATGTTCTTGTTGCTTCTGAATACGCAAAGTCTGGGACGTTCAACGCTACCCGATACTTTTTTGCGTATGCGGTATTTTATTCTTTGTCTTCTTTCCTGCTTAGTTAAAGCCATGTTGAATAAAATTTAATTAATTAATTACTTAGATGATGAAGCTGCTTTACCTGCTTTTCTGCGGATTACTTCGTTTACAAACTTAATACCTTTGCCCTTGTACGGTTCGGGAGCGCGGAACGAACGAATCTTGGCAGCAACTTGTCCTAAGAGCTGCTTGTCGCAGCTTGTGAGAGTGATAATCGGGTTAGCGCGTTTTTCCTGAGCAACTTCAACCTTGATTTCAGAGGGAAGTTCGATAAGGATATTGTGTGAATAACCAACGGCTATATCAAGGAGCTGACCCTGAGCTGTGGCGCGGTATCCTACACCAACCATTTCCTGTTTGATTGTAAATCCTTCGGATACGCCTTTTACCATATTGTTAATCAAGGCGCGGTAAAGACCGTGAAGAGATCTGTTGACCTTGTCGTCATTTGGACGGGAAACTTTGAGTTCGCCGTCTTTTACCTCAACTTTGATGTTAGGATTTACTTTTTGCTTCAATTCTCCAAGCTTGCCTTTGACCGACACTGTGTTAGTTTTGTCGTCTACGGTTACTTGTACTCCACTGGGGATTTGAACGGGCAATTTTCCTATTCTTGACATTTTGATTGAATTTTTTAATAAACGTAACAAATTACCTCTCCGCCGATGTTTTGAGTTCTTGCTTCTTTATCGGTCATAATACCTTTTGAGGTGGAAACTATGGCAATACCTAAACCGTTGAGCACACGGGGAAGGTCTTTGCAGGAAGCGTATTTACGCAAACCAGGGGTAGACACACGTGTGATGTTCTGGATAGCAGCCTCTTTTGTTTCTGGATTGTATTTCAAAGCTATTTTGATAGTACGACTCTCGTCGTCGAATTTGTAGCTGAGAATATAACCTTTAGTAAAAAGTATTTTGGTAATTTCTTTTTTAACATTTGATGCTGGCACTTCCACGATTCTGTGGTTGGCCGCTACGGCGTTTCTGATACGGGTCAAGAAATCTGCAATAGTATCTGTCATTTTGTCTGTTTTGTTTAATAATTTACCAACTTGCTTTTTTTACACCGGGTAATAGGCCGTTAGATGCCATTTCGCGGAACTGGATGCGGCTGATGCCAAAAAGTCTCATATATCCTCTCGGACGTCCTGTAAGTTTGCAACGGTTGTGCAAACGGATGGGGTTAGAGTTTCTGGGAAGCTTTTGAAGCCCTACGTAATCGCCTTCAGCTTTGAGCTTAGCTCTTTTCTCGGCGTATTTAGCTATAAGTTTTGCGCGTTTTACTTCGCGCGCTTTCATTGATTCCTTTGCCATTTTAATTATTTTTTAAAGGGTAATCCGAAATTTTTCATCAATTTGAAACCTTCTTCATCGGTTTTGGCTGTGGTAACGAAAGTGATGTTCATACCCATAATCTTGTTGATTTTGTCTATGTCGATTTCGGGAAAAATGATCTGTTCTTTGATACCAAGAGTGTAGTTGCCTCTGCCGTCGAATTTTCCTGAAATACCGTTGAAGTCGCGGATACGTGGCAACGAAATGGCGATGAGCCTTTCGAGGAATTCATACATACGGTCGCGACGCAGTGTTACCATAACACCGATAGGCATACCTTTTCTAAGTTTGAAGTTAGATATGTCTTTGCGCGAGGTGGTGGATACAGGTTTCTGACCAGAGATAGCGGTCAGCTCAGCGATAGCGGTGTCGATAAGTTTTTTATCTGCTGTTGCTTCGCCAATACCCTGGTTGATGATGATTTTAACGAGTTTGGGGGCCTGCATTACGCTTTTATAGCCGAACTCTTTCATCAAAGCGGGGGCGATTTCCTGCTTGTACTTTGTTTTTAATGTCGGTACGTATTGCATTTTAGTTTATCTCCTTTTTGTCTTTAGATTTTTTTGAATAACGTACTAACTTCATCTTTCCGTCTTTGCCTTCAACAAGCTTGCGACCTACACGGGTAGGCTTGTCGGTTTCGGGGCAGATAAGCATGAGGTTAGAGATGTGAATTGGGGCGGGTTTCTCCTCGAATCCGCCGTTCTGATTGTTCTGGTTGGGTTTAACCGCTTTTTTAACGATGTTAACGCCTTCAACGATGGCGCGGTTTTTCTTTACCAGCACTTCTAACACTCTACCTCTTGTTCCTCTGAACTCGCCTGAGTTGACGATGACGGTGTCTCCTTTTTTAATGTGCAGTTTCTTCTGTGACATTGTTTTAATAACTTTAAATTACAAAACTTCGGGAGCAAGAGATACAATTTTCATGTAGTTGGCGCGGAGCTCGCGTGCAACGGGTCCGAAAATACGGGTACCTCTAAGTTCTCCAGCATTGTTGAGCAATACTACGGCGTTGTCGTCGAAACGGATGTATGAGCCGTCTGCTCTTCTGATTTCTTTGTTGGTGCGTACTATAACAGCCTTCGATACTGTTCCCTTCTTGATGTCTCCAGAGGGAAGTGCGCTCTTAACTGTTACAACCACCTTGTCGCCGACTGAGGCATATCTACGTCCAGTTCCGCCGAGGACACGGATGCAGAGGACTTCTTTTGCGCCGCTGTTGTCTGCGACAATCATTCTTGATTCTTGTTGTATCATTTTACTTAGCTCTTTCTACGATTTCAACTAATCTCCAGTTTTTGCGTTTGCTCAACGGACGGGTTTCCATTATGCGTACGGTGTCACCAATGTTGCAGGTGTTTTCTTCGTCGTGCGCAACGAATTTTTTGGTACGGAGGATGAATTTTCCGTATTTTGGGTGCATCATTTTGCGCTTTACTTCTACGACGATAGATTTCTGCATTTTGTTGCTTACTACCACTCCGATACGCTCTTTTCTAAAGTTGCGTGCAACTTCTTGATTTTTAACTTCTTCCATGGTGCGAATCTATTGTACGTTTTTTAATTCACGACTGCGTTTTTCTGTCAACAGCCTTGCGATATATCTGCGGGTGTTGCGAATCTGTATGGGATTTTCTATTTGAGAAACTGCGTGATTGAGTTTCAACTTTGTGTATTCCATTGATACAGATTTTAGTTTTTCATCGAGTTCAGCCGCGGTTAGTTCTCTGATCTCTTTGTTTGTTTCTGAACTTTTCATTATTCGTTGCTTAAAGTGTTGGCGTAATCGCGTCTAACGATAAATTTAGTTTTGATTGGAAGCTTCTGAGCTGCAAGGCGGAGAGCTTCTTTTGCAATTTCGTAAGGCACGCCGTCGGTTTCGAACATGATACGTCCGGGAGTTACGGGGGCTACGAAATATTCAGGCTGGCCTTTACCTTTACCCATGCGGACTTCTGCAGGTTTTTTGGTTACGGGCTTGTCGGGGAATATGCGGATCCAGATTTGACCTTCACGCTGCATCTTACGCGAAATGGCCTGACGAGCTGCCTCGATCTGACGTCCGGTAATCCAGAAATTTTCCAATGCTTTAAGGGCAAATGAGCCGAACGCAATTTCGTGGCCTCTTTGTGCGAGACCTCTCATGCGGCCCTTCTGCATTTTTCTGTATTTGGTCTTTTTCGGCTGTAACATTTTTCTTAGCTTTAATTGTTAAAGAAACTTACTTTTGTTTTTTAGGTCTAAAACCGCCACGTTTGGGTTGTGGTTTAGATCCTGTAGAGGGAGTGAGGTCTCTCTTACCGTATACTTCGCCTTTGCAGATCCATACTTTGATACCAATACGTCCTACTTTTGTGTGTGCTTCGGCGAATGCGTAGTCGATGTCTGCTCTTAAAGTGTGAAGAGGAATTCTTCCTTCTTTAAAGGCCTCGCAGCGTGCCATTTCAGCTCCGTTGAGACGACCTGAAATAACAAATTTGATACCGTCTGCGCCCATTCTCATGGTAGAAGATATTGCCATTTTGATGGCTCTACGGTAAGCTATCTTGCCTTCGAGCTGACGAGCTACGTTGTTGGCTACTATTACTGCGTCGAGTTCGGGACGTTTGATTTCGAAGATGTTGATTTGAACTTCTTTGTTGGTGATGTTCTTCAACTCTTCTTTGATTTTGTCCACTTCTTGTCCGCCTTTGCCGATGATGATACCCGGACGTGCGGTGTTTACTGTTACAGTAATAAGTTTGAGGGTTCTTTCGATAATAATCTTTGAGATGCTGGCTTTAGAAAGACGAACATTAAGATATTTACGAATCTTGTCGTCTTCAACTATTTTTTCAGAATAGCTGTTGCCGTCGTACCAGTTTGAATCCCAACCTTTTATGATTCCCAACCTGTTGCTGATCGGATTAGTTTTCTGTCCCATTTATTTCTTCTTTATTTTCTTTAGTACCTAATACAATTGTAACGTGATTAGACCTTTTCCTAATCCTATAGGCACGGCCTTGAGGAGCGGGGTTAAGTCTTTTCAACATTCTGGCTCCGTCTACCTTAACTTCTTTTACATAGAGGTTGGCGTCTTCAAGACGGACGTTTTCATTTTTGTTAACCCAGTTGGCAATGGCCGACTGCAAAAGTTTTCTCAACTTTCCAGCAGCTTCCTGGGGCGAGAACTGAAGAATGTCCAATGCTTTGTTGGCGGGCTGGTTACGGATAAGTCCGGCTACAAGACGCATTTTCCTGGGAGAAGTTGGGTTGTTTCTCAAAATCGCAAAAGCAACGTTTTTCTTCTGCTCTTTCAGTTTCTGTGCTCTTACTGTCTTCTTGGTTCGTTTTGTTTCACCCATTTTAGTATTTCTTTATTAAATGGTCTAACTTAATTTTACTTTTTGTTTCCTCCGTGGCCTCTGAAAGTACGTGTGGGGGCAAATTCGCCGAACTTGTGACCTACCATGTTTTCAGTAACGTAAACAGGTATGAATTTGTTGCCATTGTGAATTGCAACAGTGTGTCCAACGAAGTCGGGAGAGATAACTGAGGCTCTTGCCCATGATTTAACTACTGATTTCTTGCCGGATTCGTTCATGGCAAGAATTTTTTTCTCGAGGTTGTAATCGATGAACGGGCCTTTTTTAATTGAACGACTCATAATTTAAATATGCATTAATTATTTACTTCTTCTTTCGATTATAAACTTGTTGGTGGTCTTTTTAGGACTGCGGGTCTTGTAACCCTTAGCAAGCAATCCTTTGCGAGATCTCGGGTGACCGCCTGATGCGCGTCCTTCACCACCACCCATCGGGTGATCAACAGGGTTCATTACTACGCCGCGGTTGCGAGGTCTGCGTCCTTGCCAACGAGAACGTCCGGCTTTTCCGCCTTTTTCCAACTCGTGATCGCCGTTGGATACGCTTCCGATGGTGGCTTTGCAAGATACAAGTATCATTCTTGTTTCGCCAGAAGGAAGTTTAACTATTGCATATTTGCCGTCTCTTGCAGTAAGCTGGGCATACGAACCAGCGCTTCTTGCTAATACACCACCTTCACCGGGGTGCAGTTCGATATTGTGAATGATAGTTCCCAGCGGAATGTCTGAGAGGTAGAGAGCGTTTCCTATTTCGGGAGCTGCGTCTTTACCTGCTACGATTGTCTGTCCTACCTGGATGCCATTGGGGGCTACGATGTAGCGTTTTTCACCATCGGCATAAAATACAAGTGCTATACGAGCCGTACGGTTGGGGTCGTATTCAATAGTTTTTACTGTTCCGGGGACACCCTCTTTGTTGCGCAAGAAGTCAATAACTCTGTATTTTTGTTTGTGTCCTCCGCCAATGTAGCGAACGGTCATTTTACCGGTATGGTTGCGTCCGCCTGATTTGCCGTATCCGAATGTCAGAGACTTTTCGGGTTTGCATGCGGTAATCTCTTCGAATGTACTTAGTACTTTTCCTCTTTGTCCCGGAGTTGTCGGTTTAAATTGTCTTACTGCCATTTTGTTTAAATGTTGCTATAAAAATTGATAGTCTCGCCGTCTTTTAATGTTACGACTGCTTTTTTGTAGGTTTTACCTTTTCCTACGAGAATGCCCGACTTGGTATTGCGTGTTTTTACCTTGCCGGAATACTTCATTGTGTTGACTGCCACTACAGTAACATTGTAAAGGCTTTCTACGGCCTGCTTGATCTGTATTTTGTTGGCGTTGGGGTTTACAATAAAGGCGAACTGGCTGATAGTGCGTGATGAACGAGTATCAGGACGACCGTTTTTGTTGCCCTTTTTACCGGTACGTACAGTCTTGCTTGCAAGTGCCGTAAATTTCTCGGTTGTTAGTGGTTTCTCTAAGATTTCCATTTTTTTTACTGCTTATTTGTTGAAAATCGTGTTCAAAACTTCAACTGCGCCTTCGGTCAACACCAACGACTGTGCGTTGAGTATATCGTAAGTATTTAATTTATTGGCAGTTGTAACTTCTGACCTATCTAAATTTCTCGACGACAAATATATATTCTTATTTTCATTCTGCAAAACCAAAAGCGATTTTTTATCGCTGATTTTCAATTTATTTTTCAAATCAACGATTTGTTTGGTTTTAGGAGTGTCGAATGTAAAGTTTTCTAATACTATAATTTGTGCGTCTTTAGCTTTGTAAGTGAGAGCTGATTTACGTGCAAGGGCTATTACCTTTTTGTTGAGCTTGAAGCTGTAATCGCGAGGACGTGGACCAAAGCATCTTGCACCGCCTACCATTACGGGCGAATTGATATCACCCGAACGAGCGCCACCGGTACCTTTCTGTTTTTTGATTTTACGGGTAGAGCCAGACATTTCGCTTCTTTCTTTGGCTTTGGCAGTACCTTGTCTTCTGTCGGCCAAGATTCTCTTTACGTCGAGATACATGGCGTGATCTTTGGGTTCAACGGCAAAGATTGCGTCGTCGAGCTGTACTTTTTTGCCGGTGTCCTTTCCTTCGATGTTAAATACTGATATTTCCATTAGTTTTCTAATTTTAAGTATGATCCTTTGGCTCCGGGAACAGCTCCCTTAACCAATACGAGGTTGTGTTCGGCGATGATTTTTACGATTTTGAGGTTGCGAACCTTAACGGTATCGTTGCCTGTGCGTCCAGCCATACGCATGCCCTTGAACACTTTTGAAGGGTATGAAGACGCGCCCAAACTACCGGGAGCCCTAAGTCTGTTGTGCTGACCGTGGGTGGTTCCACCTACGCCGCCAAAGTGGTGACGTTTTACTACGCCTTGGTAACCTTTACCTTTGGAAATACCGGTTACATTGATTAATGCGTTTTCTTCTAACGATTCAACAGTTACTATGTCGCCGAGCTTTACTTCTTGCTCGATGTTTTTAAATTCGGCGATTTTACGTTTCGGAGTTGCGCCGATTTTCTTAAAGCGCTCTATTTCTGGTTTGGTTGCGCTTTTTTCTTTTTTGTCGTCGAATGCCAATTGGATAGCATTGTAACCGTCTGATTCAACGGTTTTGATCTGCGATACTACGCAAGGACCTGCTTCTATCACTGTTACCGGTACGTTTGTTCCGTCTTCGGTAAATACTGAGGTCATTCCGACTTTCTTTCCTATAATTCCTGACATTTTGTGTAATGTTTTTGTTTACTTGCCGGGCTCTGCCGGTATTGGTAAATGTTTATGTTTTGTTTCTTAATGTTCAAATTATCAAACCTTGATTTCTACTGCTACACCGCTGGGGAGTTCGAGCTTCATAAGAGCGTCGATTGTTTTGGGGGTGGAGCTGTAAATGTCGATCAGTCTTTTGAACGACGAAAGCTGAAACTGCTCTCTCGATTTTTTGTTTACGAAAGTTGAGCGGTTTACCGTAAAGATTCTTTTGTGGGTGGGCAAGGGAATTGGTCCGCTTACAACCGCACCTGTGTTTCTAACGGTCTTTACGATTTTTTCAGCCGAGTTGTCAACCAAATTATGATCGTAAGATTTTAATTTGATACGAATCTTCTGACTCATAATGCTTTAATTATAATTGATCAATAAATGTAATTTTACCTTTTACCTTGTCGATAATGTCCTGTGCGACGTTGGACGGTACTTCGTCGTAGCTGTGAAACTGCATTGAAGATATAGCCCTGCCGGATGTAAGCGTGCGCAAAACGGTTACATATCCGAATGTTTCTGCCAGTGGCACTAAGGATTTGATAATTTTCATTTTTGCTTTTGAATCAGTGCTTACTACTTGACCGCGGCGTTTGTTGATGTCGGCTATTACATCGCCCATATATTCTTCGGGTGTGTCTACGGTCAACTCCATTACCGGTTCTAATAGTTTTGCTTTTGCCTGTTCGGATGCGGCTTTAAATGCTTGTTTAGCTGCGATTTCGAACGACACAGCGTCTGAATCAACACTGTGGTATGCTCCGTCGATAAGTTCTACGGTAAGACTTTGCAGTTTGAAATGTGCCAAAGGTCCGTTGTTCATAGCTTCTTCAAAGCCTTTCTGTATTGCGGGGATGTATTCTTTAGGAATTACGCCACCTTTAATACTATTGATGAACTTCAATCCGGTTTCGCCTTCTTCGGAGGGAGATATTCTTACGGTGATGTCGGCGAATTTGCCTTTGCCACCAGTTTGTTTTTTAAACACTTCGTGGTGTTCTACGGTAGAATAGATTCTCTCTTTGTAGGTTACTTGGGGTTTTCCTTGGGTAATCTCGATTTTGTATTCTCTTTTGAGTCGGTCGATGAGAATATCGAGGTGAAGTTCGCCCATTCCGCTGATGATTGTCTGACCGGTTTCGCTGTCAACATTGACTCTGAAAGTTGGGTCTTCTTCGGCGAGTTTTGTAAGGGCGAGATCCATTTTATCAAGATCTGCTTGAGTTTTAGGCTCGATTGCCACTCCGATTACAGGATCGGGGAAGTTGATAGATTCGAATGCGATAGGATGTTTCTGTTCGGCGAGCGAATCACCGGTACGAATATCTTTGAATCCTACTGCGCCGCAGATGTCGCCAGCTTCAACGCTTTCGATTGCGTTTTCTTTGTTGGCATACATACGGTAAAGGTTCGAAATACGTTCCCTTTTGCCAGTGCGAACGTTGTATACAGTTTCGCCGGCGTTGAGTTTACCTGAATAGACTCTGATATAAACGAGACGACCGACGAACGGGTCTACCGCAATTTTGAAAGCAAGTGCCGAAAAAGGCTCCTTGTCATCGGGTTTGCGGATAAGTTCCTTTTCAGGATCTTCGGGGTCGTTACCTTTTACTGCGCCTATATCCACGGGGCTTGGCAAATAAGCCACAATAGCGTCTAAGAGTTTTTGTACACCTTTGTTTCTTAGTGATGAACCGCAAAGCACGGGTACCATCTTAAGCGATATTGTTGCGTTGCGAACAGCGTCTTTGATGTCTTGTTCGGTTATTTTAGAGCTGTCTTCTAAATACTTTTCGAGAAGGTTGTTGTCGAGTTCGGCAGTTTTCTCAAGGAGTTTTTCACGCCATTCGGCTGCTGTCTCAGCAAGGTCGGCGGGGATTTCCTTTTTGGTAAAGTTGATACCTTGGTCGTCACCGTTCCAATAGTAAGCCGACATATCAATAAGGTCGATAACGCCTTCAAACTTATCTTCGCTGCCGATAGGTATTTGCAGCGGTACAGGATTAGCACCAAGCTTTTCTTCGATTTCGGAAACTACCGAATAGAAGTCGGCACCGATGCGGTCCATTTTGTTAACGAAGGCAATTCGGGGTACATTGTAACGGTCGGCCTGATGCCAAACTGTTTCTGATTGAGGTTCTACACCGCCCACACCGCAAAATACTGCTACTGCACCGTCGAGCACTCTAAGCGAACGTTCTACCTCTACGGTAAAATCTACGTGACCAGGAGTGTCTATAATATTAATAGTGTGTTTAATATCATTATAGTTCCAGTAAGCTGTGATAGCTGCAGAAGTGATAGTGATACCTCTTTCCTTCTCTTGCGACATCCAATCCATAGTGGCAGCACCGTCGTGAACTTCGCCCATTTTGTGGGTAACACCGGTATAGAATAATATGCGCTCGGTAGTTGTAGTTTTACCGGCGTCGATATGAGCCATGATTCCGATGTTTCTTGTATTTTTTAAATCGTTGTTCATTTGGTTTTGCCTTGAATTAAATTACGCTTAGAATCTGAAAAATGCGAAAGCCTTGTTGGCTTCTGCCATACGGTGAGTATCCTCTTTTTTCTTGAAAGCTCCGCCTTCTTCGTTGTATGCGGCAACGATTTCAGCTGCGAGTTTTTCAGCCATGGAGTGACCAGAACGCTGACGAGCGTAAAGGATAAGGTTTTTGATACCGATCGACTCTTTGCGGTCGGGACGGATTTCGGTAGGTACTTGGAAAGTAGCACCACCTACTCTGCGGCTCTTAACCTCTACATCGGGAGTGATGTTCTCCATCGCTTTCTTCCAAACTTCGGTGGGAGTTTTGCCGGTTTCTTTAGTTTTTTCACCAACAATTTCCATCGCCTTGTAGAAGATTTTGAAAGCGATACTCTTCTTACCGTCAACCATCATGTCGTTTACAAAACGAGTAACGAGTACGTCGCCGTACACGGGATCGGCAAGAATCTGTCTTTTTTTGGGTGTTGATTTTCTCATTGCTTTACTCCGATTGTTGAATTACTTTTTCTTAGGACGTTTAGCGCCGTATTTAGATCTCTGCTGTCCGCGGTTTGCAACGCCCGCAGTATCGAGAGTACCACGGATGATGTGATAACGAACACCAGGGAGGTCTTTTACACGACCGCCTCTTACCATTACAATAGAGTGCTCCTGAAGATTGTGTCCTTCACCGGGAATGTATGCGTTCACCTCTTTCTGATTGGTGAGCCTTACACGGGCAACTTTGCGCATTGCCGAGTTAGGTTTCTTAGGGGTCGTGGTGTAAACACGAGTGCATACGCCCCTACGTTGAGGACAAGAATCTAATGCCGGAGACTTACTTTTTGAAGTAATGGTCTTCCTTCCTTTTCTTACTAACTGTTGAATTGTAGGCATATTCTTATCTTTAAATTTAATATATTTCAGAGCGCAAAGGTAAATATTTTTCAAATGCAAACAACCTTTTTATCAGAATTTTTATTTTTTTCGGATGATATTTTTTATTGAATTAGTTATTGTATTGATAATCAGTGTATTTAATATTGATCAAATAAAAAAATTTAACAATTATTTTTTATTAGGCAATTTTTTTGTTTGTAAACAGATATTTATTTGTAAATTTGCCACACTCAAAATTCAAAAAGTACTTTTAAGGAAAACACACCATTATGACTAACTTTATCACCGGATTTGCTACGGCATTCGGGGGCACATTAGGTGTATTATGCGCATTATTTGCAGTTTGGTTTACAATTAGGGCCATATTGCTTATTATAAAAAAGCGCAGAACCATGCGAAAAATGCCCAAGCTTATTCTCAAATACCGTACGGTACTAATCAACCTCGAAAAATTTGAGGAGCTAATGCTTATCGACCGTTTTCTTGAACGGCTAAAACGTAACGAGATGCCGCGCGAACTATCGCTACGATATAGCGCAAAATATCTCAAAAACTTTATCAGAGAGCACGAAGAGGCTTAACAAAAAATAAACGTTTTGGCAATCGCGCCGGGGCAACATTATATACTCGCAATCCGTTATGTTTGCAAAACACACCTTAGATATATAGTAAAAAAAATGGAGAACATCGGAATAGGATTTTTTCAAGGCTTTGGCGGATTTTTTGGCGTTGTTGTAGGTTTACTCATCGTAGCAATTATCATAAGAATCATTATAGCTCTTGTAGAAAAATACATAAGCAGCAAAGAAATGCCGGGCATTTTGCTCAACTATCGTAAATTTCTCAAAAAGCAAGAACTATATGAGCAACTTGCTGTTATCAATAAATATAAAGACGAACTGAAAAAAAATAAACTGCCAAAAGAGTTGAGCAAATTATACTCGCTCAAAATTTTTCATTTTTTGGATGTAACGCCATACGAAGATAAGGAAGGAGGACGAATGAGGATTGGCTCTAACCGAGTGCTTATTTACCACAAGCCCCACCAGCCAAACAACAAAGTGAAGAAAAACAATAATTCAGAACCCCGACCTAAATCTGACACAGAAAACCGACCCAACAACAATCAAGACACCAATGATATATCCTAAAAACTTTGAGATCAAAACAGGATTCAACAAAATTAGGGAGACTTTAAAAAACTACTGCATTTGCGACCTCGGACGTAGCAAAACCGACGAGATGGCTTTTTGCAATAGTTTCGATGACATAAAACGCAACCTCAACCTCGCATTCGAATTTAAGCAGATAATAATGATGGCGGTCGATTTTCCGCAAGACGGATATTTCGACGTTAGACTCGGGCTAAAAAAGATTACCAAAGAAAACACTTTTCTTACTGTGCAAGAGTTGTTTGACCTAAAACGCTGCACCGAAACTCTCAGCAAAATAACTCAGTTTTTTGGTTCGCACACCGATGGTCAATATCCTTACATGCGTCAAACATGCCAAGAAATACTCGTTAGCCGCGAAATCATATCTGCCATCAATGCCGTAATGACCGAAACAGGCGAAATCAGCGACAATGCTTCGCCCGAACTCAGGCGCATACGCTCTGAAATTAAAACCAAAGCCGCATCAATCTCTGCTGTGGTCAACAAGCTTTTGCGTAATGCCAAGGCACAAGGATGGACCGATGCCGATGCCGAAATCAACATTCGCGACGGCAAATTGCTTATCCCCGTTAAGAGCGGAAGCAAGCGCAAAATTTCAGGTATAGTTGCCGACGAATCTGCCACAGGAAAGACTTCGTTTATTGAGCCCATCGAAAGCGTGGAGCTTAACAACGCCGTGCGCGAACTCGAATTTGCCGAAAAACGTGAAATAATAAAAATACTCACCGCAGTATCAGACAAGATACGTCCACACATTCCCGATCTATTGAATGCGAGCGCTGTACTCGGAAGTCTCGACCTGGCACGTGCCAAGGCTAAGATGGCTATCGACACCAACGCCGACCTGCCGATTCTAAGCGACAAGCCGCTGATTTATATACGTTTGGCACGTCACCCGATATTAGAGAAAACTCTCAAAGCCGAGGGGCGAAAGGTAGTGCCACTGAATATCGAACTTAATGAAAACCAGCGCATAATAATGATATCGGGTCCTAACGCCGGAGGCAAATCTGTATGCCTTAAAACCACGGGGCTGATTCAATATATGCACCAATGTGGATTGCTTACGCCTATAAGTCCCAACAGCACAATGGGAATCTTCAACGACATTTTTATCGACATCGGCGACGAGCAGTCAATAGAAAACGATCTGAGTACATACAGCGGACACCTTAAAAATATGAAGACCTTTGTAGACCGTGCAGGTCGCAATTCGCTGATACTCATTGATGAATTTGGCACTGGTACAGAACCTATTCTTGGCGGTGCAATTGCCGAAGCGGTGTTAGAAAAACTCAACCAACGGCACGTAAAAGGCGTAATAACAACGCATTACACCAATCTTAAAAACTTTGCCACCGACACCGAAGGCATTGTAAACGGTGCAATGCTCTACGACAACACCTGTATGAAACCGCTCTTTGAGATGGAAACTGGCAAGACAGGCAACTCGTTTGCATTTGAGATGGCAAAAAAGATGGGGCTCAGTCAGCAGATATTAGACAAAGCCGAGCAAATTGCAGGTCGCGACCATATCGACTACGAACGCCGCATTCAAGAACTTGAAGAAGACCGCCGCCGCTTGAAAATCACTCTTGCAAATGTCGAAAACCGTGAAAAGAACCTCGCACGCCAGCAACAGCAGTACACCGAACAGACAGAGTTTACCCTCAACGAGCGCAAAAACATACTTAAAGCCGCCAAACTACAAGCCGACGAGATTCTCAAAAACGCCAACAAACTGATAGAAAATACCATACACGATATCAAACGTGCCGAAGCAGAAAAAGAGAAAACCCGCGAAATACGACGCGACTTTGAGCAAGCCAAAGAACAGATTAACACGCAGTTGGCAGAGGAGCAGCAAGCTCTCGACGAAAAAATTGAACGTCTGCGCCAAAAACAGCAAGAACGTATCGAACGTCGGGCAAAAAAACGTCAAGAGAAGGCTGAGAAAGAGGCTGCTGCGGCAATCAAAGCTCCCAAACCTGTGGTACTAAAACCAGGCGACAAGGTTCATCTTGATGATGGCGAACAGGTGTTTGAGATAATGGAAATAAAAGACAGCACCGCGCTCGTGCAGATGGGTAATATGCAGACCTTTGTAAAGCTTTCGCGGTTGAAACCTGCTGCCAAGAAAAAGGAAGAGAAAAAAGCAATTCCTCAGGTACGTGTCAACATCGAAAGTGAAACCAAGCACGGTGGATTTCTTTTTGGCTTAGATGTGCGTGGTCTGCGAGGCGACGAAGCCTTAGAAAAAGTGGCAAAACACTTAGACGATGCACTTGCAGCCGGCAAACACGAAATACGCATTCTCCACGGCACAGGCACTGGCGCACTCCGCAGTCTTATCCGCGACTATCTTGCCACACAAGACATCGTAGCACGCTACCACGATGAAAAAATAGAGTTAGGCGGCGCAGGTATAACTGTGGCTGAGTTAGATTATTAAACCTTCCACGCCTTTACAGTATAATCGCGACGACCCGTTGTAATGTGCTCGCTGGAATAATTCCAAACCCACTCTTTGCTGCCGTCGATATCTTCGGTATCGAAAAAGAGCATGGGGCGATCGTACATTTCCAGACCTTCGGTGTTGTAACTCTTTATTTTTACGGGAGTTATAACGCACGATTTACTTTTAGGCAATATTCCAAGATGATAGGTTTGAATAAATCTGCTGAGGTTTTTTGCCGAAAGATCGTCGATAAGTTCCTTTTGCATTAGGAAATCAAGAATCAAATCATCCAAAAAAGCGAGAGTATTAACCGACACAACAAAATCGAAATTAACCAAAAGGTCGCAATAATCGGCAGTGCTGTAATTAGTTGACGAGCTAAGCATATCTACCGAAAAATTTTTGTAACGGTTAACACAATTGTAGGTTTCTGCCACAATCTTGGTAATATCCTCAGAGATAAATTTCACATTCTCAAACTCTTTGAACTTGGCAACAACCTTTTGCGGATGAATAAGGTCAACGAAATAAACCTCATTAAACATCCGGCTGAGTTCCATCACAGGCACATCAATACACCAACCGCTGCCAAGCACCACAGCAGAGCGATGATTAGCACATTGTTTGGCAGACGACACTATAAAGTGCTTAGTGTTAAGTATATGCTGGCTCCAATTTTGTATCTCGCTCAAATACCGCAGATAATACTCCTTTTGGTCAAGTTCGTAACCCATTCGGCGGTAGATACGGCGGTTGGTAAGTTCAAATGGCCACATAATCAAATTGTTAAACTTGTATCAGCGAATTTTGCGCCACGGTCTTTGGCGGTTTGATAAACAGCATCGGCGGCGTGTTCAAATCCAGCCACGCAACCCATAGCATCCTCTAAAATAACGAGTTTCGATACCAATTCGGGCATTGTGTCAAACAATTGCGAAATTGTGTTGACTACACAATGGCTCTTCGCCTCGCCTGCTATGTAAATAGTATCAAACTTGTTGAGCTCGTCGGCAAGTTTGTAGTTAAACATTGTTTCAGGGAAATCGGGATTAACCACTTCGGCTTTAAACGCACCAAAATGCTCCGAATAAGGATACGCACCCTTGCGGACTATTGTGTAATACCCCTTGGTCTGCGCCGCCCATTCCAAAACAGCGTCCATAAATGATTTGCAAATATCAGCACCATTAGTGCCCGACAAACAATGCACAGGCCAGATAGTATGTGCGTATTTGCCAGCTGCTTTAAGTTCAGAAAGATAATCCACAGCCCTCGAAACATTGCCATCAACAGGCATCCACACCTTATTATTTACATCCTCTACCGAAATGGAAATAAAAGGAGCGGGATTATTGCCCTGAGCATCCACCCAAAAAGCGGGATGCGAAATATCGTTAGGCTGATGGTCGTCGGCGGTCATAATTACATTGTCGATTTTGTCGGCATTGCAACGAAAGAAAGATGCAAGACGTGTCATATCGCCAGTTGCGCCAGGCACATAAAGTGAGCCGGTGTTTTCGCAAAAATCGTTCTGCGGGTCGATCACAAATAGTGCGTTTTTCATATTCTTAATTATTTAGAGTTACCAACAATAATAGTTGCGCCATCGTGAGGAACGGTTATCTGCAACATATTCTTTTTGGGCGAAACCTGCTTCATAGAGCCGTTAAGATTGGCATCGTCGGCATAAACAGTTACACCGCCATTTATAAAATCAAGATTGAGAGTGCGTTTTAGAGGTTCTTTTTGAGCATTGATGGCTGCGATGTACCACTTGCTGCCACTTCGGCGGGCAATTATCAGATACTTGCCGGGATAGCCGTCGATAAACTTGATATCGTCCCAAAGTGTGGGGCATTGCTTAACAAAATCAAGTTTCCATTGCTCCTTGGGCAACACATTATAATATAATGCGGTATGATTGAGCGGACATTGAAACAGCACTGCCACAGCCATTTGAAAAACATCCGAAGTTACACGGTGTCCGCCCCACATTGTGGTATCGTTGGTGGAGTTGAAATAATTGTTGAAAGTGATACCTCCGTAATCCATCGAAGCCACCGAGTTGCGAATTATAGGATGGAGGGTTGCATTATACGATTCTTGACGGCAAAAATCGTCGCCAAAATGGAGATTCTCACTTGCGAGAACTGCCTCAGAACCAATAAAGTTGGGGTACATTCTCTCCCACCCTCTCGGCAATGTTGCGCCGTGGAAAATCACCTCCAAACCAAAGTCGTTGGCATCGGCAAGAATATCCTCGTAAAGTTGCATAGTCTGCTGTTTGTCAGAGCCTAAGAAATCAACCTTAATGCCGCGTATACCAATAGATTTCATCCAAGCCATCTCTTTGCGGCGTTTGATAATATTGTTCATAATATGCTTAGGACCTTGCGGAGCGTCGTTCCAATATCCATTAGAGTTGTACCAAAGACATAGCGAAGTGCCTTTCTGCTTGGCATATTTGGCGAGGATTTCAATAGAATCGCGTGTAATCTGAGTATCCCACCAGTTGTCAACTATTTGCGACACGAAACCAAGGTCTGCAGTAAAGTCGATATAGCGTTTTTGCTCCTGAAAATTGACACTTTCGTCAAATCCGATAATCCAACTCCAAGTACCAGCGCCGTAAGTGTAGTTTTTCGATGGAGCATAAAGCGGCTCAACAAAATCCCACGGAATAGTGGTTTCAACTATGGGAGATAGAGTTTCGCCGATAGTAATTGTACGCCAAGGAGTTTCGCCCGGCAAAGGAATACCAGGAGCAGAAGTGCCGTTGCCATTGAAATCCTCTTGCATCGGGAAAGCCACCTTGTAACTTGCACCACCTTCGCAAGTGATATGCGATGCGCAATAAGCTGACGTTACGCCGGTTTCGCTCACAAGCACCCATCCAGCAGGCACGTGAAAGAGAGCAGGAAAAATATAACCTGCGCCTTCGCCATTCTTTCCTGTTTTATCGTCGGCAAAATAAGGTTTTTCGTAACTTGGAGCGGTGCGAGCCCAACCCGTAGAACCCTTCATCTGCGGAGAGAGGAATGTGGTAGTACCATCGGGAAAGTTGAAGAAAGATTTTTCGTTGTTGATAACCGTGCACACAAACGGTTCGGTGGTAGTTGCGGGGTTTGGCTGCGGATAAGCCACATATTTAAAAGCCAGATCATTGTTTTTTACCATAAACACCACATCAATAGCGGGACGGTTGTTTTGATAAAGGCTCAACACAGCACGAGTGGCAGACACATCTATATGGCTACGTTTCAACACTTTGCTATCGTAACTAAACGCTGTTGCCTCGGTTTTGAAATCCTTAGGAGTAAGATTTTCAGAAAAATCGCCAAGAGTGGTTACCAAACCTAACTGCGATTTGTCAACAAAGAGTTTTCCGTTGAGCGAAACAGAATAAAACACCTTGCCGCCAGTACAGTTGATATCCACCTTCAAACGTCCGTCGGGCGAATTTGCGGTGTAGTTCTGCGCATTAACCGATAGCGCAAAGGCAATTGTGATAATTGAGAGTAATAAAAATCTTTTCATTATAAGCAAGTTATTAGTAATATTATTGTAAGTCAGCAAGTTTAACACCCAGCACAAGAAAATCGTCGATTTGTTGACGGTTGCCCTTCCACTTGTCCATAGTTTCGGCAAGCACATTTTTTTGCTCTTCCATAGGCAGGTTTCGGTTGTTGAGAATCATCTCGCGGAAACGCTGAGTGTTGAATTTCTCATTTTTGTCGCCACCAAACTGGTCGAGATAGCCGTCGGAAAACATATATATAGAGGTGTTGTCGTCGTACATAAAGTCGTAGCAAGTGAACTCAATCTGCATATCGGGACGCAGTTGTCGTCCGCCTATCGAGTAGTAATTGGCTTTCAGTATTTTAAGCTTGTCGCCCTGCACTACATAGAGGTTGTTTTTTGCGCCAGCGAACTGAAAACGGTGAAGCTTGGCATCCACAGTGCAAAGGCTCATATCCATACCATCTTCGCTGTCGGAATCTTCGCTGCTTTGATTTAGGGCAAGGCGGATACCAGTGTGGAGCATTGTGAGAATCACATCGGGCTTAAACACGTGCTTGATATTCACAATCTCGTGCAAAAGAGTGTTGCCCACCATAGAGAGAAACGCCCCCGGCACACCGTGCCCCGTGCAGTCGATAGCCGTTATCACATACTTATTCTCAAACTTAGAAAACCAATAGAAATCGCCGCTGACAATATCCTTGGGCTTAAAGTAGACAAACATCTGCGGCAGCCACTGTTTCAACTTGGATTCGGGCAGGAGAATGTTGTCTTGAATTTTTCGGGCGTAATTAATTGAGTCGGTAATTTCGCAGTTTTTCTGTTCAATAAGGTTCTTCTGCTGCTCAATTTCGTTTTTTTGAAGTTGCAGTTCGGCGTTTATACGCTTGATTTTGCGGAGCATAAACATCAGCACCGCCACAAGCGACAACACCAAAACACCTATCGTTATAATGAGAAACTCCTGCATTGTTACCGCTAAATAAATTATTCTTTGTCGGTTTTGCCGCCTAATTTTTGCAAAGCTGTGAGCACCTCTACAGGCAAACAGAAAATAATAGTGTTAGACTGATCGCTCGAAAGGTCGCTCAAAGTGGCAAGTGTGCGCAAGTGCATAGCTCCGGGAGTTTCGCTCATAATTTTGGCTGCCTTGGCAAGACTGTTAGACGCTTCGAGTTCGCCCTGAGCCTTGGTGATAACGGCAGATTTTTCGCGTTCAGCCTCGGCAGCCACAGCAAGCGAGCGTTTCATTTCGAGAGGCAAAGCCACATCTTTAAGTTCCACATTTTCAACAGTAATGCCCCAAGGGTCGGAAGCCTTGTCGATAATATCGCAAATCTGGGTGCTGATTTTGTCGCGTTCGGCAAGAAGTTCGTCGAGCGTTACTGAACCAACTACATTACGCATAGTGGTTTGAGCGAGCTGACCAACGGCATACATAAAGTTTTCAACTTCGAGTACAGCCTTACTCGAATCAAATATTTTATAATAAAGCACAGCGTTGATTTGCACCGACACATTATCGCGAGTGATAGCCTCCTGTGCAGGCACATCAACTGCCTTGGTTCGCACATCCACCTTTCTAATCGATTCTATAACAGGGATTATCACATTCCATCCGGGTTGAAGTATTTTTACAAATTTACCAAAACGGAATTTGATACCGCGCTCGTACTGATTAATCTGTTTGATGGTAGAAAAAAACAATACAGCCGCTACAACAAAGAGAAATACTCCTAAAAAAATACTTGACTCGTCCATAATTAATGATTTTAATTGTTTAACAATAATATTTTAGTTTTAGATTATAGTGCGAGACAAATTTACAAAAAAAAGTGATACAATAGCACGAAAAAAATAATTTTATTCCTCGTCCATTACCTAATCATTAAAAATGGTTTTCTCCCCTACTTCACTATCAATTTAAAACATTGTTTTCGGCCGCGTTGGTAACTTCATCGGTATGGAGGTATTCAATACCGATCATTTGGGTTAGATTGAATCTCTTATAAAACCCTGTAAAACAAGACTTTGATCTATCTTGGTCAAAAGATTCGTCAAATATTACCTTTTCGTAATCGTTGAAGACACACTTATAATAATTGCGTTCATTATCCCTCTCGGAATTCAGCCAAGCTGGGAGGTTCATTCGAAATTTCGATATCTCATCTATTCCATAAGTAGTATTTGTTTTCTCTTCTTTCTTAGTATCGTAATAGAAAGTAAGTGTTTTGCCTCCATCGGAAATTTCTACATACGCTACCTTATCTTGTGCCACACTCTTCGATGAAAAGGCTGCGATAAAGAAAAAAAACAAATTTTTAAACGCCTTTTTTACATTACCATAGCACCGCCCACGAGTGCTGCCAAAACCACTTTGATGCCTTTGGATATGAAGAAATATTTTTTGCTTTCGGCAAAGAGGGGAATTGCGCCGTGTCCGTCTTGAACTATGCAGTTGGCAAGGAGAATGCCGAGGGGAATATTGCCGCGGAGATAGAGCGTTATGAAAATAAGGTGCGGACCCGATTCGGGTATCAAGCCTATGGCAAGCGCGGCTATTAATATATATAAGGTGTTGCCGCTAACAAACGATTCCACATCCATATATTTGTTGAGCACAAAAATGGCGGCAAGTGTGGCAAATGTCCATAGTGCAATTTTTACTAAGTGCTTTTTAATTACGTGGTTAATGATATGCTCTTCTAAAAAATGGTTGGGTACGGTGGCTGCCACAAATAGCGACAACGCTGCCAGCACTATAAAAGTGATGGTTACTGGGTCGGCATCGTGATGGTGTTCTTCGTGGTGGTGTTCTATGGTTTCGGTTTCTTGATGATGGATTTCGGCGTGGTTGTGGTTGCTGTGGAGTATTCCTGTGGCAGCCATTACGCCAAAAGCGAGTATCGATACTATCAATATTATTCGTCGTGTTGATGGATGTTTTAATCCTTGCAGCGATGGGCGGAGGTTTGGCGTGTGGGTGTCGTGGCTGTGGTGAATTTCAAAATGGTTTTCTTGTCCGCACGAATTTTTGTGTTTTTTGGTGATGAAAGCCGCTATGTATCCGCACGTTATGGCAAGCACTGCGAGAATACCCGCAATTATCAACGCCTGCTTAGGCATAAGGGTTAGCATAAAAAAAGCCTCGTCGCCGGTGGTGGCTATTAGGTTGGCAATCAATGCTCCAAAGCCTATCACATCGTGGGTAAAGAGCGATACAGCGGTGTATGTACCTATGCATCCGGGAATTAATCCCAATACTGTGGCAATTACAATTTGCAAACCTTGGTGCTGACGCATAAAGCGGTTGGCTGCACCTTGCGAAAACACGTTGATGTACTCAATCACCATTATCATGGCGAGTACAAAGAAAGTTATAAGTATTGTTTGGACTAATACGTCGTTGATAAATTCTGACATTTTAACTTAAAAGAATTTCCACCATTTTTTGGATTTTTCGTCGGTGCCGCCTTCAATAGCCTGATAGATTTCGCCCCACGAAGGCATTTTACCAATACCACGGTCGTCGATATAGATATCGGCATCAATTTTACGGCTATAATAGTTGTTGTCGTCTTCTTCGGGATAGTTGCGGTTAACAGCGTAAAGGTCGATACCGTTTTTTTGGCAAAAAGTTACAGCGGCTTCGAGTTCTTTACCTTCGCGGCAGGTCCACAAAATAAGGCGGTGCTTACGAGCGAGCATTTGCAGTGTTTTAATAGCAAACGGACGCGGCTTGCCAATTTCGGGATATGCGTCTTCAACTATAGTACCGTCAAAATCTACAGCAATTTTCATTAGTTGATTTTTTTCTGAGGAGGTGAAACAATTTCGTTGCGCATGGTAATTATTTTGCTGCAAATGTCATTGTAAAGCTGAGGGTCGATGTCTTTGTCGATTATTTTTTCGTAGATGGTTTTAAGATTGTTGAGTTTCCAAATCATCAGCTTAATATCCATATTATAATAAAAGGCGGTGCTCTCTATCATCACCTCGTAAAGGTAGCTGATGAGATTGAGCAAACCTTGTTTTTGATTGATAATCTGTGTTTTGGTAGCAGCGAGTTCGTTAGATTTGATAGTAAGATAAAGACTTTCGATATAGCTGCTGTAAATCACAAAAGGCAGAATATTGTTTTTTTCCCTTTCGTCGAGAAAGTTGCACGCCTCCCAATACGAATTAGAAGCTATCGAGGATAGCGAGTCGGCACATTCGATATTGTTTTCAAAACGGTCGATATATGAGCGGTCGAAACCTGCTGATACATTGAGGTTTTCGGCAATGGATTGTGAACAGTTAAAATAATCCATCACTGCCTGTTGTTTGTTGTAAACGGCGCAGTAGGCAAGGTCGGCGCTATAAAGACCGAGAGCTGCAGCCTGTTCGGTTTCTTTGGTATACCTTCCTCCGTTGGCGGGATTGTTGAGTATGTCGGGGTTAAACGGGATACTCTCGTCCACAAGATAAGTGAATAGTTCCACAGGTAGCGGAATGTCGTATTTGGTGTAAGTTACCTTTTGCTGTTCTTTGTCGGTATGATTGCCGCCTTGGTATTTGTAACCACTTCCGCCACAGCTCATAAGGATGGCAGCTATCACAAACATCATTACAATTGGTGATTTTCTCATAGTATGGTATTTTTTATTGTTCCTTGTTGTGGTAAAAATTTTGCAAATATAAAAATTTTATACGTCAAAAAATCTTTTTTTATCTACTTAATGTTTTAACTTTGTAAAAAAAAATGGTAAACTCAATTGCATTCATCTATTCAGACCAAATAGATATCAACAACGGCACAGTGCTGCGCGAAATCATAAGCCATATAGAGCAAAAATATATGGCATTCTGTTTCAAAAGAATACAAATTATTTCGGAAAACGATTTTGAGGCAGTGTTCGAACGCTCCATTGGTATCAATATGGCTGCGGGCATTTATTCAAATTATTGCAAAACCGATGGCAGCGTGGTGCACCTGCAAGATTACACTTTGGGCTCGGCTCTACGCGATGGTTTCGATTTTGGCGGTATGGTGGTGGTAAAATCCGAATGTGCCATAAATGCTGCTATGGAGGTGAATCCCTCATTAAAAAAGGCTGCATTTTACGATTTTCTGCTTCGTCTTATTCCTTTTGGTGGAGTAAAGATTGTGCCAGAACCACTGTATATTATGCCCGACGAAAACGATCACGATTTTGAAACCAAGAATTTTGCATACGTTGACCCTCGCAACCGCGAATATCAGCAAGAGTGCGAAACTGTTTTTAAAGTGGTTTTGGAGGATATGGGGGCAATGCTACCAGTAATCAACAAGGTGCCAAAGGGTTTTAATCAAGAGGTTAAGAAATTTAAAAACCTTGTATCGGTGATTATTCCCGTAAAAAATCGTGAATCTACTATTGAGACCGCTCTACGCAGTGCTGCCGAACAGAAAACCGATTTTTCTTATAATATAATTGTGGTGGATAATCACAGCACCGACCATACTCCCGATGTAATTGCCAAAATGCAAGGGCTTTATCCCAACAAGATTATTTGCATAGTGCCAGACAACAATGGGTTTGGCATTGGTGGCTGTTGGAATCTTGCCATCGATAATCCTGAGTGCGGTGCGTTTGCCGTTCAATTAGATAGCGACGACGGATATTCTAATGAAAATGTGCTTCAAACCATAGCCGACAAATTCCGCAAGGATAAATGCGCTATGCTTGTGGGGTCGTACCAATTGACCAACGCAGATTTTGAGCCGCTCGATGTGCCGCCGATTACACACAGCGAATACACTCCCGAAAATGGTCACAATAATCTTTTGCGTGTTAACGGTGTGGGTGCACCGCGATGCTTTTTTACACCGGTGATTCGCCAAATACGCTTTCCAAATGTAAGTTACGGCGAAGATTATGCTGTGGCTCTGAGAATTTCGGGCGAATACAAGGTGTCGCGCATTTTCGATGTGCTATACAACTGCCGCCGTTGGAGTGGAAATTCTGATGCCAATCCATCGCACGAGGCTCAGATCAGAAACAATTATGTAAAAGACCTTTTCCGCGAGCGGGAACTTTCGCGCCGATACACTCTTATTAATTATCCAGATGAAATATGATTGAGATAGATTCATTAATTCACCGTCAGTTAGAGGCATCGCAAATGTTTGCCAATAACTTTAAAAATATGTATTCGTCGGAACTCCGCGAGGTTAGGTTCGATGGCTTTTCGTATACTTTGCAAATGAATCCTGCCCGCATACAGAGTGCCACAGCCGATATTACCAAAAAGCCCGACGCCAACCGTTGCTTTCTATGCAGCGGAAATCTTATCGAAGGTCAGTTTGCCGAAGATTATACAGTAGCTTTTTTGATAGCGGTAAATCCATTTCCCCTTGCCGAAAATCATATTACAATAATATCTAAGCTCCACGAACCACAGGGAATTATCAAGATTGTAGACTCGTTTGTAAAAATGGCAGACGATATGCCCGACTATGCTGTATTTTACAATGGTCCAAAATGTGGCGCTTCGGCTCCGTTCCATTTGCATTTTCAGGCTTTGAAGGCAGATGCATTGCCAGTTTATAATCAAATAGAATCGTTGAAAACCAAAGCGATACAATGCTCTATCTATTCGGGTGCGCTAATTCACAAAATCGATGACGGCACAAGGCGGTTTGTATTAATTGAGACAGACAATGCTTTTCAGGCTCAATATTATATAGAGAGGGTTTTGCACGAGGTCAACCGTATTTACAACACCACCGAACCTGAGGTAAATGTAGGCATAGTTTTGCGCGATGGCTATTATACCATAACTATTTTTCCACGCGAAAAACACCGTCCAGAAGAGTATTTCCGCACCGAAAACCGCATTCTATGCAGTCCAGGATATGCCGATCTTGCTGGTCTTATTCCCGTTTGCCTTCGCGAAAACTTTTATTCTATCACACCCGACGACATTACAAGCATCATGAATCAAGTGTGTATCTCTCAAGAAAAATTTGAGAAACTGAATATTTAAATTATATTTGCGCAAAAATTAAAAACCATGTACCAATATCCCATATCAACATCAGTATTAGAAACAAAAATAAAGGAACTCGGTGTTGCCGACCCTGAAAAAATGTCGATACGCGAAACAGTGCGCCTTGCCAATATGCTTGAACAAGAAACCGGCGAAAAGTTCGTCCGCTTAGAGATGGGCGTTCCCGGATTAAAACCTCCGCAAATTGCCCTCGATGCCGAGCGTGAAGCCGCCGAAAAAGGTCTCTGCGCTATTTATCCTCCTGTCGACGGTGTTCCAGCATTGAAAGAGGCTGCTGCAAGATTTGCCAAATGCTTTATCAATGTAGACGTTCCCGCGAAAAACTGCCTTGCCACCACTGGTAGTATGCAGGCTTGTTTTGCATCGTTTATGGTTGCCAACCGCACCGACAAAAAACGTGGCAAAACTCTCTTCATCGACCCCGGTTTCCCTGTAAACAAGGCTCAGTTGCGTGTGCTCGGTATGCAATACGAAACTTTCGACGTGTACGATTATCGTGGCGACAAACTCGAAGCCAAACTTGAATCGTATTTGGCTAAGGGCGACATCAGCACCATACTCTATTCAAGTCCCAACAACCCTGCGTGGATCAATTTTACCGAACAGGAACTCAAAACTATCGGTACACTTGCTACAAAATACGATGTTATTGTAATGGAAGACCTTGCATATTTTGGTATGGACTTCCGTCGCGATATTTCTAAGCCGGGCGTTGCACCGTTCAACCCCACTGTGGCAAAATATACCGACAATTGGATTATTATGCTTTCGGGCAGCAAGAGTTTCAGTTATGCGGGTCAACGTATAGCAGTTATGATGGTTAGTCCAGCAATTTTCGACCGCCGCTATCCCGACCTCAAAGCATATTTTGGCAACGACAATTTCGGTCACGCAATGATTTTCGATGCTCTCTACACTTTGTCAACAGGCACTACACACACTCCTCAATACGGTTTTGCTGCTATGCTCAACGCTTGCTGCGACGGCACTTACAATTTTGTGGAGCCCATCAAGGAGTACGCCCGCCGTGCCAACATTCTCAAAAAGGCATTTTTCAGCAATGGTTTCGAGGCTGTTTACGACAAAGACGGAGAAGAAGACATTGCCGACGGATTTTACTTTACCGTTACCTATCCTGGCATGAGTAGCGGCGAGGTTGTAAAAAATCTTTTGATGTTTGGCATCTCGGCAGTGGGACTCAACATCTGCGGCTCGTGTCACCACGGCATACGCGTATGTGTATCGCAACTTGGCGGCGAGGCTCTTGCCAACGCCGAAGCACGCATCAAGGCTTTCAACGCCTATTTCAAGAAGTAAATAAAAAATGCGTCTATATATAAAATAAGGTGAGGCTGTCCCAAAAGTCAACAAATCGCTTTTTGACAGTCTCTTTTTTTTATTCTTGAGAAAATCAACATCAAGAGCCTTTGGCTCGACGCAAACTCGGTAGCCTCATCGTCAAAAATACGCGACACCATAGTGATAAAAGAAAAATTTGACTATCTTTACACCGACAACTTACACAAAACGGACAACCCATGGGCATCCAAACATACCGAACCACCGATGAATACTACTCCAAATCAGGTAGTTACGACTTCCGCTACAAATCGGTAGAAAGTGACAAAACAAATATGGTGTAAAACTCAAAGTAGTAGACGGCAACATACTCACCTTCACCGGCGTATCCAAAGCCGATACCAATTTTATCTACGCCTATCGAGGTAACCAAAAGATAGGAAAGTTATTTTTGAATACCCATCAGAAAAAGACTTACAAGGTGGTACTGATAAGTGTCAACGGGGCAAAACTACCGAACGTAAAAGATTTAGAAAATTATTTAAATAATTTCATTAGTGTCCCGTTAAAATGGGACACTAATGAAATTGCATTTAAAATGTTGGCGATATGTTGTAAAATGTAGAGTGAAGTATTCAGATTACAAGATAGATTATTTGCCTTTGTTTCTACATTATTATGCTTATTTTATCTTTATTCTGGTATTTTTGGGGTTAAAATATGTTTGTTACAATTTTGTCATTTCTATTGGTTTTACCACCACCGAATATGCTATTGTGGTAAAACTTCTTATGCTTTTACTATATCTCGTATTATTTATCCCCATAGCCAATCACTGTTTTTGGGTCTACTTAAAAAGAATAAAAAACATAGTTGATTATTTGCATAATAGAAAAGATAAAGATATTCAAATGATAGTTGAGCTACATCGGTATGAATAATCAAAAATCTATTCCTCCGCCCAAACCGAGAAATATTGGAAGAGAATCGAGCAGTACAAACTACGACTATAACAAACAAAGCAACTCAAACTACCTCAATAATCCGTGCCTTTCGTGCTTTCCGTGGTTAAACAGTCTTCGTTTAATTCGTTGTTAAAGAAAAAAAATAAATTTGGAGAATAGAAAGCAAACCGCTACCTTTGCCCATGAATACGAAAATTGTTTTGCCCTATGCCCAAGTACTTAGATCCGAAAGCCGATTTGACCTTTAAAAAGGTGTTTGGAGAATATCCGGAACTTACCATAAGTTTTCTCAACGCCCTTTTGCCGCTCAAAGACGACGAGCAGATAACTTCGGTGTCGTACCTTACGCCCGAAATGATGCCCGACAATCCGTTGCGTAAGTACAGCATAGTAGACGTCCGTTGCACCGATGCCAAAGGTCGTGTGTTTCTTGTGGAGATGCAAACTGTTTGGTCAGAAGAATTCAAGCAACGCGTTCTCTTCAACGCCTCCAAGGCATACGTTGGGCAATTGAAAAAAGGCAAAAAATACGAACTACTGCAACCCGTATATTCACTCAACCTTGGGAACGAAGTGTTTGAAAAGGACATTGACGATGCTTATCACTACTATCGCCTTGTTCACGAAAAACACTCCGACCGCATAATCGACGGGCTGCATCTTGTGTTTGTGGAATTGCCAAAATTCAAGCCACAGAACTTTTCAGACAAAAGGATGCTTGTTCTTTGGCTGCGTTTCCTCACCGAAATCGACGAACAAGTAAAAGAAGCCGCTCCCGAACTCCTTGCCGACAAAGACATAAACCAAGCCCTCGAACTAGTTGAAATCTCAGCCTTCGACGAAGTGCAATTGGAAGCCTACGAACGTTTTTGGGACGGTGTCCGCGTAGAAAAAGCCATTATCGACGACCGCGCCCGTATGATGAAGCAAGCAAAAGAAATGGTAAGTCAAGCCGAAGAACAAGGCCGTGCACAAGGCTTAGAACAAGGTCGTGCACAAGGCTTAGAACAAGGTCGTGTGGAAGGTATTAAAGCAACCGCCAAGCGTATGAAAGCCGACGGCTTGCCCCTTGATGTTATTTCTAAATATACCCAACTCCCCCTCTCCGAAATCGAAAAGTTGTAAAACAAGACCACAGCCAGCCATTATCAGATACAGCCAAGGCGAAACCAAACAGATAAAGTTTGTGGTGGAATAAAAGGACAAAACTATATAAATACCATTTTTTTTGATTCGACTAAATATTATTGGATAAAAAAAACAAGGAAGTGTCATTTTTTTTGACACTTCCTTGTTTTTTATGCGGTGCTGTGGACTTATTTGACAGCCTTTTTAGCAATATATCATTGATTACAATGCGTTTGCAATGTTGGTTCTAAAAATTTCTACTGCTTTTACAATATCAGCCATTTGTTCATCAGTAACTGTAATTTGAGTATAAGCGCCCTGAGTGGTAAGTTGCTGTCCGTCAACTATCTCAGTTTTATCTTCGCCATCAAACGATTCTATTTTTACTGGCTCAAAAACAGTAGTAAGGTCCTTAAGTCCAGCCACCATTTTAGCATATTCGGGGTCGTTGCCCATAAATTTGATAAGGATAGCCATAAGGTCGGTGAGAATGTTTTTTTGACTTGCGATATGCTCTTTCATTCTCTTATTGTCTTTGATGGAGTAAACCTCGCAAGCAAGGTAAAGGCTCTCTACCCAAACACCAGTAACAAGCAGAGCCGAAATATTGCTGCGGTCGTTTTGGCGGAGGTAAGCATCCATTTGGAAGTAACTTTGAACGCTTGTAATAAGCAAAGAGTCTAAGTTGTTGCTACTTGTTGCAATGCGTTTAAGAGCGGCGAAATCAAAAAACTGACCAATCTGCAACTGTTCGCTAAGTTTGCGTATAGCTACAAGATACTGAATAACATCGCTTGTTTTGTTGTAAACATTGAGATAACCAAGGTCGGCGCAATATACACCCAAACCGAGAGCTTTTTTAAACGATGTTTCAAAATTGTCGGCATAATCGGCATTAAAAAGATATTTAGGTGTGTAAGGCACTTTCATATCTTGAATAATAGCCGACACCTCAACAGGCGAAGGGAAACTTTGAATCATTTCGCCAACGTCGCCAATGCTTACAGCCTTGTATTTGTTGATAAAAGCTTCATCGAGACCATACTTAGAATAGTCAAGTTTAGTTTCGGCTTCGGGATTGTACTGAATAGGTTCGTCAGTGTTTGTGTTGTTTTGCTCTCCGCTGCCTGAGCCGCCGCCGCACGACATCATTGTTGCAGCTGATAACATGAGAGCCATTGCAAATATCTTTTTGTATTTCATAATGCAAAGTGATATGGTTTTAAAATATACGTTTTCAATTGAAAACAAAGATACGGTTTTTTTTTAAAAAAATCTATTATCGAACTTTTTTTTTAAAAAAAATATTACTTTTACAATCAATTTGTCAAAAGATTTTTCTCCTTATGAAGTGTATAGTAATTGCTTACGATACTTCGGCACTAAAAAGTGCTGTGTAATGCCATTGCCGCTATAGATGGTATCGAGCTGGTATCTTTTTTAGAACCACCACACGGGCGCAACGTTATTTGCAAACCCGCACCGATATTGATTTAATTTTTGTGGAGCTTGATATGACTACCCTTACAGGTCTGCAATTTGTAAAAACACTTGTAAATCCGCCAATTATAGTATTTACCTCCGCCAACACTTCATATCCTATTAATAATATATATAAAGGTGAATCATGCCGCCGTGCTTTACAAACCTTACACCGACAAAGCCATCCGCCGATCAATAACACAGGTACGCGAATTTGAAAAAATGTGTCGCGAAGGCGCGTACATCGAAGCTATATTGTCAACCTCGATAAAATTGATTTGATAGAGCGGTTTAAGATTGTTTTTAATGAAAACGAAGTAGTCCCCATCAGCGATCAGTTTAAAGATAAGTTTTCAAGAGTTTCTGGATAAGAGTTTTGCCATTAAAAAAAAATTAAAAAATTTTTTGTCATTTCTATTGACTTTTTCAATTATAATCCATACCTTTACCAAACCAATTTTAAATTAAAAACCTAATATTTATGGCAATGCAAAACTCAAGTCCAATTCCGCCACGTAGTCGTCCCGAATGGACTAAATTGATAACAGGTGAAATACAGCACGAGTTTAAAAACTATGTGCTTCAAATTCGCATTTATCAAATTAGAAAAGACTTATCAAGTGGACGTACAACTATCGAAAAATCAATTGATAGTCTGTATGACTTATGTACTAAATATCAGCTCGCAGTAGCTCAAGATTGTAGAGAAATTTTTAAAACCTGGTAGCAGTATGAAAAACAAATTATATTCAAAACAAGAAGTTATCGACTTTATCAACGCAGGTAAAGTAATGCTGCTAACTGGCAGCGATAAGGCATTGGCTGATTTGCCAAAAGGAAATTGGATTGGTGGCACATCGTATTACTTTGTGGATACTATAGGAACAGCAGGCGACGACAAAATCTTTGTTGACGACTATACGCTTGTAACTCAAAACTGCAAAACAGCAGTGTACGACGAAACCAATATTCAAGACATTGCCAAGAACGGTTTCAAAAACGGATTTGTAGTAGTGGTGCTTCCTATCGATTCGCCTGTATACTACACATTTGCCAACAAAGCGTTGGAATACGATTCTATGTTCGATAATCCAGTTGTAGGCTTTGTGGCAGCTACTAAAATGGAAGAATATGGCAAAAAATCTCCTAAAACCGTTTCGGGCATTGATGGTATCCTTTCCGACCAAAAGGCTGTGGTTTTGTATGTAGAGTTGCCCGAATTTCTTGCAGCTCGTGCCGAAATAGAAAATTTTGACACTATTGACGAAGATACACCTACTATTGTATTCCCCAAAAACGGTTTTGTGCAATCGGAATGTACAATCAATGGCAAACAGACCAACATTGCAGATTATTTTGAAAATACTATCAAACCTCGTCTTGGCGGATACACACAAATGATAACTTCGCAAAACGGAGCTTTAATCAACCGCGATGTCAAGATTGTAGATACAAAAAAGGGTGAAGTTACATTCTTTTCGCCCGTAGCAGCTGGCGACGAATACCACCTTGTAAAAAACGGAGCTGATTATATCGGAATGTTTAACAATTCGCTCGGTGCCAAACGTAGCGATGTGCTTACATGCTTTTCGTGCGTATCGTACTATTTCGGCGGTAGGTTTGAAGGCAGAAACGTTTGTGTCAACGGCATTTACGCTTTTGGAGAAATTGGTTATCAGTTGCTTAACAAAACCATTGTTACGCTCGAAATCGACAAAGTGAAATAAACTCTCTCTTTATTTTATATCCCTCTTTTTTTTAAGCGTCTGCCTAATTTTGGGGGCAGACGTTTTTTTTATGTTCGCAGGTTTTGGGGGAAAATAGTTTTGTGTTTGTCTTTATTATAAAGCACTCTGATCACCAACTATTAAAACATTATGGCTATGAAAAATTTACTATTAATCCTTGTAGTGTCGGTAATAACGCCAACATTTGCTCTGGCGCAATCATCAATAGAAGCGCAATTGCTCGAAAACTGCAAAAAAGAGCTTACCGATATTTCTGCCAAAAAGGTTGATATTCATGACATTGCCTTTAATACCGACGGACACTGGCTGATACTTTATGGCGACATAGGATATAGCTACAGCTATATTCCCTCAGCGCTCGAAAACTTGCTCACTAAACTCAACTCTGCCGAAACGTCTATCAACAAGGCAATTATGCTTAGCGACACATCATGGGCATTGGTTTACAACGGCAAAGAATACACAGCGCAGTCGTTGCCGTCCGATATTGCCACCGACATTGCCGCAGCTCAAAAAAAACAAAAAAATCTTCGCTGCATTGCCTACAAAAACGGCGAAAGGCTTACTGTATATGGCACTAATGGATTTATAGCCAATGGATTGCCACAAAAAATGATAGCAAAACTTGCGCAACTCAACAAAAAGAAAGCCCCCATACGCGAATCGGCCTTTTATGGCACCGACGGATGGGTATTGCTCTACGGCCGCACAGGAATGGCATTTCAAGGCATCCCCGACGACCTCTCAGCCTTGCTGCAAAAATTGGGTAAAAAAGGCACGGTAGTAAATCTTGTGCGTTTCTTCGGCGACAAATGGGTGGTGGTGTACGATGGATATAAAGTGGAGAGTAATATATAAGACGGGAAACAAAAAAAACGTTAAAAATCTTATTTTTTCAAAGCAATTGTTTATATTTGCGCATTATTAACGATAAAAAACATTTACTATGGGACTTCCACGTTTTTTCCCTGAAATGAAAATACATGAGTTTGAGTATATTCCGCGATATTACGACCCACGCAAAGAGGATCTGAAAATTCGCCGCGCACGTATACGCAAAGAACTCGGCAAAGATGTAGACGAAGAAGAAGACACTCGCATTCTTCAGCACGGAACATTCCGTCGTATGTACGAGCGTCGCAAAAGCGATCTCAAACAAGCCAACCGTCGCCGTACTGTATTGTTTGTAATACTTATGGTAGGCGCATATTTTGCTAACCAATATTTTCATTTTATTTAGGCTGATTTTACACAATGGCTGATGTTATTAGACTAATGTCTGACGCGCTTGCCAATCAAATTGCGGCAGGTGAAGTTATTCAGCGTCCGGCTTCGGTGGTTAAAGAGTTGGTAGAAAATTCGGTAGATGCCGGCGCCGACGAAATAACCGTAAACATCAAAGATGCGGGTCGTACGCTTGTGCAGGTAATCGACAACGGTTGCGGCATGAGCCCTTCTGATGCGCGTATGAGTTTTGAACGTCATGCCACTTCTAAAATATACACCTCCGACGACCTTTTCTGCATTTGTACAAAAGGATTCCGCGGCGAGGCTCTTGCTTCGATTGCGGCTGTGGCTGAGGTAGAACTAAAAACCCGCCGCGAAGAGGATTCTATTGGCACTCAAATAATTATCAACGGTTCGCAGTATGTTGGGCAAAATCCAGTTAGCACAACCGTGGGTACTAATTTTAGCGTTAAAAATTTGTTTTTTAATGTGCCTGCTCGTCGCAAGTTTTTAAAAGCCAATAGTACCGAATTGCAGCATATTATTACTGAGTTTCAGCGTATTGTGCTTACTCAGCCATCGATAAGTTTTTCGCTTTATCACAACGGAACTCTTATTTACAACCTTCCGCAAAGCAACATAAAACAGAGAATTATCAATGTTTTTGGCAAAAATCTCAATCAAGAATTAATTCCTGTTGAGATTGATACATCAATAGTTAAGATTACAGGATTTACAGGCAAACCCACCGCCACAAAAAAACGCAGCGACAAGGAGTATTTCTTTGTCAACAACCGTTTTATGAAAAGTCAGTATTTTCACAAGGCAGTGGCTTTGGCCTACGAAAATCTTGTGCGTCCCGACTGCATTCCGCCTTATTTTCTCTATTTTGAGGTAGACCCTCATAGTATTGATGTAAACGTGCATCCCACCAAAACCGAGATAAATTTTGAAAACGGTTCGGATGTTTTTCGTTTGTTGCAGGCTGGCATTAGAGAAACTCTCTCAAAAAGCAACGTGGCTCCGGCTATCGACTTTGATTCTGAAAGCGACGACATCGAAGTGCCTTATTTTCCAAAAGATGCACCCATACCGCCTATACCAAAGGTAAATTTCAATCCTTTTTACAATCCATTTGAAACCAATCAGAGCAGTAGTTCGGGCGGCTATCAGCGACACAACGACGATGGAGAACGTCAACGCCACAATATCGACAATTGGCAGAAGTTGTATTCTGGTAATGAATCTCTTACCGAAGACCTCTCGTTTGCCTCGCACGAAAGTTCTTTTGCCCCCAAGGTAGAAAACCGTTTGATTCAGATTAAAAACAAATATATTGTTAGCCCCTCAAAGTCGGGCATTATGATTATAGACCAACGCCGCGCCCACAAACGTGTGCTTTATCAAAAGTATATCGAACAAGTGGATGCCAATGTGGATTCGGTGCAGACTCTGCTCTATCCCATAACGCTGAATCTTGATGTTACAAGTTTTGCAATGGCGTTTGATATTCGCGACGAGTTTCAGGTGGTTGGTTTTGATATCGAATTTAACGAAGATAATAGCATTGTAATCAATGGAATTCCGCCATTTCTTTCAGAAGATTCAGCCACCGAGGTGATTAACGATATTATCGACAGCTACAAAGAGGGACACGGCAATGTGTCTACCTCTATCAAAGATATATTGGCAATAGCCGCCGCCAACCGCGAAGTGATACCCTACGGCAAAGCACTTTCGCCCGAAGAGATGCGGCAACTTATTGATTCGCTTTTTGCCACCAACGAACCTAATTTTTCGCCCGAAGGAGAACCCGTGATTGTGATTGTGGGTTTGGACGAAATAGAAAAACGGTTCTCATAATTTATTAATTTTAAATCAAATGCCACAATTAACACACGGAGCCAAGTTTTTGTTGATTGCTAATATAGCAATGTTTGTGATTACATGGCTATTGCAATATATGCAGGGTGTCGACCTTACTGATTATTTGGCACTCTATTTTGTCAAGTCTGATCATTTTAGACCATATCAGTATTTTACCTATATGTTTATGCACGGTGGATTGTTTCACCTGTTTTTCAATATGTATGCCTTGTTTTTGTTTGGCGCAATAATCGAAAGCGTATGGGGCACCAAGCGTTTTATGTTTTATTATTTGGTAACGGGTTTGGGAGCTGCCGTGGTTAATACTGCGGTTAATTATTTTCAGTTTGCGCCTTTGCTCGATGCATACAACAGCTTTATGTTGAATCCTACAGCAAGTGGTTTGGAAGCCATAGCGCAAAAGGGCGACGGTTTTAATCTTGCTGCTGTTTACGAAATTATTGATCATTGGAATTCTGTTGTAAACGATCCCGGATCGTTAGATAATATCAGATCGCAGGTAACTACCATTGTTAACAATGTTTCGTCGGCACCTATGCTTGGAGCGTCGGGAGCAGTGTTTGGACTTCTTTTAGCTTTTGCAATGATGTTTCCAGACATGAAATTGCAGATTATTTTTATACCCATTGGCATCAAGGCTAAATATTTTGTGCTTATTTACGGACTTGCCGAACTCTTTTTTTGTGTCAACAATTTCAGCGGCGACAATATTGCCCATTGGGCTCATCTCGGAGGCCTTGTGGCAGGTATTATTTTAATGCTAATATGGAAACGGTATCCGGGCAACAATTTTTTTAACACTTAGATTATTATGAACAATTTAAAATCCATTGCAGCCCGCAGCATGGCTACAAAATTGATTGCTGCAAATTTGGTGGTGTATTTATTGGTGTTAGTGGCATCGCTTGTCAATTTTCTTATGGCATCACCATTTGATATCGAAGACACTGTAATTGAATACCTTTCGGTACCCGCAAGTTTGTCTAAATTAGCCACACTATTTTGGACACCTTTTACATATATGTTTTTGCATACATCTTTTTGGCATATTTTGGGCAATATGCTCTGGCTATACTTTTTGGGTGTAGTCTTTTTAAGTGTGTTTGACGGGCGGAGAATGTTGGCAGTATATATACTTGGCGGATTGAGCGGTGCATTGTTTTATGTGGCTGCATACAATCTGTTTCCTGCATTTGAATCTGCACTTCCGGTTTCGTCGGCGTTGGGAGCAAGCGCGGCAGTTTCGGCTGTGGTGATTGCTGTGTGTGTTTACAAGCCCCACGAAAAACTCTATTTTTTTGGTATTCTGCCTATTGAATTAAAATGGCTCGGCATATTGTATGTGCTTTTCGACTTGTTTCAGATAATGGGCAACAACCCTGGCGGACATATTTCGCATCTTGGTGGTGCTGCTTTTGGTGCAGCTTTTGCATTATGCTTAAAAAACGGTAAAGATATCACCCAATGGTTTTGCTCTTTAACCGATAGTTTGGTTTCGTGGTTTGGTAATACATCTTCGCCGAAACGTCCGAAAATGAAAGTTAGTTACACCAATAAGGGCCAAAATGTAGAATACACCGAGGTTACAACTGTGTCTGACGAAGAATTTAACCGCCGCAAACACGACGAAAACGAAAAAATAGACCGTATTCTCGAAAAAATTTCAAAAAGCGGCTACGACAACCTTACCAAAGAGGAAAAAGAATTTCTCTTTAGGGCAAGCCGCAAATAGAGTTTTACTATGTGCAGATGGTTTTGTATAATATTGATATTTTGTACTTTAACGGTTTCAGCTCAAACTACTACCAATAATTTTGCTGCAACGCACCTTACTGTAGACCTAATAGAAGAAACCGATGTAATCTATTCCAAGGGGCATAAAACCGCTTTGGACATTGCTGATTATGATTTTGAAAATCCATCAATGCAGGTGGCAGAAATCAACACCACCCGTCCGCATTTTGGATGGCAAGTTACATCTAAAAAAAGTGGATTTTATCAAACAGCTTACCGTTTGTTGGTAGCCACTTCGCCATCGCTTTTGCACGAAGGCAGTGCCGATGTGTGGGATAGCGACGAGGTTGCCGATAGCAGCTGCACTGGTATAGAATATCGCGGACGAGCATTAACCCCTTGTGCTATATATTATTATACTGTAAAAATATTCGATCAAAAACATCGTTGCTCGGCATACGCTGCGCCCAAGGGTTTTGCTGTTTCGCCCGAACCCGACGAGGCTTCTGCTTTGTTGCCTTTGCAAAAAACAGAGCAAATGCCCATTTTGATCACTCATCCCAATAGGTCGTTGATGCTCGATTTTGGCAAAGATGCTTTTTCGCAAATTCGTTTTCATTTTTCTAATGTAACACCAAATCAACCAATTACGGTGCGTCTTGGCGAAATGTCAGATAGTTGCGGAGTAAATACCCGTCCCGGAGGAGCAAGGCGTTATGCAGTGTATCATTTTACGCTCGATTCGGCTGGTGATTATTCGTTTGTGCTTCGCAAAGATAAGCGCAATACCAATCCAAACGACAACGAAAGCGGTGTTTCACCTATTTTTATGCCACAGTATATTGGCGAGGTTTTCCCGTTTAGATATTGTCAAATAGAGGGTTACAACGGTGCGTTTTTGTATCGCGATGCTATAAGGTCGAGTGTACATTATCCTTTCAACGATGATGCGGCAGATTTTTCGTCATCAGATACAGTGCTCAACCAATTGTGGGACCTTTGCAAACACTCAATGAAAGCCACATCGTTTTGTGGACTATTTGTTGACGGTGACCGTGAGCGCATTCCCTACGCTTCGTCGGCTTTGATTAATCAGCTGAGCTACTACGCTGCCGATAGTCATTATTCTATTGCACGCGCCACTGTGGAGCACATTATCAATAATCCCACAAATCATACCGAGGACATACTCCTAACCCTATTTCTTGCTTGGAACGATTATCTTTACTCTGGCGACGATTTTATTCTAAAAAAATATTATCCGCAACTCAAAGATAAGACCTTGATGTTTTTGCGAGAAAAAAACGGTCTGATTTATAGCGGAAAAGGCATTACTGGTATCGATAATTTTCAAAAAATTGGTTTTCGCGGAAGCTCTATTTCCGACCTTATCGACATGCCCGACAAAAGTGTTGTTTACGAGCGTGGCAAGTGCAATACCGTTACCAATGTATTTCATTACAAAGCGCTTATGCTGCTTGCCGACATAGCCACAGCTATTGGAAACAAGTTTGACGCCGACAATTACAAATCGTTGGCAAGAGAAACACGCAATTCGATAAACACCATGTTGACAGATAGTTGTGGTATCTATGTAGACGCTCTCGAAAGTAGCAACAAATCGCTATTGGCAAATGCTATAGCTCTCAATTATGGCGTACCCGACGATCTTAACCGAGGCATTGTTAGAAACTATGTGTTAAATGGAGGAATGGATTGTAGCGTTTATGGAGCGCAGTTTTTGTTAGAAACTCTTTTTGATAATGGTATGGAGGGATATGGATTTAGATTGCTTACCGATACGTCGTCGAGGAGTTTTTACAATATGGTAAGTTCGGGCAGCACTCTTACCACCGAGGCTTGGAACACTCAATGCAAACCCGATCAAGGGTGGAATTGCGCGTGCGGAGCATCACCCGCCAACATCATTGTGCGCAAACTTATGGGTGTAGAGCCTTTATCGGCAGGATTTGCCACAGTATCGATTGCACCTAAACCATCGTCGCTACACAATGCCACACTGCAAATACCAACACCACGCGGCACAATCAAGGTGATATTTACCAACGAAGGCAAAAAGTTTGATATCCATTTAGAAATTCCGCCTAACTGCCGCGCTCGTGTACAAATGCCTTATAGCAAAAAATGTGTGTGGGTAGGCAGCGGCAAACATCACTTTTCAGAGTCGCGCTATTCAAAAATGTAATAATTATCGCGAGGCAGATTGATATTTAAATCAATAATGCTCAAAGCATCGTTAATATCCTCTAATACAAGATATTCGTATTTTGAATAATCGTCTTTGGTGCTGTTAATAATCACAATTTTGCCTGCTCCAAAGTTTTCGGCAGCTTCTATGCCTGCGGGCGAATCTTCAAACACCATTATCTCGTCGGGATTGAGAAACAACTGTTTGGCGGCTTTGTAAAAAATATCGGGTGCAGGTTTTCCATTAAAAGTGTAGTCGTTGTAGATAAATCTCCGTTTTGGAAACCATCTTTTTAGATCGTAACGTTCGTAGTAAAAATCGGCATTCACCTTGTCGCTACTTGTAGCCACGGCAATGGGGATTGCGCACGCATGGCAGTAGTTGAACATACCGATAACGCCATCTTGCAACTGAAAATCGCTATTAATAATAAGGTGTCGGTAAATATCCTCCTTTTCAGCGGCAAGCGAATTGATTTCGCTCTGTGAAAAATCACGTTTAAAGATATATTTAAAGATTTCGGCATTAGTGCGACCGTGCATATTGTCTCTTATCTCGCTATCCGACAACGAAATGCGATAACGTTGAAGAAAAATATTCCAAGCCTTGTTGTGATAAGGGGTATCCCACAACAGCGTACCATTAAAGTCGAATATTATACCTTTAACTCTTGACATATCTTACTATTAAACAAATTTCATAATGCAAATTTAGGGCAAAAGTACGAGTTTTGCGCATAGTATCACAAAAATTTTTTGCTTTACGCATTATATTCGGCGAGAATATTTTCTGACAAAAATCTCATAATGCCATTCTGACATCTGACACAGCCTCATTTTGTCACTGCCACTTTGTCACCAATCCCCTCCAAAATTATATAATTTTAACCAAAACCATCCTATTTCTTTTAATTTGGCACAACAAATGTTAACCCTTGTTAAACGGTGATACAACTTATTGCGCCGTGCATTATCTTTGCAATATCAAAATCAAATTTAATTACTGACATCAACAACAAAAAATAAATGGAGGAAAAACCATGAAAGAACAGAACTTCACCCCTAAAACAGCATTGATAATATTCGCCATAGGATTGGCAGGTGGTTTGGGCGGATTTGCCATAGCAAACGCACTCTCGCCCGAAAAAGAACCCGAGGTTAAAACCATAGTACAGGCACCTGCATCTATGCCTACACTTTTCGACACCAAGTCTGACCACGCCGAAAATATCAACTTTACCATCGCTGCCGAAAAATGTATCGACGGTGTGGTTCACGTAAAAACCAAATACGAGCAAAACGAGCAGCAGATCGACCCCTTCTTCCGCTTCTTTTTTGGAATGCCCGATATGCAAAGTCAGCCCTCACAGGCGTCTGGGTCAGGTGTAATTATCTCTAAGGACGGTTACATCGTTACCAACAACCACGTGATAGAAAACAGCACATCAATCGAAGTGGTGCTCAACGACCGCCGCTCTTTCGATGCCAAACTTATTGGTCGCGACCCTGCCACCGACCTCGCACTTTTGAAAATCGACGCTCCCGACCTCACCGTTATCCCCTTTGGCAATAGCAACAACATCAAGGTGGGCGAATGGGTATTGGCTATTGGCAACCCCTTCAACCTAACATCCACAGTTACAGCCGGAATCGTTAGTGCCAAAGCACGCAATATCAACATTATCAACAATGCCAAAGGTTCGGTAGAATCGTTTATACAAACCGACGCAGCAGTTAACCCGGGCAACAGCGGCGGCGCACTCGTAAATACTGAGGGTCAATTAATTGGCATCAACACCGCCATTGCATCTCAAACAGGCAACTTTGCCGGATACGCATTTGCAGTGCCAGTAAGCATTATGCAGAAAGTTGTCAGCGACCTTATGGAATACGGCGCAGTACAGCGTGCTCTCCTCGGCATCAACATCAGCGACGTAACACAAGAAATAGCCGACGAAGCCGGTCTCGACCGTATCAAAGGCGTATACGTAGGTCGTGTAGGTGAAAAATCATCTGCCGAAGATGCCGGTATCAAAGAGAAAGACATCATCCTTTCGATAGGTGGCAAAAAAACCAACAGCGTTGCCGAATTGCAAGAGGCTGTATCACAGTTCCGTCCCGGCGACAAGACCTCAATTGAATTTATCCACAACGGCAAAACTCAAACCGCCGAGGTAACATTCAAAAATTCAGAAAACACAATGGAGATAAAGAAAGCCTCATCGCTCGAAATGCTCGGCGCATCGTTTGAGGAACTCTCAAAAGACGATCTTAAAAAATACCATATTACCAACGGCGTACAGGTAGCCGAAATCAACAGTGGCAAACTTCTCAGCGCAGGAGTACGCAAAGGCTTCATCATCACCGAAATCAACGGCACGCCCATCACCTCCATCAGCGACATCCAACGCATAATAGAAAAAACCAAAGGCGGAGTCTTCATCGAAGGCAAATACCCCAACGGCAAAGCAGCCTACTACGCATTTGGATTGTAGAGCACTGACAGACTATTCATAGATTTCCCACCCCTACCCTGCCAACTACATAGCCGGCAACAAAGGGGGTGGGATTTTTTTATAAAATCACCCCATCAATAAACATTATTTCCATTTTCAATTTCTCTATTCAAAAAATAAATTATAATTTTGCACATTGATAAAAAAACAATTTCAATCAGAACATTAAAACTAATAAAATGGCAAAAGTAAGAGGTGCGGTAGTAGTAGACACCGAACATTGCAAGGGTTGCGGACTTTGTGTAGAAGCCTGCAAATTTGATGTTTTGGCACTTTCGCACAAAGTGAACCTCAAAGGCTACAACTTCGCAGAAATGAAAAATCCGGCCAACTGCACCGGATGTACCAACTGTGCCACAGTTTGTCCCGACACAGTAATCACAGTTTATAGGGCAAAAACCGACAATTAAAAAACAAACATATCGAAATGGGAGAACTCAGACTAATGAAGGGCAACGAAGCCCTTGCTGAAGCAGCCATCCGCGCAGGCGTGGACGCTTACTACGGCTATCCCATTACCCCGCAGAGCGAGGTTATGGAATACCTTATGGCAGCCAACCCTATCACCACCACTGGCATGGTAGTGTTGCAAGCCGAAAGCGAAGTTGCTTCTATCAACATGGTATACGGAGCCGCCGGAGCAGGCAAAAAGGCTATGACATCATCTTCTTCACCTGGCGTAAGCCTTATGCAAGAGGGTATTTCGTACATCGCAGGCGCAGAATTACCCTGTGTAACAGTAAACGTTGTACGCGGAGGTCCAGGTCTTGGCACAATTCAGCCTTCACAAGCAGATTATTTCCAAACTGTTAAGGGTGGCGGACACGGCGACTACAAACTTATCACTCTCGCCCCCGCAAGCGTTCAAGAAATGGCTGATTTTCTTAAACTTGCATTCGACCTCGCATTCAAATACCGCAATCCGGCAATGATACTCAGCGACGGTGTAATTGGTCAGATGATGGAAAAAGTAGAACTATTCGACCCCATTCCACGACGCACCGACGAAGAGGTAAAAGAACAATGTCCGTGGGCTACCACAGGACGCAAAAAAGGCACTCCCCACCGCGTTATCACATCGCTCAACCTTGTTGCATCGGTTCAAGAGGCTTTCAACCAGAAACTTCAAGACAAATACGCCAAAATTCAGGAAAACGAAGTACGCTGCGAACTTATCAACTGCGACGATGCCGAATATATCATTGTGGCATACGGCAGTAGCGCACGCACAAGTATGAAGGCGGTAGACCTTGCCCGCGCCAAAGGCATCAAAGCAGGCTTACTCCGTCCCCAAACCCTGTGGCCATTCCCCGAAAAACAAATTCAGGCACTCCGCGCACACGCCAAAGGATTCCTCTCCGTAGAAATGAGCGCAGGACAAATGGTAGAAGACGTTCGCCTTGCAGTAAACGGCAAAGTTCCCGTACAGCACTACGGACGCATGGGCGGCATGATAGCATCGCCCGGCGACATACTTGCAGCATTAGAAAACTTCATCAACAGCACTAAATAATCATGGCAGAAGAACATAATATCAACGACATAATAAAAGAAGAAAACTGCGTGTTTAAGAAAACACGCCTTCTTACCGACAAGCCCCTCTCCTTCTGTCCCGGCTGCGGACACGGTGTAATTCACCGCATAACGATGGAGGCCATCGAAGAACTCGGCATCGAAGAAGAAACCATAGGCATAGCACCCGTAGGATGCGCCGTTTTGGCATACGAGTTTTTCGATATTGATATGCAAGAAGCAGCGCACGGACGCGCACCCGCACTTGCAACAGGTATCAAACGCGTTTATCCTAAAAAATACGTGTTCACCTACCAAGGCGACGGCGACCTTGCAGCCATCGGCACAGCCGAAACAATGCACTCTTGCAACCGTGGCGAAAACATCCTCATCATCTTTGTAAACAACGGCATCTACGGCATGACAGGCGGACAAATGGCTCCCACCACCCTCGAAGGCTCAAAAACAGCCACCTGCCCCTACGGACGCGACGTTACCACAATGGGCTACCCGATCCGCATCACCGAATTAGTAGCACAATTGCCCGGCGTAAGGTATGTAACCCGTCAGAGCGTTCACACACCCGCCGCTGTACGCAAAGCCAAAGCCGCTATCAAAAAGGCATTCCAATACCAAAGCGAAGGCAAACAAGGAACATGCTTTATCGAAGTGGTGTCAAACTGCAACAGCGGTTGGAAAATGACTCCATCGCAAGCCAACAAGTGGATGGAAGAAAACACTTTTAAATATTACGTGCCCGGCGACATCAAGGACGATTACAAACTTCTCCGCGAGGTAACCAACTTTAATAAAGAAAACTAAGCACTTACCACAATGACAAACGAAGAAATAATAATAGCAGGATTCGGCGGACAGGGCGTTCTCTCCATGGGCAAGATACTCGCATACAGCGGTATAATGCAGAATTTGGAAGTAAGTTGGATGCCCTCATACGGACCCGAGATGCGAGGCGGAACTGCCAATGTTACCGTAATACTCAGCAACGAACGCATTTCGTCGCCCATCCTCAGCGCATACGACACCGCCATAATACTCAACCAACAGAGTCTCGACAAGTTTGAGCCCATGGTAAAACCCGGCGGCACACTTATCTACGACGACAACGGCATCTCCGTTCCCCCGTCGCGCAAAGACATCAGCGTATACCTTGTGCAGGCAGCCAAAGCAGCATCAGAAAAGAATATGAGCAAGATATTCAATATGATAGTTCTCGGCGGCTACCTCAAAGTAAACCCGATAGTATCGCTCGAAAACGTGGAGGCAGGGCTCAAAAAATCCCTCCCCGAACGTCACCACAAACTCATCCCCGCCAACATCGAGGGTCTCAAACTCGGCGCGGAGATAATACAGAAGATAAGGTAATACCTCCCATAAAAAAAATCCATGACCGAGTGGTTATGGATTTTTTTTATTCTATAATTCACCAGTCTTTTTAATACAAAAACCCGAACATCCACAGCGGAATCTTGTTGCCGATGCCGTTTTCCATATCGTCAACAGCGAGAAAACTGTCTGGCATGTCGGCTATCTGACGGTAAGATTTCTTCATACCGCCTACCACGAAAGTGTAACGCCCGTCAAGCAGAAAGCCGCCGTCTTTAGGAATCTCCACAGTGTGGTATACCGATGTCTGATTTGCAAAAAACGTTTCGCGGACTGTGCCTTGCGTAACATTAGGCGAAAGGGCATACATAAGATTGGGATTATCAACAAAAACCTTGTCGGGACCAGACAAGTGCTTGTACGATTTGGCAGGAGAGTAAAGACAGCGGAGAAGTCCGGCGCGGTCTAATGTTTTAAGCATTTTTAGCGTGTGCTCGCGTGAGTTCTGCAACTGTTCTGAAAGTTTTGAGACATTAGGAACAAACGGGAGCGACGATGAAACCACCATCAAAAGCCGTTTGAGTTTTTCCAAAGTGGCAAAAGCTACCTCCTCCACGGCGGGAATGTCGGTATCGATTACAATTCGTGCCACATCGGCAAGCCGCATATAATAATCATCTCCGGCATCTTTGTAAAAAGGGTAATATCCAGCACGCAGATAGTCGTTGAAGCATTTCAAAATTTTTACCGAAGATGTAATACCAAACGAAATACGCGCATGGTCTTCAATAAGGTCTTGCAACAACACAGGTTGGAATTTTTGTCCATATTCAAACTCGATATACTCCCTGAGCGAAAGTCCGTTAAACTTATAAAGCGACTGGCGGCGCGACAGGTCGGCCTTAGAATGGTCGATGGCAGGCATTGCCGAGCCAGTGTAGACAATCTTCAACCCCGGAAAACTATCATAAAAGTTTTTGATATATTGCTGCCAATTGGCAAGTTTGTGAACCTCATCGATAAACACAGCCTCAACACCTTGGTTAAATAGATATTCCATAAGTTCCTCAACGGGATAATGGTTAAACCAAAGGTCGTCGAGCGAAAAATAGAACGCCTTGTCGGGGTCGGCAAAGTTTTCCTTGATATATTGGAGCATCAGGGTGGTTTTCCCCACACCACGAGCACCCATAATACCTATCAGACGGACGTTCCAATTAATTTTGTAGTAGAGGTAACGTTTGATATTACAGTTAGTTGCGCCCAGCATCCTGTGGTAGCGGCTCAACAGCGGTTTTACAGTGGCGATTTGCAATCTCCAAATGACAATTTAATTATAATTTGCAATCTCCAGATTACAATTTAGCAAAAAAAAAATCCCGCACGGCACACCAGCCATGCGGGATTCGTTTTTATAAGAACTCTATTATTTTCTTTTAACAATTTAAATTTTAAAACATTAACAAATTTCTACCGTATCTTCTTCGGGGATGATGTCGTCGTCTTGTTTTTTAGAGCGGCTTCGTGAAGCAAACACAAACTGGCTGCCTATCGAGTTTACCGCGTCCACAAAGGCGGCGTAAGCATCGGGGTTGGCAACGACGGCGCCGTTGATTTGCAATACGAGCTTGCGATATTGATCCACCAATTTGTCGCGTGATTCGGACATTTTGCCAATTATCGACACCAAATACTGGGCGCGCTCGTTATAGAGGGTGATGTAGTCGTCGTGAAGCTTAACGGCGCGTTCTACAAATTCGCCAATGTAGAGCATCGGGATAATGTCTTCGTCTAAGGAAGCTATCTCACTCAATATCTGCGACACTTTTACCGACATGGTAACATATCCACGGATGGGGGTGTTGTACTTGTCGAAGATATTAAGCACGCTTTTGGCAGCCTCGGCTCGTTTTTGGTCGCCACTGTTAGCAAGAGCCTTGCAGAGGTAAAACACCGAATCGGTTTCGGTTTTCATCTTTGCCACAGTGTCAACAATTGCCTGTGTGCGTTGGACGGTGCTGTCGTTTTGCAAATGTGCGTAAAACTCTTTGCATACGCTTTCAAGGTTTTCAAACATCGTTTTGTCGCATTTAGAATCAATCAGCTTAGCCGATTCGATTACCTGCTCCAGAAATGCTACTGTTCCGCGGTTGGTAAACTGCGCAGGATTTACGAATTTTATGGTTCTCATTTTCTTAAAATTATATTTGTTTTTACAATTTACTACTAATAATTTTCCATAACAATAAATCTTACTCGGCTGCCGGACTTATATTTCTCAAATTCTTAACTATTAACTTATTTAGTCCGGGCTTACGCCTTTCTGATTTTTTTTGACGTTGCAAAGATAATATAAAATTTTAAAATCTCCAAACTTTTTTTATACTTTTTATAGTAATAATTATAAAATTTTAATTTTTCCTATCGTCAGCATATTGTAAGCAATATAGTAATTTGTTAATTTTTGTTAACAGAATTATAAATATTGATATTTGATTGAGATTTTTTAAACAAAAACTATTAAAAAATGTCTGCACGAACGTTTCTTTTTTTGCGGAACTACCCGTGAAGCCTTGCACGAACGTTTCTTTTTTTGCGGAACTACCCGTGAAGCCTTGCACGAGCGTTTCTTTTTTTGCGGAAC
>JAEDDH010000036.1 GCA_016293845.1 Bacteroidales bacterium | reverse complement strand
TCAGTTTGTACATATCAATGTAATACATCAGCATATTTCTAACCAGACATATTATGTTAGAAAAGGTATACTTGTGGTCAGGATACTTTTGTCGGAGATTTTTTTGTACGATGGTCATCAATAAATTCGCTATAAGTGCCACCCAAATTTGTATTTCTATTGCGTTTACACTATCGCCGTAAAAATATTCCAACTGAAAATTCTGTTTCAACTGCTTGTATTTTTGTATAATAATCAGAGTTGAATTTTGAAGCAATTCCGTTCACATCTGATTTTTTTATAAAATTTATAGCCTGTGCAAACACCGGCTGTCCGAAATATTTTGTATCTTTGCCCATAATTTTAATTTTTAAGCACAAATAAGTTATCAAAAAATGAGGAAGTCAAACGGCTTCCTCTATTTTTTTTCGAAAATTTTCAGTTATCGGACACTAATAAAAAATTTTATATTTTTGCCAAATAATCTCACACATTTATTAATAACAAGATGAAAAGACAAATTCTATCACTTACTGTAATTTTGGCTTTGGGTATTGGCGTGGCAACTGCGCAACAGTATCCCTACCAAAATCCTAATCTGAGCGCAAAAGAACGCGCTGAGGACCTTTGCAGCCGCCTTACTCTCGAAGAAAAGGCTATGCTTATGCTCGACGAAAGTCCCGCCATTCCGCGCCTCGGAATCAAAAAATTCTTCTGGTGGAGCGAGGCTCTGCACGGCGCTGCCAATATGACAGGCGTAACGGTTTTCCCCGAACCTGTGGCTATGGCGTCGAGTTTCAACCCCGAACTTTTGTACAATGTTTTTGACGCAGCAAGCACCGAAATGCGTGCACAATACAACAAGCGTATGCTCAACGGCGGCGAAGACGAAAAATTCCACAGTCTTTCGGTTTGGACTCCCAATGTGAACATTTTCCGCGACCCTCGCTGGGGACGTGGTCAGGAAACCTACGGCGAAGATCCTTACCTTACTTCGGTAATGGGCAAACAAGTGGTTCGCGGTCTGCAAGGTCCTGAGTCGTCGAAATATAGAAAACTTTGGGCGTGTGCCAAACACTATGCGGTGCACTCTGGTCCCGAATGGAGCCGCCACACTGCCAACCTTACCGACGTTTCGGCACGAGATTTTTGGGAAACCTATATGCCCGCATTCAAAACCCTTGTTACTGAGGCAAATGTGCGCGAGGTGATGTGCGCCTATCAACGTTTAGACGATGAGCCATGCTGCGCCAACACACGCCTATTGCAACGGATTCTTCGCGAAGATTGGGGATTCAAATACTTGGTAGTAAGCGACTGCGGTGCGGTTTCAGACTTTTGGGAAAATCACAAAACATCGTCTGACGTGGTTCACGCCGCACAAAAAGGCGTTGTGTCGGGTACTGATGTAGAATGTGGATTCAACTATGTGTACAAATCTGTACCTGAGGCAGTTAAACAAGGTTTATTAACCGAAGCAGAAGTTAACAAACACGTTCTCAGATTGTTGGAAGGCCGTTTTGACCTTGGCGAAATGGATAATCCCGACATTGTGGAATGGAGCAAAATTCCGGCATCAAAACTTTCGTGTCAGGAACACCGCAATATTTCATTGGAAATGGCACGCCAATCAATTGTATTACTGCAAAATAACAACAACGTTCTGCCATTGAAAAAGAACGCTGAAAAATTAGCAGTAATAGGTCCAAATGCAGCCAACACTCCTATGATGTGGGGCAACTACAACGGTATGCCCAACAGCACTGTCAACATTCTCGACGGCATCAAAGCCAAACAGAAAAACATTGTTTATTTTCAAGGTTGCGACCTCACTTACGAAAAAGTGCTCGACAACCGCATTGCCACCGAATGTACCGCCGACGGCATAAAAGGTATGAAAGGCATATTCTGGAACAACATTAAAAGAGAGGGAAAACCCGTAACCACAGAGTATTACATCAATCCTGTAAACGTTACCACAGCGGGAATGCACGTGTTTGCTCCCAATGTAAAGATCGAAGATTTTTCGGCAAAATACACCACAGTTTTTGCTCCCAAAAACGCCGGAGAATATGTTCTCAATGTTGAAGGATGCGGTGATTTTCAGGTGTTTGTAAACGGCGAACAAAAACAAAACGTTCACTCTTGGCGCACCACTCCTACCACCACTGTTTTGAATGCAAAATCAGGCGAAAAATTCGACATCGAAATCCGTTTTGCTCACGTAAAAACTTGGAACGCAAACATCAAAATAGAAATAGCCAAAGAATCGCCAATCGACTATCAATCAATAATTGCCAACCTCAAAGGCATCAACAAGGTGATATTTGTTGGTGGAATTTCACCCCAACTCGAAGGCGAGGAAATGCCCGTTAACATCGACGGATTCAAAGGCGGCGACCGCACACACATCGAACTTCCCAAAGTTCAACGTGATTTTCTCAAAGCACTCAAAGACGCTGGCAAAACTGTTATTTTTGTAAACTGCTCAGGCTCAGCCATTGCGCTCGAACCCGAAACCAAAAACTGCGAAGCCATTGTTCAGGCTTGGTACGCAGGTCAGGAAGGCGGCACAGCCATTGCAGATGTACTTTTTGGCGACTACAATCCCGGCGGAAAACTTCCCGTAACATTCTACAAAAATTCGTCACAACTGCCTGATTTTGAGGATTACAGTATGAAAGGACGCACCTACCGCTATTTCAACGACCCGCTCTTTGCTTTCGGCTACGGATTGAGTTACACCAAGTTTGAAATCGGCAACGGCAAAGTTTCAAAAAGCGGCAAAAACTTCATCGTAAGCGTTCCCGTTAAAAATGCTGGCAATGTGGCTGGTACTGAGATAGTTCAGGTTTACATCAAAGACCTTCAAGATAGCGACGGTCCCCGCATTTCGCTCCGTGGATTTGCCCGTGTAGATCTCAAACCCGGTGAACAGAAAACCGCCGAAATCACCCTCACACCCAAAGAGTTTGAGTTTTTTGATCCGCACATCTACAATCTGCGCACCAAACCCGGCGATTACGAAATCTACTACGGCAATTCGTCAAGAGATAAAGATTTGAAAAAGACCGTGGTAACAATTGACAATTAACAATTCATAATTAATAAAAAAGCCGCAAGGAAATAAAATTCAAGCGGCTTTTTGTTATCTGAATAAAAAAATCTATACCAACTTTTTGACTGTTTCAACGATTTGGTCGGTGGTGATGCCAAGCGATTCGAGAAGTTGCTGTGGATTATAACGGTCGTAGAATGTCTTTAAGAGTCCAAGGTTGACAATTTTCATATCTGACGTGCCGTAATACGAGGCTATTTTTTCGCCAAAACCGCCGTCAACAATGCCGTCTTCCAATGTGATTAGAAGACTGTGGCGCGATTTGAGATTGTACAAAAGTGCCTTGTCGAGTCCGCTTGCAAACCTTGGCGAGAGTTTCCAATTCGCTAATCGTCAGTTTCTTGAATTCAAATGTTTTTTTCGCAAAAACTCTAAGCACGTTGGCTTCCAGCACGCAGATTATTAAATTAATAATAGATCTAAATAGCCCGGCAATTATAAATTAATCTCTTTGATATACCTTTGGTGTCATTCCGGTTTGTTTTTAAAAAAACGTACAAAGGCTGTTGATTCTTGGAAATTAAGACGGAGGGCAATTTCGCAAACCATAAGGTCAGAATGTTTAAGTGATATTTTGGCTTGCAAAATAGTCTGATGGTCTTTGTACTGCGGCAAAAGTGAAAAAACTTTTTTTTGCATTATTTGTGAATTATAACTATCTTTGTCCGAACCATTAATAGCAAAAAATTATGTGGAATCCTAAGGCACGACGCATACCATACGGCATTCAGGGCTTTGAAATGCTCCGCCGCGACAATTGTTACTACGTTGACAAAACCCGCTTTATCCAAGAGATAGAGTACGCCAACAAGTATTTCTTTTTGGTGCGTCCTCGTCGTTTTGGTAAAACGTTGACAATGACGATGTTGGAGGCGTATTACGACATCAATAAGAAAGACAAGTTTGAAGAGATTTTTTCAGGACTTTGGATTGGCGACCATCCGACGCCAAGCAGAAATACATATTTGGTTTTGCATCTTAATTTTGCAATGGTAAACGGCAATATTGACGATTACCGTTCAAGTTTTGACGGAATGTGTAGGATTTGGTTTGATTCTTTTTGTGACACTTACAAAGATTTGTTGATTCCTGGCACACGAGCCGAGGTAGAGAAATGTACCAATGCTGTTGAAAAAATCAATAAACTCTGCGAAATGGTAGCAAAGTCGCATCAAAAGATTTATCTTTTTATCGACGAATACGACAATTTTACCAACAACATTCTTTCCGACTACACGCTGCTTGGCCGTTATATGGACGAAACACACCGCACGGGATACTTGCGCACATTTTTCAATGCTATTAAGGATGGATGTCAGACCTCGATAGAACGTCTTTTCATAACAGGAGTTTCGCCGGTAACGCTCGACGACCTTACGAGCGGTTTCAACATCGGCTCCAACTACACCACCGATGCGCGGTTCAACGAAATCACAGGCTTCACCGAACAGGAAGCCCGCGAAATGCTCAATTATTACAGCGAATATTTTAAATTTCCGTGTTCCGTTGACGAAATCATCGAAACCATCCGTCCGTGGTACGATAATTATTGCTTTGCAGAAGATTGTTTCGGCGAGACAACGATGTACAATTCGGATATGTTGCTCTATTTTACCGACAAACTTTGCAACAGTGGCAAGTTGCCAAAAAACATTATTGACAGCAACATCCGCACCGACTACGGAAAACTCAAAATGCTTATCCGCAAGGATAAAGAGATGGAATTTGAAGGCTCGATAATTCAAAACCTTGTTACTGACGGAATTGTCAAGGGCAAATTGGTAGATCATTTCCCTGCCGAACAGATAGTTTTGAAAGACAATTTCATAAGCCTGATGTTCTATTTTGGAATGGTGACTATTGGCGGATTCTGTGAAGACGAAGTTATATTCAAAATACCAAACATCGTTGTAAAAGAGCAACTTATCAATTATCTTATGGATAATTACAAAGACAACGATTTGGAATACGATTCTTGGAGCGGCGGCAAACTATTGTCGAGAATGGCGTTCCACGGTGAATGGCAGACGTTTTTCGAGTACGTGTCGCAGACCATCAAGACCTTTGCCACCACACGCGACAAGGCAAAAGGCGAGAAGTTTCTGCACGGTTTTACATTGGCTACAACTTGTCAAAGTAAAGCCTATTTTCCTCATTCAGAGGCTGATACGTCGGCAGGATTCCCCGACCTTTACCTTGAACCTCGAACCGACCAATATCCGGATTTGACTCATAGTTATCTCATTGAGTTCAAGTATGTTAAAGAAGACGCCTCCGCCACCGAAATCCAAAACAAGACTTCCGAGGCAATCTTGCAGTTGCAGAAATATTCCAAATACGGCTTGGTAGTTCAAAAATCCAAAAACACCACGCTCCACTGCCTTTTGGTAATGTACAAGGGGTTCGATTTGGAGAAATGCGAGGAAGTGTTAACAGTGGAAGGATAATAGCGTAAAAAAGATTCGCCGAAAATTTTTTATTAGCCATAATTATTTTTTTAACGTGTTAATAATCGAATCGAGTTCTTTTGCAAGAGTCTGATAGTCTTCCAATTGCAACGGACAGGCGGAGAGTGTTCCAAGCATTGCGGGCGGAATCAGTTGATAGGCTCGTTCCTCCATCTCCTTGCCGCTAAGTGTAAGACTTACAATCTGTTGACGCTTGTCCTTATCGCCCTGTTTGCGGGTGATGAGACCTTGCTTTTCCATACGCTGAATGAGCGGCGTTACGGTGTTGGTTTCCAAGATAAGGCGGTGCGCAATGTCGTTGACAGGTTGGTTGTCCTTTTCCCAAAGCACCATCAAAACCAAATATTGCGGATACGTGATGCCCAAAGCCGTAAGCATCGGCGTGTAAGCCTGTGTAATCAAGCGCGACGCCGAATACAGCCGGAAACAAATCTGATTGTCGAGTTTGAGTTCGTCGTGCATAATTAAGCCAACATTGATTCTACATCGTTTTCAAAATCCTTTGGCTCGGTGGTGGGAGCGTAACGCTTGATAGTTTCGCCGTCCTTGGAAATCAAGAACTTGGTGAAATTCCATTTGATGTCGCTGTCTTTCTCCACGCTCTTGCTGATGGTCTTGAAGAGAGTTTTGGCGGCTTTGGCTTTCAAACCATTGTACTCCTCGGTGGGAGCCTGCGATTTGAGATACTCAAAAATCGGGTCGGCATTTGCACCGTTGACATCGATTTTTTTCATAATTTGGAACGTTACGCCATAGTTCAGTTGGCAGAAACCCTCAATCTCGCTGTCGCTGCCCGGGTCTTGCGATGCAAACTGATTGCACGGAAAGCCGATTACAACCAATCCTTTGTCCTTGAATTTTTGGTTCAACTCTTCCAAACCTGCAAACTGCGGAGTGAAACCACACTTGCTTGCTGTGTTGACAATCAACAACACCATACCCTCAAACTCCTTGAAATCGAGTTCTTTACCTCTGCTCGTAAGAGCCTTAAAATCATAAATCTTTGCCATATCTTTTATCTTAAAATTATTTATATCGTTCACGATGCAAAATTAGAAAATAACTTTTATATCGCAAGCGATATTTTTTAGATTTTAAGATAATTTAACATTATATCGTGTGCGATATAATCAGCAAAATCGGAACTCCAACCTTGTAGCCCACCTTGCAAGCCCAAATGCTCGCAAACGCCAATACAGCCGTTACTAAAAAGAATCGTTCCATATATGTTTATTTTTCTTTTGTTTTAATGATTGCTGAAAGTGCCATAGAAAGTCCTAACACAGAGAATATTACAATAAGACTTACGGGCGTTGGGATTTCGATGTGCGGTACGGCGATTTCACAGCCAAAATGTTGGAAAACTGCGTTGACGTAACCGTCCATTTCGAGCAACATTTTGATTCCAATAAAAATCAGAATCACACCCAAGCCATATTTTAGATAATTGAAATATTGCGAGACAGCCGCCAATGCAAAGTACAGAGCCCTAAGTCCGAGAATAGCGAAAATATTGCTTGTAAGCACAATAAAAGGGTCGCGGCTTACCGAAAACACAGCGGGAATGCTGTCAACAGCAAACGCAACGTCGGTGGTTTCGAATGTGTTAATGGCAAATCAATTACGGAGAATGCAAAGGAAATAGAGCAACTGTCCGAAATAATATTTCAGATGGCAAACACGCAGTCTTTCCTTAACGAGATATTTCAACTTTCAACAAGTCCGAACCACGAAAAATTTGGGTTCTGCAACTCAGACGAGCATCCGTCGTTCCACAAAGATTGTTGGCTGTCGTCGGCATACACCCCCCCCGCATCCCGCGACTCTACTGCGCAAGACGTTGAAACCAAGATGCTTAATAATATCAACAACCTAAAAATCATGCCGCAAAGTTAACAATACTGTGGCAAGAATGGAAATAAATTATGTTAAAGTTTTATGTTGCGTCGTAATAATAATGCTGCGCCCCAATTCTACGCCGCGCCCCTGTATTCCGTCGGTGTCTTGCCCGTTTTGCGTTTGAAAAACCTCACGAAATGCTGCGGATAGGCGAAACCGAGGGTGTATGCCACTTGCGAAATATTGAATGTGGAGTCGTTGAGGAGTTCTTTGGCGCGAGTTACGATGGCGTCGGCTATGAAATCTTGTGCTGTGATGCCGGTTTCTACTTTTACCAATTCACCAAAATATCCCGAAGTGAGATTACATTTTTCGGCAAAGTATGCTACCGACGGAATACCCTCAGATTCAGCCTGTTGGGATAGATAATCGCGGAGAAGTACTTCAAATTTCTTTACAACGGCGTGATTGATTTCCTCGCGGGTGATAAACTGACGGTCGTAAAACCGCAGACAATAGTTCAAAAGCAATTCGATATTTGAGACAATAAGTTCGCGGGTGTGCTTGTCGATGGCGTGGCGGAGTTCTTGACCAATCATATCCAAAACGCTGCGGAAAATTTCGATTTCAGACTTTGAGAGGTGCAGAGCCTCGTTGCTACTGTAAGAAAAAAACTCATAACGCGACATCTGCCGTCCCAACTGTGTCCGTGCCAAAAAGTCGGGATGAAATACCAACGCCGTCCATTTTGGCATCAAAACATCGGGATTAGGCTCTATATGCACCGTCTGACCGGGCGCAAAAGATGTTACGGTCATCTCGTCGAAATCGTATTTGGTGCGTCCGTAAGAGAGTTGGCAGCCTTTGTTTTCCTTCAAAAACAATGCGTACAATCCGTAGTGGACATCACATTCGTCGACAACCACCGCCTTGTCGAACCTCACAACGCTCACAAGCGGATGCAAGGTTTCAAATCCGTAATAATCGTTGAACTGTTGAACTGTGTTGAAATCAATCTGTTGCATAATTTTCGGGGTTTGATTATAGGGCAAAGATAGTCATAATTTTCCGCATTGACGTTACCCAAATTTCGGAGATTGATACCCAAAAACACGAAAAAAAATAGGCTAAATATATAGCGCAATTACATTCAGCCCCAATCTTCGCTATCAACCCATTCGTCGTAATTTCTGCGTTCACGGAAAGTGATTCGATTTTTGGCATTTTTGAGGGTCTGAGTGTCGATTATCGAGTCGTAGGGGAAACCGTCTGTTAGTGTGGGTTTTAGCCACGAGTTGTTCCACAACGCAACATTCTTGCCGTCTACGAGTTGACATAGAGGAAAATCGTATTCTTTGTGCGATAATTTTTCGTTTTTGATATCATCGTTGTATGTGATATTTTGCAGCCAAAGTTGGTCGTAAAGCGAGTTGGGGCGGTTGATGAGTTTTGCAACAACCTTGTCGAGAATCGCACGGCGTTCGTCGGGTTTCATACTCTCTACCATTTGACTGACAATTTGCAGAGCGTAATGGCTGATATTGACGTTTTCGCTGGCTATCTGTGCAGCGACGGCGCATATTGCGGTTTTGTTTTCGAGGATATTTTCACGTTTCTCGATTATCTTGCTGAGTTTTGAGAGCATCGTTTTGAGTTGTCCGCCATTTGGAAACTTGCGACCAAATAGAAGTATATACATCAGCGTCTTTTGTATTCCACCAAACTGACAATTCTTGCCCCTAAAAATCGGCGTATTTTCGATGTACCACAGTTTGTCGGGCTTGATGGAATCCGTTACTATCGACGTGCTGATTTTAGTCTTTTGGCTGTTCATACGGAAATTAAGGCTTTCCAAAACACGCTGCAAAATATACGATATATCTTGCAACACTTTCATATTGTTGCAGAAAATCCTGTAATCGTCGCAATAGCGGATTATTTCGTAATCTTCTTTGATTTTTTCTTTCTTGAAATATTTATGTATCTCATTGTGTAGCAACAAGTCAGAATATCCAAGGATTATTTCACCAATCAAATTGAACGCTACTCCACCCTGTGGCAATCCGATGTTGCGCCCTTGTTGCAACGCCGCCAAATATCGGATGATGTTTTGCGCCATCGGTCTATGTTCGTCGGTGGCAAACTCGGTGTCTTTCAGCGTCAACGCCCACTCTATTGTCTGCGGATTTACCGTGCCGTAACAGTTGGTAATGTCGGTAATGAACATATATTTGTATTCCAACGACAATTCCAACGCCCTCTGTTCCAAATTGTTCCACCAATTTAGGATTGTTGTAGATTTATGAAACGATTCGTTTGCTTGTGGAATAACGGGTATGGCGCACGCAGTGAAATTTGGCACTTTGAATCTTTCAAAGCAATCCTTTAACGCTTTCCAATTGTTTTCGCTACACAACTCTCTGACTATGAAATAATAAAGATACGGGTTGGCGAGTGTCAATGGTCTGACAGCGTAATGTCCGTCCTTGTTGGTAAGCATATTGAGCGACACGTCGGGGATGTCATCTGGATTATGTTGGCAACATTCGTCGAATGTCTTGTTGCCTATTTTTCTTTTTACAAACTCCAACACATTGTCAAATACAATGTATTCGGGCATCTCACAGTTCATAAACTGCGGCGTTTCCAAGAAGAATTTTTCCGCGTTGTCAGCATCAAGTGTGAGGACGGTGGACGGCGGAGTGTAGGCTGGGAAGGATTTCTTTTGTTTTTTCATAGTGGTAAAAAAATATATTAATCAATTTCTAATGTTTGTTTTAAAAAGTATGCTTTGGGATTGGTTTCTATATCAAACACCCTTATTATATAGTGCGATGCTTGTTCTGTATTATTGTCAATCCATTCCCATTCTTTGGTTTGAAAAAACAATGGAAAATCGCGACAGTTTTTTACACTTCCTACGGTAGTTTTCACTTCTATATAAAATAGAAATCCGTTGTGGTTCAATTTGAAATCAAAATCGTGGCTTGTCCTTACAAAGTAATAATCCTTTCCTTGAAATGTTCTTTTGTACTGATAGTTGTCGGCATCACCCTTATTGCTCCAATGGACATTATCCTCTCCAAATTTAGCACATAGCTTCTCATAAATAAAGCACTCCCCTTCGTCTCCAATTTCAAGTTTGCGTTCATCTGAAACATTATGTTCAACATCAGACAAACTAAACTGACCTTGTTCTTTTTCAAGAATTTCTAATAATGTTGAAAAATCAAATCCAGGATACTTATTTTCAATTTCTTGAATAACAGACAATTGAGAGATAGTATTTTCTAACTGATTAACTCTATTGGTAAGTTCTTCAATTTCAGCATCATTTTCAAGGATTGTTTCTATTTTTTCGTCTGTTAATTTGTTGCTAATTTTCATTAATTTCTCACGCTTTTCCTGCGGCCACACCACATCTATAAGGATTGTGTCTTTGATTGGATAAGTCTTTGGAAAATGTTTCTGCGTTACTTGATTGTATTCTTCGAGAAGCAAATGAACAGCCTGTATGAAAGTAGCATCTTTCCTTTTGGTTGGAATCTCATACAATTCGAATATTCTACCATCAATGAAACTAAATGCATTTTCAATGTTCAGAGAAACTTGTGGTTTCAAAATAGATTGATTATCAATTAATACAGTTCTATAATCATCTTCTTTGGAAACAAGACAACAAATAATGTTTTTCAAAATGTCGTCAATATGTCCTTCCTCTTTTTTTAATGCACTATAAACCTTAAATTCACCATTTTGATTTGGGAAAATAGACATTGATGCATATTTAATATTATAATGCAAAAGAAAATCGTAAAAATGATTTAATAACTCAAAAGCATTTTTTGTACCGCAATTGCCAAGAGATAGGCACAATTTTTCTATTGTACCTATCTCTGAAATTTTTTCAGCAATTTGGTTTGCGACATAGACATTCGCATCGTGCCATAACTCTATTGAGTCAAAACATATTTCCTGTTCAGTATAATTTATCTCCTCGCCCAAAATCTTGTTTGAAATATCGAATAACGATTTTTGATATTTATACAAGTCCAATGTAGTATCTGACGGCAATATACTAATAAGGTATCTCGCTATTTTATCCAATTTATCTTGTGGGAAATGATGATAATAATAGCGGAAGAAATTGCCCGATGAACTATTTTGCAAGTTCGCAAATTTTGGCTTTAATTCATTTGCAAAGATTCTAGTATTCTTAGATTGAACAATAGAAAATCTTGTGGCATCTATATCCTTGTGCACCAAAATATCTTTATAATTGATGTCAATAGAGTCAAAAATATCATCTTTTAGTGCATCTGATATATTCTCGTCTTTAAACAATTTTTCTTGAAAACAAAAATCACCATTTTGATTTGGTAAAACAGCATATTCATTTAGTCGTGATGTCTGCACATTAAGAGACACCAAGCAATCATTTAACCAACAACTATTTAACCCGTCGGGAAGATTGTTCAAATGACCAACTTTATGAAGAAATTCTAATACGTGTGTCTCGAACCAAATGTCTGTTTCTTTCCAACTTGAATCCAACAAAGAGTTGTCTATCGAACTATTTACTTCGTTTTGTTGATGGATGGATGTAATAATTTCATAAATTCTTTTTCTTTTCTTAATGAAATCCTCTTCATATCTTGTTGAATCATTGGGTATTATTGACAACAATGGTAGAAGTTTCAGCACTTTATCATCAGTACTTATCGATTTATCATCAATAATAGACTTCGACAACCGATTAACTTCGGCACTGTAACTCTGAGAGTTGTACTTGGCATCCAAATTTACTGTGGTAATTTCATTATGTAGCAACAAAGGTTTTAAATCTTTTCCAAGATTTTCTACAAGTTCAATGATAAAAGTAGTAATATGTTCACCTTGTTTGAAGACCTTTTCATCTTTTTTGAGCAATAAACCATTCATATTGGGCAACAATGCATACTCCTTTAATAATCGCTCATCATACTTAGCAATGAAATCAAGAAAAGCATTATACCAATCAATTACGGTTCTGTCTGCCAATTGAATATTCGTCAAATTCTCCTTTGACTCTATTACTTTGCACAAATCTTCCGAAGTCCAAACTCGTAGTTGGTCTTTCCAAATAAATTGAGCCCATTCGTGATTGTCGGTAACAATATTCGAAGGAAATAAAGAGGTTAGAAGACTGTATAGTGCCGTCTCAAATTCCTTTTTCTCAGCGACAATGATACAATCAGATAGATTCAACATAGATTCGTTTCGGTACGCCTTTGCAATAGGATATTTAAGCAATACATCACGATAAGCCTTTATTACATTGTCCTCATACCATTTATCATCAAGATTATCTTTTTTTACAATTATCTTTCCAAGTCCATACGCTAAATAGTATAGTTTTCCATAATTGTTTGATGACAAGAAAGATACTATTTTTTCAAATAGTGGAAATACTTTTGAATAAATAAGTCGATTGATACCCGTTTCTGTTATGACATTATTTTCTTCATTATAATCGACACCACTAAGCATTAGACTTTGCCTTTCGCTGTCAGGTTCAAAATCGGGGCAATTTATTATAATTGGCTCTGCAAGTTGTTTTTCGATACCCACCAATGGAAGAACACAAAAATGAGATGGCTTACCTATGTGTTCTACTAAACAATTACTATCGTCAACTTCAACTGCAATATCAAGTCTTATTGAACGTTCCGCCTTGTATCTTGCAGTTAGTTTATCGTTTGACTCCTCAAAATGAGTATAGATAAAAACGCCTTGTGCAATGTTTTTCTCCTGTAATCTCAAACGTAGCAAGAAAAACATTATCACTAAGTGTTTGGATCGGTTTTCTGATAATTGTCGTACTTCTGCCATTATCATCCAAAACAATAGAATGGAGTTCCTGGCAGAAAAGCATCGTTTGAGTAATGTTTTCGTGGAAATTTTCTACTCCTAATTTAATTGCTTCTCTTCCGGTATCAGAATTAACGTGATATGTAAACGTTGTCCAATCAAATAATTCGTCAAAAAAAGTATCAGTGGATTTCATTTTTCTAAGACCGTCTAATAAGTCATTTTTGACGAGTCCATCGCGATACATTGTCACTTGAAATCCACAGAGTTCTGTTTGCTCTTTGTCTTTGTACATATTACTTTCTATGGTAACAATTTTTGACAGACAATGAGTTGTCAAAAAACCTGTTCCAAAACGGCCTGTACTTTCTTGACTCTCTTTACCATCGCTGTACTTGTATAACAAGCCCAACCGCGATTTCGCGGTAAAAGGAGCTCCATCGTGTTTAAACCTAACAATATCTCCTTCCAATTCAATCCTGACATTAATACCATTTCGAGTCGGATTATTTGCAATTGTATCCTTGGCATTTTGTATGAGTTCCCAAATCCATCTTTTTTTATCATTAACCGTTGGATTATTGAGGTCTCGCAAACGTCTTTCAACGTTAGTGATATACATATTGTCAAGTAAATCATTTAATGCCTCTTCATTGGTTGATGGAGCATCAATAATATGTTTGTTTTCGTTCATTTGATTCATTCTGATAAAGTATTATGCAATTTCTTTTAGTCAATATTCCACACTGCATCGGGGTCGCCCTCGAATGCAGCATCAATTGTAAAATCGTCGTAACCGTTTGGTCCGCCATACTCGTCATAACTTCCCCAACCGGGTTCGTCTTCCCACGGACTTCGCTCCCTAAATTGACGATGTGGCGCACGTGGAATCCTGTCATATGGTTGCACCACCGTCGGATTATTGAACGACACCTTGAACTTTTCTCCGTCTTTTTCTAGGACAATGTTATTGAAAGACTTGTCCCAAAATTTCCAAACCGAATCATATTCGATTGGGACAATGATGTTGTGTTCTTCATCGATGATGCCCCATTTGTTACCTTTCTTTGCACGCGCAAGACCGTTACGAAAACGGTCGATATAGTCAAATTCTTCCATATTGCTTTTTGCTTTAAGTTTAACAATTAAGTTTTCCTCTTAGTGACGCCTTATGTCAAAAGGTTACACTTTTTCTCGAAAAAATTTACATCCTTTTGCAGCCCAGAAAGGAAACTTAATCAATACAAAGAAAGCGCAGACTGCATATACTAATTGCATCTGAAAGTGGAGGTCCTGAGAATTACCTTGAAACAAAGATACAATTATAGCAATCTACACCTATGCGATAGGTGAAGACGCTATGCTATCTCTTGTCTCATTTGGGAAGTTTCTCAGGTTTCCACTTACAAGAAAAGCATAAACGCTTTCTTAAAAAAATCTTATGTCGGATGCCGGGTGTATTGAGCCGAAAATCCAACAGCAACTATACGAAAGATTTTTGATATTTCTTTGAATTTTTTTGTAATTTTGTTCGGCAGCATGATTTTGTTTTTTTTGTCGCTTAAATATACTGATTTCCAGTGTATTTACAAAATTTTTGCTGCCTTTTTTTATTGATTTTTAATCAATTAAATCACTTGCGAAAGTTTAGTAACTGATAATTTTTGGAGGTATTTTCAGGAAGTCAGCCCTTACAAACGCTCTTTCAATTTCATGTCTTTAACGCTCCACATGTACGACAATATTTTTAAATATGCAAAATCTTTCCCCTACTTTTTTGCAAAAAAATTGTAATACTGTAATGTTCAACTATTTCCATACCGGCTCTTTCTCCCAACCTTGTGGAAAACCCATTGCGGCGGTGTCGATTTCGGGGAAGGCAATGAGGAGGGTTTTCAACTTGTCGGTCATATCGTTTTTGGGCGAGATGATGTTGAGGAAGTATTTGATAATGCACAAATCAAAATATATCTTCAACACATCTGTGTTTAATGTTATCCACGGGTATTGAATGCTATTTGGAAGCGTTGGGCGGATGGTATTTTGCTTGTTCCATACGCGGCGATGATGACAACAAGCATTGCGTGTAAGCGTTATAATTGACATCCAAGATTGGAAAGGCGTGATTTGAAGTCCGAATTTTTGTGAAATTTGCTTCTTAATTCGTTTGTCTTTGAGATTGTTATAAATGTTTGTCATTATACCCAAAGGCAATATTTCTGCAAGCATCCACGCAGGCGGATACTTGTCGGAATATGTATTTTGAAAATGGGTTATAAAATCTTCACTTGAATGTTGTATCTCCGCGTCAATTTTTATTAAAGTGTTGTTGAACCTTATGGAACTTGCAAAATAAGTTGAATCTGTCATCCAAAAAGGATTGTTAGTTCCTTCGCAGACTGTCGATGTAATAATAGTACGCAATGCAACTTCAATTTTTTCTATCTCGTTGAAAATAAACAATCTAAGTTTCTTGTCAAAACGGTACAACATCATTACTTTATCGAAAGTTGCATCCTTTTTATATTGGTGGTTCTGTTTGGGTATTGTTAGGAAGGGAAACATATATGCAGATAGTCGATAATATCCAATAAAATTTAGGTATTTTTCAGTTTTCGGAATGTCATTGATTTCCAACCCTCTTGATTGCAAGAGAGCGACTTGACTTTTGACATCCAAATATGGTTTGCTGAATGGGAGTCTTCCGTTCATAACAATATATAAAAAAAAACGACCCGCAAAACATTTGAGCATCGTTGAGAGGCTTGGCGGGTTCTGGCGCTACAAATGTAGAAACATTTTTCAATTCCACAAAATCTTTTTGCAACTATTTTTGCAAATATTTTCTAATCGTCTATTTCTCAACATCATTCCACCGCCAACATCACTTCCTCACTGCCGCCGCCGTTGAGAAATTCTTTGAGTTCAGGTTGCAAGAGGTTTTCAATTTTGCCGATGCGGGTGAAAGTCCACGAATTTTAAAAACAATCTCAGAACTACTACAAATTTTCCTTGAAAAACTTTTCGATTTTTTCATACGGAGTTACACCTGCCTTGTCGTCGTAGAGGTCAACGTGCGATGCGCCGGGGATTATTAGTAGTTCTTTGTTGCCTTCTTTAACAGATTGACCCTCAACGTGCTTGCCGGTCATTTTTTCAAAGGCGTATTCGCTGAAATAACGGCTGTGTGCCTTTTCGCCGTGTATCAACAGCACAGGGGTTTCGATTTCTGATGCCCACGCCAAAAGTGGTTGATTTAGAAACGATTGACAACCGATTACATTCCATCCGTCGTTGGAATTTCCGCTGCGTTTGTGGTAGCCGCGAGGAGTTTTGTAATAGGCATAATAATCCTTCACAAACCACGGAGCGTCGTCGGGCAGAGGGTCGATAACGCCGCCTGCACGTTTGTTAGTGCCGTTTTTGAAATCCTCGGTGCGCTGAGCGGCTATTGCGCGGCGTTTTTCCATACGCTTTTCGGGAGTATTTTCGCGGCCGAAATATCCCTCAACATTTACCTTGCTCATATCGTACATTGTGGAGGCAACTGTTGCTTTGATGCGTGGGTCGATGGCGGCAGCGTTGATAGCCATTCCACCGAACCCGCAAATTCCGACAATGCCAATGCGCTCAGGGTCAACATTTGCACGTGTTGAAAGAAAATCCACAGCGGCAAGAAAATCTTCGGTGTTGATGTCGGGCGATGCCATACGACGAGGTTCGCCACCACTCTCGCCTGTGAAAGATGGGTCGAAGGCAACGGTGATAAAACCACGCTCAGCCAAATGTTGTGCATAAAGACCGCTCGATTGTTCCTTAACCGCGCCAAACGGTCCGCTGACAGCGATTGAGGGCATTTTTCCCGACGCATTTTTGGGTGTGTACATATCGGCGGCGAGTTCTATGCCGTAACGATTGCGGAAAGTTACCTTAGTATGGTTTACATTTTCGCTTTTGGGGAACGTCTTGTCCCATTCCTGAGTAAGATTGAGTTCAGTCATTTCATTAGTGTTTTTATTGTTGGGCATTTGGTCTCCGCACGCCGCAAAGAGCATTGCAGACAAAATTGAAACTGTTATGAAATTTTTCTTCATTGTGTAATGTATTATTTTTTACACTGCAAAGATAGCGGCTTTGTCTGTAACAAATGTTACCGATATTTCGGGGAAAAGTACCAAGATTGAGGGAAGTATAAATGGTTTGGCGTTTCAGAAATGTGTTACAGGGGATTAAAATAATCCCCTCTCCCACTCTACATATTCGCAATTCTTTCTAAACCAATCAGTGAAAGTGTATCACGTATCATACTGATTAATAGTATTATACCGTAACAATATGCGGCTATTTTGATTACTTGATTTTTTGGTAGGTCGGGAATGTTTTTTACAAGAAAATATACCAACAAACCAAAATACAAAATTTCAAATACACTAATGTATTTCAAAACGCCTATCATATAAGCCTCTAAGTTGCAGACATTTAAGAAAGAAAGAATCGACAAGGGAGTTGTTTGCGACTGATTGTAACATTCCAAACTTCCAACATCGGTAGTAATCGTAGCCCAAACAGACTGAATCAAAACTACTATCTCGGAATAAATCAAGCATTTAAAGATAGTTTTAAAATTTTGACGTTTGGATGCAATATTAAACCCAAAAAAGATTACAACACTTATCACAACCATTGCCGCAAGACGTGTAAACCCTGTACTAATGCCAGTTACCCACGACAAGGTCTGTTTCATTTCAAAAGATTGTTTAATCATTTCGGGAGTGTAACGGTCGCCTCCGGGTGTAATGCTCATAAGATGAGTAAAATCTTCAAAGGTCATTTTTGACAATGAATAATAGCCTAAAAAGCCATACAACACAAACAGAACCACCAAAACTATCAGAGGTTTTTTGAAACTTTCTTTCTTTGTAGGATTAATTATGTTTTCTTCCATTTTTCTATGAATTTTAGGGTTTATGAATTATTTGTTTTCTTCTGATTTAATAAGCGTTGTAGAATCAACGCCTGAAATAATTTCAACATTGATACCATCGCTAACACCAAGTTTTACAAATGTTTTTTGAAGGCGTCCCCTATCGTCAACAGTGTTGAAATATGTAGAATCGCCACGATAAAAAACGTATTTTTCATTGATTCCCCACACGCTATCTCGCTTAGCAATAGTGATTTTGCCCATTGCGGAACTTCCTGAATAGATATGATGCGAATCAAGGTCGGATTTGTTGATAGCGGCTTTAATTTCAAAGGTTACAATGCCGTTGCTGCGGGTGCTTACGGGCGCAATTTCGGTAACAACGCCACGGATTGTGGATTCGCGGTCGGTGGCAGTGGTGATGTCGATGGCAGTTCCGATTTTCACCTTGTCGATGTCGTTTTCGGCAACCGAACCCACAAAATTCATAGAAGCAAAATCGGCAATGCGGGCAATGATGCTACCCTCGCTGTATGTGCCGCGAGCCATTACCGAGCCGCCCTCTTTTACTGGAAGTTCTATGATTGTGCCGCTGTTGGTAGCACTGATAATATTCGACACTTTGTTTTTAGATTGCTGACCTTCAACCATTTCTAACTCGGCAACAATGGTTTCGTGGTTCTTTTTCATCACCTCGTAATCGGTTTGCTCTTGTTCAAATTCTTCCTTATTTACATAACCGTCTTTATACAGTTTTTGAGTGCGTTCAAACTGAATACGTTTGGCATCGAGGCGACGGCGGCTAACTTCAATATTATCTTTTAGTTGGCGAAGTTCGATAGGGTCTTTCACAAATTTTACGCTTGCGAGAGCGCGACCAAGTTCCACCTTGTCGCCAAGATTAACCATAAGTTTTTGCAAAGTGCCTGATATATTGCTACGTACATCAATAACACGGTCGGGTTCAATGTAACCCGAAATGGTAAGAGTTTTGTCGATACTCACACGCTGAATGGTTACAGTTTGGATTTTTTCATTGGATTTTTTTACAGCCTTTACAATTACAAAGCCGAGCAAAAATACTACTACACAAATGATTATGGTTCTTATTGTCTTCATAGTTATTCAGATTGAAGGGCTTCGATCGGTTTCATTTCCGACGCCATCGTAGCCGGACGCAATCCCGAAACCAAACCCGCGATTAATAAAACTATCATACTAAAAAATGTGGTGGTAACATCAAGCGACGGTGCGACAACACTATCCACACCCATTGCATCTATCAGCATACCAATAAGTTCGAGCAACATCCACCCTACCGAAATACCTATTGCACCCGCCATAAGGGTAATCACGATAGTTTCGCCAAGTATCAGGTTTTTAATACTTTGCGGAGTGGCTCCCACTGCCATACGCACGCCGATTTCTCTTGTGCGCTCGCGAACGTTTGCCACCATAATGTTGGCTATGCCGATAATGCCGCCAACCAATGTGCTAACGCCTATAAACCACAGAAAATAACGCACATAGTTGAAAACTTGGTCGATAGATTCGAGACTCTCTTCGTAGGTTTGGAAATAGAGGGCATTGTTGTCGCTGGGTTCAAAACCAAACCGCGAACCAAGAAAATTCTTAACTCTTTGTTTTACATTGTGGTTGCCGCTTGTATATATAAAAGTATTGAATTTTGGCGTGTTGTTCACTGCCGAAACATAACTGTCGAAAGGCGTTATCATAATTCTATCGTACATCAAAATAGAGAAAACGCCCACCACTTTAAACGCTATATCATTGACCACTACATACTTGCCAAGCGGGTCTTTTTTATCAAAAAGCACATCGCGCATATAGGTAGAAATCATAACATTTTTTTCTTGATTGGCAAAATCACTGTGATTGAGCAATCTACCGCCAACAAGTTCCATTTTTTGAACATTAAAAAACGGTTGGTCAACGCCTGCAATTTCAAAATTTCCGTAAGAATTATCGCTTCTAACATTTACAAACGAAGATGTATAAGGTGAAATTCCATCGATTTCGGGAATAGCAATGCAAAGGTCGCTAATATCCTGTTTTTCAAACTGAACCGTAGCACCTTCCACGCCGCCTTTCATAGGTTTTGTGATAGTGCGACCCATTACGGTTACGGAATTGTTTCGTTCGTTGGTAAGCAATTTAGTAAGCGAACCTTCCACGCAATTGCCCACGCCCACCAAAACCACCATTATGAATATGCCCCACGCAATGCCAATGCACGAAGATAGCGTCTGATTGGCGCGCACCCGTATATGCTCTAATATTTCTGCCCAAAAATCTAACATTGCTTCATAGTTTCAGTTTGATGATTTTTTCATTTTTTACCACCCCATCTCCTCGCCTTGGTACCATTTTACTAACATTGCGCAATACAT
>JAEDDH010000061.1 GCA_016293845.1 Bacteroidales bacterium | reverse complement strand
TTGTCTATTTCTTTCAAGCAAACCCGTTTACCTGTCGTACGACAGGTATTTTTTTGCTTAAAAATACGGAGGTAACACGCAATAAACCTGAAGGCAGGGCAGAAAGAAAAAACACCGGTAATACACCGGTGTTTTTTTATTGAAAAGTTTAAAAGTCCGTAATTGTTGCTGGTTTTTACCAGTTATGATTTTTCATCAAACGCCCAATTTATACGGCAAAAAATATATTTACAAGAAAAACTAATCGTCGATGCCCAACAGGTAATCGGCGGACACTTCAAAAAACTCGGCAAGCTTGACGATATAGCTGGCCTTCGGCTCGTTCGTACCGAGTTCCCAATAATCGATGGCTTTCTGACTGACTCCTATTTGTCCGGCAAGCTGACTTTGGGAGAGATTCTTTTCTTTTCTCAGTTCTTTTATTCTTTTGCCTATCATTCTGAAAAATATTGTATCAAAAATATCGTTAAAGCACTTGACAAAGAAGAAAACTTCTTATATAATGTATCAGTCGAGAGAAGATAATTTCTTATAGTGTGTACATGTTGTGTGTGTAATAAGAGTAAAAGAGTAAAAATTTTGCCGCATGCGGTATTTCGCAAAAATTAACGCGGCAAACTTGGAGGAGGATAAAATGAAAAGAATCTCTAAACTCGGGTTTATTTCTCTGCTCTGCCTTGTTCTCGTGATAGGCGGCGTTTTTGCAACTTGGGATTATGCGCAAGGTACGGCAGCAGAAGTTACGGAAACGGCGACCATCGGTCTTACCGCTGTCGGCGCGGAAAGTGCGAAAGCTACGATTACATTCACCAAGAACGGTTATTCTGCGATGATTGACGACTCTGACAAAGATTACAGGGGTGAACTGACCATAGCGGGTACCATCGATATCGTGGTTACGATCAAAGACGGCGCGGATCAGGAAACTTACAACAACGGTATCACGGTAAGGCTTGACCTTTCGGAAAATTTCGATACTTTTGCTTTCGCAGCCGACGCAAGCGGCAGCGCGGGAGAGGCAAAAGACGTTATCGCGCTGACAAGCACGAGTTTAACTCTTACGAAAGGCGTGGAAAACGGTTGGATTCGCGGTACGAACTCAAGCGGAAAAGTTACGTTTACTTATACTTTAACAAACGAGAGACTTAACGAATTGATTACGCTTGCGAAAACCGACGACAAAGTAAACGTTTATCTGCCGACCAAAGCGAATTACGAAGCGTTCGCAACTCATATTTCGGGAAAAACCGTAACGTTGAAGGCGGTAGAAGCATAAACGGGCAGGACAACGGCAAAAGCTATTTCACCTTCCTTAAACGTTCCGATAAGGAAGGTGAAAACCTAACGAACGGATAAGCAGAAAAAAGATGTCTCAATACGATGTAGAAATACTTATTTTGTGTCTGGTGGTTTTTGTTGCGTCTTGCGCGTTGGCTACGTTTGTATTAACTTACGTTTTTCGTCTGGAATCTAAATGTGTGGTTAACGGTCTGCTTGACGACAAGATAAAGAAGGCCGCGACTAAAAAACCGAAAAAAGGCGAAAAGGTAGTTCTTTTTTCGTGGTGTGTTGCGTCGTGTATCGTAGTTATTGCGATATGCGCGGTGTTTGTTTTTTCCTTATTTACGTACATTAACAGGTTTGAACAAGTAGGGACGGTGCCGGCGATAAAGGTTGTACAGTCTTCTTCTATGGAGCGTAAGGACGAGCAAAATACCTATCTTATCGAAAACGAGCTTAACGATCAGATAAAAAAGTATGACCTTGTTCTGGTTCATAGTTTGCCCGATGAATTTGAGCTTGAGTTGTACGACGTAGTCGTCTATAAAACGGTTGACGGCAATTTTGTCATACACAGAATAGTAGATATCGAAGAACCAAACGGGCAACATCCCGACCGGAGGTATTTTACTTTCAGAGGGGACAACGTTCAGTATTCAGATAAACGTCCGGTTTTGTATTCTCAGATGATAGGTATTTATCGCGGCGAAAGAATAGGTTTTTTGGGAAAAATCGTTATGTTTTTTCAATCCTATGCGGGATACATGTGCCTCGGATTGGTTGTCTTTTACTTTATAGTAATGCCGGTTGTTGAAAGAAGGATGGAAAAGTTGATAGACTCACGCAGACGGGCAATAAAGGCAACGGAAGAAGAGAGCGGGTGAGCCGAGCGTTAAGGAGAAGCTATGAAAAGGATATTTATCAGCGTGACCGGCGTAATTCTTGCGTTAATGGCTATGTTTATCAGCGCGGTCAGTGCGGAATGGGTGTATCTTTTACCAGCGGAAAGCGTAAACGGAAATTTTTTTATCGGGCTCAACGGCTTTGTTATAGAACTTGCAAGTGACGTTACGGGACGAGTCGAGGGTAATACCGCCGACAATCCGCAAACCATTTTCGATGGAAACTCCAGCTACGACTCCGATACCCGGTACCGTTGGACCAACTGGGCAGAAAATAACGAGGGCAGGGGAGGTTCCGTTACATGGACAATGTATTCGGATACCATGTTTGCTTTTAATGAAATCAGAATCCACCACTTTTGCGACTCCACGGGGTGTTATCTGCCGGAAAGCATTGCTTTTTGGTACTACACGGGCGAGGATAATGCAACCGAAATTCAACTTATAGATGTTGCGCTCACGGCAACGACGGGGACTGGGGCGACTTATACCGACTCTTTAAATCTTGTGACGGTGAGTAAAAATTGGAGTAATCCGTCGAGAAGCGGAAGTTATCCCAACTCGGGCGGAGTTTTTCAGGTGTATCTGAACGGAAGTACCAAAGCAACTTCGTTCGTATACAGTTATACGGGAGAAGTACCGTATACAAGTTTTACTTTAAAAGATTCCAACGCAACCGTGACGAGCAGCATGTTTAAGTTGACGCTGAATGCCCTTGACGACGAATACGTCGGATTGGTAGAATTGGAGTTTTATCTTAACGGGACAAAACTTGATATGAACAACCTTACGGCAGTATAAATTATAAAAGGCTGAAATAAATAAAAAAAAGTCCGCATTACCGCAGTTCCCATAGGGATTTAATTGAATAATTTAGAACACTCGACTTTTTGTGAGTCGAGTGTTCTTTTTCCATGCAAAACAGATTGAGTTAAATAAATTTTTGTGATATAATAAACTCAACGATAAATAAGAACTTGACGGAGGTGAACATTATGTTTGATGAATTGTTTAGAAGAAAAACTGTTGATATTCAAAAAGCAGTATTGTTCGGCTTTGCGCAAGGCAATGGTAACTATATTTATGCAACCGACATACTTGACGGCTCATTTCTTCTTCAAGTAATCATCACACTCAACGGCAACATAGATACGAAGCTGACCGAAAAAGCAACCGACGACGAATATGTGCTGTATAAAACAAATGCTACGGGGGCTTTCGTGGGAGAGGTCAGAAATGCAATTGAAGCTATTCTCATACAGGTAGCGGATAAGTGTTACAGCACGGAAATTTTCAAGTCTGCTCAAGCAAAAGAAATTATTTGCTATGTGCGTGAGAAATACGGTGACGAACTTGAATTTTTATGGGAGAAGTTTCCCGATAACGCAATTTGGCGGCGTAAGGATAACGAAAAATGGTACGGCGCTTTACTGACGGTCAAGGCAAGCAAACTCGCTTTGGATGGCGATATGATGATTGAAATACTCGACCTTCGTATCAAAACCGAAAATATAGAAACAACCGTCGATAACCAAAGGTTCTTTATGGGGTATCATATGAATAAAAAGCATTGGTACACACTTTTGCTTAATGGTTCAATACCGACCGAGGAAATCTGTAGACGGATAGACGAAAGTTATCTGTTGGCGAAGAAATAGTCAAATTCCAATTTATAGGGCTGTTGTTTTTGTGGAAAAGTATTTTCAAAGCGTAGCACGGTAGTCTATCATTATGGACAAATGATAAACTACCGTGCTTTTTTTATTTTCTATTCAATTTACACCAAATTGACTTTATAAACGATTTGTATTTTTCTTGGCGTATTCTTGTCTTTTGGTGTTGCA
>JAEDDH010000005.1 GCA_016293845.1 Bacteroidales bacterium | reverse complement strand
ACCCGCATTGTAAAGTTACAGGATACCCATTTAGTAACTTTTACCCGCATTGTAAAGTTACAGGATGATAAAAAGTTGCTAAATGGGTAAATTGCAAAAAAGACTTACGGCACGTCGTCATTTTTTTTGCGCATCGCAATTCGCTTTTAGAATTAAATAGTTACATTTGCGGTGGTAATTAATATCGCTTATGCTCGAAGAAGAACTCAAAAATAGAATCGCACAAAGGTATTTTAAGAAATTTGACTGCGCAGGTATTATCAAGCGGATTGATTTTACGGTAAAATCAGCCCGCACCAACGGTGTGCACCCCGATGAATACTTCCTCTGGGCGGAGGCAAAGCAACAGTCTACCGACGTTTACAAGATGCTGACACAACTCATTGTTACCATCAAGCAGGACGCCTACAACATTCTTCCGCCAAAATTCGTCGGCTGTTTCGACAGCGAAAAAATAGCCTTCGTGGAATACAACGAGGTGCTGCCAATCTATGCCGTCAACGATTTCAATTGGTCGCAGACACCATCGCAGGTGGACGACAAGAGCGTAGCCACCGTAAAAAAAATCATCGACCGAAAAAAGGCCATCACCTTTTATTATGGCAAGGACGACGACGAAATCCGCAACTTCGTGGAGCAGAATTTCATCGGGGGCGGTTCGTTATTGTCAACTTTGATAGATAAAAACAATTTTATCTTCGTCTATCAAAAATGGCGAGAAATGGTAATGCCGTCGATAAATGCCGATTGGGACAAACTGAAAGCCAATTACGGTGTCTATGACCGAGATTTTTTCTTGGCGGAACTCAATATCGACGACAACAACACCACCGACCTCAACGACGACGAGGTGGCATATCCCGATTTTTACATCACATTCAACGCCAATTCGCCCACACCTTATATGATGAAAAGGACTGACGCATTGGGGCTGGATGTTTTGATACCGTTTAAATTCAGGCACGGAGGCATCGAAAAATACGCCGAGTTTTGGAAACGGTACAAGCGTCCGCCGCAGAATATTTATTGGAACTATATAATTTCACGGTTGGATTTGCTTGTGCCGCAGGATGTCAGGGAAAGGAAGGGTGCGTTCTTTACGCCGCAGATTTGGGTGGAGAAATCGCAAAGATACATTGCCGACGTGCTTGGCGACGACTGGCAGGAGAATTATTATGTATGGGATTGCTGCGCCGGCACGGGAAACCTTTTGAACGGACTCAGCGACAAGTACAAGATATTTGCATCCACGCTCGACCAACAGGACGTGGACGTGATGAAAGACCGCATCAAAAACGGCGCGAACCTTTTGGAAAGCCACGTTTTTCAGTTTGATTTTTTGAACGACGACTTTTTGCCAAACGACGACACCGTAGAGACGTCACAATGTGGCGTCTCTACACACGGCAAATTACCCCCCGACCTATACAAAATCATTTCCGACCCCGAAAAACGAAAAAGGCTGGTGATTTATATTAATCCACCGTATGCGGAGGCGGGTGACGCAAAACAATTAAGTGGCAGTGGCAAAAACAAAACAGATGTGGCAGTAACTCACAAAACATACTCAAAATATCTTGATAAAATAGGCATTGCAGGAAGGGAATTATTTGCACAGTTTTTTATAAGAATTTATTGTGAAATACCTAATTGTATTCTTGCTGAGTTTTCGACATTAAAAATATTGCAGGGTCCAAATTTTAATGATTTTAGGAACGTATTTAAGGCAAATCTAAAAAAGTCGTTCATAGTTCCCGCAAATACATTCGACAATGTAAAGGGCAAATTTCCTATTGGTTTCTTTATATGGAATTGTAATGAAAGTGATATATTCAAAGAAACTAAATCAACAGTTTATGATGAAAACGGCTCTCTGATGGGAGAAAAAGTGCTATCCTCAAATTATGGTGCAAAAACATTGACGGATTGGATGATTTCGACAAGGAACAGACCATCAAATGTAATTTTAGGCTTTAATTATAGCGCAGCAAATGATTTTCAGCATAATAATTACAACAGAATAGAAACAACCAAAGAGCAACTGCCATCGCCACGTGGAACAATTGTTACTGATTCTAATCTTATTGAAAGTTGCATTTATATCGCAGTTCGTCACGTAATTGCCGCCACTTGGCTCAACGACCGCGACCAATATTTATACCCCAACGACGGATGGAAGACGGATAATGATTTTCAGACCAATTGTTTTGTTTGGACATTATTCAACAATAATATTCAGACTAAATACGGCACAAACCATTGGATACCATTTTCAGAAATGGAAGTGGAGGCCCGCGGCCTCTTTGACAGCCATTTTATGAATGATTATATTACAGGTAGGGGCGTGCCTTGTGCACGTTCCGCTAACGGCGATTTGTTTTCGGATGGGTGCGAATTACCACAACAAAATCAATTGAAGGAACGTGCACAAGGCACGCCCCTACAATTCTCCGAAACGGCGCAATCCGTATTATCCGCCGGTCGCGACCTCTGGCGTTATTACCACACGATGGAAGATGCCAACACAAATGCAAGCCTTGTTGACATAAAAGAATATTTTCAAGGCCGAAACGAAAAAGGCACAATGAATTCTACGAGCAACGACCCGATTTATACCTCGCTATTGGAAAATTTAAAAACAGCTCTGCGAGCCTTAGGTGAAAAAATCAAACCCAAGGTGTATGAGTATGGATTTTTAAGATAACTAAAATTTTTTTTGTTTTCAAATATAAAACTATACCTTTGCGGCATATTAGCAAAAAAATGAAAAATTTTAAATTCTATAACCGGATTGCAGGTTGGGGCGCGTTTTTTATTGCTGCGCTTACGTATCTGCTTACAATTGAGCCGACTGCAAGTTTTTGGGACTGCGGCGAATTTATTGCAACTGCTGTGAAGTTAGAGGTGGGTCACCCCCCGGGAGCTCCCCTTTGGATGATTATAGGCCGCGTGGCTGCTGAGTTTGCCTTTGGCGACGTCACCAAGATGGCCATGATGGTGAATGCCGCTGCGGCTCTGGCAAGCGCGTTTACAGTGCTCTTTTTGTTTTGGAGCATCACCCACATCGCCCGAAAACTCGTTAATAATATATATTACAAAGGTGAGGACGAAAAATCTATCTCCTACACTATGCCCGAAACTATTGTGATTTTGGCAAGCGGTATGGTGGGCGGACTCATCTACTGTTTTTGCGATACAGCATGGTTTTCGGCAGTGGAAGGCGAGGTTTATAGCCTGTCGAGCCTTTTTACGGCGGTGGTTTTCTGGTGCATTCTCCGTTGGGAGGAGTGCGCCGACGAAAAATATGCCAACCGCTGGATTATCCTCATTTGCTACCTTATGGGATTGTCGATTGGCGTGCACTTGCTCAACCTCTTGGTGATTCCCGCAATTGTGTTTGTATATTATTACAAAAAATATCCCACCACACGCAAAGGAAGCATTATTGCAATGGTGATAGCGTTTTTGCTTTTGGTAGCTATACTCTACGGCATTATACCTCAGTCGGTTAAGATTTCGGCTTATTTCGACCTCCTGTTTGTAAACACCTTTGGAATGGGTTATCTTTCGGGAACGGTATTCTTTGTAATAGCACTTTTGGCAGGTCTTGCATGGCTGATTTGGTGGAGTCATAAGCGCAAAAAAGCGTTGCTCAACACAATAGCACTCGGAGCAGCTGTAATGTTTATCGGCTACGGCACATTTGCAATGACAGTAATACGTGCCTGTGCAAATACGCCTATGAACGAAAACAGCCCCGACAACGGATTCAGCCTCCTCTCCTACCTCAACCGCGAGCAATACGGCGACAGTCCGCTGATCTACGGCAATTATTACAACGCCGATGTTATTGACCAAAAGCCACTTTACACCTATATTCCACAAGACGGAAAATATATCGAGGTAACCAAAACCAATCCCGAATATATCTACGACTCTGAGCACTGCGGATTTTTCCCCCGCATGTGGAGCCAAAATCAAAACCATATTTCGGGTTATAAAAGTTGGGCAAACATCGACAGCAGCGACCCCGAAAAGCGTCCGTCGTTTGCCGACAACTTGGCTTTTTTCTTTAAATATCAGTTGGGACACATGTATTTCCGCTACTTTATGTGGAATTTTGCAGGACGTCAAAACGATATACAAAGTCACGGAAGCTACATAAACGGCAACTGGATAACGGGATTTGACTTTATCGACAGGGTACGCCTTGGCAGTCAGGCCGACGTGCCCGACCGTATGAAAAACAATCAAGCACACAACGTTTATTATCTCTTGCCGCTGCTGCTTGGATTTCTTGGAATGTTTGCCGGATTTAACCACGACACCAAAAACTGTTTTGTAATATTCCTATTCTTTGTGCTCACAGGCATTGCCATAGTGGTTTATCTAAACCAAACTCCATATCAGCCACGCGAAAGGGATTACGCCTATGCGGGATCGTTTTATGCGTTTGCTATCTGGTGCGGACTTGGTGTGGCAGGTATCTATGCATGGCTAAGGCGCAAAGCCAACAATATCAAACCAATGGCAGCCGCAGCAGTGGTGCCGGCATTGTGCATGATTGTTCCCATTCAGATGGCATATCAAAACTGGGACGACCACGACCGCTCTAATCGTTACACCTGTCGCGATTTTGCACGCAACTACCTTGAATCGTGCGCACCAAACGCAATATTGTTTACCTTTGGCGACAACGACACATTCCCCCTCTGGTATGCTCAGGAGGTTGAGGGAATCCGTACAGATGTAAGGGTGGTTAACCTAAGTCTGGCAGGCACCGACTGGTATTTAAAACAGACCATGGAAAAGAAATACGACAGCGAACCTGTCAAGTTTTTCCTCACTGCCGAGCAATACGCTGTAAACAAGCGCAATGTGGCACTCGTTTACGACAAAAACGTGCTTGCATACATCAACGAAAAAATCGCAGCCAACCCCAAAGAGGTGCAGGAGATTTACCAACCATTCTACAACGAATTAGTAAGAGTGATAAGCAACAGCCGTTTCCCCGAACTATATGCCAAGGATTACGAAACAATCACCAAGAATCCGGAGTCGGTAGGCTTGCTTAGATTGGTTTCGCTTGTTCAAAACCTTGCCAAAGGCACTACGGCACAGCAAGTGTTTGGCAACAACAACGAAGGCATCACAGCTCTCAACGCTCAATGCGGCGAAATACTCCAAAAAGTATCGGCACTTGCACCCACTATTCAAGACGTGGTAAAACTCCTTGGTTCGGAAAAAGAAGAAGACAAAATAGAGTTGCAGAGCGGCGAAGCAATCAACTACATAGGTACACGCAAAGTGCTGATACCTGTCAACAAGCAAAACTGTATTGCCAACGGCACTCTCCTACCCCAAGACGAAAGCCGCGCTGGCGACAACATTGTGATGAATATCTCTAAGAGTTATTTCCTCAAAAACGACATTGCTGTTTTAGACATCATTGCCGCCAACAATTGGGAACGTCCGATATATTTTGCAGCAAGCGGAAGCAGCGATGATTATCTTGGTCTCGACAAATATTTCCGTCTTGAAGGATTTGCCTACCGTCTTGTGCCCTACTCGGTAAAACCCGAAACAGAGGGCGAAACTGGCGAAATCAATCCCGACCTGATGTACAACAATGTGATGAACAAGTTTGCTTGGGGCGGAATGGGCAATCCTGATGTCAACATCGAAGAAAACAACCGCCGCCAAATCAGCATTGTAGGCGTAAGAGAAATATTTGCACGCCTTGCCAACTCGCTTGCCGACAACAACGAAACCCAAAAGGCTCAGGAAGTAATCAACAAATGTTTAGAGATAACTCCTCCCAACCAAGTATATTACGACCAAAGTATGCTTCCGCTGATAGCAGCAATGTACAAGGCTAATATGGCAGACAAAGCTGCCGAACTATCTAATCAGATAGGCGATGAATACGACGGCATACTTGCTCACCTGCTCACACTCAAAAACGAAGGAATCATAGAGAAACGCGAACAGACCATAGGTGTAGCCGTGATAGCGCAATTGGCACAGTATGCAATGATATTCAACCGCAACGATGTGGCTACAAAACTTTCAGCGCTATACGACAAGTATTCGGAGGTATTTTAACACGTTCATTCCAATTCTTTTAGTTTTCATAATTTTTAATGTTTTTTTTACACCAAGGGGCTGATGCGAATCAGCCCCTTTTATTTTCGTTATTCGTTGTCGATAAGTTGCAAAACTTGATTGCGGTAAAACTTAAATTTAGCATCATCAGAGATTAGTGGAATGGGGTTGCAGACGGCATGAGAGATAATGTTCTTTTTTTTTAAATAGAGGATGGTGATATTCAATACATCCACAATGTTTTGAATAATCTCTGTAGGGGATTTCCACCATTGCCGGATATATTTCTTATGATTCCATAAGGCAATAAGTTCCCTCACAGATTCGCCACTTATACAAATCTCGTTGTCATAATCCTCAAATAAGGCAAGAACATCTCGTGATAACTTACTTCTACTTTTGGTATGCCATACAAATATATGGGTATCAATTATAATTCTCGTATTTATTTATAATATGAGGTTTAAAATTGGTAATAGTTTTCAAGCATTCGTAAAGTTCTCTTTCCTCTTCTTCAGTGAGAGGTTTCCAACCATGTTGTTTGGCGTAATAATCTATGGCTTCCGATCTGTTTTTAAATTTTCTCTTTTGTTCCATAGTGAGTACACTTTATATATGCAAATATATAACATTAAACGCACAAAATCAAAATTTTGTTAATTATTTCAAATAATGTGCATAAGATACAAAAATGTAATGTATCTTTGCAGCGCAAAAAAGGGCAAGAAAAAAACAAACTAAAATGATGAACAACTTTGTTAAAATTAGCCTATTAACCGCCTTGTTGATGGTATCGGCGCAAATATCAGCACAAACCAAAGTGCGTGGAAGCGTTAAAGATGCCGAAACAGGCGAGCCTTTACCTTTTGCCAACGTGGTATTCCCCGGCACCACTGTCGGCACTATTACCGACCCCGATGGTAATTTCTTTTTGCAAACCCATGCTGATGTGGATTCTATATCTTTTTCGATGCTTGGCTACGACACCTACACATTGGCAATAGCTCGCAATTCGTATCAAGAAGTCAACGTTACCCTTACCCAAGGCGGCGTAACGCTCAACGAAATCATTGTCCGACCTGGCGAAAACCCCGCATGGCGTATTATGCGAAACGTTGAGGCAAACCGCAAGAAAAACGACCCCACTCGTTTTGAAGGCTACAAATACCAATGCTACAACAAGATGGAAATCGACCTTAGCAACGTAAACAGCGGCCTTACTCGAAAGGGAATTATGAAAAACTTCGACTTTGTGATGAACTATGCCGACACCTCTGCCGAAACAGGCAAAGTATTTCTTCCGGTGTTTATAACCGAAACATTGTCAGACGTTTACTTTAAGTCATCTCCACAAAAGAAAAAAGAGGTGATAACGGCAAGCAGAGTGTCGGGCGTAGAGAGTGCGCAAGTGTCGCAATACACAGGTCAGATGTTTATCGACGTAAATATCTACAAAAATTACATACCGGCATTTGGACACGACTTTGTGTCGCCTATATCCGACTATTGGAAAGCCAATTACAAATACTACCTGCTTGATTCGGTTTACGAAGACGGACATTACCTCTACCATATTGCATTCAAGCCCAAAAGAAAACAAGAGTACACCTTTCACGGCGACCTTTGGATCAACGACACCACTTGGGCTGTAAAAAAAGTAACTGCCAAAATGAGCAACGATGTCAACGTCAACTACGTCAACAACATGTCGATATCGCAAGAATACACATTCACCGATTCGGTGTGGTTCTTGAAAAAAGAGGAACTTTTTGTAGACTTTAACCTTACCGACAGCACCACAGGCTTGTTTGGACGTCGCACAATGTCGCGCAAGGATATAGAAATCAACCCCGAATTTGACCAAAGCACTTTTTCGGCAACAGCTACCGACGAAACCATTGTGCTCGACGATGCACTCAACCGCGATACTTCGTTTTGGAATATCAGCCGTCACGAGCAACTCTCAAAAAAAGAACAGGATATCTACGTGATGGTAGACTCTATCAAAGAAGTGCCTATATTCCACACCATTACCAACACAATCAATATGTTTATCACCGGATATTGGAATTGGAAATGGTTTGAGATAGGTCCGTACTTTAAATTTTACAGCCACAACCCGATAGAAGGTCATCGGGTTAGGTTTGGCGGCCGCACAAGCAACGAGTTTAGCACCGATATCAAGTTTAACGCACACGTGGCTTACGGCACCGACGACAAGAAATTAAAATACGGCGCAGGGTTTATCTATATGGTAAACAAAGCCCCGCGACGAACAATAGAACTGCAATACAAATACGACTACGAGCAACTTGGGCAGTCGATAAACGCATTTAGCGAAGACAACATCCTCACCAACCTCCTCGCCCGCAAAAAAAACGACAACCTGCTGCTTGTTAAAGAACTGTATTACAACTACGAAAACGAATATTTTCAAGGGTTTTCAAACACTGTGGGCATAAAATACCGCAAACTTTACCCCTCAAAGATAATCCCCTTTACCAACGAATCAATACAGGTAGATTACAGCAACATAACAAGTTACGAACTCACGCTCAACACCCACTTCTGTTACAACGAAAAATTTGTGGCAGGTCAGTTTTTCCGTGTAAGCATGTCGAGCGTTTATCCTATGCTTGATATCAACGCCACCGTGGGCTTGTGGAACAACCGTGGCAACTACGACCGCTTCTATCGGTTCACCGCATCGCTTCAACAGCAATTGTCGATAAGTCCGATTGGCAAGTTGAAATACCTTATAGAAGCAGGCAAAGTGATTGGCACAGTGCCGTTTCCACTGTTGAAACTACACGAAGGCAACGAAACCTACGCTTTCGACACCTACGCATTCAACATGATGAACCTCTACGAATTTGCCTCCGACAGATATCTGAGCGCAACGTTAGAGCACCATTTCAACGGATTTTTCCTCAACCGCATACCGCTTATGCGCAAACTCAAATGGCGCGAAGTAGCATACGCCAAAGGACTTGTGGGTGATATTTCTACAAAAAACAGCCGCGAACATGCAATACTTGATTTTCCGTCAACGCTTGGAGATGTCAACAAACCATACGCCGAAGCAGGTGTGGGATTGGAAAACGTATTCAAGTTTTTCCGTGTGGATGCCATCTGGCGTCTCACTCACCGCGATGCTCCCGACATCACCAAATTTGCCGTAATGCTAAAAATGCAAGTAATATTATAACGTAAAGCATACTATCCACAACTCTCCAAAACTCAACAAAAAACAGAGATTTTGGGAGGTATTTTTTTAAGTTAGTATTATAAATCAAATAATTAAGCAAAACGAACTTAAAAAAAAATAGAGAAAAATTGATTTTTTGAATTAATAAAAATTTTTCCTCAAAATAATGCACCGTATTAAAAAAAATAGTTGTAACTTTAAACACTATTTTTTAAGCACCAATTACGATGGCAACAAAAAAAATTATCAACACCGCCGACTTGCGCGAATACCGACCCTTAATATGGTACGGAGAGCCCGTACACGCAAGGTTTTCACAATTGGAAACCATTCTGAAAGACTGTCTCGGCGGGTATTATCCCGAGTTTTTGGCTGAGCCACTTATCACTTCGGGACAAGCACGATGGATGAGCGCGGCTGTGCCCAACGGCGTGCCTTTTTCTCAGTTACCTCCCGATAAACAAGAACAAGCACGGGTAAACCTGCAAGCAATGCTCAACAAAATCAAGGCATTTGCGCAGGAACTTTCCGAAGCTGGCGACCCTCACCAAAAAGAACTCGGCGAACTGTTGCTCCTTGCCATCGAAGTGCCGTCGCTCGATTCGGTAATTGTTGACGGCGAACGTATAGTGCTAACTATTTGGGGTTTCAGCAGCGAAGAATCGCAAAAGGTAAACTTTAAACTCGATTCAAAAATCGAAAAACCTGTTGCCGCCGCTGCCGCTACCATACCAACAATATCTCAACCCGCTCCGCCCGAACCTCCGAGCGCACCCGTTGAGCAGAGATCAACTCCTACTCCTCCGCCTCCTCCGCCTCCTCCGCAGAATCCTCCTGAACCTCCGCAACATACAATGCAGACTCAGAGTTCTGGTGCAACGCCTCCTCCCCCGCCGCCAACACCTCCGTCGAATAATAACGGCAAGAAAAAAGGGCTTCCGGGATGGCTGTGGTTTTTGTTTGGACTGCTGCTCGCATTGCTATTGGTATGGCTCTACTTTCATTTTTTTGGCAAGCCCGACCCTAAGGACAACACCACCGACAACAACAATCCCGAGCAAAACGACCCTCACACGCCCGGCGACTATACCAATATTCTGCCCGAAAACCCTAACGTGATACCTCCTATCGACACCACGCGCATTATCGTTGACCCCGACGACCCTGGTCAGCGCCGTGTGTTTTCTGATAAGGTGAACATCGCGCTCAACAAAGGTGTTAACGCTTTGTCGTTTGCTCAAAAACTATACGACCAATATTCAGAGCAACTAAAAATTGTATACTGCGACACCGTTATCAAACTGATGCAGGTAGAAACTCCCGAAGGCGAGTGGAAAGATTGGATGACCAAGCTCAAAGCAATGGACGAAGTTAAGCTTGCATTTTCTAACACAATGTTTTCGAGCGAGTACAAGGCATCCGACCCTGCATTTAGCGATGCAAAAAAGTCGTGGTATTTTGAAACTGTTCAGGCATACAAAGCTTGGGACATCACCCGAGGCAGTGCCGACGTGATAGTGGCTGTGGTAGACAACGGATTCGACCTCACCCATCCCGAAATCAAAGACAAAATTGTTTCGCCCTACGACATCACCACAGGCGAAAGCCGCGTTACACCTTGCGGAGGCGAGGGCAACGAACACGGCACACACGTGGCAGGCACGGCTGTGGGCAGAGGCAACAATGGTCAGGGTCTCTGCGGAATTGCTCCCGAGTGCAAACTAATGCCCATCAAGATAGCCGACGAATACGGCAATATGCAAACAATTTCGGTAGTGGCAGGCATACTCTACGCCATTCATCACAACGCCAAAGTGGTGAATCTTTCGCTCGGAACATATTTTGGCGAAGACATTCTTTCAATGCCACTTAGTCAGCAAAACCAATTGGCACACAACGAATATCCCGACGAAGCACAGTTTTGGAGCGATCTTTTTCAGTTTGGACTCGACGAAGATATTGTGCTTGTGATAGCGGCAGGCAATCAAAACATTATCACAGGCATCGATCCCTTTGCACGTTCGCCCAAAACCCTTACCGTTTCGGCATATCAACAAGGCAGAAAACCCAAGGCAGAATTTAGCAACCACGGAGAGTTTGCCACCATTTCGGCACCGGGCGTGGATATTTATAGCAGCGTTCCGGGGGCAAAGTTTGAATATCTCGACGGCACAAGTATGGCAAGCCCCATAGTGGCAGGTGCAGCAGCATTGATGCGTTCGGCTCATCCGCACATCAAAGCCGAAGATATTGTTGCGATACTTAAAAAAACCGCCAAACCGCTCAATAGCAATCCACAAATAGGTCCGCTGTTGCAAATCGAAGACGCATTAAAAAGTCCCGGAGGCGTGCTCAACATTCCCGACAACGCCACCAACGCCGACTTTGCGCAAGGCAAGTGGAAATCTACCACCGACCTTTACAGCACCAAAGATTCTATTGACATAATGCTGTTCTTTACCTTAGAAAACGGCGGCAAAGGCACAATAACCTATTCGCAATCAGACGGAAAAGATTTTCGTGCTCCGCTAAACGTATCGTTTGAAAACGGCAAATTGGTAATGAACCAAACATCAGAAGCCACCAACGACGACTATCCCGACGATGGATACCACCCATACAAATTCACCTGCAAGCAAGACGGCAACAAAACCGACGGAGCCAACTGCCAAGCCGAATATGAAGGCATGCCATCAGTAGGATTTAAAATGATTAAAATACTATAAAACACAAACCTACAAGAAAAACAACTATACGCAATGAGCCAACCCATAATAACAACCGACATATCGTCGGTAAGGCCGGTATTTACCGCAGGCACAAGCGAGAACATAAAACGCTACGACCAACTGAAAAAATTTTTTGAGGAGGGCAAGGAGTATACCGTGCTCGCAAAACCCATACCCGCAGGAAAAGACAAAATAACTTGGCACACCGAGTTTGACGGCAATCCCGAACCATTCAACAAACTTACCGAAGAGGAGCAGAAAACCGCCAAAGGCCGTATCAAGTATCAGGTAAACCGTATGTACAAATCGGCTTACTACCAACTGCGCAAGGGTAGCAAAAAAGAAATCGACGAGTTGTTTGAAATTCTTGACTCGTGCATCGAAATTCCCGATTACGGCAATATTTTCCGCATCACCAATCCCAACGGAAAAATCAACTATGTATTAATAAGGTGGGGATTTATCGGCGACGATTTCAACGCAGGCTCGGGAATCATCAAAAAACTTGTTCCGCTAAAAGTAGACAACGTTAAAATAAAGGTGTTGGACAACGGAAAACCCGCCGTTGACAAAAAAGTGGTGGTAAACCATCTCGGCAGAATTTACCAACTGCAAACCGACAGTCTCGGATACGCCTGCGTGGAGGATATTCCCCTCGGCGACAAATTTACAGCCGAAACCGACAACACCGACACGCTCACCGAATACACCTGCGACGGCAGCGACGAATATCATCTGCTCATTGGCACCAAGAGCGCCGATATGTATTTCAAAATCGTAGACAAAAACGGCAAGCCGATATCAGGTGCAGAAGTTTCGTTTACTTACAACGGCAAAACCTACAACCTCTCCGCCGACCAAAACGGAATAATAAGCCTTCCCGATATTCCCGAAAAAACCGAGATAATTGCGCAGCAGGGCGACATTATTCAAAAATTTGTGTGCGACACTCAGCGCGACGAATACATCTTTAACGGATCATCGCCATCGGCAGAACTCGAAACCACTGTGATTACCGAAAGTGGAGAAACTGTTGACAATGTAGACATTACGATAGAATATCACGGATTGAGTAATTCGTACTGTTCTGACAAAAACGGCAAAATATCGGTAGATAGTCTACCTGTAAACACCGTAGTAACAGTATCTTGTGTAGACCGCAACTATAATCACGCCGTTATCACCCTCACAACACAGGAAGGTTTCAATATGGCAGAACTCAAAATAAAGAAGAAATCTACCGAAGGCGTAATGGTGATAAAGGTAATCGACGACCATGGCGAAATTATATCAAACTCGCTAATCCGCTGCGAGTTCGACGACTTTAAAACCGAACTTGTGACAAACGAAAGCGGCGAAATCACCCTCAACAAAGTGCCATTCGACACAGAGGTAACCGCCACACAGATAATCGACGGTCTCGGAAGCCGTCGCCACAAGTTTATCTTCACCCAAATGAACACCGACTACATACTCAAAGGATTGAAGATACTTGGCAAGGCAGCAATCTCCGACCTCGAAATCCACGTTCAGAACAAGAAAAAGCAAGACATTCCCAACCTCCGCGTCACCATAAGCGACGGACACAAGGATATCAACCGCATCACCAACGCCGACGGCCGCGTATTTGTAAACGAACTGCCACGAAGCAAAAAATACACAATCACCACCGAATACCGCAACAAAACCACCCAAACACAATTTGAGTGTACCAAAGAAAAAGAGTTGCTAAAAATTTCGGTAGGTCGCAGTCCGTGGCTCTTCTTGATTTGGCTTATTCCGTTGCTCGCACTCTTGGGCTTTGCAATCTACAAGTGTTTGGAACCCATTATCGTAGACAAAAATCCCGTTCCTGTGGTTGTAGCCGACACTACCGACAACGCTCAGCCCGAACCTGAGCCCGCTCCTGCTCCGGTAACAATTGTAAACCAAGGCATTGTGCTCACCATTATGGACGAAGAAACTGGCAAACCTCTCGCAGATGCTACTGTGCATTTGGAGTGCAAAGGTCAGGTGTTCGACGACCGTAGCGACGTGAAAGGCAAGGCAACAATCGACCAACTCAAAGCCGACACCACCGACAAGGTAGATGTAAAAATCACCGCACAGGGTCACGACGAGTTTATCGGCTCGTTTATGTACACACCCAACAAAATCATTATCATCCCCAAAAAATCAATAGAATTTAGCGAGGAGATACTCCCATGCGGCACTGAAATCCGTTCAAAAGGTTACCACAGCACTGTTAAGACCTTCGACCTCAAAAAGAAGAAAGGCAAAGTGAAAATCTATTACCAGATGAACGACGTGCCCGACCAGATGGTAATCTACAAAGGACGCGCTTCGCAAATATCTGATTCTAAGATAATTTACGATACCAAATTTGTGAAATTCTCTAAGATGATTACCATTCCGTTCGACACCGAAGACGGACTCATAACCGTAAAAATCAACGGCGGCGACGCCTCTAAGACACAATGGTACGTAAAAGTAAATTGTCCGTGATAACTATCTGAAAACATATTAACAACATAAAACCTGAATATATGAACATTATAGCCACCAAAGACCTCAACAACATACGCTATATGCTCGGTGCTGCCGAAACAGCCAAAGGTGTCTACAACCAAATAAAGGCTACCTTTCCGAACAGCGACGAGTATAAGATATTTGCCGAGCCAATTATTTTGGAAAACGGCGCTAAGATAGCGTGGGCGTCGAACTACGACGGCAAGGGCGTGTGCTACGATCATCTCAGCGAAGAAGACCAAAGCATTGCCCGCGACATACTTTCGGCAAGCATCAAAAAACTCTTAGACAAAGTTAAAGAGTTTAACGATCAGTCTATCACCGATATGATGTACAAGTGCATCGAAATCCCCGGCATGAACGACGTATATATGATTCGCAAAAATGGCGAAACCAAAGTGGTGATAGCCGAATGGGGATTTGTGCTTGATACCCCGGGCGCAGAGAAAGGTTTACTTTACAAAATTCTGAATACACGTAAAATTCCCATGAAGTTTACAGTTGTTTACAACGACGACCTTTCTGTGGCTCCGTTTGACGATATAATTTTTGAGTACGAAGGCAAGCTATTATCATCTAAATCAGACGAAAACGGCATTATTGTTCTCGAAAAAATCAAAGAAGATTCGTACATCAAGGCATTTGAACCCGACGGCGACCAGAAAATCAATATGCAGGGCTTCACTTGCTACGAAGGGGGCGCTTACACCATCAAAGTAACTCCCAAAGGCGATATGCTCTTTGAGGTTACCGACCAAAACAAGAAGCCTCTCAGCGGTAAGGAATTTATATTTGATTATAACAATCAGAAAATAAAAGCCATCTCCGACGCCGATGGTCACATAACCCTCAAAAAGGTGAAAAACGGTGTCACCGTTAAAGCCTACCAAGAGTGTGAGCAAGGTCAGGAAAACATAAATACATTTGTCTCTGACCGCAAAATAGAGAAGTATCCCATCGTTATAGAGGTGAAAGTGGAACTTCCTCCTCCCCCTCCGCCGCCACCGCCAGTACGCAAAATGCGCTTTAAGGTAATCGACGAGAAAAACAACGTGGTAAAGAGCGCAGAAGTGATAGTAAAATATAACGGAATAACAAAAACACTATTCACCGACGCCGACGGATACTGCGAACTCGAAGACGTGCCAATTGGCGCAGTGGTTGAGGCTAAGGCTAAAAAATAATTCAAAATAATCGTAGAGACGTGCTGTGGCGCGTCTCTATATTTTATACAACCTTATTTGAATATCAATTATGAAAGGCTCAGGAAAATATACCTACAACGAACCTGATTCGGAATACATCGTAAAAATCAAGGGCCGCAAGCCGTGGTGGCTTTTGCTTTTGTTGCTTTTGTTGCCGTTACTTTTGTTGCTGCCATTTGAAAAAGACATTATGTTTAAAACTGTAAACAAAACGTCAGGTGATGCAATACCGCAAATCAACGTTAAGTTTCAATATGTGAAACATACTTTTATTTCTTTCTCACCATTTGCATTTTGTGTTAATGATACTATAAAATATGAAAATCTGAGCGATGAGAAGGGTGAAGCATTGTTTACAAAAGTAAAATATACTCTATTTCAGTCTTTATTCTACGGAGGCGAACCCACTGAGGCCATGGCGTTTGGCGGATGCTTGATTGGAGATACAATCAATCCGGCTTTTAGCCCGCTCAACAGCACTTTCGCTGAAAAAATAGAATTGGGATATAAAGGTTACGACCTTGATTTTAAAGTAATTGATGCCGACGACAACGAGCCAATTCCCGATGCAACGGTAAAGGCTGTAATATCAGGTCCCGAAAATAGAAACGACCACCAAAATTCCGACCCGGGCGGATATGCAATGTTTGAAAGCACTCCCCTATGCTCCGACATCACTGTTGTGGCACAAAAAGAGGGCTACGAACCCGACACAATCACCGGCGGTGTAGAATCGCTCTTAAAAGGCGAATTTGGACGTACATTGCGTTTAAAACCCGGCAAGGGCGCAGTAACATTCACGGTTAAGGATTTGGTAAGCCGTCAAACAATTCCGGGAGCAAAGGCAACGCTTATTACCACAAACGGCTCAATTAGTCTCACAACCAATACCAACGGTGTGGGCAAGGGATTTTTCGACAGCATCAACGTAAACAAGACCATCAAAATTCAGGTGGAAAAAATCTATTATTACGACACCACTTCTGCCGAATACTCAGTGATGAAATACGAAAAACTGTCGGACGATGAGCGCACACTCTATATGCGTCCCAAGACCGGAAATCTATTTTTCCGCGATGTGGATGCAGTATCTAACAAGCCGATATCAGGCGTGCAAAACGTGATTTTTATCAACGGTAAAAAAACTGCCACAGAGTATTCCAACAATCAAGGCTGCTTTAACGTGCCGGGCTTAAAACCCGAAGATAAAATCAGCGTGGTGGCATCCAAAGGCGGATACATCAAAAACGAGGATAAGATTAAAAACGCCCGAACATCTACCCTCGACAACCAAGAAAAACGTGATATTCCGCTATTTGCAATTCAAGAAATGCACTCAAAACCGCGCAAAAACTGCGGTGTGCACTTCTCTGGCACTCTCCTATCTGACACCGAAATCAAGGGGCACATCTCAAAAATCTATCAACCCGACAAATACGGCGAATATGTTGGCGACGGAATGTACCCGAGTAATCAAGCCGCTTTCCCAAATGCAGTTCAGTATACATTTGATGCAATAGCAGTTGACAAAGGTACACATCTCACGATATATAGTCATCCAAACTATAAAGGAAAAATTCTGTTAGACATTACAGGTCCCGCGCTAATCAACAACGTTAAGTGGAAAGACGAAGCACGAATCAAAGACGTCAACGAAAAAACATTCTCTGCTGAGTTTGAGGCAAACTTCCCGAAGAGTTGCCGCCGTTGGAGCACTGAGAATATGAACCAATGGGACTACGGTTCGGTAAAAATCACCTGCGGAGAGTAAACGCTAATAAAACAGCATAAGAATATTACCACACAAAAATCCCGTTACATAGCCGATTAAAAGGCGTGTAAACGGGATTTTTTCTATCTGCATACGAGCAAATGCAGAAATAGAAAAAAACAAGACTGTTACCACAAAGGTCCAAAAAACATCGGCACCGCTGATTTTGCCAATCAAAACCACAAACGACGACAGTCCGCCGCAAAAAAGTCCGTATGGATGAAGATGAAATTTATTGAAATCTAATAGAGATATCGCTGATAATATAGCAAACAACTGAAAAATAGAGAGAAATCCGCGCGATGAGAAATTTTCGTTGCGCATAAGATAAAAGCAAAGCACGTAAGAACCAATCATAGCAGCCGTAATCAAAATTTTTGAGCGCAAGGGAGATTCGCCGCTAAAAACATCTTTGATGTTTGCCATATACATCACGTAAAACGGAATCAGCACCACCAAAACAAGCACAGAAAAATAGTAATAAACCGACGACCAAACCGAATAGTAATAAGCCTGCCGCTCAGTGCCGTAAAACACCGTAAAAGCGTAAAAAGGCATTAAAAACGGGTAGGTTAATACCGAGAGTATCTTGGCCGCACGCTCCATTACAATTCTTTTCTAAGGCGTGCTACAAGTATGTTCATCTGCTCTCGATATTTAGCCACTGTGCGGCGTGCAATCTGATAGCCACGCTGTTGAAGTATCTTGGCGAGTTTTTCGTCGGTGAGCGGCTGACGTTTGCTCTCGTTGTCGATGCACTCTTTTAGTATCTTCTTGATTTCGCGGGTAGAAACCTCGTCGCCGTCTGTGGTTTGCATTCCTTCGGAGAAGAAGAATTTCAAGGGGAAAATACCAAAGTGAGTTTGAATATACTTGCTGTTTGCCACACGCGAAATGGTGGAGATGTCGAAACCTGTGGCATCGGCTATGGTTTTGAGAATCATAGGCTTCAACTTGGTTTCGTCGCCGTCTTCAAAATACTCTTTTTGATAGTCGAGGATTGCCTGCATTGTTATCATAAGGGTATTTTGACGCTGTTTGATAGCCTCGATAAACCATTTTGCGCTGTCAAGTTTTTGTTTTACAAAAAGTAGAGTTTCCTTATCTTTTTTATTACCCTTCGACTTGCCCACGCTATCAATCATATCGGCGTAGGTGCGGTTGATACGCAGTTCGGGAACGTTTTTGGAATTGAGATGGAGAATAAAATCGCCGTCGTGATCTTCCAAAATAAAGTCGGGAATGATATGCTGAGTACTTTTTGAGAGTTGCGGTGCAAAAATGCTTCCCGGCTTGGGATTCAAACGTGTGATATCCTCAACAGCCTGTTTCAACTGTTTTTCGGTAATGTCGGTTTTTGAGAGAATCTTGTCGTAATGCTTTTTAGAAAATTCCTCAAAAAAATCTTTTAGAATAAGGTATTCAAATTTGAGAATGGTTTTGTCGCCCTTTTGCGAGCGGTAGTTGCGCATAACTTGCAACATGAGGCACTCGCGTAAATCACGTGCGCCCACGCCTGCGGGGTCAAAATCTTGAATAATGTTGAGTATTTTCAAAAGTTCCTTTTCGGTGGTTTCGTATCCTGCCGAAAATGCTATATCGTCAACAATGTTTTCAATATCGCGGCGTAGATAGCCGTCTTCATCGATATTGCCGATTATATATTCTGCCAAAAGTTGCTCATCTTCGTTCATAACGCCAAGACCGAGTTGCGAAAGAAGATACTCGTGGAGCGAATTGCCCGAAGAATAAGGAATGTCGGAGCGGCGGTCGTCGTCATCGTCGCTGTAATTATTTGAGTTTAGGCGGTAGTTTGGAGTGTCGTCGTCTTCAAGGTAATCCTCAACGGTAAACTCCTCGTCGCTCTGAGTTTTTTTAAACTCGTCGTCGTTGTAATCGTCGTTGATGTCGCGTTCGGGTTCATCGTATTCAGGACCATCGAGAGAATCATCGCCGGCTTCGTGGTCGGAGGAATAATCGTCGGTGCTGCGGGTGTTTTCGTCCATATCCTCGCCGCCCTCTTCAAGCACGGGATTCTCCTCAATCTCGCGTTTGATTCGCTGCTCTAACTGTATAGTAGGTATCTCCAACAGTTTTATCAACTGTATTTGTTGCGGCGAAAGTTTCTGCAACAGTTTCTGTTGAAGTTTCTGATTAAGCATAATATTTCGGTTATTAATTTATAATAACACAAAAATAAGGAATAATCTTTAATGTTGGTATATTTTATGCAACAATTTTTTCTTTTTTTTAAAATTTGGTCTTGGAAGTTACCCTAAACACGGCTGTTGTCTTAGAGCCACGTTTGTAAAATTCGCATAGCCAACCACGATTAAGAAATTTTTCGCGAAGAGTGTCGGCGGAGGTTTCGAGAGTGAATGAAACAATATTGGCGCAAGGTTTTTCAGGATTGTAACCCATTTCGCGGAGAACGTCGTAAAGGTGGAGAACGTTTTCGCGGAGGGCATCGCGCTCGGCATCGGCATCAATAAAAGATTGAAGATCGGAGGCGGCAGAGGCAATAGTTCCACGCTGAACGCTTACCGAATATCTAAGCGAAACAGAACGACGTCGAAGTAGTTCTATCAAAGTGGAATCGCCACAGACAAACGTTCCCACCGAGGCTTTGAGAGTGGATTGAAGATTAACGATTTTCAGATCGGCAAAACCACGAATGCCGCAATGTTCGTCGCTACCACGCCCGTTTTTACCACAGGCGAGAAAACCGAAACTATCGTCAACCACCACCAAGGCGTTGTATTTTTCTGCCAATTGTTTTATGGCGTTGAGATTGGCACAATGTCCCGAATCACAAAAAATACCGTCGGTAACTATCATCCTGATTCTCCGCATTTGTGATAGTTTCAATTTATCTTCAAGTTTAGCCATATCATTGTGGCGGAAGCGGAGTTTTTCGGCAGCGGAAAGACGTATGCCTCGCATCAAAGAAGGGTTGCAATATTCGTCGTAAATAATGGCGTCGGTATCGTTTAAGAGGTTGGCGGCAAAGTCGGCGGTAATAGCCTCGTACGATGGAAACACCAATATTTCAGGTACTTGAAGAAAATCACAAACTACAGATTCAAACTGCTTTTGTTCTTTGGTAACACCACAAGAATAGGTGTTGAAAATGGTTTGAAAGCCACCCATCAACCCTGTGTTAGAAAAATTAATAATTGATGTATTATCAAAGTCGAAAACCATATCAGATGGTCGCGATATGGCTTTCGACATTACAAGTTCTTCTTCAAAAAACTGACGGCTATTTGAATCCATAGTTTAAATAATGATGGTTATTTTCGTTTATAATAAGTTTTTATTCCTGTGCTACTTTCGCAGCAGTTGTCGGTATAGTTATAAGTAATTTCGTCGGTTTCGGAAGTGTTGTCTTCTTTATAATTGACCTTAGAAACGTCCTTAACCAAATGACCGGCATTGTCGTATTCATAAGTAGAAATTTTGGTAATAGCGGTGTTTTCGTAACAGTCGGCGAATATATTTGAAATTCTGTCATTGGCGTCGTATTCCAATCGGTGCGTTTTCACGATTATATAAAATTAATTAATTAAATAATACAGGGCAAAGGTAAAAAAAATAAAACAATATTCCTTATATTTGCATTGTAAAAGAGAAATAAATAATTTTACGGCACAAAAGAAGATAAAATATGCATTTAAAAGTTAGAAATTTTGGGCAAATAAAAGAAGCCGATGTAGAATTTGGCGACCTTACTATTATCGTAGGTCAACAGGCATCGGGCAAGACATTGTTTTTGGAACTTTTAAAACTTCTGCACGAATCAAAAGGAATATCAAAACGTTACGAAGAAATTTTTCCAAGAACACCCGAAGAAAAAATAAAAGCATATTTCAGTCAGAGTATGGACAATATTCTCACCGACGACACATTGATAGAACTTAATGGTAACAAAATCACCAAATCTACAATATGGGATATGGGCGATGGAAACTACGACAATATACTCTACATTCCCGCCCAACGCGCTTTGTGTTTCGACGAAGGACGACTAAAATCTTCAACCGACTTTACCGAATCACCCGAAGTTATCAACTTGTTTCTTAATTATTTAACCAACCAAATCTATGAACGCGCTTCAATAGCGGCAAAGAAAACAGATTTTCTGAAATTCGACGGTTTTAAAAACCCGATTTTCTATAATGCCGAAGTAGGGTTAAAAAAAGAACCCAAAGGAAGCAGTCTTGTGTTACGCTTAAATGGCGACATAATTCCCTATATGGCGTGGAGCAGCGGTCAACGAGAGTTTACGCCTCTGCTTTTGGCATTAGAAAGATTCAGCAAAATAGGCAAGCAACAAAACATTATTATAGAAGAGCCCGAAATTGGTCTTCATCCAAAAGCAGTGCTCGATTTTATGAAAATCATTACCAACAACTACCTTAACGATAGGCAAATAATTATATCTACTCATTCTAATGTGCCATTAGAATTTGCGTGGACCATCAACAACCTGCCTCAAAACCAAGTCGGTTTTTTGACTGAATTGTTCGGTGGTACTTTAAACAGCATTTCCAACAAAAAAATAAAAGTCTACGCATTTGAGAATAACAACGGAGAAACATCTGTAAAAGATATCTCAAATCTCAACACCCTAAGCGAAAATACTATCGAAGCCGAATGGGGCGGACTCACAAACTTCATATCACGCGCTACCGAATTAATGTACAAATATGAAGAGTAACGTAGAAAACATATTGGCACAAGCAGGGGTGAAATGTGTAAAGGGGTTGCAAGCCTTGGAGAATGCCGACAAAAAACGCATCGAGCCCAAAAACCCTTCACTAATCGACGGTAGCGCAAATATAGATGAATGTCAAAAAAAATCTTATCCCGAAAGCAACTGCTGGGTTTATGCGATTGTGTATAATGGTGAAGCATTTTTTATAGAAGTGTATCCACCGAACGAAATTAAGGAGGTAATAAAAAAATTTCATTGGCTAAAAGCGTGGTTAGATAAAAACATAAATTTAAGTAATTTAAAATCGCACATCTGCCCATTTACTTTAATCACAACCAAAGCGATAAAGAAAAATCCACAGACCCAAAAAATGATTCGGGATGCCCAAAATAGAGAAAATCTATTTATAAAAGAAAATTATTGGAAACATTTTCCCGATTAAATTTCGTACATTTGCATTAAATCTCAAACTTATAAACACAGCACAAATGGTAAAATACAAACGTATATTATTAAAACTCAGCGGCGAAGCACTTGCCGGCGAAGATCGTTACGGCATCAACGCCTCTACGCTCGAAGAATTTGGAAAAGAAATTTTGGAACTTACCAACGATGGCGTTCAGGTGGGAATAGTTGTGGGCGGAGGAAATATTTTCCGCGGACTCACCGGCACAAGCAAGGGCATTGAACGCACCAAGGGCGACAGTATGGGAATGCTTGCCACAACTATCAACGCCATTGCTATTCAAAGCGAAATTGAGGCTCTCGGAGGAAAAGCCAAAGTGTTAACTTCCACATTGATGGAGCCTTACGCCGAAAGATTTTCAAGAAACCGCGCCATCCACGCATTAGAAAGAGGACACGTGGTAATTTTCTCAGGCGGAACAGGTAATCCATACTTTACCACCGACAGCGCAGCGGCATTACGTGCAGTTGAAATCAATGCCGACATCCTTATCAAGGGCACAAAGGTGGACGGCATTTACGACAAAGACCCGATGAAATACCCTGACGCTGTAAAATTCAACGAAATATCTTACGACGAAACTATCAGCCGCAAACTTAAAGTAATGGACCTCACAGCATTTGCTCTGTGCAGCGAAAACAAAATGCCTATTATGGTTTTTGATATGACTCAAAAAGGCAACTTGAAAAAAGTAATAAACGGCGAAAAAATTGGAACTTTGGTAAAATAATTGTAGCAAATAAATAACACATTTGCTAAAAAGATGAGATACCTCGATCACAAAAAGACGGCTGAAATTATCCGCCGAATACTTAAAGAGAACCGCGTAGACCAAGAATCTATCGACCATTTGACCGAAAGCATTATTGATGCATCGCTCAAAGGTATTGATACGCACGGTCTTGCGCTGTTTCCGCATTACTTAGAAGGTTTTCAGTTGGGCAGAATAAACCGCAAACCGCAATTCAGAATTATCAAAGACAGCGGCTCTGCCAAACTTATCGACGCCGACGGTGCAATAGGTCACCACGCAGGACGTTTCGCTATGGATTTCTGCATAGATATGGCTTCCAAAAACGGTTCAGGATGTTGCGCTGTGCGAAACTCGTCGCATTTTGGAGCGGCAGAATATTTCACCATCTACGCCGCCAAACACAATATGCTTGGATTCGCGTTCACCAATACAAACTCACTTGTAAAGGCTTTCAACGCTGTGGAACCTATGTTTGGAACAAATCCGATATGCTTTGCGTGTCCCATCGAGGGCGAAGAACCTCTCAGCCTTGATATGGCAACAAGCGTAATCTCTTGGAACCATGTGCGTAACTATAAAGAAGCGGGACTAACACTTGAAGACGGTTGCGCCTACGATGCCGAGGGTCATTTCACCACCGACCCTCACGCCGCCCGATGCGTTCGTCCTATTGACGACTACAAAGGATTTGGACTTGGAATGATGGTGGAGATTTTATGTAGTGTACTCACAGGTAGCGTTTTAGGCAAAGATCTTATGCCAATGTTCCATTCTGATATGACCAAAAAACGTGGTATCTCGCACTTTTTTCACGCAATAGACATCAGCAAATTTACCAAAGTGAGCGATTTTGCCAAACGAATGAAGGCTTTGGCAGAGTTTATCCGCTCAATGCGTCCGCTCGAAGGCAAAGAGGTGATGATTCCCGGCGACCCCGAAAAACGCCGCAAAGCCGAACGCCTAAAAACCGGTATCCCTATGACCGACAATGTGTTTGCCGAATTTATAGCAATAAGTAAAGATTTTGAAGAAGCGGTGATAAGGGAGGATTAACGCAAAGTTTGGAAGGTAATTATTTAAGACGAAAATGTTCATTAGCGAGATTTTCTCCAAGTGGATATTTTCCACTAACGATGTATACATCTAATTGACGTTGTGTGATTTTGAAAACAAACACAAGATTTCTTATTCGCATTAATATCTTCACTATCAAACGAACGTATAAAATAGAATTCTACTCTTTTTCTCGCTCAGCGTACAATTCTGCAATATCTTGCCACAAAGGAATGTCAAGCGTCTTGCCATATTGTTTTTTGTATGCTTTGATAACGTCCTTGCGCCAAGTCATACCAATTTTAGCAGTTGGAGAATAAGTTTTCAAAACATAGTCGAGTGCAGATAAAAAATGTTCAAGAGATTGGAAAATAGGATATTGCGTTGACTTAGAATACCAAGTAGCAGGACGGAGGTTGTAAATAACACCCTTCTTATCTTGTACTTTCACAGCCCATTTTGAACTCGGGCAAGAAATCTCCCATACACTTTTTAGCCAAGCATCGCTGACCGTTACGATGCCTGACTCTTCGTCCATTTTGTATTTTAGACACAGGTATTTGGAATGCAGTTTCCACGGTTTCTCTATCACTTCGGTGATGTAAGACATCATATTAGCAATGTCAAAATTAGGTGAACCCGTAAAGGCTTTGATTTCAAGCCATTCTGTATCGTGATTATCGACATCGAGCCAAAAATCAGGGGAAGATTGGGCGTGATTATAATCGTGGCTGAACCCGGATTCAGTCATCCATTTATCAAGCCATTCTTCTAAAATATTGCCAACTACATTATTCTGTTTAACAATGATTTCAAAATCAGATAACTCAAATTTGATTGCGCCATTGCAGTTCTTTTTGAGTTGCTTTTGCAGTTTTTCAAACACTTGCTCTGAGGTAGCCTTCTTCATAATAATCTTCTCCTTTATGTTTTGTAAACTCCTTTTCTAAGCGTTCAGCAACGGCTTGAATAACAGGCACTGCAACGGTATTTCCCAAAAGATCGTAGCCGTCGTGAGTATTCTCAATCGGAAATTTAAAATCTTCGGGATAACCAAAGAGTCGCAGACCTTCACGAAAGGTCAACGGTCTAAGTCCATCGCCGTCAACTACATAATTTTTTTTCATATCCATAGCGACCATAGTGGGTGCAATACCTGATGGAGAAAGAATCTTACTGATTTCAAAACTCAGTTTTCCTGCAACGATATTATAACCGAGTGGAAGAGTTTCGTCTTGTTCTCTTGATTCTTGGTCGCCAAGTTCTGTATGTTTAACCACAATTTTTTTAGGATGTTCTTTTTTCAAATATCCCTTAGAAACAAGATCTTCGAGCATATTGTAAAGGTCGGGATGAACAAAGAAAGTTGAAATCTGTTTCAAGGTTAATGGCATTCCATCCATCCACCTTATGCCAAACTCCGCCGCCCATTTCTTTTTCCGTCGTTCTTTAAACATCTTATCAAGAAGTATCTTTTGTTCCTTTGAAACCGAGCCTTTAAGTTCGATATCCCAACTATGAATATTGTCACTTCCTCCTCGTTTATCCTTGATAGACTTACCGTTAAGTTGTTCAGGTGTATAATGTGCAAGCAAAAGTTTTATAAAAGTGGATGTTTCGGTAGGTTTGCCTGTTTCGAGAATATCGCCGATTTTTGAAAATTTAGACATAAAATAGTCGAGACTCACCTGAGCATTCAATGTTCCGACGATATAGATTCGTTTTCGTTCCTGAGCCAGCCCAAAATTCTTGGAGTTAAGCACACGCCACGAGACTCTATAACCTAATTCGTCAAGTTTTTGAAGGATAGTTGTAAAAGTCCTACCTATTTTATCTTTTGGATTGGCTCTGTCGTGCGTTACAAGACCTTCCACATTTTCGAGGATAAATCCATACGGACGTTTTTCTCTCAAAATCCTTTCTACTTCAAAAAACATCGTTCCCCGTGTATCTGTAAAACCAAGTCGTTTGCCTGCGTATGAAAATGCCTGACAAGGAAATCCCGCAAGTAAAAAGTCAAAATCCTCTATATCAGAGGCTTTTATTTTGGTTATGTCTCCGCTTACAATTTCGTCAGGATGATTTGCTTTGAGGACTTTAACAGCATACGATTTGATTTCGGATGTCAGCACGCACTCTGTCCTATAACCTGCCTTTCGGAAGGCGTTTTCAAAACCGCAACGAATGCCGCCAATACCAGCAAAAAGGTCGATGAATTTTATAGTTTCCATACCGCAAAAATAACAATTAGTTTTTAAATTACGAAATATTTTTAGCGGAAATAGAAACACCGCCACTCCATTGTTTAACTCTTTCTTTCATACCTTTAATATCGAGAACGCCGTAGGCGAAACCTTTTTTGATGAGTTCTTCGGGAACGTAGATGTCGTATTTTTCAAAAATGGGGTTTTCGTCGCGGTAAACGAGCGTAAGAGGGTCAAAATCTACCTGCGCCTCCTCGGTGGTGATTTGATAAAACTCCTCAGCAGAGGTGCGCATAGTAAACTGCATATAGTAAGGTCGGCACGGACTAAGTCCCTTAATACCAAGCCGTGCGCCGCAACGTATTTTCAAAAACCGCTCCAAGGCAATAAAAGCGTAGGTGCCGAGCCACGGAAACAATGCCCACATACTGCCGCCAAGATTAATGAGCGGATTATGAGCCAACCCCGACTTTTGAAACAATTCTCGTGCGTCGCGCAGACGGAAAACTGCATTGCGCATAAGGTAGCGGTATGATTCTGAGCCGTTTAGCACCGAATGCATTTTTTCAAGAATTCGGGTATGAATATCGCCCGCGCAATCGCCAAAATATGCCGGAACACGTCCCTTAACCAATGTGCAGTAAACCTCGTGACGATTGTGGTCAACGCTATCCACAGCCCACACACGACCCGCAATGGCAATCTTCTCTCCCACTGGCGGCGGCTTTACTATTGTGCCAAGTTCCTGAGAATCACTACGAACTGTATATTCCAAATTTTCTTGAAACACAGCGTAAAACTTGTAGTTATTGACAACTCGCTCGCCGGTAAGACCCGTAATAAGTCCTCCGTTTTCGGTGCGTACAATATGGTCGGTTTTCAAAAGATGGCGCAATAGTATGCGGTAATCGTCTTGCGAGATAGTTTTGAAAACGCTGAGAGTGAGGATACGCGAAGCAAGTTCGGCGGCGGTCATTTCGCCACACGAAGCCAAAGTGCTCATAGTCTGGTGATAAAGCAGGCTAAACGGCAGACGACCTGTTCGCGGCGGCTCTACAAAACGCTCCTCTATGTACAACTGTATCAGCGCAATAGTCTGAATCAAATACCACGGAATATTGTCGGGCAGCATAGCACGCGATTCGGGATGCTCCTCACGCATAACAAAGTGCATTTCAGAGGGGTTTCCACGGCGACCAGTGCGGCCGAGACGTTGCAGAAATCCCGAAACAGTAAACGGTGCGTCGATATGAAACGCACGCTCCAAACGTCCGATGTCGATACCGAGTTCCAATGTTGCTGTGGCGCACACCGACATCAACGATTCATCGTCTTTCATATCCTCCTCGGCACTCTCGCGATACGATACAGAGAGGTTTCCGTGATGAATAAGAAAACGATCGGGTTCACCGTTTACCTCGCAATATTGGCGAAGTTGTTGGCAGACGCTTTCGCACTCCTCGCGTGAATTGGTAAAAATCAAGCACTTGGCATCTTTGGTGTGTTCAAAAATATAACCTATACCCGGGTCGGAAGCCTTTGGAGCAGTATCGGTGGGCGCATCGGGCACAGGCGTAGAGATTTGCTCAGTTTTATCGTCAGATGCTTGTGGCGCAGTGTTAAAGAAGTGCTCTACAGATAGCCTCCAACGGTCTTTTGTGCCTTCAATTTTTGGAATAACAGTTTGGTGACCGCTTCCCGAAGATAAGAAACGTCCAGCCTCAACGGGATTGCCTATTGTGGCAGAAAGACCAATACGGCGAGGGTTGCAATCGGAAATAGAGCAGAGCCGCTGAATAAGGCAGAAAGTCTGATAGCCTCTATCGCCCCGCAATAAAGAGTGAATTTCGTCGATAACTATAAACCTCAGATCGCAAAATAGCGACGGAATCATAGCGTGCTTGGTAATCAACAGTGCTTCAAGCGATTCGGGAGTAATCTGCAACACACCAGCGGGATGGTTTAGCAGTTTTCGCTTTTTGCTTTGCGACACATCGCCGTGCCAACGGGTAACGGGAATGGCCACCTCTTGACAAAGTTCTTCAAGCCTACCGAATTGGTCGTTGATCAATGCTTTAAGGGGTGCTATATAAAGTATTCCAACAGATTTAGAAGGGTCTTCGTCTAAGAGGGTCAGCATAGGGAAAAACGCAGCCTCGGTTTTGCCCGACGCGGTAGAGGCGCACAGCAGCACATCGGCGTTTGTGGTAAAGATAGCCTCACCTGCCGCATTCTGCACCGCCCTCAGCGTCTGCCACCCATTGCGGTAAATATAATCCTGAATAAACGGCGAATATCGGTTGAAGACGTCCATAGTTAGTTGGTTGTAGAGGTGACAGAATTTAACTTTAATTCGTTAATCAAATCATTAAGAATATATTCGTCGCTAAGCGACTGCAATCCGCTGTCGGGATTAGCAAACAATTCGTATTCGTGAGAATTGTAAAAGATATCGAAAGCGCGTTCGATATCGACACCAAGTCGCTCAGCAAGAATTGCGGCTATTCTTCCTGTCTTACGCCATAAAACCTGATCTCTCATAACGAACCTCCTTTTTCAGAAAATTTTGCTTCACAATTCTTTAAGGCTTCCTTCACATTCCAAATCACACCATTTATACTTTCGGTATGGAGAACATCATAACAATCTATTAGCAAGTGCTTTATCAGCCCCACACGTTTAAGACGGTTGTACAATTCGGTGTCAGATATACCCAAATCCTTAGCAGTAGCCCCAATTGCCAACGCCGTAAACTGTGCCTGTATTAACGATGATTGCGCCATAGATTGAAATCGTTTTATTAATGCAAATGTATGGTATTATCAGGAAAAATGCAAATGAAAAAATCACACCTCAAACTCTGCAAACTCCTCTCCTCTTTCATCCGATACTGCCTCGGATTTGGCGAAGGTGAAATCGCCGGAGGTAAGGATATCGGAGAGTTTGAGCGAGGAATTTTGGTACAGTAAATCAGAGAGTTCTATAAAATCACGAATCACTTCGCGAGGAGTGATGTTTTGGTCGGCTCCAATACGCGAAAACTCTGTTTTTACGAAAGTTACCAAATCGTCGGTGGTAAGGCGTGTGGTGTAATAGTAAAGTCCTGCGTGCATATCACGGAGTTTTTCGCAAAGCACAAGCATCTCCTCGGCAGAAAGCGGGTCTAAGCGGATAATCGGTGCAAGAAGGTCGCGTGTGCCGGGTTTTGAAAAACGTCCTTCGGCAAGTCGCGAACGGAGAGCCTCGTAACTATACACGCCTCTGCGCTTATCCTCAACGGTTTGCGGAGTTGCGCCCATTATTATACCAAGATATTTAGCCTTACCTTGAAGAGTGTCGTTGTACATCGTGAGCATTTTTTCGTAATTGTACTGACGGCTAATAGATTGCGGAATTTTGTAGATATTCACAAGTTCGTCGATCATCACCATCAAACCTGTATAACCTGCAAGACGGAAAAAATTGGCAAAGAGTTTCAGATAGTCGTACCAATCGTCGTCGGTGATGATGATGCTTATACCGAGTTCGTCCTTGGCTTCACGTTTTTGGGTATATTCTCCACGAAACCAACGTGTTACCTTTGCTTTTGTGGTATCGTCGCCATCCAAATAGGCGTGGTAATATGCTGAGATAAGTTTTCCAAACTCAAAACCGTGCACAAGTTCGCCAAGAGACGATGTAACGGCAAAAATTCTGCGGTCAACCTCTTTGGCGAGTTCTGGATTATTGATATCCAAACCTGTTTGCTGAACTGCGGCACTCTGCACGCCCGAAATCCAACGGTCGAGAACCAATGTGAGTGCACCACCTTCGGGTTTGGTTTTGGTAGAAAGGTTTGAAATAAGTTCGCGATAAGTAGCAAGACCCTGACCGCGTGTACCTTGCAAACGACGTTCGGGCGAAAGGTCGGCATCAGCCACCACAAAACCCTTGTCCATCACATAGTTGCGTATGGTTTGTAAAAGAAAACTCTTGCCCGAACCATATTTGCCCACAATAAAACGAAACGACGCTCCGCCTTCCGAAATAATATCCACATCGTGAAGAAGCGCGGCAATCTCGTTTTTGCGACCTACTGCAATGTAAGGCAGACCAATACGCGGCACAACACCGCCTTTGAGCGAGTTGAGCACAGTTTGCGCAATGCGTCGGGGGATTTTTACCTGTTCCATAAAAAATTGATTTCTGAGTAATGCGTGGCAAAAATAATAAAAATGCCGGATAATGACTACGACAAAAGCAAATTCTTTAAATCTTCTACGTAATCATCTATTAATGTGATAGTTGAACCATCACAGTCAACCACATTGTCGGCAAATTCATCAAAATACATCTCGTTAATCTTATCTGCCAAAACAGATGGCATAAGGTGATGTGTTTTAATAATTTCGCTAACAGACGAATTTTGCAAAAGGGCAATAAGAATTTGTTTTTCGATAGATTGTGATTGCTGAGACGGAGTGCACACAGTTTCTACGGCAGCAATGGGGGCGTGCGACGTAGTGGTTTCAATATCAATCATATCCTCCTCTGTGAGAAGGCTTTCGCGGGTTTCGGCAGAATCGGTGCGAATTTGGTCTAAGGATGAGAGGTTTACCGATACTTGCGGACGTGATTGAAATTCGCAATAGCGGATAGCCTTGTCGATACCTTCAAAAAATGGCTGATACGCCTCCATCTCTTTTACCTTGCTACCCGTGCGAAAATACTGACGGAGTTTGTAATCCACTGCACCAATGTAATTTACCAACATACGTTTTTGCGGATAGGCAAAATCGTAAAACTTCTGATACCATTCGCCACGGCGGAAAATGTACATCAATGTGGTATATAATTCGTAAATAGCATCGTCGGTTTTTGCCGCAGCATAGTAAATAGCATTAGCAAAAGGTTGCCAACTTCGGGTAACAGGTTCGCCAAAAATATTGTTAAACAGTTCCTTAGTCAAATATCGCCAAACGCCTACAAAATATTTTTTGCCGTTTTCGCCCTGCTTTGTAAACACAGGCGATTTTGTGATTTTTTTGGCAGAAATGAGTTCAAAAGCCGCAAAAATCTCATCGTCGGAGGCATTGTCGGGATTATGCAGCAGCGATAGAGCGCGGTGATTATCGTTACTGTCGGTAGAATATTTTTCAAGCGTTTCTTTGGGAAGATTGTTAACAATGCACAAATCGCACGCCCAATGATTCAGATAGTTAACCACACGGCGGGCATCGTAACTTTCACCCGAATATGCGTCACGAATTTTGTCCATCTTGCTGAGCGACTCTTGTGGTGAATTTACACCGATACCATTGATAAGTTCGTAGATATAAAGGTAGAGATACGACAGCGATGTAGGCTTAAACACACCCTTGCGGACATCGGTGCGCCAAGTAAAATATGTGCGCAACTGACTCACATTCATATCGTGATAGGTGGGAAAATAATGCTGAAAATGAACGTTCACCGTGGCATTATCCTCAAAATTTTCCATAAACTTGCCCTGACGGTAAAAGTTTTTGGCTTGCAACAGAGGGGCGCCACCGCCATACTCGTACATCTGCCGCATTTTTGAAATCATCGGCGGCACTCCGGGAATATCGCTCGCACGGATTACACCAGGGATTATCGGAGTATCTTTAAAAACCTTCTCGTCCATGAAAAAGCAAAAAAATGTGTGCCGCTAAGATAGAAATTATCTATTAAAAACCCGCATAAAACACTCCTTGCAATCGAATTTTAGTGCGAATGAACCGTAAGAACTTACTAAGCGGTATTCGTCGCATTTCCATTTATCGGGCATAACACCTTGATTTTTGGGACAATAACCCAATTCGCGACGGATACAGAAGCGTGTGGTCATAAGTTCAAGACCTTTGGTAGAGTTTTGGAGTTCAAATGCCGTCTGAGCAACGTTACAGCCGTGTTTTTTGTAAAATTCCTTAGCCAGACGGTTTGAAACATTGAGCCTGTATCCTCCTTCGGTTTCAAAATATGGGGCATTGCCCGAGGGTTTGGGCGAATCTTTTGGGTGAAAAGATTTAATGCGCTTTTGTTCAAGCATTTGCAAAATAGTGCGACGGGCTTCGTTGATTACTGAGTTGGGAATAAAAGGCGATTCGTCAAAATCAAAGGTAATACGCTTACATTCAAACTTTTCGCCACATTTGCTTAGCGAATTGGTGATGCTGTTAAAAGCCCTCTCTTGATTGTCGGCTTTCTGCAATTGAAATTGTGTAAAATACTCACATTCAATATTATCTTCATCAAGAGCAATTATTGTAAAGCCATTTTCAGATAGTGTTACTGTAAAATCAACGGCAACTTTGCGGGTGGTTTTGTTGTTGTCGAGTCTTTGTTGAAACTTGATATCGAGATTGCGGTAAATATCTGTGCCAGTGGCAATTTTCTCTTTTAAATTGGCTGTGATAACGCCATTCTCGATTTTCTCTACACGAAAACCGTACATTGCGCCGTTAACCACGCAGCACAATCCATCGCCATTTGAAATCACCTCATCAGTCTTGATTTTCAAATTGTTACCTCTTACCATAACCAACTTACCCAAATATTCACCCGAAGATTTGGGACTAATATAATTTGCCATACCCTTTTTTGGCTCAACGGCAAAATAATCGGTGAATTTACGATTGAAAACCTTATCGGGCGAGGGCGTAAAATCAAATATAGAACGTCCCGACGACGGCTTTTTAACTTTACCGTCTAAAATATTATCAATCAGATTTCTATAATGAGCGGTAATATTGGCAACGTAAGATTTATCTTTTAATCTGCCCTCTATTTTAAGCGAATCTACACCAGCGGCGTACATCTCAGCAATATGCGAAGTCATATTTAAATCTCTGAGCGACAATAGATAATAATCTTTTAGCAGAACTTCTCCCCTACTATTGAACAAATCGTATTTCAAGCGGCACGCCTGCGCACATTCTCCACGATTGGCACTACGTCCGCCGATAGCCGCGCTCATATAGCATTGTCCGCTTAGCGAAACGCACAACGCACCATGGATAAAGCACTCTATTTCAGCGTTTATGCTCTTACGAATCTCTTTAATCCGCTCCAAAGGAGTTTCTCGTGCAAGCACAATACGTTTAAATCCAATCTCATCAAAAAACTTAATCCGCTGTAAATCAAAATTATTCATCTGTGTGCTTGCGTGCAGTTCTATCGGCGGAATATCCATTTCTAATATGCCCAAATCCTGAATAATAAGCGCATCCACGCCAATATTGTAGAGGTTGCTAATAAGTTTATTCGCAATAGGCAATTCATTGTCGTAAAGAATTGTATTTAGAGTTACATAAACCTTTACTTTATAAAAATGGGCATAGTTTACAAGTTTTTCTATATCCTGAATAGAGTTGCCCGCAGCCTTGCGAGCCGAAAAGTCGTTGGCACCAATATACACAGCATCTGCACCACAATTGATAGCGGCAATGGCTGTTTCAAGATTTTTTGCGGGAGAGAGAAGTTCCATTATTGCTTAATTGAAAGACCTACAACAGTAATATCGTCGCGCTGAGGCTGACCGTCCATAAAGGCATTTAGTTCGGCAGAAAGCAGGTTACCCGTATTCACAACCGAATCAGTGCGGTGCTGCGTTACAAAACGTATAAACCGCTCAGTACCAAATCGTTTGCGTTGCGGATTATTTTGATCTACAAGACCGTCGGTTATCATAAAAAGTTTGTCGCCCGGGCGGAAAAGAAATTGATGCTCTTCAAAATCGTTGTTAATAACGGTTTCGTCGGTGAGACCCAGATGACGGTGCACACCCTTGATACGCTGCATTTCGTCGGTGGTATGGTCGTAGTAGAATATAGAAGAACCTGTGCCGCAGAATGTTACATTATATCCGCCATCTATTTTTACAAAACGGCATAGGCGGACTTCCATACCGTCGTAGTTTTGGTTGCGCTCTTGTTTCAATACATTTATAAGACCTTGACTGAGGTTTTCAAAAATCTGTTTTGGCTGCGTAATATCCTGAATCATAATAATTTCGTTGAGCAAGTTGTAGCCAATCAAACTCATAAACGCTCCGGGCACGCCGTGACCTGTACAGTCAGCAACCACAAATATCAGCGAACCATCGGGCAGAGGTTCAAACCAATAAAAGTCGCCCGAAACAATATCCTTTGGCATATATATTACAAAATGCTCAAAATATTGCGAAATGCTCTCGTCCAAAGGTAATATAGAGTGCTGCATCTGCTGAGCATAGTGAAGACTATTCGTAATGGCATTGTTTTGAACCTCGATTTTTTTGTAACCTTTTTCGAGCTCAGAATTTTTCATAAAGAGTTGTTCCTTCTGCATCTCTATCTGCAACTGGTTTTCTTGCAACTGCATAAAAGCCTCGGTGAGTTGAGTTGCCTGACGACTTCCCTCCTCTTGAGCACGTTTTAGCATGGTGATGTCGGTTTCGGTGAGAATCCAGTTGCAAAGGTTGCCATTATCGTCGAAAACGGTATCTAACGAAGCCTGCACCCAATTTACACTATCGTAGAAACGGTGACAGGTTTCGTATGTAACATTTTGACTACTCTGACGCGCCAACTGAATTAGTTCTTGATTTTTCTTGTCGGACGATAGATACGAATCGAAATAATTACGTCCATGAATATAAAGAAATTCATCAAACGAGCACCCGTAAATATTTTTAAATGAATCGTTTGTCCATTTGATATTGCCGTCTTTATCCATAATAATTACCGAATTGGTAGAACGGGTTGCCACAAATGACATCTGACGGAGGCGTTCGTTTTGATCCTCAAGTTGTTGGTTGCGTTGCTGAAGCAGAGCCGAAAGATTATTCGCCTTGTTTTTCAACTTAGCAGTGCGACGACGGATAAACAAAGTAATCAATAATGCTACAAGCAATACATAAAGTAGCATTGCCCAAACACTTAAATAAAACGGTGTAACTATCGTAAATTCAAACGACGCCACCGACGATTCTACATTTTCGCAGTTTTTGGCCTTAACCTTAAACACATAGCGTCCTGGAGGAAGTTTGGTAAATTCTCTTACACTGGCGTGCGACCAATCGTTCCAACCATTGTCGATTCCTTCGAGCTTGTAACTATAAAGTGTTGACTCAAGATTTTCAAACGCCGAAGTGGAAAAAGTGATGCGGATTTTGTTGTTGTGATACGCACATTCTGCTTTGAAAATTGAATCGGTAGGGTGGCCCAAATCGTCGTAAGTGGTGTACACATTATAATTTCGGTCGGCTGTGGGGCTTTTGAAATATCGGTAGCCACGGTAAATTCTTTCGCCATTAAATGTTACCGAGTTGATAATAGTGTTGAAAGGTTGGCTTGCGGGATTAAACGATGTGGTATCTTTGATATCGCCCTTTACAAGTCCACGGTTGGTAGAATAAAGCAACACTGAATCTAACACATTGATATTGTAGACTGTTTCTAAAGATACTCTGAAATTGATAATCTCGTTTTGTTCGGGATTTGTGCGGTTGATTCGACGATTAGTAGACTGTGTAAAAACAAAAAACTCGTCGGTAAGTTTGCTGTATGCAAAATGGTAAATCAATTCGTCAGGGTCGAAACATTTATTAAGAGCAGTATCAACTTCAAACACAATCGGTTGTGATAGATTTCCGATTTTTGCGCGTTTAAACTGTCCGTCGTTGATATACACCATATCGCCCACCACCTCAACAGTAAGTTGGTTTAAATGTTCAAGGCCGTAATTAGCGTCGATATACTCTGAATCAAAGTCGGTTAGAGTGTTATCCTTAGGTGTTAGCAACAAAATACCGGCGGAAAGCGAAGTGCACCAAAACGAACCATTGTTGGCAATTTTAATTTTAAATAGCGGACGGGTTATCTGACTGATACTGCGTATATTAGATACTGCAATTTTACCATTGTTAATAACATAGTCGCACACCTTAAAGCCTTCAAAACCAGTGATAAAGAGTTTTCCGGGATAGAGAGGCGAAATAGCTGCTCCGTATGTGCGACCTGTACGGGCAATCTGCACTGCCTTATCGGGAAAAACCTGATAAAGTCCTTCTGATGTACAGGCAAGCGTAATTCCGTTGATACCAACCAAATCCCAACAGAAATGCTGACCATGCGTTTCATTATACGGAATGGCGCGGAAACTCGAATTTTTGCCTGCTCCCTCGTGCGACGATACAAAAATCGACGACACTGTGCCCACATAATAGTAGTTATTGTCGGTATGAGCACATAGCACCACGTTCGAAACTCCTTGATTAGCAAAGTAGAATACAAACGGCGAATTGAGTTCTATCTTTGAAACTCCGCCCGAATATGATGCCCAGAGATTGTTTTTAGAATCAAAAAACACGTTAACTATATCGTTGACAGGCAGATTGATATCCTTGTCGATTTTTTGGAGATATTCGTAGCGGTTGGAATAGACATAGATGCCGTTGTTGGTGGCTACTGCAAGTTTGCGCAAACGGGTGTTGTATTTGATATCGTTTACCACAATGTTGGGGTGATTGTCGGTGGCAAGCGTTATGGGTTTTACATCATTGGAAGTTATACTTTTGTTTTCCAGCAATTTATCGAGATTGATTTCGCACGCTTTGTAGCCCTTAGAAATAAACAAAAGGCGCGAATTATCCATCTCTAACATCTTAACATTGTCGGTACTAATGCCCGAATTGCTAATATTACAAACGTTTTGCAATTGTCCGTCAAAATATGTGTAAAAATCGCCGTTGGTGCAGAGTATCACGATACCGCCTTTGTAGGGCATTGAGGCTGCTATATCGCCCACGCTACGCACAATGATGCTGTTGCTCAATACTGCTAAACCATCATTGAGCATAAACACTACCCTGCCGCTGCCAGATTCGCATCCAAAAATATTGGTAACGTCGCGGCTATTGAATGGCACTTCTAATGGAATGAATTTTAACGTGCCGTTGATTTCGGGGTGATAGTAACCAAGACACTCTGGACCAGCCACATAAATATCGTTAAAAGGCGAAACATACACTTTTGACAAAAGTTCCGAACGGTTGGTGGAGTAAAAACGCTCCCACAGACGGCCGTTGTAGATTTTTAATCCCGACGATGTGCACGACATTATACAGCCGTTGGCATCCTCGGCCAATTGCGAGCATTTTGCGATGTAGCCTTTTTCGTCGAGACGGTAGTTGTGTATAAACGACGACTTGCGGAATGTATTTGACTGCTGACACACAGCGGCATAAGGCGCAATAAGCATTGCCACCGCCACAACTAAACATCGTATAATATCAGTCAAACACATTAAATTTTCTTGTTTCTATTAATTATTACAAATTAACGAAAAAAGCCTGAATTAACAGGCTTTTTTTAATTATTTTTTTCGACTATTTGAAAATTTTTTTTTACACAGTCATAATCTCGTTTTCTTTAGCCTGCGAAATTTTGTCGATGTCGGCTACAAAACGGTCGGTAAGTTTTTGTACCAACTCCTGACCCTGTTTAGATTCGTCTTCGGTAAGTCCGTCTTTTTCAAGGGCTTTAAGAGTATTGTTGGTATCTTTGCGAACACTGCGGACAGCCACACGAGCATTTTCGGCCTCGCTCTTAACCTGTTTTACAAGAGCCTTGCGGCGTTCTTCGGTGAGGGCGGGAATCACAATGCGGAGTATTTCGCCGTTGTTGGTGGGAGTAAGTCCGAGGTTTGCCTTCAGAATCTCCTTTTCGATTTTTGGGAGCATAGTTTTTTCCCAAGGCTGCACTACAATTGTGCGAGCGTCGGTGGTGCCTACGTTTGCTACCTGATTAAGGGGAGTGGGTGTGCCGTAATAGTCTACCGAAATGCCCTGCAATATGGCGGGAGTAGCTTTTCCAGCGCGGATTTTGGCAAGTTCGCCTTCAAAGTGAACTACAGCGGCTTTCATTTTCTCTTCCGCCTCGTCTATGTACATTTGTGCTTCTTCGTTCATTATGTGTTTTCGTTAAAATTATTTTTTACAAATATATAGGTATATTTATTAACAACAAAATTTTTTATTGCTTTCCTAATTTTTTGAAATCGCCTTTGAGAAAACCGTCGGGTTCTTTGGAGCTGATTTTATGCCAACCGAAATAATATACAGAGCCGTCGTTGCCAAGCACAACATTAAAACAGCGAGCTGCCTTGGGGCTACCCTTGGGAGGTCCTACCTTGTGTACAAACACTGCCTTTGGGTCGTTGGCCTTAACAATATCCTCAAGATTTTCTTGCTCGGCAAGTATTTGGAACGGCTTGGCATACACTGCTTTAACCTTGGCATCGGTGTTGAGGTCTTTGGGAAGGTCTTCTTTTATAATATAGAGTTTTTTATCGCCAAGTTTTTCGGCATTGCGATTGTAATAGAGAACGATATTTTTTTCGGTAAGTTCAGGATGATCTTTGGTAAGGTTTACGTGATTCTGCATAAACTTGACAATGGGTGCAAGTTTGTATACATATTTCTCATAATCCTGATTTTCGTAATAAGAAAGTGGGAACGAAGCAAGTGTGGGCATATCATACACCGACTTGTAGTCGCCGCCAAGCATTAGCGAAAGAAATGCGTAGGTCATTTTGTCAGAATCGTCTTTGTAATAGTCTTTTGTAACCATCAAAAACGAATACTGAGGGTCGTATTTGCGTTTTTGAAAATCGTCGAACGAGCAATATTCAAACTTTGTGATTGTCCAACTGCTCTCAACTGCCTGTTTTATACCCGAATTGTAACTATTGAAAATATTGTTGTCGAGCACAACGCAGGTTTTGGTGTTGAGAAACTTTTTGATAACGTCGGCGCCCGCCACCTTTTCTTGAGCCAACGAGGGCAGAGCCACAAGCACCGCCACGAGTGCAATTAATAGGTTCTTTATTTTCATAAAAATTAGGTTTTATATTGTTAAACAATAGATAATTTATTCATAAACAGGTATATACAAAGGGTGTTTTTCGTTAAACTTTCGCATATAGTAAAAAAGTTTTGCGTTGCGTTTTTTGCGTTTGAGGTCGGCAAACTCGTCGTGGAGTTCGGGGTCTTTCATAAGCATCTGCTCAAGGTTGCTGGCATTGTATTCAAGAATGTCGCCGGTTTCAAAATTGAGCAAATATTGCTGTGCCTCAGTAGACGTGGTGTAAGCAGGACCGTACATACCATATCGCCCGTACATACCTCCGTAGAATGGGTCGCGCGAATTGATATAGGTTTTTGTTCCGAGAAAATGGCAAATGCTGCCCACAATGCCCACACGGTTGAAATATCCGTTGTGATAAACGTAGATAATGCCGCCCGAGCAGTAGCCCCACAGCGACGATGTTTTAACAGTAATCTCGTTGCCCACCTCGTCGAACAGCGTAATTGTGTTTTCCTGAGTAAGATAGTCGAAAAAAGCAAGTTCGTTTGGATCGATTTGACTTTTTACACGAGCCTTGTCTACTGGTTTGTTTTTTTGCATCATCTCCTTATTGAGATACAGCCCGTCGGTAAACACAAAATCCTCATCGTAGACTTGCTTGGTCTGCGAATGCAACGACACTGCGATACACAACAATATAAGCGACAATAATATATGCTTCATAAACATTGGATTATTTTACTATCCAAATATAAGGATAATTTGTAAAACGGAGGCAAATTTTTAATTTTTTTTTAATTTTGCCGCTCAAAAGTACCCAAAATGGATGGCAGACTTAAAAAAGGAATCAGAATAACAGTGTTTTTCGCCATTGGCGTACTACTATTTTGGCTCGCATACCGAGGTCAGGATTTAGGCACGCTCATCAACGCACTCGAAGGCACTCGTTGGGGATGGATTGTGGCTATTGCAATTTTCTATCTTACAGCGCATTATAGTCGTGCGGCACGTTGGAGGCTACTTTTAGAACCATTTGGATACAAGCCAAGGGGAATCAACCTTTTTATGTCGGTTTTGGTAATGTATCTCAGCAACTTAGCCATTCCTCGATCGGGCGAAGTATTGCGCTGCGGAATAGTTTCAAAATACGAAAAAATACCATTTGCACGGTGTTTGGGTACGGTGGTAACGGAGCGCATAGCCGATTTGACCATAATATTAATAGTGTCGACCATAGTGCTTGCAAGTCAGTGGGGATTTGTGTCGGAAATGATAGCCGCCAACCCGGGAATTAGCGAACGAATTGAACTCATTAAACAATATATTATACCTATTTCGTTGATACTTATAGTATTAGCAGCCGTTGGAATTTGGCTTTTCCGCTTGGCTATACGCCGAAATATTTTTGGCATTGGCGACAAAATCAACGGTATTTGGCAGCAGTTTCGCGACGGACTCACCACAATTCTTCACCTAAAACACCGCACCTTATTTATATTACACAGTATTTACATCAATTTTGTCTATTGCTACGCCGTGTATTTAGGATTCAAGGCATTTGGATTTACCGAACACCTTACCCTCATAACAGGATTGATGGTGTTTGTGCTTGCTACTTTTGGAGTAATAGTGCCCTCGCCCGGAGGTATGGGAACGTGGCATTTTATTGTAATAGAAACACTTGCAATGTACGGCGTAAAACGCGACCCCGACGGCAGAGCATTCGCCCTTGTGATTCACGGACTGCAAGATATATCGTTTATAATACTCGGCGCACTATCGCTGATATTGCTGCCAGTAATCAACAAAGACTACGAACCTATTGTAGACCAAGAAGATACACCTCCGCTAAAATCCTGATAATATGAAAAAAAGAGTAATTCTCGCTTTAAAAATATTAGCAGTAGCAGGATTTTATGTGTTTCTCTACAAAATATCAATTCCCCACATCGAACAACTTAAAGAATATTATCAAATAAATGGGTTTAGCGATATAAGGCTCAACCTTTTCGCTATGGCGGCAATTCTTGTTTTACCCAATTGGCTGATAGAGTCGGTGAAATGGCTCTTTGCCGTTAAGCCGATACAAGAAATATCGTTAAAAACCGCAATCAAAGGAGTTTTAAAAGGCATTCCACCGTCAACATTTACTCCCAACCGCTTAGGCGAAACAGTAGGACGACCCACTGTACTCAACACTCAGCACCGAGTGGAAGGTGGCATAGCAACGATTTACAACGGCATTAGTCAAATGCCTGTAATGTTGATATTTACAGCAGCCACGTCGTTTTATTTTTCTGCCAATGGCACACGATTTATCCACGAAGAATTCCTTACAAAACCCTTGTTTGGCATAGTGGCATTGATAGGAGCGGCATTGATTACAGCATTGTTTTACCACCCGAAAAAATTTGTGCCAACAACTCAAAAATACCGTCTCACTAAAAAATTTGCACCAAAATTAGAGTTTTTTGCACGATACAACCGCCAAGAACAAAACACATTATTAATATTAAGTGCAATACGATTTTTTATTTACTGCTCACAAAACTATCTTGTTATAAAGGCGTTAGGCATCAACATTGGCATCATCGACGGATATGCGGCGATATTTTTGATTTACGGCATAATAAGTTTTGTGCCGCGTCCTGCCCTTGCCGAATTAGGGGTAAGATGTTCGGTATCGGCATTGATACTCGCCCCCTACTCTCCCAACCCACTGTTGCCCGCAGCATCTTCGGCATTACTTTGGATTATCAACATACTGATACCATGCATTATAGGAACATTTTTGTATATTCCACAAAAAAAACATCAAAAAAACTTTGCACAATAATAAAAAACCTCTACATTTGCGCCGTGAAAACCACCTTGCCCTGGTGGCGGAATTGGTAGACGCGTTGGTCTCAAACACCAATGGAGTAACATCCTTGCCGGTTCGATCCCGGCCCGGGGTACAGAAAGTAGAGGCGCAAAAAATTTTGCGCCTCTATTTTTATTTCTATTTTTTTCTGTATTATTGCAAAATAAATATACACCCGTTTAATCATACAAATAATCAAACTATAATTGAAATTCTTGCTACAAAATTAGCATTTGTCATTACTTTGCTAACAGCGGTTATACCAATTGAGGTATGGGCTCAGCAGTATAAGGTTGTCATTACGTATGGCACAGAGTTTTGCGATGGAAGTTATCCTACTGATCCGAGCAAGCCTAATGAGGGTTATTTTGACAACGGTGCAACTGTGTTTTTCAGAGTGTCTGACAGAGGTCTACAAAATGCCCTTTTTAATGATAATGAGGCTTATTTTGATTTTTCACCTGCAAGTGATTATTATTTCGATGTAGATTTACAATATTATGTGTATAAGTATACTGTGGAAAATAGTGATTGTATTATTGATTCGTATTATCCAGTTGCATTTAATGATGATAAGCCACAAGAATGACGCGACCCGATTACGTGGTATTTGGGAGAGCGAACACAATATGTAAAAAATAACACTATTATTCCAAAAGAGTATGTTACTAACCCCACCATATCTAATGATTGGTATCCGATGAAATTTGTACTAAAAGGTTGGTATACCACTGATACGTATGAAGACGGTACTGAATGGAATTTTGAAAAAGATGCAGTTGCTGATGAATACATACCAATGGTATCGCAACGGCCAAGAAACAGACGAGAAACTCAACAACGGTTCACGCAAAGACTTCACCGAATCCACACTCAAAGGCTCGTATTGGGCATTGCTCAACAATAATCAACAATTTTGACCCTGATACAGAATACTCTATGATAATATCCAACAGCAAGGGCAATATTATAAAAAAACTTACCGTTACCAAACTGCAAACCACACTCAGCCTGCCTCGTGGTTTTTACACAGGCGCGTTGATGTCGTCGAGCAACAAACAGTCTTTTAAATTAATAGTGAGGTAGAAATGAAAAAATCATCACCGCTACTTTTGATAGCGTTTGTATCTTTATGTGTTTTAATATCTTGCAGCAACAATAATTCTATCAAAGAACCACACAGCGGCGAATTTTCGGTAAGCGACTCGCAAAAGGTGGTGTTTGCAACCGAAAATCTCAAAAATGGAGATTCTGATTTGTTTGATTTCAACCAATATGGAAATATATCAGATGGTTGGCGTTTACTTACCGCCTACGAGTGGCAATACATTGTTTTAAAACGCAAAAACGCCATAAACTTGATTTTGTGGGCTACGGTTGATGGCAAAAAGGGTGTAATTCTTTTACCCGACAATTACAATAATGCTATCAATTTCAACCACATAACTCCGCAATCGATAAAACCGTGGGACGATCAAATATGCCTTACCAATACCAGCATCGACCCCACCACACTCAACGTTATTACTAATAATCAGTGGACAGAATTGGCAAATATAGGAGCGATATTTCTGCCTATGAACCTCAGCTGCGAAGGCGGATATTGGCAAACCGGCGACTCGTTTTTAAGTTTCAACTCTGCTTTTATATGGCCTGCGCGTGGCTGCGTAACATCGGCATTAAAGTTAAGTGTGCGCCTTGCAATTGATATCGCCAAATAACTCGTCTACAAAAATCGGCGGTTTATCGGCCAATTACAGCCCTTCATCTAAAAAAAATCTATATCACCTTTTATTAAGTTAAGTTTGCAATAGAAAAACGAAATGACAATTGTTTAATATTTAAAACTGAACTGAAATGAAAGTAAAAATGATTTTAGCTGCTGCCGCAATGGTATTCTGCACAGCCGCTGCCAACGCTCAAAAAGCACGTTACGAATTTGGTACTTCCTCAATCTTACTCCCGAAATAGTTAAGAAACACAAAATCAAAGAGAAAGGAGAAGAAATTGTAAACTGCTATCCCTGCAAAAAATACGAAGTTAACACCGAACAGATGGGTATGTCGGTAGCATCTACCGTTTGGGTTTGGAAAGGATTCGCTATCAAAACAGTGGTAGACGGCGGAATGTTTCAGATCGAAACTGTTGTGGATTCATTTGACGAAAACGCAGCAATTCCCGAAGGCATTTTTGACGTACCTGCCGAGGTAAAAATCAGAAAGTAAGTTGATAGCCTATAGTTTTCACACACATGGGACGCGCCTTGGTGCGTCCCTTTTTTTTATTCATCGTCATTGTCGAAATCAGGCATAAAGCCGTCGAGCATATCATATTCGTCGTCCGAATCGTATAGGCGGTCGATTTCGCGGCGGTCTTTTTTGGTAGGACGTCCAGCTCCTCGGTCGCGTTTGCCAAACGAAAAACGCCCCATCTCGGTCATCATTTTTAGTTTAAATAAATCGTCCTCAGAGGTGGTTTCGGTGATATAATCTGGTACTTTGGCTGCACCCACACGTCCACGGAGCAATTGAAGCACCTTGTAGCGGCGGTAAACAGGATTTACCTTTACGCTGATTTCATCGTCGGGACGTACAACTCGGGCGGGTTTTACAGCCGCACCGTTGATAAGGATGCGACCCTTGCCACAAGCGTCGGCGGCAAGCGAACGGGTTTTAAATAAGCGGACGTTGAATAGAAATTTGTCGATCCGCATTTCGGAGTTTTCTTCTGCCATAATGGTTTGGTTTAAAGGTTATTTGCCGTTGTACATATTCATAGTGCGTTGTATGCCGTTGGTAATGAAACTGTAAAGAGCCTCGGTGGTGATTTTTGAGCGTTCTTGAATACGGTTGAGTTCTTCAAAATTCCACTTTCCAAGCACAAAATCTACCTGATGACCCTTGGCAAAATCGTTTCCGATACCAAAACGCAGACGCGCATAATTTTGAGTACCGAGCAGTTCGGTAATATTTTTAAGTCCGTTGTGTCCTGCCTCGCTGCCGTTTGCCCTCAAGCGGATAACACCAAAAGGCAACGCAAGGTCGTCGACACATACAATGAGGTTTTCTACTGGAATGTTTTCCTCTTTGAGCCAATAACTGACAGCCTTGCCGCTAAGGTTCATAAAAGTAGACGGCTTGATAATGGTAACGGGATTGCCGCGGTATTTAAACTGCGCCACATCGGCATAGCGGTCGGATGAGAACTGCGCACCAGCGTCGGCGGCAAGAGCGTCGGCGATTTTGAAGCCAATGTTGTGGCGTGTGTCCCGGTATTCGGCTCCGATATTTCCGAGACCTGCAATAAGGTATTTCACTGCTTTTAATTATAAAAACAGAGACGGCAGAAAGTGCCGTCTCCGAAAGTCTAAAAACTTTTATTACTATGCAAACTACTTCTTTTTCTTCTTTCCGCCGTCGTCGGCAGCTGCCTGCTGTGTAGCACGAGTAGCTACGATGCGGCAGAGAAGCATATCCTGCGGGTCGGAAATACGATAATTGTCGAATTTGAGGTCGTGAACCTTGATCTGCTGTTCGAGTTCGAGTTCAGCGATGCTAACAACGATTCTTTCGGGGAGGCAAGCAGCTTTACCTGTAACTTTGAGTTTGCGGGCAGCTGTTTTGAGTTTACCACCGGCCTTAACACCAGGAGCGTGACCTTCGAATACAACAGGAAGTTTAACGGTGATTTCCTGCTCATCGTTGAAGATGTAGAAATCGATGTGCATTACCTCGTCGGTAACGGGGTGGAACTGCATATCTTTGATTACAGTGTTGAATACCTCGCCGTCGATAGTGATTTTAACGATGAATACTTCGGGAGTGAAGATAGCGCCGTTGATTTCTTTTTGTTTAACGGTGAAGTCGATGTGCTTGCCGCAGCAGTAAGCCACGCAGGGAACGAGACCCTCTTTGCGCAAGTCTTTTGCAAACTTGGTACCGATGTTTTCGCGTTTGGTACCAGCGATTTCAAATACTTTCATTTAATTAAATTTGTGTTACTCAAAATTGAGTGTTAATAAAAATTGTTTACTCAATTTCCCATCGCACGGGCGGCTTTCCGCCCAATTGGAAAATTCGGGTGCAAAGATAGATGTATTTTTTGTTTTTACAAAAAAAATCTTCATTTATAATACGATGTTTCGCTTATCGACTGACAGGTGAACACTTTTTTGATTACCTCGGCAAAGAGGTTTGCCACGGTGAGAACCTTGATTTTTGGATGCGGTTTTTTCAAGGGAATGGTGTCGGTAACGTAGAGTTCGGTAAGTTTCGACTCTGAAATGCGGTCGTAAGCAGGACCCGAAAGCACAGGATGAGTGATAAACGCCCTAACGCTCAACGCACCTTGGCCCATCATCAAGTCGGCAGCCTTTGAGAGTGTGCCGGCGGTGTCGATAATGTCGTCGATGATGATAACGTTTTTGCCCTTAACATCGCCGATAACAGTCATTTCGCTCACCTCGTTGGCTTTTTCGCGATACTTGTGGCAGATAACCATTGGCACTTGGAGAAATTTGCTGTAAGTATTTGCGCGTTTGCTACCGCCAATGTCGGGCGAAGCGATAACGAGGTTTTCGAGTTTTAGCGAGTTGATAAATGGTACAAATATGGTGGACGAGTAGAGATGGTCTACCGGCACGTCGAAGAAACCTTGAATTTGGTCGGCGTGGAGGTCCATAGTAATTATTCGGTCAACACCCGCCTTAGTAAGTAGGTTGGCGATGAGTTTTGCGCCGATGGCCACACGGGGTTTGTCTTTGCGGTCTTGACGCGCAAATCCGAAGTATGGGATAACGGCTGCAATCTTGTAAGCCGACGCACGACGGGCGGCGTCAATCATAAGCAAGAGTTCGAGAAGGTTGTCGGCGGGAGTGAATGTAGACTGAACTATAAACACATAATCGCCACGGACAGTCTCGTTGAGGCTCGGTTGATATTCGCCGTCGGAATAGTGGTTCATTGTTACGTTTCCGAGGGTGGTGCCGTATGCCTTGGCTATTTGCTCCGAAAGGTAGAGCGACGTGGTTCCCGAAAAGATTTTGATGTTTGAACTTGATACCATTTTGCTATCTTTTTATATCATAAAGAATGGATTGAATTTCAAATCTTTAAATATTATTATTTAACTACAAAGTTTACCATTTTGCCGGGTACGATAATCACCTTTATTACCGACTTACCTTCGATAAGTTTTTGGAAACGGTCGTTGGCGCGGACTTCTTTTTCAATTTCGCCCTTGTCGGCATTGGCAGGAAGGTCGAGTGTAAAGCGGGTCTTGCCGTTGATTGCCACAGGATAGGTTTTGGTGCTGTCTACTGTGTAACGCTCGTCTACTGTGGGGAACTCTGCATCCGAAATCGACTGATTGTAACCAAGAAGTTTCCACAACTCTTCGGCAATGTGCGGAGCAAACGGTGCAAGCGATATTACCAACGGTTCGAGGATTGCACGCTTGTTGCATTTTAGCGATGTGAGTTCGTTTACGCAAACCATAAACTGACTTACGCTTGTATTGTAAGAGAATATCTCGATGTCGCTTTCTACCTTTTTGAGGGTCTTGTGCAGAGCTTTGAGTTCGGCTTCAACGGGCTGAGCGTCAGAAACTTCAAAATCACCATTAGCATTAAAGAACAATCTCCAGAATTTGTTGAGGAATCGGTAAACGCCTTCGATACCACCAGTATCCCAAGGTTTCGACTGCTGAATAGGTCCGAGGAACATTTCGTAAAGTCGCAATGTGTCAGCACCGTAGCGTTCTACAATAGTGTCGGGGTTAACAACGTTAAACATCGACTTACTCATCTTTTCGATAGCGCTACCGCAGATATATTTACCATCTTCGAGCACAAATTGCGCGTCTGCAAATTCAGGTCTCCATTGTTTAAACGCTTCTAAATCAAGAATATCGTTTTTCACAATGTTAACGTCAACGTGAATTTCTTGGGTGTCGAAATCGTCTTTTAGTCCGTAAGAAACATACTGGTTTGTACCTTTGATACGGTAAACAAACTTGCTTTGTCCCTGAATCATGCCTTGGTTAACGAGTTTTTTGAAAGGCTCGTCTTTGCAAACTACGCCAAGGTCGAAAAGGAATTTGTTCCAGAAGCGTGAATATATAAGGTGTCCCACAGCATGCTCGGTGCCTCCGATGTAGAGGTCAACATCTTGCCAATACTCGTTTGCCTCTTTCGATACAAGAGCGTTGTTGTTGTCGGGATCCATATACCTTAAATAATATGCCGACGAACCAGCGAAACCGGGCATTGTGCTTGTCTCGTAGGGATAGCCCTCGGCGGTTTTCCAATTGGCTGCACGGCTCAAAGGAGGTTCGCCATCTTCGGTAGGCAAGAACGAATCAATTTCGGGCAATTCCAATGGAAGTTTTGTAATATCAAGTGTTTGCACACGTCCGTCTTTGTAATATACGGGGAAAGGTTCACCCCAATAACGCTGACGGCTGAAAATAGCATCGCGCAGACGGTAATTGATTTTGCGGTTTCCAATTCCGAGTTTTTCTACCTCATTTATAGCGGCTTGTTTTGCTTCAAGCACATTCATGCCGTTAAACATTCCGCTGTTCATCATTATGCCTTCCTTAGCGTCGTACGATTCGGTAGAAACGTCTGCGCCCTCAATCAAAGGAATGATGGGGAGGTCAAATTTTTTGGCAAAAGCATAGTCGCGGCTGTCGTGAGCAGGCACTGCCATAATAGCACCTGTTCCGTAACCAACTAATACATAATCGCTTATCCAAATAGGAATTTGCGAACCGGTAAATGGGTTGATGGCGTATGCGCCTGTAAACTGACCTGTAACAGAGTGTGTGTCGCTCATACGTTCGCGTTCGGTGCGTTTTCCGGCATCAGCGCGATATTGCTGAACAGCATCGCGGTATTCAACAGTTGTAACTTGGTCAACATACTCGCTTTCGGGTGCTAATACCATAAATGTAACGCCATAAACTGTATCGGGACGGGTGGTAAAAATCTTCATCTTTACTTCGCTGTCGGCAATGTCGAAAAACATTTCGCATCCCTCGCTACGACCAATCCAGTTGCGCTGCATCTCTTTGAGCGAGTCGGTCCAATCAATACGGTCGAGACCTTCAAGCAATCTTTCAGCGTATGACGAAACTCTCAAAAGCCATTGAACCATAGGTTTCTGAACCACAGGATAACCACCACGAACAGAAAGACCTTCTTTCACCTCATCGTTGGCAAGCACTGTTCCGAGTTTAGGACACCAGTTTACCATAGTTTTGGCACGGTATGCAAGACGGTAAGCATCAATTACTTCTGCTTTTTCGCCATCGCTCAATCCATTCCAAACCTCTGCTGGGAAAATAGGCACTTCGCTGTGAGCGGCGTTAACCTTCTGATTGCCATTACGTTCAAATTCAGCGGTAAGAGTGGCGATAGGCTCTGCCTTCTGTGTATCATTGTTGTACCAATGGTTGTACATTTGAAGGAAAGCCCATTGAGTCCATTTATAATATTTAGGATCGCAAGTGCGGAGTTCGCGATTCCAATCGTAAGAGAAACCAATTTTTTTCAACTGCGAACGGTAGCGCGAAATATTATTTTCGGTGGTAACTGCTGGATGCTGACCCGTTTGAATTGCATATTGCTCGGCGGGAAGGCCAAAAGCGTCGTAGCCCATCGGGTGCAACACATTAAAACCTTTGAGCCTTTTGTAACGGCTGTAAATATCTGATGCAATGTATCCTAATGGGTGTCCTACGTGCAGACCTGCTCCCGAAGGATAAGGGAACATATCAAGTACGTAATACTTAGGACGTTCCGATTTGTTTGAGACGGTAAAAGTACCGTTCTCGTCCCAATACTTTTGCCAATATGCCTCAATTTCGCGATGATTGTATTCCATTGTAGTTTAAAATCTGTTACAACTAATTTATTTGTTAATTTCGGCAAAGTTAAAAGTTTTTTTTAATAAGTGTTACAAATAGTGTGGATATATTTTTATTAAGATTTGGTTAAGACCTAAAAATATTTTACAACGGTATACCTTTCTTCTTTCGATATACTATCAAACCAATAACAAACACCCACATCAAAACAGCAAGACCTCTTTTTAAAGAGTTGAAACGCAGCGAGGTTTGGTTCTGATATTTTAATTCCACGGTGTGATTTCCAGCAGGAATCTCTAAACCTGAAAAACCATAGTCACATAGTTTTAGTTTCTTATCAGTGCCGTCAAGTGTAAGCGTCCAGTTCTGATCGTAAGGGATAGTAAGAACGAGGAATTTGTCTTTGCTAACATTCAAGTTTCCCTTTATATTATCCTGTTTAAACTCAGAAATTTCAAGATGTTCGCTATTGGCATAATTATACAAAGAATCAAACATAGGTGTGGTGAATTGTTCCACTGGAACTATCACATCTGTATTGCTGATATCAAGGCGTGTAAAGTACGTGGTGTCGATTTCTGAGTCGTCTTCATAAACAAATGATGCCAAAAGTGCCTCGTTTGCCATAAAACTATTGATGGATGTGTGATAGATATTCTGGGCCAACATCATCCAAGCCACACCTGGAGACGCATCGCGAATAGCCATATAGAGGCTATCGGCATCGGAGTATTCTCTACCGATAAGTTTGCGCAAACGCTCAACAACATCGAACTTCTGCGCAGGTGGAACGCCCATATAATCGAGTGTAACCGATGCGCTTTCTATAGAATTATTATCGATACGAAATTTGATAAGTTTCTTAAAATCAGAAGATTTAATATAACGGTCAACAGTAAATCCAAGCGGCAGACATTTGTCAATTTTAAAAACGTGTATGCCGTTTACAGTGTCGTATGGCTGACAGATGGGAATATGAGCCATAAGTGTATCAGTTTTAGTAAGATAGTACTTAATGCCAGCAAACGACAGACAAAGCGGATCGCGACCAATACCCGAAATCCAACGTGTTTCAGATTCGATATGAGGAGCAATGTGTCCTGTGTTGCTGAGAAATTTTACATAATAAGGTTGGTTAAACGAACTGTAATTCTTGGTGCCGAAATATCCAATTGCATTTGCCTCATTGAGATTTGAGTGTATCTGACGCGAAGACTTGTAATCTTTTTCCATACGATAGAACTTCGTAGTATCGGTCTGTTTAAGTTTGGCTACAATCTTTTCGGTACCATCGTAAATGCCATTACGATTAAGGTCAAACTCAAGTTTTGAAACAGTGTCGCGTCCGTCGAAACTCGAATATGTGATAAACGAAACCTCTATTAAAACAAGTACAACCTGCACAATCTTAAACATTTGCCTATTAGATGTGTTTGCGCTCCACATCAGCACTCCGGCGTGAATCACCAAAAACGCGATTGCAAAATAAACCACATTTGCTTTGTATGTGGGACTATTTACCATCAAATCGCTATTGGCTGCTCCGTAAAGTGCTATTACACAAACCACAAGCGATCCTGCAAGCACTGGCACATTTACGCGTTTGAGGTTTTCGATAAGTGATAAAGACTGCGCAGCCACAAATATCATTGCAAAGGTTATAAAAAAGTCGATTCCGTAGCGGTAATAGTCGCCGGCATAGAGCACGATGGCACGGCGAAGAGGCGGAAAAATCAGTACAGCAGCCCAAAACGCTATAAAACAGCCGTATGCAATTTGTTTGCGGCGATTGAGATATTGAAAAATTTGCGGCAAAAGCAACAAAGTAATTAAGCCAGAATAAATTGCAGGTGCTTCAAGAAAATTGTTCCACTCGCCTATTGAAAAGTCGCAACCAGGAATATCATTTGCAAAAAGCCTGAGAATGGTGGTGATACCCATAGTTTTTTCTACCAAAAGGTTTGACGGAGCTGTGGTTTCAAAGCCCACTCCACCTGCATACCTTGGAGTGTTGAGACTAACTATCAAGCTGTTGATTAAATCGGGCAACGCCACAGCCATACCCAACAAGCCAAGCACAAATATCCACAGGCAGGTGCGGAATATGGTTTTAAAGTTTGCCTTCATCACCACAAACCTAAAAATCATATAGATAGCCAAAAATAGCGATGCCAAATACAAGAAATATGGCGAACCTGCAAACCGAAGTACTGCAAATGGGAAGAAATATGGTCGGCGTTTTACCAAAAGTTGCTCAAAGGCAAACAGATAGAATGCCATACTGAATCCAAAAGATTCGATACGCCAAATAGAAAGCACCACTATGCTTCCCGAAAATGCCATCAAAAGCGAACCAATTGTAGAGGCGTATTTACTAATATTTAAAGTTCTGAGCCACAAGAATGTAAACAACGCAGTACCCAAAAACGAAGTAAAAAACTGATAGTAGAAATTCTCTACCGAACTTGCTCCTGCGTCAACAGGCAAAAAAAGATACACAAACTGCCTTACCCAACCAAGCACATAGGAAATAGGCTCAACGTTAAAAGATCCGCTGCCTAAACCGTCGCCCATACCAGCAGTAAACGAATATGCGGTGGAGATTCCTTCATTAGCATAACGCTCTGACTGAATGGCTCCTACCATCTGCAAACAGCAAGAATCATCTGCCAATCCTGTAAAATAAAAAAGGTATTCGCCAGAGAAAAAGCCGTACATCGACAGCAATCCCGCCAATACCACCAAAAAAATCACCGCAATTATCGGGTGTCTTACTATAAATTTTTTTATATTTGCTATCACAATTATGCTTGGTTTGAGTTATAGAAATTGAGCACGTAAAATTATAAAATTTTTTTAGAACAAAAAATATGGAACCGATTCCTTACAACAAGCCGTTTCTTTGCGGCAACGAAATTAAATATATCCGCGAGGCTGTCAAAAGCGGCAAAATTTCGGGCAACGGTGCTTTTACCCAAAAATGCCAACGTTTTTTTGAAGACAAGTACGGTTTTGGCAAGTGCTTAATGACATCAAGTTGCACCGACGCTCTCGAAATGGCAGCGATACTTTCAGGCGTGGGCGAAGGCGACGAGGTGATAATACCATCATACACATTTGTTTCCACTGCTTTGGCTTTTGTTCGTCAAAATGCCAAAATCATTTTTGCCGACAGTAGCGACGACAACCCAAATATAGATGAAAATCAGATAGAATCGCTAATTACGCCACGCACCAAGGTGATTGTGGTAGTGCATTACGCTGGATTCTGCTGCAATATGGAAAATATTTGCGAAATTGCTCGCCGTCACAACCTTATTATAATAGAAGACGCTGCGCAAGCCTTTGATTCTTACTACAAAGAGCGTCCAGCGGGTAGTTTCGGCGCAATGGCAACTTTCTCGTTTCACGAAACTAAAAACATCATTTCGGGCGAGGGCGGAATGTTGGCTATCAACGATCCAAAACTTTTTTCACGTGCCGAGATTATTTGGGAAAAGGGAACTAACCGTGCCGATTTTTCGCGTGGCAAAGTTAGTAAGTATCAATGGGTTGATATTGGTAGTTCGTTTCTACCATCGGAATTGATTTCAGCGTTTCTTTATGCCCAAATCGAAAAATCAGGACAAATTCAGTTGAAGCGCCTCAAACTGTGGAATCTCTATTACAAACTCCTTAAACCGTTGGAAGACAAGGGCTACATATCGCTACCTAACCATTCGCCAGAAACTGTGGGCAACGGACACATATTTTATATAGTGTGCAAAAACACCAAAGAGCGCAAAAAGATTGCCGAATATCTCGGTGAAAAACAGATTCTTGCCGTAACTCACTACTTGGGATTACACAAAAGTCCGTATTTTAAAGAGCGTTACACCGGCTCACCACTCCGAAACTGCGACAGATACGAGGATACTCTCCTGAGGCTTCCGCTATATTACGAAATGCGTTTAGAGGATGTAAAATATGTTTGCAGCACTTTGGGTGATATTCTCGACTACCTAAATGTGAAATAAAGTAGGCTACAATCCATCAACCATAATAAACGCTGCCCACTTTTGTGGTTCGGGATAGCGTTGACGAGTGATGTTTTGTGCCGAAACAAAGGCGGCACGTTTGGATTGTCCAGCGGTAAGGTTTTTGAAAAACTCGGTCATAAGCAGCTGCGTGGCTGAGTCAGAAACATCCCAAAGACTCATCACAATGGTTTGCGCACCAGCTTTTTTAAATCCACGTTGAAGTCCAAAAACTCCTTCGCCTGTGATTTCGCCAAGTCCCGACTTGCAAGCTGAGAGCACCACCAAATCAAGTCCCCTGAAATCAAGACGCGATATTTCGCGAGCAGTGAGTATGCCGTCGTCAAAACTTTCGGGTATAATGCTGTTTTTCAACGGATCGAGAGCTGTATTTGCTCCGGCAAAGAGTAATCCGCTGTAAGTGAGCGAACGGTCTTCGCTACTCTGAGTTGCCATCAACGACGAAGGTATTAAATCTGCCACAAAATCAGACTTATAGAAACCGTGCGTGCCAATGTGAAGTATCTTTAATCTACTGCCTGATAGTTTTTTGAAACTATCTTCAGTGGCGGTGCGACCCGATTGCTCGCTAACAGTGTAGTTGGCATTGCGCAAATATTTGGCAATGGTTTCTGATTCTATTTTTGAGCCGGGTAGAAATCCTGCCACAGCACCTCGAAGAGTATCGCGACCGTCGATGAGATTTAGCCAATCTTCGTTAGTAAAATCGTATTCAATTCCACCGTATGTGGCAGCCTTGCGGTCGGGGTTAATTTGCTGTTCGATAGCGATTTCGCGCGTTGACGATAGACGGTAGGCATCGTATTGTTCGGCAAAAATGGTTCCTTTTTCGGTGCGAAGATATTCGATAGCGATATTGTGAAAACGTCCTGCAGGCGAAAAATAAACGTTTTTTACACCTTGAAGATATTTTTCCAATGGTTTCCACACAAGGTTGTAAAGTTTGGAACTGGTGTAATATTCTGATTTTTTTACGTTCCACATATCCGATTGTTTAAAAAGCGTTACCACTTGGGGAGTGTCCATACCTTTTTTAAGCACAAAAGCCATAAAGATACGCTCTTTGTCAGCGTTTTTACATTCGGCAAATTCTATGGCTAAATCGTTATCCTTCAAGTGTTTTTGTATTTCTTTATAATCAATCGAAAGGTTGTGGGTATAGTTGCCCAAATTACTCGACGACAGCACCAGAGCTCTCTCTTCGGCTTCTATCGAATTGGCAAGCGAATCGGCGTTCATTGTGCGTTCATGTATATTGGTTTTCAAAAGGTTGTCGAGCAAGCCACGATTTTGACGTATCTTGTAAAAACGTCTCAAAAGTGTGCTGTCGGAGCTCTGTTGTAATATTTTTTGAATTTCGAGTTCGGTATTTAGCAGCAATCCTTTGGCAAAAACTTGCGAATTGTAAGCCAATACAGCTGCAGATCCTCCTATCGAGAGCGAATCTGCCAAGGGCGAAAGTTTATAAACGGCGTATGGAAGGTCGAGCACAAAAAATTCGGCATATTTATTCCAAAAATCTGTACGCTCTTTATAGGTCATCAACAGAAAGTTTTTGAGTATAAACGCTTTAAGGCGGTCGTAAGCCTCGCTGTAATAATCTGCCGATTTGGCATAATTACACGCATAAAGATTGATTTGAGCCAATTTGCTGAGCGATATGGCATAATCAGGATGGTTTTCGCCCCAAACGTTCTTTCTGATTTGCAGCGACTTATGTTCAAGGTCAATAGCCTCAGGATATTGTTTGAGTTTGTAATTATATTCGGCAAGATTGCCCAACACCGCAGCGTAATTGGCGTGCTGCTCGCCATAAATATTTTTTTCAATGGCAGATGCACGGGTGGCAAGTTGAATGGCATATTTATAATGTCCCGCCTGCGCATAGTACGACGAAAGGTTGATTAACGCACCCGAATAGTCGGGATGGTTGTCGCCAAAATTGTTTTCAAAAATATGCAACGCCTTAAGTCCCAATTGAATAGCCTCGGCAGTATCACCAAGCACGCATTTAAAACCAGCAAGCGTATTTAACGATATGGCATAATGCGGATGCTGTTCGCCCAAAATAGTTTTGCGAAGTTGCATGGAGCGGGTTTCGAGTTTTACAGCCTCGCGATAGTTGCCTATGGTGTAATAATATCCCGCAAGATTGTGCAACGAAAGCGCATAGTCGGGATGAGTTTCGCCCATAACCTTTCCTATCGACACCAAAGCAAATTTTTCGAGCCTGATAGCCTCGGTGTAATTGCCTGAAAATAAATTATAATAGGCAAGATTTTCTAAATAATAAAAATAGTATGGATGGTCGTCGCCCAAGATATTTTTTGCCGCTTCGATAGCCGAAGTTACCAATTTTATCGCCTCGTTATGGTTACCCAATGCAAAATAATACGAAGCAAGGTTTCCCAAAGCCATTACATAATTGTCGCCACGATAGTTGAGCCGTTGACGCTCCTTTAATGTATATGACTGAATGTCGGCGGCAGATATAAATTTGCCAAGTTCGCATAAAAACAAGGCGCAGTTTTCCATCGCGCTCAAATACTCTTCGTGCTCTGCGCCGTAAACTGTTTTGCAAAGTTGCGCGGTATATTCGCCTACACGGAAGGCTTCGGAATAATTGCCGTTATAATAATGATACTCTGCAAGTTTGCCTGCCGATTTGGCATATAGGGGACTTTTTTCGCCCGCACCTTGTTTATAAAGATCAGATGCCAACGTTCCAAGCCTTACTGCTTCGGGATAATTAACCGTATCTATATTATAATCAGCAAGTTTCTCATAATTCGATGCTTCTGCTATAAGCGCTTTGCGTTGTTTTTTAGATGTTTGTGCCGACACTGCAAACGGCAATATCAGCAGCATTATCACAATTATTTGCTTCATTGGCGATGGATAGAAAAACGACAAAAACACTTAGTTAATTACTTATATTACAAAATGTAACAAATAGTCAATTAACTAAGTGCTTTAAATAGAGAAATGGTATTATATCAGCGGTATATTAGCCTGTTTGCACTCTTGGCGCATTTCGTCGCTCCAAAGCGATGATTGGATTTCGCCGATGTGAGCCTTTTTGAGGAAAAACATACAGAGACGGCTCTGTCCGATGCCGCCGCCAATTGATTCGGGCAATGTACCGTCCAATAGGCGTTTGTGGAAATAGAGTTCCTTGCGCTCGTTTTTGCCTTCGATTTCAAGTTGGCGCATAAGTGCCTCTTTGTCAACACGTACACCCATCGACGAAAGTTCAAACGAACGTCCGAGAATCTCGTTCCAAACAAGGATGTCGCCGTTTAAGCCCTTGAAACCGTCGGAGTTAGGAGTGCTCCAATCGTCGTAGTCGGGAGCGCGGCCGTCGTGTTTTTCGCCGTCGGAGAGTTTGCCGCCGATGCCCATAATAAACACAGCCTTGTGCTCCTTGGCAATAGCGTCTTCACGCTCGTGAGGTGTAAGGTTGGGATATTTTTTGCACAATTCCTCGGCGCTTACAAAGAAAATATCTTCGGGCAGCGAGGGTTTAATCTGCGGAAACATCTCATACACAACGTATTCGGTTTTTATCATTACAGAATAGATGCGTTTTACGATGTTTTTTAGAAAATCTATGTTACGGTCTTTCGGTTCGATATGGCGTTCCCAATCCCATTGGTCTACATAGAGCGAATGGAGGTTGTCGAGTTCCTCATCGGGGCGGATGGCGTTCATATCGGTGTAGATTCCGTAGCCGCTCTCGATATTATAGTCGGCGAGGGTTAGGCGTTTCCACTTGGCAAGCGAATGAACCACTTCGGCTTTTTGGTCGCCAAAATCCTTGATAGGGAACGTTACAGGACGCTCCACGCCGTTGAGGTCGTCGTTGATGCCGGTTCCCTTCAACACAAACAGGGGCGCGGTAACACGGCGAAGTTTAAGTTCTGCCGAAAGGCTGCTCTCAAAAAAATCCTTGATTCTCTTGATACCCAACTCGGTTTGTTTCAAATCGAGAATGGGTTTGTAATGTTCGGGTTTGATAAGTTTTCCCATAATTGCATAAAAAATTTTGTCGCCGTAAAAATATGCATTCGCCGATTAAAAACAAAAAAAATTATTTTCTCTCCTTTGGCGATTAAGAAAATCACGTAAAGCGGATAAAAAAATCTTGCTACCTTTGCAATCACAAACCAAACGCGTTACAATATGTCAGAAACATACATTCAATACCCCGAAATGATGTCGGGACGAAAAATTCTCTATGTTCACGGATTTGCCTCGTCGGGTGCGAGCGGAACTGCCAAGAGCCTTCGCATACTGCTGCCCAATGCAGAGGTGATTTCTCCCGACTTGCCCGTAAGTCCGCTCAAAGCGATGGAACTGCTCCACAATATCTGCGACACCCAAAAGCCAGACCTTATTATCGGCACTTCGATGGGTGGACTTTATACCGAGCAACTTTATGGCTTTAACCGCATTTTGGTAAATCCCGCGTTTCAAATTGGCGAAACCCTCAAAACCCTCCACGGTATGGGCAAGCAAAAATGGCTCAACCCTCGCGAGGATGGCGAAACTGAATTTTGGATTACCCAAACCGAGGTGGACGAGTTTAAACAGGTGATGTTGAATAGTTTTTCTAACATCGACGTTGAGGAGCACCGAAACCTTGTGTACGGAATTTTTGGCGACAAAGACCCCGTGGTGCACACTCACGACATTTTTGCTGCCCACTATATGAATGCCATTTGGTTTGACGGCGAACACCGGCTCAACGATTCGATTCTCCTCAACTCGGTTATCCCCATTATCCATTGGATCGACGACAAACTCAACAACCGTCAGCGCCCGATTCTCTATATCGACCTCGACGAAACTCTCGTAAACTATCACAACGGCATCCACAAATGCACCGAGGCCGAACTAAAACAGTACGAGGGGCGTATATGGGATATTCCGGGTTTTTTTTCAAGACTTGAACCTATGCCGAGCGCAGTTAAGGCGTTTCGACAACTTTCGCTCAAATACGATACCTATATATTATCATCGGCTCCGTGGGGAAACCCCTCTTCGTGGACCGACAAGATGCTTTGGGTGCAAAAATGGCTCGGCGTACCTGCATTCCGCCGCCTGATACTATCGCACCACAAAAACCTCAACTACGGCGACTACCTCATCGACGACCGCATCCACAACGGTGCCAAAGACTTTATGGGCGCATTTCTCCAATTCGGCGAATCCCCCTACAAAACTTGGGACGATGTGTTGCAGTTTTTTGAGCATATCGAGGGGTAAGCAAGTATCGCTTGCATTTGAAAATAATTTTCTATTTTTGCAACACCTCCATGCGGGAATAGCTTAGTGGCAGTAGCAACGGAAAATTCTTAAACTTTGTTTGAAGAGTATTCAGAAAGTTAGTTGCGTAAATCTCCAATGGTTAGAGCACACACGGTCGGTCATTAATTATTATGGTGTGAAGACACGAGTTCGAATCTTGTTTCCCGCTCTTTTTCTCATCCCCATTCCTGATTATCCCCTTCTAAAATTTACCTACTTTTGGTGATTGTGCGCTGTTTTATCTGCCTGTAATTTTGCGGTGTTTTAAATTAACAGACAGAAATGAACAAACTAAAACTTTTGTTTTTTGCGGCTTTATTATTCTCTTTTAGCGCAAAAGCCCAAGACGACACTACTTATCAAAAAATCCGAGTAGGAAGTTATGGCGAAATACTTGGTTCGTGGCAAAATTATGGATTAAACCGTTGGACAGGTTCGCCAAAGGGCAATTCTGAGATAAATCACGCACAGATTTCGATTCCCCGTTTTGTGTTGGCGATTGACTATAAATTTAATCCCAAATGGATTCTCGGGGCAGAAATTGAGTTTGAGGCAGGCGGCACAGGCACTGCAATGGAGATGGAAGCCGGCAGCGGAAGCGAAAACGGCGAATATGAAACCGAAATGGAAAAGGGCGGCGAGGTTGCTCTCGAACAGTTTCACATCACTCGCAAAATTGTGGACGCTTTTAATATTAAGGTGGGACATATTGTTCTGCCAGTGGGACTTACCAACGCTCACCACGAACCAATCAATTTTTACACCACATTCCGTCCCGAAGGCGCAACTACCATAATGCCTTGCACTTGGCACGAAACAGGCATTGAATTTTTTGGCTCGTTTGGCGGTGGATTTGCAAAATTCGACTATCAGGCGCAGATTGTGGCAGGTCAAAACCCTCTCGGTTTCAGCCGTTACAATTGGATAAAGGGAGGTCGTCAGGGATTATTTGAGGCTGATAATTTTACCCGTCCGGATTATGTTTTGAGGCTGGATTACAACGGTTTGTCCGGATTAAGACTCGGATACTCAATGTATTACTGCCACGATGCAGGCAAAAACTGCGATCGTCTGAATACTCTCAACAGCAACGACCCTATCAATATTTCGATATATTCTGTTGACGCTCAATACAAAAACAAATTTGTAACATTCCGAGGAAGTTTTCTCAGCGGTAATCTCACCGAGGTGCTGTTTATCGACAAAACCATTCGCACATATTCCAACAAATCGGGTTACAGCCGAACTCCCAACGTTGCCAAAAACGCACTTAATTACAATTTTGAACTTGGCGTTAATTTAAACAATACTTTCAATGGCGGCGACAAATTTCCTAACATTCAATCATTTGCCCATTACGAATATTATAATCCGCAAGAAAAAGGCGAGCAACTCCAACTTATGGACGACCGTTGCCAAGTGAACTATTGGGCGTGGGGTTTGAACTATTTCGCCCTGCCCAACCTCGTAATCAAGGCTGACTACACATACCGAAAAATAGGTACTGACGAGATGTTTAAAAACACCAAATCTTCTTTCAACAACGAAAACGAATTCTGGTTTCTACAGTTTGCCTTTCACCATCGTATACATTTGATACTCAGGCAAAATAGCTTAGCGGGAAATATATCAACCGTTTCAACAACGGCGACAACCTTTACGACAATCCGCTTGCGTCGTCGCAGTCGCAGGGTGGTTTGGGACCCGTGTATGCGGTATATTAGTGCGGAAGTTGCCATAGAAACGCCGGACGCACCGAACTCACACTTTGGAGCGCAGGAGGCAGCGGCAACTATGGTTTTTCGTCGATGCTGATTTACATCACAAGAAAAAACGGAGCATTTTTCAAGATTATGGACGTGTGGTTCACGATCAAGCAATTATTGGAGTAGAGCCCGAAGGAAAACTCAAAGTAACGTATGATTATCAGGATTTTACATTTCCCGACGGTGAAAAAAACCAACTCGCAAAACCCAACTACACCATCACCGAATGGTACGCCGACAGCTTTGCACCCGAAGACCTTTTCTGCACCGTCCGCATACCGCTCCGACACGTGGGAATGGGCTTGATGATGGCTATCGACCGCAATGAAATTGAGAAACTTGCAGCACGCAGCAATTACCCCGAATACGGAATTTCGGGCAAGGCAAACTACATCAAGGAGCGCGGAAAACTTCAACTCGGTATCTCCGGCAACAAGGCTCAGCATGCCGACCTGACTGTGAAACTCGGTTTTTCGTCGGATATGGGCGCCACCAACACCACTCCGGCTTACACCATCAGTCACGGCAACACCATTGCCAACAGCGGAGTGCTTACTCTCAACGCCTCTACATTGCTGCCGAGGCATATATGATGCACATTGCATTTACCGACCGTCAAAAAATCGACGACACTTTCAACTATTTTGGAGGATACGCACAGGCAGGATATTTTGTGGCTAATCAATGGCAAGTGGCTGCACGTTACGACTTTATGGATCGCAACGCCACCTCCGAGGACGGCATTATCAATATGCCCGCATTTGGTTTCAATTATTTCATAAAAGACACCAACCTCAAACTCCAAGCAATGTATCAGTATATGGGACGCAAGGGTCACAAAACCCAACTCGACCGCGACAACGACGACCTCGGTCACGCAACTCACTCTGTTACAGTAATGTTGCAGTATGCTTTTTAATAATGAACAATGAACAATTGACAATTAACAATGAAGTCAACTGTCAATTATCAATTTAAAAAAATGAAAAAGTTATTATATATAATTTCATTGTTTTTGTTAGCCGCTTGCAACGACGGCGACATAATTGAAAAATACACCTACCAACAGGAGGGCATCAAAGTGGCTGTGGATGTAAACATCAGCGGCACAGAATCTTGGCCCGACGGTTACAGTGTAACGCTTTCGGGATTTTCATTGCCTCAAAACGACAAAACTTCCTCCGCAGAATATTCCGAAATTTCTAAGCAAATTATCAACGGAAACGGCTCTACGCACACCACTCTCTGTGGTATTCCTCAGTCGGTCAACTATTTGGAAATCAAAGTATTGAACCGTATCCGTCAGCGTGTGGTAACGCTTTGGCAAAAGGAATTCACCAACGAAGAAAAGAGCACTCGCGACACTTTGAAAATCGATGCGGGCTCCATCAACGCCGGAATGTTCAACTACATTCAAAATGAATATTTCAACAATTCGTGCGCCAACTGCCATGGACTTGGCGAACACGCCGCCGCAGGACTTTTTCTCACCGAAGGCAAAAGTTACGCCGCATTGGTAAACGTTAAATCATCCAAACGTGCTGACCTCAACCTTGTTACCCCTGGCGACACCGCCAACAGCGTTCTCCACAAAATCCTCAAAGGCGAATTTCCCGAAGTGAAACACAACCACTCCGACAATTTAGACCTCGAACAAGACAAAATATTAATTGATAATTGGATATTGAGCGGCGCAGGGGAGGAATAAAAAAAAATATTGTAATTTTGCATCACAAAAAACGTTAAAGCAATATGAAAAACTTAAAGATGTATGAATCCGGCGACAAGATGGTAACGCTTATCAAAGATAATTACAGCGTGTTGCAGGCGTTGGGTGCTTTTGGAATAAACCTCGGCTTCGGCGACAAAACTGTAAGCGAGACTTGCAAACTAAACGGCGTAGACACATACACTTTTCTTGCCGTGGTAAATTACACTATCAACAATTCGGCTAATTTTGAAAACGATGATAAAATCAGCGTGTCGACACTGCTGCATTATTTAAAGGCAAGCCACACGTATTACCTTGATTTTCAGTTGCCTTTTATCCACCGCGAACTAAAAGAAAGCATCAGCAACGGCGATCCGCTCGGCAAACTGATTATGAAAATCTACGACGAGTATGCACAAGAAATCCGCCGCCACATGAAATACGAGGAAAAAACGCTTTTCCCATACGTAGAATCGCTTTTGGAGGGCAATCCGCTGCCAAATTACAACATCGAAACATTCTCAAAACACCACGAACAAACCGACCAAAAACTCCGTGAGTTAAAACTAATGATAATCAAGTATTTACCTTCGGATACACATCACAATCACCAACTTACGGCAACGCTTTACGATATCTTTAACAACGAGGAATGGCTACGTCATCACGCCGACGTGGAGGATCACATCTTTTCACCTGCCATTAAGCGTTTAGAACGTTTAACAGAACCAAAAGACACCTCAAAAAACATCTCGTCGATGGTGTTCAATGGAAATCAAGAGAACGGCGAGGCACTTTCCGACCGCGAAAAGGACGTAATCATAGGCGTAGTGCAAGGTCTTCAAAATAAGAAGATTGCCGACAAACTCAACATTTCTGTTCACACTGTAATAACGCACCGCCGCAACATTGCCCGAAAACTCCAAATCCATTCGCCCGCTGGCTTAACTATATATGCCATTGTCAATGGGTTAGTGGATATTTCGAGTGTTAAACTTTAATTAATTTTTACTGCGATAATAATAAAAGAATGAAATTTAAACAATATATAACCGAACACACAGTAGCAAAAACCTCTGAATTTAACGGCGAAATTCACGCCATTGTAACTGCCAATGATGCCACGCTTACCTTTGCAGAGCAATTGCGGTCGGTGAGCACAGAAATTGTTGCAATAATTATGAAACACAATGGCTATGTACCTGTTTTTGTGCGTCTTTTGCTCTCCGATGCTGCCAATCAAGCAGAAACGGCTGTAAACGAAATACGCAAAATTTCGGGCAATTCCGCCGTTGCCTACATCCAACAACCGCCTTTGAACGGTGCAAAAATAGCCGCATTCGTATATCTTCGACAAGAAGTTGAAATAGAGTGTGTTGATGATTATACTGTGAAGTTTTCGGAGAATGGAATTTCACATTATTTTACTGCCAATGTGGTTAATCCAATTGCCAACACTTACGATGAAACCAAACATCAGTTGGAATATCTCGAAAATATGCTCAAAACCAACAACTTGAATATTGCAGACAACTGCATCCGTACGTGGTTTTACGTTCAAAACATTGATGTAAACTACGACGCTGTGGTGAGAGCCCGCCGTGATAATTTCAATGAAAATAATCTCACAGTTGACACCCATTATATCAGTAGCACAGGTATTTACGGTCGTCACGCAAACAAAGATGTAACCTCTGTGATGGACGCTTATTGTGTAGGCGGAATAAAACAAAATCAAATAAAATTTCTCTACGCCGCCAACCATCTCAACCGCACTTCCGACTATGGAGTAACCTTTGAGCGCGGCACTGCCGTTGATTTTGACGACCGTCGTCTTGTAATAATTTCAGGCACAGCATCTATCGACAACAAAGGCGCAATTGTTGCCCCCGGCGACATCAAAGCGCAGACACTCAGAATGATAGAGAATGTAAAAGCGTTGCTCTACGAAGGCGGAGTATCGTTTGAGGATATTGCGCACATCATCTGTTATCTTCGTGATACGGCTGATTACAACGTGGTTAAGACAATTTTTGAAGCAACATTTGGCGAAGTGCCCTTTGTAATAACCCTTGCCCCCGTCTGCCGTCCGGGATGGCTTATAGAGATGGAGTGTATGGCTATTGCAAAACAATAACATTTATATTAAATGCGTAACATTTTAAAAATCACAATATTGTCGGCATTCATGGCCGTGCTTATCTCAATGGCTGTGGCAACATTTTTTGCTCAGCCGTTTGCCGACGAACATTTTTATTCAACGGCATGGTTTTGTGGATTGTGGGCAGTGCTGGCGGCAGGGTCATTGATAGTGTTCATCAAAAAAATGTACAGAAAACTACCTATATTATTATTTCATATCTCGTTGGTAATCATTTTATTGGGTGCATTATTAACTCACCTTACAAGCAAAGAAGGAATGTTGCATCTTCGCGAAAACGAAAGCGCATATTATTTTGTGCTCAAAGAAAATATGTGGAAAGAAAACCTCGGTTTTGAGATGCGTTTGGATAGTTTTCTTATCAAAAATTATCAAGGAACTACAATGCCACAAGATTTTGAGAGCCATATCACGGTAAACAACAATGAAAAATCCGTTATTTCGATGAACAATATTTTCAAGAAAAACGGTTATCGGTTTTATCAAACAAGTTTCGACGAGGATTATCAAGGCACCATTCTATCAGTCAATTACGACCCGTATGGCACGCCGCTTACATATCTCGGTTACGTGCTTTTTGCATTGTCGGGACTATGGATGTTGTTTTCAAAACGTGCTGATTTTCTTAATCTTTTAAAACATCCTGCACTCAAAAAAGGCGGATTGTTTGTGGCGTTAATTTGTCTAAGCATAAATGCAAATTCGCAGACAAAAAAAATTCCAACAATTTCGTTTGAAGAATCCGACAAAATATCTACAAAACAGATTGTCTATAACGGCCGTATCGCACCGTTCAACACTATGGCAAGAGATTTTGTATCAAAGATTTACGGCAAGCCAAGTTACTATAATCTCACAGCCGAACAGGTGGTGTGCGGATGTATTTACCGTCCCGAAGTTTGGAAAGACGAAAAGATGATTCTTATCAAAGATAAGGCTCTGCAACAACAACTTGGTGTTGAAAAATACGCCTCGTTTGCCGACTTTTTTGATGAAAACGACAATTATCGCCTCAACACTGTTGAAGTAACAAAAGCTGTCCGCGAAACAGATGAAAAGATTGGCTTGATTTTGATGCTCACAAGCGGAAAACTGTTTCAATATTCTGACGTAAAAATCTCAGAATCAAAGATTAACGCCGAAATATTTTACAATAAAATCAACTTTGCAAAAATCCTCTTTATGGCAAATCTCACCATCGGATTTTTGGCATTTTTGATAATGATTGTTGCCAAAAAATTTCCAATAAAAGTGTTCAAAACGTTAAGAATTTTGTTGGTTATTTCATTGATTTTTGACCTCTGCGGATACATTTTGCGGTGGTATATTTCGGGGCGAGTGCCAATGGGCAACGGCTACGAGACTATGCTCTTTATGTCGTTGGTAATTATGATATTAGCATTGGTTTTTGGCAACAAAATAAAGATTCTCACGCCCTTTGGATTTTTGATTTCGGGCTTCACACTTTTGGTGGCGTGGCTTGGGCAAAGGAATCCGCAGATTACGCAATTGATGCCAGTATTAAATTCGCCGCTTTTGAGTGCGCACGTTTCTACAATTATGATTGCATATTCGCTGTTGGCGTTCACATTTTTCAATGGAATATTTTCGTTTTTCATAAAAGACGATGAGAAACTCACTCAACTCACCGTCCTCAGCCGCATAATGCTCTATCCCGCTGAAATTCTGTTAGGTATAGGCATTTTCTTAGGTGCAGTTTGGGCAAATATTTCGTGGGGACGCTATTGGAGCTGGGATCCGAAAGAGACTTGGGCGTTGATTACCTTTATGGTTTATGCCGTTGGTTTTCATAGAATTTCGCTAAAATTCCTTCAAAACAACCGCCATCAGCACCTATTTTTTGTGCTTGCATTTCTCACAGTGCTGATGACGTATTTTGGTGTTAATTACTTCTTAGGCGGTATGCATAGTTATGCAAATGGGTGATTAATAAGTGGTTACTCTAATGCATTAAGAATCGTTTCGGGCGTCGTACCCATAAGCATTATGGCTGTAAGTTTTTTGCCCATATCCTTGATTGAATGTCCGCAATGAAAAAGATCAATTTTCTGTTGATGCTCGGCGAGAGTGGATTCAATGGCTTTGAGTACTGCGGTAGCCCAACGACGAAACAGAGTGGCATTGCGCGAACTTACTCTGTATCCGGCTGAAAGAATTGCATCCAAGTTGTAATGCGTTACATTGCGCCTAACTTTTCTTGCACCCTCAAAAATAACTACCGAGAAAATCTCGGTAGTTGAATGTTGCGATAGCCAAACTAATTCAATATAGTCCATTCCAATTTGGAATATACTGACAACCCCTTTAATCGTGACAATCCACTCATTCCACTCTCCAACTGTGTCTCGTTTTCGTTTGATTGGGAGGTTGAACATAACAATTCCCAAGGCTCGGACATAGGTTAATCCTTCAATTCAAAGAAGAAAAAATCTGTCCAACCCGTATTTTCGGCATAAAGATGTTGTTTGCCACGATATTGAAAACCAAGTGCTTCATAAATTTTGTGGGCAGGAGTGTTGGATGCAAGGGCATCAAGGCGAACAGATTTTTTACCATTTTGCTTGGCAAGTTCTATACTTTCGCGAATCATCATTGTGCCAATGCCTTTACCCTGAAAATCAGGACTTACCGCAAGAATATGAATTACAGCAACTTCGTTGTCGTCTAACTGTTGTGTCCACTCAATTGCGTGATAATCATCGCCTTGATACATAGTTATAGCCATTGCGCCAATGATTTTACCATTTTCGCAATATATATACATCGAACCTTCTTCAATATATGCTTTAATACCCTGTGGAGTAGGATGTTGATTCTTTTTCCATCGTGCATAAAGAGGCATATTTGGGGTATGGGCAATTACATCATCGTAAAATGCGAGAATGTAATCATAATCAGTGATTTTTGCTTGTGAAATTTTCATTTTTAATTCAAATCAAATAATCTCCAACAATTCTTACAGTAGATTTTACGCCGAAAAGGACTTTGTTGTCTACGTATTTGAGTTTTACAGCGTTGAAAATACGGTCGTTGCCACCTTGTTCGATGGTGATTGGGTGTCCGTCCCAAAGTTTTTCACTCAAAAGATAATTTGCAAAAGCACTGTTGCCCGACCCTGTTGCGGGGTCTTCTAAATATCCGAATTTTGGAGCAAAAACACGAGTGTGGGCAAAGTTGTCGGGCGATGCTGTATTCATTAAAAAACAGAGTGTGATATCGTAGCCATTTTTAAAACTAAACTCTTTAAGAGACATTTCGTCAGGGTAAACAGAAATTTCGGTTTCAAAATCTTCAATAGGCACAATGAGAGTTCGCAAACCAGCATCAATAATACGTACAGGTAATTGCTTTGATATAGCACCGGTAGGCAAATTCAATGCTTTTTCGATATTTTCGTTGGTAATATTCATAGAAATTTCTATCGGGTCGGGAGCCGTAATATAAACAGAATCTTCGGTGTCGATAGCGTTAAAAACTTCTATGATTCCTTTACTTTGATAACAGGTTTTGCACGCAATTCGGGGTTGTCTTTTACCATAGAATACATAGTGGCAATAGTTCCGTGACCGCAAAAATCTACCTCACATTCCGACGAATAATATGTAAGTTTGCAGTCGGCAACCGTAGAATTATCAACAAAAACCATTTCCATTACAAAACCCTTATGCTCTTTTGCCACCGACTGCATTTGGTCGGGTGTGAGAGGTTTTCCGTTGGTAAAAACGCATGCAGCAGGATTTCCAAGCGACACTCCTGCTGTAAAGGCATTACTTTTGATGTACTTGTATGATTTCATAGAAAAACTATTTAATTAATTCATCTAAACTGATTATTTCGCAACCTTTGCTTTGATAATAATTAAGCATTTCGTCTATTTTGTTAAGGTTGTAACTCGTTATGCAATTGGATATTACAGTAACCTTATAGCCTGTTTTCCTCATATTAAAACAGGTAGATTTTACACAAGCGGTGGCATCAGCACCTGCAATATAAAAATCTGTTATGTTGTTGGTTTTGATAAAATCGGCTAACTCGTTGCTTGTAAGGGCATTTGCGCGAGTTTTTACAAAAATATTATCGGAAACAATATTCATTTCGGGAACAAGTTCCGCGCCCTTAGTTCCGTCTTTAAAGGTTCTCACTAAGGGCATAGTGTTGTGATGTTTGATATACACAATGTGCATACCTTTATTTTTCGCCCAATCAATTGCGGCGTTTACATTGTCGATAATATCTTTGTAATGCTTTGATATATCGTTTTGTAGGTCTATTACTACGAGTGCTGTGGTGTTCATATTGTTTTGATTAAATTATTTACTGTAATTGTCCGGGCAAAACTTTTTTCTCCTTCGGTGGGAATGTCGCCTCGTATGCTGCAAATTCTTCGGAAAACTCGTCGGCAACAAAGTAACCTTTTGGCGGACAATATGTTGCTTCTATTCCATTTAAAAATCCTGGAATAAGTTCCTGAGCAAGAAAATACGGCACGTCGCTATCTTTGGGTTCGGCGTGGTAATGAATTTTTAGTTTGCTGGCAAGGTCGAAACCGGCGTGTTTGTAAAACTCGATATTTCCCTCCATACAGAGAAACGCAACGCCCATTGCCTTTGCCTTTTCGAGCGCAAAATTCAATAACTTTAACCCATAACCTTTGCGTTTATAGCCGGGGAGAATGCTGATTGGGCCAAAAGTCCAACTCGGAATCTTAGTGCCGTCGTCTTTTACAAGTTCTGCCTTAGAAAACATAATGTGTCCGATAATTTTGCCGTCCTCCTCCATCACAAAATCGAGTTCGGGAATGAAATCGGGATTGTTTCTATATTTGTGCAGTACAAAATGTTCGGTGCAGCCGGGACGGTATACATTCCAAAATGCTTCGCGGGTGAGGTTTTCTACCTCGCGGTAATCGTTAGGTTGTTCGTTTCTGATATTCATTTTATTTATTCTTTATTAAATGTAATTGCATAAAACATACATCATATATGCCAAAATGTTTTTTTGTTATAAATAAGCAGGTTAGCAATAGAGCATAGGACAAAAGTGTAAAATTTTTTTACAGTGGTGTAAAAAAATTTTACAGTTGGGAAGTTCGTTATAAGATTTCGATTGGTGATAAAAAAACCTGTGCTACAAGTAATGCGGCACAGGTAAAAGATGCTTTAAGAAATGGTGTAATTACTACGCCATCAGTTTCTTATACTTAAACCTTGTAGGTATTGCGTCGCCCATACGTTTGCGGTAGTTTTCTTGATATTCGGAATAACTGCCTTCAAAGAATTTTACTTGCGAATCGCCTTCAAATGCAAGTATGTGTGTGGCAATGCGGTCGAGGAACCAACGGTCGTGGCTAACAACTACGGCGCATCCCGCAAAGTTTTCGAGACCCTCCTCCAACGCACGTAAAGTGTTTACATCCACATCGTTGGTAGGCTCATCGAGGAGGATAACGTTGGCGTGCTCTTTAAGTGCGAGGGCAAGGTGCAGACGGTTGCGTTCGCCACCCGAAAGCACTCCGCATTTCTTTTCTTGGTCGCTGCCCGAGAAATTGAATTTAGAAACGTATGCTCTTGCGTTAACAGTTTTGTTGCCAAGGCGAATATCATCTGTACCGCCCGAAATCACTTGGAAAACAGTCTTTTCAGGGTCGATTTGCGAGTGCTGTTGGTCTACGTATGCAATTTTTACAGTGTCGCCAACGGTGAATGTGCCGCTGTCGGGTTTTTCTAAGCCCATAATCAAGCGGAAAAGTGTGGTTTTGCCCGCACCGTTAGGACCAATAACACCCACAATGCCGTTTGGCGGAAGTGTAAATTCAAGATTCTCATAAAGCAACTTGTCGCCGTAAGCCTTAGAAACTCCGTGAGCCTCAATAACTTTGTCACCCAAGCGAGGACCGTTGGGAATAACAATTTCGAGTTTTTCCTCACGCTCTTTCACATCCTCGTTCAAAAGTTTTTCGTAAGCGTTGAGTCGTGCCTTGCCTTTTGCCTGACGAGCCTTAGGACTCATATTAACCCATTCTAACTCGCGTTCGAGAGTCTTGCGGCGTTTAGATGCGGTTTTTTCCTCCATAGCAAGGCGTTTTGCCTTTTGGTCGAGCCACGACGAGTAGTTGCCCTTCCACGGAATACCCTCTCCCCTATCGAGTTCGAGAATCCATCCTGCAACGCTGTCGAGGAAATAACGGTCGTGGGTAACGGCGATAACCGTACCTTTATATTGTTGAAGATGTTGTTGAAGCCAATCGATACTTTCGGCATCAAGGTGGTTGGTAGGTTCGTCAAGTAGCAGTACGTCAGGCTCTTGCAGCAACAAACGGCAGAGAGCCACACGGCGGCGTTCGCCTCCAGAAAGGGTTTCTACCTTTTGGTCGTCGGGCGGACAGTTGAGCGCACCCATAGCGCGTTCAAGTTTGTTGTCGAGTTCCCAAGCATCGTGATGGTCAAGAAGTTCGGTAAGTTCGCCCTGACGCTCAATAAGTTTGTTCATCTCGTCGTCGTCCATAGGCTCGGCAAACTTTTGATTGATAGCCTCGTATTCGTTAAGAAGGTCAACAATGGGCTGTACACCCTCCTGAACCACTTCTTTAACGGTTTTTGAGTTATCTAACTTAGGCTCCTGCTCCAAATAACCAACAGAATATTCGTTGGCTGCGAATGCAAGGTCGCCCTCAAAATTTTTGTCAACACCGGCGATAATTTTCAGTAGCGACGACTTACCAGAGCCGTTTAAACCGATAACGCCGATTTTTGCCCCGTAAAAAAACGAAAGGCTGATATTATTTAATACTTTTTTTGCCGGAGGGAAAGTTTTGCACACCCTCGACATCGAGAAAATGATTTTCGGTGTTTCTTCTGCCATATTTTATAATGATAATATATTTAAATCAAAGTTTTGAATAACAGTATATATTTTATTATGCGCCAATAATTTGTCATCTGGTACTTTTTCTATTCACTCTTTAAGAAACAAAGCCACAGCGTCAAGATGAATTAGCTAATGTCCACCATTATTATGTACCATTCTACCAACTGCCAAAAGCGAATTAACCTGTTTTTTTGAAAATATCAAATCGTCATCTTTGTCGATAGTACAAAAGACAGTTTTATTAGGACGCTTGTTGCTGTCGTCGATTACTTCGGCAATAGAATAGAAACCTGTCATTTTTGGAGTAATCACATTAAAGCAATAATCACATTCTTCACGCTCTATAAGTTCGCGCTGATAGGCTTCCTCACTCCAATGGGGAACCACCGGATCGTAATAATTTATTTTAAGTTTCGGTTTCAATATGTTGCGCCAAAGTGAACCATTGCACGTGCCGCCAAGAAAAACTTTTTTGTCCATTTTTAATACTTTAATTATATATACAAGGGAACCTTGCAAAAATTATGCGTAAATATACGCAAAGCAAATGAATAATTCAATTTTTTTTAAAAAAATTTTTTTCACCTTTGTAGTCATAATTAAACACACTATGAAAATAGCCGAAATTCTAAAAAGCACAAAGAAAACGCACTTCTCGTTTGAGATTGTGCCGCCGCTCGTGGGTCACAGTGCCAAGAGCCTTTATGAAAAAATTGAACTCCTCACAGAGTTTAACCCCTTGAATATCAACATTACATACCATCAAGACGAAACTGTTTACAAGCAGATAGAAAACGATGTGATGTCAAAAAAACTTGTGCGCAAGCGTCCGGGCACAGTAGCACTCGCCGCCGCTATACGCAATAGATTTCCAAGCATTACCACAGTGCCGCACCTCATCTGTGGCGGAATGACCAAGCAGGACATCGAAAATATCCTCATCGACCTTAACTTTTTGGAAATCGAAAACATACTTCTTCTTCGTGGCGATGCTCCCAAAGGCGAACGCTATTTTATTCCCGAGCCGGGCGGATATGCTCACACCGATGAGATGGTAAAGCAGATAATGAACTTAAACAAAGGTATTTATCTTGATCAAGACCTTAAAAATACCGAAGCCACAAATTTTTCGGTAGGCGTGGCAGGTTACCCCGAAAAGCACGCTGAGGCTCCCAATTTTGAAACCGATATGCATTATCTCAAAGCCAAAGTTGACGCAGGAGCCGACTACATTGTTACTCAGATGTTTTTTGATAATGCCAAGTTTTTTGAGTGGGAACGCCGTTGTCGCGAGGCTGGCATTAATGTACCTATTATTCCAGGTATCAAACCGATAGGCAAAAAACGCGACCTTGATGTAATTCCTCTGACATTCCACCTTGATATTCCCGCTGACCTTGCCAATGCCGTTCAAAACGCAAAAGACGATGCCGCAGTTTATCAAATCGGTATCGAATGGGCTATAGATCAGAGCCGAGAACTGATGAAACACGGAGTTCCAGCCCTTCACTATTTCAGCGTAGGCCGCACAGAAAACGTCCGTGAGATAGCCAAAGCGGTATTTTAAAAACGGTACAAATTTTGCCGAAAAAATTTAAGGAAAATAGATACACCTTATATATATTTTCCTTAAATTTATAGCGCAAAAAATTATATTACGATGAGACAACTATTGAACAATCTGAGCATCAAGAGCAAGATACTGCTCGGCTTCTTTATATTGGCTGCAATATACTTTGCGTTAGGTATTTACCAATACAATGCATTAGAAAAGGTAAATACGTCTAACCAAGCAATTTCATTTGCTAAGGATATGAACACCACATCGGCACAGATCAAATATCTGCTTGCCAAAGATGTGCTTATACTCCGCAATTTCAGCAATGTAAAAAACGAGAAAGAGTTAAAATCGCTTCATAAAGACCATTTAGAATATCAAGAAAAACTCAACGATATTTTTCAGTCGGTTGCCAAATTACAAGAAGTCAAATCATTAGATAATTCTATTTTGCGCAACTTCCGCGACACAATTCTCGCCATTGAGCATATTTACACCAACGAATACTCTGTTTCGTATAAAGAGATTCATCTTGCGCAAAAATTAATCATTACACCAAACGAATTGCGCAACGCTATAATGCAGAAAGAGTTAGAACACACAGAAACCACTGCCGAAGAGGTAGACTCTACAGGTAGAAAAGTGTTTAGAGGCGGACGCTCAGCTGCAAGTATCGAAGAACTCACTCAAGATTACCTCAACGAACAAAAATACGAACAGCGTAAGCACTATCAAAAAATTACCCGCCACATAGCGGATATCGACAAAATGCTATCAATTGTAGAATTAAAAGCTACAGGCATAAGCAACAAGGCAGTAGACGATGCTGTATTTGCAGGTCGCAAAAACATAAAAAACTTTATTATTTTGATGCTGATTGCCATTGCATTGTCGGTAATTCTTGCATTACTTACTGCTAATATGATAGTTAACCCGCTCGAAAAACTTATGAAATATGCCGAGCGACTTTCAGAAGGCGAACTTCCCGAATTTAACGAGCAGATTTATAACGACGAGATTGGCGAAACAGCCAATTCAATTTCGCAATTAACAATAGGTCTGCAAAAAACTTCGGAATTTGCCCACGCTATTGGTCAAGGTGATTTTAGTAGTAATTATCAGCCACTTTCGGATAAAGACGTGCTTGGCAACTCGCTGCTCAACATGCGTAAATCACTCCAACAGGCGCAAGAAGAACAGTCGAAACGTCAACGCGAAGATATTCAGCGAAACTGGACAACAGAGGGTCTTGCTCTCTTTGCCGAAATTCTCCGTCACCATACCGAAAACATCAACGAACTTTCGGATGATATTATAGTAAATCTTGTTAAGTATTTGAAAGCCAATCAAGGTGGTATCTTTATTTACCAAGATTCTGACCCTGAACATCCATTTTTGGAGCTTCTTTCGGCATACGCTTACAACCGCAAAAAATTCTTAGACAAGAAGATAAATGTTGGCGAAGGTCTTGTAGGTGCTTGTGCCGAAGAAAAATACACTATATATCTTACCGACATTCCCGACGACTACATCGAGATTGAATCTGGTACAGGTAGCGCAAACCCGAAATCGCTATTGATTGTTCCGCTAAAAATCGAAAACGAAATACTCGGCGTTATTGAGATGGCATCGTTTAACGAGCTGAAAGACTACGAGATAGAACTTGTAGAAAAGATTGCCGAAAGTATCGCATCAACGCTTTCAACCGCACGTATCAATACACGTACTGCAGAACTCCTTGAACAGTCGAATAGTCAGACCAAGGTCATGAAAGATCAAGAAGAGGAAATGAAACAAACCATCGAGGAGATGAAAGCAACCCAAGAAGATTCGATGCGCCGCGAAAACGATTATTATCAAGAACTTAAAGAAATGGAGGCTGTTAACAAGACTCTTGAACAGCAGAACTCATTACAAGATAGTGAAATAGAAAAACTCAAAGGTCGTTCGGTGACACTCTCGAAACTTATTAAAGAACGCGAAAGTTACGAAACCAACATCTTTAATATAATCACAGGTGCGGTAATCACCACCACCGACGAAGGTGTGATCACTTACGTTAACGAACAGTTTGTAAACCTGTTTGGATACAAAAGCGCAGAAGCTCTCGGTCGTAGCCTTTATGATATACTCGGATTTAAAACCACCGAAACCGAAATGGCAAAAGTGCTTCAAGCAGAATTTGGCAACATTATCAACACCAAAGGTCACGAGGTTAAATTCAACGACAAAGAAGGCAACAGTATTTCTGTTTGGCTGTCGATAACCGCCAACATTTTTGAAGGCACTGTGGTTTATACCATTATTCTTAGCGACCTCAGCAGCCTATCAGAAGAACGCAAGCGCAGCAAAAAATTTGAGGAAGATAGCCTTATAAGCAAATTTGAGCTTGAAAACCGCTCTCAAATCCTTGAAAACCTATTGCACAAAAACCATATCGAACTGCCCGGTTTTGAATCAGAATACACCTTTGTGAATTTTGAAAATTTCCGAATAGGATTGAATATTATTGATTCACAGCTTAAAAAATGGTTCGACATTGCCAACAAGATTTACGGCGTATTTAAACGCCACGAATCTAAACAGACAATACTTGCAGCTATCGATGAACTTATCGACTACACTGGATACCACTTTGGCTTTGAAGAAAAATACTTAAAAGATTTCTCATACGGCAAATTCGACGAATACAAAAATATCCACAATCAGTTTTTAAGTTCGGTAAAAGCATTTAGAACATTGTATAACGAAGGCGAAACTGTAGCGCTTATCAAGCTGCTTACTTACATCAAATCGTGGATTCAGTATTACATTCCGCTCCACGACGAAAAATATATCACCCTATTTAAAAACAACGGACTGTCGTAAAAAACATAGAAAAAAGAAATCGCCACCTTTTGAGTGGCGATTTCTTTTTATTGACAATATTATATCTAATATTAATTATTATATCTCCGTTTCTTTTGCTTGTAGAGATTCGTTCTCAGCGTCCCTCGGAAATATGCGTTTCTGAAAGAGTATCATTGCAAACACTCCCACTGTTACCGCTGCATCAGCAATATTAAAAATGGGACTGAAAAAGACAAAATGCTCACCGCCCTTAAACGGCATCCACTCAGGCAATGTAGTGTCAATTATTGGGAAATAAAGCATGTCCACCACCTTGCCTTGCAAAAAAGGCGCATAACCTCCGCCATCGGGCATAAATTCAGCAATCTGATTGGCACTGTAACCCGACGCACCGAAAAACATACCGTAAAACATACAATCGATAATGTTTCCGATTGCTCCAGCGGTTATCAACGAGAGGCAGACAATAAAACCCGATGTAGGATTTTTCTTCTTAATGGTATAACCAATAAAGATAAACAGACCAATTATGGCAATTATCCTAAATATACTCAGGATATATTTACCAGCCATTCCTTCGAGTTTCCAACCAAAAGCCATTCCTGGATTTTCGGTAAAGGTGATTTGAAACCAACTGAAACTCCAATCCCAATTGTTGAAACTGCTCTCGCCAATATACATATGGGTCTTTACCCAAATTTTGAGGGCTTGGTCGGCTATCAAAACCAGCAAACCTATTATTAGAGTTTTTTTTACTAATGGGTTCATTACGCTCTACTTCCTCTCATCTTTCTTGCTCTCTACGCTCAATGTGGCGTGAGGAACAGCCATAAGTCGTTCTTTGGGAATCAGTTTGCCAGTGTTGCGGTCGATACCGTAGGTCTTGTTCTCGATGCGGATAAGAGCATTTTCAAGGGCTTTGATAAATTTCAACTGACGCTCAGCCATAGAGCCTGCCTGCTCTTTCGACAATAGCGACGATCCTTCTTCGTATGATTTAAATGTGGGACTTGTGTCTACTGTGTCGTTGCCGTCTTGTTGTGTTATTATCTCGTGATACGACTTATAAAGTTTACGAGCCTGCTCTAACTTTTCCATTATAAGGGCTTTGAATTCAGCCAGTTCTTCATCTGAGTATCTTACTTTTTCTTCGGCCATAATTAGGTGTTTTTTAGTTGTTAAAAATTAATATTAATGTAGAGACGTGATTAAACACGTCTCTACAAGATTAAAAATTATATTTTCGATATACGTATCAATGTGGTGGTTTGTTCGTCAATTTCGATATTAATTGCATCCGAAGGCATAATATCTTTGCCAAGAATTTGGAGGCTATCGGTAAGTGTTTGAGAACAAATGTATTCCTTAAAGTTACTTAATGCGCCGCTTATCTCAGGTATTTGTGCAATCTCTATCTTGATTTTGTCGGTAACGTCGAATCCGCTGTCTTTGCGCATATTTTGAATGCGGTTGATAAGTTCGCGGGCGTAGCCTTCGTCTTTGAGTTCGGGAGTGATGTTGATGTCTAATGCCACAGTTATGCGGCCTTCGCTTGCAACAAGGCGTCCCGGAATATCCTCAGAGGTGATTTCTACCTCAGTGGTAAGCACGTTGACTTTTTCGCCGTTTACATCAATATCAATAGAGCCTTTCTGTTCAAAGTCTGAAATCTGCTCCTGCGACATTTCTGCAAGATAGTTTGCCACTGATTTCATATTCTTGCCCAGTTTCTTGCCCAGTTTCTTAAAGTCGGCTTTCACTTTTTTGGTAAGAATACCAGCGGTTTGATGCAGATATTCAAGTTCTTTAACGTTAACCTCAGTGAGTATCAATCGTTTAATAGCCTCAATCTTATGTTCCATATCGTCGCTGAGGATAGGAATCATAATTTTTTGCAGCGGCTGACGAACCTTGATAGCGGCTTTGCGACGGAGCGCGAGAACCATCGATGATATTTTCTGCGCCATCTCCATTCGGTCTTCAAGGTCTTGATCTATAACGCTTTGGCCGTATTTGGGATAATCGGCAATGTGAACAGATTCGTTGCTGTTGCCCGATACGGCGTTGAGGTCTTGGAAAATTTTGTCAGCATAGAACGGAGCGATGGGCGCCATCAGTTGAGCCACTTTTTCGATACAGGTGTAAAGTGTCTGATATGCTGAAAGTTTGTCTTCGGTCATTCCGCCACCCCAGAAACGTTTGCGGTTGAGTCGAACGTACCAGTTAGAGAGGTTTTCGGTAACAAAATCCTGAATCATACGTCCAGCGGGTGTCATATCGTATGCAGCAAAGCATTCGTCTACTTTCTTTATCAACGAATTGAGCAACGAGAGTATCCAGCGGTCGATTTCGGGACGTTTCTCTATTGCAATTTGAGGTTCGCTGTTGGTAAATCCGTCAACATTTGCGTAAAGGGCAAAGAATGAGTATGTATTATAAAGTGTGCCGAAAAACTTACGTTTTACTTCGTCAACACCGTCAACATCGAATTTGAGGTTGTCCCACGGCGACGAGTTGGTAATCATATACCAGCGTACTGCGTCGGCTCCGTATTTTTCAATTACATCAAAAGGATTGATTGCATTGCCGAGACGTTTCGACATTTTCAAGCCGTTTTTGTCGAGCACAAGTCCGTTTGAGATAACATTTTTGAACGAAACGCTATCGAAGCACATTGTGGCAATGGCGTGAAGCGTATAGAACCAGCCACGTGTTTGATCCACACCCTCGGCTATAAAGTCGGCAGGGAAAGGCAGGTCGTCTTTGTGCTCAAATGGGTAGTGATATTGAGCGTAAGGCATTGCGCCAGAGTCGAACCAAACGTCGATAAGGTCGGTTTCGCGTTTCATAGGCTTGCCCGAGGGCGACACAAGTATAATGTCGTCGACGTAAGGACGGTGTAGATCGATTTTTTCGTAATTATCCTTGCTCATATTGCCGGGAACAAATCCTTTGTCTTTGTAAGGATTGCTCTTCATAAATCCGGCGGCAACTGACTTGTCGATTTCTTTTAAAAGTTCTTCGAGCGAACCAATGCAAATTTCTTCACGGGTGTCGCGGTTTCGCCAGATAGGCAGCGGAGTGCCCCAGTAGCGCGAACGAGAGAGGTTCCAGTCGTTGAGGTTTTCGAGCCACTGACCAAAACGTCCCGAACCTGTTGAAGGCGGTTGCCAGTTGATGGTTTTGTTAAGGGCAATCATACGTTCCTTGGCTGCGGTGGAGCGGATAAACCACGAATCGAGCGGGTAATAGAGCACCGGCTTGTCGGTACGCCAGCAGTGAGGATAGTTGTGAACGTGTTTTTCTATCTTGAATGCGATGCCTTGCTGTTTCATTTCGAGACTGATAATGATGTTCAGATCCTCGTCTTTGGCAGCGGCTTCGGCATCGTATTTGCCATCTTGATTGTATTTGGGCGAATAAGCGTTTTTAACATAGTCGCCTGCGTGTTGATTGTAGGCGTCCACGTCAACACATTTATTTACAAACGATTCGGCAAGTTCGTCGAGGTCATAGTATTTACCACGGAGGTCTACCATCGGGCGGGTTTCGCCAAGTTTGTTGATAAGGTAGAGGGCGGGAACGTCGGCTGCCTTTGCCACCTTGGCGTCGTCGGCACCAAATGTGGGCGCAATGTGAACGATACCAGTACCATCTTCGGTGGTAACATAGTCACCGGGGATTACACGGAATGCCTGCTCTGCAATCTCTACAAATGTATCTTTTTCGTAGGTAAAGCATTTGTCGGGATGAGCGGCGGCGTATTTCTTTACAAATTCAGCAGAAAGGTCGTCAACTTTTTCGCAAGGTTTTACCCACTGCATCATCTGCTGGTAATGCATTCCCACAAGGTCGGAACCTTTGTAACGTCCCACAATACGGTAGGGAACCACTTTGTCGCCGGGTTTGAACGAATCCATATCGGCTTCTGCACCTTCGGGTTTGAGATATGCGTTTAAACGTGCCTCTGCCATTACAACGGTGATTTTGTCGGCGGTGTAAGTATTGTAGGTTTGCACCACCACGTAGTCGATATTAGGACCAACGCAGAGGGCGGTGTTCGACGGAAGTGTCCACGGAGTGGTTGTCCAAGCGAGGAAATATGGCTTGCCCCATTTTGTCATCTCATCTTTCGGGTCGGTGATAAGAAACATTCCTGTAACGGTGGTGTCCTTAACATCGCGATAGCATCCGGGCTGATTGAGTTCGTGGCTCGAAAGTCCTGTGCCGGCAGCGGGCGAATATGGTTGAATTGTATATCCTTTGTAGAGATAGCCCTTGTTGTACATCTGTTTCAAGAGCCACCAGAGTGATTCGATGTAACGGTTGTCGTAGGTGATGTAAGGGTCGTCCATATTGATCCAGTAGCCCATCTGCTGAGTGAGTCGTCCCCATTCGCCGATGTATTTCATCACGTCCTTGCGGCAAGCGTTGTTGTAATCGTCAACAGAAATTTTTTTGCCGATGTCTTCTTTGGTGATACCGAGCGATTTTTCTACGCTGAGTTCCACGGGCAAACCGTGAGTATCCCAACCAGCCTTGCGGCTCACTTGGAAACCTTTTTGAGATTTGTATCTGCAAATGCAGTCCTTAATGGTACGAGCCATCACGTGGTGAATACCCGGCATACCGTTGGCCGACGGAGGACCGTCAAAAAATATGAATTTAGGTGCACCCTCGCGGGTTTCGAGACTTTGGTCAAAAGTATGTTCATTCTGCCACCTTTCGAGTATTTCTTTGTTAATCTGCGAAAGGTCGAACTGCTTGTATTCGGCAAATTTCTTTCCCATTATTCTGTATTTTAAATTAAAACGGTGCAAAGGTAACACAAAGAAAGTAAAGTGCAAAAAAAAATGTAATAACAAAATCTTTGCAATTACAATTTTATTTTACATTTTTGTGGCATTTAATTTGGATAGAAATAATAATGATAAAGTCGTAAGCAATGTTTCTGAATTTGTACATAAAGAGTTCCAAGGTGTTTCTCGCCGAGGTTACCGACGGATTGCAAAAAATGCGTTCCGAGGTTAAAAATATACTCTTGCGTGCTGGTATCGAGGTGATTGAGCCTTCGGAAGCAGCAGAAACAAATATAGAAAACCTTATGCTAAATGCCGACTGCTCGATGCACATTCTCGGCTACGACAATATTATCGACAACGATTCACCTATTTACGACACTCCTTCTGCCATTCAATACCGCACCGCAAAAGGTCTTACAGATGGCAATTTTAAAATGTTTGTGTGGAATCCGTTGGGTATTATCAATGATAAAAACCTATATATCAACGATATCAACCGCGATATCAACAACAATACAATATATTCCGACATTACTTCGCCTATCGTGTTTGTAGAGGAATTGAGATCAATTATGAATATCAAACCTTCAGCTAAAACCGATGCCAAGAATTACGATATATTGTTTATTTACAATACATTAGACCGTGATTCGGCAAAAGAGGTCTCCAATATGCTTGCCGACCTTCAAACTGTTACCGAACTTGAAATCAACGCAGGAGCCGACACCGACTATAACGACTTTATCCAAAACCAGTTGCCATTGTGCAAACTCGGAATTATTTATTACGACTATGCCACCGATTGGGCTCCGCCGTTTGCTCAGCAAGTGTGGAAACAAACAGGAGGTCAAAGCGCTTCTACCCCACTCTACATTGCTGGAAACAGCGATCACGCCGATGAAACTCAGTTAAAACCGCTAAAAAAAATTGTTTCATACACCATAAACGAAAAGAGCATTATTCCGTTAGATATTAAAATATACTACGACAAAGTCACAGGAAAATCATCATAACTATGCAACCCGAAATATGTCCATATCCCGGTCTTAGACCTTTTACCGAAGAGGAGTCAATCTTCTTCAAAGGTCGTGATATGCACATACGCCACATTATCAAACTATTGGAAGAAAACAAGATGGCGTTTATCACAGGAGCTTCGGGTGATGGTAAATCGTCAATGGTGTATGCGGGAGTGCTGCCTAACATTCGCGCTGGATTTTGCAAGGCTAAATACAATAGTTGGCTAATTGCCGATTTCAAACCCGAAAAAAATCCTTTCCAATCTCTCTGTGAATCAATATCTGAGCAACTTGAAATATCAAAAGAAAAAACTCAGGCAGAACTCAAATATGGTTTTTCGTCATTGGCAAAACTCTACAAAGAATCGCCTTTTTTTGCCGATGGCGAACAAGGTAAAAACCTGCTGATTATAGCCGACCAGTTTGAGGAAGTATTCACCAATTTGGAGAATTTCTCTAACGGAAAACCTTCCGACGAATCTTACATAACAATCAACCTGCTGCTCGAAACCATAAGACTTTCGGTTATCGAAAAACTGCCTATCTATGTGATATTTACAATGCGTAGCGACTTTATCAGCCAATGCACCGTATTTAAAAACCTTCCTGAGTATATCGCATACAGCCAGTTTTTTGTACCGCAACTTAAACGCAACGAAATTCGACAGGTAATTGAAGAACCCGCCAAACTTGCCGGAGGAAGCATTTCGCCACGACTTACCGAAATCATCATCAACAACCTCAACAGCGGATTCGACCAGTTGCCTGTATTGCAACATGCATTAAATATGTTGTGGAAAATGGCTGATAATGGAGCGGTAGAGATTGACTTGATTCACTTGGTACAAATAGCAGGCATTTCGAGCGGTGCTTTAAGTACCGAAGACCGTGCTAAGTTTAACATTTGGTTTGCCGAACTGCCCGAATATCAGCAAAAATATTACGAAAACCCAAGTCTCGACAATATTCTCAACGCCCACGCAGGAATACTTTACGAAAGCGCTTACGACTATTTTATGGAAAACGTTCCGTGGGCAGAAAAAAACATCACTCCCGAAGAGAGCAAAGAGATAGTGGAAACGGTGTTTAAATCGTTGACAAAAACCGACAACAAACGTCAAGTGCGCAACCGTTGCACTATCAACGAGATAACGGGCATTATCAACAAGCCTCACATCACAAATGCCACTGTGTGCGGTGTAATCAACATTTTCCGCACTCCCGAAAACACTCTTTTACAGCCGTTTAGCGTACCGGGCAAGTTAGATACTCAGTATCTTTCGGGCGACACAATGTTGGACGTTACCCACGAGGCGCTTATCCGTAACTGGAAATTGCTTTCTGAATGGGCTACCGAAGAGGAGACTTTCTTAAAAGACTATCACGATTTTGCCACGCAGATGAACCGATGGCTCAACAACAATCGCGAAGAGCAGTATTTGCTATCCTCAGGTACCTATTCGTACTTTTTAAATTGGTATATTGCCAACACGCCCAATCCATACCGTTTTCTCAAATACGACAACACAAAAAATTCGTACCGTCAGAAACTGAAACTTGCTCAAAGTCAATACGAAAACTGTCAAGATTTTATAGAATTGAGCGATCAGGCTATCAAAACCCGCGAACGCATCAAACGCCGCAAATTGATGACGGTACTTGTAGGTCTTATTGCTTTTACCGCTACACTTATAGTGCTGAGTGTGTGGGCATTGAACGAACAAAAATTGGCTCACATCGCAGCAGAATACGCTCAACAGCAAGCTGATTCAGCTCTTATGCAAAAAGAAAAAGCCCTTAGAGCACAAGAAATTGCCGTACAAGCTAACAAAAATGCACGATTGCAAAAAATTGAAGCTCAAATTAGAGCAAGCGAGGCAAAAAACGAACGCGACAAGGCTCGTAGAGCACAACAACTTGCCGACCGTCGTCGTCGCGAGGCGGATTCACTTAAAGATATTGCAGAACTCAACCTTCAAGATGCTGAGTTTCAAAAAGCTGTGGCAGAGATGGCTAAGCAAGACGCCGAAGAACAAGCGCGAGTGGCACGTCAAGCAACAGATTCTGCAACAATGCTTTACAGTGTGGCTATGTCGAACGCTATGGCAATGAAAGCCAAAAGCGAATATGGCGACAACCGTCTTAACCTGCGAATTGCCTACACGGCCTACAACCTCAACCGCCGCAACAACGTAACTCAAAACGATGCAGAACTATTTGACGCTATGATATATGCAATGGAAATCAACAATATGATTAAACCATTGAAAACCACTACCGAAACCATTGCTGCATTCACAGTAGATGATTTGGGACGCATTATTGTACTTACCCAAAAAGGTCAGATATTCGCCTACTCTTACGCCAACAAAAAGACCAAAGAGGTTTTCAGAATTTCTGATTTTGTAAGTCGCGACTTTATTCATTCCGCCATTTTTTTAACTCCTGAAATTGTGATTTACTCCACCACCGACAAGGAGACTTTCTGTATCAATTTCAAAGATAAAAACCGAAGCCACACAAAATTATCAGTTCAGGGAGACTTTATCAAAAGTGCAATGCTTACTCCCGACAAAAGATATATCTGCGCTGCATATCTCAACGGTAGAATCGCTATTCTCGATGCCGACGACCCCGAAAGCCGCCCAATTGCCAATTACAACACCAAAACATCAATTGCCGACATTTACTGCTATGGCAAATCAGACGTTTATATTCTTACTCAAAACGCGGCTCTTTTGCGTTGGAACTTTAGCAACAACACCACAAAAGAAATTTTCCGTCAAACAAGCATGAACGCCTACGCCATGACTGCAATCGACTCAAAAAGGCTCGCTATATGCTTCTCAAAAGGCGACGTTCAGTTTCTCGACCTCAAAACAGACACCAAAGAATCTGACATGCTCGGAGCTCACAACCGTATCGAACGTATTGTCTACGACGAAAACACTAAATATTTGGCAATGGCAAGTCTCGGAAACCGTATTTCGGTGCTCAATATCAGAAGGCGTAATGCTAAACCTTTTGTGGTTGACGATTTTATGCTACACAACTTTCCAATTAAGAATATCGGTTTCAACAACGAAGGCACTATGTTTGTACTTACTGAAGAAAATGTTATCAGGTATTTTGACCTCGACATCAACTCTTACGCTCAAGAACTTGCCGACGAAAAAGTTACCGAACTTACTCGTCAAGAATACGGACTTATTTTAGGCAAAGATTTTTCATCAAAATAAACTACAAGGATTTTGGAACTCGGAATTGTAAATATTATCCTCATCATTACGGCGGCGGTTTTGCTGATTGCCCTCGTAATTGTGCTTATTACAATGCGCCGACGTATGCTAAATTCTGAACGCAGATTAGAACGACGCTACCGTCAAGAAATTTCTTTCTACGATAGCGAACTTACACGAGTAAATTATCTTTACGACGAACTCGCAGCCGCAAAAAATGTTAATCAACCAAATCAAATAACCGAGCAAAACATTCTGCCCAACAACGAAATCGCTATAGAGCGAAAAAAACTCGAAGCCGAACGCGAAAAACTCGCTCAGCGCAACAAAAAACTTTGGGATATGAGCCTTGCTATCGAAAAAGACAAGGAACGTATACAAATGCTCAAAAACCAAATAGAAGCCAAACACTTAGAGGTTACCGATAGTATCCGCTATGCTCGTGGCATCCAAAACGCCCTTCTGCCACGCGAAGACATCTTAAAATCAATGCTTTCAGACTATTTTCTATTGTGGAAACCTCGCGATATTGTATCGGGCGACTTCTATTGGATGAAAAAACAGGGCGACTTGCTGCTGTTTGCCGTCTGCGACTGCACAGGTCACGGTGTTCCGGGCGCTTTTATGAGTATGCTCGGTATGGCTTTTCTCAACGACATCACCGCCGACGCCGACAACAATATCAAGCCTTCGGACATTCTTGAACAACTCCGCCGAAAGGTGATAATATCGCTAAAACAATCGGCTGCTGGCACTCTCGAACCCAAAGACGGTATAGATATGGCTCTGTGCATACTTGATACCAAGACACTTACGCTGAAATTTGCCGGTGCCAACAATCCTATGTACATTGTAAGCAACGGTGCTCTCACCGAATACAAGGGCGTAAAAAACCCAATCGGATTTTACCCGAAGGAAAAACAGTTTGAAACCACTGAGATTCCCGTAAAAAAAGGCGACTACATCTATATGTTTTCTGACGGATTTCCCGATCAGTTCAACGCCAAAACAAACAAAAAGGTAACTTACGGCCGATTTAAAAACCTTTTGGTAGAAATCAACAACGAAACCTCCGACCCTGAAATACAGAAAAAACGCCTTGACGACTTTTTTGAATCGTGGCGAAACGGTTTTGTACAAATGGACGACGTGCTAATTGGTGGATTCCGTATCTAATTTTATGTTTTTTTTGCATTTATCAGAAATTTATCTACTTTTGCGCATTAAAAACTAAATAAAACACCAATAATATGGCAACAACAGCAGATTTTAAAAACGGCCTATGTATCAATTTCAACCACGACATCTACACCGTGGTTAGTTTCCAGCACGTAAAACCGGGCAAAGGTCCCGCATTCGTCCGCACCCGTCTCAAAAGCCTTACAAACGGCAGGGTACTTGAAAACACCTTCTCGGCAGGACACGAAATCGACATCACCCGCATTATCCGCCGTCCTTACCAGTTCCTCTACAAAGAGGGCGAAGACTACGTTTTTATGCAGCAAGAAACTTTCGAACAAATCACTGTTCCCAAAGAGCACATCGAAAACCCCGATATGTATCTTGATGGTCAGGAAGTAGAAATCGTTATCCAAGAAGAAACCGACCAGATTCTTACTGTAGAACTTCCTCCTTTCGTAATCATGGAAGTTACATACACCGAACCCGGAATCAAAGGCGATACAGCCACCAACACACTCAAACCCGCTACTGTAGAATCAGGAGCCGAAATCCGCGTTCCTTTGTTCGTTAACCAGGGCGACAGAATCAAAATCGACACTCGCGACCGTTCTTACGTTGAACGCGCAAAATAATTTTCTCCTTTTTTTATATTTGTGCGGATTATTTTACGTCCGCACAAATATTTTTTTTATTTTTGCAAAAAACAAAATGCATTAATATGGATTTTTATGGGCGAGGTCAAAAAAGCGAATTCAAGCCGGTTTAAACTAAATACGTTGCTCAACATTATCAAAGTGATCAGCAACAACTCTTCGATTGAAGAATTGCTGAAAACTTACAGCAACGTGCTTTTAGACGAGTTTGGTATCAATAGCATTCTGATTTTCAACTACGAAAATCGGCATTGGAACATTATCCTCAGACAAGGTATCGACTCTTCAACAGGCGATTCTATTGACCCAGAACGCGATTTCGGCGATATTTCTGAATACGATTCAATTTCTTCGCTCGACCTTACAAAAAAACTCCCTGGACTCGACTATATTATCCCTATCACACAAAATACCAAGCCTTTAGCATACATTCTCATCGGCGACACCAACGAAGGAAAAGGTACTTCGCCAATTATCAAGTATCTCAACTCAATACAGATACTCTCTAACCATATTATTATGGCTATCGAAAACAAGCGTCAAGAGGGTATGCGAAAAGAACTTGAGATGGCATCGCGTATGCAGAGTCTGCTTATTCCCAAGGCGGATATTTTCGACGGAAATCCTTATATCGCAGTATACCCATTCTATCTACCTCACTACGAGGTAGGTGGCGACTATTACGATTTCGACTACCTATCGCAAGACGAGATGTTTTTCTGCATTGCCGACGTGGCAGGCAAAGGTATGGCTGCGGCTTTGTTGATGTCTAATTTTCAGGCAAGTCTCAAGGCATTGTTTGTTTCCGAAACCGAACTCTCAGTTTTGGTGCAAAGGCTCAACAAGATTATAGTAAAAAATTCAAACGGCGAACGTTTTATCACTCTGTTTATCGGGCGTTACAACTTTAAAACCCACGTGCTCAAGTATGTAAACGCAGGACACAACCCGCCGATACTTTTCGACAAAGAGTCGCTGAGTCTACAATATCTCACCAAAGGCTGTCCGGGTATCGGAATGATGGACGACATTCCTGTTATCAACGAGGGACAAATCACTATCGCCCACAATAGCAAAATTCTCTGCTTTACCGACGGTGTGGTTGAGATGGAGCGCGAGGGCATTCCCGATTATGGTCAAACTGTGGTAGAACGCACCGTGCGCGATATGCTCCCTGTGCGCGACAATATCAGCAGCCTTCTTGCCGAACTCAATATTCAACGCTCAAACACATCGCTTTTAGACGATGTTACCCTTTTGGGTATCGATTTTATTGTAAAATAGCCTTATTCGTAAATCACTTTTTCTGCCATCGCTATAAGTCCATAGCCCGTAAAAGGCTTTTTTAGGATATTGTCCACACCAAATTTATGAGCCTCGGCTATGAGGTTTTCGTCTGATTTGTTGCTTATTAACATAAGTCCTGTGTGCGAGGCTTCAAAAAATGCACGAACGGTTTTAAAGAAACTCAAATTGTTTCCTATCGTATTGTAATCGGCTATTACAAGGTCGGGGCTAATGCTTGGTATGGCTTTGAGCGCAGATTCGGTGTCGGGATACGAATATACTTCGTAGCCGCAGTTGCTGAGGGTATAGTCTGTTATAAAACGTGTTCCCTCAGAAACTTCCACTATTACTACACGATGTTTTGAAACATTGCGTTTTACATCTTGCGAAGCAATCTCTTTTGAATAAAAAATCTCTGCCTTGGGATATTTGAGCATAGTTTCAATAAGCGAAAGATTGTCGCCGAGTTTAAGCAGATAGCCTCGTGCACCCGCCTCAATGAGGTTTTTGATATATTCTGGCTCGTCGTAGAGCGAAAGCCCTATTACCATAAGGTCGGGACGTATCTTCAATGCCTTTCGGGTGGTTTCAATGCCGTTGATGCCGGGCATCTCAATATCCATAAACACTAAGTCGGCGTCAATGATGTTGATATCCTGCAAAAATTCGTTGCCAGAATTGTACTCTCCTGTAACTTTGCAGCCGCCAATCTTGCGCAAAAGCAGTTTTGTAGTGCTGCGAAATGATGGTTTGTCGTCTACTAATACTATTTTGCGTTCAGTTTCCATATTTATGCCTGTTTGGTGTCTATCAAAATGCAAATATTAACGCCGTTGCCTGGCGAAGATTTAATGTCGGTGCGTCCGTTGAGTCCCGACACTCTTCCGTAAAGGTTTGTGATGCCGCTGCAAGGCTTGTCTTTTATGCGTTGCTGCACTTCTTGAGGGTCAAAACCCTTGCCATTGTCGGTGTAGTCGATACGCAAATAATTGTATTGCTGCGAAAATTTCAAAGTAACTTTTTTGGCTTCGGAATGTTTCAATGCATTGTTGAGCAATTCGTTTACTATGCAGAAAACAGCGGTTTTACACTCTGAGTTTGAAGGTTCGGCATAGTTATCGGCAGTTTCAAACACAATTTCGGGTTCTCCTGCGGGCGAAATTTTTTTGCATAGGCTGCCCACGCTTGCCGCAAGACCAAAGTTTTGCAACATATCGGGCATAAGGTTGTTGGAGATGTTTTTACTCTCCTTAACAGCCTCTTCCACAAGTTCTTTCATTTCTAAATATACCGATGGCAATTCGTCGGGAGCCACTTTGTTGTGCAGTAACAGGCTAAGATATGTATTCAAACTTGAGAAAAACGCACCGAGTCCATCGTGAACATCTTTGGCAAATCGTGCGCGTTCTTTTTCTTCGGTTTGCACTACTGCGGTGATTATCTGACGGTTGAAATCTTTTAACTGAGTTTCGGCCTGACGTAGCCGCAGATGAGTTTTTACACGAGCAATAAGTTCCGAAATCAAAAAAGGTTTTTTGATATAGTCAACACCTCCGAGTTCAAATCCTTTTAATAGACTTGCCTCGTCAACTTTTGCAGTGAGGAATATTACTGGAATATCCTTGATGTCGGGGTCGGCTTTTATTCGTCGGCACACTTCAAAACCGTCTACTTTTGGCATCATAATGTCGAGTAGCACAAGGTCGATATTGCCGGCTTTGAGTATGCCGGGCACTTTTTCGCCCTCGCTCTCGGCTATAACCCCATAGTTGTATCCAGTGAGTATATCTTTGAGCAACAGCAGGTTTGGCATACTGTCGTCTACCACTAATATGTTAGGTTGTTCCATAATGGTCAATAAATTATCTATTTTAGATTATAAAGGTACGGATATTTTTGATACACGTAGATGCAAAATGGTTAAAAATGATTAATTTTTTTTGTAAAAAAGCACAAAAAAAAAGAGGCTCTCAAAGCCTCTCTTAAGTTGCCCGATCAGGGGTCGAACCTGAACTCTCCTGATCCAGAGTCAGACGTGTTGCCAATTACACCATCGGGCAGTGTCCGTCTTATTTTGACGGCGCAAATGTAGAACGATTTTTTATAACAAAAAAATTTTTTTACACTTTTTTTATCAAGCCTTGTTCTTATTTTTTCTGCTCTTTAGCCCAAGTGTCTTTGAGTGTAACGGTGCGGTTAAATATCAAATGCTCGGGTGTGCTGTCGGGGTCTACGTTGAAATAGCCCATGCGGATAAACTGCAGATAGTGCAACGGTTTGAGCGTTGCGGCGTATTTTTCTACATAGCAGTTTGTTAGCACATTTAAACAGTCGGGATTTATCATCTGTTTCATTGCCTCCAAAGGTTCGCAATTTTGCTCTTTGATAATGCGAGCCATTTCGTCGCGAGGGTTTTCTACTTTCCACATACGGTCGTAGAGACGCACTTCGGCTTTTACTGCGTGTGCGCACGATACCCAATGAAGTGTTTTGCCTTTGATTCTGCGGTCGGCTCCTGCGCTACCGCTGCGGCTTTCAGGGTCGTATTCTGCATAAATTTCTATAATATTGCCGTCGGCGTCTTTCTTGCAGAAATTTTCCTCGGGACACTTTATTATATATGCATTTTTCAAGCGAACCTCTTTGCCGGGACCAAGACGGAAGAATTTCTTGGGAGCATCTTCCATAAAGTCGTCGCGTTCGATCCAAAGTTCGCGGCTAAACTCTATTGTGTGTGTTGCACTGTTTTCGTCTTCAGGATTATCTATTGCGGTCATCTCCTCGGTCTGTCCTTCGGGATAGTTGGTGATGACGAGTTTTACAGGGTCGAGCACTGCCGAAACACGTGTGGCGCGTGTGTTGAGGTCTTCGCGAACAGAACTTTCCATCAATTCATACTCGTTGAGCGCGTCGTATGTGGTGTAGCCAATCTTGTCGATAAAATTCAAAATAGATTCGGGACTGTAGCCACGGCGACGGAATCCGCATATAGTAGGCATACGAGGATCGTCCCATCCCGAAACAAGACCTTCTTTTACTAATGTGAGCAGGTTGCGTTTGCTCATTAAAGTATAACTTAAATTGAGTTTATTAAACTCGGTCTGTCTTGGGCGGTTATCGTCCATATTATCGGTTTCGCCACGAACCTCTTTGAGCCAATCTACAAACAAATCGTAGAGCGGACGGTGAACCACAAACTCTAATGTGCATAGCGAATGTGTTACGCCTTCAAAATAGTCGCTCTCGCCGTGCGCAAAATCGTACATTGGGTAAGCGTTCCATTTGTTGCCGGTGCGGATGTGAGGAATATTTAGCACGCGGTAGATTATCGGGTCGCGAAAATGCATGTTTGGGTTTGCCATATCAATCTTGGCACGGAGCACCATTGTACCGGGCTCTACTGTGCCTGAATTCATTTTTTCAAACAATGCAAGCGATTCTTCAATGGGACGGTTTCTAAAAGGACTTTCAATGCCGGGTTGTGTGGGAGTGCCTTTTTGTTCGGCAATTTTTTCGGCGCTCTGTTCGTCAACGTATGCACGACCACGTTTGATAAGTTCAACAGCAAAATCCCACAACTGCTGAAAATAGTCGGATGCGTAATACACGTTACCCCAATGAAATCCGAGCCATTCAATGTCGTGCTTGATGGCGTCCATATACTCGGTGTCTTCTTTGATGGGGTTAGTGTCGTCGAATCGGAGGTTGCACACTCCGTTGTATTTTTTGGCAATACCAAAGTCGAGCGCAATCGCCTTAGCATGACCTATATGAAGGTATCCGTTGGGCTCTGGAGGAAAACGTGTCTGAACTTTTTTTCCGTTTTTGCCCTCCTCGAGGTTCTTTTCTACCAACTGTTCGATAAAGTTTTTTGACTCTTCCATTTTTGTAACGATATATTTTTAGGCTGCAAATATATATAAAACTAATGATTATTTTTATATTTGCGGCGCAATTTTACACAAAATGAGCAGAATTATACTAAATGATATGCGTTTTCATTCGCCAATAGGCGTTTCGGAACAAGAAAAAAATCAGGGCAACGATTTTAGCGTAAATATTTCGTTTGAGGCTGATATTGTGCGCCCCGGCATTTCCGACAATCTCAACGATGCGGTAGACTACTGCGCCGTCTACAACCTTATAAAAGAGGAGATGATGCAGCCCGCCAACCTCATCGAAAACGTTGTACACCGTATTTTGCAGCGTATCAGGTTCGAAATTCCGCATATCGGTCGCATTAAGTTGGATATTTTTAAACACAATCCTCCTGTGGGCGGACCTGTGGCTTATAGCGGCATTTCGGTAGAGGAATAATCTATTTTTTGGTGTTGCAAAGCCTCTGTACCACGCTGTAGAGACGTTGTGCGGCCTCGCGTGGTTCGCGTGCCCGTAACAATTGCGACCGCCAACGCTCTGGTATGTTGCTGCCCGAAGATATAAATCCAGCCAACGACCCTACAAGAAATCCCGCAAGATCGGGCATTACTCCGCTATTTACAGCTCCAAGCACTACCGCTGGAAATCCATCGCCTGCACAATAGCCAAAGGCTTCCAAAAGTTTGCGCAACGACTCTTCTATACCATCTTTGCCCACCACAAGACCTATCTGCGAACAGATTTTTTTCTGAAGTTTTTCGGCATTTTTAACTGCGGTAATAGGTTTTTGACCCCTTCCAAGATACATTGCAGTGCCAAAAAACAGCGATGCGGGCGCAATTACACTATCGCACGCAAGGTCGGGAAGAAATTTTAAAGCATTATCTACACTATACTGAGGCATTGCCGAAAACAAGCATCCCGCCACCACCGAACCCGAAAGCGTTATTTTAAACGCATCTTCCTCGTCGTAAGCCTTGTAGTTATACCACGAATTGATAAGCGACAGAAACCTCGGCGGAGTAAGCCCTTGCACCTCGTTGTCAACAACAAAACGAGCCATATTGCACGCCGAGTCGGTGCACGCCGACACTGTTCCGCCCGGAGTGATGCCGTCGCCATAGCCAAGCATCTCTGTAACAGGAAACTTGCGGAGGTCGGCGGGTGTGCGTCCCACAACGGGCAGTCCAAGAGCCTCGCCAATTGCGCCTCCGTCGGACATTCCTTCTAAGGCACTCTGCGTAATTATGCATTTGAAGCGGGCTGAAAATATGTTTCGTATTGTATCTAAAGCAGACATAGCGCGTAAAAAAGCTGCAATAATCACGCCACAGGTACATACAAAAACCGTTGAGAAAAATTTTCAAAAAAAAACACACAAAAATTTTTTTATAACGAATATTAATCCTACATTTGCACCGCAAAACCACAAGGTCGGTTAGCCAAGCGGTTAGGCAACGGTCTGCAAAACCGTCTAGAGCGGTTCGACTCCGCTATCGACCTCAAATTATTTAAATACGTTAGTCTGTTGAAAAACAGACTTTTTTTTTGTCCAATAATCAGAAAAAATCAATCGGTTTTGGTTCTTTCAACAAAAAAATCTACTTTTGAGCGAAATTATAAAATGCAACATACTATGAACACCGAAGAATTAAATATAATAGGCATAATACCCGCACGTATGGGTTCAAAAAAATTCCCCGGCAAGCCTATGGCCGACATTAACGGAATGCCAATGATCGGGCACGTATACAACCGAATGATGCTTTGCGAAGACTTTGCCGACGTGTATGTAGCCACCGACGACCAAGAAATTATTGACTATATCGAATCTATCGGAGGTAACTGCATCAAAACCAAAGAGAGCCACATAGGAGCTATCGACCGCGTGGTAGAAGCCGTAAAAGCTATTGAGGAAATCGAAAAACTCAGATACGATATCGTGGTGCTCATCCAGAGCGACGAACCTATGGTAACATCTAATCACGTAGGATGCGCCATCAGCCCGATGATTATGGAACCTGACCTCCAAGCAGCTTCGCTTATGGCAGAAATTACTTCGGACGAGATTTTCCGCGACCCCAACGAAATTAAAGTGGTGGTAGATGCCAACAACAATGCCCTTTACTTTTCGCGCGAACCAATTCCGTCGGCAATACGCGGAACTAACGCATGTCCTCGCTTAAAACTACTCGGTATAGATGTTTTTCGCAGAGACTTTATCGAAGAGTTCAACTCTGCAGTTCCGTCGCCCCTCGAAATCACCGAATGTATTGACCTTCTCCGCGTTCTTGAAACTGGCTACCTCGTGCGTATGAGCATGACCGACGAGGTTACCTACTCGGTTAACACTCCCGAAGAACTTGAGCGCGTGAAAAAACTGATGAAGGACGATTATCTTGTAACAAAATATCTCAAGAAATAATAATGGAAAACCAAGAAGTAAGAGTGAGATTTGCGCCAAGTCCAACAGGAGGACTGCATCTCGGCGGCGTGCGCACCGCACTTTTCAACTATCTATTTGCCCGCAAGCACAACGGCAAATTTATTCTCCGAATTGAAGACACCGACCAAACACGCTTTGTGCCAGGTGCTGAGGAATATATTGTAAAATCGTTGGAATGGATAGGTCTCGATGTTGACGAGAGCGACATCAAGGGCGGCGAATACGGTCCATACCGACAAAGCGACCGCAAGCACCTCTACCGCCAATACGCTATGCAATTAGTAGATAGCGGTAATGCATATTACGCATTCGACACTCCTGAAGAACTCGAAGCTATGCGCAAAAAACTCGAAGCCGAAAAAGCACCGGTGCAGAGCTACGGACCCGCCACTCGCAACACTATGAAAAACAGCCTCACAATGCCTGCCGACGAGGTAAAGGCTTTGTTAGACAGTGGAGCTCAGTATGTTATCCGTTTTAAAATGCCCGAAAACGAAAAACTCGTTCTTCACGATATTATCCGCGGTGAAATCAACGCCGACACTTCAATACTTGACGACAAAGTTCTGTTCAAATCTGACGGAATGCCCACATACCATCTTGCCAACATAGTTGACGACCATTTGATGAAAATCAGCCATGTAATTCGCGGCGAAGAGTGGTTGCCAAGCTTGCCATTGCACTTCTTATTATATCGTGCATTTGGCTGGCAGGATACAATGCCGCAGTTTGCACACTTGCCCCTCATTCTCAAACCCGACGGCAAAGGCAAACTCAGCAAACGTGATGGCGACCGTCTTGGTTTCCCCGTTTTCCCGATGAACTGGACCGACCCCAAAACTGGCGAATTTTCAAAGGGCTATAAAGAGTACGGTTTCTTACCTGAAGCTTTTATTAATATGATGGCTCTATTAGGCTGGAATCCAGGCAATACCGACCAAGAGATATTTACCAAAGAGGAGCTCTGCCATCTCTTTACACTTGAGCACGTTAATAAAGCTGGCTCTAAGTTCGACCCTGAGAAAAACAAATGGTTCAACAAGCAGTACATCGAACGCTCATCGGCTAAGGCTCTTGCACCTTACCTCATCGAAGACGCAAAAGCCGCAGGTATCGACGTTCCCCAAGACCGTGCCGAGCAGATTTGCGAACTTGTAAAAGACCGCGCTAAATATACTCACGACCTTTGGCACGAATCGGAATATTTCTTTATCGAACCTGAAAAATACGACGAAGTAAACGTAAAGAAATTCTGGAAAGCCGAAACTCCCGGAATACTTACCAAAGCCGCCGAAGAGCTCAAAGGTATCAATGATTTTACATCAAATAATATCGAAAACATTGTATCAGAATGGATTAAAGCCAACGAACTATCGTTTGGCAAAGTGCTCAACCCCATGCGTCTTGCCCTCTGCGGCGAATGCAAAGGTCCGCACATTTTCGATATTCTGGCTCAATTAGGCAAAGAAGAATCACTTATAAGGATAGATAAAGCGATTAAGGGAATAACCATTTAGCCCTTATACTTCCTTTCTGGCACAAAAAACAGCGCCACGCCAATCATTATCAGCAGTATGAACATTACAGTTCCGCCGGTGATGGTGGCACGGCGCTGTTTTGCTGTTTGATATGATGTTATGCGCGACACTTTATAGTTGCTTCCAGAGTAATAGCTGGTTTTAACTTTGTCGTAAACAAGTGCCACACGGCTGCCATAGTGCATATATTCGCGACGGAGAACCACTGTGGGCGAGCCTTTTACAGCACGTCCGCCAAGAGAATAACTCTTGCCGCAATAGGTGGCAGACACTCGGTTGCCTTCGGATACAAGTCGCACAGATTCAGGGTTTTCTAATATTTCTAATTCACACTCCACACATTCGGCAGGAATGGCAGTTGCCACCGAGTCGCCCTCGGAAACTGCTTTTAGAAATTTTGCTCCGCCGTTCCAATCCAAAAGCACATTTTCACTACCGTCAGACCATCGAACTATAAGAGTAACAGCACCTTTTACCACACGCTCGTGGAGGTCGGGCATATAAAGTTCGTCGTCGGAATAGATGTCGGCAAGCACACAAGCCTGTCCGTGCCGTTCCAATACCTTTGGAAGAGCGTCGGCAGTGGTAAGCAATATGCCGTCGAGCCTTTGACTCGAACGCGAAAAGCCATAGCAAATCAATCCGATAAATCCTGCCAACGTTACCATTGTACCAAGCAGGCAGCACAATACCGACGACCGTCTGTTTACGTAAAACATTACGAGGCGGCTGACAATTGACCCGCAGCACGCTCACGGGGACGGTATACATACGAAACACCGTAGTAAGAAGCCTGTTCGCGCTTGTGGGCGGGGGTTTCGTCGCTATAATAGTTTTCAATTTCGTTCCAAAGTAGGGTGATGAGCTCATCACATTCGGGACGCATCTCCGAAACCTTGGCATTTGCCCTCACACTTATACTTTGGAGCATTTTCTGAAAATTGAGTTTTTCTACAAACTCGTCGAAATATACCTTAACAACGGCAATTTTAGGGTTGAGCACAGGAGTGCCGCGCTTTACAATGCGGTCGTTTTCGCCTTTGATAATGCGTTTGCCCCACTCAATCACTTCGGCTTCGGTGACAAGGTCGGGTACGCGCGAATCTTTTGGATTGATACCAAAGAACTTACGTGCCTCGGGTTTGATTTCGCCACGCACAATGGCAAAGTTAAACACCTGTATAAAGTGCGAAATATACAACCGCGCCTTTTTCAACGCCGATGAATACTCGTTGCTATTGGTAACCTGACGGGTATGAGATTCTTTCTGCATTAGGATAGCCTGCTCAAAAACAGGGAGAAACGCCAAAATCTTGTTCAAAGTAGATTGTTTGAAAGCAAGCGTTTCGGGCGAATATTTTTTACCGAGTTCAAGAGCGCGTTTTAGAGCTCTTACTCGGGCTGCGTCGGTATTTGGTAATCTTCTGTACGGCATGATATTAGAGTTTTAATAGATTACATTTATCCTTTTTGCAAAAGCCTTGCCCAAAAATATTTTTTCGCGCATTTTTTTGCAAAAAATTAGAAAATTGTATATTTTTCCGAAAAATTAACATTGCGAAGACCATGTTTGATAAAGAAACCTACGCCATTCGGCGACAAAAATTGATGAAAAGTGTGGGCAACGGAATTATTCTCTTACCCGGAAATTTTGAAACACCTTATAATTACGCATCCAATACCTACCCGTTTAGGCAAGACAGCACCTTTTTATATTATATAGGTATCGACGCACCCGAATTATGCGCCGTTTTGGATTGCGACACCGGCAACGAATATCTTTTTGGTAATAATCCCACACCTGATGATATTATTTGGACAGGCGAAACACCTACCATTGAGCAATACGCCCAAATGACTGGAATAAAAAATTCAGGTAACCTTTGGCAAATTACTGATTTATTACGTCATAATGCCATTATACATTATCTAAAACCATATCAAAGCAAGGTGGAAAATTTTGTAAAATCAATAATATCCTCCAACCAAAAAGAAAACTCGCCCGCACTGATTAGCGCCATTGCCTCAATGCGTAAAATAAAAGAACCTCAAGAAATTGCAGAGATAGAACGCGCCGCAAGCATTACAGGTATTATGGAACAGTTTGTAATAGACACAGTTACCGACCCCGCTTGTTGCGAATCAGAAAAAAAGATTCGAGCATCATTATACAGAATTTTTCTCAAAGAGGGTTATTTCTACTCGTTTCCCCCAATTGTAACCACTCACGGCGAAATTTTTCATCAACCTTACGCCTCAAAAGAGCCTTTACAAAAAGGGAGAATACTCCTTGCCGACATTGGTGCCGAAACCGACAGTCATTACGCCGGCGATATGACCCGCTCTGTACCCGTTGGAGGCAAGTTTTCTGCTCAACAAAAAGAGATTTACAACATTGTGCTTGATGCGCAAAAAGCAGTTTTTAACACAGCCCGACCCGGCGAAACATGGCTCAACGTGCACCTTACTGCAGCCCGCGTTATTACCGAAGGATTAAAAAATGTTGGATTGCTCAAAGGCAGCACCGACGACATTATCAGTCAAGGGGCATACGCACTATTCTTCCCTCATGGCATAGGACACCTCATCGGTCTCGACGTTCACGATATGGAAAACCTCGGTGAAGACAATTTTGGATACAACCAAAACACCAAGCGCAGCACTCAGTTTGGACTCTGCAACCTGCGTTACGCCCTCGGATTAGAAGAAAATATGACCCTCACCAACGAACCCGGCATATATTTTATACCTTATTTAATGCAAAAATGGCAAGCCGAAAAGCGTTTTGCGGACTTTATAAATTACGAGAAAGCACTTACATACAGCGATTTTGGAGGTATACGCATCGAAGATGACATACTCATTACACACAATGGTTGCCGGATACTTGGAACCGAGGTGAAAAAAGTTTTTTAGCTAAATATTTGTCGGTTTTATTATTTTATTATTAAATTTGCCTATCAAAATAAAACAAAAATGGACAAAAAGAGGCACATAATACTATCTGTAGCAGCGTCTGCGCTGTTTACGACACTTGAAGCCATTGCAATGATGATTAGCAGCGGAATCAAACCCATAGAGGTGGTGATGCTGATTTTGCTTTTGGTGGTGCAGGCTGTGGTGCTGTACGTGATGTTTCAAAAAATTATTATTGGCAACATTGCCCGTGTATACGCAGCTGGCACACCCGTAGCCCCCACAAGCGACAAAGAGCACGACAAAGGACACGACAAAGAAAAAAACGATATGAGCCTCGACACCATAATAGCCGAGGTAAACGAAGACGTGGCAAAATGGGCAAAAGACCGTACTCGCGAAATTGCTCTGCTCAAAGACAATGAAAAATACCGCAAGGAGTTTCTCGGCAATGTGTCGCACGAATTAAAAACCCCGCTATTTAACATCCAAGGATATATCAACACTCTAATCGATAGCGGATTAGAAGATCAAGATATAAACATGAAATATCTCGACCGCGCCGAAAAAAACGTGGCAAGGTTAATCAAAATAGTAGAAGACCTTGGAACAATTTCTAAATTTGAGGCGGGTGCGTTGAAACTTATTATCGAAAATTTCGATATAAAGAAAAGTATCGAGGACGTTATAGAGTTTTACGAAATAAAAGCCAAAACTCGCAACATAACACTCTCGCTGTCATCGGCTCCCACGGGCGCAGCAATGTGCAAAGGCGACAAAGAAAAAATTTACGAAGTGCTGTCAAACCTCGTGGTAAACTCTATCAACTACGGCAAAGAAAATGGCCACACCACTATAGGAGTATTTGACATTGGAAACAAATGGCTCATTGAGGTTCAAGACGACGGAATAGGCATTGAAGAAAGCCACTTACAAAGAGTTTTCGAGCGATTTTTCCGCGTTGACAAGAGCCGCAGTTCTCAAACCGGGGGCACTGGTCTCGGACTTTCGATTGTAAAACACATTATCGAAGCTCACGGCGAACTTATAACCGTTAAAAGCAAAATAAACGAAGGAACAACTTTCTCGTTCACACTAAAAAAAGCAGAATAAAATGGCAAAGACATCAAACAATTACAAAATCCTTTTGGTAGACGACGAAGAGGACATTCTCGTATTTCTGACGCACAACCTTACCAAAGCTGGGTTCAAAGTAACTACCGCCTCAAATGGCAAAGACGCTATCAAGTTGGCTAAAGAAATTGTACCCCACTTGATAATCTTGGACGTGATGATGCCCCAAATGGACGGCATTGAAACCTGCGAAGAATTGCGCAAGATTCCCGCTCTTAATAAATCGGTTATCGCATTTCTCACTGCCCGTAGCGAAGACTACTCGCAAATTGCTGGTTTTGAGGCTGGTGCCGACGACTACATTTCTAAGCCCATTAAACCGAAAGTACTCACCAGCCGCGTAACAGCGCTGCTAAAACGTTTCGGTTTTAGCGAAGACGGCGAAAGCACCGAACCAGACACCACAATTATCACTCTTGGCGACCTCATCATCGACAAGGAGAAATACACCGTAACTCACAAGGGCAAAAAACTTGCGTTGCCTCGCAAAGAGTTCCAGTTGTTGCTGTTGCTCATCTCCAAACCCGAAAAGGTATTCACCCGCGACGAAATTTACAATACCATCTGGGGCGACACCATTGTGGTTGGCGACCGCACCATCGACGTGCATATCCGCAAACTCCGCGAAAAAATCGGCGAGAACTATATCAGCACCGTCAAAGGAGTTGGTTATAAGTTTGTTGAATAGGAATTGTTTGCATACCTCACTGCCTCTCCATTGCAGAGTTTTTCAAACCTCTGCGACGGCGAGGGTATTATTGTACCAAAAATATCATTCTGCATCATGTCAACCTCCGCCACGGTTTTGGAATCCATTACCACGGCGGAAGGCCATTGGCGAGTAAAACCATCGGCAGACAAGGTTTTAGCAGTAGCATCGGCACAGAGACAGCCTCCGCATTGATTGTCAATTACATAACAATCGGTTGCGGGGTCAATGTTTCCGGCTGAATACCATAAGGCTGCATTAATATCATTGTGCGGCAATCCTTCATCTACAAAAAGTATTATTTTTACACCTGATGTTGCACCTACGTTTTCGGCTATTGTGCGCACGGTGTTTTTTTGCTTACACCTTATATATATTATAGCAACCGATATTCCTTGCGAAAGCAAAGAGGTATCAATATCAGCAATTTCAGAAAAATGGTGAATAATGCTCCCTGTATCAATACTACCTGGACATTGCGCTGATTTTGTATCCTTTGCAGTAACATCCGTCATAAGTTTTCCGCCACAGGCAAAGTTACGCGAAGAATGGTCTAACACATCCGACACCCCTCCCCTATCAATATACACGTCGCGCTGAGGTTCAAAATATTGTAAACAATCTTTAAACAATTGGCTGTAAGAGGTCAAAGGCACTTCGGTATCAGTAACAATCAGAATTTTGTTAAACATCATCTGTCCCGCTCCCCACAGAGCATTTTTCACCTTAACTGCATTGCCAGGATATTGAGAATTAATTTTGGCGATAACAATATTGTGCTGTACGCCGCAGTCGGGCATGTGCATATCCTCCAACTCGGGCACAAACGCCGCTTTGATGGGAAACTTAAAAATCTGCTCAGTGGCAACGGCAATGTAGGCATCTTCCATAGGCGGAATACCCACGATAGTGGCAGGATAAATAGCATCTTTTCGGTGAGTTATTGCCGTAACGTGAACCTTTGGATAATAATCGGCAAGCGAATAGAAACCAGTATGATCACCGAAAGGACCCTCCCAAACAAGTTCCTCGGCAGGGTCGATATATCCCTCAATTACAAAATCCACATCGGCAGGCACTTCTATCTCAGGCTGTGTAACGCACTTAACAAGGCTTACACGCTTGTGACGTAAGAAACCTGCAAGCAAATACTCGTCTACTCCATCGGGCAGAGGCGCAGTGGCAGAATATGCGTACACAGGGTCGCCTCCGATGGCTATGGCTACGGGCATACGTTTGCCGAGCGATTTATAAACCTCGTAATGGCGAGCACCAGTTTTGTGACGGTGCCAATGCATAGCGGTAGAGTCGTTGGTAAGAATCTGCACACGATACATACCCAGATTACGAACACCAGTGAGTGGGTCTTTAGTGTTGACCATCGGTAGAGTGATAAATCGTCCGCCATCGCAAGGCCAAGTTTTCAGCACAGGAATTTTTGAAAGGTCGGGGTTGTGCATCACCACCTGCTGACAATCACCACGACCAGAAACCACTTTCGGGAAAAATCCTGCTATCTGTCCCAACTTAGGCAGCGTGGATAGTTTCTTAGCCAAAGTATCCTTAGGAGCGGTGAGCATCTCAAAAAACTGCTTGATTTCATTTTCCTTGTCGCTCAGATTGTTGCAACGGAGAGCGGCGCAGATACGTTTAAGACTGCCGTAGATATTGGTAACCACAGGGAAATCGGTGCCGGTGTTGGTAAACAAAAGAGCCTTGCCGCCGCCGGGCTGCTTGCACTCGCGATCGCTAAACTCAGATATCTGAAGCACGGGGTCAACAAAGCAATCGATAGTTTTCAGTTCGTCTAAATTGCTGAGTTGCTGAATAAAGTCTTTTAGATAGTTAGCTGCCATAAAGTATAGGAACAAAAAAAACGGATCCGCAGTCGAGCCAAGGAATCCGTCTCATAATAATCAAATAACCACTATAACCAATTACAATTCTTCCTCTTCGGGTTCCATATCAATCATATTGATAGGAATATCCACGAGGTCGCAGATTACTTCGCCGTACTCAAGCACGTCGTCGTCTTCATAATACCAATTAATTTGCGTAGAAGGATCTTTTTCGTAAAGGGTTTTGAGTGCCTTTGTGATGGTAATGAGCCACTTAGAACAACTTGTATTAAAGTACTCAAACTTAAAGTCAATAATAGTACCCTCCTTTGGGTTTTCGATATATTTTTGAATCCATTCCACGAGAGGGAGGTAGAAACTTTCGGAATCCTCTACAAGTGAGCGGCCTTTGAGCATAAGAGTACCCTCGGCAGGATTAAAATCAACCTCCGGCGATTTGTCTGTTCCGGCTATCTGTATTCTGTCCATATTAGAAGAATCTATTTTAAAATTCAGGCATAAAGGTAATAATAATTTTTGTTATAGCGTATTGATAAAAACGATTTTTTTTTATAAAAATTATCCTATCGCTGTAAAAATGTAAGTTTCAGATGGTTGAAGAATTTATGTTACTTGCGAGACAAGGGCGTTAGGGTCGCGCCGACAATCCCAAAAATCAACTATTGATATATGGTCTACATTATCACAATAAATAATCTTATTACATTTTTCTATAAAAGGATTGGAACTTATTAATTTATTGGCATTAATAACTGCTTTAACAAACTTATCTTTCGCTGTTTTACCAAAAGTATTTTTTATATATAACGCTGTTTTGAACATTTCACTATTGGCAAACGGTGTCCATATAACTCTCTTCATATCGTCTACACCATTTCATATTCCATTTTTGTTTCTACATCTTCAAGAGCGAATACGTCTTCAAGTTCGCGAAATACTTCTTCTCTATCTTGACCAAGTAGCGCCGCCAATTCCCGTTCTGATTGATCAATTCGTGCGTTTATTTCTTCTTTGGTATAAGGTGTTACAGGTTCGTTCCACATTTTTTTTCCCATAGATCTTTTTCGTTGCTATCTGTTGTAAAGGCAGTTTTAACGCTCTCCATTAGCATAAGGCCTAATTCTAATTTTTGAGAATTCTCGAGGTCCAATCTTTAACCTTATTCCAATAGTGCATCACTGTGGGATTATGGCTCATTGTTGTTTCCATAGATAATCATCTTATTTTTTCCGCTGTAAATATACCGATTTATTTTTATTCTCAAAAAAAAATCTCTACCTTCGTTATTAAAATATAAAAATATGGATATTGCAAAACTAATTAAGCAACACGCTAAAAACTACGTGTTTATAACATTCGGATTGTTTCTCTACGCGTTTGCGTGGTCGGCATTTTTGATTCCGTCGCAGATTACGGGCGGAGGTGTGTCGGGTATTGCCGCTCTGATATATTTTGCAAGCGGTTTCCCTACTGGTATATCCATCATTATTATTAATACGGTATTAGTGTTGGCGGCAAGCAAGATTATCGACTTGAAATTTGCCCTCAACTCGGTGTTTGGGTTCGTTGGCATCGCGGTGTTCTTTATGATGATGGACGGATGGTTTGAGAAACCTCTTGTTGATGATGCATTTATGTGTTCGCTTATTGCAGCAGGACTTTCGGCTTTTGCCACGTCGATAACCTTTTTTAATGGCGGCAACACGGGCGGTGTAGACATTCTCGCCTTTATGATTACCAAACGTAAAAATATTTCGCCGGGCAAAATAATTCTCTATCACGACCTTATTGTGATTGCCTCATCGTTTTTGATATTTCATTCGGTAGAGAAAATAGTATATGGCTACGTGGTGATGTTTGTTTTCTCGTATGTACTTGACCAATTGTTAGATGGACGGCGTCAATCGTATCAATTTACTGTTTTTAGTAGGCACAGCAACGAGATAGCGGCAAGGATTTCGAGCGAAGTAGGTCGCGGCGTAACGCTTGTTGACGGTCACGGATATTATTCAAAACAGCCTATCGAGGTGATAATAGTGATTGCCCGCAAGATGGATTACTCTAAGATAATGAAGATTATAGACGAAACCGACACACACGCATTTATTTCGGTGGCAAAAGTGGCTGGCGTGTTTGGCGAGAATTTCGAGAAGATACGTTATTAATAAAAAAAAATATGTACCTTTGTAACAACAAAAAAATGAATTAAAATGCTCGATTTCAGCAACGCTAAATTAAATAAAGTAATACTTCACAAAACAGGCAACAAAGCCCGTGAAGAACAGTTGGTTCTCTCCGACACAGAATTGATGTTGAACGACTCTATTATGGAGATGCTCAAAGGCTTTTTTCTTGGACATTTCAGCAACGAGGCATTCTACAATTTTACGCCCAAAGGCCAGCCCGACAACAACGAGGTGTACACTGCCATCAACAACATATTTAGTAGCGAGGAATACTTTATTCCCGAAAGCAAAGCCATAGCAGCCAAATTGTACGACGCTGGCTCCCACCCAAAAATCAAAGCGGGCGACCTCTACATTGCCACTTTCTCCGACCTTGTGGTAGATGACGAACTTGTTGACGCAGTGGGAATTTTCAAATCGGAAACCAAACAAGATTTCTTGCGTATCGACATCAGCGGCAACCGTTTTGACATAAAGATAGAAGAGGGTATCAACCTCAACAAAATAGACAAAGCCTGCCTCATCTACAATACAGAGCAAGATTTTGGCTACAAAATCAACATCATCGACAATGTGAACAAGCAGAGCGAGGCGCAATATTGGCGCACCGACTTTCTCGGCATAGAGCAGCGCAAAGACGATTTTTATCAGACTCAGAAATATATGGAACTCTGCAAAGACTTTGTGGAGGAGGTTTACAACGAGGAGCACGAGGTGGAAAAACCTGAACAAATTGCTATGCTCAACAAGTCGAAAAAATATTTCAAAGAAAACGAGAAATTCGACAAGCAAGATTTTGAGGAGAACGTGCTTTCGCAACCCGAAGTAATTGAGGCATTTAACGAATACAAACAGCAATACGCCGAAGAAAAGAACGTAGAGTTTGAAGACAATTTCGGTGTATCGGAAAATGCCGCCAAAAAACAGCAGACCAAAATGAAGAGCGTAATAAAACTCGACAAAAACTTCCACATCTATATTCACGGCGACGAAAGCCGAATTAGCCGAGGTGTCGACCCCGAAACTGGAATGAAGTTTTACCAATTTTACTACGATGAAGAAGAATAACATTAACAGTACGTTACGATAATGAATCTAAACTATTTCATCAACATAGAAACCTCTACCGACATCTGTTCGGTATCGCTTAGCCGCAATGCCGAAACCATTACGCTAAAAGAGAATCACGAACGCAATCACGCTTCGGCAGTTTCGCGATATATAGAGGACATATTAAAAGAGAACAACTTAAAAGTGAGTGACTTGTCGGGAGTAGCCATCAGCAAGGGACCGGGCTCGTACACAGGACTGCGCATAGGCACATCCACCGCCAAAGGAATGGCATACCAATCGGGCATAAAGTTAATTGCTGTTGACACTTTGCAAGCAATGGCGTTAAAAGTTGTTAATAATAAGGAGTTTATCAAGAGCCCCGAGACGGTGGTCTGCGCCACATTAGACGCTGGCAGAAACGAGGTATATTCCGAGGTTTTTGACCTGAACAACAATTGTTTACGTGCTTGTCAAGCCGAGATTATCACCCACGAAAGTTATGCAGAATATTTTAAAGACAAATACGTTGTATTTACAGGCAATGCGGCAGCCAAGATAAGTGGCATAATCAAAAACCCGAAAGCGGTATTTGCCACTGAAATTGCTCCATCTGCCGACTATATGGCTCAACTAACCTACAATCAGTATGTTAACAACCAATTTGTAGACGTGGCTTATTTTGAGCCGTTTTACTTGAAAGACTTTATTGCAGTTATATCAAATAAAAACGTTTTAAAACACTAACATAATGAAAACCATATTATTAACCGTACTACTTATGACTTCGGCACTATTTGCCTCGGCGCAGATACCACCTGCGTTTGGTCCAAAAGAGAAACTCACCTACGAAATCTATTACGCCTTTGTAACTGGCGCAAAAATGAGTCTCGAAACTCGCGCTCTAACCTACGAAGGTAAACAGATAATGCACGTTAAGGCATTCGGCAAAACGGTGGGTCTCGTAGACAAAATTTACAAAATCAGCGAAGACTATCAATCGTGGATGGATCCAAATAACAAGTGTTTGCCTTACAAATCGTTAGAAGATGTTCGCGAAGGTTCATCTTACAACCGCAAGATTACAGTTACATTCGATCACGAGAACAACTCTATCAACAGCACCAAATCGGGCGACCACAAGGTGAAAGCAAACTGCTATGATATTGTTTCTGCGGCATACTACCTCCGCACAATGGATTTGAGCAAACTCTACAAGGGTCAGATAATATCGGTAAACACTTGGTTTGGTAATGAAGAATGGGCTTTGCAAGTAAAATACGTTGAAACAGAAACGCTAAAAATGGGCAAACTCGGCAAAATAAAATGCTACAAGTTTGTGCCTGTGGTAGAGGTTTCGGGCGTATTTACCGACAAGGACGCTCTCAAACTTTGGATATCAGCCGACGACAACAAAATTCCTATCCGCGCTCAGATGAGCCTCTTGGTAGGTTCGGCAAAAGTGGATTTAATTTCGTACGAAAACTTGGCAAATCCTACTGGATTCGAGAAATAATCGGGTAATTACACCCTCACCCCTATCAGCGTCATATCATCAACTTGCGGACAACCGTTGCGCCATTCGGTAACGCTAAACTCTTTCAACGCAGAAATGCCGAGCATAGAAAGAAACACTCCGGGAATACCGTGTCCTGTGCAGTCAGCGGTAATCAATACGTTATACTTTCCGCAACTTGCCACATAGAAAAAATCACCGCTAACAATGTCGCGAGGCTTGTCCTTTATAATATAGAAGACCATTAGCGAGGCAAGCACAAATCCAACAAAGAGTGCAATTATAATAATCCGCATAAGAGTTTGTTTGGCTTCGGCTTCGGAGCGATGAATCTTGATTTCTTGCTCGGCACGAAACTTAGCCACAGCGTTCATTGTGCTATCATTAATAGCCGAAGCTCAGTATTCGTGCATTTTGTCAGAGGCTTCTAAAGCGTTTTTATAATCGCCAAGGTTTCGGTATACATTAGAAAGAAGAGAATAATAATCCGAAGCAGTCAATTAACGCAGATCTTCTGTCAAGTATGCAAGATATTAATCGGCGTAAGGCCTTTCGTCGTTTTTGGAAGCCATTGCCATATAGAGATCTAAAAAAATAATCTAATGCCTCGCGCGAACGGTCTTGTAAATAATATCCCGAGCCAATATTGTAATAGTTGTCGCCAATAATAGCATATATTTTTCATAGCATAAGGCATTTGAAAGCGATGCATATTTAATTGTAGTGTCCATATTATCTGATAGAGCACCAATGCTATGATAAATACCTGCCTTGGCGGTGTCTGACATATTTGGCGTAATAATCGCAAGAAGGCTATCTATTTTTAATTGAATAGCATCCTCTTGCGCCATTGACTGCGAAAACGACAATACTAATAACAATATCGCTACTCGGGATTTCATTTAATCATTAGCTACTTAATATTAACGCTTTTTACCACAACTTGTGGATCAGAATTGCCATCTTCGCCGTAATCATTTGATGTTTTGTTTTTTACATAATTGCTTGCATTGTCGAGAATAGTCTGCCACGATGGCACTTCGCTCGAAACTGCGCTTATTGCCGAGTTGATGTTGTTGAGAAACGATGTCAATAAGAAACCGCCCTGAGCATCGCACAATGCATATTGACCTGCTTTTGCTGCTGTGGCCTTAACGCTACCCGAAGATGTAATAAAGAGTTTTTCGAGTTTTTTTACGTCGTAATTGTTGTGACCGCGCGATTTCAAACCCGAGCCTTCAACCTCTTGACGTGTAGCGCCATAATTAGAATTGCAACAGTCGGTGAGCACTATAGTAAGGCGGGCGTTTTTCTTAACAAGAAGATTGTAAACATCAGTTACACCAAGATAATTATAGGCATTAACATCCTCATCGTAAGCAAGATACATACGGGGATAGGCATCGGTATCGTCGTCGAAACGGAAACCGTGTCCCGAATAGAGAAACACTATAATATCGTTTTTGGCGGCGTTGATACCATTGAGAGTGTTCATTATGTTGTTCTTATTAAACGAGTTACCCGAAATTATATGCTCTTTGTACTCGATTCCAAGGTTGTTGGCATACTCACGAAACTTAGGCTGAGCAAGTTGGAGGTCGGTTTGAACGCTTTCGCCAATACTCTCGTCTTTGGTGGCAGCCACCATTACAAAGTGCATTGTAACAGCGGCGCTGTTGTTGACTGGCTGTGAGGGAGAGGGAGTTGGTGTTGGTGTTGGATTAACGTTGTTGTTATCGTTGTTAGACGGTCTTTGTGGTTCAGGTCTTTGATTATTAACAAGATTGCAAGCCTGTGTAATAACAGTGTACATTCTTTCAGATTTGTCGTAAAACTGTCCGATATACTCTTCGTCCATATCAGCGAGGTCGATTTCATCAAAATATTTAGCCTCTACCATCTCTTCATCTTCGTCTTCGGCATCGAAGAATACCAAAGGAGTTTCTGATTGGTCAGAAGCGTTGCTTTTTGTCCATGTCCAAGCAAAGTAAGGATAAGCGAGATTTTCCTTCCCTTTTTCGGGAACAGGGCTAAAAATCATATAGTTAACACCGTCTTCTTTATCAAAAGAAGCCGAATAAGAACATTCCCAATAAACATCTTCGCCGCTCATTGGGATACAACGCATTGTGCATCTGTCGTTGTTCCAATAGGTCATTAAACCGAGGTAATTTTCCTTTTCGTACACATCGTAGTACTGTACTTCGTAAAACGTCTGCGCATTAGCAGCAAAGCACAGCACAGACATAAAGAAAAACATTAAATACTTTTTCATAAATTTATAATATTTAATAAATTATTTATTCATTAATAACGGTTGTAATGGTGATGGTGGTGATGATGGTGACCGGGATGGTGATGATATTCATCATCTTCTTCATCGTTGTCATCATATTCTTCATCGTCATATTCTTCATCGTCGTCGTCATATTCTTCATCATCGTCATCATCGTCGTAATAATCGTCGTCGTCATCGTTATACTCTTCTTCTTCGGCGGGAACAGCCGTGCCCTCTTCGTATACAGCGTCTAAAATGGGGCGAACTTTGTTGCCGTTAGAAGGTGGTTCTACAGGCACAATAGGTTCTACAGAATCATTTACAGGAAAACTATTTGGATTGGGCTTATCATTATTTGATGGCTGATATAGTTCGGAAGTGAGTTTATAATCCCAACCTTCGTCTGATTTGGTATGCCAAACATACTGCGTAAAAGCATATCCTTTTGTGGGACTATATGCAAACTTGTATCCCACAGAATAGTTAACCTCATCGTAAAGAGCCCTCGAAAACAGAATAGTCCACAATGTACAGTTCCAACCATACGACTGCCTCCAATTCCATCTTTTATCTTGAGTATCAGTTAAAACAGGTTCAAAAGGCACAAAATCTTCCGAAGATACGCGCTCGTAAGCAAAATTCTGCACCCTACGGTCGGGATACAGGAGGCACATAGGCACATCATATTTTGATTCAATATAATGAATAATAGCGGTATCGGGTTCGGGATTAAGTTCCTTCATCACCTTTTGATTAAACAACCGAAGATCAAGCCTTGCCACATTGGCTATCATAATTAGGTCTTTTTCCTTCTCGTTCATATAATCAACGTTACGCGCCACATCGGCCAACTTAATCAGGCGCTCGGGAAAATTTTTGTATATGTAATCCAAAACCTCCTCGTCGCGATAGCGTCCAAAATCTTGCACCATACAGCAGCCACCATCGGAAGGATTACACGACAACCCTACGCCCAAATTGGTGTATCCGGGTCCAAGTATATGGCGGCGGTGTCCGTAGTGAGGAGCATTGCCGTTGTCGATAAGCCATTGAATAATGGGCTGCAGACCGTTTGTATATCTGCCCCAAGCTATATTTTCAGCACCATAGTTGCGACATTTAAATTTCACAGCCACTCGTTGAGTACAGCTGGTGCCGTCGCCAGAAGTATGAGCGTCTTTTTTGTCATCTTCGGCGTGCGACTGAGCAGCAGCAGTCAAACCAGGATCGGGACGCAAAGGAAATAATCCCACCGACTTGGCAAGGTCTTCTTTCAATGTCTTGAAATTTTCACTTGTGTTGGTTTCCCAATCGCTGCACATAGTAGCCATAAAGGTTTTAGCAAAAAGCGGTCCGTCAAAACGGGCAAGGTTGGCAAAATAGATACTCTGTTTGCTAATCTCGCTGAGATAATCTGCATCCTTGGCAGTATTGGCACGCTTAAGCACTTCGGGATCCCAATACTTTTCACATTCGGCTATTTTCTCCTCAATAGTTTGCGCATTAAGGGTAAATGCGCAAACTGTTAAAAGGAGTGATAATGATAAATACCTTATAATCATAGAGTTTTATTTAAAAATCCCAACCATCATAATAATCGTAATCCTCATCGTCGTCGTAATAGTTGCAATCGTCGTCGTCGAAATAGTCTTCCTCTTCGTCGCAATAATCATCGCTGTAATAATCATCGTCGTCGTCGCAATAATCATCGTCGTCAAACAAACTGGAAATCCATTGATCAATATCATCATCATCATAGAGATCGTCGTCGTCATCATCACCGTAATTATCACAGTAATAATCATCGTCGTCATCCTCGTCATCGTAACGGTTGTTGTTTGGACGGTCGTTGCTTGGACGGTTGGGGGTTACATTATTATTATTATTGTTGTTGTCTGGTTTTACATTATTGTCTTCGGTATCACCGGCAGAATCGGCAAAATCTTGAACACAACAATTTCTGTATTCACTGTGAGCACCTATAGAAACACCTATGCGGGTAAAATTGAGGTTGAGAATATTTTTGCGGTGTCCAGCGCCCTCTACGTCTTCGTCAACAAGCAAGTCTAAAACAATATCCATAGCTGCCGAAGGACCAAAATCGATATTTTCGCCGATGTATCCACCTTTATAATATTTACGCACACGGTTGCCGCAGTTGGTGCCGTCAGAAGATTCGTGCTGAACCAAACCCTTAGGACCTATATCATCGACGTGATACTTGGCAGCCTTAGCCAACTTGCTGTTGGGTTTGAGCATTGGCAAATTCTTAATGGTTGCCAAATCTTCAAGAAGCGATTTTTCGTAAGTATTAGACGAACCTTTCAACTTGCCAAGATACTGATTGATAAAAGTTGGTCCGTCTAAACGTGCAAGGTTGCAATATAAAATAACATCTTTTTCGGCTTGAGTAAGATAAGATGCGTCTTTTGCAGTGTTGGCTTTAGCTATCTGCTCATTAGTAAACTGTGCGGCAGACGAAGTGGTTGAGTTAGAGTTTGTGACGTTACCCTGCGAAATTTTGCTCACAGAAGGTTTCAATCCTGTTTTGCCTCCCTGTGTTTTACCCGCAAAGGCTCGAGACATAGGTTTGCCATAAGTAATCTGCGAGTAGGCTCCGTAACTAAAAACCGACATTAAAACGGTTAATGCTAAAAATTTTAACTTCATAATGCTATAATTTTAATGGTTTCACAAAATTTTTAATTTCGCCATATAGAGTAAGGATTAACAAATATTCCATAAAATAATTAAAAATTTATTCGGTTTTTTTTCACCTTTAATCATACGCACAAATATACGAAATAATCAACCAAATAAAAATCTTTGAAATTTACCAATAATTATGGTTTTCAATCTAAAAAGTCCGTCATTTTCCGTTATTTGCTCCAATTTTCCCTTTGTTTTTAGATAACGGTGTAACGCTTTTTGCCGTACATTTGCAAAAAATTAAAAAGCGTAATGAAAAAGTTCTACATCATAGCGGCGGCAATGCTGATAAGCATTTCGGCAAATGCACAAAGGGTGCTAACATTAGATAGTTGCCGCGCTATGGCTATCCACAACAACAAAGACTTGCGTATGAGCGAGATTGACCGCGAAATTGCCGAAAACAACAAGAAAGCGGCTTTCTCTAAATACCTTCCAAGGGTCAACGCCGTGGGCGCATACGTCTACACCAGCAAAAACATCAACCTCATCAGCGAAGAGCAAGAACAAAAACTCCGCGGAATGGGCGGCAATATTGCAGGTCAGATTCAAGATGTAAAAAATAATTTTGCCGAGCAATTGCAACAAAACATTCAACAGTTGCAGCAGAATCCGCAGTTTTTGCAATACTTGCAATCCAATCCGCAAGTGGCTCAGATGTTTCAAGGCGCAATGCAGAATTATGTGCCGCAGTTGATGCAGACACTCCAAAGTCCGAGCAGATTAGAGCAGAGCCTTGCCCCCATAGCTGGTGTAGGTGGCGAAATTGCCGACGCGCTCACCCTCAACACGCACAATATATTTCTTGCCTCGATAATGCTTACCCAACCCATCTATATGGGCGGTAAAATTGTGGCTTACAACAAGATAACCGATTATCTATTGCAAGTAGAAAAAAATAAAGAAACACTTGATAATCAAGAGATTATAGTAAAAGTGGACGAAGCCTATTGGCAGATAGTTTCGCTCGAAAGCAAAAAACGCTTGGCAGAGAGTTATGCACAATCACTCCGCACATTGGAGGCGAATGTAGAAAAAATGGAGGAACAAGGGTTTGCCACCAAAGCCGACGTACTTAATGTAAAAGTTAAATTAAACGAGGCTGAGGTTACTTTGATTCAAGTAGATAACGGTCTTGCACTTTGTAAAATGCTCCTTTGCCAAATATGCGGAATGCCTTTTGAAACTGAATTTACCCTTGAAGATGCCGACCAAAGCGATATTCTTTTGTTGACCGATATCTCGGAGGCAGAAAACATTGACACTCTGAATGTTGACGGCAAAGCAGTTGACCGTCCTGAACTAAATTCGTTGCAACTTGCCAGCAAGATTTACGAACAGAAGGTAAAGGTTGCCCGTGCAGAATTTCTCCCAAATGTGGCTCTCACAGGTGGTTACACGTGGACAAACCCCAACTGTTTCAATGGTTTTGAAAACAAGATGAAGGGTATGTGGACAGTGGGTATCGGCGTAAAAATCCCCATCATAACAGGCGGAGAACGCATCTACAAGACTCGCGCTGCCAAACTCGAAGCCGAAAAAGCATCGTACAAGTTGGAAGAAACTCAGGAAAAGATTGAACTTCAAGTAAAACAATCGTCGCAACACGTGATAGAGGCAGCCAAACGCCTCAGCACAGCGCAAAAGAGTCTTCAATCGGCACACGAAAATCTCCATTATGCCAATGTGGGATTAAAAGAGGGAGTTATACCAGTGTCGAACGTGCTACTTGCTGAAACTGCGTGGTTACAAGCGCAATCGACGATGGTTCAAGCAAAAATCGACCTTAAACTTGCTCAGTTGTACTTAAATAAGGCTACTGGACAGTTGAGAATTGGGAATTAACAATTCATAATTCACAATTAATTATAGATAAGTGATTAACAATTAGTAATTTAAGATATACTATGAACAGAAAAGTAACGGCAAATCTTTTGTTTGCTGCGGTGATTTTAGCCGTAATCGCAGTAGTGATTATTATCGGATTAACCAAAACCGACCCCGAAGAGATTATTCAAGGCGAGGTAGATGCCACCGATTATCGCGTATCGTCAAAAGTACCTGGACGCGTAGCCGAAATCCGTTTTGAAGAGGGCGACCGAGTAAAGAAGGGCGACACACTCGCAATTCTCGAAGCACCCGACATTATGGCAAAACTTTCGCAAGCCAACGCCGCATATTCTGCCGCCAAAGCCATCGAAAACAAGGCTCAAAACGGTGCGCGTCAAGAACAGATTCAAGGCGCATTTGAAATGTGGCAGAAAGCAAAAGCAGGCTTGGAACTTGCCAAATCAACCTACGAACGGGCCGAAAATCTTTATAAAGAAGGGGTAATCGCAGCGCAAAAACGCGACGAAGCAAAAGCCAACTACGACGCAATGGCTGCCACCGAAAAAGCCGCCAAAAGTCAGTACGATATGGCTGTAAACGGTGCTCAAGAAGAAGACAAAGCAGCAGCACGCGCTCAGGTAGAACGAGCCAAAGGTGCTGTATCGGAGGTTTCATCTTACATCGACGAAATGGTGCTAATTGCCACTGCCGACGGCGAAATCACCGAAATATATCCCCAACTTGGCGAACTTGTGGGCACAGGTTCTCCCATTATGAGCATCTCTAAAACCAACGATTATTGGTTTGTGTTCTCGGTTCGCGAAGATTTCTTGCCTGGAATCAAGGTCAACGACCAAAAACAGGTGTACATTCCCGCCCTCGACAAAACCGTTGACGTAAAAATTTCGCGCATGAAAAACGTGGGCAACTTTGCCACTTGGAAAGCCACCAAAGCATTAGACAAATACGACCTTAAAACTTTTGAAGTTCAAGCCAAACCCCTCAACCAAAGCGAAGTAGATGGTCTTTGCATAGGAATGTCGGCAATATTGAAATAATGCATAATGCATAATTCATAATTAACAATTCAGAATTCATAATGAAAGAGGTATTTTTGCGGATATGGCGGATAGGATTGCGCGAGATAGAGATTTTCTCGCATCGTCCTATGTATCTGTTTGTTATAATAATTGCGCCGCTATTTTGCCTAATATACTTTACGCAAATAATGCGCAGCGGAATACCCACCAAAATGCCTTGCGGAGTGGTAGACGAAGACAACACATCAACCTCACGCAGCATTGTACGCATACTCGGTGCAATGCAAAACACCGACATTGTGGCTCATTTTGGCAGTTTTTCCGAAGCACGCAAGGCAATGCAGAAAGGCGAAATTTACGCATTCTTCTATATTCCGCGCAACACCACCGACCGCGCCCTCGCAAGCCGCCAACCCGAAATTTCGTTTTACACCGCCGACACTTATTATGCCGCTGGTAGCCTATTGATGAAAGACCTTCAAACCACGTCGGAACTCGCCGGACTTGCCATCACACGTGCCACTCTCACTGCCAAAGGCGTGTCGCCAAACCTAATGATGGGCATTCTTCAACCTATCACCATCGAAACTCACCCGCTCAACAACCCTACCCTCAACTATTCGGTATACCTTAATAATATAGTTGTGCCGGGACTTTTCTTCCTCATCATAATGATATTTACCGCATACACGATAGGTTACGAGTGGAAAATGGGTACACAAAAAGAACTTTTTGAAATGGCAGGCGAATCGTCGACCATTGCCCTTGCCGGAAAACTTTGGCCGCAGACACTTCTCTATTGCCTGATAATGATTTTGATAGACGTTTATTTTTATAAATTTTTAGATTTTCCGCTAAATGTCAGCCTGATACGCATTATTTGCGCAGGACTTTTGTGCGTATTTGCATCGCAGGCGTTGGCGGTATTCTTTTTTGGCATTTTCCTCACATTGCGAATGGGTATGAGTGCTTGTTCGCTGTTTGGAGTGCTGCAAATATCGATAAGCGGATTTACATTTCCACTCACAGCAATGAAGCCTGTGTTTCAGTATCTTGCGTGGATTTCACCATTGAGGCATTATTATATGCTCTATGTAAACCAAGCCCTCAACGGATTCAAACTTGTATATGCTTGGTCCTCGATAGTGGCATTGTTGGTAATCTGCCTTCTGCCTCTCACCGTCCTCTCCCGCATAGCCCACGCCTTTAAATATGTGGATTATAAGCCGTAAAAAAAGAACTGCCTATAAATCACCATTAAACAGATAACCAAAACCAGGGCGGCTTTCGATATTGCGGGCATAAACGCCGAGTTTTTTGCGCAGACGGGTGATGTTGATGTTGACAGTGCGCTCACTTACCACCACATCCGACCATATACTATTCAACAACTGCGTGCGTGTAAGCACCTTACCTCTATTCACAAGCAAAAGACTCAAAAGGTCGAACTCCGTGCGGGTAAGTCCAGCAGGTACGCCATCAACTGTAACCGACTTTTTATCTATATTAACATACAATCCACGGTAACTCAACAGGCGTTTACCAAGGCGCACCTCCACCACATTCATTACATAGTCGCCGACTTTTTCGCAATCAGACACAATGTCGCTATAAAGCGAACCCAATGCAGATGAGCACAGGCGGTCGTTAACGGCATTGATAGCATCGTTTTTAAGGCGATCGCGGAGAGCATTGATGTCGTTTTCAATGGCTTGCGAATGGTCGATAGTAAGGTCGCTGCGACGTCCGCCCACCACCACCATCATTTGTGTAATTGCCTCATTTACAAGGCGCATTATCTCGTGCAAACCTTCGTATTGCTTGTCAGAAAAATCTTCGCGACCATTGCGTAGGCGGCTAATTGCTTTGGCTGTTTTGTAGCAGGCGTCACCAATAGATTCCAACTCGCCCGTCTGATTGAGCATTATCTGAATCTTATCTTTGGTATCGTCGGAGAGATGGTCCATACTCACTTTTTTGAGGTAGGCTGTAATCTCAACTTCCATATTATCAGCGATATTCTCGTATTTGGTAATGCGAGCATATTGCCATTCAAACTCTTTCTCGTCTTTTTCGTCGAGCAAAACGCACACCATTCCAAACATACGCTGCATACGTTCTGCATAAAGAATAACCTCTTTTTGTGCCTGATAAACAGATATTTCGGGAGTTGCCATTAGTCCGCTGCTTATAAACCTAAGCGACGAAACAGGCTTTGATGCATTTTTATTGGGCAAAATGCGGCACACAATACGCTCCAACACAGGCACAAAGCCTATCAACAGCGCAGTATTCAGCACATTAAAGCAGGTGTGAAACATTGCAAGCACCACAGGCAAACGTTCTGTCTGACCCGATTCTGCCGGATTGTAGCCCACAAACGAGCAAACCATATTCACAAACGGATAAAACACAGCCAAAACCCATATCACCCCAAAAACATTAAACAATAGGTGAGCCAATGCCGCCCGTCGAGCCTCAATGCCCGCCCCAAGTGCCGCGAGATTGGCTGTGGCAGTGGTGCCGATGTTTTCGCCCATCACCAACGCAATGCCCATATAGACAGGAAGAACGCCCGTGGAACACAACAAAATAGTTATCGCCATTACTGCCGCCGACGACTGCACCAGACAAGTGATAATAGTGCCGGCAAGCAAAAAAACAAATATCGTAAGGTAACTTCCCGTATCAAACGAAGCAAAGAAACCCACCACCGAAGGGTTGTGTTGCATATCCATATCCCTACCAGCCCCGTTGAGCACCACTAATGACCAAAACATAAAGGCAAGTCCAAACAAGAAATCACCCGCAGTTCTATGTTTATGTCTGTAAATCAACACAATACCTACAAGAAACGAGGGGAAAACCACATTGGTAAGGTCTACATTATATCCAAACGACATTATCCACGCCGTAAGCGTAGTGCCGATATTTGCGCCCATTATTACCGAAATAGCCTGAGCCAGAGTGAGTAATCCCGCCGAAACAAACGACACAGTCATAACCGTTGTTGCCGACGACGACTGAACTGCGCACGTTACAAAAGTGCCCGTGAGCATACCAGTAAAACGGTTTGAGGTCATACGACCGAGAATATGCCTAAGACCAGAGCCCGCCATTTTTTGCAGAGCGTCGCTCATAGTCTTCATACCATAAATCAGCAGTGCCAACGCACCAAGAAGCCTTAAAACAATGTTTATAGTCATTCAATTATGTTTTAATACGCTGCAAAATTACAGCAAAACCATAACAGATAAACAAAAAAAAAGGCTACAATTCGGGTACAAATAGATCAAAATACTCAATTTTGACAACTAATTATTCTTAGAGTAAATAGCATTTTGGAGCAAACAACGGCAAAGTTTGACAATTTAGAGCCAAAATGCTACAATATTGGAGCATATTAATTATATTTGCACTGTTTTAATCAACGCACAAAAATGAACATCATTAAAATTTGGTACGACGAGTTGCAAACCGTTTTTCACGATGTGGGCATTATTCTATTTGTTGTTATCCTGCCCCTTGCCTACCCTATTATTTATGCTTACGTGTACTCTCCCGAAGTGCAACGCGATGTGCCTGTGGTGGCAGTTGACGACAGCAAATCGTCACTTAGTCGTGATTTTTTACGCAATGTAGACGCCACGCCCGATGTAAAGGTTGTGCAATGCTGCACCAATATGACCGAGGCGTATTCTCTATTAGAACGTCAAGACGCATACGCTATCATTCACATCGACAAGGATTTCGCTAAGGCATTTACCCAAGGCAAACAAACCACTGTGGGACTCTACTGCAATATGATGAGTATGGTGTATTACAAATGTGCGGCGTCGGCTTGCACTAATGTATCTATCGATATGAACCGCAAAATCAAGGTAGAGAATTACCTCCGCCCTACCACCGAGCGCGAGGCTGAGATTATGGCGGCTCCCATCAACTACGTGCACACATCGCTCTACAATCCTCAGGGCGGATATGCGGCGTTTATGATTCCGCCTATTTTGATGATGATTTTTCAACAATCGCTATTTCTCGGCATTGGAATGAGTATGGGACGAAGCCGAGAACGAAACAGAGGTTTTGTGATTCCTATAAACCATTTCTACAAAAACTCAATAGAGATTGTATTAGGTAAAATGCTCTTTTACTTGATGTTATACATCGTTCACGGACTTTATGCATTCATCGTTATCACCAAACTTTTTGGCTTGCCGCAACTTGGACATTATTGGGATTTTATACTGTTTTTGATTCCCTACGTTATTGCGTGCTGTTTTCTCGGAATGGTGCTTAGTTACCTGATTTTCAGGCGTGAAGACTGTATGCTGATATTTGTGTTTATGTCGCTGCCGCTATACTTTATGTGCGGACTTTCGTGGCCAGGCTCGGCTATTCCCGATGGCATTAGATATTTCTCGTACCTATTCCCGTCAACATTCGGTTTGAATGCCTATATGCGCATAACAGGTATGGGCGCTTCAATATCTGATGTAAGTTTTGAGATGAAAGGTATTGCTATTCAAACAGTTGTTTACTTCGCTCTCGCCTGCCTCATCTATATGAAAAAGATAAGGCAGGTGCTAAAACGCGAAGCATAATATTTAGAGTTCCCATTCGTAGCCGTCGCGGGTATCTTTTACAGATACTCCTGCGGCTTTGAGGTCGTCGCGAAGTTTGTCGCTGAGTGCGTAGTTCTTTTCGGCGCGGGCATCTTTGCGGATAGTTTGAACCATATCAACAAGATTGCCGATTACTTTTTTGTATCGGTCGTCTTGACTGCCCTCTCCCCTACCCTGCGGCAAAAGTCCTAATATTTCGAAACATACATCGCTGTAGAATTTTTTCAACGCTTTTAAATCATCCGCAGTGATAGTTTCTTTACCATCTTTAATAAGGTTGATGTGCTTAACGCCGTCAAAAAGGTGCGCAATCATTACGGGTGTATTGAAGTCGTTGTTGATAGCCTCGAAACTGTCGGTGATGAGTTTCTTTACGTCAAACGATGAAGAATTGCCTGATTTTAAAGTACTTATCGTTTCCACAGCAGAGAGTAGTTTCTCCAAACCTTTCTCCGATGCTTTGAGGGCTTCGTTAGAGAAGTCAAGAGTGCTGCGGTAATGCGCTTGAAGGATAAAGAATCGCACCGTCATAGGGCTGTAAGGCTGTTCCAACAGTTCGTGATCGCCAGCAAAAAATTGTTCCAACGACATAGCGTTGCCGAGGCTCTTGCCCATTTTTTTGCCGTTGATGGTAATCATATTGTTGTGAAGCCAATATTTTACCGAATCGTGTCCGAGAGCGGCTGTGGTTTGAGCAATCTCACATTCATGATGCGGAAACTGCAAGTCGATACCGCCGCCATGAATGTCGAACTCCTCGCCTAAGTATTTGATAGACATTGCGCTGCACTCCAAATGCCATCCAGGGAAACCTTCGCTCCATTTGCTCGGCCAATGCATAATGTGTGTGGGCGAGGCTTTTTTCCAAAGTGCAAAATCGCATTGGTTGTGTTTCTCGTCCTGACCGTCGAGTGTGCGGGTTTTTTCCAAAAGGTCTTCCACATTGCGACCTGAGAGTTTGCCGTAGTGGTATTTCTCTTGATATTTTTGAATGTCGAAATATATCGAACCGTTTGATTCGTAGGCAAAACCGTTTTCAAGGATTTTTTCAGCAAGTTGCTGTTGCTCAATAATATGACCCGAAGCGTGAGGCTCAATCGACGGCGGAAGCACATTCAAAAGACGCATATTCCTGTGGTAATCTTCGGTGTACATCTGCACAACCTCCATTGGTTCAAGATGTTCGAGTTTTGCTTTTTTAGCAATCTTGTCGTCGCCAATATCGCTATCTTGTTCAAGGTGACCCACGTCGGTGATATTGCGAGCATAGCGAACCTTGTATCCAAGATATTTCAAGTATCTGAAAATCAGATCAAAAGTGATAGCGGGACGAGCGTGTCCCAAATGAGCCGGACCATAAACAGTAGGTCCGCAAACATACATTCCCACGTAAGGTGGATTTACAGGTTGAAATTTTTCCAACCTTCTACTCAAAGAGTTATATATCAGCAAATTGCTTTCCATTATTACTAAAATTTATTTTCTAACAAACTGCAATTTTAGCAATTTTGCGCGTTAAAACCAAATAATAAGGGTAAAAAATGAAATTATGAATTATTTCACAAAAAAAACTGCCGACAATCCTAAAACTGCCGACAGCCAAATACAAATAACAACTTAAAATCAAAATCTTCTATTTTTCAATAACTTTCACCACGCGGCCGTTTTCGTAAATCGCCGTCTTAACTACCTCATTTCGCGAGTTGTAGTAATAGCGTTTGCCGTTGACCAACAAACCGTTGACAAAGGTACCTTCGCGCACAAGACGTCGATGCGTATCGTAGAGTTTGTGATAGCCAGACCTAGTAAACCTCTCGTATGCAGGATTATCGTCGTCGTCGCTCTCCTCCTCCACTTTGGCTACGGTATTCTCGTTTACGTTAGTATTATTATTTTGTTTCTTATTTTCGTAAAATATTCGCGAGGCTGCTGCGTCGTAAATGCCGTCGTGAAAAACATATTCTGCTTTGAGATTTCCACTTTGGGTGTATTCTCGCATAATGCCATCAGATTTTCCCTCTATCCAATCGCTCTCTAACATCACGCGGCCATTAGGATAGTATTCTGTAATGCGGCCAGTCTCTTTGCCATTATCCCAAGTGCCAGAAAGACGGAGTTTTCCGTTGTCGTAATAGTATTTTTGTTCGCCGGTGCGTCGTCCGTTATCATCAAAATACCATTCGTATGCCAACGAACCCGAGGGTTTGTAGTAGCGGTACTCCCCTATCCAACGGTTTGTGCGCCAAAAACCTTCTTCGGCAAGTCCGCCTGTCTCGTAAAAAATCTTTGCAGCTCCGTCTATATGGTTATTTTTGTAGGTAAACATACTGCGTGGCTTACCGTTTTTGTAATATTCTGTCCAAATACCCTCGCGCTTATTGTCTACGTAAATACCCTTACTCGACACCTGCGTCTGCACCGAGTCGTAGAAATATATCCACAAACCCTGCTTCAAGTGATTGTCGTCGAATTGGTTAGCAGGTTTTCCGTTGTTGCTGTAATCAGGCTCCTGCGCCGAAACAACCGACGAAACCATTGCTATCAATATTATTAATAAGGCGTTTTTCACTGAGTGTTTGATTTATATTCGTATTTTACAATGTAAATTTAACGTAAAGTATTTATTATTGGTTGCAATACCGCTGAATCATTTCTTGTGCTGGCAAATATTTATTATCTAATGCTTTATGAAGGTCGTCGCACGCCCCTCCCCTATCTTGCAGCCCAAATTTGTATAGTGCGCGGTAATAATATGCCTGTCCGTTTTCTGGATTTACCTCCATAAGTTTTGATAAACAGTCTATTGCATCTTGCAATTGGCCTAACTGACGTAATGTTAATGCTTTATTAAAATAAGCACCTTCCATTTTGGAGTCTAACGCCAACGCCTTGTCAAAATCACGTAATGCCTCTTGATAATAATGTAATCCGCTGTAAGCCAATCCCCTATTGCTATAAGCCGAGGCATTGGTGGTGTCGTGGGCAATGTAGGTTTGAAGTTCTTCTAATGCACGTTCAAGGCGTCCGCTCTTGCCGTAGCACGCTCCTCGGTTGATGTAGATGTCCCAGAGGTTGGGATTTGTCTCCAAAGCGCGGTCGTAGTCAGATAGAGCAAGGTTGAAATAGAAATTGGCAGTATCTCTGTTCTTTGATAACCAACGTTCGCCATACGAATCGTAAATCAAAGCGCGATTTTGGAACGCTGCGGCAAAACTGAGGTCGAATTTGAGCGCGTTGGTGTAATCGTCCAAAGCCTGACGCTCGTAGGTGGTGTCTTGCGTGGCGTCAAAGATGTCCTTATTAGCCAATCCCCTATTGTAAAAAGCGTGTGTATAGTCTGGTTTGTACTTCAAGCCTTGGGTAAAACAATCCACTGCATATTTCTTTTGCTCAATAAATTTACTATTGTTTGACTTTTTGTAAAGTGAATCTGCCATTACGTTAATATAACTACCCAAATTATTCCATCCAATTACCGCCTCAGGATATTTAGATACGCAATCACTCCATAGAGTTTCGCTATTTTTCCAAACTTTTATGCGATCTATGGTCAATAGAGAAAGGCTTAATACATAGACACTTACAAATCCGTATATTAAGTATTTGTTAATATTCTTTTTATTTATCAGAATATCAATAAGATAGGCGAGGAGAACACCTGTTCCGAACGATGGAATGTAAGAATAACGGTCGGAATACATTGCCGAACCAACTGGTATAAATTGCAGTAATAGAGCGATATTGGCAATAAAGAATAAAACTCCAAAGGTAAGGGTTTTGTCTTTTTTGTAGGTAAAAACGCTCAACAAAATTGAAGCCACAAACACAGGCACTGCCAACCAATAAAGCGTTGGTACTGTGCGGTTTATAATGTCGGGGTAGGGGTAGAGGCAAGCAAGATTTACAGGAAGTATCAGTCGCAGAATGTATTGAACAAATCCATACGAACCAAATGCGATACGTTGCCACCAATAATATTGATCTACCTCGCTGAGTGCCGTGCTTGCTTTCTGCGCCTCAATAGAGATGAGACCAAACACAAGCGATATTAATAAATAAGGTATCTTATTAAGGTGTGTTTTCCAATGGAAATAGTTATCAGTAAGGAAGTAATCTACCAAAATAACTGAGAATGTGAGCGATACAGCCTGTCCCTTAGATAACGCACTGAGTATAAATACTATAAGCGAACCTATATAAAACAATAAATTATCCTTTTTCTTGTACAAAATATATAGCCAAAGCGCACAAAAGTAAAACATAGCATAAAGAACGTCTTTGCGTTCAGATATCCAAGTAACGCTCTCCACGTGCAGAGTGTGCACCGCAAATATCAGAGGAATAAGTATCCAATAAAGCCGTCGTTTAAATAATTGAGTACAAATCAAATAGATAAACAGAACTGTGAATAAGTGCAGCAAAATGTTAACAGCAATAAATCGGTCGGGGAGGGCTTTGCCGTTTGGTCCAATTTCTGAATAATGGTAGTCGATATTGAGCGTGAGCATAGTGAGAGGGTGGTAGTTTCCCATAAAATATCGCTCGCCATTGTTGGTAGAGAAAAACATCCTATAAAACGCATCACTGCTAAAATCCTTTAACAGAGGGTTTTGATCGATGTATTTATCATCGTCCCAGTTGGTGGGCTCGTTGTCGAAATTCACATAATAAATACCAAACGTAACTATAAGTATCAGAAATATAGGGAAATGCTTAGCCAAAAATCCCTTATTGTTGATGTCGCTGAGTGTAGGTTGAGGGGTAGTTGAGAGGTTACTGATTGTCTTCGTCTCCTCACGTTTTGGGGGTTCAACCCCGCCGCCTCTTACATATCTGCCTTTTTTCATTGGTTTAATACTTTGATTAGAAATCGCAAAAATAAATAGTTTCTTTTAACTTTAAAATTTTTTTTAATAACCGCCGGCACAATCCGAAAAATACGCTATTTTTGCAAATCAAAACGTAAAGGCAAGGAAAACAAAAATGATAGATCAACCCACCATACAGCGGATTATAGAAACGGCTCAGATATTGGACGTTGTGCAAGATTTTATGACACTCAAACGTCGTGGAGCCAACTATATAGGCTGCTGTCCGTTTCACAACGAGAAAACTCCATCGTTTTCGGTTTCGCCTGCCAAAAACATCTTCAAATGCTTTGGCTGTGGCGTTTCGGGTTCGCCTGTGTCGTTTGTGATGAAGCACGAGAATATGACCTATCCCGAAGCGCTGAAATACCTTGCCAAGAAATATGGCATCCAAGTAGTTGAAAAAGAGTTAAGTGACGAGGAAAAGTCGCAGCACGAAGACAGCGAGTCGATGAAGATTGTGAATACCTTCGCACAGAAATTTTTTTCAAGAACGCTCACCGACACCGAAGAGGGTAGGATGGTGGCTCTCAGTTATTTTCAGCATCGAGGATTCCGACCCGATACCATAGAGAAATTCCAATTGGGATATAGTCCTGCTAATAGACAAGCACTTACTAATGAGGCAATTAAGGCGGGATACAACATTAAATATCTCGAAAAAACAGGCTTAACGATAGTAAAAGAAGACGGCTACAAATTCGACCGTTTTGCTGGGCGTGTTATGTTTCCTATACATTCGATAGCAGGAAACGTTGTGGCGTTTGGCGGTAGAATAATGACCTCAGATAAGAAACTTGCTAAATACGTAAACTCACCAGAATCAGAGGTTTACCACAAAAGTAACGTCATCTACGGCATTTATCAAGCCAAAAACGCAATAGTTAAGCGCGACAAATGCTATCTTGTTGAAGGATACTGCGATGTAATTTCTATGAGCCAATCAGGTGTAGAAAACACAGTGGCCTCGTCGGGTACGTCGCTTACTCCGGGGCAAATATCTGTTATTAAGCGTTTTACAAATAATCTCACAGTTATTTACGACGGCGATTGGGCTGGTATTAAGGCATCTCTTCGCGGTATCGACCTCATCCTCGAACAAGATATTAATGTAAAGGTGGTACTTCTGCCCGAACCCGAAGACCCCGATTCGTTTGCTCAAAGCCACACGCCAACCGAATTGCAACAATATATCGATGAACATGAGGAGGATTTTATACGTTTTAAAACGCGTATATTATTGAAAGACAGTCAAAACGATCCTCTTAAACGTTCCGAAGTGGTGGGTAGCATTGTGGTGTCGATTTCTAAAATCAACAATGCCGTTACCCGCAGTTTTTACATCAAAGAATGTAGTAAACTGCTTGATGTTAAGGAAGATGCGCTGTATGCCGAAATAGGCCGACTGATAAAGAAACAGCACGAGGACTTGATTAAAGCCAAATTTCGCCAAAGCACAGATATTGTTAATCCCTCCAACCCAAATGTTGCACTACCCGCCGAAGGTCAGCCGATGGTGGCAAATAATCCTGAAACTAAGCAAGTTCCAACGTTTGTACAAAACGTTTACGCCGAGGTGGAAGAGAAGGAAATTATCAACTACCTCATCAATTTTGGCAACTACGAATACGAAACCATCACCGACGTTGCCACAGGCGAGCAAAACATCGTAACGGTAAGCACATACATCATTGGCGAACTTATGAACGAGGATCTCGAACTCAAAAACCTTGTATTTCAGAAGATTTTCGAGGATTACAAGAGCCACTTGATGAATGGCAACACCATCGACGCATCGTATTTTCTCAACAATGAAGACGAGAAAATCCGCAATCTCGCCGCCGACCTTACCATTCAAAAAGACCAACTCAGCAACATTTGGACAAAACGTGGCAACACGTGCGAAACACCCGAGATGACCTACAAGAAAGACATCCCAAAGACGATACTCACATACAAATTAAAGATTATCAATATGGCTGAAAAACAGGCAATTGAGCAACTCAAAGACCGCACAATGCCCGCCGATAAGCAGATGGAGGTGCTCGGTCAGATAAAACAATTAAACGAAATTCGCAAAACCATCGCTGCCAATTTGGATAGGATTATTATTGTATAAAAAAAACCGATTGAAAAATATCAACCGGCTTGTGGACCCACTAGGGCTTGAACCTAGGACCCCCTGATTATGAGTCAGATGCTCTAACCAACTGAGCTATGGGTCCAACGTTTTAACTTAACGTTTTGTGAGTGCAAAAGTAAATAATAAAATCTACATACAAAATTTTTTTAAACATTTTTTTATGATTAATACTAACAAATTTAAAAACATTATGTTCGACCTCGGAGGAGTGCTTTTTCCACTGTCGATAAGTGCCACAACTGATGCCTACGAACGCAACGGCGCAAAGGATGCTGCCGAAACTTTTGAAAAGAAACTTTGCGACGAAACAGACATCGCATATCGCTATACCACAGGTAATTGCACTTCAGCTGAGTATCGCGCTTTCTGCAATAATGTTTTCAACACTAATATGGACGACGAAACATTCGACAACTGTTGGAACGCAATGATTCTCTGCTACCCCGACGAAAACCGAATTTTGCTCCAAAAACTCAAAGATAGCGGATACAACCTCTACGTTCTCAGCAACATAAACGAAATTCACGTCAACTATGTAGAAAAACTCGCCCAATGGCCCGATGGATTATTCGTAAAGCGTTATTACTCAAACGAAATACATTTTGCAAAACCATTTGAAAACTGTTTTCAGTATGTTATCAATGATTCGGGTATGAATCCTGCCGAAACTCTCTACATCGACGACCGCGACGACAATATTGCCACCGCCAAAAAAATCGGCTTCAACACCATTCATCTTACCGACCCATATTCTTTAACCGAACAATTAAACAAATACATAAAATAATGCGCAAAATATTACTTATAATCATTCTTTTCGCTATGGCGGAAAAAACTTTCTGCCAAGGACAAGAAAACCTCGCTTCAACTCTAAAAATAGCCGTTAATCTCTCCGACGAAGGCAAGTTTAAAGAGAGCAACGACAAATTGATTACTCTCTTGCAAAAAGATTATATGAAAGACCTTGTAAGTTACAATCTTTCAGTCAATTATTTTAAACTCAAAGATTACGCCAAAGCACAAAAATATGCTCAGAGCGTGATGGATATGAATTCTGATTATTCGCTTCACGCTTCGGTTATCTTGGGCAAATGCCTGAATATCAGCAAAAAATACATCGAAGAGCGAAAAGCCTACAACCGTGCCGCCCAAAAATTTCCCAACGAATATCTGCCGTATTACTGCAAGGCCAAGAGTTTCACAGATGAGAAAAAAAATAATGAGGCGTATCTATCTTATATAGAGGCTATTAAGCGATACAATTTTGGTGCAGATCTTCATTTCGACCTTGCTCAAACTCTCTACAACGACGAACTCTACATCCACAGCGCACTTGCATATTGTTTCTTTATGCTCACCGAACCCAAAAGCGCACGTACAGCATTGGCTATCAATAAATTGACTACAATAATGAATGTCAACGACGCCGACCGCATTATTGCTCAAAAAACCGCCAAACAAAACGACCCAAAAGATGAAGATTTGATTTCATCTTTGCTGTTTATCAATGGATTACAAAAAATACAAATACCTCAAAACCAAATACTTCCGCCCGTCGAACCGTTTATCAAAAATCTAAAATCGCTCCTCAAAGATGTATCAGAGAGCATTACCGAGCGAAATGGTTTTTACGAGGATTTTTACGTCAAATTTTTCGACAATATGCTTAAAGACAATATGATAGACGAATATCTATATTTTGTTCTCAATGCGCAATACGATGATATTCAGGAATTTATACCCAATATGACCCGCGACAGCCTCATCCATTTCGCCGATTGGCTACAAAAGTACTTTGAAAACAATGAGTTAGAGTAGGGGAGGGGAGGGGTTTTACCACACCCTAATTATCTGCGTTTCTCTGCCTTTTGTGCATAATTTTATTAGGTTGAGCCAACTGATACAATAGTCTAAAATATTGAATCTGAGGTTATTACATTGTATTTTGACCATTGTAGTTTTCGGCAATTTCGGCAATTAGCACTTTCAATCGTCCCGAATAGGAGACAGGCTCGTCTAAAAGGATGTTTACCTTTGCCACATTCATTGCTCCAAGAGTGTCGAAAAGCATTTTGATTGCGACAGAAGTTTCGTCGATAATCCTATATGTACCGCGCAACGATGCCAAATCGCGAATAGTGCCGTCCATACACTTAAAAAGTATTGATTTACTGAGCATTACCTCCAAAGTAATAATCACATTGAATCCGTCGATCCAAACCTCACCGCCGTCAACATTTGATAAAGGTTGAAGCCTTTTGTAGGTCGTAACCCTCGTTGATAAGATAACATACGTGGCGCGAAGCCGTCCGCATTTTCTCAATCGTCTCAAGCGAAAAACTCTGTTCGTCGGTGGGTATATATCCTAGTTTGGTGTGCAAAATGTATTTGGTTTATAATCCATGGGCGAAGATAAGGAAGTTTGGACATATTGCTAAGAATTTTTATCTTTGTTCAAGAATCTAAAAAGGAATCTAAAATAAACAACAACTTAGTGAAAATTGACGATGGGTATGCACTTATTGATACGGGGTATGATACGGGATTTAAGCGGTTTTTGAAAAAAATTCAATATCAACCCCCAGAAAATCAAATATATAATGCTCACCCACGCTCACGACGACCACGCAGGATTTATCAACGAAGTGCTGTCGATAACTCCCGCCGAGGTGGTGCTTCATCCATTGGCAGAGAAGTTTCTAAAAGCGGGAAGCAACAGCGAGAGGTTAGAAGAGATAAAGAACCAACTGCCGTTCTCCATTATCTACACGCCGGGACATACCGCCGATCATATTTCGCTAAAATACAGAAAGATAATGTTTTGCGGCGATGCTGCTATGAACAATTTTCTAAATATCAATAGGTTTATCATTTGGATCGAGGATGTGGAGGCATACCGCCAGTCGTGGCAAAAAATCATCAATACCGACTGCGATACCATCTATCCCGCTCACGGCAAACCGTTCAAAAAGAGCGATTTAGAGAAATATATATCAAAAATAGACGATATTAAACTAATTAATTAAATTATTTAGAACAACGGAATTATTAAGTATTAGTTATTATCGAAATAATTTCATACCTTTGCCAAAACAATTAATCATATCAAGCAATGGAAGTAAAAGTAGATCACCAATTTACGCAGGATGTGGCGTTGGCAAAGATGCGCCATTTTTTTGAACAGATGAAGCAAGAGCACGGCGACAAGGTTACCGACCTCAAAGAGGAATGGAACGGCAACTCGGGCGACTATCAGTGCAAATTTAGCGGTATGCAACTCAGCGGCCATATCGATGTTAACGAGCACGATGTTACCCTCGAAGGCAAAATCCCATTTTTTGCTATGCCTTTTAAAAGCGTTATCGAAAGCACTATTCGCACAGCGGTTACCAATGCGCTGAATGCAGAAATATCGTAGAAACGCAATAATATCACGTCTCTACAAAATATCATTTCTTCGGCATATTAGCGCCATCGGCTTTGACGATTTCGCCTTGCGAATACTCTATTTCCGATTCTAAGAGGCCGTCTTCGGTGTAATAGCGCCAAAGTCCGTCTTTATTGCCCGACATATAGGTGCCTTGACTAAGTATTTTTCCGTCAGGGTAATAGTCGGTGTATTTACCGTGGAGATTGTCTTGAAGATACGAACATTCAAGTTTTTTCTTGTTGGTGGCGCGGTAGAGAATTTTGTATTCGCCGTGAAGCATATCCTCGGAGTATTTCTCGTAGATTACCACGTCGCCTGAGGCAATTTTCCATACGCCGGTTTTTAAGCCTTCGGAATATGTGCCGCGGGCAAGAGTGTCGCCACCGATGTCAAACTCAACGTAATCGCCATCTTCGGCACCTTGGTAAAACGATTCGGTGCGGCGAACCCTGCCATTGTCGTAATACCAAACCCAATCGCCTTCGGGCTTGCCGTTTTTGTAGACGCCTTTTTGCTCAATCTGACCGTTGGGATGGTAAAAAAGCCATTCTCCCTCGCGGTTTCCTGCCTTGTAGACACCTTTGCCCGACACGTGTCCGAGACTGTCGTAAAGCGTCCATTTTCCTTGTTCGCGACCGCGGCCATCAACAATACCATCGGCAATCTTTTTGCCTTCGTCGTTGTAGGTAGACGAACCGTTAATCTTGCCTTTTTCGTTGTAGGTGCGATGAACGCCCACGGGACGGTTGTTTTTATAGCCTCCGCTCGATTTGAGCCCTCCACCGGCGTAATAGGTGTTTTTTACCTCAACGCTCTCTTTGGTGGTGGCAAGGGCGTTTTTGTTCTCCTCTTGAAGCACGCCGTTGATATAACGCTCAATCTTTATCTCTTTGCCTTTTTCATCAAACTCGCGGCTGTAACCATTCAGAATGTCGTCTTTGTAGTAACATTCAGTCTTTACCTTGTGACCAGGATAAAAAGTCCGCCAAACGCCTTGCTTTTTACCATCGCCATCGATGCGGTTGATTATCTGTTTGTCTATCAACGAGTTGTTTTTGTATTGAAGAATAGCCACAATCTCGCCTTTGTTGTTGTATTGATAGCCAGTGCCGTTTTTCCAATCGTTTTTAAACGGGATTTCTTTTTCCACCATTCCATTTTTGTAATAGTAGTAAGAGATGCCCTGTTTTTTGTCGTCGAGATACAACTCTTTGGATTCCACCATATTATGATGAATAGAATCGTCGAACGAGGTATAGGTGTAATGGTAGCCGTTTTTTTTGCCGTAGCGGTAGTTGATAATGTTGAGAGTATCGCCTTTTTCGGTATAGAAAACCCACGTGGAGTCTAATTTAAACTCGGTGCGGAGACCCTCGGATTTGAGTTTTCCGTTAGGGAAATAGGTTTTCCAATATCCGTCGGGCTGACCATTGCGAAGCGTTCCCTCGCTCGAAATTCCTCCTTCGGGGTAATAAAAACGGTTGTAGCCATTAGGATTAACTTCCGATTGTTGTGCATAACCAACACAACTACAAGCAATTATCGATACAACAAGTAATAATCTATTCATAATTTTATAATAATCAAAATATAATCGATTTTATTGTAGAGACGATGTGCACATCGTCTCTACGGCATTTACATCGTTTAAACGGCATTCAGATCATTCCTACATCCCTATGACATCTCCATCATTCTATTTATACAAACCACCGCTTTTTCGGCAATGTGCTTGGGTAGGTCAACCTCAGGAAATTCGTATTTTAGAGTTAAATAAATCTTTTTCAGTGAGTTGCGTTTCATATTAACGCACATATTCAATGGATGTCCGCTCTTAGAGGGCACAGGAATAAAGGTTTTCTGCGGCGAACGTTTCTTCATTTCGTAGAATATGCCGGGTTCGGTGGCAACGATAAACTCATTGTCGGGCTGTTCTTGACTCATTTTCAATAGATAAGAAGTAGCGCCAATATGGTCGGCAAGGTCGAGAATAGCCTCAGGACATTCGGGGTGGGCAAGAACCTTTGCATTAGGGTGCTGATCTTTGAGTTTGCGGAGTTTTTCCACCGAAAAATCATCGTGAACGTGGCAGCCGCCGTCCCAAATCACCATATTTTCGCGACCAGTAACCTTTTTAACGTATGCCCCCAGATTGCGGTCGGGACCAAAGATAATTTTCTCATCCTTAGGTAGTTGACTAACAATCTTTACCGCATTCGACGACGTTACCACAATATCTGTAAGCGCCTTTACCTCGGCGGTAGTGTTTACGTACGAAATCACGGTGTGTCCGGGGTGCTGCTTAATGCACTCTGAAAGCGACTTTTCGTTAACCGAATCGGCAAGCGAGCACGAAGTGGCAAGGTCGGGAATCAACACCTTTTTATTAGGACAAAGCACTTTGGCGGTTTCGGCCATAAAATGCACGCCGGCAAAAAGGATAATATCAGCATCGGTTTTGGCGGCCTGTTGAGCCAAACCAAGACTGTCGCCAGTATAGTCGGCAATTTGTTGCACTTCGTCGGTAGTGTAGTAATGTGCAAGTATCACGGCGTTCTTTGTTTTGCGCAATTTGTCAATTTCGGCATACAAATTGATAGATTCATCTATTGGCATATCGATATGCCCATTTTTCAAGACCGGTCTTTGTTCGTTATTCATTATAATTATTATATTTTAAATTTAAATATATTTTTATTTTGATAATTTATAGCTGTGAATAGTGTGGAAACTTTTTTCCGATTTTTTTTGCAATTAACAATTTCCCGAATAGGTTAACCTTAATTCACATTTTGTTTTTTTTTCAAAATTTTATCTTTTAGCATCTTACAAACTTTATCCACAATTGTTGATAATTCTTGATTCAATATTTTTGTTAAAAACGTTTTTTCCACATATCAAATTTCGTGGTGTGGAAAACTTGTTTTATTTTTTTCAAAATTGTGGATTATTTTTGAGATTTCCGAAAAAATCAAGAAAAATTTTTACTTATTCACATTTTTACACTCTACAATTAACACTAAAATTAACAGCATTGTTGATAACTTTTGTTTTATGCTTTACATCAGCATTTTGTCTATCGCTACTTAAACTATTTTTTAGATTTCAATCGCCTTATTCTCAAATATTTGTTATTTTTGCAGCGTTGAACGTTATCAACAATATTAATTTATAATAGATTATTTAATAACATATATTCAATTATGAAAATTTCAAAACTTTTTATGGCTTCTGACCACGCAGGTTACGAGTTGAAACTCTTTTTAAAGGATTATTTGCAGAAAAAAGGCTTTCAGATTACTGATTGTGGCACCAACAGCGCCGATTCGTGCGATTATGCCGATTACGCTCATCCCTTGGCTGTGAATGTGGAGAACACTCCCGATGCTTACGGCATTACTATCTGCGGCAGCGGCAACGGAATTTGTATGACTGCCAACAAACATCAGAAAATTCGCGCAGGACTTTGTTGGAATGCCGAAATTGCCCGTCTTGCCCGTGCTCACAACAATGCGAACGTGCTTTCTATTCCAGCCCGCTTTGTTTCGCAAGAGGAGGCTGTGCAGATTCTTGACACTTTTTTAAGCACTGAGTTCGACGGTGGACGTCATCAGCGTAGAATTGAAAAAATTCCTGTGGCTTAATAATAGGAGAGGGGTTAATCACAACCATCCATTTTTTTGTCAAATACCAGATATTTAATACCATATATGCCGGCGGCCGCACCAAGACCGTCGGCTATCATATCAGCAAATTCAAATCCGCGCCAAGGCAAAAAATATTGCACTACCTCAATAACGATTCCGTATACTACGCTGATTATCAATATTTTAAATATATACTTATGGTAATATTTAGGAGTAATACGACGGAATTCAAAAGTGACTATCGCGCCTAAAATCAGGTACATAACAAAATGAACTATCTTATCTAAAAAAGGAATATCTAAATCCATACCGCTGTTGGTTTGAATGCGGCAAGTGCAGGCTATAAGTATTAATATTGCCCATATTATACTGAATTTGAATAGTAAAAAAAAATCTTTCATTATGTCAGGAATTTATGTTCATATACCTTTTTGCAAGAAAAAATGCGGCTATTGCGATTTTTACTCTATTAGGCTCTGCAAACATAGTGAATTATTGAGTAATTATTTCAATGCTTTGACCGAGGAAATTGTTAATAAATCTTATTTGTTTAAAAATCAGACTGTTGATACAATCTATTTTGGAGGTGGTACCCCCTCGCTCGTTCCTTTCCACTATATAGAAAAGGTATATAAATTAATTTCAGACAATTATCACCTTGCTAATAATATAGAGTGTACCTTAGAGATAAATCCCGAACAGGCTTCCGATCAATATTTTAGTGAGTTAAAATCATCTGGATTTGTAAACCGCCTCAGCACAGGATTTCAATCGATGGACAACGACTGTCTTAAATTCCTCGGCCGCTGCCATACAGTTGACGATAATTTCCGCTATCTCGACCTTTGTAAAAAATATGGCTTCGACAACTTTTCTGTTGATTATATCTTTGGTTATGAGATGCTTACACTCAAAGAGATAGAACGCAGTTTTAACATTTTTTCTGATTTCAAGATCCCTCATATTTCGGCGTATAGTCTTGGTATTGAGCAAGGTACACCGTTTTATCTTAAACTCCGCAAAGGCGAGATTAATGTAATCGACGACGATGATTATGTTGTGCAGTTTCGCCTTGTGCATCAATTGCTCACCTCTGCGGGGTATGAACATTACGAAATTTCTAACTATTCCTTACCCGAAAAATATTCTAAGCATAATACAAATTATTGGAATTTTGTTCCGTATCTTGGATTTGGTGCTTCGGCACATTCTTATTATGATAATCTCCGCAGCTGGAACCTTCGCGATGTGCGCAAATATTGTGATATGGTTTCACGTGGAGAAACCTATTTTGAAACCGAGCAACTTTCTAAAACAGACCGTTTTAACGAGTTTGTGATGCTTGGATTAAGAACGCACCGAGGAATAGATTTAAAACGCTTACACATTGATTTTCCTGAGTATGAAAACGAGTTTTTAAAAAACTGCAATGATAAAAAATTTAGCCGCTATATTGTTGAAGATAACGGCTTTATACGATTGAATTTGGATGGGGTGATGATTTCGGATTCTATTATTTCTGAATTATTTTCGTAGAGTAGACATTCCATTTACCCTGAGCATTTACATATAATACGCTTGTAATCAGTGCAATAATTACTAATAGTTCTTTCTTTTTTATTTGTTGTTATGGTTATTAAAAATTTTTCTCAATTTACTAATTTCTATTTTATACCTTTGTAAAAAAATTTGGTTTTTAATGGGTAGTATCAAACAACTTGCAAGTCAGACCTTTATCTATGGTTTGAGTTCGATAGTGGGTAGATTGCTCAACTATCTTCTTGTGCCTTTTTACACTCGTGTGTTCTCTACCGACGAGTACGGCACAGTTACCGAAATGTATACTTACATTACATTTTTGATGATTTTCCTTACCTACGGAATGGAAACAGGCTTTTTTAAATTCTCCAAAACCGAAGACGACAAAGATAAACTCTATTCTACCACCTTCCTTTCGCTATTAACTACAAGTTTTATTTTTATAGCGTTAGGACTTCTGTTTGCCCCGCAAATCGCTGAATTTCTGCATTATAGCAATCACGTTAATTACATTTCGTTCTTTATATTAATATTAGGTGTAGATGCCCTTACAGCCATTCCTTTTGCACGATTGCGGCAACAAAACAAGGCTATTAAGTTTGCTGTTTTTAAGTTGATAAACATCTCGGTAAACATATTTTGCAATTTGTTTTTTATTCTTTGGTTACCCAAATTGGCAGAAAATTATTCTATTTTTAATTCCATCTACGACCCCGAAACGGGAGTTGGCTATATTTTCCTCTCAAATTTGATTGCAAGTAGCCTTACTTTGATAATGTTTATACCTGATTTACTGAAATTTAAATTCAAATTCTCGTTCGCATTATTAAAGATGATGCTTATCTATTCGCTACCTTTGTTGGTATCCGGTTTAGCGGGACAGATCAACGAGTTTTTCGACCGAATCTCCATCAATATGTTCTACACCATTCCAGAAGGAGTTACTGATCCTATCCAATACAAACTCAGCATGTTAGGTATTTACGGCGCAAACGCCAAGATTGCAGTCTTTATGACTTTATTTATACAGTGTTTCCGCTATGCTGCCGACCCGTTTTTCTTTTCGAGCCAGGGTCAACCTAATTTTAACCAACTTTTTGCCGATGTAAATAAATATTTACTTGCTTTCGGGCTCTTTATCTTCTTATTTATAGTGTATTACCTCGATTTCTTTAAATATTTTATCGGAAAACAATTTTGGGATGGATTGCAAGTTGTGCCAATGCTTTTGTTTGGTCATCTCTTAGTGGGATTGATTTATGTTCAATCCTTTTGGTACAAATTAAAATTCTTAACTCATTATGGCATAATCATTTTCGTTATTGGTTCGGTTATCACAATAGTCTTAAACATATTTCTCGTACCTATTTGGGGCTACATGGCTTGTGCCTTTGCCAATAATATTTGCTATTTGGTTATGTTGATTATAACTTTTGTATGGGGTAGAAAACACATTCCTTGCGTATACGACTATAAATCAATGATTTTGTATTTTCTATTAACAGTTGCACTCTTTGTTCCTACATTTTTTACCTCTCAATTACCCTTGGCTTTGAGGATTTCTCTGCATACTGTTATGCTAATGTTCTTTGTATTAGTTGTTTACCGTCGAGAGAACCTTCAACCGCAGATTAAAAAATTAATATCGAGATTTTTAAAAAGACGATAAATAAATCCGATTATTTTATATTTTTGTCAGTTCAATAATTTGATAATATGGAAATTAAAGTTATAAACAAGAGCAACAACCCTTTGCCGACATATTCCACAGAATATTCGTCGGGATTAGACCTCAGGGCAAATTTAGATAATGATTTGGTTATTAAGCCATTGCAGCGTGTGTTGGTTCCCACTGGATTGTTTATCGAACTCATCGAAGGCTACGAGGCACAGATTCGTCCCCGAAGTGGTTTGGCAATAAAGTACGGAATCACAGTGCTTAACACTCCCGGCACTATCGACACCGACTATCGAGGCGAAATCAAAATCATTCTCATAAACCTATCAAACGAGGATTTTACCATTCATCATGGCGACAAAATTGCCCAAATGGTAATTGCCAAATTTGAAAAGGCTGATTTAAAGATAGTTGACTCACTTTCAGAAACTGTTCGCAGTGATGGCGGATTTGGACATTCAGGAATTTAATGCGTTTTTTTGGTAACATATTGATATTCACTTTTTTGGCTTTACCATTGGGCAAAGCCTTTGCGCAGCCTGTGCCAAGTAATGTTGAGTTTCTCGACAACTTTTCGCAGGCAGGTATTTTCTTCCTTAAATCACAGAACGACAAAGCGTTGCAATGTTACCAAAAATGTATTAAACTCAATCCAAAATCATCAGCAAGTTATTATCAAATAGCCAAAATTCATTATGATTCAGGCGATTACGCTGCGGCAGAGATGTTTGCCAAAAATGCTGTTGATATTAATTCTGATAACGTATTCTATCTCAGACTTTTATCTGATATTTACATCAAAAATGGCGACATTGAAAAGGCTGTTAAGTATTCTAAGATTGTGTTAGAAAAGTATCCATCTTACGAAAACTATCATCAACTCACCGACCTTTATGTTTCGCTTCATCTATATCAAGAAGCAATTGATATTCTTTCGCAGTTTGAAAACGCCTATGGTTTCGATGTTGACATTTGCACTCGCAAAAGTGACCTTTATCGTTTGCTGAATCGTTATCAAGATTCCGAAAACGAAATTCTCAGGCTTATTAATGCTGATCCGTCTAATTTATACAATCTCTTTTTGCTTTGCGACCTTTATTTTCAAACTAATCAACTCACTAAGGTTAAGCCTGTTATAGATAAAATGGAGGCTGTAAATAACGAAAGTGGTTTTGTATATCTCGTCAAGACTTTTTTGTGTAATGCACAGGGCAACGACGATTGCTTTTATCAAAATCTCGTCAAGTCTTTAAAATGCTCCGACGTTACACTCGAACAAAAACTTTTTTTAGTTTCTCAATTTTCAAAATCGTTCGATGGTTTCGCCATCAGCAAAGTTGATTCGGTTTTTGAAATTCTTTCTGCCACTTATCCCGATAGTGCGATTGTTTATAATGTTTATTCCGAATTTCTTTTTAACACTTATCGCTACAATCGTTCGTCACTGGTGCTTTTAAAATCTCTCGAAATCGACAAATCAAATTTTGATGTTTGGCGGATGCTCTTTCGCAATTATGCAATTTTTGATAATAATTCCCTCAGCGTTGCGGTTGATCGTGCAATGTCATACTACCCCGAACAATTAGACGTTTTTGTTTATTCTGCTGCGGGAGCATTAATCAACAACGACCTTGTTGTGGCGGAAGATTATCTGCAACAATCAGCAGATTTTGGCATTTTGACCACTTCGTCCGCTTATCTTTACTACTTTTTTAATGCCGTTTATAATATCAAAAATGGCAATGTGGACGTTGCGTTAGATAATTTTCGAAAATTTTTTACTGCCAATCACACTGATTTTTACTATCTTGCAAAATATTGCTATTATCTTGTGCAGGTAGGACGAGATCGCGAAGTGGCATCAATGATTATCAAAATGTGCCTTGCCGCTGATAAAGATTCGCCTTTTTTCAATTTTGTGTATTCTTACTACCTTCTTAAAACCAACGACAACAAAGGTGCAGAATATTTTATCGAAAAGGCCATTGCATTCAACGAATCAAAACATCCATTTATATACGAACTTGCCGCCGACATCTATGCTAAAACCAGCAGGGTAGGAGAGGCTCTACAATTTTACCGCTTGGCATTAGACAATGGTGGCAACTCAAATGTTATCAACAACAAAATAAAAAAACTCAATTAGTTATGTATAAGTTAAAGATTTTACTTTTATTAACCGCAGCCTTATCCTTGGCATCGTGCAAAAATAGGCACAAACCTGTTCAACCTGTAAAAGTTGACACTACTGTGGTTGCACCTGTAAATGTATCCGCAACAGATCAAATTTTGTTAAACGATTTAAAAAAATCAGTTTCTCAACAAGACACTTTCAACAAAGTAGAGATTAAATTCAACATAGATTTCCGCAGCGAATCGCAGTCGCACTCTGGCAGCGGCACTATCCGAATGATAAAAGATAGTTTGATTTGGATATCTATTTCGGCTTTCGGCATTGAGGCTGGCAGGGCATTGATGACACCCGATTCTGTTAAGTTTATCTTCAAACTTAAAAATAAATATTTCGCTGGCGATTACTCTTATCTTCGTAAGTTTTTGCCTGTGGATGTGGATTTCAACATAGTGCAGAACATATTTTTGGATCAATTCTTTATTTTCCCTAAAAACGATTTGAACCTTCTCAACTACTTTTTCCCCACTCTAAATGGTGACGTAATAACCATTACAACACGTGGCAGAAATGAGTTTCAACAGCGTTTTGGAATCAACAACACCGTGGTTTATAACCTTTCTACCCACAAAATGACCGAAAACACCGCTCTCTTTGCTTCCAACGGCAAGGGTCTTACTATTTCTTATTCTGATTTTAAAGATTTTACCTATCATAATTTGCCCTCAAAAGTATCTTTCAATGGTGTTGGCACCAACTTTACTGCAGTCTTTACCTATCAAAAAGTTACCTTTGGAAAAAAGATGACCGTTAATTTTTCTATACCAAACAACTATAAACCCTTTGAATTTTAATGAAAAAGTTTTTAGTAATATTGTTTTTGAGCGTAGTAGGAGAGGGGCTCACGGCTCAGACTTCTATTTTACAACAGAGTGCCTTTTTGGATTCGCTGATTGCTAATGCCGATAAAGCAAATTTTGATATTGTTTCGCATATCAGCATTCTCGATACGCAGTTAGAAACCAAAGAGATTTTGGCAAAAAAACTCAAATCTGACATTATTCAGTTAGACAAAGAGATTTACAATTATCAAATTTATCACGAGCGACTCAATACACAAATGGAATACGAGAAGAAAAAATATTCCGAATTGATTGTTCAAGCGGATAAAATCAAAAATTCTATGTATCAGAATTTCGACCTTTTTTCGTTCGACAATCTTTATAAATCTTTTCGTCAATTCCTTTTCATAAAGAATCTCAGCGACTATCGTGCTAAAAAAATTAAGCGTATCAAAGACATCAAAAACGAGATTGCCAACGTAACCGTATCGCTCGACGAATCTAAAAACAAACGTTCGATACTTGCCGAACGTCTTGGTGTGGAGCAGTCGTTTATTACAAAATATAAGAATAATCGTCGCGACATAATTGCCCAGTTCAAAACCGAACTATCAAATAAATCACAAGAAAATGCTCAACCTAATGTAGTTCAGGGTGATATTTACCGTCCCGATTCGGTATCGTTGGCAAAGGCAAGCAAGCCAGCAGACACTCACAACAATGTATCTGAGCAAGATGCTTTCCTCTTCGAAGTTCAAAAAGGTTACCTCGAATGGCCTGTTAAAAATTCGGTAATTATTTCATCTTTCGGAGAAAAAAAGCATCCTGTTTACGATAAAATTACTATTCGAAACGATGGTATCAATTTTCTTGTGCCGGCTTATTCCGAAGTTAACGTGGTTTACGACGGTGAAGTTTCTAAAATTGTTTCGTTGCCCTCTAATCAATTTGCCATTATTATTAAACACGGAACATACTTTACCGTATATTCGGGACTTGATCATATCAAAGTAGAATCTGGCGAAGCCGTCCAAAAAGGCGACGTTATCGGTAATTTTGAGAATTTTGAAAACAAACTTATTCTCAATTTTCAGATTTGGCAAGGCACCAATAAAATTAATCCTTATCATTGGTTGAAACAGAATAAGAAAATATGAAATCTGATTTTCCAATCATAGAGCAAAAGTTAGAGAACTTTATACGTAAGTTTTATACCAACAAGTTGGTGTTGGGCTTGCTGTTTTTTGTGGTTTTCGGTGTTGTGGCTTTCACGGTTTTGTCGTTTGTCGAATCGTTTCTCTATCTTTCGCCCTTGGTTAAGACCTTCCTTTTTTACTCTTTTATCTTTATTCTTCTTTCCGATTTTGTATTTTTTATACTTTTCCCACTTCTAAAAATCTTCAAAATACTTCCTGTAATCTCCTACGAAGAGGCATCATCGATTATTTCTAACTATTTTCCTGATTCAAAAGATACGCTTTTAAACCTTATTCAATTACAATATCAGCAAGATTCCTGTGATTCTGAACTTCTTCTTGCGGCAGTTAATCAGAAGGCTGAAATAATCTCTCCACTCAACTTTTCATCTGCCATCAATTATAAAACTACATTACGTTATCTTACGATTTCGCTACTTTTGATACTTGTTTTCTCAATATTCGCAACCTCTAATTTCGATAGATTTAAACGTGGAGCCTCGCAGTTTCTCAACTATTCTGCTGTCTACGAACCCGTAAATCCTTATATTTTCACAATCCTTAATGATAACTTCACCACTGGCCGAGGCGAAGATTTCACCATTCGAGGTACAATCGACGGACCATCTTATCCTAACGATATTTACGTGAATTTTTCTGGCAACTCTTACCGTATGAATGTAGATTCTACTGGTTTTTATTCATACACATTACTCAATGTTTCATCGCCAATCAATCTTAATTTCTCCTATTTACAGTATAATACCGAGGATTATCTTCTCAATGTTTTCGACAAACCTTCTCTGAATGGCTTTAATGTCAGCATTATTCCACCTGCCTATACTAATCTCAATTCAACGGATTTTGAAAATACAGGCGATTTGGTTGTTCCACGTGGAACACAGATTATTTGGAATTTTGATATCCTTAATGTTTCCACGTTGAATTTCTTTACTGATTCAGTGTTGACAGACACAATTTCCGTTGCTCAAAATCAGGTTTCAGTTAAGAAATCTGCCCTAAAAGATTTTTCCTATCACTATTCTGTGCTCTCTGAAAATGGTCTCGATTCTACATTTTCGCCCTACAATGTAACGGTTGTCCCCGATGTTTATCCTTCAATAGAGGTTGTCATCAGTGCTGATTCTTCATCGATGAATGCGATGTTTTTCTCGGGACATATCTCCGACGATTACGGTTTCCACTCGCTACATTTTATTTATTACGACAAATCCGATCCAAAGAATCTACGTTCTGAATCTATTGAAATTATGCCCAACTCTATCAATCAAGACTTCTTTTTCTACTTTGATTTTTCTAAATTTAAGTCCACGGTTAATTACTATTTTGAGGTAAAAGATAACGATGCAGTTTCGGGTTTTAAATCTACCAAGACTGTATTAAGTAGTTACAACCTGCTCACTACCGAAGAAAAAGAGCAACGTCTTTCCGAACTTAATAATTCTCTGTACGATAAAATAGACCAATCTAAAAATCTTCTTCACGATATAACTAAGGATTTGGAAGATTTTCAAAAGTCCGTTTCAGGCAATAATAATCTCTCTGATTATGAAAAACAGTTAAAAATCGATAATCTTATAGAGAAACAAACTAAACTTGAAGACCTTTTAAAGCAGATTTCTAACGACAATTTTAAGAAAGATTTGTTACAAAATCAAACTCAGCAACTCACCGAGAAACAAAAACAAATGCAAAATCTCTGGAATGAACTCCTTAATGATGATGTTAAGAAACTTCTCGATCAAATCAATCAACTTAAAAATTCTATTAACGAACGTAATTTCCGCGATCGAATTGACAATCTTAAATTCGATTTTCATCAGATTTCCGAGCAACTTGATCGCAATAACGAACTTTTAAAATACTTCTCTACCGAGAAAAAACTCAACGACCTTACCAAAGATTTGGAGAAACTTTCCAAAGAGTATAATGATTTTTCACGTGAAACATTATCATCTGATTTTAAAAATAAAGATGGATGGTTTCAAAAAGATAACTCCAATAAGAATGATAACAATCAAAAAGGTAAGGAAAATAATGGTTTTGATAATCGGAATACCGATAATTCCAATTCTGAAAATACTTTTGAAGAGTCTCTTTCGCCCGAAGAATTTAAGGAAAAATTTGATGCTTTGAAGCAAAAATACGATGAATTAATGAAGCAGAATTCTGAATTAGATAATCTGAAACTCAATATCGACTCTTTGTTTGATAAGTTTGATGAAATTTCTAAACAACTTGAACAGCAGTCCGACCAATTTGGTAATATAAAAAATCAACAAGATAAATCTCAATCAGAAAATAAAAAAGGAGATAATAATAGACCAAAAGATGATAAATCAGACTCGCAAAACGCAGATAACCCTATGTATGATCAAAATAATACCGGTAATCAAGATCAAAATAATCCAAATCAAAATATTCAAACTCCTGATAATCAATCACATTCGCCCCAGCAACAGCGTCAAAACTTGCAAAAGCAGATGCAAAAGACCGCTGAGCAGATGCAGCAACTTGCCGAGCAGATGAATGGTCAGCAAAAAGGACAGCAAAATAAAAAACAAGCCGAAAATCTCAACGATGTTCGGCAGATTTTGGATAATCTTGTGAATATTTCGTTCTCACAAGAATCGCTAATTAATTATACAAAGGGTACTCAAACCAATGCTTCATACTACCAAGATTTAACTAAACGTCAACTTTCAGTTCGCAACGATTTTGCTCTTGTTCGTGATTCTATTTATGCCCTGGCTAAACGTGTACCCGAACTTGGTCATTCTGTTTATTCAAAGATTGACGAAATTAATTCTTCTATCACTCAATCTTTATCTTTTATTTCTGATAATAACAAATCGCGCAGTGCTATTCAGCAGCAAATTATCCTTACTAATGTTAACGATTTAGCCCTCATTTTTGCCGAAATTGAGCAAAATATGCAACAACAAATGCAAAGTGGACAGCATGGCAACGACTCAGAAGAACCCGTTGAATCTCGTAATAAAAAGCGAGCTCAGCAACGTCAGCAGCAAATGCAGCAAGCTAAGCAGAATCAACAAAACCTCATTCAATCGCTCCAACAAATGATTCAGCAAATGAAGAAGGGTAATACACCATCATCGCAGCAAATGGCTCAATCTCTCCGTATGCAAGAGTTATTACAGCAGTATTTGCAAGAGTTGCAGCAGGGTTCTTCTACAAATCCTCAAACTAAACAACTCTACGACCAAATGCAGCAATTAATAGAACAAAATAAACGAGATATTATCAATCGTAATATCACCGATAATCTTTTAAACCGCGAAAATCAGGTCTTTAAAAAACTTCTTGACCTCGAAAACGCCGAAAAACAACAAGAGTTTGATGAAGAGCGTGAATCCCGTTCTGGTAATAATTTCGACAACAAAACCTCTGAGCCTATTTTTCCGTTAAACAAACAGCAGGGTAGTAAAGAGTTTATTTTTAGAAACTATTTAGATATCGACCTCTTTTATCTTAATAAATATAATATGTATATGCAAAAAATTAAATAACTATAATATGAAAAACTCCATTTCGTTTAGTTCCACTATGGATAATATTTCATTGGTGGAAAATTTTATCGATACTTTTAGTGCAAAGTACGATATTAATGCCGACCTTTATGGCAATATTTCTATTGCTACCATTGAGGCTGTTACTAATGCTATCATTCACGGCAATAAAGAAATCAACTCTAAAATGGTAAATCTCTCGTTCGAGTTAGATAACAACCTTCTTACCGTTACAGTTTCCGATCAAGGAGAAGGCTTTGATTATAATAATATTCCCGATCCAACCGCAAAAGAAAATATTGAAAAAACCAACGGTCGTGGTATTTTCTATATTCGTCATCTTTCCGATGGATTAGAATTTTTTAACAATGGTTCTGAACTCGTAATTAAGTTTAAACTATAATGACAATTTCTTTTCAATTCGAGGAGGCTGATTTTGATTTTTCTGACCTCAAAAAAGTCGAAAATTGGATAAAAAATACCATCAAAACTGAAAATTGTTTCACGGGAAACATAACTTATATTTTTTGTTCAGATGATTATCTCTTAGATGTTAATATAAAATATCTTAACCATGACTATTTTACTGATGTAATAACGTTTGATTATGTGAAAAATAGTAAAATTTCTGGTGATATTTTTATTAGTATCGATAGAATAACTGAAAATGCAAAAATTTTTAATGTTTCACGTGAAAATGAACTTCTTCGAGTAATGATTCATGGTATTTTGCATTTGATTGGTTATGATGACCAGACCGACGAACAAGAAGAAGAGATTCATAAGAAAGAGGATTTTTATTTGAATATATATAATAGTTTGTAGTTGTGAATATAATTGATGAATATGATATTATAGTAGTAGGAGCGGGTCACGCAGGCTGTGAAGCTGCTGCGGCAGCCGCCAATCTTGGGGTTAAAACGCTCTTGATTACTATGGATATGACTAAATTTGCACAAATGTCGTGCAATCCCGCCATTGGAGGTATTGCGAAGGGTCAAATTGTAAGAGAAATTGATGCTTTGGGTGGGCTAACAGGCATTGTTACCGATATGACTTCGATTCAATTTCGGATGTTGAACAAAAGTAAGGGTCCCGCCATGTGGAGCCCTCGTTCTCAGTGCGATAGATCACAATTTTCACTCGTTTGGCGTCAACAACTCGAAAAGATTCCAAATCTCTATTTTTGGCAGGATACTGTTAAATCTGTAATTGTGGAAAATGGCAAGGCTGTGGGCGTTGAAACTGTTTTTGGAGTTCAGTTTCGTTGCTCAAAAGTTGTGCTTACCGCAGGTACTTTTCTTAATGGTTTGATGCACGTCGGCGATCGAAGTTATAAAGGGGGTAGGATAGGAGAGATTTCTGCTGATACCCTTTCAGGATATCTTTTGAAGGAGGGTGTAGAAGTTTCAAGAATGAAAACTGGCACTCCTGCTCGTATTGATGGACGCACAATTGATTTTTCTAAAATGCAAGAACAAAAAGGCGATGACGACATTGTGGGTTTCTCTTATCTCAACCACGATTTGAGTAAATTGCCTCAAATGTGTTGCTTTATATCGTATACAAATCCCATAGTTCACGACGAATTGCGCAAAGGTTTCGATCGTTCTCCGCTTTTTAATGGTACAATTAAGAGTATTGGACCGCGTTATTGTCCTTCTGTTGAGACCAAAATCGTTACTTTTGCCGATAAAGATTCTCATCCAGTTTTCCTTGAACCAGAGGGAAATAACACCTGTGAGTATTATCTTAACGGATTTTCTTCATCGTTGCCTTTTGAAGTTCAATATGCCGCTATCCGCCTTATTCCGGGACTTGAAAATTGCAAGATTTTCCGTCCGGGATATGCCATCGAATACGACTATTTCGATCCTACACAATTGTATCACACATTAGAGTCAAAAGTAGTTAAAAACGTTTATTTTGCAGGTCAGGTAAATGGTACAACTGGTTACGAAGAGGCCGCATGTCAGGGACTTATATCAGGAATTAATGCTGCATTATCGTTTCACGGGAAACCTGATTTTACGCTCTCTCGTAGCGACGCCTATATAGGCGTTTTAATCGACGATTTAGTAACAAAAGGAGTTGACGAACCTTACCGAATGTTTACATCTCGTTCAGAATTTCGTATTCTTCTTCGTCAAGATAACGCCGATGAACGTTTAACTGAGAAGTCTCATAATATTGGTTTGGCTTCAAATTATCGTTACGATATATACAAGAATAAGCAAAAACACGTCGAAGAAATTCTTCAATTCTGCGAAACATATTCTTGTAGTATGAATAAAATAAATCCCTATATTGAGAGTAAAGGTGGCAAACCTATGACTCAGGGAAATAAATTAGCAAACATTGTTTTGCGTCCCGAAGTCTCTCTTACTGAGTTAACAGATGTTTTGCCCTTCCTTTCAAAATATTCAAAAATTGAACTTGAATCTGCTGAAATAAAACTTAAATATCAAGGTTATATCGATCGTGAAAATAATCTGGCTGACAAGTTGCTGCGTCTCGATTACGTAACGATTCCTGATGGCTTTGATTTCTCAAAATTCAAGAGTATTTCAACTGAGGCACGACAGAAATTGCAACGCATTCAACCAACTTCGATAGGACAGGCGTCACGCATACCGGGCGTAAGTCCCGCCGATATAAATACGATTTTGGTTGCGTTAGGAAGATAATGTTTCACGTGTAACTTTTCGTATTTCACTCTAAACGATATCGAATATCATTACCCTATTTGATTATTTATGGAAAATACTTCGTTGGAATATAAAGTAAAAACCTTGCCGTTGAGTCCCGGTGTTTATAATTTTTTGGACAAAGATGGCAAGGTGATTTATGTGGGGAAGGCAAAGAATCTACGCAACCGCGTTTCTTCGTATTTTCGCGAAAAGAATCAAGTGGGCAAAACCGCGATACTCGTTAAGCATATTCACAATCTTTTGCATATCGTTGTTGATACAGAACAAGATGCACTTTTGCTCGAAAATAAGTTGATCAAAAAGTTCAAGCCAAGATATAATATTCTTCTAAAAGACGATAAAACTTATCCTTGGATTTGCATTAGCAATGAGGATTTCCCACGAATATTTTTCACTCGTAGAAAAGTTGATGATGGTTCGCTATATTTTGGTCCATATACTTCGGTGAATGCTATGAAGAATGTTTTGGATATGTTTCGTCGTGCGTTTAAACTTCGTACTTGCAAGACCAATATTTTACTTGAAAATGTCGTAAAAGGTAAATACTATGTCTGCCTCGATTATCATATAAAAAATTGTTGCGCACCATGTGTCGGTGATGTTTCTAAGGAAACTTACGCAGGATTTATCGAACAAATAAAGAAAATACTCAATGGCAAGACCTATGAAGTTATCAATAATTTGAAAAAGCAAATGGCGGAACTTGCCGCTGAATTACGTTTTGAAGAGGCACAAGAACTCAAAGAGCGTTACGATGTATTGGTTTCGTACCATGCCAAAAATATTATTTCGCTCGATTTGCCGCAGACTGTTGAAGTTTATTCTATGATAAAAGACGGCGCTGGCGAATATCTCTACGTCAATTTTATGAAATTGTCGAATGGATTTATTATACGTTCTGTTACCCGAGAGTTTAAAATTCGTATGGACGATGACGATAAAGATATATTTGCCACCGCTGTTACAGATTTTCATTTCTCTGAATTGAATATTGGAAACAATGCTGTGGAAATTATTCTTCCATTTGAACTTGACTTTGAACTAAGTAATGTTAAAATAACAATTCCAAAATTAGGCGATAAGAAAACTGTTTTAGAATGGTCGGTAAATAATTGTCGTAAGTATATGGACGAGCAGCAGCGCCAACGTTCGCTTGTAGACCCTGACGCAAGTGTGCGCAATATTATGCGTACTATGATGAACGACTTGCAGTTAGACGAAGAACCGCGGCATATTGAGTGCTTCGACAACTCTAACATTCAAGGTACTCTGCCTGTGTCGTCGTGCGTGGTTTTTAAGGATGGAAAACCCTCGAAAAAGGACTATCGTCTTTTCAATGTAAAAACCGTGGTGGGAGCCGACGACTTTGCAACGATGAGAGAGGTGATTTTCCGGCGTTACAAGCGACTTTATGACGAAGGTGATGCTTTACCTCAGTTGATAGTAATTGATGGCGGGAAAGGTCAATTACGGTGCGCATACGAAACTTTGTGCGAACTCCACTTGGAAGACAGGATTCCTGTTATCGGCATAGCTAAGCGATTAGAGGAGATTTTTTACCCGAATGACCCAATTCCTCTATATTTAGATAAAAAGTCCGTTACGCTTAAAATTATCCAGCATTTACGCGATGAAGCGCACCGTTTCGGAATCACTTTTCACCGAAACAAAAGATCGAAGGCGATGATTCATTCGGTTCTTCAAGATATCCCAGGCATCGGCGACGTTTCGCTTCAAAAATTGATAAAAAAATTCGGTTCGGTAGACAAAATTTCGGGCGCATCGGTTGCGGAGTTGTCCGAAGTGTTGGATTTGAAAAAATCGCAGGCTGTCTTCGCATTTTTTCACAGTTCGTCGGCAGAAGGCGAAATTTTGGATTGATAAATAAGTTGCTCAATATTAGTTTTTTACAGTCTTTATTTAAAGATTTATATCCGATATCCTTTAAACAGAATCTTCTTTCCTTTACATCGGTACGGCTCATTCAAAGGATTTTGAGTTATTGAAACAAAAAAAAAGACCGACTAACACAGCCGGTCTTACTACTCAAAAATCAAACGTACAAGGAAAAACAAAAAATTATATCTTAGTTGAAGACAACGGAGTATCCAATCATCTTAAAGGGAACTTTAATAAGTTCAGAATATTCGTTGCCTGTCTGTTCCATATCTTCATCGTCGTCGGGGTAATACCAATTGATTACCACGTTGTTGCCCTCTTTGTACAGAGTTTCTAATTTGTTGAATATTTCGAGAAGTATCTTAGAAGACGCTGTATTGAAATATTCGAGTTTGAGGTTAACCTCGGTGCTTTCGCAGGGGGTCAGTTTATATTCGTCTAACCAATCCATTACAGGTTGATAAAACGCTGTAACGTCTGATGGGAAAGATTTTCCTGCAAATTCTATCACGCCTGTATTTGGATTAAGGTCGATAGATGGTGTGTCTAATGCCGCTTCTATTTGGTAATGTGTCATATTTGTCTTTCTTAATTTTTTGTTTTGTTGTATGTACATTTTAAAAAAATGCAAATCCTATGCCAAAGTTCTAATTGTTTTTATTTTTTTTCTATTTTTATTTTACATTTCTTGATAAATTGAACATACTATATTGTCGGTTTGGTAATCGTCGTTGTTGAGGCAGAAGCGGATGCTGATGTCTTTCTCATCGGCGTGTTGCGGCAGGGCGTAGTAATATACTACTGTGGCGCGGCGGGTGTGATTATTAAATTCGAATGTTGTTTTTGAATCAATATTGGCACCATCTATGTTAGGTATTGCTACAAAGTCCTTGATTTGCGATGGCGAATAAAGGTTGATAGTGTAGCATAACAGTTTGCCGCTGTACGATTCAATTACATTCACATCTTTAATAGTTATCGCCGCATTGTCGAACGATAAAACGCCTCCAATTTTGAGGGCCGACCCCAACAAAATTATTGATACGATGATTAACCAATTTGCTTTCATTGTAAAGTATACTGTTATATAAACTATATCTTTCACACCGCAAATGTACGAAAATTTTTATATAAAGTTACACTTTAATGAAAAATTTTTATTTTTTTTTGTTTTTTGCTATTTTTTTTGACAAATAAGCAAGTGATTTATTATCAATTTGTTAATTTAAATTAATTAAATTTTTGCCTTTATAAATTCGCAAAAATCATTCCAACTATTTTATTTTCATTTCTTGCCGAGAGTTTTTTTATAGAGAATTGCATCTTTTAACACTTGGTTTGCAGCGGTGATATAGGGGTCGTTTTGCAGGGTGTAGCGTATTTCGCCTTGTTCGTAGTAGTAACGACGTATAATTTCATATTCAAGTGCTTTTTTAATTTGGCTATCGTATTTATTTGTCTCAGATATTTTTATCTGTTGGATAACTTCTTTTAATGCATCGATTCTCTTTTTGATTTCGGGCGACGAAAAATCGTTGGCGGCAGTTTTTTCTAAAATTGCGATTTCTTGGTCGGTGATGGTTTTAAAATTGGTTAAATTGGTGCCTGCAGCTTGCTTTAAGTCGTTTATTTCGGCTTGTGTAATGGCAAATTTTTCTGGTTCGACTATTGTGGCGTTCTTAATGCGATATTTTGTTGCAAAATCAAAGATTATGTTTTTATCTATAAGATTTTCAACTAAATAACTTAATGTGTCGGTTGCCACAGTAATGTCGGGCATAATTCCGCCGGCATCTTTTACGGGACGTCCATTTGCGGTTTTAAATATGCGGATAAGAGAGTCGGGAATGCTTTCGGCGCGTCCTTGGCTGTTTTTGTGCGAATAGTCGAGTTTTTGTATGCAGCGTCCGCTGGGAATGTAGTATTTGGCTGTTGTAATCTTGCATTTGGCGTTGTAAACAAGGTCTTTGGTGGTTTGCACGAGACCCTTTCCAAAAGTTTTTTCGCCTATTACCACAGCGCGATCCAAATCTTGCAACGCTCCTGAAACAATTTCCGCAGCCGATGCAGATTTGCCGTTAACTAATACAACGATAGGTATTTGCGTATCCACAGGATTGTTTTCGGCGCGAAACATTTTGTTCCATTCCTGCACACGTCCGCGCATTGCTACAATATCTTTGCCTTTGTCTACAAATAGGTTTACGATGTTTACAGCCTCAATAAGCAATCCGCCGGGATTGTAGCGAAGGTCTATTATAATGTTGTTGATTTTGTTTTCGTTTTTGAGTTTCAACAGTGCATCTTTAAATTCAGCAGAGCAGTTTTCGGTAAAACTCGAAAGGTTGATATATCCTGTAGTTCCGTTGATTACGCCGTAGTAGGGGATGCTTTTTTGCTTGATAATCTCTCGGCGGATATCTTTTGTAATTTTTTCGCCTTGACGCTCTATTTGAAACTTAACTGTGCTGCCTGCTTCGCCTTTTAATATAAGGTCAATTTCGTTTTCGGTTTTTCCTGCGAGGGTTTTTCCATCGGCACTAATAAGTATGTCGCCAATGAGCAGACCGTTTTTGTGGGCAGGAGAATTTTCAGAAATTTCGGTAATTACAGCCTTTCCGTTCATCATCTCTAATTCGATACCTGTGCCTGCGTAATCGCCTGAGTTCATAAACATTACATCTTCAACGAGCGATTCTGGATAGTATACTGTGTAGGGGTCGAGATTGTCGAGCATCTTGTCCATTGCGGTTTTGATTAGGTCGCCGCTTGAGGTTTCGTCTACATACAAGATTCTCAGGTTTTTAACGAGGGTATGGAAAATTTCAAGGTTTTTGATAAGTTCAAAATCGTCGCCATCGTCGAGCACCTTGAAACTCGAAAAACCCAATAGAGCCGCTGCCAATGTTGCGGCAAGGGTTTGCCGTAATGTTGGTTTCTTCATAATGATATGTGTTTTAATGGTTTATTCTTCGTCGTCTTCGTCCCAAGCGTTAATTTGCACGCTTGCGAGACCCTCTTGGTCAAATATAGCCACGAGGTTGAGGTCGTCGAAGTAAAGGTATTTTTCGTTTGTTTCGGTATCAGTTTCGGTTTCAGGATTTTCTGCTTTGAGGGTTTTGGCGTATTTTATAAGAGCCTCCTCAGAGTCGCCGAATTGGATTTTGTTGTCGATAGAGTAGTCGGGATTTGATGTAAGAATCGACGATAGGCGATAAGTTTCATCTTCTTCGTCGGGTTCGAGCTCAAAATCTGTCATTATGCCATCGTAAAACAATGTCAACGTGTTAGATTCTTTGTCGTTTTCGGTTTCGTCGGGTGCGCCGAAAATATCTTTGATATCTTCTTCTGTGGCTCCAAACTGTAATGGTCCGAGTCCTTGACCGATAATAATGTTTAATTTAGTCTCCATAATATTATGTGTGTTAATGAAATACTGATTTTAAAACTGCAAGGCTTTTAACTGTTGCAATATTGTCGAAACGGAAGTGGTAGTATTCGATAATTTTGTCTAAAAGGACACTTCTGTCGGAGTTGCTCAGTGGAATAAAGTCGCACGGAATGTAGTCGTAGTCGAGAATCCGGCTGAAAATTTCGCTGTAAGGCGGATGAATCACGTGTCTCGACGAAGTAATGTTTCCCGTGAAGCATCCCTTTTCGATGTCGAAACAGGGGCGTAAAATAGAGTATTTGTTTTGAGGATAAAAGCCTAAGTATTTGGTAATCTGCAATAAAAATTTTAAGTGAAAATTTCGTCCCGGCACCTCGGTTTGGTCAAAAAGTTTTAGGCTTGAGGTAATGAATTCGTACAATTCTTCGTTTTGTTCGGCAAACGTTAGCACCTTAGAGAGAATCTCTGTAATAAACATTGCTGTAGCGGTTTTGGTGGTGCTGAACGGTATCGACGTGTAGGTGTACGAAGTGGAAATTTTCGAAGCCTGCTTAATCTCCGCCCCGGGTGCTGAAGAATATTCTATCTCGTTGATAAACAGCGGTTGACAGTAGGGTAGGGGAGATGATTTTCGGTTTTGAGGTATTCTGAAAGCAAAAGCAGCCCTGCCAAGTTCGCGCGTATAAGCATTGACAATCAATTTGTTGTCGCCGTACTTGGTGCAGTTAAGAGTTATGGCAGTGGCAGTTTGTTTCATTATTCTTTGGTGTAAAGAAGGGTTATATCAGATACGTCAACGTGCTTGCTATTAGTGGTTTCGCTATGGTCTAACACCCATCCGCGTATTTGTTTTAGTTCCTTGTTCGGATTTGTCTTTATCATTGCGCTGAAGCGACGTTTTTCTCCGTCTTTTTTGAAGCCGTTGGTCATTATGCTTTCGTTGGTTCCATCGTAATAATCGGCAATAATTGTTAAGTGAGGATTGGTTGTACCGTCGTCTTTGTAAAATGTAAAATCTGCCGAAATAGTGTATGTTCCTTGGTTTTCGGTAGGTATTTCGTACGCTATAGGGTTTGTCATTCCGTCGGCGGGCAAGTTGTAATAAGAGCGCAAGTTCCAAATGTCATTTGCTGCCTTCACGCGGTTTTGATCATCACGTTCGCGCTGTTTTTCAGCCTCGGCGTTTACTACTTTTACAACTTTTTCGTATAGCGTTTTATACCTTTCGGGATGCTGTGTGTACCAATCTATTGTTTCAAGAAATTCGGCTTTGGTAACGCCGGTTTCTTTGAAAATGTAGTTGTAGTACGACGCACTGTCGCCACGTAGGTTGGCGTCGTTATACCCTGTTACAAACATTATGGCGTCGGCTTCGTGCATTTTGATAATTAGTTCCACCGCCTTGCTTTCGCTGATTGGTGGTTCGTTGCCGCACGAGGTAAGTGCGAGTGCAAATGCTGCCGCTATGGTCTTTATCGTGGTTTTGTTCATTTCGTTTGGTTTGATTATTCGCTGCAAAGGTAATAGAAATTTTGCATATTATTTTTATTTTTGCGCTCTAAAAAAAACATTGACTTATGGCGATCATATTCTCTGGCAAATTCGATACCAAGCAAAAGCGCCTTATTGGCGAAATTCGTTCGCTTTTTGTGCAGACGTGCGATGGGTATGGACTTATAGAAAGCGGCGACAAGGTGGCGGTGGGCCTTTCGGGTGGTAAGGATAGCCTTACGCTTCTGCACCTTTTGGCATTTAAAAAACGATACTTTCCAACACCTTTTGATATTGCTGCCGTGTATGTGCACGTTGATAATGCTGCTTATAGTATTGATTTAGATAGAGTAAAAGATTTATGTGAAAATCTTGAAGTTAATCTTTTAGTAAAAAATTTTGTTCTTGATGATAAGCGCGATGGAGAAAACCGTTGCTTTATTTGCAGCCGTGTGCGCCGAAAAATTCTCTTTGATTATACCCGTGAGGAGGGTTTTAACAAGCTTGCTCTTGGTCACAATATGGACGATGCTGTGGAGACCCTTATGATGAATATGGTTTACCACGGAAAATTTTGTAGCCTGCCGCCTAAGTTGGATTTTTTTGATGGGCGCTTGCAAGTGATAAGGCCAATTATTAAAATATCTAAAGAACAAACCATGCTTTATGCAAATCTTTTTGGCTTTCTATCGGTGAAATCGGGGTGCGGTTTTGAACACGTTTCGGCTCGTCATCGTTTCAGGAAATATGCCGATTATCTTGAAAAAATTAATCGAGGTTCTAAAATTAACATCTTTAACTCTATGGCAAATATTAATAACGACTATTTGGTTAAATAATTTATTTAGATAATTACTTTTAAAATGAATATTGATAGTATTTTAAATAAGGCTATAAATTTAGAGCCTCTTACGAGTGAAGAGGGCCTTTTTCTTTATAAAAATACTCCCTTAGCTCTACTTTCTGTGGCGGCTAACGAAGTGAAGAATAGTTTTAAAAAGCCCGAAGACTACAACAAGGTGGGATGGATAATCGACCGCAATATCAACCTTTCGAATATATGCGTTACGCGGTGCAAGTTCTGCAATTTTTCGCGTTCAAAAAATTCGCCCGAGGCATACGTTACTACAATGGAGCAATATCGCGAAAAAATCTCCGCTTTGTTTGCCGCAGGAGGAAACCAAGTGCTTCTTCAAGGTGGAATGAATCCCGATTTTGGAATGGATTTTTATTGCAAACTTTTTAGCGATTTGAAGAGCGAGTTCCCCGGAGTAGTTCTTCACGCTCTTGGTCCTGCCGAGATTGCCTATTTGAGCAAAACTTCGGGGTTGACTTATCGTGAGGTGTTAGAAAAACTTCACGCTGCGGGACTTGATTCGCTTCCCGGTGCAGGTGCTGAGATTCTTGTAGACCGTGTTCGTAAAATTGTGTCGCCTGCAAAATGTTCGGCAGGGGAGTGGCTCGAAGTTATGCACCAAGCCCACGTGCTAAATTTGCCTACCTCTTGCACTATGATGTTTGGTCACGTGGAGACTCTCGAAGAACGCATCCAACATCTTATCGCACTCCGCGAAACTCAGACTCGAAAACCAGAGTACAGCCAAGGTTTTGTTACCTTTATTCCGTGGCCATTTTGCAGCGAAGATACACGTTTGGTAAAAGAATATGGAATGTTTGCACCTGTTTTGGGCGAGGAATATATTCGTATGATTGCTATTAGTAGATTAATGCTCAATAATATAGCCAATATTCAAGCCTCGTGGCTTACTGTGGGCAAAGAAATTGCGCAAATTTGCCTTCATTCGGGCGCAAATGACTTCGGGTCTATTATGATGGAAGAGCACGTAGTGTCGGCAGCGGGTGCTAATTACAGCCTCGACTCTAACGAAATGATTGCCGCAATCCGCGAGGCAGGATTTGAACCGTGTAGACGAAATTCGAGGTATGAGTTTGTGTAGATTTATTCCACGCACCCCTCCAATAATCTTACCTCCATTTTCTCCGTATCCAACGCTGCCTTTACCCCAATGGGGAAAGTGCATCTCGACTGAACGTGTCCAAATGTAAAGTTTTTTACTACTGGAATGTTGAGGTCTTTTATAAAATCTTCGATAACGTAATCGAGCGAGAGAGATTCGTTGCCTTGCGCTTCGCAGCCTTTCATTATGCCGAAAATTATGCCGCGAATGCCTCGGAGTTTTCCGGCGTTTTTTAGGTGAGTGAGCATTCGGTCTACCTTGTAGGGCGGTTCGTTGATTTCTTCAAGAAACAATATTTTATTATGAAGATTGAAATCGTATTCGGTGTCTAAGAGCGATTGAAGTAATGTTAAGTTGCCACCAAAGAGCGTTCCACGGCATTTACCTGATTTTAAAACAGTTGGCTCTTGCAAAGATAGTTCTTTATTTTGCTTATGGGTATCTTCGCAGGTTATTCGGTAGTGTTTGTGTCCGTTGGCAAAAATATCCCACATACTATTTTTTGAGTAGTCGGTTTCGTCGGGAACAAGCATTGATGAGTGGAAAGTTACGAGTCCAGTTTTTTTGTAGATGGCGCAGATAAGTGCGGTAAGGTCGCTATACCCGCCGATGATTTTTGGGTTCTCTTTTATGAGTTCGTAATCTATCATATCGAGTATGCGCGTGCAGCCGTATCCACCACGAGCGGCTAATATTGCTTTAATACTTTTGTCGGTGAATAGAGTGTTTATTTGTTTTGCGCGGTACTCGTCGTAGCCGGCAAGGTATCCAAAACGCTCTGTGAGACCATCGGCGCAAACGGGAGTGTATCCGGCTTTTTCTACTTTGGCAACGGCAATGCGCATTTGTTTTTCGGTGATAGGTCCGGCGGGGGCAATGATTCCCACTTTGTCGCCTTTTTGCAAGGGGGCGGGCAATATTTTTTTCATCTGTCTGTTTTATTTTTAACTATTTATAAGTGCAAAGGTAAAAAATTAGATTACTTTTGTAGTTTTATTTTTATGCATAAATTTTTGATGAAATGAAACGGCTGTGTTTATTTCTTATTATATCTCTATGGGCAATAACGTCGCAGGCGCAGCGTATAATCACATTCGACGAATATCAGGCTATCGAAGACGAGGAGCGCAAAAATAGCGTGCAGTGGCTCCCATACCGAACCGAAGGTGCCGACACAATTCTTATCAAAGAATTTCGTCCCGCCTTGGCACGTCCGCCGTATGTGTTTAAAACCAAAAGGCAGCAGCAGCAATACTCCAAACTTCTTTACAACGTTAAGCGCGTTTATCCCTACTCGGTGCTTATTCGCAAGGTGTACGCCGAAATTGAAGACTCGCTCAAAAATATTACCGACGAAGACCAACGTAAGGTTTTTATCAAGGCTAAGGAAAAAGAATTGCGCGATCAATTTGAAGACGAACTTATCCACCTGACTATTTCGCAAGGCAAGATTCTTATAAAACTTGTGGACCGCGAAACTGGCAACACCACTTACCAAGTGATCCAAGAGTTGAAAGGCGGATTTAGCGCATTTATTTGGCAAGGCGTGGCGCGTTTGTTTGGCTCAAACCTCAAATCAGAATACGATGCCGACGAAGAAGACCGAATGATTGAGGATATTATTATTAGAATTGAAAACGGACTATTATAAACTATGTACGAATACATTACAGGAAAACTTGCAGAACTTACCCCTTCGTTTGCCGTAATCGACAACAATGGCGTGGGTTTTTTGATAAACATTTCACTAAACACCTTTTCGGTGTTGGAAGGCAAGCCCGATGCAAAACTTTTTATTCATCAGGTGATACGCGAAGATGCCAACATTCTTTTTGGATTTGCCGATAAATACGAACGCGAAATTTTCCGCTTTTTGTTGGATGTTTCGGGCGTGGGACCAAACACGGCGCGGGTGATACTTTCGTCGATGAGTCCTGCCGAATTGCAAAACGCTGTGCTGTCTGATGATGCCAGACTTATTGGCAGAGTGAAGGGTATTGGTCCCAAAACTGCGCAACGTATTGTAATAGATTTGAAAGATAAATTGAAAAAATCTACCACTTTGGAGGTTTCTATAATAACGCCACAAAATGCCAACCGCGAAGAGGCAATTGCTGCCCTTGTAATGCTTGGCTATCCCAAGGCGGCGGCAGAAAAGGCTGTGGGCGCAGTATTGAAGAGCAATTCCTCGCTAAGTGCCGAAGATTTAATTAAACAGGCGTTAAGGAGCGTATGATTTTTGCAATTAAACTAACTAACTAACTATTGATGAAATACATAAGAAGAACTCTCGGAATGGCGGGCGCGGTTGCATTTTTTGCAGCGGCGGTGTTTGCCTCTTCGCCGTCAAACGCAGGTGTCAACCGAAACTCTCTGTGGCAACGTCCCGGAATCGACGGCGACACCGACCGTATCCGTCAAAATTCGCCAATTCAACTTAAACACCCCGATAATATCTCCACACAAACCGAGTACGATTACAAAACCGGCACTTACACCACTCAGAAAAAAGTAGGTGGAATGGATGTTGGCCGTCCCGTAACCTCCGACCGTCAGAGCCACGATTCTGCCGAAAACCGCACCGAAATACGCGAATATTGGCGTCAGCAGATGTTGATGCAGAGCGCAAGAAGCGATGGAGGTAGCCGAAATGGTCTCGACCGTTATCTCAACCCTCGCATCAATGTAGATATCCGTGGATTCGACCGCGTGTTTGGTACAAATGTTATCGACATTAAGGCTCAAGGTAATGTTCAGGTGCTTTGTGGTGTGGATATTACCAAAATCGACAACTTTACGCTTCCAAAAAAACAGCGAAACGATGTGTCGTTTGATTTTGATATGAATATGCAGGTGGGCGTTACTGGCAACATCGGCGACAAGATGAAAATTGGTCTCAACTACAATACTGAAGCCACTTTTGAATTTGAAAACAAGCAAAATATCGAATACATCGGTCACGACGACGAAATTATCCAACGCATAGAATTCGGTAACGTGTCGATGCCGCTCGAAGGTACTTTGATTCAAGGTAGTAGCACTCTTTTTGGCGTAAAGACCGACCTGAAATTTGGCAAACTTACCGCCACTGCCGTTCTTTCCCAGCAAAAAGGAGAAACCCGAACCATTGAGGTAAACGCCGGAGCGGTAACCAACGAATTTCGCATTCAGGCAAGCGACTATGAGGCAAACCGTCACTTTTTCCTCAACCATTTTTTTCGCGACAATTACGAACGCGCTCTTGCCAACTTGCCTATTATTTCGTCGGGCATCAACATTACCAACATCGAAGTTTGGGTAACAAATAAAAAACTTGCCACCGACGACACCCGAAACTCTGTGGCTTTTCTCGACCTTGGCGAACCTTCGCAAATTTACAACCATACCGCAGTTCATTCTTCGGGGCTGTCAAACGGATTGCCCCAAAACTCTGCCAACAACCTTTACAATGTGCTTACAGGTTCGTACAAAGCCGTCCGTGATATTAATAGCATCACAAGCACCCTCAACGGACGTTTTGAACCCGGCACCGATTACGAAAAAATTGGCAACGCCCGAAAACTTGGCACCAACGAATATACCTTTAATTCGCAACTCGGTTTTATTTCGTTGAACTCTGCTTTGCAAGACGATGAGGTTCTTGCCGTGGCTTACGAATATACTTATAGAGGCAAAACCTACAAAGTGGGTGAATTTAGTTCCGAAGTGCAACCGTCGCAAACTCTTATCTTAAAACTTTTGCGCGGTACTTCGTTTTCGCCTGCATTGCCCAACTGGAAGTTGATGATGAAAAACGTCTATTCGCTCAATGCTTACCAAATCGACAAAGACAACTTCCGCCTGCATATCAAATTCCACAACGACAAAACCGGCACCGAACTTAACTACCTCAACGCTGGCGACATCGACGGAAAAGTTCTTCTCCGTGTAATGAACCTCGATAATGCCAACACGCAATTGGAATCCACCCCCGACGGTATTTTCGACTTTATCGATGGCGTAACCATCAATGCCGAGCGAGGACGTGTTTTTCTTCCTATGCTTGAACCCTTCGGTAGTTATCTCGAAAATAAAATCAACAATAGCGGCGACGCTGCCAAATATTGTTACAACCAACTTTACGACAGCACCAAAACCATAGCCAAGCAAAATGCCGAGCGCGACAAGTTTTACATTACTGGTAAATACAAATCGTCGGCAGGTAGCGAAATTTCGCTCGATGCTATGAACATTCCCGAAGGTTCTGTAAAAGTTACTTGCGGCGGAATGCAGTTAAAAGAGGGTAGCGACTATTCGGTAGACTATCTTCTCGGAACGGTAAAAATCCTCAACGAATCTATCCTTTCGTCGGGCAACAAAATCCTCGTTTCGGTAGAGAGCAACACCACATTTAGCAGTACCACCAAAACCCTTATGGGAACTCACCTCAACTATCAGTTCAACAAAAATTTCAACATTGGCGGTACAATTATGCGCCTTTCGGAAAAGACCCTTACCAACAAAGTAAGTTTTGGCAACGAACCTATCAAAAACACCATCTGGGGTTTGGATATGCGCTACTCGATGCCCTTGCCTGGATTAACCAAAGCCATCGACCGCCTTCCCTTGATAAGCACCAAAGCCGAATCGCGGTTAAGTTTTGAGGGCGAATTTGCACAACTTATTCCCGGACATAGCCGCTCTATCGACAAGGCTGGAACTTGCTACATCGACGATTTTGAAAGTGCCCAAACCAAAATAGACGTTAAATCGGTAAGCCAATGGGTTTTGGCATCCACACCAGCAGGAACAAAAAAATTCCCCGAGGCTAAATTCAACAACGACCTTAGATATGGTTTCAACCGTGCGCGTTTGGCTTGGTACAATGTGTTGAGCGACCTTCAAGGTACTGCCACAAGTAGTTACGGCATTACACCTTCTCATATTAGCAAAGACGACCAAAGCAACCACTACATACGTGCCGTTTACGAACGCGAGATTTTCCCAAACGCTCAATCTATCAGTGGCATTTCTACACAGTTGACCGTTCTCAATCTTGCATATTACCCCACCGAGCGTGGACCTTACAACTACGATGTGGAAGGCGAACCCGGTGTGTCGGCAGGTATCAACGAAGACGGTTCGCTTAAAAATCCGTCCAACCGTTGGGGCGGCGTTATGCGCCAACTCACCACCACCGACTTTGAGGCTTCTAACATCGAATATATTGAATTTTGGATGCTCGACCCTTTTATCTACGAACAAGAAGATATGGGCGCCGACCTCTATTTCAACCTTGGTAATGTGTCGGAAGATGTGTTGAAAGATTCGCGCAAAAGTTTTGAAAACGGTCTGCCTTATCCGCCCGACCCGCAATTTATCGACACCACCGCTTGGGGCTTGGTTTCTAATAAAACTTTCCTTGTAAACGCTTTCGACAATAGCAACGGCGCAAAAGATGTTCAAGACCTTGGTTTCGACGGCTTAGACGACGATCAAGAACGATCGTTCCACAAAAATTTCTTAGACCGTATCTCCAACGTTTTCGGAACATCTTCAAAAGCATACGCCGATGCTTACAACGACCCGTCGAGTGATAACTACCATTTTTTCCTCGGCTCTGATTACGACGAACAAAAACTCTCCATTGCCGACCGCTACAAACATTACAACGGCACACAAGGCAACTCGAGCGATTTTTCTACTTCGTCGGCATACTCCACCATCAAAGACCGTTACCCCGATGTAGAGGATATCAACCTCGACAACACCCTCTCCGAAACAGAATCGTACTATCAATATAAGGTGCACCTTTCGCCCAACCAAATGCAGGTGGGACAAAACTACATCACCGATATGATTGAAAGCAACGTTAAAACTGTTAACGGTCAAACCGAAACCGTAAAATGGTATCAATTTAAAGTGCCTATCTACGAACCCGATAGCACAGTTGGTTCAATCTCCGACTTTAAGTCGATTCGCTTTATGCGTATGTATCTTACCAATGCCAAAAAAGATATTATTCTCCGTTTTGCCGAAATGAACCTTGTGCGTGGCGATTGGCGCAAATACAACGCTGCTATGATATCGGCTGGCGAGGTGGTTACCGACCATCAGTATAGCGACGGACTTTTAGATATTTCTACCGTGAGCCTCGAAGAAAACGGCAGCAAAACTCCTGTCAACTATCTTCTCCCTCCCGGCATCGACCGAGAGCGCGACTACCAAACCAACCAAGTGGTAGAGGAAGACGAAAAATCTATGGCTCTCTCGGTAACAAATCTTCCCGACGGACAATCGGTGGCAGCTTACAAAACCGCTGTTTTGGATTTGCGCCAATACCGAAAACTTAAAATGTTTGTTCACGAAGAGCAACCCGCCGGCACAATATTAAACGACAACGACCTTAGCATTTTTGTTCGTCTCGGTAGCGACTACAAAGAAAACTACTACGAATACGAACTCCCCTTGAAGGTTACGCCCGAAGGTTATTACACCAACGACGAAAATGGTCGCCTCAGTGTTTGGCCGCTCGAAAACAATGTGGAGATAGTTTTTGCCGACCTTCAAGATGTTAAGATAATGCGCAACAATGCTGCTCGCGAGGCTGGGTCAACAGTTTCGGTAACAATGCCTTATACCCATGTAAACGAAAACGGCACTAAAATCACCGTTATGGGTAACCCAAATGTTAGCAATATCAAGACTATAATGATAGGTGTGCGCAACCCCTTGCAAGAAACCAATCCTTTCTCCGACGATGGAATGCCAAAAACCGCCGAAATTTGGGTAAACGAACTCCGCCTTACCGATTTCAACGAAGACGGCGGATGGGCTGCCAAGGGAAAAGTAGAATTGCAGATGGCAGATCTCGCCACGGTTTCGGTGGCAGGTTACACCCATACGCCCGGATTTGGAAGCATCGAAAAGAGGGTAGGGGAGCGTTACCAAGAAACCGTTTACCAATACGACCTTACATCGCAGGTGCAGATGGGTAAATTCTTTAACAACGATTATGGTGTAAAATTGCCGGTTTACTTTGGATATTCCGAAAACTACGAAATTCCACGCTATAATCCGCTCGACCCCGACATCGAACTAAAAGAGACACTCAACAATCCTCATCTTTCAAAAGAAGAAAAAGACGAAATCCGCGATCAAAGTATCACCTTTGAACGCCGCAAAAGTTTCAACATTACCAATATGCACATTGAGGGACGCAGCAAGGAGGCAAAAGAAGAAGCCCGTCTGCGCAAAGAACAGAAAAACGCCGAAGCCAATGCCAACGCGCCCGTTACTCCTGAGGAGAAAAAACAGCCTCAAAAGAAACCGCTCGTTAACCAAAAGCCATTTTACCATGTGTCGAACTTTACGGCTGGATTTGCTTACAGCGAGTATTATATGCACGACGTTACCATAAAATCGCAGTTGGAGAGAATTCTACAATCGTCGTTGGAATACAACTTTACATACAATCCAAAAAATTACAAACCGCTCTCGAAGGTAAAATTCTTGCGTAATAAACATCTTGCATTGATACGTGATTTCAACTTCTACCTGTTGCCTACAATGGTGGCTGCGTCGGCTAATATCGACCGTATGTATTCTACCATCAATTATCGCAATATCAACGAAGACGATGGTTTTCTCGACCCCACTTTCCAAAAAGATTTCCGTTGGCGCAGAAATTACCAAGTTAATTACAAGTTGTCGCAAAATCTTCAAATGAACTTCACCGCCAACAACGAAAGCCGCGTTAATCCCGATGGTATACTCGACCGTTTTGGCGAAGAAACCGCCCGCGAAAAGGATACGCTTTTTATGAAATTTCTCGACCTTGGTTACAACACTTCGTACAAGCAGAATGTAAAATTCCAATACCAAGTACCGCTCAACAAGATTCCGCTCTTAAATTGGGTTTCGGCTAATGCCATTTACAGCAGCGACTACAATTGGCAGCGTGGTATCGATCCTGTGGAAGTAGCCGCCACCGACACCACTCCGGCTTACACCATCAGTCACGGCAACACCATTGCCAACAACGGAGTGCTTACTCTCAACGGCTCTACCAATCTCGAAAACCTCTATCGCAAAACACCTTATTTTAAAGATGTATTAAAACGATTCTCAAAAGATGGACGCAAAAACGCCACCAACGAAAAACGCGAGGTAACAGCCACCAAAAACAACCTCCGTTTCACCAAAGGTGTAGGACGAATTATTTACCACAATCTTGGCACCTCCGACGTGGAGGTTGAAATCTCTGATATCGACGGTCAGCCCGTAAAAGGTAGCACCAGCATAGTTGACAAAAACCGCATCCGCTTTACTGCCGACGACGATTACGAAGGGTGTACCGCTGTTGTCAAGGGCAAAAAGCCTGTCAACGATAGTCCGTTCCTTGTAATTTCCGATTATCTTGCTTACACACTTATGAGCGTTCGCAATATTTCGGTAACTTACAAAAACCAACGTTCAAACACACTTACAGGCTATCAGCCCGACACCAAACTTTTTGGTTCGTATTATTCGGGCGGAGTAATAATGCCGGGTATAGATTATTTGATGAGTCTCAACGACGATGATTTCCATCTTTACGCTGCTGATAAAGGTTGGCTTATCAAAGACTCCACCCTTGCCGACCCTGTTATGTATACCAAAGGCAATAGCATTGGCGTGCGTGTGGCGTTGGAACCCATCAACACATTCCGCATCGACGTAAGTTTCGACCGCAGCATAGTTTACAACACCGAAGAGTTTTTTGCCTACGCTTCCGACATTGATGGATGGCAGACATCGAGTCGCGTTAAGCACGGAAACTTCCGCATAAGTTACAATATGCTCAAAACATCGTTTAAGAAAGTGGGCGGCGATTACAGTTTGGAAACCTACAACAAGTTTCTCGACAACCGCGAAATAATTGCACAGCGTCAAGCCGACCGCCGAATGGGTCTCAAAGGATACGACCCCACTCCGCAAGTAGACGATGATGGCAATCTGCTTTATGGCAATTATCCCAACGGATATAGCAAAACCCATCAAGATGTGCTCTTACCAGCATTTCTTGCAGCATACGCAGGCACAAGTCCGCAAAAAATCCGTCTCGACCCGTTCTTAAAAATTCCTTTGCCCAATTGGCGCATAAATTATAAGGGTCTCGGTAATATTCCATTGCTGAAAAATGTGGTTCGCTCGGCAATGTTGACCCACGCTTATTCGTCGTCGTACTCGGTATCCAACTTTAAAAACAACGCCGAATACAGTTTTGATGACGAATACAATTGGGGACGCTCGTTTGCCCGCTACGAAGCCAACAATCTTTTTATTCCGCAATACGAAATTGCCGCCGTTATCCTCGACGAAAAATTTGCGCCTCTTGCCGGTATCGACATTTCGTGGGTAAACCTTATGAGCACCAAATTTGAGTATCGTCGCACCCGTCAGATTACACTCGGATTTGCCAACAGCCAAATATCTGAAATGTACCGCAAGGAGTGGATTATTGGCGTAGGATATAAGTTTGCCCAATTGCCCCTGAATATTCGCACCTCTGGCGGCAGCAACCGTTTTAAGAGCGACCTTGACCTCCGTGCCGATTTTGTTATCGATGACGACAAAACCATCATCCGCGAAATCGAAAACCTCTACGACCAAATTTCGGCAGGACAGAAGAGTTTTTCGATAAAATCTACGGCTGATTATCGACTCTCTCAGCGTTTTAAAGTTCAATTGTATTACAACCATCAGATAACCAATCCTATAATCTCCACAAGTTATCGCACAAGCAACATAAAGTTTGGGTTTAGCATAACGATGAGTTTGGATTGATAATGTGCAACTTAAAATTTTTACAATTTTATAGTGTTATTTACATTTAGAATGATTACCTTTGCAATTAATGAGATTTAGGATTGTCATATTGATGATGTTGCTGTCGTTGGCATCAGTAGCTGCGCTGCCCCAAATAAGTGTTAAACAACCTGTGGGGAGCGACAACACTTCGTATCTATATTACAACTCCGATCCGTCGGTTAATTTTCTCTATTGGGAAAAAAACGTAAGAATAGCGCCTACACCGCCTCCGCAGATTACGGTTTCGGCTTTGGTAGATTCGCTGTGCGCTATTCTCAATGCCGATACTGCCGCATTGTTTTCGATTTCATCTGTTCGCCCGAGAGTGCCGAGCAATGTGGTTAGTTTTGAAATCAACGAAACCGAGTATCTTGTGGGTATTCCTCACGACAAAACTTCGTATATCTATCTTCCAAAAAAGCGTTACGAATTTACACACGCCGATACGCTTGCAATGTACACTCCGTTTGACTTTACGAAATTAGGAATTTACACATTGTCGTTTTATGGCGTAGACGCATGGCATATCAATGTAGATGAAAAAACTCATGAGCGTTTCTATTTTGATCTTGGTAGTGAAAAAAGCAGTCTTGTGTTTCCTACCGAGATTCTTGTGCCGATGATTATAAGTTTAATTTTGATACTTATAGCCAACTTTTATTCGCGGGGATACATTCATAGACTTTTGCTCATAGTTTGCTTTTACAACGCCTTTAACAACGCCGCATCAGAGCGCAACATCTCTGCCGAAAAAGCCGGTTTGATGCTGTTTGCCAATTATATTCTCAGCGTATCGATTTTTGCATTTATATTAATTACAAAGTATGGCATAGAGCAACCGTTTAATTGTTTTGTAGCATTGGCAATTGGTTGTGGGTTAGTGTTTTTGATATATTTAATTAAACTATTGGTTTCGATGTTTTTTAGCAATCTGTTTCTTTGTCGCGACACCTTTTCGCTTCATTACACCAATGTATCATACATATTGCAGTTACTCGGCGTTGTGCTTTTACCCGTAAATTTCTGTATGGTATATATCGGCTACGAATTTACAGTGGAAACTCTCTTTGTGATAGGGGCTGGGGTGTGTATTTTGGCAGAATTGATGAAATTAATCAGGTTGTTTAAAATAATATTTGATAAACATTTTTCTACTTTTTATTTATTTTTGTATCTTTGCGGCGTGGAATTTTTACCTGTATTGCTCGCGGTTAAAATACTGTCCCGTTAGCCGTTCGTTACAGGATTCCGCCAGGGACAGAAGGGATAGTTTTTAATTTAAAATAAAGAGTTTTGAAAATTACTAATTTGCTGATTTCGCAGCCAAAACCGACGGGAGACAGCAGTCCCTATTTTGATTTGGCCGAAAAGTTGAAACTAAATGTTACATTCCGTCAGTTTATCAAGATTGTCGGAGTTAGCACCAAGGATTTTAGGGCTCAGCGCATCAACTTGCCCGAATACACTGCAGTTATTTTTACAAGCAAAATCGGTATTGATAATTTTTTCCGTATTGCCAAAGAGGTGAAATACGCAGTTCCTGAAACTTTGAAGTATTTCTGCACCACCGAGCAGATAGCACTTTATCTTCAAAAGTATATAGTTTATCGCAAACGTAAGATTTTTCACGGCAAACAGAATCTCAACGACGCTGTTGAGGCTCTTAAAAAGAACGCTGCCGAAAAATTCCTCCTCGTTACGAGCGACGTTAGCAGCAACGAAATACCCGATTTTCTCAACAGCCTTGGCATAAAGTACGATAAAACTGTTATGTATCAGACCGAAAGTGCCGAGCTTGACGACCTGAAACCTGATTTCCCGAATTTCCAAGTGCTTGTGTTCTTTACTCCTGCGGGAATCAAGAGCCTTCACGAAAACTTCCCCGATTTTGAGCAAGGTGACGTTAAGATTGCCGCCTTTGGCCATTCGACGTGTGAGGCTGTGGAAAAATACGGCTACCGTCTTGATATCAAAGCTCCTACCGAGGAGGCTAAGAGCATGCCCGCCGCTTTGGAGCAGTTTATTATAGCAAACAACAAGCGTAAATAATTGATAATTGCATAAGACCTACACATTGGGCAAGGCCGAAAGGCTCAAAAGTGTTGTCCGTATCGAAAACCTTTTTAAAACGGGAAAGTCGTTTATGGCTTTCCCTTTTATAGTTTACTATACAGTAGATTCGGATTTTGATAAGGAGGGTAGTCAAATGATGGTATCGGTGAGCAAGCGACAGTTTAAGCACGCCGTAGACCGCAACCGCCTCAAACGTCTAACCCGCGAGGCATTTAGATTGCGCCGTCAAAAGTTCAACGGATTGTTTCCCGCACCATATAGCGTTGCCTTTGTGTATAAGGGCCGACAGATGACCAATTTTGAGGTTGTTTCGCAGGCAATGGACGCGATTGTTCAAAAATTTTCTACGATTTTAAAAGAACAATAAAACAAATATACCAAACAAAAAAGCCCTGCCAAACGGCGGGGCTTTTTTGTTGATACTTTAACTATTCCTTTTAGAATGTGTCTTCTTCTGTTTCGCGGTCGATAACGTAAACTGTAACACAGCCTTTGTTTTTTTCAACCGGTACTGCAAAACCTTCGTCGTCAGCAGGTTGTTGCTGTTGTTGTTGACGAGGTTGCTCGTAATCGTAATCAGTGTAGCTATACTCCTGAACTTGCTCTTGGGGTTTTTCAACCTCTTTTACATCGAGCATGATTTTAAGCGATGTAGAAGATACTGGGCTGAAATCGAAAAACGGGTGAATGTACTTGTTTTTCTTGGTATCCATAAACTCCTGCAGAGCGGTCTGCTGGGGGCTTACAGGTTCATTACCCTCCGAAAGTTTGCCTGGTACATTTACTACTACCTCTCCGGTGCTCATATCGATGATTTTGACGTCGATATTGTTGTTGAATACCGTGCTTGCAAAAAACTGTATTCTATAGTCCATGCCTTTGGAAATCGGAAGCACAAATTCGTATTTGCGACCTGTCTGGCACATTGCACTTTTTGATGCGGTGTTATAGCGGTATGGTGCAACCGGCTTGCGCATTTTCATCTGGTCGGCGCAAGTGTTTTGTGCTTGTAGACCCAAAGGTAGTGATACTAAAACAACAAGTAAAAATTTAATAACATTTTTCATATTTGTAGAAGTTTTAATATTTTACTTATTTAACGTTGTTTATTGTGATATTATTTCTCACAGAGGTAATAGTTTCTTTAATTTTGTTAAAATTATTTTCTGTCATCTTGATTTTCATGCCTCCGCCCACTTTGATGGCACCGCTGTTGCTTGTAGAAGCAGTAGAGTTGTTCTTTTCAACTTCTAATTGAGCAAAAGCGTCTTTGAGGGGAGTAAGGTCGGCGATGGTAGATTTGATACTAGGGTCGCTCTGCTGCTGCTCAAGACGAAGCATGAGGTTGTCGAAGATAATTTTTTGGTCGGCAATGCGCTGGATTGTGGGGTTTTCAGCGTCGTATTTTTCTACCGAGTTTACAATAATGTAGAGAAATTCGATCCATCCGCCTGTAGAAATCAGCGACATAGTTTTAGCGCGGTTTTTAGAGTCGAGGAAGTTTTGGATATCAAGGTAGATATCGCTCGAAATCTGTTTAAGCGAGTCGCGGTCTTCTTTCACGTTTTCGATACGGTTGATGAGGCTTTGTGTAAATACGTTTCCAATGCCAATTTCGTCGGAGAGTTGACGTACGATTTTAAACTCTTTGAGCGATTCTTGGTATTTGCCAAAAGCGGTGCTGTATGCCATATCGGCGCTATAAGTACCAAAGTTGATCTCTTTTGACTTGTTGTCAACATATTTGTCGATGTTTTCGATTGGGTTTACAAGACCTGGTACAAACTGAAGGTTCTTGTCTTTTGTGAAAGCGAAGAGGTCTTCGGGAGAGGGTATCAGATAGAAGTTGTTTTCGTTTGTCTGACTTGTTTGGGTCTGCTGTTGTTGTTGTTGGTTGTTTTGATTGTTGCTGTCGCCTGCGCACGACTGAAACATTAATGCCGATGCTGCTACGATGGCGCAGATTGGTGTTGCTTTAATTTTCATATTTTGAAGTTTTTGATTTTGTTTATATATTATTGTTGTCTTGTCTGTTCCATACAATTTTTTTGCCGAAACCTAATCGGTTGTCGGTAAGTTTGTAATAATTTGGCTCTAAAACCACGTATGTGCCCGGTACGGCTATTGCGTAGGGGTAGTGTTTTAGATATGTTTTTTTTGCGTGCGAGAGGTCGTCGCCGGTGGGGGTAACGGCTTTGGCGCATATTTGAAGTCCTTGCAACTTGCCCACTTCTTTGGTTTCTAAAACTATTGAAGCGGCTACGTTGCTGTTTTGGGCTATCTCTTTCATGTGGCGGGTGTTTTCGGCATCGGTCTTTATTATAAAGGTGTTGCGCTCGGCGTCGTAGGCATAAAAGCAGTCGCAGCAATATGGCTGGCTGTCGGCGCAGGTGGCGAGCACCAATACGTGATGGTTGCCGATAAACTCCGTTATTTTATTGTCTAATTTTTCGTCCATTTGGTTGCATTTGTTTAGTTGTCGGTGCCGAAAGGAATGCCGTTTTCAATCTCCTTAAAGTCGGTGCTGATAACGGCAAATTCCGTACGGCGGTTCAACTGGTGGCAGATTTCTTTATCTTGGTTAGATGTAAGGTTGTTGATAAATGCCTCGCTGAGCACGTCGCCCTCTTTGAGGAAGGGATATTTGTCGGCTATCTTTTTGGTAACTTTTACGGGGTTGGATTCACCCATACCTTTTGAAGTGAGGCGGGCGGGGTTGATGCCTTTTGAAACGAGGTAGTTGACAACGCTCTTGGCACGCTCGTCGGAGAGTTTGAGGTTGGCCTCATCGTTGCCACGGAAGTCGGTGTTGGCACGCAACTCTATAGTAATATTGCTGTTAACATTGAGCACTTCAACTAATTTATCAAGACTTACCATCGACTCTTCGCGGAGGTTTGCCTTGTTAAAGTCGTACTCTATGTTCTCTATCTCAATTACCTGATTGATAGGCAACATCAGTATCTCGATATGGAGCACTGTGTTTTCGGTTAAGCCTTTTGTGGTCTCCTTGCCAACGCCTTTGAGAAATCCCGGCTTGTTGGTAACGAACATATAGTCGAGGTTTTCGGTGAGTTTAAAATTGAATGTGCCAGCGTTGTTGGTTTTGGATTCCAACTGAGTGCCGTCGCTTGCGGTGAGTTTTACTTCGGCGTCGGTGATTACCACTGAGGTCTCCTCGTTTTTAACCACGCCCTCGATGCTTACCTCGATGGGAGGGAGGAAGAATGCGTAAATATCGTCGCCACGGCTGCCCTCACGGTTGGATGAGAAATAGCCTTTTTGGAATTTTTTGAAGAATGTGATGCCAAAATCGTCGCCTGCCGAGTTGATGGGCACTTGCATATTTTCGGTGTGGGTAACGCCGTCTTTGGTGTAATGCTTAAAGATGTCTAAACCACCGAGACCGCCGCGTCCATTGCTCGAAAAATAGAACGATCCGTCGGCTGCGGCAAAGGGATAGAGTTCGTCGTCTTGTGTGTTGATGCTACCGCCGAGGTTTTGAGGGTCGCTCCATTTGTTTTTGCCTTCGCGTGTGGCTTTCCAAATATCTCTACCGCCGAAACCGCCCGGAGCGTCGGACGAAAAGTATAATGTGCGTCCATCGGGACTTAGGCAGGGGTGGCCTACCGAAACTGCGGTGTCTTGAAATAATTGAACCTCCTCAGGTGCCGACCAAGTAGCGTTTTCTAATAATGTGCTGGTGTAGATTCTGCATCCGAGGTTTTGGTTTTTGATGTTTTTGCACGATGTGAAATACATTGTTTGACCATCGGCAGATATGCAGGGACTGCCTTCGTCAAAATTGGTGTTTACAGCACCCTCGACAGGGATTGGAATGCTCCATTTGCCTTTTTTGTCGCGTTTGGAGTAGAAAATATCGGTGTAATACATTCCGCTGTTGGCGTTTCGCTCGTTGCCTGTGGCGCTTTCGCGAGCCGATGTGTAGAAAATTTCGGTAGAGTCGGTTCCGAATGAGGGAGCAAAGTCGCTCTCTTTGTCGTTGAGCCAACGTGCGGGGTAAACAATGTATCTGGTTGGTTTTTTTTCCCATTGAAGGGCGGTTTCGCAATCTTTTACGCCTTGTTCGCCGCGTTTGTCGTCGGGAACGAGGTCGATGTAACTACTATAAGTGGCAGAGGCGTCTTCGTAGTTGCCACGCATTTTGAGTGCGTCGGCAAGGTAGAGAGTAGCCAAAGGATTAGAATATTTTGCTTGAACAGCCTTTTTGTACCAACGTTCGGCGTTGCGTGGGTCGCTGGTTTTGCGGGCGCATTCGCCAAGATAGAAACAAATTTTGCCTTTTGTGGGACGGTCTTTGGTTTTGGGATAAAGTTTCACAAGCATTTCGGAGCATTTGGTGTATTCTCCTGAGTTGAAATAGGTGAGAGCCTTATCCACCTTTTTGTTCTGAGCCATTGCCTGCGGAATAGCCGCCACAAGAATCAGAGCCACTATTGTAATAATTGATCGCATCTTGTTTAGAGTTTAGAAAAACATTTTGTCAATAAATTACAAATTTTGTTCTTTTTTTTGAGAAAACAAATTTTTTTGATGATTTTTTTGATTTTTATAAAAAACGCGCAGACAAAAATCTGGATTGTCAGCGCGTTTGGAGAATAATTTATATCAAACGGTGGTTTAAAAGCCGTTGCCGTTCCATTTGATTTTTTTGTAATTGCCCGACTTGGGGTCGTAGTATTCGATATCGCGGCCTTCGCAGGGAAGTGACGGATAGCCTTTGCCTACTTGGTCCATCACTTTTTTAGCGATGTCGGCACGGGGCGAAAGACGGTTTTTGGCGGTTTCGTATTCGTAGAATATCAATACCTTGTGACATTCTGCATCCTCGTCTTCGCCGCAGTTGCCGCACTCGTGGCATTGGTTGATGTAGACGCCGAGAAGTTTGTTGCCGTTGGGAAGATTCCAAAAACAGGTTTCGAGGATGTTGTCGAACTGCACCTCTTCGAGAATTTTCATATAGCCGTTTTTGGGTTTGTAGTCTACTTGGTAACCATCGATGTTTTCGGCGGGGGCTTTTTTGTACTTCTTGTAGATGTTGACAAAGTCGCCGGGATTAACATCAGCCCAAGCGGTAAAGAGTTTGTCTAATGTGGTAGACTGGGCGGTTTTTACAGGGATAGTCATTTCCCAATTGTTTTTAAGGTCTTCGGCTTTCTGAGCGAAGACGCTGCCTGTGAGCATTACGGCAATAGCCGAAACTAAAAGTTTCTTCATTTTGGTGTTATTTTATGTGATTTGACTCATAAAAAACGCTGATGAAGTGCGGTTTAGTATGGAGGGGGGATGTAGATATGTTTTTATAAAACGATACTTGTCGGAATCGCATAAAAAAATCGAGATTCCGACAGGTATCGTTTTGTAGTTTTATAGTTTATGTGAGGATTTTTTTGGGGGGAATTGCAAAAAAAGTTTTTACAAATTCCTCATTATTGCTGATATTAGCGATGAATCTTTACACTATCTGAAACGATGCCGTTTTTTCCATTATCAATGCTTTGGAGTGGGCGAAGAAGATTAAGCCGTCTTTGTGGGCGGAGGTTTTGCAGATGACGTCGGTGGTGCCAGCGTAGATGGAGTATGCCGCAGTGTTCCAAATTTGCCAATTATAATTAAGCATCACAGTATCAAAAGGCTAAGGAGTTTTGAGATAGACGTACGGAAACCCAAAAACCTTTGCGCCCATAATTGCAACCGACTTTTCGCCGCTGCTAAATACATATCCGCTTATGTGAAATGCCTCACGGTAAGGCGATTTCATCGAAAATATCTTAATCTTTTCCATTTTTAATCTTTTATAATCCTTGCCAAAAGCGATCGTTCGTAAACTATGGGATAAGCGCGGATGGTCATCAAAAGTCCGCCTTCGTTGGCGGTGGCAACAGAAAGTACCTCGCCTGTTAATGCGCTAACAATCTGCCAGATAACATCGCCTTTTGAAGAAACGTGCGCAATATCCTGACACACACCGTTTTTGCTGCCTAAAAACCGTTGCCGAATCGGTTAGTACATCAGTTGTGCCGCTTTGATAGGCTATTTTGTGGCTGACAGCCTCGCAAAGCTTTTTTACAGTGGTTTCAACGGAGGAGGAGCGGTGTTCTAATGCAAAATCTTTGATTTCGTTGTTCATAATTACCAACGGCGACTGATAGAGAAACACGGGATTTGGCGTGTCAAAACAATGATTAGTGTCCGATAACTGAAAATTTTCGAAAAAAAATAGAGGAAGCCTTTTGACTTCCTCATTTTTTTTTGATAATTTAGTTGTGATTAAAAATTAAAATTATCATGGGCAAAGATAC
>JAEDDH010000060.1 GCA_016293845.1 Bacteroidales bacterium | reverse complement strand
AGATTACGTTAATGTTGTTATCCTCTGCGCTTTCGTCTGCCTCCAGCTTTTCGTCATATGTGTAGCCGCGTTTTTTGCCTTTTGTCGCTAAATAAAAACGTATCATTGCGCCGTCGTCTGCCTTAATGCGCGTGATTGCTTTTCCCTCCACAAAGTCGAGCGTCTTTTCTTCTTCGGCTTTAATTGCGATTTGTGCTGCGCTGCTTTCATCTATGGCGCTCTTTACAGTTGCCCACGCTACACCGAGGCGTTCGGCAATAACAGAATAAAAGCCGCGACTGTCTACGATTGCAGCGAGTAGTTCTTTTTCTTTTACGATTTTTTTTCGTCCCATTGTTACCCTTACTGTTTCTCAAATTTTGCAATTATTCGAGCCCGCCCGAACCGACTTCGCGACCGTTTTCTTTTGCCCACTTAGTCCAGCGCTTGCGTATAACGTCGCACCATTTCGGCTCTAGTTCGATTAGCAACGCCTTACGGTTGTTCTTTTCTGCGGCAATCAATGTCGATCCGGAGCCACCGAAAAAGTCGAGCACGGTTTCACGCTCGCGGCTGCTGCTTTTTATTGCGCGCTCACAAAGTGCTACAGGTTTCGGTGTTGCGTGTCCACCCGCGCTCTTTCGTTCCTTTCCTGCGGTTCGTGGAAAATGCCATACATTGTTCATGTTGTCCCATGTGTTGTTGAAGTATGCGCGTGTATCATACCAAGCCCGCTTAATGTCGTCATATTCACGCTTAATGTCGTCATATTCACGCTTAATGTCGTCATATTCACGCTTAAAGGCGTCGTTTTCTATGCCGCGCTCTTTACGCTGCTTTTCTGCCTCAGTCTTTAATTTGTTGTATACTTCACGGGTAGGTAAATTGAATTGACTTTTTCCCGTCCAATGGTCTCTGGATAATACAGAATGGCCGACTATTCGTTTCATTGTCGGTACGTCCCAGCCCATAGCCTTCCGACTTTGAAGTAAATAGTCGCGTATTGGCTCCCATCCCTCGAAGTAGTTGTCGGCATTTGTGTTAAATCCTTGTACGCCGTTCATAACAAACAAGCACTTTTCATCGGCGATTGCGTACATTCTATACTCCTCGGAGTTTTGACCTTGTCCGTTGCCTTTGTCCCATGTTATGAGATTTCTAAAAGTTATCTCGCCCGCGCGTGCTTTCGGTTTTAAAATGTAGTTGTAAATATCCATAATCGGCTCGTCCATACCCCAGCAATAAAGCGAGCCATTTTCTTTCAGATGTTCAAACGCCAGCGCGAGCCATTTTTTATTAAATTCTAACAAATCGTCGTTATTAAGATTGTCATTTGCCACGCCGTCGTTTTCTTTTTTCATTCCGTAAGGCGGGTCTGTAAACACTAAATCTACTTTCAAGCCGCCTAAAAGCCGTGCCACGTCGTCCGGATTCGTGCTGTCGCCGCACAATAAAATCGAGTTGCCGAGTTCGTACATTTCTCCCGGCTGGCTGTCCGGATCTCCGTCCTCGTCCACGGCTGGCGCCTCGTCGTCGTCTTTTGTTTCCTCCGGCTCCAATTTGCCGAGGTCTAATACTCCGTCGGGCAGGGCTAGTTCGTCAAAGTCTATTTTAATATCGCCCAAAAATGCGGCTACGCTGTCGGCTGTCATGTGGCCGTATTGGCTGTTTAATTTAAGCAGCTTTTCTTTTGCCTCCGCCTCGTTTTTGGCGCTGATGTATACGCAAGGCAGGGCGGGGATTTCTTCGCCTGCTGCTGCCATTTGCTTTAATGCCATAAGGCGGCCGTGGCCATCCATTACGTTGTTTTTGCCGTCGTTCTTCCATACAAAAAACGGGAAACTAAAGCCGTGCTTTTTAATGCTCTTAATAATCTTTTCTACGTCGCCGGCGCTGCGTTCCTTTAATTCGCCTTGAAACTCTGTTAATTCGTGCAGCTGTATTGTGTCGCTGCCGGTGCAATTTATATCTATACTCATGCCTTTATAGTCATTTTTTTTACACTTTTATGTGAGTTATACTCGTTTTATTTGCAAAATTGCGCCCAGTAATGACAATAAATAGCCGTTTTTTATCAATAAAATAATAATTCTTGTTGCTGATTTTCACATTCTATTATTCTTTCAATGTCGGCTAAACTTCTTTTTTTTCGTGTATCAAACACATTCCCAATAACGTCCGGTTTATTTTCTAATTCTTTTAATTTTTGAAATAAATCAAAATTATTTTTATATAAATATTCAATTTGCTTATTGGTTGCATTTGGACAGAAAAAACAACCGCCGCGTTTTGCATAATTATAAATCGGACTTAATAAGCCATATTCTGCCGCCAATTCCTGCGCGTCTTTTTCTGTCACTCCATATTTACATAATAAACTAATCTGATTATTTTTAAGCCGTTTTTCTCTCTCTCTCTCGTCTGCTGCAATTCCTATATATTGCGTTACCTCACCGGCTGTTTTCAAATAATCTCTAATTGGCGGTATTTTGCACCGGCTATTAATAAAACACTTCCCGCCCATTGGAAAACCGGCTTTTTTTCCGTTTCTTTCCGGTGTTTTACTTCTTGTTACAATATGATTGTACATATCCATAAATGTTTTATCGCTATGTAATATCGTGAATTTATACCCCCATTTTTCAAATAATGGAGCGCACGTATTTTTTATAAAATCCATTTGCGCAGGATATTCGCCGCTTGTATTTTCATCAAACATTACTTCGCTAAAAATAATCTCGTCCAATGGCTCATTATGTAAATGTGCAAGAATTATTGTTGCAGCGCTGTCTTTCCCGCCACTAAAGCTTGCTATATATTTCACGCTTTATTAATCCCCGTTTTTTCTAAAATAAATGCGCTTACTGTCTTTATAGTTTTTATTTTTCTGACATTGTTTTTCTTGTTTCTTCGCAGCCTGCTATATATGCTTTTCTAATTTCGTCTATCACTTCCGGCCGTGATAAAATCTCATTAAGCTCAACACGACTGTTATGTGTAGTATATAACATTGCTTTTTCTTCGTCCGTTAATTCTCTATCTTCCATTTTCGCACCTCATGTTATTTATTATCGTTTTTCGTAATGTTCGCCAGCTGGAATATATAGGCAGAAACCGTCATATTTGCCGCCGCTGCCTGTTGTTTTAATTGCTCTATCTGCTCCGGCTGTCCGCTTATACAAGTAGAAACACGCTTTATTCCGGTAGCTTTGCGGCCGCCGCCGTGGTAGCCGTAGCCGCTGTATTTTTTTTCTTCTGCCATTATTTATTCCTTGCACCCTTGCGGTTTATTTTATTTTGCTTTCAGCTTCTTCTTTAGTAGCAAAAGGGCCATAAAAAAGACTTGATCCATCGCTAAATACTAAGCCCGTTACATAAAATAATCCGTTAACTTCTGTAATCATCATCTTCTTACTCCTCGCAGGCTCTCGTTCCTGCCTTATGGTTATAATATACACTCTATTTTTGTTTATGTCAATACATTTTACAAATAAATTATAAAAAAAACAGCAGTCATTTTTTTATGTATTTTTTGTCTTTTAATACGCGTTTTTTTGCGCGTTATGACGTTTTATTTTTAAGTTTTCGCACGCTCAAATATAAACGGTTTCCCGTTTCTATAGGGGTATAAAACAAAATAATCTACACCCGTTTTTATTGCGTGCTGGCTTCTGCCTTGCTTTATTCGGAGCATGCCCTGTTGTAATACATCAATACCATAAATCGGGTAACGCACGTCAAACTTAATCAGCTTAATTGTATGCGTGTCCCCGTTACGTTTATAGTCCACCTCGATTCGTCCACGCACCGTGTTTGGTATCAAGTCCCAATCTTCATAAATATAAAGCATTTTTTGCGCTCCTTTTTATTTTCACGGGCTTTCCGTCCTGCATAAAATAAAAATTATAATTGCTGTTTTTTTTTGTTGCCATGTTTTATTCATTCTCCTTTGGAAGTACAATTTCTTTCCAAGCAATAACATTATATAAATCCTGCCCGTCTATCGTAATATATCGCTTTGCTACAGTATGATAATATCCAACTACAGCTTCATCTTTTGATATTTGGCATAGAATGTCATTTTCATTGTTTGGATTTCCGTCTTTCACATTATGCCATTCGTTCGCCTTGTTATATCCGAACTCTGCACCTTTTTGAAATCCGTCTTTCCAAAGTTCACATTTTGTATCAAAAGTACAAAACGCATAAATCGGTTTATTATCTTC
>JAEDDH010000059.1 GCA_016293845.1 Bacteroidales bacterium | reverse complement strand
ACTTCGCTATTACGCCTTTCGGCTACGAATCCCTTATGGTACACCAAAAAGACTCACGAAATCGTGAGTCTTTTTAATTTGCACAAGGGATTCTGCGTGCTATCGCACGCGTTGCTTTGCAACCGAACCCCTGCGGGCTGGCGCTCCGTTATACGAGTAAACTCGTTCACTTCGCTATTACGCCTTTCGGCTACGAATCCCTTATGGTACACCAAAAAGACTCACGAAATCGTGAGTCTTTTTAATTTGCACAAGGGATTCTGCGTGCTATCGCACGCGTTACTTTGCAACCGAACCCCTGCGTGCTGACCGCAAGCAAAGAGAGAAGCAAGCGCTTGCATTTGCGGAAATCGAGCGTAGCGGACATAGCCAACGATTGTGCGATTTATCGCACGAATGCACAGCATTGTTGCTGGCAACAAATCGTTGAGCGTAGACGATCGCTTTTGCGATATTCAGGGGACCCCAAAAGATACTTTTGTACTTTTGGGGAAAAGGAGCACACAAGCAAAAGAGTGAGCATTATCGCCCCCGATAATGCAATTTCAAAAGCACAGTGTGCGACGTTACTTCGCTATTACGCCTTTCGGCTACGAATCCCTTATGGTACACCAAAAAGACTCACGAAATCGTGAGTCTTTTTAATTTGCACAAGGGATTCTGCGTGCTATCGCACGCGTTGCTTTGCAACTGTACCCCTGCGGGCTGGCATTGTATAAAAAAAGTTATAAAAAAGACTCGCTATTACGAGTCATTTTTGTGTTTTCGGAAATTTACATCTTGCAAACGTCAATCCACTCGACGAAGTTTGAGTACTTTTCAAGTTCGGGAATCGTGAGTTCGATTGCGCTGTTACTGCTGCCGCAGGCGGGGAAAACCGTCCCGAATCTTTTCAGCGATTCGTCAAGGTATACCGTGACGCCGTCGTTGATACCGAAAGGGCAAACGCCGCCGATACCGTGTCCGATAAGGTCGTTCACTTCCTCGGGTTTCAGCATTTTGGCTTTCGCGCCGAAGAAGGACTTATATTTGTGATTGTCGATTTTCGCGTCGCCCGCCGTAACGATTAAAATCGCTTTGTCGCCCAGCATAAAGGACAACGTTTTCGCAATGCGGCACGGCTCTGTACAAAGGGCGTGCGCGGCAAGCTCGACGGTTGCGCTCGACTCGTGAAATTCCTTGATTCTATCGGCGATTCCGAATTGTTCAAAATATGCTCTTACTTTCTCAATTGCCATTTTACACACCTGTTTTAACGACGTAAACTCTTTTTTGCGAAGCGACGGGTTTTTTTATTCAACCCGTTTCGTTCCGCTGTTTGCTGGCATTATACCACCTTTTATTATTATTTGCAATTAAAAAGACATTGCCGCATAAAAATAAAACCCCGTCGCATACGTTTACGCGACGGGGGAAAAGAATGATTAGTCTAATAATCCGTTTGACACAAAGTTTTTAATGGTCTGATTATAGTGTTTTGAACGAAGGAACGTCTAATTTGCAAGGGGTTTTTGCAATTTGTTCCGGAGACCAAGTGAGCAGTAGTTTATCTTCTATGTATTTGACAATTCACTCGTATCGCTCACAAAACAGCTGTCATTTTCTATTCATCCTTTGTTATTTCTGCTTCGCCTATATCAAACAATTCTTTTATTTTGGGAACAGTCATATTAATAAAAGCTTTACTTCCACGATAAAAAACTATTTTATAGGTTTTTTCTTCTAAATCATACCATACCCTTCCACGCGGTAATGTATCAAATTGATAAATACTGTATTTGCCCCCGAGTTGTTCTTTCGAGAGCCTTTCCCAAACGTCTTTATGTTGCTTACTGTAAGTTAATAGCGCGTCTTCGAATTGATAATCGTCAGGATATTCTTCAATATCGTAAATAATATCGATATTTGTAAGAACCGATACCCAAAAAACTCCTACTTTAATCACCAACAACCTCTCCTACTTTGCCCATTTAATATAAATAACAGTTGAAATCACAAGTGAAATCGCCAACGATAAAATGACCGTCAACCATATAGGAAATCCCCATTCTCTAAAAGCGCTGGCGAACAAAAGCATACTACTTATCCAAATAAGCCCACAAATGCCAAATTTATCGTCATCCATTCGCACACCATTAAATTAGCGGTTTAACAGTCAATATATCCACGAAAAACTTCAATGTATCGTTTTGTAATAGGAATTGCTTTAATCGCTAAAGCCTTAAAATCAAGCGTTTCATTATTAAACGGAATGTCAACCTCAATTCTTCGAGTATTCTCTCCATTAAATTTCTTTTTCCCGCCATTGCTTAAAAAGTCATTTTCTTTCCAAATAACCTTAAAACCAAGCCCGCTATCAATTTCCTCTTTCCGCGCCTTTAATTTATTATACAACGGAATATCGTTTTCAATATAAACGTTAATGCGTAAAAATTCGTCGCGCCACAGAAAGTCTAAAGCAACACAAGGTTCGTGATAATTACTTGTCTGTTTGTTTATAATTGCCCATTGCTTATTCTCAGTAAAGAAAAAAGGTTCACCCATTTCTTTCAAAGTTTCTCTTAACGTATTCCAAAATTTCATTCTTGCTTCTTCTGCGTACATATTATAATCTCCTTGATTTTTTTATTGATTCTAATACTTTACAGGGCTGGCGAGTGATGTATGAGTGTTGTTTGGGCGTTTAGGGGGGCTGTCTAGACCGGTTTCCGGCATTACTTCAAAAGTATCGTCGCTCGGCAGTTTTGAAAAACGCACAACGAGTTCAGGGATATACGACTCCAAACGTCCGAAAAAGCAGACACCATCGCTGAATAGTTTTTTGACAAAACCTATGTACAAGTCTCGTTCCTCTTGTGACAGTTCGTCGCCGTTATATAAAACTTCGAGATAAGGCGTGTTGACAAAAAAGTTTGCGTTGTTGTCCCCATAGCTTGATGTAAAAATCAGTTTCCTATTATGCTTTTTGGTTGCCGAAGCAAGATCGATAATGGTTTTCTCATATTCATTAGTAATTGAATGAAGGTATTTGTCAGAGAAGTGTGAATTTCTGTAAAGCTTAAAAATAATGTAATTTGGTTGATCGTTCATTTTTTCTCCTTTTTCATTGTCAGGGAAACAAAGGCAATCTTTTCGATTATGGTAAATATTCCAATAAAATCAATAGCCTGTTACAGGCTATTATTTTCGATTGCCGATGTTTTAGGCAGTGGGAAGTAGTTGGAACATTTCAGCAAAGATTAAAATTCATCGGAAACTTTCAGCCAATAACGAACGCCGTCGCAACGGCTTCTTTCCTTGTCGTATTTATAAATGCCCTTAAAAACAAAAAAGCCGTTTTCTTTTGCAAAAACAATGCGCTCGGCATCCGGGCGAATGTCTGTTCTTACGCCGGAAGTGTCACGACGATCAAGATTTTCTTCTACAATAGTATCGCCAGACTCATAATTTCTCCAGTTGTTACGAGGTTGATTGTCAAGGTGAATCATCCAAATCCTGTTGTCTTCCGTGTCGTAATACGATTTCCTCCAACTCGTGTAGTCTGTTCCTAATAATTCGTTTAATAATGCGGCGTTGGTTCTTGCATAAATAAACTCTCCTGTTTTCATAATATTATCTCCTTGAATATTTTTCATTCTCTTACGATTTGTTCGATTTTATATCCCAGTTGCTCCGCGCGTTTAATAAAATTGGATATGTTTAAAATCCCCCATTGAGAGCACACCAGCATATTTCCATCAACCAAATGTAAAATATCATTGTCTTTTATAAAAAACCTGACTTGATAATCTCTGCGTTGTTCCGCGACGTTTTCATTTTCCACGACGCCGATTGAGCCTTGCAGCGATTTATCGAAAACGGTTTTTAATTCATTACAAGTTATTGAACGGTTGTTTGCAACATAATCCTTGACGACAGCCAGGACGAGTTTGTTTTTCAGATAAACGTTACCGTTAAACAAATATCGTGTTTTATCTCGTTGAGAAGGGCAGTCGGGAGGCAAAATATTTTGCGTGCGGGAACGGGGCGCTTCTTCAAAGGACGCTCCTCGTTCCTTTTTCAATTGTTCAACTTCCTTTTCAAGTTTTACTATGCGATTAAGCATATCTAAAATCAAATCATTGTATTCCATTTTTCAGACTCCTAAACGACATTATATAACAAGCAAAAACAAAACGCAAGTATTTTTATGATATTTTTTGATAATTTATGTTTTTTAATATTATTTTTTCTTAATATAACTTTCAATAAGCGGAAAATAATATTTGGTTTCTTTATTC
>JAEDDH010000058.1 GCA_016293845.1 Bacteroidales bacterium | reverse complement strand
CGCAGGGGTTCAGAGCCGACGGCGTTATATGCAGACCGACAAAGAAAAAGTCAATAATTGAAACGCTGTGCAGAAACGGAAACGCGGCGCTGGTTTTCAATCCAATGACGGGAAAAATTGAGGTCGCAATAGATAACGGACGCGATTATTCTATAGCGCTTCTAAATAGCGATACAATTCAGACGATAAACACCACAAAAGAGTTTAAGCGCAAAACAACGGGAAAAAAAGTTACATACATTAATAAAGACGGGGACTACGACGCCGACAGCGTTATTTTTATGCGTGACGGCGGGGACTACGACCCACAGACCGACACCTTAACACAGACGGCGCTGGAGTATATCACGACATATCAACATGCGTATAAATACGCCTGGCGACAAATGGCTGAGGAAATGGCGCAGCCGAGAGTGGCAACGGTAAAGGTTGGACGAGAGGCGGCATATTATCCGATTTTTGCACGCGTAGAACTCCAGCACAAAAGCCTTAAAATTGGACTATCGCACGGAAAAATTACGGGCTTGAAATGGCAGAGCGGACTACTAAAAGAAATCTACATAGAGGGTACAGTGACGTTCCCGGCAAATGTAGCCTGCGGCGTAATCATAAACTGCGTATCAGACAGCGGGCGCGGAATATGTGCGCTTAAGGTAACAGGAACGGGTACAACGTCAACGCTGACAGTTACTACAACGCTACGACAGAGCGCGGACATAATACCACGCGCGGGCGACTATTTCAGTTTTGGCAAGCTGGACAACGACGGCAATTTTACAACCGTCACAAACACGATGAAAATAACGAACGCCGAGGAAACGGACGACGGCTACACTTTGACGCTGGTCGACTACAACGCTGCGCTGTATACATACGGCACATTGCCGGAATATAAAAGCAATCTCACCAAGACGCCGGACGGTTCAAAAAAGACCGTCGAAAGCCAGCGCGATTATATAACCGAGGCAGACTCTAAGGCAGACGCAACAGGAGCAGCACAAGAGGCTTTGGACCTTATAACAACTGGCGTACGATTTACAAATATTTACAAATTAAAAGGAATGAGAGGGCTCCCGCAGACAGAGGCCGCAGGTTCTAACATTCCAGCCATTGCCGATACGTTCGAAACATTACGGCAGGAATTGGACGAAATACGCAGAGAGGCTACGGACGGCATAAGCATAACTGACGATAAAATAACAATCCAAGTCAGCGACAGCGAGGCACGCAGCCGCGCATTAATTGAAGTTACAGCCCAAAATATTACGCAATTAGTAGAGGACGAAAAAGCCGACACGATCTCAATTATAGAGCAGACAGCCGCTGGAATTACCCAGCAGGTGCAGGAAATCGAAGGCAACGTTTCCACATTGCAGCAGACGTCAAGCGGATTAACAACACAGGTAGAAAGCATTAACGGCGATATATCAACGATTAACGGGGCTATTGGAAATATCAATAACAGTATAACCGGAATTAATGGCGATATTTCAGATATTAACGGCAACATTGGAACAATAAACGGCGATATAACAGAATTAAGCGGCGACGTTTCAGAATTGAAACAAACAGCCAGCGGATTAACTACACAAGTTGCGAACGTAAGCGCAGCAGCAAGCGCAGCACAAGGAACAGCCGACGAGGCAGCGGCAGCAGTAACAGCAGTAACAACACGCGTTGCAACCGTAGAGCAGACAGCCAGCGGCTTAACTACACAAGTAAGCGAAATTACACAGAATGTGGACACAATAACCGGCGACGTTCAAAGCATTACGGGCGACGTATCGACATTACAGCAGACGGCGCAAGGCTTGCGCGTTGATGTGACAGACCTCGACAGAGAAACCGCGGCAACCTTTGCGGCAATGAAAAACGAATTAATAGCAATGATTGACGAAGGCGTCAAAGATACCCGCGCAGGCATGAGCATAACAGCCGACGCAATCGTACTGCAAGTAGAAAATACAGAAAAAGACCTCCGCGCAGAAATCGACATAACAGCCGACGAGATATTAATAGGCGTTGACGCTATGCGCGAGGAATTGACTGGATTAATTGATGTACAAGCCGGAGCCGTAACGGCACTTGTAGAGGGCGGCGGCGCAAGTGGCAGTATGAGCCTTTCGCTAAATCTGCCTATTATGATAGACGCAACCACACGCGCGAAGCTGGTAAACGCGAGCACCGAGCAAAAGGTGGCGGCGGTATATGCGCTTATTGAGGGCTCGGAATACTACGGCATAAAAGGCAACGCAAGCGACCAAGCCGTAAAAGCATTGTGGGACGACGCTATAGCGGGCAACCTTATAGCGTCACAAATCGTACTAAGCGCCGACCAAATCAACCTTGCAGGAAAAACTATATTTACATCACAGAAAACGGAGAGCCTTGCGAACACGGCTCAAAGCAACGCGGAAGCGACTGCGGCGAGCCAGCGTAACGAAATGGCGACCAAGCTCGGTTATGATTCATACGACGCAATGGTGACAGCAGCCAGCAAAGGTCAAACAATCATTGACGGCGGGTATTTGAGAACGGCACTGATAGAGGTAGACAACCTGCTCGCGCAAAATATCGTTTTAAAACAACAGGGCTTTATAAAATCGCATAATTACGCAGAAAGCGGCGGAAGTCCGACCGCGGGCTTTATGCTGGACGCAGCTAACAACGTTATTAAAACATACGGAATGATAGCCCATAATGCATCAATAAATGGCGTATTAAATATGGCAACAGGTTCATTTAATGGATACATCAAATCAAAAGAGGGTATTGCAACTGGTAACCATACAACATTGACGGCACAAAGTCTTGACGTATTATTTAGCAGCATAAACATTACTGTAAATAATCCGTATGCTGCTGCAAACATAAAATTTAACGTCTGTGGAAGATTTCGTGTTAGTATGTTTTCTGACGGCAGAGGAATAGATTACGAAATTAAAGCATATCAAATGTGGTTTTCATCAGGATATTACGAAAAAACAGATTTTGTAATTGTCGGTCAAGATATAGACAATAATAGAGATTTACTAATTGCCATATTCAACGGAAAAGGAGCATCAGTATCTCCTTATGTACGTATCTATAAAAGAGATAATGTACAAGATAATTTCACAATAGAAAATACATTTTATACTGATACTTGGGATATAAGTATATATTGTGATTTATATTATTAATTTTTCAACACCAGTCAAAGGAGGACGTGTCCGTTCATGCTGCGTATTTTCCCGACCATGCGACATTGCAAGGCGGGACAGTTTCAGCACGCACGGACATTTTTTTATTTGTTTAATTCTTTGTACATATGGAAAAGGAACGTTTACGAACAATTACAATATTTTCACTAAATAAAATCGTAATTCACAAATAACGAACAAAAACGAAATTAACGAACCGGAACGAAATAAAACGAAATAAAGGAAAGCGCTATTTATTCCATTCTTAACATGTATAAAAAAGTAGACAGTTTTAATATAAAATATCACGATAAAGTGATTTTTTCTTAAAGTATTTCCTTTTTTTTCGTAATATTTCGTAATTTTCGTTATTTTCGTTATTTTCGTTTTTTTCGTTTCAATTCCTTTTCATTCCTAATTTTCGTCACGCTGAATAGAATAGAAATGAAATGAAATGAATTGAATTGAAAAGAATATATAGGCGCATAAAATGCGCACACGCCCCAGGTTAGCACATTATCGGAGCAGCGAAAAAAACTTTAATTTTTTTTATTTTTACGCTTGACATTCTCAACAACATGTAATAAAGTCATATACGTAAGCATGTAAGGACTTTTATTTTTTGCGATGTTAAATAAACGCCCTTACTAGACCGAGGGCGTTTAGCCGCAGCGGTTACCAGCAAGACAACATCGCAGTCGAGCTGGTTATTTTTTTTTTTAAGTACATGGAGGTCTAGAAAATGTACGAAGCACAAAAAGCAATAATCACAAAAAGACGTAACGGCGAAATCACACGCCAGCAATTCTGCCACGAATGGGCAAAGCTACAGGGCTTTGACGACACGGTCAAGGGCTACGGAAATAAACACGGCACATTTATAACTTATCGCGGACGTACCGCAAGAATCACAAACGGCCTTTTAGTTTGGGTCGAAAATCGCAAGACACATACAGCAAAATCAATCCACGACATGAAAACAAAAATTGACATTTACGCACAGGGGGTGAAATGGACTTAAAAAAAGACATTCCCGAAAGCGTAGTAATTGCCGAAGTAAAGGCAATTATTAAGGCAACGGGAATAAAGCTCCAGCGCATAAACACGGGCTGTTTTGTAATCGGCACGGGAAGAAACCGGCGGTTTATTAAGACAGCAGACGCGGGAACATGCGACTTTGAGGGCTACGACAATATCGGGCGTTTTGTAGCAATCGAGTGCAAGCGACCGAGCGGTGGGAGATTAAGCTCCGCACAAAAAGAGCGAATAGACGACATCAACG
>JAEDDH010000020.1 GCA_016293845.1 Bacteroidales bacterium | reverse complement strand
CCCCATTCAGTATTCCAATTTGGCTCAGAGAGCATATTCCATTAGAACAAGGATTTTTACACAATTTGCCGTAGAGACGTGATAATATGGCGTCTCTACAATGGCAGATTATATTTAGGGCGAATAAATATCACATATTCAATATTTCATTGCCGTCATTCTGTGTGGAAAAAAATTTTAATATTTCAAATCAAAGGGTTATATTTGCTTTTGTAATTACACACATAAATATTTATGTCAAAATTTATCAACCCGGCAACTGATTTTGGATTCAAGCGTATATTCAAAGATAAGGAGTAAAGGATAGTATGCTTCCAATAAACTAAATAGTTCTCCTCACAGGTCTTACGGCAGAAGAGATAGCCGCATTATAAATTTGTTCAGTGTAGTGAATAAAAATGGATAATCTTATTAGCGTAGCAAAAAAAAATCCCGACAGTTTTTCTGTCGGGATTTTTTTTTGTTATAATCAATCAAAGATTAAGCTTGGGGATTATCGCCGCCGTTGTTGCGGGGACGGAAGTTGCCGTTACCACCTCTGCGGTCGCCGCCACGGAAATTGCCGCCACGGTCGTTGCGGTCGCCGCCACGGTTGAATCCGCCTTGACGACGCTCGCCACTGGGACGACGCTCGCCTTCGGGGCGTGCAATACGCTCTACGTAACCTTCGGGTTTGGGAAGGAGTTCACGGTGCGAAAGACGGAGCTTGCCGCTCTTCTTGTCTACATCAAGGAGTTTAACCTCGATTTCGTCGCCTTCGTGGAGAACGTCTTCAACGTTTTCGATGCGTTTCCAATCAATTTCAGATACGTGGAGAAGTCCCTCTTTGCCTGGGAGAATCTCAACAAATGCTCCGAAAGATTGAATAGATGTAACTTTGCCTTTGTAAGTTTCGCCAACCTCGGGTTCTGCCACGATAGCCTTGATGCGTGCAGTAGCGCGTTCCATGTCTTCTTTGTTGACAGCAGCGATGCAAACAATGCCCTGATTGTCAACCTCGTCGATAGTGATAACGGTGTTGGTGTCGGCTTGAATCTCTTGAATAACTTTTCCGCCAGGTCCGATAACTGCGCCAATGTAGTCTTTTGCAATCGAGAATTTCTCCATACGGGGAACAAACGGCTTGTAGTCGGCACGGGGCTCAGCGATAGTCTGCAACATAACGCCGAGGATGTGAGCACGACCTTCCTTAGCCTGTTGCAAAGCCTTAGCAAGAATTTCGTAGCTAAGTCCGTCTACCTTGATATCCATCTGGCAAGCGGTGATACCGTCGCGAGTACCAGTTACCTTAAAGTCCATATCGCCGAGGTGGTCTTCGTCGCCAAGAATATCTGAAAGAACAGCGTATTTGTCTGATTCAGTGTCGGTAATAAGACCCATAGCAATACCCGAAACAGGTTTGCGGAGTTTTACACCGGCATCCATCAATGCAAGACAGCCGCCGCATACCGAAGCCATCGAAGAGGAACCGTTAGATTCCAAAATATCAGATACTACACGGATAGTGTAGGGATTATCTTCGGGAGAAGGAAGCACTTTTTTGAGTGCGCGGTGAGCCAAGTTTCCGTGGCCAATTTCGCGACGTGAAACACCACGCGAAGCTTTTGCCTCGCCAGTAGCAAACGGCGGGAAATTGTAGTGGAGAAGGAATGTGTTGCGCCCCTGTTCCAAAACGTCGTCGATAATCTGCTCGTCGAGCTTGGTGCCGAGAGTACAGGTGGCAAGGCTCTGAGTTTCACCACGGGTAAACACTGCCGAACCATGAGCCGAGGGCAATACATCAGCCTCGCACCAAATAGGACGAATCTCGTTGGTTTTACGACCATCAAGACGAATGCCTTCGTCTAAGATCAAGCGGCGTACAGCGGTACGTAGCGAATCGTCGAAGTAACGGTTGATAAGAAGTTTTTTCTCTTCGAGTTCCTCCTCGGTAAGTCCGAGCGAAGCCTCAAAATCTTCTTTAATTTTATCAAAAGCATCAGCACGCTCGTGTTTGGCAAGAGCGAGTTTTGCTGTGTCGTATATTTTCTGATAAAGTTCTTTGTTGATTCTCTCTTTGAGTTCGAGGTCAGAAATTTCGGGTTCGTATTCACGTTTTTTGATACCCATTTCCTCAGCCAACTCTTTCTGCAAGGTGCACATAGGTTTGATAGCCTCGTGAGCAGCCTTGATAGCGTCGAGCATTTCGGCTTCTGAAACCTCGTTCATCTCACCCTCAACCATAAGGATGTTGTCGTAAGTAGCACCTACCACAAGTTCGATGTCAGCTTTTTCGTTCTGCTCAAAAGTGGGGTTGATAACCATTTTGCCATCAACACGAGCCACGCGAACTTCGGAGATGAACTCCTGAATCGGAACGTCAGATACAGCCAAAGCACACGAAGCGGCAAATCCTGCGTATGCATCGGGCATAGTCTCTTTGTCGGCCGAAATCAAAAATACATTAACAAAAGTTTCTGAGTGATAATCTTTTGGGAACAACGGACGAAGAGCACGGTCGATAAGACGTGCAGTAAGAATCTCGTGTTCCGAGGGTTTGCCCTCACGTTTGAGGAATCCACCCGGGAAACGTCCGTTGGCGTAATATTTTTCTTGGTATTCAACGGTAAGCGGCATAAAGTCGGCTTCCGGATTTGAGTTTTTGCTTGAACAAACGGTGGCGAGGAGCATTGTGTTGCCCTGACGCAATACTACCGAGCCGTCGGCCTGCTTAGCCAATTTTCCGGTCTCGATCGATACTTTGCGTCCGTCTCCGAGGTCGATTTCTTTTGTAAATATGTTCATACTATCTTATATTAGGGGGCTGGTAGAATGCCCTGATGAGATTTTCTTAGAAAAAATAAAGGAAAGGCGCCTTGACTGATTAGAAGGCTGCCTTTCCTTTTTAAAAAAATTATTTTCTCAGGTTGAGTGCCTTGATGAGTGCTCTGTAACGCTCGATGTCTTTCTTTTTGAGGTAGTCGAGCAACGAACGCCTTTTGCCTACCAACATTGTCAACGCCCTCTTAGTACCGAAGTCCTTGTGATTAGCTTTAAGGTGTTCGGTGAGGTGCTGAATACGGTAGGAAAATAAGGCAACCTGGCTTTCAACTGATCCGGTGTCTGTATTAGACTTTCCGTAGGAGTACTTTTCGAAAATTTCTTTTTTCTTTTCAGCGTCCAAATACATAATGTAAATGTTTAATTTAAAATCAATAATATATAACTTCTATTTTCAAGGCGCAAAATTAGGTTTTATTTTCGATAAAAAAACAGTTTTGGAAAAATATTTTAATTTTTTTTCGTGATATATATAAGGTGTGGTTTTTCCTTCATAAACCATTGATAATGCGGCGTAAAAGTAACAAAAAAAACGGAAGAACAATTAAGTCCTTCCGTTTTTTACATATTATATTCCGTTAAAAATAAACTATTCCATTGCGGCTTCCATCTCTTCGGTAACTTCGAGGTTGTGGAAAACGTTTTGAACGTCGTCGTCATCCTCAAAAGCCTCAATCATTTTGAGCACCGAAACACCCTCAGCAGTAGGAAGTTCTTTCATATTGTTGGGGATACGTTGGAGCGATGCGTTGGAGGCTTCGATACCGAGTTCGTCGAGTTTCTTTTGGAAAGCGGTGAAACCTTCCATAGAAGTGTAAACGGTGAAGATAGTTTCGTCGTCTTCGTTGGTGTCGCGTTCGATATCGTCGGCACCTGCTTCGATAAGTTCCATTTCAAATTCGTCGGGGTCTTTTCCGTTAACAGGAATAGTGAAAACGCCTTTGCGGTCGAAAAGGAACGAGAGGCTGCCGTTGGTACCGAGGTTACCGTTGCGCTTGTTGAAAATAGAGCGGATAGTAGCCACAGTACGGTTGTTGTTGTCGGTGAGGCACTCGATAAAAACAGCTACACCGCCGGGAGCGTAACCTTCAAAAGTGATTTCTTGATAGTTGACACCTTCGCCGGTAGATTTTGATATAGCTCTTTCGATATTATCCTTAGGCATCGAAACGCCCTTAGCGTTTTGAATAGCTGTGCGGAGACGGGGGTTTCCGTCGGGATCTGGGCCGCCTTCTTTTACAGCCACTGCAATTTCCTTAGCAATGCGCGAAAACATAGCGGAGCGTTTTGCATCTAATGCGCCTTTTTTTCTCTTAATGGTTGACCATTTGTTATGTCCTGACATAGTTGTTTACAGTTATAATGTTTCAAATTTAGGGAGAAAACGTTGTGTTTTTCGGGGTGCAAAAATAAAAATTTTTGGTAATTTATTAAAAAAAAGCAAAAAAAAACGGGCCGCAAATAATTTTTTGCGGTCCGATTTTTTTAACAAATTAAGCAAGTCTTTTTTAAGACTACTCATCAGAACTTGACATTGCTACTACGTAACTCATTGTATCGAAGTGTTCCTCCTCTACAACATCCATTTTTCTACCTCGGAGCAATACCGAGAGCCAAAGGCTAAGTTTCGATTTACGTTCCTCAACAGAGGTTTCTTTGTTAAATCCAAGTTTTAATTTCAATCGTCTCATTTTCTTAAAATTTTAGTTATTAAATAAAGTTTGTTGTTGTTTTTTAATTATTACGATGCAAAGATAATAAATGTTTCGACAAAATGCAAGTTTTTTTTATGTTTTTTTTTATTTTATTATTAATTATTTTCTGATTACAACAAATGGAGTAAATTAAGAAATTTCTAACTAACTGATGTTATGATATTTATTAGTACTTAATAGTAAATTATAAATTATTAGAAATAAATGCAAAAAAATGTTAATTTCCAAAAAAAATAATTAGTTTACAGAGATTTATGTAAAAACAAAGACAAAAAAAGGCGGATGTCCTCTCAACATCCGCCTCTTAACAATAGCACATCACATTAGGCTATATGCCTACAAACTAACAATCAGAATCAGAATTTAATGCTACAATATAACTCATTGTGTCAAAATGCTCTTCTTCTACAATTTTTGCTTGTTCGCCACGGAATAATACCGAAAGCCAAAGCAAAAGTTTCGATTTACGCTGTTCAATTTCTGTTTCTTTGCTAAATGCAAGTTTTAATTTCAATCGTCTCATTTTCTTAAAATTTTAGTTATTAAATAAAGTATATTGTTGTTTTGTTATTAATTACGATACTAAGATATGAGATGTTTCAACAAAATACAAATATTTTACGTTAAATAATTGTTAAATATTATATTTTAACAATAAAATGATTGAAAATGAACTAAATTGAGCATGAAATAGAAAAAAAAGGTAAAAGAATAATATAGTATGATATAGTAAAAATATCAGTTGAATGATAATAGAATTCATAATAAAAGAAGATGTATATGGAAATAAATTGTAATGTGCATTTGAAAATATAAATAACTCAAAAAAATAAAGTAATAAGAAAAACTTTGTATTATAACATACATTTTATATATATAGTAGATAGATTTGAAAAAAAGTTGAAACAGAATTGCCGATATGGTAAACCGAAACGCTTTTAAAACGTATACATTTTTATTAACAACAAAAAAGAGACACTATGATTTTAAACAAAAGAATTGAGATAATCTGCCGAAATACAGGCATTACTAAAACATACGACATTGGCATCACTCTTGCCGAAATTGCCGAAGACCAAAAGATTATTTTAAAACGCCCGATTCTTGGCGCAAAGGTCAACAACAAAATCAAAGAATTGAACTACAATGTGTTCAAGCCCAAAGTGGTGGAATTTTTTGATATTCTCGACCGCGATGGTCAAAGGCTATACCGCCGCTCGCTAAAATTTATTTTTATCAAGGCTGTGGCTGATATCCTGCCCGAACTGAATGTTACTATCGAACACTCTATCAGCAAGGGTATCTACTGCGAACTCAAAACCAAAAACGGTGATGATTACAAGCCTACCGCTCAGCAAATCAACGACATAAAAGAGCGGATGAAGATAATCGTGCAAAACAATCTTCCGTTTGAACGCCGCGAAATTTTGTCGAGCAAGGTGGCTGAGATTTACAGCAAAATGGGTTTAAACGAACGTGTTGACCTATTTAAAAACCGTGCACGACTCTACTCGTCGATGTACTTTTTGGAAAATGCCTGCGACTATTTTTATGGATACCTTGCACCATCCACAGGAAGCATTACCACATTTGACCTTATTCCATACTACGACGGAGTGCTCTTGCAGCATCCCACCAATTACGAAAAGATGGAGATTGCTCCGCTTGAAATGCAGGAAAAACTTTTTGAGGTGTTCCGCGAAAATAAGCAATGGGTTAAACTATTAAACATTAATACAATAGATAGCATCAATAAATCTGTTGATTCAGGTGATTGCGGACTTATTATCAAACTTGGCGAGGCTCTCCAAGAGAAAAAAATTGCCGAAATTGCCGAAACCATCAAGCAAAAACAAAATACAAAATTGGTGCTGATTGCAGGTCCGTCGTCGTCGGGGAAAACCACATTCTCAAAGCGTTTGTGCGTACAACTCGGTGTGTGCGGATTGAAACCTGTGCAGATTTCGCTCGACAACTATTTTGTTAACCGCGAGGATACTCCCAAAGACGAAAATGGCGAATACGATTTTGAAGCGTTGGAGGCTTTGGATTATGCGCAGTTTAACAACGATATGGTTGCTATGATGGAAGGCAAAGAAGTGGAGATGCCCACTTTCAATTTTCACACAGGACAACGCGAATACAAGGGCGACAAAATGACTGCCAGCGCCGACACGGTGTTTGTGGTGGAAGGTATTCACGCCCTCAATCCAAAATTGAGCGAGAAAATTCCCGCCGAAAACAAATACAAAATCTACGTTTCGGCACTCACACAGGTGGCTATCGATAGTCACAACCGAATACCCACCACCGACAACCGTCTGCTGCGCCGCATAATACGCGATTACCGCTACCGTCATTACAGCGCAGAGGAAACCATAAAACGTTGGCCATCAGTGCGCAGAGGCGAGGATAAGAATATTTTCCCGTTTCAAGAGGAGGCTGACGTAATGTTCAACTCGGCACTACCATACGAACTCGGTGTAATTAAGCGTTACGCAACACCTATTCTGCGCGGCGTAAACGAAACCACGTCAGAATACAGCGAGGCACAGCGATTGTTGAAATTCCTCTCGTATTTCCGCGAAATACCTGACGACGAGATACCGCCGACATCAATCCTGAGGGAATTTTTAACAGGAAGTTCGTTTCATTATTAAACAGATAAAACACGAATATTATATAGAGAGCAACCGCTTACGCGATTGCTCTTTTTTTTGAACAAAAATTAAAACGAATGGAAACGAATGAAAACGATAAAGGATTGTTAACGATTTCATAATACAGACTTAACTATATATATATATATATATATATCAATACCTATATTTGCATCGAATTAACAATAAAGAAAAGAGGATGCAAAGGTTAGTAATAAACCCGACTACCATCAGTCTGCTGACCACCAACAAATGTACAGCGGCGTGTAAGAATTGTTGTTTTAATTGCAATTCGCAAAACAACGCTCGTATGACACTATCAGAAATGAAACAATATATAGATGATTCATTAAAAGCGTATCCAACGATTAAATTACTAGTGTTGACAGGTGGGGAATGTTTTACATTGAAAGATGATTTAAGGACAATTATCAGATATGCGAAAAATAAGAACCTATTAGTTAGGTGCGTAAGCAACGGATATTGGGCAACATCTTTCAAGAAAGCATACATAATACTAAAAGAACTGATAAATGAAGGACTTACAGAAATAAATCTAAGTACAGGCGACGAACATTTAAAATGGATACCATACGACAACATAATTAATGCGATAGTAGCATCTGCAATACTCAAATTAACCATAGCAATAAACGTCGAAGCTAGACCTTCAAGCATTTTAAAAGCGAAATTATTTTTAAAGACAGTCGTATTAAAAAATACAAGGCGTTATTCAACAAACAAATAATTATAACAAATGGAATATGGATGCCATTCACTAAGTCAAGTGAAAATGAATTATCGAAAGGAACTCAAAATAAAACAATATGCACAAATAGATGTAACAGTTTATTTGAAGCAATTACGATAAATGCAAACAATAAGATGTTTGCGTGTTGTGGATTGACAAGCCACAATATACCATACTTATACTTAGGAGACACGACAAAACACACAATAAAAGAACTATATGAGTATCCATTTAATGATTTCATAAAAATATGGCTTTATAATGAAGGACCAAAAAAAATATTGGAATTTGTAACCAAGATAGACCCTCGTTATGATACAATTGATACAAGGAGTTGGCATATTTGCAGGTTGTGTGCTTTTCTATTAAATAATAAAGACATAATAAACATAATTAAAGAAAACTACCGACAAGTATATACTAATATACTATTAAAACACACATTCCAACAAAAAATAGTAAATAAATAAATTCTACTACTATGAATATAAACAAAAATGTCAAAAACGCAGTCATAGGCACTGTATCCGCGAGCATAATGGCAAGTTCATGCACGCCCAATTTTACTCAACAAGATGAAGATTCTTTATATTTAGAATCAAATACATCCTTTGATTTAGGCGGTATTGCAATACCCATCACTATGGATATTTCACAAGAAGACAGAAATTATATCGTATTCCTACAGAAATTAGCGATAGACATAATAGCTAATCCGATAATTGCAAAAGAATTCTCAAAACATCCTGATTTATTCATCGCAAGATACGGCTATAACGAAACAGTCAATTTAGATGATGGAATGCTAAAAATGACAGTAGCATTAGGTGATGAAGATATTAACAGAGCTATCAAAGCTAACGATATAAAATTATTTTATAATCTATGTAAAAAGAAAAATCTTACGAATATACCACAAAAGAACGACATTGGAAAATACTCGAATTATATAAAAACAAAAATGATAGAAAAGGGAGTCATTAATGAAAAAGACCTTCAGGCTCTCCCATGGTGGTTAATTGGCATATTTGTTGCAGTTTATTATGGTGCCGTAGCTGCTGTTGGTCTTGAAACTGCAGTATACTATCATTGCAGGCAAGTAACCGAAGTTTACGGAATGGTTCAAGAAAGAAACATAGATTTGTTAATGGAAGACAATCCAACACTAAATATATGGTTTCTTAAAGGAAGCACAAATGATACATATTATGCCGCCAATACATTCATTGAAAATCAAATTGATGATATAATCGATATCCTAAAAGAAGAGAATACCTCCGTTTTTGAAAACTACAATGAGGAAAATTTTAGAAACTTTTTAAAAATAAATATGTATAAATAAAATTAGTTACAAATTAATAAATAGAACCACTATGATTGAATTTATATGTGATTGCGATATGAAGGTAACGCTAACTACTATCATAACTTGCTCTATAATAATTATTTGCACCATCATCTTTATAGGACTATTTTTATACAAAAATGAGAAAACAGCAAAGGTGTGGTACGAATTAGATATATAATCCTAATCGTAACATTATTCATACCACCTCTGTGTGTTTTCTTTTTTACAGGTCGATCTGCTATTTCAAACATCTCTATTGACGAAAAATCAATATACATAAATATAAGGAACGGTTCATCTATAAATGTGAATCTAGATAGTATAAGTGAAATACGCAGACTCACACCCGAAGAATACAAAGGAACAATTAGAACAAACGCTTCTGGTGGACTATTTGGATACAGAGGTGATTTCTATAATACACAATTGGGAGATTTTAAACAGTATTCGACTAACAAAGACAAACGCATTCTTATTAAAACCACAAACACTAAATGGGTGGTAAGTTGCGCAGAACCCGACAGGTTTATCGCAGTGGTAAAAGAGAAGCTTGGTAAATAATTGATAAAAAATGGTTGCCAAGTAAGGGTTAGTAATACTAACCCTTACTCTCGTTGTGTCAATAGTGGCGATAGAAGGAGATTTAGCAAATACGTACATTGCAGGTATTTACATTTCAATAATACTATCAGGAATACTATTGTGTATAGCATTTGCAAAAATCAGAATTGAATTGTGCTATGCAGATTTAATTCTGCCTGCAATAATGGTATATGGTGGATTACAGCATTGTTTATTGAATTTAACACAGTATACAACAACGTTTTACATTGAATGTCTAATTTTCTGTGTTACTTTCATAGTATATCGGAATCTTGCAAAACAAAACAAACGATTATCTATTGAAAGTCTGTTTGCGATTCTACTGCTTAGTAACATCACTGAATACGTCAGATTGTATGTTTCTGATTTGAATATTGAAGAAACGGTGACAAACCATTGGGGCAACAGTGGGATTTTCGCATTGTTTTTAGCAATATGTTGTACAATAATAGTAGCATACTGTAACCGACATTCAAATAAGTATATCAAGGCAATGCTCATATTGTTATTTGTAATAGATTTAATAACAACAATTTATCTACAATCAAGATTGTCGTTAGTTATAATAATTATGTTATTTTTATACACATTACATAAAAAATACAAATTTTTGAAAAAGCATCATTTAGTAGTAATTTGTGCAGTATTGTTATTAATTGTGGCTGTTGCTTTCAAAAGAGATTCTTCTATTGGTCGTTTTCTCATTATCAAAATAACGTATGAGATGATTACTAATCATCCACTGCTTGGTGTTGGCTATGGAAACTTTGCGGCAGAATTTCCAAATTATCAAGCGAAGTATTACGCAGATGGAAAAATGACTGACAATGAAATGATGATGGCAGACAATACAGTCACCACCTTAAACGAACCACTACAAATGGTATGCGAGTTAGGATTATTTGGAATCGCAATGCTAACAATAATAGCCATAACAGTAATAAAACAACTGCGCAATAACAGTAAGGAATTTATTCTTATAATAGGAGCAATAGTAATATCATTATTTTTCAGTTACATACTGCATATCACATTCTTTAAGTATGCAGTTGCTTTTCTTAGCGGGATATATTGCACAAATATCAAACCTTTAATATGTGTAAATAGTATGTATCTTATTCCAATAAGTATTGCGCTTGTCTGTTGTACGGGTTATCTCTACCCCAAATATATTGCGATATCTAAAATGGAGTCAAGCAATAAATCATTTTTTCTCAGAGGGTTCAACAAACATCTTTCTGACAATCACGTGTATCGATATAGTTATGCTGGTTATTTATTAAATAATGGAAAAACGGACGAGGCATTTATTCTTCTACAAAAACTTAAAAAGTATGTATTATGGTATACTCCATTAGTTATTGAAGGAGATTACTATTCGCTAAAACAAATACCGGACTCTGCCGAGCAAGCATATTTGTTGGCGAAAAACATTTGCCCTGCAAAGTTCACTGCTCGACATAAACTATTTAACCTCTACCAACAAACCAATAGTCACGACAAAACCAAAAGAGAAGCAAAAGAAATAGTACGACTAAAAGAAAAAGTCCCATCACCGAAAACAATGGCAATTATACTTAACGCAAAACAATATTTAGATTCAATTAAAAAAAATGATTAAAAGATTTTTAACCATATTCATTTGCTGTATATATTTAAATACAGCATTTGGTCAGGACAGCACTAAAAATGCGATAAAATTCAGTAGTGATATTAATACTTTATTCCAAGGAGACGGTATGAATATCACAAAAATAGGTTACGAACGATATTTAAACTCACATCATTCTATCAGTTTTTGGACAGGATATGAGTTTTCGTCCACAAATCTTATTCTCAGCAACAAAGAATCAGTGATTAACCATCAAAACATTCTTACCGCCATAGAATACAGATAATATTGTTGTCAAAACATCAAACACAACGGCATTTATGCAAGTTCTTCGGGTAAGTATTCAACTTCAATGACAAACAAAGATAATGAAAATAATCAAAGTTATAGTTTTGATGTAGGGGTTGGTTATACACACAAGATAAAAAGATTTGTCTTTGATTTTATAATCTACAAAGGATATACATATTCTGTGTTGAAAAATGATAATATGAAATACATTTCAAGTACAATAAATGGTTTCGGTTATGAATTATCTGTCGCGTATTGTTTTTAAATGTGTATGCATCGCATTGCTGCTATTTAGTGTATCGTGTTTAAAGGAGCACGGAATAGAAATTTCCAATCTCAATCAAGACAGCGTGATTAATGAATGGATTTACAACACTATGTATAACTATTACTATTGGAACGACCATTTACCCGAACATCCAATATATTCGCAATCACCCCAATCATTTTTTAAATCTCTACTATACAACGAAGGTGTAGACGATCGGTTCTCTTGGATAAGCGATAATGCAGAAAAAAATTATAATGTGCTCCACGGGGTTACCAAAGAGTTCGGTTTTGAATATTTCATAACTTATGCTGACACAGCAAAAAGTAATTTAGTGGGTGTAGTTTTATATGTTAAAAAAGAATCACCTGCCCAAAAATCTGGTATCAAACGGGGAGACGTTTTTACTGCTATCAATGGCAACATCCTTACGAAAAACAACATCCAACAACTTCTCAATTTAGATTACGCCTCATTCATATTTATCAGTGATAATCAAAAAGACACAGTAACACTTAACTCTGAAATAGTCTATGAGAATCCAATATTACTATCAAAGATAATAGACATTGATAATAAAACAATAGGATACTTGGCATATACACAATTTACAAATGACAAAGGGGATGGTTCAAACGAATATACCAACGAACTACTATCTGTTTTTGAAAAGTTCAAACAAGACAGGATAACAGACCTTATCTTAGATTTAAGGTATAATCCGGGAGGACAAATAGATTTAGCGGTAACCATATCAAGTTTAATAACACCTAATTTAGACACTACAAAAACAGCGTTAAGCATAGAATACAACTCCAAAATAATGAAATACTATGATAACGAAAATACAAATATCAGATTCAAATATTATCCAAATTCATATATTGGAGACAACATACACAACATTGTTTTCATAACAAGCGGTCAAACAGCATCAGCAAGCGAAGCATTAACCAACATATTGAAAGCCTACACAGATGTAACAATTGTTGGAACTACGACATACGGTAAAAATGTTGGCTCTACTATGTTTACTGACACATATTCGCAATCAAATTGGGCTATCCAACCTATAATTCTAAGACTATTCAATGCCAAGCACGAATCAAACTACACTCACGGTTTTGAACCTGACATCAACATTAATGAACTCAATTTCAAACTTATACAGTTAGGAGACACATCAGAGCCATTATTAAACACAGCACTATCTGTGATTACAAATTCACAAAAGAATAGTTTCTCAAAGGTTACAAAGCAAAGTCTAATATACAATAGCATAAATGAAAAGACAAATATGCCATTACTTATAAAAGATATTAACGTTACACAACCCTAATTGTTATACAACCATCTCAGCCACTTTCTCTGCAAAATCAGCAAGAGAGGGGTCGCGGGCGCCCATAAGGAGGATGATGTCGCCGGGTTGGGCGGTGGTGCGGAGGTTGGGAATGATGTCTTGACGGTTTTCGATGTAGAGGGCGTTTTTGCCAAGGGCGGTGAGAGCGTCGGCAAAGGTGGCGGCTGAGAATGATTGGTCGGCAGTGCCTCCTGCGTAATAGATTTTGGAGAAAATTATGCGGTCGTCGGGACGGAGAAGGGCGGCGAGACGCTCGATAAGTTCGTCTTTCATCATACGCGATGGGGCGAAACCGTGCGGCTGAAACCACGATATCACACGTTTTGAGATAGCCTGACACGCCGAAATGGATGCTGAAATTTTGGCAGGATTATGGGCAAAATCGTCCATAATAACAATACCGTTTTTGTTGGCTATCACACGGTTGCGGCGATAAATACCTTGATACTGAGTAAGTGCGGCGGCAGAATCTTTGTCGCTGATGCCAAGCACACGAGCCACAGAAATGGCTGCCATAGCGTTTTCCATATTGTGGCGACCTATCACATTGATTTTAAAGCGAGTATCGCCGCAAGTAAACTCAATACTATCGGGATTTTGCACAAAATCCTCGGCATTGTTTCCAGCCAAGCCACGGCACGAAAAATCGTTGACAATATCAATTGATAAAGATGCAGAGCGATCGTTGTCTTGATTGACAATCAGATTGTTGCGGGTATTATGGGCAAATGAAGTAAAAAGTTGCATAAGTTCTGGAATCTCCTTGTGGTCGCGGTCGATATTGAGAATAACGCCGATAGAGGGACGATAATTTTTTATTGTTCCATCGGATTCGTCAGATTCAATTACAAGATAATCGCTGTTGCCCACGGCGGCGTTGCCTATTTTGCCCTGCTTTTGAAGCGAAACAAGTCCCGCGCCCGAAATGAGCGAGGGAGAAAATCCGCATTTTTCTAAAATGCAGTAAATCATTGCAGTAGTAGTAGATTTTCCCGAAGTTCCGCTTACGGCGATGGTCTTGCTTTTTAGAGCAATGTCGGCAAGCAACTTGCTGCGGTGAAGGATTCTAAGATTGTTTTTAATAGCAAAAGCATATTCGGGAACGGTGTCTTCAATGGCAGTGGAAACTACCACGCAATCAGTGTCGAGGTCGGGAACGCTTTCGCCTTGATTATAACATTTTATACCTTCGGCTTCAAGTTTTTGTTTTGTATCTTGACCTTCGGGCGATGCAAAAATTCGGTCAGAGCCACTCACTTCGCGACCTTTTCCTCTAAGGAACTGAGCAATTGCACTCATTCCGCAACCGGCTATGCCTATAAAAAAATATTTATTTTTCATTTTTAATTTCCTCGTTAAATTTTTTGCGTTGTTTTTTTCGTTGTTTTTCTTCGATATGATGTTTTATACTAATTACGTCTTTAATTTTAGATGAAAGTCTGCGCTCGTCTTTTTGTTCCTTGCTCTCAAAACCGGCGGTTGCCTTTGCTCCAGATAGCACAGATTGAATCCAGTACGATGAAAAACTCTTGTGCGGGTCGCGTTTGGCGTAAATATAACCCTTTTTAACGCGCGAAAGTTTGTGCTTAGGATTGTCGGTGCGAATGAGCGAATTGGCAAGAAACGACAATAATCCACGTCGCTTTGGTTGAACGCTATCGTGCTTATTTACAGAAAGTTTTAGTCCATTATAGCGAAACACCGACACACCAGACGACGAATTGTTGTTGGAAGTAAACTCAATGTCGGCACTCTTCATTACACCGTCGTCGATACAGGCAAAAAGGGCGTTTTCGAGAAACGGATTCATATCGGGAAGGAAAATCGTATCGGTCTGAGCCTTAACGATAAATTCGTCTGTGGGGGAATTAAGAAAATATTTAAAATCAGCCTTGATGCCCGCCTTATTCATCAAACGACCTTCAACGTTGGCAAACATAATGCTGTCGTGGCGGAGGGTGGCGGTGTCGTTGGTAAAGTTGAAAACCTTACCCGAAACATCATTGATAGTGAGAATGCCAGGAACAGCCGCTTCGGGACTGAGTTGTTCGCAAGCGATGTAACTATTTGATACAATGGTAGTATCAATGGTAATACGCATAGGAATCCGGCGGATAAATTCGTGAAGATTTGGTTTAATCGACGAAGTGTCAGACGGTTTGGAGCGGTTGAGATAAGAATTGAGCGCAAGACGGTCGATAGAGAGTCGTTCAATATCTATACGGCGTTGAAGAGCAAACTTATCCATATCAAAATTGTGCGCTGTAACCTTGCCACACGATAAAAAAGTAGCACTTTTGCGATAAGGGAAAAGTTTGTAAAAATTGTAACGCCCAACTGTGGGGCGATATTCCACATTATAAACAATAATGTCGTTTTTGTCGGGCGCAAACTCCACACGACCTGCGTGAAGCATATAGAGACTATCTTTTAGATAAATAGTATAGTTGTTGATACCTGTGGTAATCTCCTTAACAGGGAAACGGTCTTCTTGAATATTACGAGAGTCGAGACCAATAATTTTAAAATCCAAATTATTGAGTTTCAGAGAATTTTTGCCAGTTCGATAAATATCCAAACGAATATTACCTGCATAGAGAGTATCAACAACAAGAGCGTTGAATTTGTTATAAATTTTTGTAATATCAAAATCTGGTTTTTGGTCGGGACGTTTACCTGCGACAAACTCAGCCTCGGGAGAATCTATAAAAATCTTTTCGGCTTGAATTGTCTTGGCAAAAGCGGCAGATTCCAAATCGGGTTTAACCACAAGAATATCAGGAACAAACACAGCAGAAACACCACGGCTGCGGTTTTGAAAATCTTCGTCACCCTTATCGAAAAATATATTGTGAATATGCAACGAATCGTTGACAATGTCAGCACGTTTGATAGCAATCTGATTTTCAGCGTTTTTGGTAAGAATAGCAATATTTTCTGAATGGAAAGTAGGATTTCGGAACGAAATCAGATGACCCTTTTGGGCAAGATTTGCACTGTCGATAGTGAGTGAATCAACCGAAAGATCAAAATCGGCGAAGACTGTTCTTGTAGATATATTATTGATATTCTGATAAATACCAAACTTACTATCATTAGAAACAATCTTAAAAATTTGGAAATTGCGGATAAACTTATTCAAAATTGGCGGCTTTTTCTTAACTATGGCAGAATCTGTACGCTTGTTTTCGGGCTTAACGATGGTGAATACACTCTTATCAATCAGGCAAGTATCGGTGCAGAGAAAACCCGTTTTGGCAAAACGGTTAAAATCAATTCCACGAAGGTCGATGGCAGGAAAATAGGCATTAACAATGTTTTTGTCAGAAACCGTATATGCGTGATTTTGAGACACAAACACCATATCCGACTTAAAAAATCCCTCTTTGGTGTCAAGACTTATTTCAGAAGCCTTGACATTATGCACTCGGTCGGGCAAGAGAAATTGAAAGTTATTGATAATCAGTTTATAATTATCGGCAAAAAGGAAATTACCTGTACACTCTGCGCTGTCGCGGTCGAAATAAAAATGCTCAATATCAAGTTTAAAACGGTTTTCGGTAGAAAAACGGTTTTGATTTAAAGAATCGCGCACAATAAGTTGAACCACACCACTGTCAACTGCAAAAGTATCTATTTTAACAATATTCAGCGACTTAGGCATTAATTTAGCAAAAGATTTTTCTAAATCAGACCAAGAATCATAAACAGAATCGCGATGAGTGGGCAAATCGTCGGTTTCAACAACATTTTGAGAAACGGAATCCACTGCAAGAGAATCATTCAACAAACGTTTTAGATGCGGATAATCTATGAAAACCAATTGCGGATTTAGAATTTGAAAATTGCCAATTTCCACCTTATTGTTATAAAAACCTTGAATAAGATTTGTGTTTGACAGCACGGCCTTCTTCACCTTGAAATCAATCACCGAATGTTTGTTAAGACGCTGCAAAACAGGAATTAACAGAGATTCAGTGTCGGCATAGTAACTAAAATTAGAGAGAGAAATAGTTTTTTCCCTTGAATCTACCGTAAAGTTCTGACCTTTAAGAGTATGGATATCGGTAGAAGGTTTCATCACAAAATTATCGAGCGTGAGATTGATGTTTGAAACAATAAAAGGCTTTTCGCCATTGCTCAAAAGTGCGCGACCTGTCTCGAAATTGTCAAACGAAACAGAAAGCAAACCGCTGACTGTCAGGCTATCTTCGAGAATAGAAGATTGCTGATCGATATCGATGTAACTATCTTTAATAGTGATTTTTGCGATACGAAGCGACTTGAAATATTCATCGCTAAGGAGTTTTGCCATACTCGGTTTTTTGCGATGAGTGGCGGTATCGTTGAAACTTTTAGACTCAATCTGAGGTTTTAAAATCAGCACCGCTCCCACATTGAAAATCTGCGAGTTATACGCTTTTTTGATGTCAATATTCTTGATATCGAGTTTTGGCACAGAGATATTCATCCGACTGTCGGTAGAATCTTTGGCATCGAAGAGCGGACTAATGCGGATTTTGCCTGCCGAAACAGCCTTCTGCTTGGTTGAGAGCAACAGATACGACGACGAAAGCAGATGAACACGGTCGGGAAGGCGCATATCAAAATCACGAATAGAAATATCCAAATCGTTGGAATAGAGAATTTTATTGTGGTTGCGATAAGCCAACGAATCAAGCACGAAACCAAGTAGCGTGATGTTTACATTGCCCACCTCGTAGGCAGGTTTTGTGAATTTTGGATTTGAAACCTTAATCGAAGCATCCGAAATTTCAAAAGTATCTATGTTGATAGCCTTTAAAGTGCCTTTAATCAGCGAGTACCAGTTGCCCTGATCGGTGGATTCTATGTTTTGATTATTTTTGTTGCGGCGACGTCCGGTGGCAAACGAAATCTTTGGATTTACCAGCGAAACTGCACGAATATCAACCACTTCTTTAAAATAAGCCTTATTAATATCAACGCCAGTTATAGAAATTGTGTCGAGAGTAACATTAAATTTTTCTTTGGTGCTATACGCCGCCTTAGGACCTTCGGCAAGAAGTTTTACATCAGTGGCGAAAATAATTGAATCTGAGGTCTTTATAATCAAATCACCACAGTTGACAGTGTGAATACTATCGGCAAGACGAATTTTGTAGCCGCCCGAATTGATTGCAATTTTGTGGGAATAAAAAAGGCGGTTGTTGGTTGTGTAGACCTCTTCATCCACATAAAAATCAGACAGGGCAATATTAATATTGCCCACCACAGCCATCTCGTTTTCGTCGGTAACGGTTTTATAAAAGTCGAAAAATCCATCGGTTACGGAAATATTTTTAATTTCCACTTTGTTGAAATAATTACTGATAAGCGGGTAAAGGTCTTTGTGAATAGCATCGTATTTACCCTTGTGCTTGTCGTCGGGTTTACCTGCAAGACGTATCACAGGACGGATTAATTCAATAGAATTAATGCGCAAACGCCGAGACCCAAAAATAGACGAAAGGCGGATATTTTTAATAGCAAAATTACTGACAGAAATATTGTAAATAGCACGGTTGTAGGACCTTTGCTCCTTCAACTGCAAATAAACAGTGGTGTCGGCTTTCATAGTAAAATTGGTCAACAAAATGCTGCGACCCAGAAAGTTAAGACGAATATCATCGAAATTAATGGTGTACAGACCGTTGGTTTGATCGGAAACATTTTGGCAAATTTTTTCTTTGAGCAACGGAAATGCGTAATAATAAAGCACATACTGAGCCACGCCCATAACCACGGCAAGCACAACGAAAAACTTTAGAAGAAATTTCCAAAACTTCCGTTTTTTCTTCGGCTGTTTTTCAACGGCTTTTTCGGGCTCTATGTCTTGATTTTCAGGCATATTCTTGGTCTAAAATCTTATTGTTTTTGCGCATATACAAAGCAATTAAAAGCGACGGCAGTGCACAGACCGTTACCCAAATAAAAAACGTGGTATACCCCATCATATTTTGCAGCCAACCGCTCACCATACCCGGCAGCATCATTCCCGCAGCCATAAAAGCGGTGCACACTGCATAGTGCGACGACGAATTAGCACCGCGCGAAATCTGCATCATAAACACCGTGTAGGCTGTAAATCCAAATCCATAGCCAAACTGTTCGATAAAAACCATCGACGAAACCGCGGCAAAACACTCGGTTTGCAAAGCGGCCATATAAGCGTAGAAAATATCAGGCAGATTCAACGCCAAAAACATAATTATCAACGATTTGCGCAAGCCTTTCTTGGCAATGTAAATTCCGCCGAGAATACCTCCGAGAATAAGGGCAATCAATCCAAAAGTGCCGTTTACAAGTCCTAAATCACTTTGCGTCAAGGCTAAACCGCCGTTTTCGCGAGCATCCAACAAAAAGAGCGGAGAAATTTTTGACAACTGCGCCTCACTCAATCGGTAGAGGAGCAAAAACGCCATAATCAGCAATATATCAGGTTTTTGGAAAAACTTTATAAAAGGGTGAAAAAAATTGGTCGCGGACTTTTGCCGTTTGGTTTCAACATTTTTTGGCAGCATAAAATAGTGATATACAGCCAACAACGCCATCAATACACCAAAAATACCGAACACAATCTGCCAGGCGAATTTTACATCTCCATAAGATTCAGTAAGACAGCCTGCCAAAACAACAAGACCGCCTTGACAGAAAATCATAGAAATACGATAAAAAGTGTTGCGGATACCGACCCAAAACGCCTGACTTTCAGAGCTTAAAGCCTTGATATAAAAACCGTCGGCGGCAATATCGTGAGTAGCAGAAGCAAATGCGGCAAGCCAAAATACTATCAATGAGTATTTTACAATACCATCGAAAGGAATTGTGTAGGCAATCAATCCAAACAAAACACCTGCGAAAAACTGACAGAAAGTGATCCAAAATCTCGAAGTTTTGAACATTTCTGTGATAGGACTCCAAAGCGGCTTTATCAACCAAGGGAGATAGAAACTACTTGTGTAAAAGGTAATTAGATCGTGGTCCATCCCCAAAGCCGATTTATAAAAAATCGTACTCAGCGCGTTGACAGCCATATAAGGTAAACCCTCGGCATAGTAGAGCGAAGGAATCCAAGTAGCGTGTTTTATTTCGGAACTGTTCATTTTCAATACATTTGAGTGAGTTCTGCGTTGTGATAATAAAAATTGAGAATTTCGTCGAAACGGAAACCCTTGCTTGCCATCACTGCCGCACCTATTTGACACATACCTACGCCGTGACCCCAACCAATGCCGTGAAGAATAAATCCATCGGAAGTTTTTTCAACGTCGAAAGCGGAACTATAAAGGTGGGTTTCTGAGAGTACACGTCTGATTTCTAACTCTTTACCAAAAATCTTAGTAAGTTTTGAGCCAATGATTTTTAAGCGTGTGATACGACCCGAAGGTCCGCGGTCTAAGGGTTCGAGAGCGATAATTTCGCCAAAATCTTCGCCAGTTTTGTGTTTGAGGAGTTCAGGAAGGGTTTTAGAATTGAGTATCACAGTCCAACGAAAAAAATCTTTTGATTGTTGATCGTAATCGTTGAGAATTGTGCGGAGGAGAGCCTCGTCGTTGGTGTTGCAATAAGGGCAGTCGACAGGTTCGAGATAGTTGTAATGCACAGGTTGCCAACAACTTTCAAACACTTCGGAACGTCCACCACAACATTTTGAAAACCTTGCATCGCAAATTTCGCCGTTGTAAGTGAGAAACAATCCACGAGTAGCCTCCACAGCAGCCTTTACGTTGGGATTATAGGCACGCGATAGTCCCTGATAGCGTTGGCAATGGTCGTCGGCACAGACATCAAAAAGAGTGTGAGCCTCGCGGTCGTACCAAGTGGAAACCTCATCATCGGTGATAACAGGCTTACCCTCAGGTCGTTTGCCACTGATTTGAGCCATTAGCCAACTGCGCGAAATTATGGCGTGGGCTTTGAGCAACTCTAACGGACAATCGCCACGCATCTCGGACGAAATTACCGAAGTAATATATTTTTCAAGCGGTATATGGTTAATTAACAATACTTTGCCATCTACCACCTCAACAGTAAATTCACCATTAAAAACCTGTTTTTCTACCTTGTTCCAATGGAATTGAAGACCGATTTCCACATCATCGATTTCGAGGTTTCCATCGGCGTTAGGTCTGAAATTCAGATGGTTAAAAGTTCCTATACCTACGTTAATTATTGGTTCTTTCATTAGTTTGATGGATTAAACGAATCAGAAAGCGGCATCATATTGCCATCGTTCATAACTATGTACGAGCCCTTGTCGGCGGTGTTGATAGAGCCGATGAGCGTAAAAAAGTCGTTGTCTTTGATTTTTTCGTACTCTTCCAACTCGATTGTAAAGAGCATTTCGTAATCCTCGCCGCCGTTGAGAGCAGCCACAACGGGCATAATGCCAAACTCTTCTGCCATTTTTTTGGTTTCGTCGGCAATGGGAATACGCTCCTCAAATATCTCACAGCCCATCTCCGAGGCGCGGCAAAGGTTCATAAGTTCGTCGGCAAGACCCGTAGAGAGGTCGATCATCGAAGTGGGTTTTATTTCCTTCTTTTTAAAATAATCTAACAACTCGATTTGTGCCTCAGGACGTAGTTGACGGCGGAGGATATAGTCGTTGTTGTCGAGTTTTGGCTGCACTCCTGTGCTCTCAAACACACTGCGTTCGCGCTCCAAAAGTTGCAAGCCCATATACGCGCCGCCGAGATTGCCCGTAACACAAATCAAATCGGTGGGACGTGCGCCGCTGCGGTAAACAATATCATCCTCTTTGGCAGTGCCGATAGATGTAACACAGATAGTTAAGCCACGCATCGAACTTGTAATGTCGCCACCTGCAAGGTCCACCTTGTAATGCTCGCAAGCAAGTTTTACTCCCTCAAAAATTTCTAATATCTGACTCTGCATCAAAATGTTAGATACTGCTATTGAAACCATTACTTGTTTTGGTTGCGCGTTCATAGCAATAATGTCGGCAATTGCAGCCGAAACCACCTTCCAACCAAGGTGTTTGAGAGGTGTGTAAACAAGGTTGAAATGGATTCCCTCCACAAACATATCGGTAGAAACGAGGGTGCGGAGGTTTCCCGAATTAATCACTGCGGCATCGTCGCCTATGCCGAGAATGGTTTCTGGATTGGTTTTAACTGCTTTTTCAGCAATTTTGGCAATCAAACCGTGCTTGCCGTTGGGAATAGATATTTTTTCAGGTTCGTGATTATCGCTCATTTTGTTTTTTTAAAATTATAACGTATATTTGCAATCGCATTCCGCCTATCGGAACATTTGCAAAAATACACAAAAGATTAGATTTTTAATATGAAACACATCTTAATTTATAGAATAGTGGCAGCATTTTTTGCAATAATGCTGTTTGGCAGCGTGGCAAACGCCCAACGCGCACAATTTGACATCAGCGAACTCGGCATTTTTCCCAACGACAACGCCCCCGCAAAAGCAACTGTGAACTGCGAGGCAGACCTTTGCAACATTGAACGCGCACTTATAGAAGCCAACCGCAAACGTCAGTTTTACGGTTACAGCGTGCAGATATTTTTTGGCTCAGGAAGCGACGCTCGCGAAAAATCAGAAAAAGCAAAAAAGAAATTTCTGGAACTCTTTGACGGTGAGGAGGCTATGATAGTTTACGAACAGCCTTACTTTAAGGTAAGAGCCGGCAATTTCCGCACACGTTTAGACGCCACCAAATTGAAGAAAAAAATCATCGGCGAATTTCCGGGATCGTTTGTGGTAGAATGTAAAATTTCGTATCCTAAAATTTAACCCTCTTGACCAAATTGCATTAAATACCCTTTGAGAAATTGGTTTAAATCACCGTCCATAACAGTTTGAACATTAGATGTTTCGATATTAGTACGGAGGTCTTTTACCATCTTGTAGGGTTGCATTACGTATGAGCGGATTTGGCTACCCCATTCAATCTTTTTCTTCTTGCCCTCAATTTCGGCTTGTTTTTCGCGCTTTTTGTTGAGTTCAATCTCGTAAAGATGCGATTTAAGTATGCGTAGGGCATTTTCGCGGTTTTGTCCCTGAGTGCGGCTTTCGGTGTTTTCTACAACAATACCCGACGGCAAGTGACGCACACGCACGCCTGTTTCCACTTTGTTGACATTTTGACCGCCAGCACCCGACGAGCGGAATGTATCCCACTCTAAATCAGATGGATTGATGGTAATTTCGATAGTTTCGTCGATAAGCGGCACCACAAAAACGGATGCGAAAGTAGTCTGCCGTTTGCCCTGAGCATTAAACGGAGAAATGCGCACCAAGCGGTGTACGCCGTTTTCGCCTTTGAGCCAACCAAAAGCGTTTTCGCCAGAAATTAAGACAGATGCGGTTTTGATACCTGCCTCATCGCCCTCCTGATAGTTGGTGGTTTCGGTTTTAAAGCCATTGTCCTCAGCCCAGCGGAGATACATACGCAGTAGCATCGACGCCCAATCGTTGCTTTCGGTACCGCCTGCGCCGGCATTTATTTTAAGAATAGCGTCGAGGTGGTCTTCCTCGTTGCTGAGCATATTTTTAAATTCAAGATTTTCGATAAGATTGAGAGCCGCTGCATAAAGTTCGTCGTACTCGCCCGAATCCTCGCCAGCCTCGGCAAACTCTACCGCCACAGAAAGGTCGTCAACGGCAGTTTGGGCGGCATCATAGTCGTCGACCCACTTTTTAATTACAGACGATTGTTTTAAAAAATCTTCGGCGGCTTTGGCATCGTTCCAAAATTCGGGTTTATCAGCCTCGGCCTTGTTTTTTTCTACGGTAATGCGCTTTTGGTCGATGTCAAAGATGCCTCCTCAACGCGCCAAGGCGTTCCAAAAGCGATTTGTATTCGTCTTTGTTGTACATATTATCTTATCTTAGTGATAGTTCCGTTGTAGTTGACCTTGATAATCGACGATGGCGACACCTCAGTGGTATCGTCTTGACGATATTTTACGATATAATCTACCGCTTGCTTAATTTCATCTTTAATTTGTGCATAAAATGCCGCTGGCTTATGACCTGATATATTGGCAGATGTCGACACGATAGGTTTTCCAAATTCTGAAATAAGAGTTTTGCAAAAATCGTCGTCGGGGATACGGATTCCGATGCTGCCATCCTCGGCGGTGAGGTTGTTGGCAAGGTTTCGAGCCTCGGGATAGATAACGGTAAGGGGCGACACAGCCTCGTCCATAAGTTCCACAGCGCGGAACGGCACGGATTCCACGTATTGTTGCAGCATAATAAAGTTAGAAACCAACACGAGCATAGATTTAGAATCGGGGCGGTTTTTGATTTCAAAAATACGTTCCACGGCCTCAGGGTTAGTGGCGTCGCAACCCAATCCCCAAACTGTGTCGGTGGGGTAAAGAATCACCTTACCCTCTTGTAATGCTGATAAAGCGGCTGAAATGTCGTTCTGCATAGTTGGTTAAATAAATTTTGGGGCAAAGGTAGAAAAGAAATTTGAGAAATACAAACCTCCTTTAATTTTAAGACTCCGAAAGACCGTGCTGTTTTAACAACGAACGGAGTTTTTCTAACTCTATGGCTTGGGAATGGATTTGTGAAGCCTGTTCTTGCAATTGAGAAGCCTGTTCTTGCAATTGTGAATCTTTTTCTTGTAACATTTTTGCTTGTTCTGCAACCTTGTCTTCGGCGTTTTTCTTGTCGGTAAGCATCTCATCAACTTTGTCTTCCAAGTCCATCTTCATACGAATTTCCTCGCTAACAGTGGCTTGTTCAAGACGACGGACAATAAACCGCATATCGTCGCGCAGTTCGCCTTTGGGCACATCATAGTCATCAATGTCGTAGTTGATGATTTGCTTGTCTTTGGAATCTATCTTACTTTGGTCAAACATAGTAAGGAGATTGTCTAAAACAGAATCTGGACGAGGTTTAATTTTTGGAATCTGAATCACCACCATATCGTGCGAAAGGCATTCTACAAACCAACTCGGACGATTATTGTTTATCTCCAAACCCTTTTGATTTCGATAACTGCGAGTAATGTAGGTTACTGCATCATCGAGATGGTCAACTTTTTCGCCTAGAATGTAAATTGAAAGAATCGGCAACGGCAACTCATCGGAATCAACATTAGAGGCACGATTATATTGTGAGGCAAGATATGAGCGGAAACGTTTCATCTCTCCTCGCGCCCACGCTTTTTGAAGTTCGACATAAACCGACTTAACACCATTATTGGTCTGTATCCTAACAGTAAAATCAAGGCGGCAAGCGTTGATTTCGTCGCGCTTAACAGTGATAATCTCGTTACGGTCGGGCGTAAGGTCGAGAATGTCTTTCTTCTCGATTTTCAACACAGCGGCAATGAGAGTTGTAGCCACCCTCGGCTCGTCCATAAGGTATTTAAACGCTGCATCATATATAGGATTTGCAATTCGTGCCATAGCAAATAGGTTTTGTGGTTGTGGGGCAAAGGTAGGGATAATTGCTGAAAATTGCAAAAAAATGGTGAAAGAAAAAACTAACTGTCGATATTTTCAGAATCGTCTTTCTCAATTCTTAATTTGTTCGCTCGTACCGACTCATCAACTCGACATTCAAACTCATCGCGTTTTGGAGTACCAATTTTTCCGTAATGTTCTTCGAGAATTTCCTCAAAGTCGTAAAACTTAATGCCGCCAATCTCTTTCATCATTTATCGTATTTATGTTCAAAATATTGTTTTCTAATTTGTTCTGCCTTGGCTATTTCTTTGGCAGGAGTCTTTTGTGTTTTTTTGATAATGCCATGGGTGGCAATTACCAATGTATTATTTTCAGTATCCCAAAAAGCAAATGCCGATACGCAATGTTGTTGTACAAGGTGCGAAACTCCCAAATATCAGAACCCTCCAACTTTTTGAATAGTTCCCTATCTTTTTCGCCTTTTTGAATCTTATGGATATTGTACAAGATTTTGTCTTGAACTTTTAATGATTGTTAGTTCAAGAAGTTTTTTGCTTCTTCTGTAAACACCATTTCGAATACTATTTTTTCACTTTCCATACGATTCGGTTTTTATGATGCGAAGATATAAAATATATTTATTATTTTGGGCAGAGTAATGACAAAAATGGTTTGAGAGAACACCTTATATTATATATTATAATAAAATCCGCTATATTCCACCGCCTTACATTTTTTTTGAAAAAAAGTTGTAAAAAAATTGCTTTTGTATCTACACTTTTTGTATATTTGATAACGAAATATTGAGGGCGCATTTGCACGCCCTCAGCAGAGAGAATAGTTGAAAAATTATTCGGAAGTTGTGCTGCCTCTCTTAATGCTTGAACCTAGGAAATTCAAAAAAATGAGAGAGAACAGCACGGCGACCGGCTCACGTATATGGGCGTGGTATGCTGTGTTTATCTACTCATTTTGGGTTTTCCTAGGACCTAAGCATTATAGATAACCGAAAAAGCAGACTACGCTTTTTTTATATCCCTTCCTGATAGTTTCTGATGCAGTTCTCAAAAAAAGTTCGAAACTGTGCCGCGATTTGGCGCAGTGGAGATACGATATTTGAAGACAATTAAATAAAGTAATAACTACTAAATTATTAACATCTAAAAAATATGTCAAAATTACAAGATAAAATACAGCAAGTCTTGAACGAGCGTGCTAAGAATAGCGCGAAGATACTGTCGCACTTCAAAAACGCCCACGCTCTGATAGAAAACATTGGCATTTTGAAACGACAAATTCAAAATGCCCAAATAGACGGTTGTAGCAGTCAAGTGAACGAGTTGGAAACAATAAAGACCAATTTGGAAATGGCACTTGGCAAGTACGCATTTTTAGAAAACAGGATTCAACGTACAGATGCAGTGTATATCGGTTTGGCAGGCGAATCAAGAGCGGGTAAAAGTACGTTCCTTCAAGCACTTACCGGTTTGCCTGAGGATTTGATTCCAAGTGCCAAGGTCGGCAATGTTGACCCCACAACGGCAGTCCACTCAGAGATTCACAATTCGGAGCGAAAAGAAGCAATAATATACTTCTTCACCGTATCTGAGTTTGAGCAAAAACTCAAAGAATTGCTTTCTCAGTTTGGGTATGATTCATATTACGAACTCGACAGGTTTGAAACTCTCAACCTTTCTAAAATAGGCGATAGCAAAAACGCAAAAAAACTGAAAAAAATTCAGGAGGCTCTTCCTTCGTTCCGCCGCTTGTTGATTAATCCTGAACCTATTGTCCTGAAAGAAGAACAATTCAGTCAGGGCAAATACTATTTCACTTATATGGATGACGATGCCGACCATCGTTTTTATCCTGCGGTGAAAGAGGCAAAAATCTACGCGCCGTTCAGCGGTGTTGCTAACGATGTCAAGGTTGTCCTTTGGGACTTGCCCGGGTTCAGCGAATCCGCAAAAGTTACCAAAACTACCATCGAAAAATTGAAGATTGTAGATTTTGCCCTCTACATCGAAAATACTTCGTCTGGATTCTCGCACTTGCAGGAAGCGTTTGACGATTGCTACAAAAACCTAAGGGAGAACATTTTGCTGAAAGATACATTCAAGGACTATATGTCGTATCTCCTCAATAAGTACAATGAAGAAGGTGTTGATGCAGTTTGTGATAAAATGCGGACAGACCTGCGTAAGAACGCTGCACACGAAGTGTATGAATGTCCGTTGAAAATCGAAGGTCAGTTGAATTACGCTGATGTTGAAACTATCTTTGGCAACGTTGCAGATGGACTAGGCAACACTCTCGCGAAAATGGATGACGAACTCAATGCGTTTTTCCAAAGGGATTTCAATATTGAGGGTCTGTCAAAGTTGATTGCTGAAATCACTACAAAAATCGGCAATACACCTGACAATCAAAATGTTTACGATTTTGAGATGATTCGTAACATTTCTGATGCGCATATCAAGAGCAGCAAAGACAGAATCGTAAAAGACCTCAAAGGATTGTCAAGTGAGATTTCTGACACAATGTTCCCTCGTGATGAAAACCAACAGCCGCTTCGTGGACCGCTCACTAAGAAACTAATCACAATCCTAAAATATTGGATGTGGACAGACTACAAAGAGAAGTTGAAAACGGAGGATAGCAACGAGGATAATGACAAAAACGAGGAAGCATTGTCCGATTTCACAAAATTCCAAATCAAGAACTACGAAATCACACCCGATATTCTGACCAATGCGAAAAAGTTTATGAAAGACCTTTCGGGGTATTCACCCAATCTTCAAGCAATTGAGAACTATCTGCGTACAGAATGGAACAGGAAAATCAAAAAAGATTTTGATTCCATCGTAATAGATTTGGCGGGAAACGAACATAGTATTTATTCCGAGCAAATCAAAGATATTTTCATCAAAGGTTTGGAAATCAGTGAGAATGAAAATAAGAACGAATTGGCGGACTGCATCACAGAGTACCTTGCAAGTGTCAACAAATTAGAATACAAAGGTTATTTCAAGAGTCTTGTTGACCGATTCTGTGATGATGTAATCGGCATATTGATAAGGAAACCTTTCACTGATGAGCGTGTAATGTTTTTCGATGAAAAGAAAAACAACTTCTACACTTTGGCCTGTGTGGACGACGGTATTGATTCTACCGTTTCTATCGAAAAACAGCCACTCTATCCGCTCATTCTTAGACACGAGGACAAGTACATCAGAGAATCGAAGTGGAAAGATGTTCTCCGTCTTATCGGCAACGAAATCGGTACTTTAACAAAAGAAGCGGCTGTTGTACTTATTAAACGGTTCATACCTATCGGCAACATTGACAAAGTTACTGATATTGTCAAAACATCCCTTAAAAATTGGAGAAAGGACAGAGACACATTGGCTACATTCCTTGAACGATTCGACAGTCGCAGTTCTAATGATGATTCAGACACAAAGGAACCTGAGTACATTTATCCGTCGCCGAAAATCGAACAAGACATTCAGCAACAGTTGAATGCAGACATCAAAATATTGAATTATGTCTTGATTCATTCCGTTGTCAACGCCATCGACTTGGAAACCCCGTTTGCCGCATACGAGAACAATTTTATTGAAGAAATTGTGAACGAATTGAATGAGAAACTCAGTTTCAATCAATTTGTCAACAAGCATTTCAGTAAAATCAAGCCCGGTTCTGACGACGAAATCAGGGAGAAGATGGAGAAAATGAAACGGGTAACCGCTACATTGGCTCAAATCGAGAAACTACTAACCAACATAAAATCAAATCAATAAGTAGTTATGAATGTAGAAATATTAAAAGGAACGGACATCGAACAGGACAAAAACATCTTGTTCGACAACATTGGCAAATCTGACATTGCCTTTGTCCTTGACAATCCAAAACAGAAACTTTGCGAGTACATCGATAAACTTGACTTGAAACAGAACAAGCAACTTTATACGATAAAGATTTGTAAAGAAGTCAAGCCCATTGATGTTGATTATCAGAGTAAGAACTACACAAAATTTAGTGACTTGCTCAAAGACATCAATCAAGAAAACGAATCATTGATTGTTGTCAAGGGAGACATTGACGAAACCCGAAAAGATGCTGTACGCACCCAACTCAGCGCGCTTGTGCAACAACTTGTCTATTTGGGCATTCCACTTGGCAAGATGCAAGTAGTAACAGAAAAGGAAGCAAAAGATTTGGCTATAATCAAACGCTATGAAGAGAACGTTAATCTTTACGACTCTCTTTCAAAACAGATTTACGACGAAATATCAGCCAAGCGTTTCCCGAACAACGAAAAATTTAAAAACCAAGTTTTGACTTCTCTCAAAAAGATTCAAGGCTACATTGCAGAAAGCCGTGAAACAGAATTAAAAGTGGCAGTTGCCGCTTCTAAAAAAAGTGGCAAAAGCGTTGTTGTAAATTCAATGTTGGAATGTGAGTTAGCCCCGACAAGTCTTCAACTTGCAACACCCAACAACTGTGTTTACAAAAAGTCAGACAGGTACTACCTAAAATACAAAGGCGAAACCAAGTATTTCGATACGCCACAGGACGTAAAAGAATATATCATACCGATTTTCAAAGATGCTGAATTTGACGAAAAGAATAAATTCGCCATCGAAGATATGAAAATAGGTTATATCCCAGCAACAGAAAATCTTTCGTCGCTGACAATCTACGACACGCCCGGGCCCGACTTGGCGGGAACTGCCCACCACACCGCTGCCGACAATGCAATCAAGGAATCCGACGTGTTGATTTTCCCAATAGACTACACCAAATACCTGACTGACACTGAAACAGCGTATTTGAAGGACATCCGCGAGGTTTTTGCAAAGAAAAAGAAATTCTATTCGCTCATCTTCGACATCAACAAGACCGACCAACGTTTTACAAGCGAGGGCGATAAATGTATGGTGAGGGTAATTGATTTTATCCGTGAAAAACTAATCGCAATAGCACCCGAGTTTAAGAATTCAATTATCTTCGGTACATCTGCATTGACATATTTCGATGCTTTGGAGATCCCCAAAATCATTGGTTGCGAGGATTTGAAGGACATATCGGTTGCAGACCTGTTTCTTGAATTGGATTCAAGGCTCAACAATCTTGACCTTACGCAAGACGAAGAAGACAAACTGATGTTTATTCAAGAGCAGTCCAACAGATTCAAGCGCACATTCAACGTAAAAGTAACCAACCTGAACCAAGTTAAGCAGTTCAGTGGAATGCCTGACTTGCTCAACTACGTCAACTACATCACTCAGAACAAAGCCCGTGCAGAACGTCTCAACAACTTGATTTACAATATTGATACTGAGGTCGCTAACATTTGGAACAAGTTTACTTTTGCCGAGGTGGAAAACAAACTCGCCGAAAATATGGAGAAAATTGAAAAGGCAAAAGAAATACTTGACAATTTCAGCAAGGAAATAGACGTAATTTATGATGAAAAGTATCCTGATATAAAAATCAAAGCAGAATCTAAAAAACTGAAAAGCACAACACTAAAAAAATGTTTTGAAGAAAAGGATGCCAAACTTAACAATTTGGCGGGATTTGTACGTGAAATTTTTATAGATCACCAAATTAGTGGTACAAAATGTTCCGAAAGTGTACTTGATGAACAATTTAAAGCATTGTATAGAAGTAATTTAAAAACAGCATTCTCTAATTCGACTGAATATCGATGTGGTAAAAAAGCCTTACATGAGGATGCTATATGTTCGATACTCTATTCATTGGTAATGTCAAGGTTGTCAGATTTTGGCATAACAAATATTCAAAATCAAATTACTAATTGTACCGAGGCATTGAAAGAGGAAACTAAAAAGAATCAATGCGACTTGATTGAGATAGTTAATGAACGTCAGGTAAAAATGAAAGGTGCAATTGAAAAGTGCAAATATGAATTAAAATCAAATTACAACATAGACTTTGACTTACAGACACCAACAATAGATTTTGCATTCAAGTATCAAGGGGAGGCTACACCTAAGAGCCTTGATATTAAAAATCTCAATTATCAAAAGTTGTGGGACGAATTAAAACAATCGTTTTCTACCACCACATTGTCGAAGGGTAATGATCGGCTTGGAATCAAAAACTTAATTAGCAAAATTGGTATTACAACCATAAACGAAATCTGTATATCCCTTGATAAAAATATTGAAGTTTATGAAAAACAAATCAAGCCTTTACTAAAAGATTCCATTGCCGATTCGTTAAAATCAGAAATTAAAAATGTAAAAGACACACTAACCAAAATGGTCGAAAACGTTGTAAAAGACGTTGTAGAACAAATGGAAATTGCTCGTGATTTTGGAGTTCAACAATCTCATAATGCGAGTAACACAATTGATAATACACGTGCTTTGGCAGAGGATAATGACCGATTGAATGAGCAGAAACGCACTTTGGAAGAAATCAAAAATTGTGTTGAAGAATTTCACATCAAATGGCTTGAAACAGTAACGGAGGAGGCATAATGAGCAGTTTTTTAAGCAATTTACAATTTGAGTGTGCAAAATACAAGAATCCCGAACTTCTAAAAAAGATGGACGGGATTCTGTTCCCACTCAGTAATAAATCACTAGAAAATATGACGGTTGATGAAGTTAATTCCGAATTAAAAAAGGCATTAGAAAACCGTCTCCATCAAGGTACGGCATTTGGCAACTTACAGCTGTTAGCCGAAATTGTTTTAAAAGGGAGCATTGAAATTGATTATTCATTAACGATTTTTGATGCTGTTAAACTCATAGTAAACAACAATCATTTAATTGATGAAAAATATAAATAAGATTATGGAATTTTGGTATTTTGTAAGGGCAATTCTCGGCGGTGCCGCCGTCGTATTGCTCTTTATGCTGATTCGCAAACTCTCTAACAACAAAGAAGAAAAAACAGATTCGACCGAGATAGATTCGAAGCCATCAGACAAAGATTTGAAAGAAAGTTTGGAAATTGTGAGGTTATTGGGTGAAATATACAAATTGTAAATGTAACAACAATGGAAACAAATAGTAATATACAAAAATTGAAACAACAATTATCGGAAATCGATTTTTACAAACAATTTCCAATGATGATTCCTTTTATTGGAGATTACTATATATCTACTAATCATAGAAGAATGTTGTTAGTCGGAGAAAGTTTTTATTTGCCAAAAAGTTCCACAATACATCTTGATGCAAAAGCATGGTATCAAGCAAGTGAAAACCAATTAAAAACAGTTGACGGGGAAAAAGGAAAAAAAGAGGACGAAAAAGAATGGATTAATTGCGATGGATTATTGAAATGTGATTGGAATTCAAAGGGACATAAAATCTACCAAGAACTAAATACTTGGATAGGTAAAACTCGTTTACTCTTTAAATCAAGACCAATAGATGAAATTGCCTTCACTAATTTTTTTGTAAGACCTGCCATAAAAGGAAAATCTATAAAAGATTACAAAAAGGTCGATAAAGAAATAGATAAAGGAAAAGCAAATGAAATATTTAAATGTGTTTTAAATGTTTTACAACCCAATGTAGTTATATTTGTTTCCAAATTTGCCTACGAATGTGTAGATAAAACCATTGTAAAAAACAATAAAGATATGGTAGTAGATTATGTAGTTCACCCATGTTCCACATGTTGGCATTGTAACAATGCTGCACGAGGAAAAATAGACTTCCTTATTCTTTTGGAAAAGCATTTTGTGATTTAACACAAAACTGTATTTACAACCTTTCTCCTACACAACAATCTCCTCCTCACCCTTAGTGTTACCCCCTATCTCCTACCCCACCCCCCTCCGACCTCCTTTATCAACATAAAGTAAGAAATCATTTTTTGACAATATAAGAAAAAATCTTACATTTGCAAAAAACATAAACTGTATTATTATGTGCAAATTTTTAGACTACGGCAATTCGGATTTTAGAAGCGTTATCAATAGCGACTTTGTGGACAAATCAGGTCTAATTAACGTCTTGAATGAGAAAATTGATTCTGAAAAACGTTACATTTGCATTTCACGTCCCCGTCGGTTTGGAAAATCGGTGGCTGCAAAAATGCTTTACGCCTATTACGACCGTTCGAGCGATTCGCACAAATTGTTTGAGGGGTTGGAGATTACCAAAAGTCCCGATTATGAAAAGCACCTAAACAAATATCCTACAATATATTTAGATTGGAACTACTTTGCCACCAACAAAACTTCCACCGTGGTTAAAGATGCGCAAAAGGCTATTATTGAAGATTTAAAAACTGCGTATCCATTTGTAAAAGAATCTGAAAATCTTATGGTTGCGCTCACTGAAATAACAGGACACACCGGCGACCGTTTTATTTTTATCATCGACGAGTGGGATATGCTTGTGCGCGATGTTGACGAAGATGTGCAAAAAGAGTATGTCAACTTGCTAAGGTCGCTATTTAAGTCAAATGTTGCCAACAAGGTATTTCTATTGGTATCTATGACCGGCATACTGCCAATTATCAAAACCGAAACACAGTCGGCTTTGAACAATTTTGATGAGTTTAGCGTAATCCGCCCCGTTAAAACCGACAAATACTATGGCTTTACGCTCAACGAGGTGGAGGCTTTATGCCAAAAGCACGGCATGAATCTCGAACTTATGAAACACGCCTACGACGGTTACATTATTGGCAAAGAGAAATCGATGTTTAACCCCAATTCGGTAATGATGTCTATCGAAGACGGCGAATACAACAGCCATTGGTCTAAAACCGCATCCTTTTCCACAATTGAACGCTACTTAAACACCGATGCCGACCAAGTGCGCACTAAAATAATCAATATGATGAACGGCGGCGAGGAGTTTGTAAGGGTGTCGAGTTTTCGCAACGATATGAAAAACATCTATACCAGCGACGATGTACTAACCCTTTTGACCCACCTTGGATATCTCTCATACAATCCCGAAAATCAAAAAGTTAGGATTCCTAACACCGAAGTAGCCGAAGAATTTGAAAATGCCGTTCGTCTTGCCGGTTGGGGCGAACTATCCAAGGCAGTTGACCTCTCGCGTCAACTTTTAGACGACACCATCAACCTCCGCAAAGAGAAGGTAGCCCGCGCTTTCGACGATTACCATTTTGAAGCATCTTCGCTTTTGGAATTTAACGACGAAAACTCAATGCGTTGCGCCATCACGTTGGCATATTACGCCGCCAAACCTTTTTATAAGATATTCCACGAACTGCCCACAGGCAAAGGGTTTGCCGATATGGTATTTATTCCCCTGCCCTCAACGCCATTTCCAGCAATAGTGGTTGAGTTAAAATACGACAAATCGGCAGACTCTGCCATCGACCAAATCAAGCGCAAAGATTATCCAAAAAGTCTCAAAGGTTTTTCTAAACAGATAGTGCTTTGCGGCATTAATTACAACAAAGCAACATCCAAGCACGAAGTGGAGATGGAGATTGTGTAACAAAATCAGCAAACATTTTGAGATTTTTGACAAAGGGAATAATCACCCATTCAACAGCAGCCATTTCCATATAGGCAGGACATTAATAGTGCAGCCGTCGGTGGAGATGGTTTCTTCTTCATCGTAGGTGATTATAAACATTTGATTTTGAGGAATGTAATTATTGAGTCGAATTAATGCTCTCACTTCTCGTTCGCGAGTGGCGGCATCTTTGATGCTGTACGACACTTGATACGCTATTTTTTGATCAGGCAGATAAAAATCTACCTCCACATTGGAATTAAAATACATTAGTTCGTCAGGAAATTTACGGCGGAGAGCAATAGCCACAAGATTTTCTAACAACAAGGTGTCGGCATCGGTAACAAACAGATTTATAAAGCCATTGTCGATAAAATAATATTTCCTTACCGAAATTTTATCTTGCAATTTGGCAGCAAAATTTTCAATCGAAAATGTCAGATACGAATCGTTGAGATATTGGCAGTATTCCGATGCTGTTTCGGACTTAATTTTGTAACCTGCACCCGACACCACAGAGGCTATACGATTGTGAGTGGCGGGTTGCATCACGTTTTCGGCCATCTTGCGTATCATCACTTTAAGAGCCTTGCTGTTGCGTATTGAATAACGCATTATCAAGTCGCTGAAATATATCTTGTTGAAAAGGCTGCTAAGCCATTCACGCTTAAACATTTCGTCCTTGACAATTACTTCGGGAAGTCCGCCATTGAAAAAAAACGAATGGAAACATCTTACTATCTGAGTAGCAGGTGTATACTGCCAATTGTTTGGAAGCGAAATATTGTTTATTTTCAGATATTCAGGGAAAGAAAAAGGGAAAACCTCAGTGATATAAAACCGTCCGCCGAGGGTTGTGGCAATTTCGTGGCTGAGCATTTTGGCGTTGCTACCTGTGCTAAAAACCTGATAGCCTGTATCTACAAGTCGACGAGCAAATTTTTCCCAATGGTCTACAAGTTGAATTTCATCGAGAAAAAAAATCGGCTTGGTGGCAAACAATTCTTCGTAAGCCAACTTAATGGTATCTAAATCGTTGACGGTAAGGTCGCCAACTCGGTCGTCCTCAAAATTAAAAAATAGGATTTCGTTTAAACTGTGTCCGAGCGAAAGTATTTTGTGGATACTTTGAAACAAAAGAAACGATTTACCTGCTCGTCGTAAGCCCACAAATACATTGTTGCCTTTATAATCTACCTTGATATCGCGTTCGATATACTTAATATTATTGACATATTCTTGATATTCAACTATTAACCGTTTTGCCAAACTCTTTTCCATCATAGTTTTCTGTATTTGATTAGGCTGCAAATATACAAAAGTTTCCGCTATAAAGGAAAGATTTACCTCAAAAGTTTCCGCTATAAAGGAAAGATTTGACCCAAAAGTTTCCGCTATAAAGGAAAGATTTTATTCTCTTTCATAAATCAAATACGGTTCGGGGCGGAGGAAGCCGCCTGCCATAAGGTAGTAGGGACGCGAATAAAATTCCCAATAGCCTGAGTGAAGGATAAACGATTTTACCTCTGCCCACGGGGTGTATTTGCTTGTGGTGCTGAGGGCAAGTCCAAGATTGTAGCCAAAAGCCTTGTTGTGGTTGATGTTTTTGAATCCCCATTTGGTAACTGCCTGACCCATTCCTGCCGTTAAGCGGTAATAATCAGACTCTAACGCCACGTTAAACGAAATAAGCGTCTGCACCGAGTTTTTATAATTTACAAAATAAATCTGCGGCGACATAAGTACGTTGATTTCAGGGTCTTGGGTTTTGAGGTTGAAAAGGCCGATGCTGCAATCCACACCGTACGTAAAGCCGGTATAGAAGCACCACCCAAGGGTAATGCGCGGCGAAAGGTAAACTTTGGTGTGCAGTTGAGCCATTGCGCTCGAATGTGCCGCCAAAGTGATTACAAATGCCATTATCCCTATTAATATCTTGATCGGTTTCATCAGTGCCGGATTTTTTACTTTAATAACGGTGCAAAGATAGTAATTATTTTTTACAAAAAAATTATTACCTTTGCCTGTACAAACTTTACGCCAAATGGAAACCGCACTACTCATTACCGTACTGATATTCTGCATCATCAACATTATTTTGGTACTCACAAGGAAAAACAACAAGTCTGACGAAGAAATCACCGCACTGAGCGACACAGTAAAAGCCCTCACTGCCGAAATTGCCCGTCAGGAACGCATTATTCGCGAGGAGTTTCAATCTGCCCGACAAGAACGCCGCAGCGCCGAAAGCGAAAACCGTATGGAAAACATCGCTCAATTCAAACTTATGGGCGAGGGTCTCTCCCACTCTGTTGACGGATTGGCTCAAAGCCAAAAAATTCAACTCGGACTTTTCTCTAACCGTTTAAAAGAGATACGCGAAGACCTTGACCAAAACCTTAAACAAATACGTGAGGAAAACACCGCCAAACTCAACGAAATCAGAGTATTAGTAGACGATAAACTTAAAGAGACGTTAGAAAAACGCTTCAACGATTCGTTTAAACTTATAAGCGACCGTCTTGAACAGGTTCACAAAGGTTTAGGAGAAATGCAGACCTTGGCAACCGGCGTGGGCGACCTCAAAAAAGTGCTTTCAAACGTAAAAACCCGCGGCAACCTTGGCGAAGTACAGTTGGGCGCGATACTTTCGCAGATACTTTCGCCACAGCAATATGTTATCAATGCGGCAGTGTCGTCAGATTCGCAAATGCGTGTGGAATACGCAGTTAAACTCCCCGGCAGCGATCCCGACGGACATCCCGTGCTTTTGCCGATAGATTCTAAATTTCCCACCGAAGATTATCAACGCCTCATCGACGCTTACGACACAGGCACCGACATTGAGCGCGAATCCACACGGTTTGAAGCCGCCGTTAAGAAAAACGCCGCCGACATTCACCGAAAATACATCAATCCGCCCGCCACAACCGATTTTGCCATAATGTTTGTGCCCACAGAGGGACTTTATGCCGAAATTCTCCGCCGTCAAGGACTTTTTGAAACTCTGCGCAACGAGTACAAGATAACAGTAACAGGCCCGGCAAACCTTGCGGCATTTTTGTCGAGTCTTCAAATGGGATTCCGCACCTTGGCAATCGAAAAACGCAGCAGCGAGGTGTGGAAACTGCTCTCGCAGGTAAAAACCGAGTTTGTAACCTTTGGCGATATTCTCGACAAAACCAAGAAAAAACTCACCGAAGCTGCCAATGTAATTGACACTGCGGGAGTTCGCTCACGTGCTATCGAACGCCGATTGCGTGAGGTTGAGAGCGGAGAAACGGCGATCGAAGAATAACTATTTTGCTTTGCTCTCGTTATTTTTGGCTATAAATAATAGATGACTGATTGATTTTTGCTCGCGATGAAGAACTTCGGAAGTAAGCTGTAGTTCTTTTTTATTGTTATCCAAATACTTATAAAAAATTCCGCCGCTAATATAAATACGGTCGAAAGCATTAGTGCCATCGGGATAGCGGGTTTCTATCAGGCAAAAATATGGACAAAAATCATCCTGAGATATTGCGCCAACTTTGATTCGTCGATCCGAAATCAGTCGGTAAGAATAATCGTCCTTTGTTTACACTCTTTTTCAAATTGCGCTTTGAGGGGCGAGGCAATAAGTTCGTCGCTGTTGACAAAATCCTCAAATTTAGGTAGAGGCAGAATGTCGTTTTTGGGCGTAAGTTTGCCATCTTTATAGATGTAAGCAAGATAAGAAATATAAAAATTCATCGGTATAATTTTTGCGGCAAAATGCAAGATTAACGTCAAATTATTAATTTATAAAAAAATGAAAAAAATATCACTTTAATTGTTACATACAGTACTTACAATGGGACTTTATGCCCAAAAGATGAAAGACACTCGATGGACAACTGGCGAAATGACCGTTTATTGTTCAGAAGACGATGGCACAAATCTCCGTTTTGATCTTGGATTTGCACACGAAGGCTCTACAATGTATGTAAAACGTGTATCCACAGGTGTTTTTGAAGCCAAAGACCCAGAAAATGCCAACGGAATGAACAAAATCAAGATTGTTACCTACAAATGCGACCGTCGCGGCACTGTGCGCGTTCTCTACTGCCAAAACGAAAAAGGAACTTTCTCGCACTCACTTGTAGAGGTTACCAACGATGACAATTACGGATTCAACCTTTACACCTCCAATACCGACGATGGCGAATTTGAATACGAACCCGCAAAACTTTGGGTAAAACTCACCATCGACCAAGAAAAAAATCAAGGTCGTTGGCCGCTACTCAAAGGCGACATCGTAATGGAAAAAAACGCTATGTACTACACCAAAAAGCAAATTCGTATCATGCGCAACGAGATTTACGCCCGTCACGGATACAAATGTGCTTCTGCCGACCTTACCGCACATTTTTCAAAAATGAGTTGGTATCACCCCGTTGACGACAATTCAAAGGTTCACCTATCCGACGTTGAAACTCTCAACGTTAGCATATTAAAGAATATGGAAGCCCTAAGCGAGGGATACCTTCCCTCTTCGGTAGAAAAATAATCTATTCGGGTGCTTGATAAAAACTTGCATTGATGGTGCCTTGAAAAAAGGCGCTATCTTTTATTATATATTGGTCGTAATCACAACCTTCGGCACCTGAGTTGGCGGTGTAAATAATTAAAACATTGTTGTTTACAGTAGCCAAATCTACATAAAGACCACGAAATTCGCCCATATCGTCTACGCGCCAAACAGATTCTTCGTTCCATTCGGCAGGAAACTCTTTAACTGCCAATATTTCACCATTTAAAAACAATGCCGACACGCCGAGAGCCTCAGTACCTTTGTTCTTAAATTGAACGTTAACCATTTGATATTCACCATTATTGCCAAACGACGACGATGATGGCAAGGATTGAATTTTGCGAGAGAATTTTTTCTCTAAGGCAGTTTTCATTGCAGGTGTTACCACCGATTTTTCTTGAAAAGGAAGAATTTGATTTTCAGCTACAAAGCAACTATCTACAAGCAAAGGGGCATCCCAAATACCATCCCATTCGTCTTTTGGGTTTTCGAGCAATTTGCCATTGTTCATAGTGTAAATCCATCCCGGAAGGTTGTCGAAATTGCGGTAAGTATCGCGGGAGGTGTTTTTTTCTTCGTTTTCTAACTGTACGCCCTTAAACGTTACAGGAAAAGGTTTGCCATTGTAAATAGCATACTTATAACATTTTAACGAATCGTCGGCAGTAGGATTTGCGCCATCTTGAAATTGTGATTGAAGAAGAAATTTAGAGCCAAATTGGTCTGAGAGCACAAAAACAGGCTGGTGCGGTGTTGGCTGAGGCGCACTAACGGACGTCTCTGCGGAAGGATTAGAATCTTGCGATGATTGGTTTTGATTGTGTTGAGCGCCGTTGCACGCCATAAGCGCAACTGCGGCAATTGTTGGAATAAGTTTTTTCATAATTATAATATTTAAATTTTTAAATGAATCAGTTTTAAACATTGCTCCAAACTCAACTCCTCGCCTTCGGGACATAAATTGGCGGCGTGCATTATCACACCTAAAAGTTGCTGTGGGGTGTAATGGCTGCGGAGATAGTCCATATTGGTATCGTCGTCGCGTTTGGAGAGGCGGCGGCCGTCGGGAGCGGTGAGCAGCGGCAGATGGCGAAAGACGGGAACATTGAAACCCAACTTGTTGTAAAGAAAAATTTGAAGGTGCGCACTCGGCATAAGGTCGCAACCACGCACCACTTCTGTTACACCCGAAAGGGCATCATCAACCGTTACTGCCAACTGATAGGCAAACACACCGTCGGCACGGCGAACTACAAAATCGCCACAATCTTTCAAGAGATTACACCGCTGAACGCCGTAAGTCAGGTCGATAAATTCCGAAACCTCATCGGGCAAATGCACCCGCTGCGATGGATGACGAGTTTGCAATAATTCTGCCTTTTGCTCAGGCGAAAGCAGTCGGCAAGTGCCCGGATAAATTGGAGTACCGTCCGACGAATGTGGCGCAGAAGAAGCCCTAAGGTCGGCACGACTGCAAAAACAGTCGTAAACCAACCCCTGCGCCTTTAATTGATTGAATGCATCTAAGTAAATATCAGCACGTTCTGACTGATAGAGAATTTCACCATCAGATTCGAGACCAAGCCAACGTAGGTCGTCGATAATTTCGTCGGCATATTGGCGAGGGCAACGCACAGCATCGAGGTCTTCGATACGAATAAGCCAACGTCCACCCTGAGCACGAGCATAAAGCCACGACATAAGTGCGGCATAGACGTTTCCCAAATGCATACGTCCCGATGGTGACGGGGCAAATCTTCCGATGACCATATTCAAGAATTTATATTAGAAATATGAACTTTGATGTCGGGGAAATCGGCAAAAGCCTCCAACCTACTGATTTGCACATTGATATCGGGCGGTTTGCGCATCAAAGATTGTTCTTTTTTTTCTTCTTGCCTAAGACCCATCGACCTGCCGAGAAAAAGGATAGTCATAAAAGAAACATACGTTGCAAGGCCAAACATCGACCCGCTATGAATCCAAACATAGGCGAGAAACCAACAAAAAACAGCAAGATAAAACACATATTGCCAAAGAGTTCGGCAGAAACACTCTCCCACTGTTTGAGGATAAGGTGTTTGACGCCAAGCAAGCGACCATTCAGTATTTTTCATCTCTTTCTGACACGAAGTCTTATTGATTTTTACATCATTATTATCGTTTGATTCCATAACAACAGTATTAAAAAAGTATACACAATAAAGGAACAAAAGGCAGAAGCAGCACAATTAACACAAACAAAGCGAGATAAAGACCTACAACAACGCGTCTGCGTGCCGCCTTACGGATAGTGCCGCCAAATTGCGAGAGGTATTGCTTGGACTCGGAGTTCCGCCTCCTCGCCTACAACATCCATACTGTAAACATTTTCGGGCTGTTGGTTCAAAAAAGTGCCGCAATAGAGGCATTGGTCAGATATAAGCGAAATCTGTCCACCGCACGAGGGGCAGTTGCGCAATTTAACGATAGTCTGCCGCTCAGTGTAGGTTAGCACGCGGTCTTGAAGCGCAAGGCGTGTAAGGTCTACTATTTTTTTTGATACTGCCATAGTGTTAAAAAATTATTCAGTATGAATATCCGTTCTATTTATATCTTTCGGTGATGGTGTATTTGTCTGTACTATTCACCCTGTCGCCTTCAAACTCGGCGGTCTCGGCGGTTCGATTAAGGGTGACTTTTTGGGTGACAATGCCATCGCCGTATGTATAATTGATTTTGTACCTGTCGGTTAAATCGTCCTCAATGGTATATTCAGAATAGGTCAAGCGGCCTTGGTCGTCGCGTTTTTCCTTTTCCCATTTTTCTACAAAACTAAACTCATACTTAGGGTAATACGAACGCACTAAGTTGCTTTCGAGGTTGTCGGAATAATTGCGCATAGAGGCAATGGATTTAGGATCAAAGTCTTTCACATCAGTGTCGGTTGGGTAGAGAACGCCGTGCCCTCTCTCGGTAAATTTATAAAAAATACTTGCGGCAGAATTGGCAAATAGACCCATAATTTCAGGTTTTTCATCAACTTCATAAGAGTAGACCTCTTTGCATTGGATAGAATCAACCTTATCGCCGGAATACAATTTGATGTCAGATTCGTGACCCTTCAATTTGTCGTTGTTGAAAAAAAAATAATATCGGGAATTGGCATAATGCGGCTTGCAGGTTTTGCCTCACCGTCTTTGTAAATATATGGAATATAGGATATTGCGGTTTGCCTTCTTCGAAAAATTCACAATATTGGCGAATTATGGCATGTCCGCCGCTTTTGATTGGATATATATAATAATGATCGTCGTCATATACCCATTCGTCATTGGAGCCATTGTTTAAAAAAAGGTAGAATGGCTTGTCGGGCGATTTTGGCAGAGAATTGATAAACTTGCCCACAGCATCGGGCAAAGGTAAAGTTTGGTCAACGGGTTCCGACTGGGCAAGAGTGGTGTCAGTGTCGGTAGAGACGGTGTGCACACTGTCTGTACTATTAGAATTTACGCCGCAGGATAACAAGGCAATGGCGGGAATTAATAAAAATGATTTTTTCATAATTATGATAATAAAATATGTTTATTTAAACATATCAGCCGTAGGGGCATGCTGTCTTCGGGAAAATCTTTGCCCGACTCCAAAGCACGCCTTTGGTGGTGATAGATACCGAAACCTCGTTTTTGGTTTTGAACACGCTGTAAAGTTTATAACCGTTTTGGTGTACGCCAATAAAAAGTAGTATAATAATTTATAAGTTTTTTAGTTCAAAAAATGCTCGCAAAGTGTGAGATTTAAAACCTCACTCCTATTACCGACACATCGTCTAACTGCTTGATATTGCCGCGCCATTGAGTAAGGTTGTCGTCGAGCATCTGTTTTTGTGTGGCGAGCGGTTCGTTGTGTATTTGAAGCAGATAATCGCGGAAACGCTTGATCATATACTTCTTTTTGCGACCGTTGACCATACCAAACTGATCGGGATAACCATCTGAAAACATATAAATTACATCGCCGGGGAGAACATCAATCTCGTGATTGGAGAAAAAGTCGGTTTGATTTTGATAGTATCCGATAGGCATTTCATCAGCCTCGTATTGCTGCAACTCGTTGTTGCGGATAAGCACAAGGGGATTGTGCGCACCGGCATATTGAAGTTTGTCGTTTTTGCGGTCGTAAACGCAGAGAGCCATATCCATACCGTCTTTCTGCTCGTCTTCCTTGCCCGACTGACGCAGGTAGGTCATAACATTTGAGCGAAGTTGCGTAAGGATTTCGCCTGCGGTAACGGTTGACTCGTCCATACGACCTGTGATTTCGTTGAGGAATGCAATACCGAGAAGGCTCATAAACGCACCCGGAACGCCGTGACCCGTACAGTCGGCAGCGGTGAATACAAATTTTGAGCCCACGTGCGAACCCCAATAGAAGTCGCCCGAAACAATATCTTTTGGTTTTAATAATATAAAGTGTTCGGGCAGATATTTGTCGAAATATTCCACCGGCGGCATTACAGCCTGCTGAATCTTTTGCGCATAACGGATACTCTCTACAATCTTATCTTTCTGAGCAGCAATCTCTTCCTCGGCCTTTTTGATTTGGGTAATATCAGAATCGATAGCCACAATTTTGTAAAGATTATCTTGCGAATCGAAAATCGGCGTAAGGTTGGTTTGAATCCAAAGTTCGCCGCCTTGTGAGTTTTGCGACTTGGTGGTATAAAGTGTTGATTTCTTTTCTATTAAGTTGGTTTCGATACTTGAAAGCACATCCACGTCGGTGTTTTTTTCAAGAAGGTTGGAACCAAATTTTTCGCGGTATTCGTCGTAAGTGTATCCTGTCATACGCTTGAAACCGTCGTTAACCCACTCAATTTCGCCGTCGGCAGAGGCAATGATAACAGAGTTGTCGGTTTTAGAAGCCACAAGCGAGAGTTTTTCGAGTTCTTTGTTTACAGATTCAAGTTTTTCTTTCTGTGCCTCAATCTCGTCGCGCTGTTGACGGATTTCTTCGTGAGCCTTTTTCAAAGCCGTGATGTCAGAGTCGATAAGAATAAGTTTCGACACATTACCATTTTTGTCGGCCACGGGAGTGATAGATGTTTGCGCCCATTTTTCCTCACCGTCGGCAGTGGTAACTTCGTTTTCATAAAGCATAGCCGACTTGGTGCGGATACAGTTGTCGATAATTTCGTCAATCTTTTCGTTTTTAGAAGCCTGACGGATATTGCTGCCAGCGTTTTCTTTAAGAGTATCGATATTGTAACCGTAAAGACGTGTAAATCCGTGATTTATCCATTCAAAATTACCTTCGGGGTCGAGAATCATCACCGCACTGTCGGTTTTATCTGCCACAATAGAGAGTTTTGCCAACTCCTCTTTCTGTTGTTCGATTTTGATATTCTGCTCGGCAAGTTTCTTATTGTCGCGACGTTTTACACGGTAGAGGAAGAAGATGAAAAACGCCATCACAACGAATATTGCCAAAGCCACAAGCGAAATCATAAGGATGTGGTTTACAAAGTTGTATTTATACGACAACTCGGTGAGTGCGCTCTCCTTTTCGGCAATCTCCTCGTCCACCTTGTCGAGACGCTCTTGCTGTTCTTGGGCAATACGCTGCTGCTCAGCAAGTTTTTCTTGCATAGGACGGAGTTCTGCCTCAATTTTTGCCATCTCCTCGGTTTTGGATTGGAGTTCGGCAGCGGCCTGTTCGAGTTCGCGGCGGGTTTCATCTTGCTGCGCCTGCAAAACGCTCATTTCGGCTTTTTGCTCGTTGATACGGCGGGTTTGTTCGTCGATAGCCTTTTTCTGCTCGGCGATATTTTTGTTTTGGGTTTGGATAGTCTGCTCTTTTTCTGCGATTTCCTTCTCTTTTTGAGTAAGTTGGCGCTGTTTGTCGGCAAGTTCCTTGTTTTTGCTGTTGAGTTGGTTTTGAACCTGGGTAAGTTTTGCGTTGGTTTCCTTAACTGCCTCTTTTACAAGATCGTCGGCAGAAGTATCCTCACCGTGGAGGTTTTTGGTAAGACTTTCGTCAACGCTGATTGCCACCTTTCGGAGATTGGCACTGCTATATTTAAACGACACTTTTCCTGAAACCTCGTCGATAAGGTTGATCATAATTTTTGAGGCGTCGCTATAATTATCGGTAGCGAGCGCCACCGGACGGCGGGCGAAACGTTTGAGTGCGGTTTCAAAGTCACGCTTTTGGGGGACATAAAGCAAATGCACCTGAATGGCGTTGTAAGCCTCTTCTACCGAAGCATATTCCTCTACCATCACCTTAGTGCCCGAACCGGGATACGCCTTTTTAGCCTCCTTGCGAAGTGTGCGCAAACACTGTGGCGAACCGTTGACCACACCTATAGATATAAAGTGGATATCCTCGTCGTTTTCCCAAATAAGCGAACGTGGAATCTCGTAGATAATCTTTGCCTTTTGGTCGTCGGACAGTTCGCCGTACTGTGCGTAAGTATTGTTGGCACAAATACAAGCAAATGTAACAATTAATAGTATAAACCTTTTTATCGTCATTGTATCTCGTTTTTGTAAAGGATATACAATTTTGCTGCCAATTTATGCTGTATGTTTGGCAAGGATAAACTCTTCGAGGATTTTAGCGTGATCGAATGCGAGAGCGGGCAGGTTGTTGAAGTCAAACCAAGCGGCTTCTTTGGCATCGTCGGCGGGATGAAATTCGGTGTCCTCGTCTACATAAACGTAAAACACTATAGTAACGGTGCGTCCTCGAGGGTCGCGACCCGGATCGCCAAATGCCTTAAACTGAGATAGAAACTGGCAGTCGATACCGGTTTCTTCCATAAGTTCGCGCGAGGCTGACTGTTCAAGGGTTTCGCCCTCTTCGGTAAATCCGCCGGGGAATGCCCAACAATCTTTAAAAGGGTCTTTGCGGCGTTTAATAAGTAAAATTTGCGACGACACGCCCACTTTGCGCAACACAATAATGTCGGCAGTAACCGAGGGCATAGGGTATTTGTATGTGTATGACATATCTAAAATTCTAATGTATAGTTTATTTGCCAAAGATACAGAAAATTTCAATATGTGAGCATTTATTTTGAAAAAAATCAAAAAAAAGCAAGTTAAAATTGAATTTCTAAACTTCCGAAGTTGATAGTCTGTCCATAAACAGTCTGCCCATGTACGTCTTCAATAAAAATCTTTGAGCCGTTTTCAAAAGCCGACTTAATAAGCTGTTTTTGTGCAGCAGTAAAACGAGCAGATTTGCTTTCGGCACTTTGGGTAAAACCCTTAAAAGTGGTAGTCAGAGTAAAACCATAGACATTGGGCTGCAAAGGAGCTGCAAACTTGTTGAAATTGCCAAAAAGCTTTGACGACAATACACCTTCGTGTCCATCGTAATACGCAATATTAAAAGTTTGACTGCTGTCGCTACGGTAGAGCATTTTTGAAAAAACCAACGAATTAAAAAATGCCACAGCCACAAGCCATTTTTGCTCACGGTTGCCAAACTTGATAGTTATCTCATGTTCGCGGTTTTTAACAGAATGATCGTTGCGGATAGTGTCGAAACCAAAAACCACAGCATCCTTAAACTCAAAAGTTTTTTGTGCCGTCGGTGTAAACAGCATTAAAACCTGTATTATGCTCAGGCTCAAGATATAATACCAGCGAAATATCAGAAATATATTCCACGCCGATATTATCGATTGTGGTTTTAAACGATAAACCAGCACATTTAAAAGTAACCTCGTGACGTCCCGTTTGGTCAGGATTGAAACCTATAATAGTATCAGGTTTAACTTCAAGATTATCATTAACATAACCCACAAACGACAAAGGTTGACCGCAATAATGAACCACATCGCAATTGACATAAAATTTTTCAGGCTTAATAATCCACACAAAATCAGTGTGATATTTCATAAACTGCTGCCAAAAAGGTTCGCCCTCGTTGGGCACAACTGGCAGTGGTCTTGTATTTGGAGAAATCAATGGGGATTTTGCGGCTGCGCATCACGTTGTAGAGGGAGATGGAGAGCGGCGAATCCTCAGAGAGGTTGGCAAAGAGGGTAAACTCGCCGTTGTTGGGGTTTGGACTCATCATCATTTTTATTGCACGATGAAATAAATGCTGTCATAGCCACCATAGCGGTTGCGAAAAACAATAATACTGATTTTTTTCATTTTTGTAGTAAATTAATCTGTTAATATTTATAATTTTTATGAATCGTTGAGGTTACCGTTCCTTTGGCGGGGAGGCGGTAGGATATGGTGAAGGGGTAATTGCCTCGGTTGTACGATGTAAAACAAGAATATCATTTTTTATTACAACCTTTCGATTTCGTCGAGGGGAAGTTGGGTATATTTGGCAATAACATCAAGGGGCAAGCCGTCGGATTTCATACGGCGGGCGGTTTCAAGTTTTTCGGATTGTGCGCCTTCCTCACGACCTTCTGCACGTTCGCTTTTCATAGAATTGCGCTGGGTCATCACTTCAAGCAAATAATCTTCGTAAGCGTATATATCGGCATCTGTATAGGCACTCCTTTCTACAATGTTCAACGCCTGACTGATGTCTGGGTTTTCGAGCAATACGTCGTCAACCTTTTCGGTCTGCTCGTTGATTTCGGTGAGGAAACGAAGCCACAAATCCTTGATGGCGCGGCTACCACGGTCGGCGGGACGATATTTTACAAGTTCCACAAATATGAGCGAGAGGTCGTGATGGATATCCTCAGGATGGTTTTTGTTGGTGATATAGAACTCCTGCATATATCCGCTGTCGCCATCGTAGTTGAACGCCTCGTCGTTGACTAGGGCAAGTGCGTAAACTTCTTTCAACCGTTCAAACGGGTTGCCTTTTGCTAATTGCTTGGTATACATAGAGGCAGCGTTGAAAAGTGTACGCGAGAAGAACTCCTTGTTCCAATACGACTGCATCTCCACAATAAAACCGCGACCGTGGTTGTCGGTGCAGCGTACGTCAACTATCGAATACTTATTGGCAGGATTCTCGGGGACATTCTCTGAGGTGAGATACTCCACTTTTACTATTTCCATACCTTCGGGCAATGGCAAAAGGGCATTCAAAAGGCTTTTTACAAGGTTGGGATGCTCGCCAAAGATTTTTTTGAAGGTCAAGTCTACTTTCGGATTCAGATATTTTGCCATAGTTGATTCTCGTTTAATATGTTTTCCGCAAAGTTAGCAGTTTGCTTTCATTTCTCCAAATTTATTTATTCTTCTTGTTAACACCGAATTAAACGAATACAAATTTAATGTGGGGTTTTATATTGCTCCACGTAGTCTCATATTCGTGGGCATTGATTTTCGGTGTTTAAAAAGTCGTAAATCAAAAAAATCGAAAATTCTCTCCAAATATATTTATGATGGAAATAATATTTTGTTTCTTTGCAAACTGAAATAATACTAAGACAATGAAAGAAACAGGCATCTTTAAATCGTTTTTAAACATCATTTTCGACATCTTGTTGGTGTACATTTGCTACGCCATCTGCCGCACACTATTTCTCACGCTCAATTACAATTATTACGAAGACAAAATTTTTACCGACAATTTTCTCAACCTTGTAAAAGGATCGTTGGTGTTTGATACGTCGGGAATATTATATACAAATATGATATTCTTGCTTTTGGCACTATTCCCGTTTCATTTAAAAGAAAATAGTAAGATTTACGCCATAATTGTTAAAATTATATATATTTCAATCAACACTCTCGGTATAATAGCCAACCTTTGTGATGTGGTATATTTCCGCTTTACAGGGCGTCGTACAACGGCAACAGTATTCAGTGAGTTTGTCAATGAAGACAATTTAGGCTCGATAATATTTTCGGAGGCTTGCAATTCATGGTATCTGCTTATTGCTGCCGGAGTAATGGCTTTAATGCTGATATTTTTATATAAGAATCCGCTTAGCAACAAACCTTTATACGGCATTGTAGACTTTATAAAATATTATGCACTCAGAGTGGTGTTCATGCTAATAACCGTTACCCTGTGTGCAATTGGTATGCGCGGAGGTATCGACCGCAGCACACGTCCCATAACACTCAGCAACGCAAACCAATACATAACTTCGCCCGTGGAAGCACCGTTAGTATTAAACACGCCATTCAGTATACTCCGCACCATTAACAAAAAGCCGTTTCAAGACCCGAAATATTTTTCGCAAGAAGAATTAGAAACAATCTATACTCCTCTGCACCAACCTGTTGACAACATTGTAGCAAACGCTAAAGGCAAGGGCAAAAACGTGGTGGTGTTTATCGTAGAGAGTTTTGCACGCGAATTTATAAAAAGTTATAACCCCGACATCGACGGCGGCAATTATCAAGGTTATACTCCTTTTGTAGATAGTCTTATGCAGCATAGTCTGTGGTTTACAAATAGTTATACCAACGGTCGCAAATCTATCGACGGAATGCCGAGTGTTTTGAGTAGTATTCCATTTTTTGTTGAGCCGTTTTTCTTAACGCCCGCCGCACTCAACAACCTCAGCGGCATTGCTGGTGAACTCAAAAAAGAGGGTTACTACTCGGCGTTTTTCCACGGAGCCAAAAACGGTAGTATGGGATTTCAAGCGTTTAGCAATGCAACTGGTTTCGACGACTATTTTGGCCGCACCGAATTTGACCAAAGCAAACGTTTTGGCGGCGAGGCAGAGTTCGACGGATATTGGGCTATTTGGGACGAACCATTCCTTCAATTTTTCTGCAACGAGATGAACTATTTCCGCCAACCATTTGTAAGCGCAGTATTCACGGCCACCAGCCATCATCCGTTTCAGATTCCCGAAAAATACGAAGGCAAGTTCCCCGAAGGTACATTGCCAGTTCACAAGTGCATAGGCTACACCGACAACGCGTTACGCCAATTTTTTGAAACAGCCAAAAAACAACCGTGGTACAACAACACCTTATTTATTATCACCAACGACCACACTAACCTCTCAGATCATCCTGAATATCAAACCGATTTAGGACTTTACACTGGTCCTATAATACTTTTCTCGCCCGGCGACCCCGAATTTCAAGGACGTATCGACGGCATTGCCCAACAAATCGACATAATGCCCACTGTGTTAAGTTATTTAGGTTACCAACATCCCTACGTAGCATTTGGCAACGACCTTCTTACCACGCCCGAAACCGACAAATTTGCAGTCAATTACATCAACGGCATATATCAGTTTGTTAAAAACGGCTATGTAATACAATTCGACGGCACCGAAACCAAGGCAGTCTACGCCCTCACCGACAAACTGATGCAAAACAACCTCATCGGCACCGTTGACATCTCCGATATGGAACGCGAACTAAAAGCAATAATTCAGCAATATATGAGCAGGATGAATGAAAACAGGATGATATACGAAGAATAATATTTCATTTGTGTTTTAAAATTCAAATTCTTATATTTGCAAAAACATAAAAAATCAGGATTATGAATACAATATCAGTATCGTTAGATAATAATTATCAGAACTTTATAAATACGGCAGTATTATCGGGACGTTATCGAAGCACCGACGATGTTGTCCGTGCTGGTCTTACTTTATTAAAAGAGCGGGAAACAAAAATAAAAGCACTCCGCTCGGCAATAGAAGAAGGCATACAAAGCGGTTTTTACGAAGATTATGATTTAGACGGTCATTTGGAGTACTTAGAGAAAAAAATACTGCAATGACTAATGACCATATATCACAAGCGGCGTTAGAAGATTTAGAATCAATTTGGCTTTACACTTTGAAAACTAGGTCGAGGCGGCAAGCCGCTATCTATCATAAAGATATTGTTGATGAAATCAAAGTGATTGCTAAATCTGACCAACAATATGGCATCAAATATTTCGACATAATGGAAGGTCTATATTGTCGCCGTTGTCATAAGCATTTGTTTTTCTATCGGTTTGGCAAAGATGGTCATATTGAAATTATCAGGATACTACATGCCATGATGGACATAGAGACAAAATTTTAACCAACAACTATATAAAATCCGGCAAAAACTTTTCGTTATCAAAGAGTTTTTGCCGGATTTTTAGTATTTTTGCAAAACCCTCCGCAGCGGATATGCGGCGGAAGGGTAACATATATATTGAAGGCGTTTATTACGCTATGTTTTTGACTTGCTGAAACTTCGCAAACTTCAAGAATCGTCAAGGACACGGCAGCGATAAACGTCGTGGGCTTGTAATATTGTTACATAGCGTTTGCTGTGTGCCTTATTATAATTCACAGCGTGAGGGTTCGTCGCTCGTTCAACGGTTCGGGTAGCGAAGACCTCAGCGAGTGGAACGGGCAAATAAGGATTCCACGCTTATTTTTGTGTTTGGTTCGGAGTAGGAATATCGCCGTGCCGTAAAAGATTACAGACCGTAAATGCATATCGGACAGGTAATAAGGCAGATGTTACACGACCAAGGACGCACGGTAGTATGGTTTAGCAAAGAAATCCGCCGTTCGCGACAGGCATGCCATTCCATGTTCAAAAGTTCCACCATCGACACCGACCTTCTCAAAACCATCTGCGTAGTACTCAATCACGATTTTTTCAAAGACCTATCCATAGAAGTCGGCTTGAAAAAGTAATTGATGCTATAATATATAAAGTGTGGAGATATGTATTTACAAAAGTGTAAAGAAATTCCGTCAGAAGTGTAAAGAATAACCGTCGCAGGATTGGTTACAAAGGGGAAAAAGATTGCGTATAAAAGGGTAACACCATACAAAAGGAGAAGCCGAAAACCTGATAGAGTAGGCATTATTTAAAACATACAAAAATAAATGGGTATATTTGAAGAAAACATCCCTGATGAAATAGATACTTGGTATATTTATGATGTCAGAGATAGAGGCCAAGAATGGAATAGCGAAATACTATAAAAAAATGGATTTTTGGGAGACCCTCCAATAGGAGGTACAACTGCCAACGGTGACAGAATTGTAGGATTCAACAGAAGAGAACATTATGTTTATGTAAGACAATAAACCCATTATCCTTCTACAAACAACAAAAACTCTACGCGATGAAACATAATTACGTAGAGTTTTTGTTGCATAGTTTATTAGTTAACCTACGAAACATTAAAGTCAATTTTTCCATTCACCGAAATGTTTTTGCCTAAAAACATCCATTTCCCCGAAATGTTCAATACATCTCAAAACATTTTATTTTCACAAAAAAAATTTTTATCTTTACGGCGTTAACTAAAAAGGATATTAAAATGACTGCATTACAAATGAATGCGGAGTTTTTCCGCGCTATGGGAGAAATTGCCGACGATGAAAGTCTCGTTGCCAAAGTTGTTAAATACGTTAAAAAACTTGCTGCATCACGAAAACAAGCCGACCCGACCTTGATGACAAAAGAAGAATTCTTTCAAAGAGTTGATGAAGCAAAGGCTCAATACAACAGAGGTGAATGTCATGAGATGTTACCAAATGAAAACCTTACCGATTATTTAAGAAGACGTGGCTATGCAATATAAAATTGTCAATACCCGAACAGCCGATGAGAACCTTGTAGAATTGGCTTTGCACGACCCCAAGGCATTCAAAAAAGCCCAATCGTTAATCGAGGAACTCAAAGAACATCCACGCACGGGTACCGACAAACCCGAACCTCTTTCTGGCGACCGGTCAGGACAATGGAGCCGACAGATTACACGCAAACACCGTATGATTTACGAAATACATGATACAGAGGTAATTGTAATACTTCTTTCTGCATACGGTCATTACGATGACAAATAATTCCTCCATTCCCCCGAAATGTTTCTTCAACGATTACCTATAAGAGGCTGCTATACGACACAACAAGAAGCAATAACACGATTGTCGCGCTATCAATCTCAAAGTCAATCTTCTTGGCGAGACGAAGAAACTTCACGTAGAATTGCAAAGCAGCAAGGTTGGCAACAATATTCTCGTAGAATTGCCATTAAGGCTGCATTGTCTATGACCAATCAAAATATTTCGCAGCAAGAATTGGCGAAAAGGCTTAACCGCTCCGAACAGTATGTAGCACAGATACTAAAAGGTGAAATTGACTTATCGCTAAATGAAATTTGCGACATCGAATCTGCACTTAATATCCATATTCTTCAATACGGATTTGCATAAGTATTTTTAACATTTTCACCCCTCATCCCCACATTTTTCGTGATTTACGATACGTATTTCACCGTAATTTTAAAATTTCTAAAAAAAATAACTCACAAGAGATACACCGTTACAAAAAAAATTCTTAACTTTCAAACCTGAAAAAACAAGGGTGGATTCTGAGAAGTTCCACACCTTATATATTATAGTAATATTAGTAACAACAGCCGCGGACGGAAGATTGTCCGCCTTAAAACAGGTTTTATTAACGTTCGTAAAAAAAAATGGCATCAAAAGAACTGACACCCGACTATGTGTTTGAAACAAGTTGGGAGGTCTGCAACAAGGTTGGCGGCATCCACACCGTCGTTTCTACCAAGGCGCAGACTATGAAAGAAAAATTCGGCGACCATCTGATTATGCTCGGTCCCGACATTTGGCGCAACAACGAAGAAAACCCTGAGTTCCGCGAAGACAAGACCCTCTTCTCCGACTGGAAACACGCCCTCGAACGCAAGGGACTGCGCGTTAGAATTGGTCGATGGAATATTATCGGCGAACCTATCGTTATCCTCGTGGACTTTTCCGCCAACGTCCCCAAGAAAGACAAAATTTTCGCAGAATTGTGGGAAACCTACAAACTCGACTCCATCTCAGGCGACTGGGGATACATTGAGCCGGTGATTTTCGGATACACCGCCGGACAGGTAATCGAAAGTTTCTGCGCATACAATCTCAAACCCGAAGACCGCGTTATCGCCCATTTCCACGAATGGATGACTGGCGCAGGTATTCTCTACATCGAAAAATACGCACCCGAAATTGCATCGGTGTTCACCACTCACGCCACATCAATCGGTCGTAGTATCGCTGGCAACGGTCAGCCGCTCTACGGACCACTCAAAAATTACAACGGCGATGAAAAAGCACGTCAACTTGGTATGGTGGCTAAGCAGAGCTGCGAAAAACTCTCAGCCCTCACCGCCGACGGATACACCACAGTTAGCGACATCACAGCACAAGAATGTTTGCAGTTTACCGAGCGCAAGGTTGACATCGTAACGCCCAACGGATTTGAAGATGACTTCGTTCCAAAAGGCACTGTATTCGACAAAAAACGCAAAGCCGCACGCGACATTATGCTCAAAGTGGCTTCCAAAATGTTTAATCAGATATTCACCGACAGCACCAAGATTCTTGGCACAAGCGGTCGCTACGAATACAGAAACAAAGGTATCGACGTATTTTTGGACGCTTTGAAAAACATTCAGGACGGCGGCAAACTCAAGAACGATCTTTTGGCGTTCATTATGGTTCCAGCCAACAACTACGGCGCCCGTGAAGACCTCAAGAAAGCTCTCGCAGACGATTCGGTAACTGTTACCAACGACCAATACAACAAATACCTTACACACGGACTTCACCACGTAGAATACGACGCAATTGTAAACCGTGCTAAACAACTTGGCTTAGACAATAGTCCCGAAAACAAAATCAAACTGATTTTTGTTCCTTCGTATCTCAAAGGCGACGACGGCATTTTCAACGTTCCCTACTACGATTTGCTTATCGGTATGGACGTTACGGCATTCCCCTCATACTACGAACCTTGGGGTTACACACCGTTGGAGAGCATCGCATTCAGCGTGCCCACCATCACCACCGACCTCGCAGGTTTCGGCAAATACACCGAAGGCATTATGTCCAAGGATTCAAAACCCGTTACAGTGCTTCACCGCACCGACGAAAACTATCACGAGGTATGTCAGAAACTTGCCGACTCTGTAGTTGAGTATGTATCAGCCGACAAAGCCACAGCCGAGAAAAACCGCAAGGCCGCATATCAGTTGTCGCAGCAGTTCCTCTGGAAAAACCTTAACCAATTCTATATCAAGGCATACGCCACCGCAATGGAGAAATCAAAACCGCGTGTCGACAATGCCGATTTTTCAAAATATTCATCAGAACCGTATAACATAAAAGAAATAAAAGTGAACAAACCAATTTGGAGAAACATTCAAGTTCAGCCCAACCTCTCAGGCAAATTCAAAGGCTTGGAAGAGATGTCTTACAACCTTTGGTGGTGCTGGAACTACGATGCCGAAGAACTTTGGCAAACCATTGGCGAAGACGGCCTTTGGGAAAAGAGCGGACGCAACCCCATTTCGTTGCTCCGTATGGTAGACTTCAACCGTCTTACAGTATTAGAAAACGACCCCGACTTCCTTGCTAAATACGAAGCCGTTTACGCAAAATTCCGTGCCTATATGGACGACAAGAAAAACGCCAAAGGCCCGAGCGTAGCATACTTCTGCATGGAGTACGGTATCAACGATTCACTCAAAATTTTCTCGGGCGGCCTCGGCATCCTCGCAGGCGACTACCTCAAAGAGGCATCAGACTGCAATGTGGATATGTGCGCTGTTGGCTTGCTCTACCGCTACGGATATTTCCGTCAGAGATTGTCGGTACACGGCGACCAGATTGCCGAAGACGTTCCTCAAGACTTCCGTATGCTGCCCATCACCGCTGTTAAAGACAAAGACGGCGAACAGATGGAAATCCAAGTTGCATTCCCCGGACGTAAACTCCGCGCTAAAGTTTGGAAGGCTGCAGTTGGTCGTATCGACCTCTACTTGCTCGACACCGACTTTGAAGGCAACTGGAACGAAGACCGCTGGGTAACTCACCACCTCTACGGAGGCAACCGTGAAAACCGTTTGAAACAAGAAATGCTTCTCGGCGTTGGCGGTATCCGCGCACTCAAAAAACTTGGCATCACAAAGCAAGTTTACCACATGAACGAAGGCCACGCTGCACTTATGGGTATCGAACGCCTCAACAACTTGATTCAAGAACACAACTTCACATATACCGAAGCATTGGAGATTGTTCGTGCATCTACATTGTACACAACTCACACTCCCGTACCTGCAGGTCACGACGCATTCCCCGAGGACATGATCCTTACCTACATGGGTCACTATCCCGAGCGTTTGAATATGTCGTGGAAAGACTTCCTCGCACTTGGCAAACCCAATGTCGACGACCACGGTCAGGAGTTCAACTTCTCTTACCTTGCTTGCAAACTCTCGCAAGAGGTCAACGGTGTATCAATGCTCCACGGCGAAGTTACAAAGAACATGTTTAACTATATGTGGGACGGTTACTATCCGCAAGAACTCAACATCGGATACGTTACCAACGGTGTACACTATCCCACTTGGGCTGACAAAGACTGGCAAAAATTCTACGAGAAGACCTTCGACAAGAAGTTCCTCAAAGACCAGAGCAACGAATCTATCTGGAACGCTATTCAGAAAGTAGACGATGCTGAAATCTGGAAAATGCGTCAGAAAAAACGTAAAGACCTTATCGACTACATCAAGAAACGCCTTGATTACGACTGGATTCGTCGTCGCGAAGATCCCACACAGTTGGTTAAGATTAAAGACAACCTCAACGAGAACGCATTGACAATCGGTTTTGCTCGTCGTTTTGCTACATACAAACGCGGTAACCTCTTGTTCACCAACTTGGAAATGCTCTCTAAGATTGTAAACAATGCCGACCGTCCTGTACAGTTCATATTCGCAGGTAAGGCTCACCCCGCCGACGGTGGTGGACAAGGCATCATCAAGCAGATTACCGAATTTGCAAAACGTCCTGAGTTTATCGGCAAGATTCTCTTCTTGGAAGATTACGATATCTCGCTTGCAAAACGTTTGGTTTCAGGCGTGGACATCTGGTTGAATACTCCTACACGTCCTCTCGAGGCATCTGGAACATCTGGTATGAAAGCCGTTATGAACGGTGCAATCCACTTCTCAGTGCTTGACGGATGGTGGGTAGAAGGCTATCGTCCCGACGGTGGCTGGTGCTTGCCCCAAGAGCGTAGCTATCAGGAACAAAACTTCCAGAACGAGTTAGACGCTGCTACAATCTACCGCACAATTATCGAGGATATCTGCACGAAATTCTACACACGCAATGCCAAAGGCGTTCCCGAGCAATGGGTAAGCGTTATCAAGAACTCTATCGGACATATCGCTCCTAACTTCACCATGAAACGTCAGTTGGACGATTACTACGAGCGTTACTACAACAAACTTGCTAAGACAGGCGAAAAAGTTAACGCTAACGACTATGCAATTGCCCGCGAACTTGCCGCTTGGAAACACAAGATAATGGCAAATTGGGACAAGATTGTAATCGAAAAACTCAACTTCTGCGACATTGTACGCGATCCGTTGTACATGGGCGAAGAATACTTTGGCGAAGTAGTTGTTGACCTTGGCGCACTCAGTCCCGACGAGGTAGAAATCGAAATGGTGGTTACCGAATCGGTACAAGACGGCAGCACCAAAATACTCGCTGTAAAACCGCTCACAATGCAGAAACACGATGGCCGCTTTACTCACTACAGCATCGAAATGATACCTGTAAAACCCGGCAACTTCAACTACGGTTTCCGTCTCTACCCCAAGAACAAGAACCTCTCGCACCGCTGCGATTTTGCTCTTGTTAAGTGGGTGTAGCAAATAGAACGAACCTCAAATTAAATAGAAACGCCGCAGAAGTGAGTTCTGCGGCGTTTTGTCTATTTGTAAAAGGCGGGGAAAACACATCAGATATTATAATAAAACATTACTTCAAAAACTCGGTGTCTTTTACAAAAATTCTAAATTCTTTGATAAGTCCCGGATTACCTTTTAAATAGTAGTTATTCAATAGTAGTCATTCAATAGTAGTTATTTATTCAATGGTGCTTCAATAGTCTATCACAAACATATATACAAAAAAAACCGATGCTATTAGCACCGGTTTTTTGTTATATCAGAGTCTCTAAATATTATTCAACAACTGATTTGAAAGCGTCGTCCTCGAAGAATTGGAGGAATTCTTCGTCGGTTTTAGCGTAATCTTTCCAAGCTGAATCTTTCTTGCAAGCCGATTTGAGGTTAGAGATAGCCTCGTCTTTACTACCGTTTTTAGCAGCGATAATTGCTTTGAGGTAGTCAACAGCAGCTTCGTCGCTGTCTACGCTATTGATAGTAGATTTAGCACCACCGTTGTTTTTGTTGAGGAGTTCAGCAAGAGCTTTGTTGAAAGTAGGAGTAGAACCGAAATTGCTTACAGCTTGAGGATATTCAGCATTCTTGATGTTTAGAACACCGAGGTTGTAACCAGCCTCTTCGCTACCACCCATGTTTTTAGCTTTGGTGAAGTATTCTTTAGCTTTCTCTTCGTCGCCGTTAGCAAGAGCAAGAACGCCAAGGTTGTTGTAGATTGCGCCTTCGTTGCTGTTGAGGTTGAGAGCTTTGTCAAAATTTGTCTGAGCTTTGCCAAGTTCGTTCTTAGCGATGTAAGCGTTGCCAAGGTTGTTGAAACCTCTCCAATCGTTGGGGAAACGATTTACGTAGTTTTCAAGTACGTTGATTTTGGTGTCAAGGTTAGCTTGTTTGCTTGTAGAAGCGTAGAGAGCTTCTTCTTGAGTAAGTTCGTCAGGGTTAGAACCAGCGAGTTTTACGATTTCGTCTTCAGATTTTTCAGCTGATTGGCAGATAGCCTTGATTTCAGCACGACGGAGTTTGGGAAGAATGTCGCTCTTGAGTTCGGTGTAAGCCTCAGAGATGTTTTTGATCTCACGTTCGCGAACGGTAGGATCAGAGTACATAGAGAGAACACGAAGGATAAGGGCTTTATCTTTAAGATCGCTGTTTTCAGTAGCTTTGCGGAAACCGTCCCAGTCCTCAGCCTGAGTTGTTTGACGTTGGATGAAGTTGTCGGTTTGTGTGCCTTCAACTTTCTTCAACTGATTTTTAACGAAGTTAACCGAGGTTTTTCCACGACCTTCAACGAGGTTAGAGTTCATATCCTCAGGACCATCAGGAGAAGCGTAAGAAGCAACTTGGATAGATTTGAGTTCGGTGTTAGCGTCGTTAGCAACTTCAGTTACAGCTTGAACGAATGCTTTAACGTCGTTTTTCTTCTGCTCAGCAGATGTCATGTCAGACTTCTGCATGGGGAAGTAAACTGTGAGGTCTTTTGAAGTTTCGCTGCTGGTGGGCTTCGGAACTTTTGCGTCGATTGTACGACCTGTTCCAGCTTCGCCGCCGTTGTCAACTTTGAGGCCTTCTTCAACCAAGAGAGGAGTTACAATGATACCATCGCCAATTTTGAACGATGTAACGTCAACTGACTCACCATTCTTAGTAGCTTTGAAAGAGAGCATCAAATCAGATTTTTTGAAGGCAGGATCGTAATCGATAGTGTCTTTATAGGTGTAAGAACCGCCTGTTTTGTACTTGATAGTAGGATTGTTGTCCTTTACTTTCTCGCCCTGAAGAGTTGTGCTCTTGAATTTAACTTCCTTAGATTCTGTAGCAGAGCTCAAAGAGGGTGTGCAGATCAAGTAGGCGTTTTTGTCAAAATATTTAGCGGGGAAGGTTACCGTGATGCTTACGGGAACTTTACCTGCGTGCATCTCCAACGGTTGGGGTTGGATGTTTCTTTGAATAGTGTTGGCGTTATCAGCCATTTTCTTCAAACCGTTACAGCCTGTTGCAACAAAGGCTGTGGCTATCATCAATGCCAGATAGTTAACAGTTACTTTTTTCATAATTATTAATTTATATTAATTTTTAAATTTTAATTAGCGCAAATTTAGTACTATTTTTTGATTAGTACAAAATCTTTTTGATTTTTTTTTGCAAATAAATTTTCAATATTTTTTTTCGATTTCAACTTAATTATAGCGTTTTGCCGCTGCGCGATGTTTTACGGTCGAGGGCAGAACCTATTATGTAGCCCAAAATCATTCCTGATGCCATAGAAATAAGATAAAATCCCGAAATCCATCCTGCAAGTGCGCCTACTGCCAAGCCCGCCATAGTGTACAATGGCATATAAACACCCTTGCGTCGGTAACCGTGTGCATCTTTCAGGTGCGATTCGTATTGCGAAATATGCTCCTGAAACTCTACGCGCCCTTTGCTCCCACTGTTGAGCATTTGCGGATAACGTTCGGCTATTTCTGCCATATCCGACAGCAAGGCACGGCACTCATTACACGATGCTGATTCTTTTTCTACATAACCAACGCATTTTACAAAGGTGTCTACCTCAAAAAAGGTGTAGTCTTTTTTGTAGATTTCGGCGCGGTTGCGCTCAATGATATCTTTTATTTCTTGTGCTGTGGGCATTGATAATGTGTTTTTACTGCCGCAAAATTACTCTTTTTTTATTACAATGCCAAAATTTTTGTATTTTTGCGCCAAAAATACACTTTTATATAATAGTGAAAATAACTTTTCTGGGAACGGGAACTTCGTTGGGCGTGCCGATTGTTGGATGCCCATGTAGCGTGTGTGCTTCTACCGATGTGCGCGACAAACGTATGCGCAGTTCGGCTATGATAGAGGTGGACGGCAAAAATATTGTTATCGACACTGGTCCCGATTTTCGCACTCAATTGCTCAACAACCACATCAGCCGTGTGGACGCTATTCTAATTACCCACCAACACCGCGACCATCTTGCTGGTTTAGACGATATCCGCACCTTTAATTACATGCAACGTTGCGCTATGCCTGTGTTTGCCAACTATATCACCGTTGACAGTATCAAACGCGACTATTATTATTGTTTTGGCGAACCTCGCTATCCTGGCGTACCCGACATAGAGCTGCACAACGTTGGTGACGACCCGTTTGAAGTGCTTGGATTAACCGTTACACCTATTAATGTAATGCACTACAAACTGCCGGTGCTCGGATTTCGCATCAAAGATTTCACCTACATAACCGACGCAAGCCATATAGAGGAATGCGAAATAGACAAGATAAAAGGCTCAAAAGTTCTTGTTATCAATGCATTGCGCAAAACCACTCACCTCTCCCACTTTTCGCTTCCCGAGGCTCTCGAAGTTATAGACAAGGTTAAGCCCCAAAATGCCTACATCACGCACATTGGGCACGAAATGGGATTCCACGCCGAAACCGACGCAGAACTACCTGACAGTGTGCATCTTGCTTACGACGGACTGCGTGTAGAGTTTTAGTGAACCTCTTGATATTCAGCCACTTTTACAACTCCGTCTGTGAAGATGATTTTGGATGTCATCTTTTTGTAAAGAGATGCCTCTGTGCGAGGAGCGTCTGTTTTGCCAGAATAAACACCAGCATTTATAATTAAGGTGTCGCCCGAAACCACACCCACGCCCTCGGTTTTGCAATAGAGAAACTCTTCTCTATCGGCAGGACGGCGCATTTCGTAAAAACCATCGGCAAAATCCACCTCATTGGTGCTCTGATGCTCCTTTATCGGTGATACAAAAACATTCTGTGCGGCTGCGGCAACCGATTCTTTGTCTATTTTTACAAGGTATGATTTGCGACCCTCTTGAAATTTTTCGGGACACACCTTATATAAATGCAACACGGCGTAATCAATTTTGGTGATGTCGTCGGGACCTTTTGTATCGAAATCTACCGTGTAGACCTCGGCCAAAGAAGTTAACAGCGAATCGGCCGCGGCAATCTCTTTTTCGCCAACCGAAAGCCCGCACGACCCAAAAGCCATTGTGCAGGCAGCAGAGCATACTATAAATATTTTTTTCATCATAATGTTGTTATTTAATACGGCAAAGATACTGTAAAATAGGCAAAAAAGCAAATGTTTTTAATCTTATATTATCTTATAACACGTTGGGTTCATTATTAATTAAAAAAAAATTAAACGGTTTTTTATTGCGGGGTAAAAAATGTGCCGTATATTTGCACCGTAAAACAAAAGGAACTCCGATGCAAGAATCGATAAGAGGAAAAGCAAAGGAACAACAAACAAACGACGTTCTTTGAACAAAACGATTTATCTCAGTAAAAACCAAGTGTTTCGAAGTGAAAATAATAAGTGTTAAAAATACATTTATTAATCGTTTACGAAAGGTGAAAAACTTAACAAATGATTAAGTATCGCAAAAACAAGAAACCTATCAAAAACGAGAACGTAAAAAATTACGGATTTAGAAAAGAAACCGAATCCGTGATAAAAAATTAGGATATAAGAATAGTAAATATAAGAAGGTTAAATTTAAAAAATGAGCAAAATGAAGAAGATTAATGTAAAGAAGATTATGGCAACGGCCGTTATGCTCAGCGTTGCATTTGTAAATCCGGCAAACACTTACAGCAATGTAAATGCCGACACACTTAAAGGTTACACCATCGACAGTGAAAACATGCTGGAAGTAGAAACAGTGGAAGAAAACATCGCAGTTGAGGATTGGATGATGGATGCTTACACATACGACGAACCAGCACTCCGAATCGAAAATTGGATGTTAACAGCCGAAACCGTTGCAACAGAAAGCAATCTTGAACTTGAAGGTTGGATGTTAGAAACTGTTAACGAAATTGAACCCGCTCTTGCAGTGGAAAATTGGATGGCTGAAACCTACGAGGCAAGCGAAATTGCTCTCAACCTTGAAGATTGGATGTTTAAATCCAACGAAGCAACAGAAGAGCCGCTCGAATTAGAGGCTTGGATGTTTTAAACAACACAAAATCAGATGAAAAAGTTTCCGACACAGGGTCGGAAGACATTCGGTTCCAAAGGGGAATCGAATGGGACGTGAGGCGGTTAAAACCGCTTTTTTTGTATCCATACTCAAACACAATCACAAAAGGTTTATATTCTATAAACCAATTATTTACCTATACAGAAATTTTTGAAAATATTTCCGAGCACCTCGTCGGTGGTAATCTCGTCGCCGGTGATGTCGGCAAAGGCACGCAATGCGTCGCGGATATCTTGCGAAACAAATTCACCCGAAAGTCCCGACAATAAGGCATTTTCGGCACGTTCGATAGCGGCAAGTGCTTCTGAAAATATGGTATAATGCCTTTCATTGGTCAAAACAACCTCCTCTTCGTTGAAATCTGCTACGCCAAGGTTTGATATTTTGGCAAACAACTCATCGAGATTGGTCTTATGCTTGGCAGAGATTTTCACCACACCCACGCCATCGGGCAGAGATGAAACGTCGGCATCGGGATAAACATCTGATTTATTTACAACTGCAATTATTTTTTCGCTGGGGAAACCGTCGGGAATAATATCGGCAAACTGACGGCGGATATCATCAGCAGGATTAAGCACAATAAGCACAATCTCAGCCTTAGATATAGCGGCTTTGGCACGGTCGATACCAAGTTTTTCGATAGTGTCGTTGGTTTGACGAATACCGGCAGTATCTATCAATCTGTAAGTTACACCGTTTATATTCAGGTAATCCTCCAACACGTCGCGGGTAGTTCCAGGAATATCCGACACTATTGCACGTTCATCGTTTAAAAGGGCGTTCAAAAGGGTTGATTTTCCAGCGTTGGGTTCGCCGCATATCGCCACGGGTATACCGTTTTTGATGGCGTTGCCCAATTTAAACGAACCTACAAGACGGTTGAGATATGATTTTGTTTCTGTTAAAATATCCTTCAACTGCGTACGGTCGGCAAACTCCACATCTTCTTCTGAGAAATCGAGTTCCAATTCCATAAGCGATGTAAACTTCAAAAGTAAATCTCTCAAACGTTTAATTTCCAAAGTAATACCGCCACGCATCTGGTTTACGGCAATATCATGTTCGGCCTTCGACTTAGAGGCAATAAGGTCGGCAACTGCCTCAGCCTGCGAAAGATCCATTTTGTGATTTTGGAATGCACGACGGGTAAATTCACCGGGTTTGGCAAGTTCGGCACCGTTTTTTACAAGCAGACGAAGTATTTTGCTTTGGATATAAGTGCTTGCGTGACAAGATATTTCGGCTACATCTTCGCCTGTGTATGAATGAGGCGCACGATAAACCGAAACCACCACGCGGTCTACCTCGTTGCCATTATCGCCTATTATAAAGCCATTGTAGATACGGTTAGGCTCGGCATCCACAATAGAAAATCCTTTGCGCAAGGGACGGAAAATTTTATCTAATATATATAAGGTGTCGTTTCCCGAAACCCTAAGCACTGCTATTGCGCCTCCGCGCCCTGTGCATATTGCTGATATGGTGGTATTTTTAAGCATTGTTATCTCTTTAATATCAAATAAATCGCTGGGCGTTTGTCGATGTCAATCTTGGTGTTTTTCCATTGAGCAATGGTTTTGGTAAGGATATACTCGGTACATAAAGTAATATCGCAAGCAACTGTAAGTAATGTATTTGGCGAAAGCGTATTACAAAGCGTTTCGATAAATGCATTATTGCGATAAGGAGTTTCGATAAATATCTGAGTTTGGTTAAGTTGGGCCGAACGCTCCTCCAACTTTTTTATCATCTTGCCACGCTCGGGATTTTTTACAGGCAGATAGCCGTTGAATGCAAAACTCTGACCGTTTAACCCGCTCGCCATCAGCGACAAAAGTATGCTCGATGGACCCACCAATGGCACAACTTTGATTCCATTTCGATGAGCTGCACGGGCTACATCTGCACCTGGGTCGGCTACTCCGGGACATCCTGCCTCAGATATTACACCAAGGCTGTTGCCCTGATTTACCACATCAAAATATACCGAATAATCAAAACCCTTGTTGTGCTTATCCATCTCGTATACAGTAATCTGCGGCAGCAACTCTCTCATTCCCAAAGAAATAAAATAATGACGAGCAGTTTTGGCGTTTTCGGCTATAAAATATCGCAAACCGCGGATAGTTTCAAGCACAAAAGGAGGCAAGAAAACAGAGTTTTCCACATCACCAAGGTTCATCGGAACCATATATATTATGCCCTTACTCTGTGTCATTGTCGGTGTTATCGGTGTTATCGGTATTATTATCAGAGGGTTTTGACTCAGTATCGTCGGTTACAGACTGCTCTTGTTCGGCAGAAACCGGTTGCTCAGGCTCGTCGGCCACTGGCTGCCCTGATTTTGATTTTTTATCCTTTTTAACCTTCTCTTTCTTAGATTTTTTCGACAACTTGTCGGGATTATCCACCGAAAGAGTATCAGATACTGCGTTGAGCGAATCGGAAAGGATTTCAAGGTCGGAAACAAGGGAATCTTTTGGCTGTTTTTCTTGTTTATATTTTTCCTCGCCAATAGGTATGTAATAATTCAAACCCACGCCAAAGGTCTTTGGCAATGTATAATTAAACAGAGCGATACCATCAAAACGCAAAAGTTTCGACATTCCGATATTAGCGCGGGCAGTAATTTGAAAAACGCCTGCATTTGTGGCAAAGGCAAAACCCGCCTCTCCCATAAGTCCGTATGTAAAACGGTTAAAATCGGCAGTTACCATTTTTAAAAAACCGTTTTGCATAATAGTTTGCATATTGGTTTCGGGTTCGGGAGCACTAATAAGAATATTGAGATACGGACCTAATGCGCCAACAAAATGCACTGTATGCTTGCCAATATCAAACTGCATAAGCATCGGAATAGAAACATACGAAAGATCTTGACGGTAATCGAGTTCCACAGGATTTTCGTGATTAGAGGTGTCGTTATGAAATCCAAAACCGCTTTTTTCGTAATTGAGTTCAAATTGCAATCCGAGCGGGCCAAGTTCAAAATGCTTAAAAGAGATACCTACGCCGTAGCCGCTCTCTAAGGTTTGCATACGGTTAAGTTTGATGGAATCGGTAGAGAGTTTTGCCCTGGTGTAATAACTCTGAAAACCCACAAGTGTTTGTGCATCAACAGATATTGCAGCCAAAAAAAGTATAATTAATATAAGTGTCTTATTCATACCAAATAAATTTTCGGCTGCAAAGATACTAAATAATTAAATCTTCCACGCCAATTTTGGGAACATAATGCACGCCGTCGTTGCGGTAATACTTATGGCTTTCGTCGGGTTTAATACGCACAAGCTCAAACTTTTCGGCAGATTTGCCAATAGCAAGCACCGCCAAAGCACGGAAGGGAAGATTTAGTTCTTCGTGTATAACTTTCTCATTAAAAGCGAATATAATCAATCCATTAAAACCAATTTCAACGGCTTTAAGCAGCATACTTTGCAGCGAAATACCAAGGTCGGTATAAAGGCAAGGATCGGGTTCTTTGTCGGAGCAGACAATTATATAGGCAGGCGGCTCAGTACCTTCAAACGGCAAATGAAGTTCGGGCAAAGCACCGCCCATCTTAATGTTTTTCAGCACTTTGTTGGTATCATCACCCGTAACGATTCGGAAACGCAAAGCCTGCTGGTTTCGGGCAGAAGGTATTTTGGTATTTACTGCCACAATACGTTTTAGAACCTCGTCAGACACCACTACATCGCGGTTGTAGCCACGCACACTGCGGTTTTTCTCCAAAAGGCGGTCGAGCGAAAAGGTGGATTTATGCGTTTTTTTGCCGCTACCAAAAACCTCCTCGTAACGTTTTTCTAAATAATTGTCCGCCATAGGGTTATTGTAGAATAGAGGGTGGAATTACAGATTGAGCATTGTTGGCAGGTTCGTCGTTAAACTTGGTGTAAAGCAACGAAGTAAGCAGTATGCCAAAGGGGATACAGGGAATCATTCCTATAATAGTGCTGCTAAGTACCGACTGAACAGCGTAGTTGATACCAAACAAAATCAAAATAGGTTTCCAATTATTCTTAACAAGACGCCAAGAGTGTTTAAAACAGTCGATAATGCCAAGTTCGGGATGGTCGATAATGGCATAACTTACAAACGCAAAGAAAAACGCCAATATCATACCGGGTATCACGCACAAAAGTACGCCAAGGGAAATAAGCAAAGTTAGGAGAAACATTGCCACAAAAATTCTCAAATAAGTATTAGCAGGCAGAAAAAAATCTTTGGTTTCGGGATTTTCGCCACGGCAGATTTTCATACAATAGTTTTCGGTGCCCACAGAAAACAAGAACATAATTACAAAAAATATGGGGAAGGCTATAAATAAAGGCATTATGGTTGACAACTCAGGCTGTTCCTGATAGAGCATTAAACCAAACAAAATGACAAAATACACAGCACAAAACACCACAAAGGGAACAAAATATCCTAAGAGAGATGCCACACAGAGAGGTTTCCAACGCTCTTTGAATTTATTCCAAGCGTCAATTAGTAGGTCTTGAAAATCAATTTCTTGCATAATCGTAATAGAGTTATTAAATTAATAAAATGTGTTGCAAAGATAAAATTTTTAGCAATTATCACTCTCAATCAAAAAAAATATTTTAACTTTGTGGTAGTATTAACTTAAAAATATTCAAAGATGAAAAAAGTAATTATCATAGCATCGGTAGTGATAGTATTGGCATTGACACTTTTTGTATATTTCAGATACTATTGGACATTTGCCGACGGCTACAAAGAAGGTCAGCTCAACAACATAATGTGCAAAGGCTACATATTCAAAACCTACGAAGGCAAACTGATACAGTCGGGCTACAAAGGCGGCGGATCGGGCGTACAGAGCAACGAATTTGAGTTTTCTGCTACCGAACAGGTAGGCAAATTCCTTGAACAGTTGGAAGACGTAAGCAGCAAAAACATCAAACTGCACTACAAAGAATACAACAACTCGCTACCTTGGCGTGGATTTAGCAACTTTGTGGTAGACAGCGTTATAATACTCAACACCACCCCCGGCGGCGCACAAAAAGCCGACAAAACAGAAGTGCCTCCCGTACTCTAAAACATTATGAGCAGCAGCAAAAACAAGGAGTTGCAAAAACTCCGCGAAAAGGTTAAGCACGGCGGCGGCGAGCAGGCATTAGAAAAACAGATGGCTCTCGGCAAACTATCTGCACGTGAGCGCATTATCGACCTTTTGGACAATGATTCGTTTCAAGAGTACGATATGTTTGTGCAAAACTCCACAGCTGTGTTTGAAGACGACCGCAAAGAGATTCTCGGCGATGGCGTTATCACTGGCACAGGCACTATCAACGGTATGCCCGTATGCATTTATGCTCAAGACTTTACTGTGGCAGGAGGTTCGCTCGGTATGATGCACGCAAAAAAAATTATCAAGATTATGGACCGCGCACTCAAAATGCGAGTACCATTAATCGGTATCAACGACAGCGGCGGCGCACGTATTCAAGAGGGTATCAACTCGTTGGCAGGCTACGGCGAAATATTTTACCGCAACACAATGGCGTCGGGCATAATTCCGCAAATATCTGTGGTGCTTGGTCCTTGCGCCGGAGGAGCGGTCTACTCCCCTGCCCTAACGGATTTTGTGTTTGTGGTAGACAAGATTTCAAAAATGTTTATCACTGGTCCTGAGGTAATACGCACAGTATTAGGCGAAAAAATCTCTGCCGAAGACCTCGGTGGCGCAAAGGTGCAAAGCCAAATTTCGGGCAACGCACATTTTTTTGCACAATCAGAATTGGAGTGTTTTGAGCAAATAAAACTACTGCTGCAATATATTCCTCAAAACAACAGAGTTAAGGCATCCGCTGCCAAACCTCTCCCACCCCGCCGAAACGACATTGAAAACATCGTTCCCCAAGACCCTCGCGAGGCTTACGACGTTAGGAAGATTATAGAATGTATCACCGACAACAGCGAATTTATGGAAATCCGTTCGGGTTTTGCACCTAACGCTGTGGTGGGTTTTGGACGTATCAATGGCGAAAGCACAGCTTTTGTGGCAAACCAGCCAGCTGTAATGGCAGGCGTTTTAGACGTTGACAGTAGCGACAAGATTTCGGCTTTTGTGCGTTTTTGCGATGCGTTCAATATTCCGATAGTTACGCTTGTAGACCTTCCGGGATACCTTCCGGGCGTTGACCAAGAGCACACAGGCATTATCCGCCACGGAGCAAAGATTCTCTACGCATATTCTGAGGCAACAGTGCCCACAGTTACGGTTATCTTGCGCAAGGCTTACGGTGGAGGCTACATTGCAATGAACAGTATCCATCTTGGTGCTGACTCTGTTTTTGCCTGGCCCGATGCCGAAATATCTGTAATGGGACCCGAAAGCGCAGTAAACGTAATTTTCCGCAAAGAACTAATGGCTGCCGAAAAACCCGAAGAGGTTCGTCAGCTCAAGATTCAAGAATACAAAAAGAAATTTGCAAGTCCTTACGTGGCAGCGGGAATGGGTTACATCGATGCCGTTATAGAACCATCCGAAACCCGCACAATGATAGCTCACGCGCTCAAAGTGTCGCAAGGCAAAACCAAATCCGCCCCCGACAAAAAACACGGACTGATACCGATGTAATTGAAAATTGAAAATTGAAAATTGAAAATTGAAAATTGAAAATTGAAAATTG
>JAEDDH010000019.1 GCA_016293845.1 Bacteroidales bacterium | reverse complement strand
TTTTTCGTTTGCGGGTGCAAAGGTAAGACGTTTTTAGACTTCCTCCAAATTTTTTTGGTGTTTTTTTACAAGTTTTAACAAAGTTTTTTTTAGGCTGTGAATATTAAATAATTATGTGGCGGAAAAATTATCCGCCACATAATTATATTAGTCGTTATTGCTACGATTTGCGCGTTTACGCTCGGTTTCGTCGAGGATAATTTTGCGGAGTCGGATAGTTTTTGGGGTAACTTCTACATATTCGTCGTCCTTTATATATTCCATACACTCTTCGAGCGACATTTTGGTGGCGGGCTCTATCATTACTTTGTCGTCGGAACCAGATGCACGCATATTGGTGAGTTTCTTGGTTTTGCAAACGTTGATAACAATATCGTCTTGACGGGTGTTCTCCCCTATTATCTCGCCAGAATATACTTCATCGCCTGGATCGATAAAGAATTTACCACGGCTTTGAAGGTTGTTGATGGCGTAAGGGATGGCTGTGCCGGTTTCTAATGCAATTAGAGAGCCGTTGCGCTCTTGTGTAAGGTCGCCACGCCAAGGTTCAAAGTCTTTGAAACGGTGAGCAATGATTGCCTCGCCTTCGGTAGATGTGAGAAGCGGGTTGGTAAGACCGATGATACCACGCGAGGGGATTGCAAATTCCATAAACACGCGGTCGTCTTTGGTTTCCATACTGAGCATATCACCTTTGCGACGCTGAACAATGTCGATAACTTTAGACGAGAAATTTTCGGGAACTTCAACGGTTAATTGCTCAACGGGCTCAAGTTTTTGACCGTCTACCTCCTTTATAATAACTTTGGGCTGACCGAGTTGAAGTTCGTAACCTTCGCGACGCATAGTTTCAACAAGCACAGCGAGATGGAGAATACCACGACCAAATACTTGGAGTTTTTCGGGAGAGTCAGTTTCCTCAACACGGAGAGCAAGGTTTTTCTCTGTCTCTTTGAAAAGACGCTCACGAAGGTGGCGCGAAGTAACGAATTTGCCTTCTTTGCCGAAGAAAGGAGAATTATTAATAGTGAAGAGCATACTCATAGTAGGCTCGTCGACATGTATACGTTTGAGTTCTTCAGGATTTTCGGGATCTGCTACTGTGTCGCCAATATCAAAAGAATCGAGACCAAGAATAGCGCAGATTTCGCCGCAGGGAAGTTCCTGCTTGCATTTTTCCTTGCCAAGACCTTCAAAAGTATAGAGTTCTTTGATTGATGATTTTTCGATAGAACCGTCGGCTTTCATAACAGCAACAGTTTGACCAGCTTTCAGGCTGCCACGGAAAATACGTCCGATAGCGATACGACCTTGATACGAAGAATAGTCTAACGAGCTGATCTGCATCTGCAAAGGACCTTCCACAACTTTTGGAGCGGGAATATGCTTAATAATAAGGTCTAAGAGGTAAGAGACATCCTGAGTGGGAGTTTTCCAATCGGGACCCATCCAACCTGCCTTGCTGCTGCCGTATGCAACGGGAAAATCAAGCTGATCTTCGCTTGCATTGAGGCTGAACATAAGGTCGAAAACTTGTTCGTAAACTTGTTCGGGAGTACAGTTGGGTTTATCAACCTTGTTGACAACCACAATTGGTTTAAGTTTGAGTTCGATAGCTTTTTGAAGAACGAAACGAGTTTGAGGCATAGGACCTTCAAAAGCATCAACAAGAAGGATAACGCCATCGGCCATATTAAGCACACGTTCAACTTCGCCTCCGAAATCGCTGTGACCAGGGGTGTCGATAATGTTGATTTTTACGCCTTTGTAACGTACCGAAACGTTTTTAGAAAGGATTGTAATTCCGCGTTCGCGTTCGAGATCATTGTTGTCGAGAATGAGGTCTTTAACCTCTTGATTGTCGCGGAAAAGGTGCGACTGGTGTAGAATACGGTCAACAAGAGTAGTTTTGCCATGGTCTACATGCGCTATAATAGCGATATTTCTTATATCCTGCATTGTGGTTTCAATTAAATTTTTATAAGGTGCAAATTTATAACAGATTATCGTTAATAATGTTACCTTTAAATTAAGAAATGTTATAAAAACAAAAAAGGCTGCTTATTAGGGCAGCCTTTTTTGTGATAGTTATCGATTGTTAACGAAGCAATGTTATGTTTCCAATCTTCTTGTAAATCTTACCGTTTTCGAATATGCAGTTGCACTTCCAAACGTAAACATCTTGGTTGCAGAGGTTTCCACGGTAGTAACCGTTCCAACCAATTTCGGGATCAGTGCTTTCAAATATCTTCTCGCCGTAGCGGTTGAATATCTGGAGCTTGTAGGTGCCAGCCTTGATACCTGTTCTCGGTGTGGGTATGAATACCCAGTTGTGAGTCTTAACCTCGTGACCATCGTTAGGACCAGCGGGGTTGGGTACAAAGGCGTTCGGGAAGCGGAGCATTCCTTCGGGCTCAACCCTTACGTGCTGTTGTTTGCCCTGAGTTGTACAACCCTCAGAAGAAGTAACTTTGAGAGTTATATAGAAGTCGCCATCCTTAGTATAGTAGTGTGTGGGCTCTTTCTCAGTTGAGGTTTCGCCATCACCGAAGTCCCAGAGATATGTAGTACCATTGATCGACGAGTTGCTTGTGTAGAGAGCCTGGTTGGGCAGACGTACAGTATCGGGATAAGCCTCGTAATCAACAATAGGTGTAGAGAATACTGTAACTGTATCAGTTCTCATGTATACTTCACCGTCGGCACCAGGACCGAAAGCGTACTGGTAGAGGAGGTATCTTCCAGGCTTGTTGAAGAAATATGTAGCGAGTTTCTGGTCTTCAACCATCATCTGAGCGCGAAGTTCGAGCGAGTCGGTAACTTCGTAAATATCCCATCTTACAGAGTCGGCGTAGAGCACTTCTTCGATAAGTTCGTGGAGATAAGGCTCACAACCTTTGAAGCCCTTAGACTGCATTGTACGCTTAGGCGGAGCAGCGTCGATTATTACAATCTGAGTATCGCTTGCAGCGCAGTATTTGTTCTTAACGTCGAGTACAATCTTATACTCGCCGAAATCCATATACTTGTGAGTCAAGGTCTTTTCAAATTCAGCGTTATTGTTCCAAACAGAGCCTTGTCCGTCGCCGTAAGACCATGCATAGCGTACTTCGTCGCCCGGAACTTGAACAGCATACATGCTAAACTGAGTAGAGGGCTGCATTTGACGGTGCGGCGAAACAGTAAACTTAGCAGTGGGAACGCTGAAGATTGTAATATCGCTTGAATCGGTATTGTAGCAGGTCTTGTTGCCCGGAATCTTGATACCCGATGTCAGCCAAATGGTCAACGTGCTGTCGTGGTCAGAAGTGTTGTAGAATGTACGTTCTACTAAGTTGTCGTGGTCGGTAGTTTCTAACGAAGTTATGTTACCGAAGTTCCAAGTGTAGAAAGTAGAACCAGTAGAGTCGGTGTCGATAGTAGTGTTGGCAAACTGAGCTGTAAACGGAGTACATCCGGCAGCAGTTTTGGGCACTATATTAAATTCGGCATCGGGAGCCACATAGTAAGCAACACGAACGGTGTCTTCGGCGTAACATGTGATCGAAGTGGTGTTAGAGGTCTTGAGCTGATCGCTCCAAGCCTTAGCATGCCATACTATGAGGTTGGTAGCAGCGGCAAGGTCTTTAACCTTTGTATTCTGCTGACTGGGTGCAGAGTAAGTAGCTGAACCCTTAGGAGTATCCCAGTAACCAGACCAATCGGTTGTGATAAGCGGGTTGCCAAGAGGAGCAGAACCACTGAGCTCGGTACTGTCGACACAGAGATGTTGATCGGGACCTGCATCAACTTTGAATCCGTAGTTGTAAATGATTACAGAGTCGATAGCTGTAAATCCGTTACGTGTTACGTTCCAGTAGAGGATGTTCTCACCAGGTTTAAGATAACGAACCCAAGTGTTAGGATTGGTAGGATCATCGAAATCGCAACCACGTTCGCGGCTTGTCCAGTGACCTACAGCGCCATCGGGACGAGATGCGGCAAGTTTGATAGAATCTTCGCAGATTGACTTATCGTCGCCTGCCTCAACTGTAAAGGCTCTGTAATTAATAGTAACAATGTTTTCAGCGGTACACTTCGGTTTTCTCATACCATTAGTGCCGGGGATTTCATTATCAATAAGAGTTGCAATGTAAGCGAACTGGTTGATACCCGACGAGAGGTTGACAAACTCAGTTACATCGCTGTTAGGATTGGTAGGTCTACCACTACCCATAACAGGTTTCCATTCAAACTTATAGAGGTCGTTGCTGTTGTCATCTTGTTTTTGACCTGTACCACCAATCTTATAGTGGTTCAAATCAGAAACGTGGACATTTTCTCTTGTGCTTGTATCGGCATCGATAGTGAAGTGGTAGCTTGTAACAAGCACCTTAGCTTCGCCGCTACAACCTGTATTATTATCGTGGATATGCCAAGTAAAGGCGTTAGAATATCCTGAGCCTTCATCGTTGAAGTAAAGACCATATACAACGGTGTTGTTGGCAGTAGAGTTTGCAAATACAGGGCCTGCACCAGAGAACGAACCAGATGATCCGCCAAAGCCCCATGTCCACCAGCCTTCTTGATTAGCAGCGAGCGGCTGAGCCGACAAGTAAGCGAATGTGTCGCAAACATTCTGATTAGCACCAGCAGAGAAGTTAAGTGCCTTATTGTCGATTGTGACATCTTTATAAGTATGACACTTATTTCTACCGTTGATAACTTCCCAACGAAGGATGTTCTCATTAGCAGTAAGTTTAGATACTTTGGTTACATTGTTGGTACTATTATCAAACTTACCTTGGCCTTGAATTACACGCCATGTACCTGTACCTGCATTGTTGGTGGCTTCAATCTGAAGTTCATCAGAACAGATTTGACGTGTACCAGTGATTCCACCAGTAGGTATTGTGATATCTACCTTAGTATTAGTAACAATTACTTTGGCATCTTCGGTACAACCGTTGTAAATTACTGTCCAAGTGAGTTCTGTAGGTTCAGCGTTGCGGAGGTTGTATACCGTTGTCTTCGGGTCGGTATTGTCGAGGAAGTCGCCACCCGACCAGCTACCAACTGCACCCTTAGGCAATACGGCGTTCAAGGTGGTTTGAGGACCACAAACTTCGAAGTTGGTACCAGCGTTGGCAGAGAAATCGTTGTTAGAAACTGTAACGTCGTATTTATCGCGACATCCTGGTGAAACATTGTGAGTTACAGGATCAACATAATCAGGAGAAGCTACCCACCAACGGATGGTGTTAGTACCTTGCTGAACCTTAGTGATTGTGGTATTGTTAGATGACTTGTCGGCAATTTCTACCGAGCCATTAACATACTCCCACCAACCACGGCCACCTTGAGGAGCTGCTTGAGCAATAAGCGATTGAGTTTCTTGATCAGAGCATACTATAATATCCTCGCCACCATAAGCGGTTACTGAAGAATTGAATACATATACTGAAGATACTGATTCGCAATTGCCTTTCTTAACGTGCCAGTAAGCAGTGTTGTCGCCATAGTTACTCATATACATTGTGGTAACATTGTTGGACTTGTCGGAGAAGGTAGCGTTGTCCGGGCCTGTCCACCAACCAATTGCACTACCTGTGGGTGAAGTACCATTGAGTTCTACGTGGCCATCGCACACAGGGTTAACACCCGACATGTGGGCAATGATATCGTATTTCTCGTTGATAACCTTGAGTTCGGCTTTTGCACCACAACCATGTTCGGTTTCAACATTCCAAACAAATACGTGAGAGCCAGTTTTTACATTAGTGATACGAGTGTTGGGCGATTCGGTATCGTTGTTAACGAATTTAGCATCGCGCGAAGTGGTTGTCCACCAACCTTTGCCACCCGAAGGAGGCGCTGTACCAGAAATTGTAAGTTCGTTGTCGCAAGTATGTTTGATACCTGTTCCATTATCACTGGTTACGCTTGTAACAGCCTCATCAGCGAATATGTCGATAACTGCAGTGTTGACACATTTGCCTTTCTGGAGGTTCCAAGAAATATAGTTGTGCTGACCAATGTCAAGACCTGTGATAGTTGTCTTGAAGTTGCTCTTAGCAGAGAACGAGCCGCTACCTTGTTCAACCTTCCAATATCCTGTAACACCTGCTTCCATAGGCTGGTTGCCTTGGATATCGAAAGAAGAAGAGCAAGCAACATCTTCCTTCGGGAGGATAGCCTTAGGAGCAGTATTGTTGAGAACTTCTACATCAGCAGAGAGTTCACAATCAGTACCGTCGGGAGCTTTGGTCTTAACAGTCCAAGTTATGATGTTGATACCCGGACTGAGGTTGGTAACCACTGCGTTAGCCTGAGATGCATCGGTGGTAGCATTGGTAATAAATGTACCAGTACCTGTGCGTGCAGTCCAAAGTGAGGTGTAAGTGCCATCGTCGGCATTGGTAGTACCATAAACTTCTGCCGTATCTTTGCAATATTCAGGTTTGGGAGTAGAAGCTCCTACCTGGAACTGACTTGCATAAATCTTGATGCTTGCAGGTTCAGAAGTACAAGCTTCATCACCTTTACCACGAGTAATAGTCCAAGTGAACTCGTTAGGTCCGCGGCTGAGGCCAGTAACCTTAGTTTGAGTAGCAGTGCTATTAGCAATGCGAGAAGAACCGCCAACTTTATTCCAAACACCGATTTCGTCAGAAGCGTAGGTATTACCTTTAAGAGTGGTGAAGTCTTGACAAACGGTGTAACCAGCGCCAAGTTTAGGCTGAGTAGGTTTGTTGTTGGTGATAACAACATTGGCCTCGGCGTGACAACCAGTCTTGGGATCATCTACTACCCAACGGAATGTGTTGCCGCCGGTGTGGAGGTTAGTAACCTTAACCTCGTAGTTTGTAGAGTTGTTGTTTTCAAACTGAGCTCCAAGACCGTCAACGTCAACCCAGTAACCTGTGTACGGAGCGGGATCTGTAGCGCTAAGTGTATAGAAGTCGTCGCAAGTAACCTCATTTTGACCAGCGGTGGTTGTTATCTCGCTATTTACGAGTGTATACGGAGCAGACAATGTACATACCTTACCATCTTGCTCGTTTGTAATAACCCACATGAAGTTGTTAGGGCCACTGCTAAGACCAGTTACATCAGTGTAGTTGGCAGTAGGTTTAACAATATTGATAGTAGAAGAACCACCAACTTGCTCCCAATGACCTTTACCAATGTTAGGTGCATTAGCCGAGAGATGATAATCTGTGCGGCATATTTGTTCGCGCTCGGTGGGAACAATAGGCTTGTCGGGTGCGAGGTTGTTGATACGTACGGTATCCATTGTTTCGCAACCATTGTAGTATACATGCCAGATAAGTTCGTTCTTGCCTTGAGCAAGGCTTGTTGCCTTAGTGTTGTTGTTGGCAGAGTTGAACGACGATGCGTATTGGTTGAATTCGGCTTGTGTCTTGGTAGACCAGTAAGCCTTATCAACAGCTGACATATTAGAGTTAGCAGGATCGAATACCACATCGTTTGAAATAAACTTAGGTGTAGCAAACTTAGCATTACCCTGACCTATACTCCAAGCAACTGAGTCGAACTTGGTATCGGGCAACTGAGCCATTAAGCTGTAGTAATCCTCGCACTGGTTGATGTAATCATCGCCACCGCCAGAGTAAGCGCGAACACGGTTGCTGGTGATAATAACTTGGTCTACCATATCGCAGTAACCATTGTGAACGTGCCATGTGAAGGTGTTAGGACCAAACTGGAGGTTAGAAACCTTGGGAGAGTGAACAGTGCTGTTAGAGAATGTTACACCATTGATATTGCACTCCCAGTATGCAGTTACAGGTCTATCGTTGGAGAAAGAGTTCGGATTTGTAACATTTTCCAACAGAACAGATTCGTCACAGATGGTCTTGTCGTCACCAGCAGTAAAGTCGAGGTAACGTTTGTGGCGAACGTCAATATCGGCATGCTTTTTACAACCTTTATATTCTACCTCCCAACGAAGAATGTTGCTGTTGTATTCAAGGTTGGTAACAGTTGTCTGATAGTTGGTAGGATCAGCAAACTTAACAGGTGAGTTGCCGTCGACTGCTGACCATTTACCTTTGAAATTGCCTTGATAGTGCGAACCAGAAAGACTTACAACATCGGCGCAGATATCAACTTGGCTCTCATCGCCTGCCGAAATATCGAAGCCGTTGTTGGTGATTGTAACCTCCTTGGTTGACTTACATTGCTTAGAAGAGTTAGGATCACGAACAGTCCAAGTAACCAACATTGCACCAGAAGGAGCATTTACGTATCCTGAGTTAGATGCGGTAGAATTGGTGAACGAGAATCCTGCGAGAGCAGCCTGAGTCTTAGATACAGGGGCTACTTCCCACCAGCCTTCCCAGTTGTTGGGATAAGGATCGTTAGCGGCCAAAGTATACTCTTTATCTTTCTCACCACAGTTGTAGTAAGGACCGCCAGGATTGTTCTCAACACCTACATTTCTGATTACTACCTCTTCGGTATGTCTACAATTTTCAGGAGTTACAACAGTCCAAGTAAGGATGTTGTCCTTATCGCGGTTGAGACCCTTAACAGATGTAAGGAAGTTGGTTTTGTCGCCAAACTCAATATTAGCACCAGCCTTAATACCCCAATAACCTGTATATCCATGAATTGCGGGATCTTCTGAAGCAGAAAGGGCTTCAAGATTGTCGTAACAAGTTTCAAATGGGCTTTGTAACGAGATTTTAGCATTGGGAACTAAGTAAGTAACGTTCACTGTCTTAACATCAGAGCAGTAAGCATTATGCAAATGCCAAATAAATGAGTTAGAACCCTGTTGCAAACCAGTAACTTTGCCGTTGGCTAAAGTAGAAGCGTTACCATTATTATCAAATGCTACGTGGTCGGGAGCTGTCCAATAGCCCCATTCACCAATAGCATATTTAGGTTCGTCTGCATCAAGCAAAGCATCTGATTCACAAGAATTAACGTCATTTGCCACAGCAACCACCTTGTGACTGATTACAGTAGCGAATGCTTGTTTAGCGGGACAACCATCTTCACGGTCGTATGTCCAAGTAAGATCTACGGTTTCGCCCGGCAAAATAAGCAACTTAGAGTTATAACTTGTAGGATCAATAACAGTACCCTTACCCGAAGTAACAGTCCATAAACCGTGACCTTCGTTGTACTTGGTAGCACCAAGACTTACGTAGTCTTCACAGTTGTTGCCATCGTACATTGCAATATTGTTAACAATCTTAGAACCTGCTTGAAGCTTGAAGTTCTTGTTGATAACTGTAACAACCTTTTCATCTTTGCACATGTCGCTTCCTGTGCCAAGTTCAACATGCCAAACGTACTTTTCGGTAACGTCGGGAGCTATGCCTGTAACATTAAGGATAGCAGACTCAGAATCATCGATATGTCCAGTATTGCCTATGCTGAACGGTTCCCACCATCCCTTACCTTGACTGAGAGCCTTAGCCTGAATCTTAGCGTTGTTGCCATCGCTTTCGCAAAGGATAACGGGATCGTTAGATGTAATTTCAGCCACAACTTTGTTAGACCTTACATTAATGAAATCGTCGTCATGACAATCAGGGTTGTTGTCGCTCGTAACTGTCCATGTAAGTTTGGTAAATTTATCGTTAGCAAGACCAACCACTTTGATTTGGCTACATGTTAACATTGAAGGATCAGCTGCAGAGCCAGGACCATTGATATTCCAAATACCTGTGCAACCCGAGGGCAGAATAGCATTTACAACGGCATAGTCGTTACATTTGGTATACATATTACCGTCTGCATCTTTACCATTAATTGAAGTTTGAACAGTATTGTTGTAGATATCAATAATAGCATCTGCAGAACATTTACCGTGTTCAACAGTCCACTTAAGAGTATTGCTACCATTGTCGAGATTAGAAACATAAACTTCGTGAGCTGTAGATTCAATTGTAAATGTAGTGGGCAAAACAGCTTCCCATTTACCAGTTACACCAGTTAATCCAGAAAGGTTGTTAGCTGTAATCTTCTGAGGCATTTTACAGATATACAACTCATAATGGTTGGTACTTGGATTAAACGTACCCTCGTTGATTAAAGCAGTAACACTATTGTTGGTAACTTTAAGGTCTTTATGATCTGAGCAACCACCCTTAGAAACTGTCCAAGTGAGAGTATGTCCGCCAGCGGGTATGTTCTTGATTTCAGCATTGAAGAGTGTCATAGCAGTGGCATCGATAGTTGCGCCATTGGGTATATTGCTCCACAAACCTGTACCACCGTACGGTATTGACTGAGGATCAACAGCATTGAGAGTTTCTGTACCATCACAAGTTTCGATCGGCTGACCTATAGTAGCAATCACCTTATTGTTGACAATGATAACGCTAGCAGAAGATTCACATTTAGGATCTGCCTTAGAAGTAATTGTCCAAACAATTTCGTTGTCGCCAATGCTCAACTGAGTAGCTGTTGTCTTGGAATCATTGTTGGGTGTAAACTTAACATCGCCACCCTTAGCAGTCCATTTACCAGTTTCAGTAGCTGCATTAAATCCTTTAGCTTCGAGGGCAAACTCATCGTTGTCGCACGACTCGGTAGTACCCTTGTCGATAATCGAAGCAGTAGAAGGTGTTGTGTTGGTGATAGTCATAGTAGCAACATTATTGCTGGGGCATTTACCAGCTTTGTCCACTACAGTCCACTGAATGGTGTTGTCACCACGGCGGAGGTTCTTAACAGTAGTGTAAGCCATACCCTTAGCATCAGTTGTAGATGCTGTGAACACGATATCTGAGTATGAGCTCGACCATGTACCGATGAAGTCGCCTTGATCAGGCATTAAGCCTTGAATAGCAAGTTCATCGCCGCAGACTGTGTTAGAAGCATAAATTTCAGGAGTGAACTGGTAGTTCTTAATAGTTACACTCGAGGGATCTTTACAAACACCTTTAACATAGCCTGTAGTCTTGTTGATATTAGCACGTTCAACCACCCAAGTAAATGTAGCATCGCTATTGGGCTGCATATTGTTAACAATTACCTGTGCATCGGTAGATTCGTAACCTTGAGCAAATGTTACACCAGCAGGAACTTCCCAGTGACCAGTGCCATACGAAGGTGCGTTGGCATTGAGTGTAGCAGAAGTTTCGCAAACAATAGTGCCGTCTTCTGTTTTAATGCTTGATTCAGAAGGAGCATTGTAATAGATGGTTACTGATTTATTAGGTTCACCACATTGGCTGCCCAAAACATACCATGTAAATACATTGCCATTGCTTTGGCTCAATCCAGTTACCCAAGCGTTCGGGTCGGTAGAAGGAGCTGAAGCATACTGAGCATTGGATGTAGAGAATACTACATTGCTATTATTAGACTTCCAATAACCTGAGAGACCTGTTACGTCGGAAGGCATATTAGCATTGAGCTGATATTTGTCTTCGCAATTGTTGGTAACGTCGTCGCTACCTACACTGAATATAAAGCCTTGGTTGGTAACATCAATTGCAGCCGTATCTTCACAAGAACCACCATTGAAGTTGTTGCGGATATGCCAAATAAGTTTAACAGTGGCTTGGTTGGATATACCAGCATATTCAACAGTGTTGACATTAGAGGTTGCAGTAACAAAATCACCAGAATCAGCGGGTTTGTCTTTTGTCCACCATCCTTCAAGGTTAGAATTAGAGCTTAGGTCGTTGCCTTGGAGAGTAACGTTGCCATTGCAATCAGAATTCTTGATGCTTACTGTAGCTACAGGTTTATTGTTAACGTAGTAAACATCGCTTGTGTAAGTACATCCACCTTGTTTTGAAACAGTCCAACGGAGAGTTACACCCGAAGAAGGTATACCCGAAATTTCTGATGTAGGACTATTGCTGTCGGCAATAACCACACCAGCAACTTTATTAATGTTTTCCCAAGAACCAGTGCATCCGGCGCTAATCGGAGAAGCATTGAGAGTTGTCCACTCGCCGCAGATAGCCAAACGGTTGTCGTCATCGTTTTCAAGAGCGTCTACAACAAACGAGCCTTGGTTGAATGTTACCTCATCAGAGTGTTCACATTCTATTTTGCCGTTTACAAGACGGTAAACATTCCAAGCAAATTTATATTCACCAGGTTTTGTAAGACCTTTGAATGTAGCTCTTGTGGTATTTGCATTTTCGATAGTAATATCATTTATGGTCATATCCTCTTGCGGGTAAGACGAAATTGACCAGTAACCATAAGCATTTGCGTAGCCCGAAATTGTTTTAGCCTCAACAGTTTTCTCGCTTTGGCAGAGGACACCGCCTTCGGTGATAATCGAAGCTTCCACATAGTAGTTGTTTACATTAACAGTCTGGAAGTTGGGCGGGCAGTTGCCTTGGTAAACATTCCACTTAAATATTTCGCCATCGGCAGGAACATTAGCTACTGTGGTGGCAGCGGCAATCGACGATTGACCGTTGCTAAACAAAGCCTGACCGCTATTGGTAGACCACCATCCGTGACTGTTGGGGAATGCCTGCAGATTGTCTACAGCCTTAAGCTGGATTGTATTGTCGCAGCTTTGTGTTGTCGCAGGCATGTCGAGTTCGGCAGTAGTGGTGTTGTCTATAATATCTACTTCGTCAAATACTGAACAGTTGCCTTTGGTAACAGTCCAAACGAACTTAGTAGTATTTTTATTCAAACCAGAAACATGAGCTGTTACGTTTGAAGTTTCGTCAAATACAACATTATTGTCATCGAACGCAAGACTCCACTTACCCGAAGCGTGATTTACTGTATAGTTTTCGGCAACGAGGTCGATAGTATGATCACAAGATTCGGTGTTGGTTTTATTGATAACAGCTGTGCCAGGATAGTTGTTAACAATAGTAGCCGAAGTTTCATTGATACAAGTGTTGATACCAGAACGGTTGCTGAGTGTCCAAGTAATCACGTTGTCGCCTTGCTGCATAGCAGTAATTGAAGTGTGCGACTGGTTGACATCTGCAAACGAGGTATTTGTAGTAGCGTCCCATTTACCAACATATTTGGTTTCGTCGGGGTTAGAACCCTTGACATAAGATACTGTATTGTCGCAAGATTCGTAAGTAGCGGCATCAATTACAGGAGTGATGTGATAGTTGGTAATCTTGATAGTCTTAGCATCGCTACAAGAGGGCAAATTGTTGTCGGTAACAACCCAACGGAACGAAACTGTCTGGTCGTCTTCGATGCCAAAGTATGTTACAGAGAGTGAGTTGTCCACAAAGGCAACATCATCGGCATAACCCTCGAAATGACCAGCAAAATTGCTCAAACGTTCCCAACGGCCTGTCTGGTAAGATTCTTTGCTTCCTACCGAAAGTTTATATGTGCCATCGCAAGTGTAGTCGTCGGTAAAGTCGGCGAGCAAGGGTTTGCGGTTAACAATCTTAACCTCGTCGGAGTTAGAACAGCCGTTGCGATCTTGTTCTGTCCATTTGAGTTGAAGCTCTTTTGTGATACCAGCCAATTCTACAACATTGTTGGTAGAGCTTACAATATAGCCTGTGCCACTAGTGCCAAGTGACCAAACAGGAGTGCCTCCACCGAGAGCTGATGCAGTAATCTGAACTTTGTCGGAACAGATGTAGTGAACGTTGGTGCCGTCGGGAGCTTTAGTAGCATCCTTATCGGCGTAAACATCAAACGAGTTGTTGGTAATTTCTACATCGTCGTAGCTTTGGCACTTGCCATCAGGCGAAGTTACTGTCCAACGGAACTTGTAAGTGCCACCTACAAGGTAACGAACGATAGAAGTATAATCGTTAGGATTGTCGATAGATACATTGGCGAAGTTAATATTATCGCCACCGCCAACGCATGCCCAACGACCTGTACCTTCGGTAAAGTTCTTAGATAGAACTTCGGCAGTTGAGCTACAGAATACCTTATCGTCGCCAGCGTTGGCAGTAATATAGCTGTTGATAATCTTAACGCGGTCTTCAGCTTGGGGGCATTTAGAGGTTGAAGATGCTCCAACTGTCCAAACAAAATCGTATTCACCATAAGGAATACCCTTGAGAGTCATCTGTGCACTGTTAGAAGTAGCGGGCAGAGGAATCTTGTCGCCTACAACGCTCCATTGACCAGGTTCGTTGAACATCTGTTCGCTATCCACAGCCTCGAGAGTAAATTCTTGGTCGGGAGCAAGACAGATAGTCTGCGGCTTGGTGATAATCGAAGCCTCGAAGTGGTTGTTAGTAACACTTACTTTGGTCTGTTTGCTGCAAGCATGAGCAGCATCATCGCCGAGACTTACATGCCAGATAAAGTCGTGAGTTTGGTTGGCAGTCATGTTAGACACGGTAACATTGTAGTAAGTTGACGACGGGTAGTAAACTGCGCTTGCAGGACCTTCCCAATAGCCTTTTTCGTTGCCGCTCGGAACAGAAACTGTAAGACCAAACGAAGCTTCGCATGTTTGATAATTAGTAACAGTAGGACTAATAAACTGAGGTTGCTTAGGATTATTGTCGATAACTGTAAACCAATCAGATGTTTTGGTACAGCCATTGTCGGTAACAGTCCATGAGAAACGGTTGCTGCCACGGTTGTTGAGGTTAGATACCTCAACCGACTGAGCTGTTGTGTTGTTATCTTTGAATATTACAGGCTTGTATTCCGAAGTCCAGTATCCAGTAGCAGCATCGCTATACGAGCCAGAGCCTTGCAAATTGTATGTAGATGCATCACAAACTACATAACCTATACCGTTGCCTGCGCTGACTGTAAATCCATAGTTGGTAACAGCCAAAGTGGTATCGTCGGAGCAAACTGTGCCATCGAGCAACTGGCGCTCTATACTCCACTTGAGGTAAACTGTCTTATCATTGGGGATACGGCTAAACTCTGTAACTGCAGTATGGAGCGAGTTGGCATCAAAGCCGTCAAAAGAACCGTCTTCCATGCTCCAAGTACCCGACACACCTTGGATAGTTAAGTCGTTGCCAGTAGAAAGTTCGGCAATACCATCGCAAACTATACCGTTGGGGTTGTCGATTTGAGCGATGGCAGTAATGCCATTGTTTTGAATCTGGAAGGCATCGGATATTGTACAGCCATTCTTAGTAACCGACCAAACAAGAGTTGCACCGGCTTCGGTAATGCCATGAACAACAGTTTGAGCAGTTGTAGAATTGTCAAAATAGATACCAGGATGGTTGGCTGCGTCGAACACTGTCCATTTACCTGTGCCACCATCGGGATCAGAGCCGTAAATATTATCGGCGCTTTGGCAAATGCTTACCTTTGTGCCAGCGGGATTTTTGATGTCGGCATCTACTGCAAACTTATTGTTTGTAACAATCCAATCTTGATATTTTTCGCAACGACGCTCACCGTTTACATCTTTATAAACTGTCCAACGGAATTTGTAGCTGCCAGCGTCGTTGAGACCTTTGATATCAGTATTGTAAGTGTTGGGCGAAACAATCGAAATTTCGCTCTTGTTGATAAGTGCAGGATTGTAGTCTACCAAACTCCATTCACCATGAGCATTGCCGTATGAGGTAATGTCGATGGCTTCGAGATGAATTTCAGATCCACATGCCACAACGGTTTGTTCTGTACCAACGGGAACAAAGCAGTTGGCAATTGTAATCGACTTGGTGTCGGGACACTTGCCGTCTTTAGTAAGAGTCCAGTTGAATGTAGCTCCGTTGGTAGGCAAGTTGTAAACCAAAACTGACGACGAACCTACAATTTGGTTGGTGGCAGTGCCGCCCAACTTAAAGGCATCATAGTTGGTAGACCAAACGCCTTCTGATCCAGGATAAGAGATATCGTTGTCGAAAGCTGAGAGAACAAACGGATCGTCGCAGCTGTAGTTTTCGGTAGTCTTAATCTGGGCAATTACTTGGTTGTTTTCAACGTCAACCGAAGTTGTACGCTCGGGACAGCCAGGTTTCAGCAAGTGCCAAATAAATGTATTTGTGCGGTAATCAAGCTTGGTGGCTGTGATTTTTGTGTCGGTGCTTACGTCAGGATCAATAAATGCGCTACCAGATGTTGTCCACCAGCCTTTAACTCCAGAGTTGGGAGCGTCAGCCTCAAGATCGATAGAGCCTGTACAGGTTTCGAGGTTGGTAGAAACAATCTTGGGATCGTCGAAATCATCGCTCTTGATGGTAACGGTAGCAGAGGGCGAGCAGTTGAGAACTGTCTTGTGTGTGAGAGTCCAACGGAAAGTATTATTGCCACGTTGGAGGTTACCTACTTGAACACGATCAAGGCTTGAAGTTGCGCTCTGTGCGGTAGAAGGTCCGAAATAAGGACCAGCAGCACCTTCAACAGTCCATTGTCCAGTATAATCGCTGGGCAAGTTGGCGTAAATTTCACCTTCGGTGCCGCATGTGGTTGCTGCTACAGCACGAGGCTCAGCCGATACTTTAACATTGTGAATGTTAAGTACTTTTTGAGTAAAGCAGTTAGCTACTTTGTTTGTTGTTACAGTCCAAGTAATAGCATTAATGGTATTATCCTCTATCTTAGAAACATCAGATACAAAATAAGTAGGACTGCCGATAGTAAGAGTTGTAGAACCCGCATAATTCCAAAGACCAGTTTCATTGGCAAGAGGTTTAGTTGCGGTAATTGTAACATTATCGGAGCAAACTGTAATATCTGTAAAGTCAGCAACCGAAGGTTTAACATTGCGAATTGTCAACGGAGCAGAAGCAGAACATCCCTTGTCGGTAACAGTCCAACGTATTTGCGGGTCGCCCGAAGTGCTGGTAATTTCGAAAGAAGAACCAGCAGAAGCAACATTATCAATTACGATAGATGCTGTATTAATCGGGGTTACGCCATCATCCATTGTCCATTTGCCTTGAGCGGTAGCGCTTCCAGCAAGAGCACTTAGAGTACCTGTGGTACCACAGATGTCCATTTCGTCGCTCTTGACACCGTTTTTGTAATAAGCAGCAGTTTCAAACGCATTATTGTAGAATGTGTAAGATGCTTCTTTGAAACATGCAGGGTTAGATGTATTGGTAACTGTCCATATATAAGTATATTTATTACCCGGTGACGATTGAATATTAGTAAGATTCAAGATGTTACCATTGGTATTAAATACAGGAGCATTAACGCCAGAAGGAATACCATGATCTGCTACAGTCCACTTACCAGACCAACCGCTTTCAGGAGCAGTAGGTGTAAGGGTAAGATTGTCTACACAGATGATATTGTCGTTTTCGGGGTCGTTGTTGTGAGAAATAACAACCGGATTATTAACAAGGTCAAGTGCCTGATTTTTAATCTTAACAGTAGCAGTTTTAGAATCGCCACAAATTGTACCTAATGTACTCGGTTTTACAGTCCATGTAAATACAACCTCTTGACCAGGAGGCAAATTCTTAACCATGGTGGTAGATTTGGTAGGCGAAACGATATTAACAGTATTAACGTTTGCTGTCCATTCACCAGTTGCACCAGCAAATTGCGAAGGATCTTCGGCTTGAAGTTCTATTTCGTTAGATCCATCACAAACTACTTGATCCTTAGTAATTATCTTGGCATCGTAGTAGTTGTTGATAACAGTTATCTGTTTAGGAACTGTACAAACCTTAGGCATACCTGTTTTACCATTGCTTGTGTTGGGATAAGAAACCGACCAAGTGATAATGTTTTTACCAGGTTCAAGACGGTCTATCGAAGCCGAAATAGAAGTTTTTCCTGTAATATTAGCACCTACAACATTGATACTCCATTCTGCGGTAGCATTAGTGGGTGAATATTGAGCAGCACGCAAATTATTGATGTAAGGTTCGCAAACAACCTGACCATCTGTATGCGAGGTAATTGCAACATTATCAGGCATATTGTTGTAAATAATTACAGAAGCTGATTCTGTACAATGTCCATTGGGCGAAGTAACTGTCCAAGTAAACTCATTGGGACTTGTATTGCTCAAAGCAGATACCTTAGCGTTGGCATTAGTATAGTCGGAAGCCTCCATGTGAACAGTTGTACCTTGACCCATCGACCAAACTCCTGTGTAAGCTACACCATTGATTGGCGAGGGCAATGTAGCGTTCAACTGATATTCTGATTTACATTCAGTAATATCGTTGTTACCAGCATTGGGAACAAAACCTTCGTTGGTATAATAGTAATCTTTAACATCTGTACAAGTTGATTTGTCAGCAAGTTCGTTGATAACTGTGTAACGAACATGTGCAGTTTTACCAAGTTGTACGCCAGTAAGTTCTACATAGTTGTTGTTTTCATTGATAAGTTTGCCATTAGTACCGTCAGAACCAATAAGTTCCCATTTGTAACTAGAACCAACATAACCTTTCAAGCGCAATACATCAGTTTCTTTACAGATGTAAGTGGGAACAGATGTTACGTTGGCAGGAATCTTATCATTGGTAAGAGTAAGGTCGGCAGATACGTCGCAAGTACCGCGTGTAACAGTCCATTTCAACTGAGTGTCACCGCTTGTAAGTCCGTGAATAACGCTGTTTGCCAAGTTGGTAGACTTAGAAGGAGCGGTTTCAGGACCGAAGTAACCTGTACCAGAAACAACCTCCCACTTAGCAGAATTGTAAGAAGAAGGAATGGTAGGATTAAGCATATAATCTTCGCTACAAATCGACATACGATTGTTAATCATGTTGGGATTAAGGTCGGCATAAATCTTAACTTGTTGAACATTGATTGCTGCGTAGTCAACAGATTTACAATTGTTTTTCTTAACTGTCCAACTCAACTTATAGAGACCTTCAGCATCCATACCCTTGATTGTGGTAGAGATGGCTGTTGCATCTAGAATGTTAATCTCAGAACGATTGATTTTGTTTGTAGGCCAGTTTTCGAGAGTCCAATAACCTTTGATATCAGCCGAGCCTTGGGTTGTAAAATCTAAAGCTTTCAAAATCAATTCATTACCACAGAGGTCGTAAGGCGAAGATGCAGGCTCAATTATTTTAGCGGTAACCTCGTCGGTTGTAATTGTGATGTCTTGAGTTTTAGTACATCCACCCTTAGATACTGTCCACGAATAAGTAGCACCATCGCGCGAAGGTGATACGTCAATTATAAAGGGAGAAGCAGCTGTAGGTATTGTGAATGAACCACCTTGAGATACTGACCAAGAACCAGTTGCACCATAAAGTGAAGGATCGGCCACTACTATTGTTGTATCTTGACATACGCGGATATCAAGGTTAGGATCAACCTTAACTGCATTGTTGGTGATTACAATAGGTGCTGATGTGTGGACGCAATTGCCGTTTTTGTGGAGATTCCAATAGAATTTGTTGTCGCCACGGCTCAAATTGCTTACTGTGCAAACTGCATTTGTACTATTAGAGTAAACTATATTGCTATTATCGCTAGTCCAGAATCCAGCTGCAGGACTTGTAGCAGGTGTAGCAGTAAGTTCGATGCTCGGGTTGCAAAGTTCTTGACTCAAAGTGGTAACCTGAGGAGTACCCGGGAAATTATTGGTAACAGTGATAGATTTTTGAGATTTACACTCTTTACCATTTTGAGTTTTATAGAGCGACCAAGTAAGAACATTGTCGCCAGCTTGGAGATTGGTAACAAAGGCTGAAGCTGTAGAAGCATTTAGCGTTACCTTGTTAGAATCGTCGTAGAAGAGAACACCAGTAACATCGGTAGACCAAACACCTTCATAACCAGCAGGTGTTACGGCTCCAAGTTGAGCATAATCAACACAGATGTTCTGATCAGAACCTGCATTAATACGAGATTTATCAAAACCGTTGTTGTAAACTGTTATGGTAACAGGATGTTTACATCCGGGCATATTAGCACTTTCAACAACCCAATTGAGTTTTACTTGCGAGTTGTCGTCCATACCGTCGAACAACGAAGCGTAATCGTTGATGTCTTTGATGTTGATATGGCTTGTTTGATCAACCTTTTCCCAATATGTTTTGTTAACAAGATCTTGAGTAGCTTGCAATTGGCCAGAGCCATCGCAAGTAACATAGTCGGATGCGTATGCCTCAGGCATTTGGTTAGTGATGATAACAGTGCTATGATCTTCGCAACCATTACGTTTTACATGCCATGTAAGCGAAGCAGTTTTGCCTGTAAGAGTTACTTTATTGACATTTGCATTTGCACCTTCGCTATTATCGTTTGCAAAAATAACTGATGAAGGATCTGCAACTTCCCATTTTGCAAAATCACCTCTTGCTGGGTCGAGTACTCCGGGTTCAGAAGCTGCAAGATATGCCTCTTCGCCACAGATATTCATTACATTATTACCATTGACACCATCGGTAACGTAGGCATCAACTTTAAATGTACCTTGGTTGATTGTAACTTCGGCAGATGTAGCAGGACAAGATCCGTGGTTAACAGTCCAACGGAATACGTAAGCACCAGGTGTAGTCATGTTGCTTACCTCTGTGCGGTTGTTGTCAGGATCAGAAATTACCACAGCTGCCAAATCAGCAGCGTCTGTGCTTCCGTGAGCTTGAACACATGTCCATCTACCAGTTGCAGTAGTACCGAGAAGCGACTCTGCTTGAACGGTTTCGCTGGTATTACATGTCCAAAGCAAGGTGTTGTGAATATGAGCAACAACATTATTGTTCTTAACCACTACATTGTCAGCAGCAGAACAGCTACCGATAACGCCGCTTGTTACATTCTTGGTAAGTGTCCAAACAAAGTTGGTTTCGCCCGAAGGAACTACCACTGTAATATCAGCACTATTTGAAATAGGATTACCAGCAATCTTAGTAGTAGAAGTTCCATTTTCAACAAGTTGTACAGTTTGATTAGCTGTCCAAACGCCTTCTGTATTAGAGAATGTAGAAGCTTGTTGACCAGCAAGGTTAGCTATACCGCCACATACTGCTATTTCGGTTTCAGTAATCTGAGCATCAACATGGTAGTTGTTGATAGTGCGCTCAACTTCTGCGGTACAAGTTTTACCATTGCTTGTACGAGTAATTGTCCAAACGAATGTATTAGCATCGGGGTTCATATTAGAAACTTTAACCGATGCAGCACCTGTATTATCAAATGTACCTTCACCATATCCAGGTTTAACAGTCCATTTGCCAGTTTCTCCGATGGTTGTGGTAGGAGCAGTAGCACGAAGGTTAACAGAGCCACTACATGTATAAGTATCATTGTTATCGGGCAAATCAATAACGGGTTTAGTAGCCGAGGGGTTAACTATGGTTACCATAGCCGAATTTGTACAACCGGGCTGACCGTTGATTGTTTGAACTACAGTCCATATAAACTGATTTTCTTCAAAGTTGCGGAGGTGGTTAACAACTGTCTTAGAGTCGTTAACCGAAACAATATCACCCTTGCCTACATTACCTTGCGACCAAGTTCCTGTGTAGGTTTCATTGCCTTGAACCACAGGAAGTTTGGCATTCATAGTGTAGCTATCGTCGCAATGGGTAACATCATCTGGACCAGCATCAACTATAAATCCGTTGTTGGTAATATCCACTGTTTTAGAGTTTTCGCAGATAGTACCATCAGTCATAGTGTTTTTGATAGTCCAACGGAGTGTAACTGTTTTACCCTCTTTGATACCACGATAATAAATTACGTTGGTAGTAGCGTGAGCTGCATCAAGTTCGTTTTTCACATCGTCGGTAAATTTACCGCTCTTTGAAACATCGGGAGAATCCTCTGTCCAATAACCCTTGAGGTTACCTGTGGGCAACGGAGTACCTTGCAACTCAACTTCGCCATCACAGATAGGAAGTGTAGAAACAACCTTAATATCAGGAGAAATCTGAGCATTAGATACATTAATAAAGTCGGTTGCAGTACAGCCTTGTGTACTTGTAACATTCCAAGAAAGACGCGAACCTGTTGATGTTATATTAGAAACAACAGGATTGCTGTTGATTGCGTTAGCAACTGTGCCGGTAATCACAGCACCTGCAGGATTTGAAAGAACCCAACTGCCAGATTGAATCTCATTATCATTAATCGAAGCCGTTGCTGCAAGTGTTATTTGGTCGCCACATACAGTAACATTGTGTTCATTAGCATTTGTGTGACCAGCATTGACAGTAAAGTACTGACTTGTTACAAGCAATGTAGCTTCGTTGACACAAGAAGAACCTTTAGAAACGTGCCATACAAATTCGTAAGATCCAGGCGATGTCATACCCGAAACTTTTGTGACGTAATTGTTGGGCGATTCGATAACAATTTGATTGCGAGTTATATTACCAGAGGGGAAATCTCTAAGTTCCCACCAGCCATTAGTATTAGCACCATATATATTCTTAACATCGTTGGCAGTAAGCTCAATTGTGGGCGAGCAAACCACGTCGGTTTTGCCAGGAGCTGTTCCATAAGTAATCTGCGGCTGAGCAGCTTCAACGCCATTGTTAACCAAAGTAACATTCTGATAAGCGTGGCAGATATTTGTGGTTCCCTTAGAGAGTGTCCAAGTAAATGTGCCACCCACGTTTACAGGAGCCATTGCGGCAGAGACTGAAAGTGTAGATGCATTTCCTACAACATTATGGTCTTTGTCGTACCAAACACCAGTTGCACCTTGAGCTGGATCTTCTGTGGTGATTGTATAGGTCTGGTTGCCAGTTATACAGATTTCTTCAGTGTAATCACCTGCGGCAGGAGCTTTAACAGAATTATTCTTGATAGTTACTTCTGCCTCATGTTTGCAGCTTACGTCAGCCTTGGCGTATGTAGTCCATTTAAAACGTTCGCTACTGCTGAGGTTAGCTACTGAAACCTCGTTAGAAGAGTCGTTAGTGGCGAAAATACCTTCGCCAGAAATCTTGCTCCAAACGCCGTACTCAAGATTCGGATTATCAACAGGTACAGCTTGAAGCTGATATGTAGACTGACAGATTTCGGTATTGTTAGGTGTTGTAATTTGAGCAGCAGTAGGTTCAATATTAAAGATACTAATTTCAGCTTTGTTAGGACAGTAATTTTCGTGTCCGTATGGATAACGCGAAATTGTCCAAGTAAACGTGTTCTCGTCTTTATCAAGGCTGGTAACTGTTGTTTCCGAAGATGCAGGAATTGTTATATGAGCATTAGTATTAACAGCCCAAGTACCGCTAAATCCTGTGGGCAATTGTCCTGCCATAAGTGTTGTAGAGTTGCCACAGACATTACCACCAACACCTGCATTTACATTATTATATACATTGTTGATAACCATTGCGGTTGCTTCTGTTTTACAATAAGGAGCAGAAGCCGAAACCACAGTCCAAACAAATTCAACCTTAGCACCATCGGCAAATCCAGTAACTTGGAGTTCTGACTTGGTGGCATCGGTAAGGAAGTTAGCCGAAGCAGCAGTATTTTTCTTAGTCCATGTACCGGTTCCCACAGCCGGATCAACATAGTCGGCGTTGATAGTAGCGGGGGTACGACAGTGCGGAACTTCGGTTTTTTGAATATTTGCAGTAACTTTTACATTCTTGATAGTAAACTCGGCAACGTCTTTACAATTAGCAATATTGTGAGTAACTGTCCAATTGAGAGTTACCTCGTCGCGGTCGGTGATTCCAGTAAGCAGAGCCTCTGCACTGGTAGCCGACTGAATATTGTGAGAGCCTTTAGGTGTAATAAACGTCCACAAACCTGTAGTTTCAGAAGAGAGCGATGCTCCGTGGAGGGCTTCTTCGCTGTCGCAGGTAGTAATTGTTTGATCTGCACCAGCGTAAACTTTTGATTGGTAAACAATTATACGGTCGCTCTTAGAGCAGTCACCCTTGCTAACTGTCCATTCAAATGTATATGCGCCAGTGTGTGTAAGTCCAGATGCTTTAGCTTGATAGCTGTTGCTATTATCGAAATAAACGCCTGTAGAAGCCGCGCCCATCGAAGGAGGAGCTGTTACAAGTCGCCACTCGCCTTTGGCAGCATCAGTACCCGAACCAAACTCAGCAATATTATCTGCCCAAAGTTGAATATCATCGGTACAAGTGTGAGCAGTATCTTTTGCTATGTTAGCAGCAACTTCGTTGTTATAAATATCAATTTGGTCAGTCTGTTTACAGCCAGGTGCGCCCGAACCCTTAGCCACAGTCCAAGTAAATGTGGTTTTACCGTATCCAAGATTAGTAACAGTAACCTTTGTAGACGAACCATCAGCAGGATCGAAAACTGCAGGACTTGACGAAGGCTTGGTCCAAACAGCGGTTGTTGCACCAGGAGTAGCAAAAGCCTCCATTTTGATTTCACCATTGCAAGTCTTATTGGTTGACTTGGTAGTGATTATAGCCTCTACTTTGTTGTTGTTAACAGTGATGTCAGTTTCGCGAGTACATGGAGTAGAACCTACGGTGTTAGTAAGTGTCCATGTAAACTTGGTAGCGTCGAGAGCCATATCTTTTACCTCGGCAAGATAGGTAGAACCAATAGTTTCGGTAATGCTGCAAGCAACATCCGAAGTCCAGTGACCCTCTCCTACCTCAGGTGCGTTGGCTTCAAGGTCTATCTCGCCGGTACATGTTTCTGTACCATTATTTGTTACGATTGAAGGTATAGAAGGATTGGGGTTAACAACGCTCCATGTTTGAACTTTCTTACAGTTAGATTTGCTACCTGTAACAGTCCAGAAGAATACGTTATTAATCTTGTTGCTAAGTCCGGCAGCTTTAACCGAACTTGCCGCTACAGGAGCTGCAAGACCCGAACCAATATCAAGCGACCAAACACCGTTGTAAGTTTCGGCGTTAGAAGCTGCGGGATAATGACCTTCGAGTACAAAGTCGTCTTCACAATTAGTAACGCGGTTCTGATCAGCTTCAAGGTTAAACTCGTAGTTATGAACAGTAACCGAAGCCTCTGTGTAGCAGCTTGCATTAGGACTTACAACAGTCCAATACAAAGTAACATCGGTATTAGGCATAATGCCTTCGTAAGTAATTTGCGAATTAGATTTATCACCGGTGAAATGTCCTGTTGTGGCATTGGTTTTCCATTCGCCCTTAGCTCCAGTATAAGAAGAGAGACTTGTACCAGAGAGTTCGTAGCTACCATCACAGCTCTTCTTGTTGGGATCAGCCTGACTTGCAGTTAAAGAAATTTCATCGTTAAATAAAAGTACATAGTCATAGGCATCACACTTGGTAGATTGAACATACCATCTTAGTTGAGAAGCCTTGCCTTCTGTAAGACCATAAACTGTGGCTGTAGCATTGTGTGTGGTAGAACTTCTAACACCATTCTCCATAAAATAACCTGAGCCGCTTTCCACAGTCCAAGTTCCCGTTGTACCAGATATGATTTCAGGATTGAGAGTATATTGAGGACCACAGATATATTTCGACTTGGTATCAATGCTCTTGTCGGCATCTACGGTAAAGCCGTTGTTAGTGATAGTAATGTCAGACTCTTTGTTACATTTACCTGTACCAATTTGTACCGACCATTTAAATACGTATGTAGAGTTACCCATGTAAAGGCCTTTCACATCGGTAACAAGACCATTAGGAGAAGCAATATTTAGAGAAGACATATCAAAACCAGAAGGTTTCTGATCTAATGTCCAAGTACCTGTGGCGGCATTTGGTATTGCCTTCGCAATAAGTCTCAACTCATCGGGTTTACAAATTTCGTAAGAATTGTGAATATTCAGTTCGTTATTATTGAGTGCAGGAGAAGCAATCTCAGCCTCAACCATATTATTATCAACCGAATAAATAACTTCTGCGTGACATTTGCCTGAACCTTTCTTTACTGTCCATACAAAGTTTGAACGACCTGAAGGCAATTTAGAGGTTACTTGTGTAGAAGGATCAGTAGCTTGTGCTATTACTGGACAATCTGCTGCAGGAATATTAGAGAAATTCTGGTAAGACCAAACTCCAGTTGCACCGGGAAATCTATCAGCAGGATCTTTTGCATAAAGATTTGTTTTAGGTTCACAAACCTCATCGTAAGCGTTATTAAGTTCAGCCTCAACGTAATTGTTGAATACGTGAACGTAGTCGGCTTTTCTACAAACTAAACCATTTGAACCAGTTTTTTCTACTACCCATGCATAAACAGATTCGCCGTAAGGCAAGTTGTCAATTTTTGATTCATTTTCTGCAGATGTAACAATAACACCTCCAGTAGGACCACTGTAATATTCCCAGTGACCTACGCCCCAGCTTGTTCCACCACTTGCAGCACGAACCTCTTTAGCTTTTAGTAATACATCAAGACCAGCTGAAGTTTTTTCTTGACAGATTTCAACAGAAGGCTCAATAACCTCAGGGTCATCTGGCATATCATTGTGTATCGAAACTAAATCTTCATCAACACAAGCCTTGGGATACTCGTAAACCTTTCCTTCGTGAATTACAGTTCCATTGGGTTTTGTGATAGAAGTTGGTACAGGTTCGTTCAAATTACTCTTAACAGTCCACTTAAGAACAGTTTCGCCTTGTTTTAATCCAAATACGTAACCATTAAACACTGTCATTTCAGACAAGCCACCAGCTAGAGAAGTTTCTCCAAATGTAGGACTACCCGAAGCAGAATGTACTGTCCAAGTGCCTACACCCCATTCTGGTTTAACAGCCTGTAATTTAACTGTTTCGTCGCAAGTATTAATATCTTCACCTGCTTTAGCTTCAACCTCGTTGTTGAATACAATAATTCTATCTTCGGCACTACATCCATTGCGGAATACAGTCCAACTAAATTCATTCTCTTGTTTCTGCAACTTTCCTACAGTAACGGTGTTGCTACTTTCGTTAGAGGTAAAAATACTACCTCCGCGTTCAACTTTCCATACTCCGTAATATGTACTATTTTGAGTACCGGGAGCTTCACCCACCAAAGTTGCTGTATTGTCACAAACTATAAAGTTGGGTTTGTCTTGGATTTCAAACTTATTGTTATAAACATCAATATAATCAGATGTAGAGCATTTACCTTTGGTAACGGTCCAAACCAAACGGTTGGTAACAGACTTGTTTTGGCTGCGAACCAAACCTGTAACACTTGCTTCAGGACTATTATTGTCTTTAAACTGTACAGAAGCATGAGAGCAAGTCCATTTTTGAATAGTATTATATTTATCTCCGTCATTTAATGCATAATTGTTTGCCGAAAGAGAGTAACTATCTTCGCAAATATCTTTTACATGAGGATCTCTGTCCGCACGTGTTTCAGCTATTGCCACTACCCTATTATTAAATACTTCAATAGTATCAATCGACTTACAATTGTGATAATCAATCGTTAATGTAAACACAGTGCTATTGATAGGCAACTTAGTAACATTCAGGTCGGTTGCCGAACTATTAGGTGTATAAGTTATAAGACCATCACTCGTTGACGTCCAAGCCCCCTCTCCTCGTTGATATTCGCGGTCGTAATGAAGATCCACATTATCGGCACAGACTTGAACATTACCTCTCAGAAGATTTCTATTAACATCAAACGCCTGAGCTATAGCAGTATCAGGGACATTCATAGTTATTACCACTTCGTCTTTGGCAACGCAATAAGGCTCAGTGTTGTTGTTGCCATTGCGTTTTTTGAGAGTCCATGTTAAAGTGTAATCACCTGAAGCACCATTCTTTACCGTAATTTTAGTAGTATTATCATTTTTATCTGCAAATGAAATATCACTAGAAGTACCACCTGTTACCGACCACTCACCTTTAGAATCTACGGGTGTATTCTGAGCGGAAAGGGTAGCATAATTATCTTTTTGAGGATAACCACAGAGTGTTTGATCAAGACCAGCATAAGTAGTTACACTATTATTATATATCTGCAGCTTGTCTTCAAGGTAACAATACTCAACGGGCTTAGTTTTATCAATAGGATTGACATCACCATTGGGGTCGTTCTGCCAATCGACATTCTTATTATAAAATGTCAAGAACAACTCTGTAAGACCTGGTTTGTTAAGGTGATTAGCTACAGTAGTACCATTCAAAGCATCATTAAAGGTAACGTTCGCCGAAGTTGACGTCCATTCATTATATGACATAGGAGATTCTTTTCCACTCCATGTACTTTCTTGAAAATGCGGTGCCTTCGACGTTACTGTTGGCGTCTTTGTAGACAGATTATTATGTGTACTCATGACATTTTGCGAAGTTAAATTTGCATAATCTTCACAAACATCTTGAGTAGGACCTGTTGTCGGTGCGTTATACGGTAAGTTGTTGAAAACACGAACCTCTTTTTTGTTGCTACAACCACCCCATTTAACATGCCAAACAACTGTAGTATAGTTAGACCTTGGAGTATGTTTCAATAATACATGCGAAGCATAAACATTAACATTTATTCCACTTGGTGCAGCCAAGGTATTATCATAATCATAAAACTTTGCGACACCGCTTTGAGTTGTCCACCAACCATGTGGTGCCCCATATTTGGCAAATTCTACCGGTGAAATATCTCCTACATCAGGAAGCGAACCTGTCAAATTTGCCTCGTCAGAACATAAGAACTGATCAGGACTTGCCTCTGCATCCATACCATGGTAATAAATACGTTGATAGGCAGCATTAGAACATTCGATAAACACTTTATTAGGATTCTTCTTTGATTCCCAACGGTTTACAATGCTCCATTCAAACAAGTTTTCACCCCAAGAGAGATTGTCAACAAATGCATCACAAGTAGCATCTTTGCAAGATTGATGTGTAATAATACCAGTACCACCTAATACTCGCCATAAACCATTACCACGAACAGGCAAGTTTCCTTTTAGGTTGATATTATCTTTGTCACACTCCTCGCGGTCGGCTGGAAGTGCAGGTACAGCAGGCTGAGCATTAGTGATGTAAACGTCATCACTCATAACACAGTTGTCACTTTGGATAATTTGTCCATTAGAGTTGGTAGATTTGATAGATGCTATCACTGTCCAACGGTAAATGTTGGTATCGTACGACATATTTTGTACAAGTGAACTCGGTTCGTGTACATCAACAAAAGTACCGTGGCCATGAACAACCGACCAAGACTGGTCTACAAGGCTTACAGAATAGTCTGAAACAGTACCGTTAGGTTTGATGGTTTCCCAACCTACAGCTGCGAGTTGATACTCGTCGTCACAGATAGCAGCCTCACTACCAGCGTTAACGTCTGACATTAAGCCTAATACCTTAACTTCGGTATCGTCGTAAACCAAACAAGTAACCACTTTCTGTTCTCCGCCTCCTTGCGTTGTATGAAACGGGTCTACGAGTCGGTTTGCTTTATACCAACGATATTGAGTTATCGAAGGATTTGCAGGAGTGGCCGCTGTCTGCTGACCATTGATCGACATATTGTAAATTTCGTCAGCAATCTGATAGGCAGCTGCTTGTGAATCTGCAGGAGGAGTAACCTCAGTTCCACGATTATTATAATCTTTGTAAGTAGATTTTTCATAATACTGATACTTAATATCTACATAACTAACAAACGCATTGTTGTTTCTATCATATCCTGACTGACTACCAGGATTATAATAAACAGTACGTGTAGATATTATAACGTATGTTTTACCATCACCCTCAAATTCTACCTCATCTTCATATACGAAGACATCTTTTTTTGTAGCTTCAGTACCTGCAGGGCGACCGCTAACTCCGTTGACAGCTACACTAACATCAATTCCTTGGTGGTTCTCAACAAGAACAGCCTTGCCACCCCAATATGGATTTTGATAATAAAGATTGTTTGTATTACTTGCTGCAGTAGATGAAGTCCACCAATTGTACATAGCACCAGCACCTTCGTCCTCAGCATTAAGGTTTACATCCTTACCGCAGACAAGTTGATTATCACCTGCATCAGCATCAAAAGGAGCAAGCCAAATAATCTCAACATCAGCCGAACTATAGCACTCGTGCTGAGTGTCAGGGTTTTTATAATGCAGTGTCCAAGTAAAAACGTTTACAGTAGGATTGTTGGTCCAATAATCAGGACGAGTCTCTTGAGAGTAACGTTGAAGATTGGATACCGAAGTTTGATAACTATTAGCGTTGGCAATAGTGGCACCACCGGCTGGGTTAGTCCATTCACCCCAATAGTTAGCATCTGGAGGAGGTGTACCGTTAAGGCTTCGATAGTTACCTTCAAACCAAGAATGATATAAATCGGCAGATCCTGTAGAAGCTTTTTTAGCAGAATGAGGATCACCACAAGTGATATCGTTGATACCTGCGCTAACTACACCAACTTCATCGTTCCAAATTGTAACTTCATCAGATTTCTGACAAATTACATCACCGGTTGTTTTATCCAAAATTTGAAGAGTGAGTCGGAAGTGATGTTCACCTTTTGTTATACCAGCAACATTAGCCGAAAGCACAGGAGCAACATCTGCAGCTGTACCAGTGGCAGTAGAAGGAGTAATCACATAAGCATTGTTGGCAACTGGCTCCCAAAAAGCTTTCCACTCAATATTTGGATTATCGTTCATATAAGCACCTGGGTTACCAGTGGCTTGGAAATTAGTTTGACCATCGCAAAGCATCTGAGTATCACCGGCATCAATGTCGATAGGCATATAGAATACATCAACTTGGTCAGACTCCTGACACTTCTTATCCGAAAGTTCACCGTTATATGCTGTCCAACGGAAAGAATTTTTGCCTCTTTGCAAACCAGTAACCTGAGTATTAGGATTAGTAGGATCAACTATAACAGTAGAATTTCCACCACCGGTAAGTTTGTCCCACTCACCTTTACCGTCGGCAGGAGGTGTAGCAGCAAGTGTAGTATTATCGAAACAAAGATTTTGTTGATCTCCTGCTTCGGGTTTTTTTACCTTACTATTATAGATGATAACAGACTTAGTATCATGACACTCTTTGGTTCCATCCTGATTTTTACGAGTAACAGTCCATTCAAATTCGTTAGCTCCAGGATGTAGATTGGAAACTGTAGTTTTTGGGTTGCCTGTATTTGCTATAACTACGTCGGGCGAATTAGGCAAGCTTCCTCCTTTATACGTCCACGTCCACTGACCTGTGGTAGGAGGATTTGTTGTTGGCAAAGTACCTCCTTTCATAGTATAAGTATCGGTACATACTTCATCATCATTACCGGGAACTGCATCAACAGTCATACTCTCAATATTCTTTGTAGCAATAGCTGTACAAGCTGTTCCATTAGTAGGAGTATATTTTACCGTCCACTTTACTTGATTAATACTCTGCGAACCGCCGTTAACGCCACCTACATTATAAACATCTGTAACATAAGCATTTTTATCGACAAAGGTCATAGTTCCTGTTCCCTTAGACCATTGACCAGTACCAGGAGATGGGTCTTCTGCGGTAAGCTGTATGTGATCATCCTTAGAACATACGGTAACATCCGACATATCAAAGCCGGCATATATCTTGACAACATTAACTATTGTTTTTTCTTGACATCCTGAATTATTAGCTGTTGCTATCCACTCAAAAGAAGTAATACCATGAGTTTTAGTAGCATCGGTAAAAGTCATTGAAGTATTTGGATTGGTAGGATCCGTTATTGTTGCAGGATTACCTCCATTTATAGGTCTCCACTCGCCTGTATACCCTCCTTCAAACTTTGGCATAGCTGCTACCAACGGAGCTGTCATATCATTGTGAGCATCGTCTTGAACAATACAGATATTTTTTTCAGCATCAGCATTAACTTCTTCTTTGACTATTGCATCTGTATACGCCGAAACTGTACATCCCGATTGTCCATTAGCTCCTGGTATTTTAGCCTCCCATTTAAACTTAACCGCACCACTACCGGTAATCTTCGCAGTAGCGTTGTTGGTATTACCACCACCGGTAATAGCTCCGTTTGCTTGTCCATTACCAACGGTTTCAATCGACCATTTTGGTGTTACATTATTTGGTAAAGCAGGATCAGGATAGGCTGTAAGATTTAATTCTCTATCATCGCACACATAAGCAGTACTTGCAGCAGCCGTAGCAGTGTATCGAGTTATCTTCATAGTTTTTGACACCTCTTCGCAACCATAACCTATAGAAACACGAGCTGTGAAAATATTCTCGCCAGGTTCAAGATTGATAGCCTTTGGATGTGGAGATGTTGGATCATCAACTTTACCTGAAGGATCCCACCTCACTGAAGCACCATTAGGAATAGTAGCACCTAATTGTGAAGTTGTTACATCGCTACAAACAACCTTGTCGGGATCCATTTTAAATGAATTATTATTAATATCATTGCTATGATTGACAATTGTATACGTTGCAGATGCTGTACAACCATTGGTATTAGTCACATTCCAAGTATACGTGGAAGTTCCTGAAGGAGTGGGTGCAGAGTAAGATGGATTATTCTGATTTCCAACATTTTGACCGTTACCATTTTTCCAGCGTCCTTGCCAGCCATACGGTAAAGTTGCTGCTGTCAACGTGGTCGGATTAGTACAAACATTCATAGTACCGCCGCCACCCAAATTGGTTATCATATCATTCCTAACATAAACAATGGTTGATTGGTAATGATTATTTTGATTAGTAGTATAACTCCAAGAGCCATCCGTATTTTTCTTTTGAAGAGCATATTGAAATGTAACATTCTCACCACCAGATTTGATATTGGAAATATCAATGCTTTTACCAGCATTATCCCAATAGATTTCATTGGACGTTACACCATTAACAGTATACCTAACCTTGTGAATTCGATATTGGTCGGTTCCATTCCAAGTCAAATTGACAGTCAATGTAGCTTGACCATTACATTTTTGATTGGTAGTTTGGTTCGCAGAAACAGAAATGGTCTGCGCACTAACATTTCCTGCGCTTAATACCAAAATCGAAATCACCCCTATCACAAACGAGGTAATTCTCTTGAATAATACAGTTGACATAGCCGTATGTTTTTTAATGACAGTTTTATTCATAGTTCAATATCTTTGAGCCTGTATCAGTGGTTGTTATTATCTGATACTCAGCGTGTTAATCTATATTAAAATCAGGCGTTTACAGTTCACAATTTTCCCGCCTATTAGTTATAAACTCATTTTTCGTTGGGTTTAGTATACAATTCACCCTAAATTTTAGACAATAAAATTACGAAATTAGTTGCAAAGGAATAAAAAAAAATTGAACTTTTTTTAGAAAATAATGTAAATTTAATTTTACAGACAAAAACGAGGCTCTCTTCTCCCCCCACACCTTATATATAGTAAAAAAAATCCCGTCGGATTTTTGTCCAACGGGATTAAGTTATGAATAAAAAGTGTATTTCTTAACTACTTAGCGGCTTCTTCGACGGCGCGTTTAGCAGCAAGTTTCTTGAGCACTTCTTCCTGAGTAGCTGCGTTAAGCTGCTCGTACTGAGCAAACTCCATAGAGAAGCTTGCACGGCCAGAAGAGATGTTGCGCAAGTCGTTTGCGTATCCGAACATACCTGCCAAAGGAACGTAACCCTTGATTTCGGTCAAGCCCTTGCGGTGTGGGTGGGGTCCCTGCTGTTCGATTCTACCACGACGTTTGTTGAGGTTACCGATGATGTCGCCCATGTACTCGTCGGGAGTGATAACTTCCAATTTCATAACGGGTTCGAGCAATACGGGGTGAGCCTTCATAAATGCCTCTTTGAAACAGATCGACGCACAAGTCTGGAATGCGAAGTCTGAAGAGTCAACCGGGTGGAAGCTACCGTCGTAGAGGTTGATCTTAACGTCAACAACGGGGAATCCAGCGAGAACGCCTTTTTCGAGGGTCTTTTGAATACCTTTGTCAACCGAAGGAATAAATTCGCCAGGAATGTGACCACCTTTAACAGTGTTTTCAAATTCGTAGCCTTTGCCGGGGTTGGGGCTCATAATCATACGGATTTCAGCATACTGACCTTTACCACCCGACTGTTTAGCGTATTTGTAGTGAGTATCTTGTTCAACGAGGAATGTTTCACGGTAAGCAACTGAGGGCTCGCCAACTTCTACGTCTACTTTGAACTCCTCTTTTACGCGGTCAACCATAATTTCCAAGTGCAACTCGCCCATACCTGCGATAACGGTTTCGTTGGTCTCTTCGTCGTATTGAGCCACGAATGAGGGGTCTTCGTTTGCAAGTTTGTGAAGAGCCTCGCCCATTTTCTGCTGGTCTTTTTTGTTTTTGGGGCTTACTTTCAACTGGATAACTGGAGGCGGAACTGTGATAGATTCCAAAAGTACGGGATGTTCCTCGTCGCAGAGTGTGTCACCAGTTTTGGTTTCTTTAAGACCGATGAGGGCAACGATATCGCCTGCAACAGCCTCTTGAATTTCGATACGCTCTTTTGCTTTGATTTTGAAGATACGACCGATACGCTCTTTTTTGCGTTTGTTGGCGTTTTCGAGGCTCATACCGGGTTTGATTACGCCTTGGAATACGCGTGTGAACACCTGCTGACCAACGAAGGGGTCGTTGATGAGTTTGAATGCAAGTGCTGCAACGGGAGCATCCTGAGTAGCCTTCACAACGATTTCTTTAGATTCGTCGTCGGGATCCTTGCCGTGTACATCGGGAAGGTCGAGCGGAGAAGGAAGGTAGTCAACAACTGCGTCGAGAACGAAGTGGATACCTTTGTTTTTGTAAGAAGAACCACAGAATACAGGGGTGAAAATCAAGTTGATAGTAGCCTTACGAACTGCTTTTTTGATTTCTTCAACTGTGATAGTAGAAGGATCATTGAAGTATTTTTCCATGAGGCTTTCGTCTACCTCGGCAACTTTCTCAAGAAGTTTGTCGTGGCAGTCTTGATATTCTTGCTCGTATTCAGCGGGACGCTCGATTTCTTCGTAATCTTTGTCAACAAATTTATAGCATTTACCTGTTACAACGTCGATAACAGCGTAGAAGTTTTCTTCGCTTCCGCAGGGAACTTCCATCTTAACGGGGTGAGCGTCAAGCATTTCGTCCATCTGTTTTACAACAGAGTCGAAATCGGCACCCGAACGGTCCATCTTGTTGATGTAGGCAACGCGGGGAACGTGATATTTAACAGCCTGGTTCCAAACGGTTTCAGACTGAGGTTCAACACCGCCTACTGCACAGAAAACAGAAACTAAGCCGTCAACCACGCGCATCGAACGTTCAACCTCCATAGTGAAGTCAACGTGTCCGGGGGTGTCGATAAGGTTGAGGTCGTAGCCTTTCCAGTGTGCGGAGATAGCGGCGGATTGGATAGTGATACCCCTTTCCTGCTCCTGTTTCATAAAGTCCATTGTGGCAGCGCCATCGTGAACTTCACCGATTTTACGGTTTACTCCGGTGTAGAAAAGTATACGCTCCGAGGTGGTCGTCTTTCCAGCATCAATGTGTGCGGCTATACCGAAGTTTCTTAATTTCTCAAGTGACATTGTGTTGTATGTTTAATTTTATTAATTTGTTCTTCGTTGGGTATTGTTGCAATACCACACTTTTTCGGGGGGCAAAATTATTATTTTTTTTTTACAAAAATATTTTTATTCGCGTTTTTTTTACGATTTAACATAGTGTTAATATTTTGGCTGTTTGTAGATAAAAATAATTGGCTATTCTTTGCGTTATACTTTTTGTTTTTAACAAATAAATTGACCAACTATGAAATTTAAATTCTTGAAGCCGGGAGCATTTGCCGCGCTTGCTATGGCAGCACTAACTGCCTGCGAAGATTCTACCTTTATCGAGGGAAACGCTTTGGAACGCGTGTCGTACCTCTATCTCAATTACAGTAATCCCGATACCACCGGCGATGTCAACAGTTTGTATGGCAACAATCCAACAATTGCATTAAATGAGGATATGACCTCAAAAGATGTGATTATTGATTTTAGCAAAACTTTTGCCGGAAAGGTTTCGAGTTCAAACACTACCGAAATCAACATCAACAATGTGCGTTTTTTTGATGATTACGGTAGTTACAAAATTCAAAGTGTAAGCGTTGACGAAATGCGCGGCGACAAATGGGTGCCTCAATCGCAACGTCAAAACCCCGTAACTTACAAAGATTTAAAGGAACTTGATGTGGCAATTGTTATCGATAATAGCAATTACCTCGACAAGCAATTCAACAACCTTAAATCCAACGCCGAATCGTTTGTACGCACTATCGGTCGCAAATTTCCCGCAGCCAAATTTACAGTGGCTTTTACATCAGGCGATGTGTCAAATATTTCTGCAATACCCCTTGGTTCTGCCGATGAAGCCGTAAATGCCATTAAGTCAAAAGAAAAAGACCAATACAGTTATATGTTTACCGCTTGCGACAAGGCTATGACAGAACTTAACACAGGCAAAAGTTCATCTAAGGTTTTGGTTTACTTTGGCGCTGAGGATTACAGTTCTATCGAAGACAATAGCGGCATCAGAACTAATGTTTTAGATTCACTCACCAAAGGCAACTACCGCAATATTTCGGTTTTTGCCATCGGTTACAGCGACGACGGATTGCTTGCGTCAGAAACTTTGAGCAGTTTTTGCCATACAGGTCGCGGATTTGCAATTTTCCCGGGCAGTGGCGATAAGTTGAGCGAATTTTTCGACTATTTTTCAAACTCTGTTGCTACCGCATACACAATAACTTATACCCACGAGGCCACAAAGTTTGACAACGAGCAGCCTATCCGTTTCAAATTTGTTCTTACTCAACAACTTTAACCCTTAAAAATTTTTAAACCAATGAAAAAGATACACCTTAAATATATAGCAATATTTGCAGTGTTGTTTCCCGCAATGGTAACCGCGCAAGATTTTAAAACAGAGGCTTTTATTGGATACGCCCGCACATCGTACAACCTTCCGCAAAACGATGGTCAAACAGGATTCGTTCCCGCAGGAGTAGCCTTCCTTGTAGAGGTTGCCGACGGCGTGGAAGTAGGCGTAGATGCCCGTGCCAATGCTTATAGCCCCACTTTCAAGATGGAACATCCCTACACCAACCGCAACGCTTTTACACAAAAATATCGTGGTGTAAACACCGCTGTAATTGGACGTTACTATGCACCAATTGATTTTCCGGTTTATGGACAGTTGGGCTTTGGTATGTTTGTAGGCGGACGTCAAAAAACCATCTACACCAAAGATTACGTTAAAGCCGAGCCGTGGTTGGAGGATGAAATCACAAAATTCCGCCGTCAGACAGTCAAGTACAAACCGTCGTTCCTCTTTGAGATTCAGGCAGGATGCTTGCTCGCCGATAATCTTAATCTATTTATCCGTTATTCAAACCACAAAAACAAACTCAAAGACGACCTAAACGACGAAGGTTATCGCGCCGCCGATATTATGTTTGGTGTAGGTGTAAGATTTTAATAATACGCAACTTACATTGGGTAATGATAATTTTTAACAAAAAATACAAAAACTTTTTGGGATTTACGCAAAAATACTTTTAAATTTGCGCCAAATTTCCAAGCGGGTGTGGCGTAATTGGTAGCCGCGTTAGACTTAGGATCTAATGCCTCACGGCGTGGGGGTTCGAGTCCCTTCACCCGTACATTCAAACCGCCGACGAAACTAAAATTTGTCGGCGTTTTTATTAGTAATTAATTATTTAACAGGGAATTTTGCCCGTAGAAACATCATACAAAATGGATATTAAATTTAACAAAGTTGACGACCTCAACGCAACTATCAAAGTAAGTCTTGTAAAAGACGACTATCAACCTAACGTAGACAAAACATTGAAAGATTATCGCAAGAAGGCTGCTCTTCCGGGTTTCCGTCCGGGCAACGTGCCGATGAATCTTATCAAAATGAAATACGAAGTTCCCGTTAAAGCCGAGGAGATCAACAAAACCCTCAGCAAAGGTCTTTTCGACTATCTTAAAGACAATAATATCGACTATATGGGCGAACCCCTTCCCAGCCTCACCGAAAAACCCGAAGGCAATTTTGAGAAGGACACCGATTTTACTTTCACTTTCGACATCGCCCTTGCTCCTCAATTCCAAATTGCTATCGACAATACATTAAGCATTCCTAAATACAACATCACCGTTGACGACAAAAACGTTGACACCACATTTGAAAACTACAAAAACGCCGCTGGCAAAAACGAACCTGCCGAAATTTCAGAAGAAAAGTCAATCCTCAAAGGCGAAGTTTTCCAAGTGGACGAAAACGGCGAAAAACTTGCCGAAGGTCTCAGCAACACCACCTCGATGCTTGTTTCTAACGTAAAAGACGAAAAAGAGCGTGCCAAATTCATCGGCAAAAAGGTTGGCGACAAAATCTGTTTCGACCTCAAACAAGTATTCCCCAACGAAGCCGAGGCTAAGGCTATCCTCAACAACAATATGCTCGACTTCAACACTGTGAACGCCAACTTTGCATTCTCTATCACCGAGATACTCACATTTGTTCAGGGCGAACTCACACAAGAAGTTTTCGACCGTTTCTTTGGCAAAGACAAAGTGCACAACGAAGAAGAAATGCGTGCCGAAATCATCTCGCAATACAAAGCCAACTACGAAAACGAGTCTGACTTCCGTCTGTTTATCGACGCCAAAGCCGAACTCTTGAAAAAAGCCGATTTCGCTGTGCCAGTGGAATTTATGAAACGTTGGCTTCTCAGCCTCGAACAATACAAAGATTTCGACAAAGAGAAACTTGAAACATCGTTCCCCTCAATGGAAGAGGACATCAAGTGGAACCTTATCGAAAACCACCTTATAAAAGACAACAAGATTGAAATCACCGAAGACGACGAACTCGCTGAGGAAAAAGAAGTTATGAAAGCCGAGTTTGCACGTTACGGACTTCCTCTTGGATCTATCTCCGACGATATGCTCGATTCTTACGCCAAAGAACGCCTTGCAAAAAACGAGGAGCGTCGCCGCATACGTCCCATCGTTATCAACAACAAACTTACAAAAATCATCAAGGAGAAAGCCACCCTCAACAGCAAGGATATTTCTTACGATGATTTTGTAAAACTCTTTGAATCAGAGAAATAATGAACAACAACGATTTTAGAAAATACGCCGTTCACAGCCGTGGAATCAGCGGCAATATGCTCGACCAATACGCCGGACACATCTCAAATATGACTCGCTCGGTTATCGAGGAGCGCGATGTGCCCTTCCGCGAGGTTGACGTATTCTCGCGCCTCATTGCCGACCGCATCATCTTCATCGGCACTGAGATTTCCGACCAAGTGGCAAACGTAATTCAGGCTCAGTTGCTCTTTTTGGAGAGCACCGACCCGTCGAAAGATATCCAGATATACTTCAACACTCCGGGCGGCTCGGTTTACGGCGGTCTCGGCGTGTACGACACTATGCAGTACATATCGTGCAACATCGCCTGCACCTGCACAGGAATGGCAGCGTCGATGGGTGCTGTGTTGCTCGCAGCCGGCACACAAGGCAAACGCTACGCACTCAAACATTCGCGTATGATGATTCACCAGCCCGCAGGATACACAGGCGGTCAGGCTTCGGATATTCAAATCGCTGTAAACGAGATAATAAAGGCTAAAAACGACCTTTACGAAATTCTCTCCGAACACACCGGACAGTCGGTTGAAAAAATAGCCCAAGATTCGCAACGCGATTTTTGGATGAGCGCAGCCGAGGCCAAAGAATACGGACTTATCGACCAAGTGGTTTTCCGCGACAAAAAAGTTGTTTAACCGTTTAAATTGTTAAAAATGTACAGATTAGAAGAAGAAGACGTACCGCAGTCAAACGGCTTAGACAAGTTAGTGAGCGGACTTTCGTCGATAGATTTCAACAAAAAGTTCCTCGAAAAACGCAGCATTTTTCTTTGGGGCGCAGTAATGGACGACACCGCCGAACAGGTGGTAAACCGCTTGCTCTACCTTGATATGAAAGAACCTGGCCAACCGATTACATTCTATATCAATAGTCCCGGCGGCTCGGTAACAGCAGGAATGGCAATCCTCGACACAATGAAACTCATCTCGTCGCCTGTTAAGACGGTTTGTATGGGCTTGTGTGCGTCGATGGCTTCGATACTCCTTTCAGCCGGTGAAAAAGGCAGCCGCACAATTATGCCTCACGCCGAAGTGATGATTCATCAGCCGAGCATTGGCGGATATTTTCAAGACAAGGCATCGAATCTTGAAATTCACGCCCGTCAGATCGACAAAACCAAGAAAATCACTGCTGAAATCCTCTCCAAAAACTGTGGTCAGCCCTACGAAAAGGTTCTTGCCGACATCGAAAACGACCATTGGATGGATGCCAACGAATCACTTGCCTACGGCATAGTGGATTCCATAGCACAAAAACTTGAATACTAAGTATTTAAAGATATTTGTTAGTAAAAAATAACCGCTTCGGAAGAGGCGGTTATTATTTTATAGGAAGGGATTAATAATCAATGAATTAAAACAAGGATTACTACTGAGCGTAAAATTTGGAATAAACAATACTTGATAAAATCAACTGTTTTTCTTTCAAAAAAAAATCTCAGAATAATTGTCGGAAATAAAACAGCATTATATATTTGCAATGATAATTAAAAACGGAGGCGCGCCGTATGCACTTGGAAACCGCGACGACGCGCCCCCTATTGTCGAACATAAAAACTTATGCCTATGTGATAAACGCAAAAACTTTAATAAAGTTGTTTGAACTTTTTTTGTGTAAAACAACTAACGGTTCGGAATACGAACCTAACGCCTTTTTAATTACATCATTTCTTTTATTTAACACATTAAAAATAGAAAATTATATGAAAAATTTTAAATATCTATTGCTGATAGCATCAGCGTTCGCTATATCACCGTTTTATTCGTGTCAAGACGAATCAATAAACGAACCTCAGCCACAAACCGATACAGTGTACGCTTCGAATCGCAGACCAGTATCAAAAGTACTTGTTGCTAAGAAATACAGCACGGTTGAATCTCTTACTGACGAATTGGATGAATCAATTAAGGTTACATATAAAACTATCAAATTGCGTAATAAAGACCACTCAATTATGCAAGAATGGTTTCTCGAAAATTATCGAGAAAATGTGTTTGGCGGCAAAACCTATCCTGAACAAGAACCAAATCCTGACATTTTGTCTTTAGGACGGTTTTATAGTTGGGAGAATTTTGGTGCTGATACTCCCTATGATTGTAATGACTTGTTTTCTAAACGAGGATTTCATATTCCTACCGAACGCGATGTTGAAAATCTTGTAGCAATTTACGGAGATGCTAATAAGGTGAGAGATATGCTTGGATTTCAGAATCCAGATTTGAATAGGTATCTTGATGTATACAGACAAGAACGAACATTTGAAGATCCTTCTCTTCGTAATGAGATTTTTGTTGACCCAAAATACTTGGTAGGACCTAATCCGCAAAATAGACCAAAAACTTGGGGCGTATCTGTATTCTTTGGAGCAAACGAACCTCCTCACGACTTGGTTTATATCATTCCGAACAATGAGGAATATTGTTTAGTCCGCTTTATGCGTAATTTAACCGAAGACGAATGGTAACCAACTATAATTCTTCACTCAAGGCGCAGGGGATGACTATCATCCTCTGTGTCTTTCTGTCTAATTTAGTATTTTCGCAAAGTGGATATGTACCCTTATGGAACTTTGACGGTTATTGTATCGACTTTACCAGTGGAGAGGCAGTAGTTAAAACACTTGATTCCAAATACGATAATACACGCTGGTATGTTGACACAGAAGGTAACCTTCGACTAATTTATAAAGAAGGAAAAATTTATGACGGAAACTTTGAAGAAATAAATTATTATAATTATCCTGTAAAATGTTCAGTCTTTGTGCCAACACCAGGAAATGACAAAATAATATACGCCATAGGTACAGAAGGCTATTTTCAAATAGATTTAGAGAAAAAAGAGGTGATTTCTGATGTTACAACACTTACACTTACAAACAAGTATCCACTCATTATTCGTCATCCAAACAACACAGATATTTGGATACTTTATTACGACAACTCGTCAATCTTGAAATATTTGATTACAGCCGATGGTATTTCTTATATTGGCGAGCAAGCAATGTTTGACAACAATATTTCAAATGATTTTTTACAGATATCTCTATCCAGAGATTGTAGCAGTTTTATTGCCACTGCACGATATAAATATTATTACGGAATATTTGACCAAAATACTGCATCTTTTATAGTTACCAGTAAATATACCGACTCTAATGTGATTAAATGTATGGCTGTGGGTATATCGCAAAATAATGACAGATTAATTGTTGTCAATGATCGACGTATAGGTGATGATTATGTTTATCAAATAGAAGAATACCCTATAAATAACGGCATTCCTGATTTTACAAAATACACTGTGATACCGACTCCTGAAAAAAAAGGCGGACTTTATATGCTTGGCGACATATTATATGGTCCAGACGGAAAACTTTACGCCTCACTTGGATCCTCTTTAAAAGAGGTAGGTGTGATAGAAACCGATGCTGATGGTAAAAGCAAATATACTACAATTGTTAATCTAAACAAATATCAACGTTTCCGTCCTTCTTGTCCTGGCTCGTGGTTATCTGAGCCACAAGCCCCTTGCGCCACCAATCCACCCACAGCCCAATTCAACAATGCCCACGTTTGCTACGGCGACATTAGTCCTCTAAGTATTGAATTATCAGGCACTCCGCCATTTACCATAGAATATACTATTGATGAAAAATCGGAAAAAGTTGAAAACATTACTGATAATCACTTGATTCTTTCCGCCTCTGGCCATTACCGCCTTACCAAAGTATCCACATTGCAATGTCCACAAGGCGGTAAAATCGGCTCGCAAGCGGAGGCTGTTATCGAAAAACCACTCAAAAAACTGATTATCAAACAAGAATAACACTTTCACTAACTAAAATTCATTTTTTTCAAAAAAAAAATCTCGTTTAGGCTTGACTTTGTTATAAATCTATCTTATATTTGTTAAAACAGATTTTAACGTTAAAAGAGATAATATTTTTTTGAAGAAATAATGGATTCATTAAAATGGGAACAAAATAATGCTGGGCTACACATATTTGTACCCGCACCCGACGGCACTGTTGCCAAATTTACTATCAGTACATCGCAGATCAACCAACTGCAAGCCGGTACTCCACCTGTGTACAATGTGTTTGTAAGGTTCAACTCTGCCAACGACGAACAAACTTTCATCCTCGATTTATTGCAGTTGCGCCCCGTTATTCAAAAAAGTTCGGGACTCACCCTCTCGCTTGGCAAATCTAAGCAAAAATCTACCACCTACGAAGGTCAACCCGTTGGTAGATACTGCCTTGCACGTGGCGAAAGTTATCAAGACCGCTTTCTCACCGTTTCGGGATGGAAATCGCAGCGCACTTATTACGATATGTATCCAAGCAGCGCTCAGCCGGTTTCGCAGTCGGCACCTCAGCCTGCACAACCCAAAACTGTTTCGCAGCCGACACCTCCGCCGCCCACTCCACCTGCACCGCCTGCACCGCCTGCACCGCCTAAGACGAAGGGAAAATTAACCGTATGTCCCTATTGCGGTGAGGTTTATCCATCGTCGATGCCGGTTTGTATCTATTGCAACAATCAGGGCAAAAAAACTCAGGACGACGACAGCGTAGACATTTCAATCTAAATTTCGAAAACCTAAAAACATATATATATGAGAGATTTCAGTTTAATAGCCAACTCCGGCATACAGTTTCATTCGGTTAAGATAAACCTCGGCGAGAAATCGCCCGCAATGAAAGTAAATGCCGACTATTTTGAAAAACTCGAAGAAGACATCGAAGGCAACAAGGAGATAACCTTTGTATTTCCCTACTACCACGAAAAACTTCAAAAGTACATCGAACTCACCGACGAAATCCGCAAGGTGGCCACCGATTCTGAAACGGGGCAAATCGACGAGGCTCGCATTCCGCAAAACCTTATCCGCACAATCCCCGAGCACAAAATTATCACCGTTCGTGCTCGCGAAGCCATAGAGAGTTTCGAGGGAATGTGGATTCCGATTCCTTACTTGCGCAAAAGTTACGACGGCAAAAAATTCCAGCAGGGCCCCGAAACTTGGGCAATGATGTGGTTTAGCCGTATTTCGGGCGTTGAAGAGGAGAGCGAATACACTCACAATGTGGTACTTGCATTCGATACCCGCTGCGAGGATAATTCTGAGGCATACCTTACGCCCACAGTCCGCGACGCTCAAAACTCAGTGTTTGAATGTGCCGTGCAAGATACCGACAACTTCTTTTTCTGCGCTCGTCCGTGGGTTCAGGAGTGGCTCAAAACCGACTTTGACAAAAAACGCAAAGACCTCCGCAAAACAGACGAAGGATACAATTTCCTCCACACATCGTATTACCTTACATTATTAAAGGTGTTGGGCAAGGCGGAGACATTCCCCAAACTTACCCTCTATACTGATAATCAAAGCATTGACGTTGACTTGATTCTCGATGTGGGCAACAGTCGCACCACAGGTATACTTGTAGAATCGATTAAAACAGGTCAGCCGTTTGAATTTACCGACGCTGTTCCGCTCGAAATTCGCGATATGACCTATCCCGACCGCACTTACAGCGACCCGTTTGATATGCGTGTGGCATTTGTAAAAACCACTCTCGGCGACGAATCACAGTTTATAATGAGCGGCAATCCCAAGGCGTTTGCTTGGCCAAGCCTTGTACGCATTGGTCGCGAGGCTGCTCGTTTAACAGTTCTCAACACCGCCGACAATTCAAACTCGGTAATGAGTTCGCCAAAACGCTATCTTTGGGACACCGAAAAACGCGCGTTCCCGTGGACATATATTTCTAAAACTCAGGAGGCTTTTGCAAAACCCGCACTCTACGGTATTGCAGAACTCTTTACCGAAGATGGCAAACTCCTTGAACGTGAGCGTATTAAAGCCGAACAAGACCCCGAAATGAAACAGCCTTATCCGGCAATGAACCCATATTTCTCGCGCAGTTCGCTTATGACATTTGCACTCAGCGAGATATTTATGCAGGCCGTAACATACGTCAACAGTTACCGTTTCCGCAAACGTCAGGGTCAGGAAAAACTTCCGCGCCGATTAAAACGCATTGTGCTTACCTGCCCCACAGCAATGTTGCAAACCGAGCAGGTAATTCTCCGCGACCATGCAAAAGACGCTCTCGCAGCACTCAAAGCATATTTTGGCAACAATTTCATCGACAAAAATCTTGTAATCATTCCCGATGCCGACGATATCCGCCGCGAACCCGATAAACGCAACGATTGGAACTACGACGAGGCCACCTGCAACCAGTTGACCTTTGTCTACGGCGAAATCAAAGATCGTTTTATGAACAACGCTGCGCTCTACATCAACACTGTGGGCAAGTTGCGTCAAGATACAGTTTACCCCGACCAGCCCGCCGTTACTATTGCGAGCGTGGATATAGGCGGTGGTACTACCGACCTTATGATTGCAAATTATCAGGCAAACCCAGGCGCAAATATCTCGGTATTAACACCTTCGCCAATGTTTTGGGAGGGATTCAACCTCGCCGGCGACGATATTCTTAAACGTGTTATCGAGCGTATTGTGCTGCCTACCATCAAGTTGCACGCCGAAAAATGCGGCTGTCGCAATTCGGTTAATGTAATGAACTTCCTCTTTGGTCCTTACCTCGGACGCACCACCGCAAAAGACAAACTGATGAAAAAACAGTTTGCTATGCAGATTGCAATTCCCATTGGTACAGACATTTTGCAGCACGCCTCAGAGGAACGTCCAACAGAAAAACGCTCGTTTGATTCCTTCTTTGTAAATTATCCGCATCCCAACCAGCAACTCATCGACTATATTAATAAGGAGTTTGAAAACGAGGGCTGCACAGGATTCGACATCGAAAAAATCACTTGGGAACTCGACAACGAAGGCACCAACAAAGTGGTTAAAGACGTGGTAGAAAAGATGATAGGCGACCTTTGCGGCATCATTGCCCAGTACGAATGCGATTATGTACTGCTTTCGGGACGTCCCAGCCAGTTGCCCGTGGTTCGCGACCTATTCTTAAAGAAACTGCCCGTAACTCCCGACCGAATCGTACAGTTAGGACATTACCGCATAGGCACTTGGTATCCGTTTGCCGAGGGCACAGGCGTTATCAAAGACCCGAAAACTTGTGTGGCTGTGGGAGCAACCATCGCCCTTATGGCAGGCAACCTCCGTCGCTTAGACGATTTCACAATCGACACATCGCTCTTGAAACGCAATTTCTGCTCAACAGCCGACTACCTTGGCGAGTACGACCCCAACAAGGCACGCCTCAAAGAGATATTCCTCGACCCCGACACCGATACAAAGAATATCAAATTCTTTGGTCACATGATGCTTGGAATGAGGCAGATGCCCACCGACGATTGGATTTCGGCACCTATGTACAAATTGGTTTACTCGTCGTCGGAGGCAGCACGTCAGTTAAAAGACCGCGAGCCGCTTACATTCGACATCGAACGCGACCCCCGCGACAAAGAGCGTTTGAAACCGCTTAAAAACGTTATGGACCGAGAAGGCAAAAAAGTTTCGTCTGACAATCTGAAACTTACGCTCCAATCGCTTGCCGACGAGCACGGCTATTGGATGGACTCAGGTATATTCCTTATCCAACTTTTTGATAATTAGTTTGTTGTACTATAAAACGAAAGAATTATGGCAAAACTAAGTTTATCAGTAAACGGCGCAAGCAGCGACAGCAGGGTAGAAGAACCTAAGCCGGTGAGCCTTTCGCTTACCAAAAAGGTTCAAACCGAACAGCCTGACGACGAGAAAGTTAACCCTTCGTCGGGGCTATCTACCCACGTGCAAACTGCCACTCCCGGTGATGCCTCAGCCGAAGCCGACGGCATTGCCAAATGGCTTATCGACAACATCGGCAATGGTGTTTTCGACGAATTAAAAGAAAACCCCAACGTGCAGTTGCCTTACACCGACAAAGACATCGACACTCTGCAATGGGTAGGCAAACTTTTAAAAACCTACCTGTCGCAAGAGAGTATCAACACCATAACTGCCTCGCTCAACGCCCTCACAAAAGGGCAGCCAGCAAAACAGGCAGGCGGCGGCGACATTCCAGAGGACAAACTCGCCAAATACAAAGCCAAATTTCAAGAACTTAAAAACCGTATGGAAGAACTTGAAGGCGAAAAGGCGCAGATTGCTTCGGAACTCAACACCGCTATACCGCTCTCAAAGTTCGTAAGCGAGATTTTTCGCGACCCCGGAAACGAAACCGACCCGCAAAAAGAACTTATCCGCACCCTCAACGAGGCCTTGCAGACCTCAAAAGAGAGTTCGCTCTCAAAATTTGTGGTTCGCTTTGCCAAAGGTTGGATCTACCTCAAAACCAAGACCGACACCCTCGGCGACGACGAAAAACAGAACCTCGACAACGTGTACGACGCGCTTACAAAGATGTTGGAATTTGTTTCGGAATGTTACATCTCGGAACGCCGCATACTTTTAGACTGCGTGGCAAAACACTGCTCTACGTTCTTCGCATCCTACGATTTTATATCGCCCGAGCAAACACTCAACGCCGACCCCGATATTCACAACGCCGGTGGTCTTGGGAATGCCAGAATAAAGGAAGGCACTACTTTCTGCGTTATTCGCCGCGACACCAAAAAGACCGTGAAATACGCTGATATAAAGGTAGTTGAATAATTAAAATTAGTTAGAAACCGAAAAAAACATTAAATATGTCAGAAAATCCGGAAACAAGCAAACTGATCCAGCAATGCACTATGGTAAAACAGGTGATAGAGGACAGTATGAAATGGGTGCAGACCAATGTCGAGAAAGACAAACAGGCTGTTACCATATACAATCTTAAAAAACTCCGCCGCGACGCTAAACGTTACGAAAACGCCCTTCCGAAACGCCCCTCTGTGGCTATTTTCGGTCAAAGTCAGGTGGGCAAATCTTACCTTGTGTCAAACCTTGCCAAAACACCCGAGGCTCTTTCGCTATTTGTAAAAGTGCCCGACACCGGCGAGGAAGTTGACTTTATTGCCAACATCAACCCCCCGGGAGGCGGCAAAGAGGCCACAGGTTTGGTTTCGCGATTCACCACCGACAACACTTGGCAAGCGGGTTTCAAACCTTACTTGCTCCGTTTGTTTAGCCAAGCCGATTTGGTAAAAATTATTTCAAACGGCTATCTCTCTGATATTACGCATTATACATATTCTGTCAACCGCGACGAGGTGCAGAAAGAAATCCAAAACCTTGCCGCCATCAAACAGAACTCGCCTTGCCCGGGCTTTACCGAAGACGAGGTTTACGATGTTAAAGAGTATTGCAACAACAACTTCCGCGACCACTTTATCATCAAAGACCTCAACAACATCAACTTCTGGGACGACATCGCATCTATCGTACCTTACATAGATTCGGCACAGCGTTACAAGGTGTTTGAGATAATTTGGGGCAAACAGCCGTTCTTTACCGAATTGTTTAAGAAACTCAGCGAAGGTTTGCGTCAGTTGAACTTCCTTACCTCAATCCGCACCGAACTTGCCGCTCTTACTCCGCAGCAAGACACCATCTTAGACGTTGAACGACTCCGCGAACTTTACAAAGACACCAAGAAACCACCTGTAAACTGTTACGACGGAGGCACTCTCCTTGCCACTCTCGACCGCAGTATCCTTTCGGCACTTACCGCCGAAGTTGTGCTGCCTCTTGCCGACAACACCGCATCCAACCCCAAACGCACATTCTTAAAAGAAGCCGACGTGTTGGACTTCCCGGGTGCACGTTCGCGTCAGCAGATTCCAGAAGTAACGTTCGAAGAAAAAGACAACAACGACAAACTCCTTGTCTTCCTGCGTGGTAAGATTGCATTCCTCTTCAATCGTTACAACTTCAACTACGAAATCAGTACCTTATTATTCTGTATGGACGACAAACAGCCCGAGGTTGCCGACCTTCCAAAATTCCTTTACGAATGGATTCGCAACACTCACGGCGGAAGTCCCGAAAAACGTGCCGAGCGTGAACGCAAACTCGCATTACTTGTACAACAGAATGATATTGAGAAACTTATCCCGCTGTTGGTAGTATTCACTAAGTTTAACATCGAACTTGCGGGCAACCCAGCAACCGAGCGTCCCGGCGAACTTGGTCCTCACAATGCAAAATGGACTGCCCGTATCGGCGCCAACTTTGCCGACCAGATGGGCATATCCGTGGGCGACCTCTGGATTCAGAATTGGGACAACAACGGACCTTTCAAAAACGTATTCCCCTTGCGCGACCCCAAATGGAGCAAATCGTTCTTCGAGGGCATCGACACCGACGGCAAAGAGAACACTCTCCGTCCCGAATACGTGCAGAAGTTTGTGGATATGAAAAACTCGTGGGTAAACCATAAGGACGTTATCGCACACGTGCACAACCCCTTGGAATGTTGGGACGAGTTCACCCAGCCCAACAAGAGCGGTATCGACTACATTATCAAGTATATGACTCCCACTTGTAACCCCATTATCAAGCGCGAGCAAATAAAAGCCGGTATCGACGACCTCAAAACCGACCTCTACGACGAACTGTCGGCATTCTACCAAGGCGGCAATATCGACGAAAAGTTGAAGAAGGCGAAACTTTCTGCCACTCAGGCGTTTATGTCGTTAATGAAAATGCAGAAAGATAAAAACACCTTTGGTAATTTCCTCGACCGCCTCACAATCACCGACGACCTTTCGTGGAAAATCTACTTCGACCTTATGATGAACAAGCAGATAGAAGCCGATGCTCCCGTAGCTCCCGTTGCCAAACCTGCCACCAAGACCCTCGACATTGATATGCTCGAAATGCTTGGACAATTCATCACCATCGAGCCGGGCGAAGGCGCACAGAGCATTCTCACTAAGTTGAAAGAATACTTTGGCATCGACGACAACAACGAGTTGAAAAAGATTCTCGACGAAACTGGCATCAACATCGAAACCCTTATCGAAGAGAAGAAAGACAAAGAAGAAGGCGAAATCAAAGACCGCGCATACATCTTTGCCGAAAACCTCATAAGCCGTTGGCTCGAATACATCGAAGAAATCAAGGGCGACAATGTGCTGATGCAACTCGGTATGAACAAAAAGACCGCCGACCTGATAATCAACGAGTTGAACAAAAACAAAAACCGTGTCAACCTCAAAAAGATTATCGCCGACGCAGTTCGCGAGCACGTTATCAACTTCCAGTTGACCTCTAACGTTGACATTGTGGCACGTATTTCTGCCGTGATAATCAACAAGTTTGTCAACTCACTTGGTTGGGATTATGTGCCGCAAGCCGAGCGTCCGAAAGTAAAACCCACCGACACGCTTCCTGTATTCACACATCCACCGGTAAAATCGCCAGCCAAAAAGAACTTGAAACTCGAAATAGAGTTCCCAGGCGAAAAATTCTTCTCAGAATGGGCTACCGGCTTGAAGAGCAGTTTTGAAGCCAACGTCTACTTTGAAGAAAACGTCAAAGACGCCGCCAAAGCCGAAGCCGACGCCAAACTCGGTGTAATACTTGAAAGATTGAAAAATTAGAAACAATCACCTCTTTTTTATAAAAACCGTATTGTCCACTTTGAATTGTTCGTTATGGACATGCGGTTTTTGTTTTTTTATTATATTTGCGCTACAAATTTTATATCATAAATCATAAAAAAATGAACCAGCAAGAACTTCTGCCAAAAGGCGTAATATACGCAGGTGTCGACGATTTAGACATCGACCTGTTTGAAAGCCAATACGACGTACCCGAAGGAATGTCGTACAACTCGTATGTAATCACCGACGAAAAAACAGCCATTCTCGACACCGTGGACGCACGCAAAGCCGATGAATGGCTCAACAACATTGCCAAAATACTCAATGGCAAACAGCCCGACTACTTAGTAGTGCACCACATGGAACCCGACCATTCGGGAAGCATTGCAAAATTCTTTGAAAAATATCCCGACACCACGCTTGTGGCTTCGGGCAAGGCTCTGAATATGCTGCCGCTTTATTTCGAGGATATTACCTTCAACAATAAAATGGAGGTAAAAGAGGGCGACACTCTCAGCCTCGGCACACGCAGCCTCACTTTCATAGCCGCACCGATGGTTCACTGGCCTGAGGTAATACTCTCGTTCGATGCTTCCGACGGCACTCTCTTTGCCGCCGACGCTTTTGGCAAATTTGGCGCTATCAAAAACGAAACCGACGATTGGGCTTGCGAGGCTCGCCGCTACTATTTCAATATCTGCGGCAAATACGGCGTTCAGGTACAAAACCTTTTGAAAAAAGCCGCCAACCTCACTATCAAAACCATCTGTCCGCTCCACGGTCCGGTATTGAACCAAAATATCGACTACTATGTAGGTTTATACAACACATGGAGCACCTACGGAGTTGAAACTCCCGGAGTATTAGTGGCTTACGCATCGATACACGGAGGCACAAAAGCCGCCGCAGAGCATTTTGCCGAACTGCTAAAACAAAAAGGCTGCCCCAAAGTTGCCACCGCCGACCTCAGCCGCGACGATATGGAAGAGGCTATCGAAGACGCATTCCGTATGGACACCACCGTGCTTGCAGCAGCATCGTACGACGCAGGAGTTTTTCCGCCTATGGAGGATTTTCTCAACCGTCTTGCACACAAAAACTTCCAAAAACGCCGTATCTGTATGATTGAAAACGGTTCGTGGGGACCCACCGCAATACGCACTATGACAAAACTTATCGAGCCGATGAAAAACATCGAACTTATGCCCGAAACCATCACCATAAAGGGACGTATGCACCGCGACGACCTGCCCAAATTTGAAGCCTTAGCCGAAAAAATAGCAGAAAAATACAAAAACTAATGAAACTTACATTAGCATACTCCACTTGTCCCAACGACACATTCATTTTCGATGCCCTCGCCAACGGCAAAATCGACACAGAGGGCATCGATTTTGATATTTCGCTTGCCGACATCGACGTGCTCAACAAAAACGCCGTATCAGCCAATCCGCCCGATGTCACCAAAATTTCGTCAAACGCCTACGGTATAGACATTTGGAAAAATTATGTGATACTCGATTCTGGTTCGGCTCTCGGCAGAAACAATGGTCCGCTTCTTGTGGCAAAAGAGGCGTTTCCATTATCCGAAATGGATTCAAAAAGAATCCTCATCCCGGGCGTTAACACTACGGCTAACTTGCTGTTTACCACGTTTTTCCCTAACGTCAAAGATAAGACCCCTCTCCTATTCTCCAAAATTGAAGGCGAGGTTATCAACGGGCACTACGATGCAGGATTGCTTATTCACGAAGGCCGTTTTACATACCAGAGCAAGGGTTTGGTAAAAATAGCTGATATGGGCGAACTTTGGGAACAGAAGTTCGGAATGCCCATCCCGCTCGGCTCTATAATAGCCAAACGCTCATTGCCTCAGGATATTATCACCCCAGTAGACCGCATTATTCGCCGCAGTGTGCAATACTCGTTAAATAATCCCGAATCGCCAATGCCCTACATCCGCGACAATGCCCGCGAAATGGACGACACCGTAATGCGTAGCCACATTGCCCTTTATGTAAACAACTTTTCAGTATCGCTCGGCACAGAAGGCCGTCAGGCTATTGAATTCCTCTATAAAAAAGCCTACGAAAACGGATTGTATAAAGAATTACCTGAGGGGATATTTGCGGAATGTTCTTAGCGAAAAAAATTGATTATTTCTTCTTTTAATATTTGCAAATCATAAAAAATTCCCACTATATTTGCACTCGGAATAAACACACGGGGTGCTGCGCTCAAAGGATGCGGCTGAGATGATACCCATATAACCTGATGCGGGTAATGCCGACGAAGGGAATGTAACAAAGCGGTAAAAACGTATAACAGCAGACCTCGGATTTTTATATCCGGGGTCTGTTTTGTTTTATATAAACCTTACTAAAATGGAAGTTAAAATTAACAATCAAACAAAGGGCACCAACGCCTCATCGCTTCAAGAGCTTGTTAGCGAACTTTCGCTACCTCCTCAAGGTGTGGCTGTGGCTGTCAACAACGAAATGATTCCCAAAGACAATTGGGCAACGTACCAAATCAAAAATGGCGACGACATTCTAATAATACAAGCGGCTTGTGGAGGTTGAAAAATGATAGTACAGTTTATATCGCATTTCAACCAAAGGTTTAACTACCTCGACTCCATAAAACTCGCTCTCGAAGGCGGATGTCGATGGATTCAGCTGCGCGTAAAAGATATGACAGACAGCGAGGTGCTGCCCATTGCTATCGAAGCGCAAAAACTTTGCAAACATTATTCTGCCACTTTTATCATCGACGACCGTGTGGAGATGGTAAAACAGATCAAAGCCGACGGTGTGCATCTTGGCAAAAACGATATGCCCATAGCCGAGGCTCGCAAGATTCTTGGCAACGATTTTATTATTGGCGGCACTGCCAACACTTTCGACGATGTGATGGCGCACTACAAAGCTTCGGCAAACTATATAGGCTGCGGACCGTTCAGGTTTACCACCACCAAAAAGAACCTTGCTCCTATTCTTGGTCTCGAAGGTTACAGAAACATCGTATCGCAAATGCGTCAGCACAATATCCACATACCCATTGTGGCGATAGGCGGCATTGAGCAAGACGACATTCCCGACATAATGCAAACAGGTATCAGCGGTGTGGCTTTAAGCGGCGTGGTGCTCAGAGCCGAAGATCCAATTCAAAAAATGAAACAAATATTAAACACATTATGAATAAATTAGTAATAGCGGGCAGAGAGTTCAGCTCGCGACTTTTTCTCGGAACGGGAAAATTTAGCAACAACACCTTAATGGCTCAGGCTATTGAAGCATCCAAAACCGAAATGGTAACAGTGGCTATGAAACGTATCGAACTCAACGACCGTCAAGACGACCTCTTGACACATATCACCCAGTTTAAAAACATCCAACTTCTGCCCAACACCTCGGGCGTGCGCAATGCCGACGAGGCTGTTTTTGCAGCTCAAATGGCTCGTGAGGCGTTTGGCACAAACTGGCTAAAATTAGAAATTCACCCCGACCCCAGATACCTTCTGCCCGATTCGGTAGAAACTCTCAAAGCCACCGAAAAGCTTGTGAAACTTGGTTTTGTGGTTCTACCATATTGTCAGGCCGACCCTACGCTATGCAAACATCTCGAAGAGGCAGGAGCGGCTACTGTAATGCCGTTGGCTGCACCCATTGGCACCAACAAAGGTCTGAGAATGAAAGATTTTCTGCAAATAATCATCGAACAAGCCACCGTTCCCGTGGTGGTAGATGCAGGCATAGGTGCACCGAGTCACGCCGCCGAAGCAATGGAGATGGGTGCCGACTGCTGTTTGGTAAACACCGCTATCTCAGTGGCAGGCGACCCTGTGACTATGGCAGACGCATTCCGTATGGCAGTAGAAGCTGGCAGAAAAGCCTACGAAGCTGGTCTTGGCACTGTGAGCGATTGCGCCGAAGCATCAAGTCCCCTTACTAATTTCTTAAACAACTAACCATCACCTCATTATGCCACACGACAACCAAGCATACGCCAAGCGCGAAAAATTTTATATGAATGGCAATATCTACAACGACGTTAAGGTAGGTATGATAAAAGTGAACCTCACCCCCACCGTCACCATAGATGACCAAGGACAAAAGCACACACAAGAAAACCCTCCCGTGTATATTTACGACACAAGCGGACCTTTTTCAGACCCTTCGATAAAAATCGACCTCAAAAAAGGCTTATCCCCTATGCGTCAACCGTGGATCGACAACCGAAACAAATCGGGTCAGGGTATCACTCAAATGGCTTGCGCTAAGGCGGGCATCATTACCCCCGAAATGGAATACGTTGCCATTCGCGAAAATATGAACTGCAAAGAACTCGGCATCGAAACACACATCACACCCGAATTTGTACGCACCGAAATTGCTGCCGGACGTGCCGTTTTGCCTGCCAACATACACCACCCCGAAAGCGAACCGATGATTATAGGTCGAAGTTTTGCCGTAAAAATCAACACCAACATTGGCAACTCTGCCACATCATCATCAATCGAAGAGGAGGTAGACAAAGCCGTTTGGTCGTGCAAATGGGGCGGCGACACGCTTATGGACCTCTCCACAGGCAACAATATCCACCAAACACGCGAATGGATTCTGCGCAACAGTCCCGTTCCAATTGGCACTGTACCAATCTATCAGGCACTCGAAAAAGTGAAGGGCAAGGTGGAAGACCTCTCGTGGGAAATTTTCAAAGAGACCCTCATCGAACAATGCGAACAGGGTGTAGACTATTTTACAATCCACGCCGGAATACGCCGTCACAATGTTCACCTTGCCGACAACCGTTTGTGCGGTATCGTTAGCCGTGGCGGAAGCATTATGAGCAAATGGTGTTTGATTCACAACCGCGAAAGTTTCCTTTACGAGCATTTCGACGACATCTGCGACCTTGTGGCTAAATACGACACTGCACTTTCGCTTGGCGATGGTCTGCGCCCAGGATGTATCAACGATGCCAACGATGCAGCTCAGTTTGCCGAACTTGACACTATGGGCGAACTCGTGGAACACGCTTGGGCAAAAGATGTGCAGACTTTTATCGAAGGTCCGGGACACGTGCCGTTGCACAAAATCCGCGAAAATATGGAACGCCAAATCGAAAAATGCCACGGTGCGCCATTCTATACACTTGGCCCTGTGGTAACCGACATTGCACCCGCCTACGACCACATTACAAGTGCCATTGGTGCGGCTCAGATTGGATGGCTTGGCACTGCTATGCTCTGCTACGTTACCCCAAAGGAACACCTTGCCCTACCCAACCGCGACGACGTGCGTGCCGGAGTAATTGCCTACAAAATTGCAGCCCACGCCGCCGACATTGCCAAAGGTCATCCCGGAGCAATTATCCGCGACAACGCCCTCTCGAAGGCACGATTTGAATTCCGTTGGCGCGATCAGTTTCACCTTTCGCTCGACCCCGAAATGGCTCTCAAATTTTTTCAAGAGGCAGGACATACCGACGGCGAATACTGCACTATGTGCGGACCTAATTTCTGCGCCGCAAAACTCACCCACGACTTGCGCAAACTAAACAATTAAAACAATGTTTTCTGACGAACTTAACAATATAGATTGGGACGAAACCACCCAGCGAATATATTCCACCACCGACAACGATGTGCGCCGTGCCCTATCCAAAGCGCATTGCAATGTAGACGACTTTATGGCATTGTTGTCGCCCGCTGCCGAACCATATTTAGAAACAATGGCAAGGCTATCGCGAAAATACACCCAAGAGCGGTTTGGAAACACAATTTCGATGTTTATTCCGCTTTACATCACCAACTCGTGCACCAATTCGTGTATCTATTGTGGATTTCATAGAGAAAACCCGATGGCTCGCACCATACTCACACTCAGTCAGATAGAAGACGAGTACAAGGCTATCAAAAAACTTGCTCCGTTTGAAAATATTCTTCTGGTAACGGGCGAAAATCCCGCAAAAGCTGGTGTGCCTTACATAGCCGACGCTGTGGAGTTAGCCAAAAAGTATTTTTCAAACATCAAAATAGAGGTAATGCCGCTATCTGCCGAAGATTACACCCTGCTCACCAAGCACGGACTCAACGGTGTGATTTGTTTTCAAGAAACCTACAACCGCAAAAACTACAACATCTACCATCCACGAGGAATGAAAAGCCGTTTTGAATGGAGGGTAAATGCATTTGACCGTATGGGACAAGCCGAAGTGCACTCAATCGGAATGGGCGCGCTCATTGGTCTCGAAAAAGAATGGCGAACCGATATGACTATGATGGCTTACCACCTTCGCTACCTTCAAAAACACTATTGGCGCACAAAATACTCGGTAAACATTCCGCGAATGCGTCCGGCACAAAACGAAGGATTCAAACCAAACTGCATAATGACCGACAAACAATTGGCACAAGCCACGTTTGCTATGCGAATTTTCGACCACGATGTGGATATTTCATATTCCACCCGCGAACCCGCCTACATCCGCGACAATATGTGCACCCTCGGCGTTACCACAATGTCGGCAGAAAGCCACGTCAACCCCGGAGGCTACCACACTTACCCGCAGGCGTTGGAGCAGTTTTCGGTAAACGACGAACGCTCCGCCAAGGTAATCGACAAACGTCTGAGAGAACTCGGTCGCGAGCCTGTGTGGAAAGATTGGGACGCATCGTTTGACCATTTGAAACAAGCCGTATGATAATTGCGATAACAAAACCCGATTTTTTTGACAGCGAGGCAAAACAAATTATCGCCCTGCTCAATAGCGGCAAGGTAGACTTGGTGCACATACGAAAGCCTCAGCAGCCCGAGCAGGATGTAGAAAAGCTTTTGAACCAACTGCCGCAAAATCTTTGCAGCCGTCTTGTAATACACGACCATTTTGGTCTTGCAAGACGGTTTGCCTTGCGCGGCGTTCATCTCAACAGCCGAAACCCCGCCCCGCCTGAGCATTGGAACGGTGCTGTGAGTATCTCGTGCCATTCTATCAGCGAACTTGCCATCTGCCGCCAAAAAGATTTCGCTTATATGAGCCTCTCCCCTATTTTCAACAGCATTTCAAAGCCTGGATACAAAGCCGCATTCACTGCCGAAGAATTAGAACAGGCTCGCCAGCAAGGCATTATCGACCATCGCGTTTTGGCATTAGGAGGCGTTAGGTTCAGTAATATCAGCAATGTTTTAAAAATGGGCTTCGGAGGAGCAATGTTACTCGGCGACGTATGGAAATAGTATTATCAATAGCAGGCAGCGACCCTTCGGCAGGCGCAGGCATTCAACAAGATTTAAAAACCATAACGGCAATAGGCTGTTACGCCGCCACTGCCATCACTGCCATCACTGTGCAAAACACTCTCGGCGTATCAAACGTAATGCCCCTGCCGGGTGATATTGTGGCGGAGCAAATAAAAGCCATATTCAGCGATTATGATGTTAAGGCTGTGAAAATTGGGCAGATACCAAACTTAGATGTGGCAAACGCAATTGTAAACACCCTGCAAGACTATCACACAAAATATTCATTACCAATAGTCTACGACCCGGTAATGATTTCTACAAGCGGAAGGGCTTTGATGGAATCTCAATGCGTTGGCTATCTTTGCAGCAATCTGTTCAAACTATGCACACTTGTTACTCCAAACCTACCCGAAGCACACACCCTTACGCAATGCGAATTAAACTCTGTCTACGACATCGACAATGCAGGCGCAGAACTTGCAAAGATTTACGGCTCAGCCTTTTTGCTCAAAGGCGGACATTCGGCAGATAACTTTTCTACCGACTGCCTATATTTGCCCAACGGCGCAGTACATAAATTTAGTTCGCCCAAAATATCGAGCAAAAACCTCCACGGCACAGGCTGCACACTCTCGTCAGCCATAGCCTCTTACATCGCCCAAGGCTCTACACTTCCTGAGGCAGTCGGCAAGGCTCACACATTTGTATACAACGCCATCACCCGCAGCACCAATCACGGCATAGGCAAGGGCAACGGACCACTATTGGTGGGGTAATGTTTTCGTTCCATTTTACACCATTCCAATAATTTTGATTGGGTAATGCCAAGAGTGCAAAGTTTTATGTAGAAAAAATTTTTGCAATAGACAAAAATAACTATATTTGCAATATGGAACAAACGGAAGTAATAAAAAACAATGGCAGAGTTGGACATTTCTTCCCTTTTACCACAATGTGGAACACGATAAAATTGTATTGAAATGAGCCTATCCGACGAAGAACGCACAACTCTTGTAGAATTAGAATTAGAAAAAGCCAAAAAAACTTTTTCCGAAATATCATTGCTTATAAATGCTTAATTATGGAGTACGGCAGCAAACCGTCTATATTACTCTGTGTTTCACGCTGTTAACGCTTTACTTATAAAAGACGGACACAAAGTGCAGACTCTTCAAGGAACGCATATTGTATTTAGTATGCACTATATAAAAAACGGCATTTTTCCAGCAGAATATGGCAAACTATATAGTCAATTGCAAACCATGCGCGAAGAAAGCGACTACAACTGCATTTATGATGTTGACCCAGAAGAACTTAAATCCAAACTATATCCTGCCAAAAACCTCATCGACCATATCGACAAAATTGTAACAGAATGGCTTAAACAATAGTTTTAGCCGGATTAATCATTCCGGCAACTTCGGTAGCAATTCGGCTTTAACTTTATTAAACCGCTCCATATTCTCTGGCTTTACGGGGTCAACGGGTGGAGCGTCGAGGTTGAGGGGGTTGACAGGCTGGCCGTTTTTCCATACGCGGAAATCAAGGTGCGGACCTGTGCTCAATCCTGTGCTACCTACGTAACCTATCACCTGACCTTGCTTTACTAATGCTCCTTTGCGTATGCCGTCAGCAAATTTCAAAAGGTGCAGATAACCAGTTTCGTACACGCCGTTGTGACGTATTTTGATCCAGTTGCCCGATTGTGCGGCTCGTTCTGCCAAAAGCACCACACCGTCGCCAATTGCGCGTACAGGTGTACCCTGCGGTGCTGAATAGTCTACGCCATAATGCGGACGCACAATCTTTAAAATCGGGTGCATACGGGCAGGATTAAAATACGATGCTATGCGCGAATATTCCAAAGGTGCTTTGAGAAACGAGCGGCGCAGCGAAGTACCGTCCTTATCGTAGTAACTTGTAAGGCTGTCTTGATAAAATGGAATGGCGTAAATATCTTTGCCATAATGATTAAACAAAGCCACGTGCACATCGCCAAACTTTACGAATGTGGTATCTACATATAGTTCATCAAAAACCACCTTGATATAATCGCCATTTTGGATTCCAAAAAAGTCAACCGTCCAAGCATAAATTTCAGAAAGGTCGTTGGATAGCAGCGGATTAACACCAGACTTTTTAAAATCTGTCCAAAGATTTGAACTTATGGTTACCGATGCCGTGCGTGTGAGAGTGTCCACTTTGAGCGAACGGTTGTAAACGCCGAGGGTATCGGTAAAGTCAAACACAACAAAGTCAACCAAGTTTTTTTGATAAACAATATAACTGACTTTTGAAGTGTCTTTTTTGCTGCGAAAAACGGCGTAAGGCTGACCACGACGCATCTTGCGGATGTCCCACACGGGTTTGGCTTTTTGCAAAATGGTAGTAACTGATTTGTTGTCGATTTTTTCGTCGGCAAAGAGTTTTCCAAGATATAGTCCGTCGGTAATCTTGCCCTGATGGATATAAAACGAATCTACATTAAAGCCGTAGAGCAATGTAGGAGGTTCGTAAACAACGTTGGCAGAATCAGAGTTTTGCTCTGCATTATTATTAGAATTGCCGCCGCCGCAAGCCACAACAGCAGCAGAAACGGCGGCAAATAATACCTTCTTAAATATGTTCATTTTATACAATTCTATTCGTCGGTGGCGGGAAGATCACCGCCTTTGAGTTGTTCGCGTACTTTCCGCTCTACCTCGGCATAAACGTCGGGATTGTTTTTGAGCATATTGATAGCAGCATCGCGACCTTGACCAATCTTGTTTTCGCCGTATGAGAACCACGAACCAGACTTTTTGATGATATCCATCTCAACTGCAAGGTCGATAAGTTCGCCCACAGCCGAAATACCTATGCCAAACATAAGGTCAAACTCAGCCTTCTTGAAAGGAGGCGCAACTTTGTTTTTCACAACTTTTACCTTGATACGTCCACCGACAACATCCTCACCGTCTTTGATTTGCCCTGTGCGGCGAACGTCCAAACGTACCGATGAGTAGAATTTGAGCGCATTACCGCCGGTGGTGGTTTCGGGATTGCCAAAGAGCACACCGATTTTGTCGCGCAACTGGTTGATAAATATTACACAAGTATTTGTTTTGCTGATGCTTGCGGTAAGTTTACGTAAAGCCTGGCTCATTAATCGTGCTTGAAGACCCATTTTGCTGTCGCCCATATCGCCTTCAATTTCGGCACGGGGTGTAAGCGCTGCCACAGAGTCGATTACGATAATATCCAAAGCGCCGCTGCGGATAAGCGAGTCGGCAATTTCCAAAGCCTGCTCGCCACAGTCGGGCTGCGAAATCAAAAGTGATGAAACGTCTACACCAAGGTTTTCGGCGTATGTACGGTCAAAAGCGTGCTCGGCGTCGATAATAGCGGCAATTCCGCCCATTTTTTGTGCCTCGGCAATGGCGTGGATAGCGAGAGTGGTTTTACCTGACGATTCAGGACCATAAATTTCTATTATTCTGCCTCTTGGATAACCTCCAACGCCGATAGCGAAATCGAGGCCTATGGAACCGGTGGGAATCGATGGAATATCTTCAACGGCTTTGTCGCCGAGTTTCATTATCGTTCCTTTGCCGTAATCTTTGTCTATCTTGTCGAGCGTAAGTTGCAAGACCTTAAATTTCTCAGCCTTAGCATCTACGGGCTCTTCGTTTTTTTCTTTTGCCATAATGGTAATATATTGAAATTAAAATTATACGTTTGTTTTCCGGTTGTAAAGATACAAAAAAATCTTTCTTTACACCCAAAATGCCAAAAAAAATTTACATCGATTCGTAATACTCTTTTTCGTCGATAACGCGGGGAGCAACAAATTTTTCTTCGGCAACGGCGGGAGCATCACCCTTGTCGAGCAAGTCCCAAATACCGTATACCAACTGCTTGATGCCTTCCTGAGTATACGATGAGAAAAAGAAATGCGGAATGCCCTCAGGTAGATTTTTTTCGATGTCGGCACGAATTTCGTCGTCGATAAGGTCGCACTTGGATATGGCGAGTATACGTTGCTTGTCTAAAAGTTCAGGATTGTATTCACCAAGTTCGTTGAGCAGCACCTCATAGTCGTGAGCCACATCGTCGCTGTCGGCAGGCACAAGAAACAGCAGTAAAGGATTTCGCTCAATATGGCGCAAAAATCTTATACCCAAGCCTTTGCCTTCGGACGCTCCTTCGATAATACCAGGAATATCCGCCATCACAAACGAGTGCTTATTGTCAACGTTTACCATACCAAGATGCGGCACAAGAGTGGTGAATGGATAGTCGGCTATTTTGGGACGCGCTGCCGAAACATTGCTCAGCAGGGTAGATTTTCCGGCATTGGGAAATCCCACCAAGCCTATATCGGCAAGCACTTTAAGTTCAAGAATTTTCCAACCCTCTTCGCAGTCTTCGCCGGGCTGAGCATAGCGTGGAGTCTGATTGGTGGCAGACTTGAAATGCACATTGCCCAAACCGCCTCTGCCGCCTTTGGCAAGTATCTCCTGCTGACCGTCTTCGATTATCTCAAAAAGAAACTCCTCGGTTTCGCCGTCCTTAGCGACTGTACCAAGGGGAACGTCTATGATAACGTCCTTGCCGTCAGATCCGTGCCACATATCGCGCATACCCGACACACCGTCTTCGGCAAAGATATGTTTTTGATATTTAAGGTGAAGAAGTGTCCAATACTGCTTGTTGCCGCGCACAATAACGCTTCCGCCCTTGCCGCCGTCGCCTCCATCGGGACCAGCCTTAGGACGGTATTTTTCTCTTTTCAAGTGTGCCGAACCTGCTCCTCCCCTGCCCGAGCGGACGTAAATTTTTACGTAATCGATAAAGTTGCCGTTGTCTGCCATAGAGTTACGCTCTTATTCGTGCATAATTAAAATGCTCCAACTTCGATTTTGCGTAGTCGAGCGTTACAGTAAAAGAAGAAATCTTTTGCGAAGGAATGTCGTACATAATGTCGAGCATAACAGCCTCACAGATAGAGCGTAAGCCGCGTGCGCCGAGTTTGTATTCCACAGCCTTGTCTACAATGTAGTCGAGAACTTCGGGGTCGAACGAAAGTTTCACCTTATCCATCTCAAACAAACAGATATACTGACGTATGATGGCGTTTTTGGGTTCGGTGAGGATATTGCGCAAAGCGGTACGGTCGAGAGGTTCGAGGTGTGTCAACTGCGGCAAACGACCAATGATTTCGGGTATAAGTCCGAATGATTTGAGGTCAACGGGAGTGATATATTGAAGAAAATTGTTGCGGTCGATATTGTCGTTTTCGCGTATAGAGTTGTAGCCCACAACCTCGGTGTTGAGGCGCTGAGCGATTTTTTTCTCAATACCGTCGAATGCACCGCCGCAGATAAAGAGAATATTCTTGGTGTTAACCTGAATCATCTTCTGCTCGGGGTGCTTGCGACCACCGTTTGGCGGAACGTTTACCACGCTGCCTTCCAACAGTTTAAGCAAACCTTGCTGCACGCCCTCACCCGAAACGTCGCGAGTGATAGAGGGGTTGTCGCCTTTGCGGGCAATTTTGTCGATTTCGTCGATAAACACAATACCGCGCTCAGCCTGCTTAACGTCGTAGTCGCATTCCTGCAAAAGTCGCGTGAGAAGGCTCTCAACGTCCTCGCCCACATATCCTGCCTCGGTAAGCACCGTAGCGTCAACAATGGTAAAAGGAACATTCAAAAGACGTGCGATAGTTCGTGCCAAGAGGGTTTTGCCTGTACCGGTTTGACCCACCATTATGATATTGCTTTTTTCGATTTCCACGTCGTCGGTCTTAACCTTCTGGTTGAGACGTTTGTAATGATTGTAAACAGCCACCGAAAGGGTTTTCTTAGCCATTTCCTGACCAATAACATATTGGTCGAGAAACGCCTTGATTTCGGCAGGCTTGTAGTTGAAGTTAGGCGAGCCTGAATGCGATTTTGATACAGGCGAATCATGCAGTTCGCTGTTAACAATTTGATACGCCTGCTCCACGCAGTAGTTGCAAATATAAGCCTCCTGCCCTTCCACGAGCAGTTCGGTTTCGGATTTAGGCCTTCCGCAGAACGAACATCTGCTAATATTCTGTTTTGCCATTGTCTATGGTATGAGTTTTCAATAAATTTCAGGGTGCAAAGGTAAAAAAGATTGATAAAACCGCAAAATTAATTTTTATTCCAACCTTTAGATTTTGCGTTTGGTCATCATTTGACAGAATGGTTCTTGCCGCACACATCATTAAAATAAAGCAATGCCCTGTTCGGCGATAGATGATGTATCACAGACAGCACTGTATAGCAACTTGTTAATATACTAAATCGGACTTGATTAATGAAAAATCGTGGTAGGTGTAGAATGTGATGTGGTGTTTCCATTATTGAACAACAAATTTTTCTGTTACCGATGATGTGATTATGTTTTTTCCTGGCAGACGATATGATACCTTGAAGGGGTAGTCACCGGGGGTGTAAGGCTTTGGTTCGTAGTAATTGTAAAAATCTTGATCGTGTCCAGATATGGTTTGTTTATTTAACATTTTTCTACCTACGATATCTTTAATAGCGCGTACATCCTGATCGCACTGATAAACAACATAATATCGAGCTATGCCCTCACCTGGCAATCCTGTAGGAGTGCCCGAGTTGATTTCATTGTCGTTAAGCCTGTCGTGTTGAGCGAAATAGGCATTGAAAACAATCATAGCGTTATTTGGAGGAAAATTGTGATACCGTGTGTCTTTGTTAGAAAGCTGCGATGCTTTGTACTCTTTGTAGGCATGAATAAAGATACTGTTTTTATACCATTCTGTTTGATCAAGGAGTGGTGTCATCACAATCATGTTATCTTTAGAGAAACCCGTTTTACTGTCTAAATATTGGTATTCAAAGCCATCTGGAAATTCATCGGTAATGAGATTTCGTGTCATATTTTTTATTAAAGCATCACTACCAGATACAACCACATTGCCACTAAGTTTTAGGTATGCCAATTTCTCTTTAAAAGTATTAAACTTGCTGGTTCTAAAGCAGTACGAAGTGAGTTCTTTGGTTTCGAGGATGTCGAGTTCGCCTTCGGCTTCTATCTTGCGTTGGGTGATTTCATCAGATACCGAGGTTTCGGAGCGCGACACGTTGGCATCTATTTTGGCTTGCTCTTTGGGTATATTGAGCACCGACAGGCGGTATATCTCGTTTTTGCCAAACTGCAATCCACTAAGGTTGAAATCTATCTCGTATTTTGCACCGTACTGCGATATTGTCTTTGAGGAGAATGTGATGTCTTTACCCTTACCGTCGAGGGTCTCTACCCGCACCCTCTGCATATAACCTTCGGGAACGGTGGTAAAGAGGTAAGAGTAATTTTCTTTTACCAATATGTATCCATCTTTCCACTCTTTGGGATAAAAATTGTATTGGCGCAGTTGCGGATATGCGCACAAGATATGCTCTGGCAATATGTGGTCGGGACGTTTTCCAGATGTAAAACGAACGGTTTTCTCCTCTGCATAGTCGCCGCCATCTTCGGTGTAAGTTACCCATCGTCCTGAACTCTTTTTCTGGAAAAGCACCCGTGCTGATACAGTGTAGGGTGTGGTGCTTTCAAATGCCTCTTCGGGGTCGAATGTGTACGACAGGCCATCGTCGCTCCTTACTGATTTGCCCTCTACCTTGGTGCCGTCTTCTTTTTTCACGGTAAAATGGTCTAAAATAATACGGTAAGTGCCTTTCTCACCTCGGTTGTCTTCGATTGTCATCTCGGTTTCGGATGCCACATTGAGCAGCAATTGCGGCGCGGCAAACACGCTTACATCTTTGTCGCCATTGCCGGGCGTTATCTGTGCTATCATATCCTCGCCAAGCAGCGGACCGCCTTTTACAGGCTCGCATTTGGTGCCACATTCAAAGTCGATATGGCACTTGCCTTTGATTAAGCCGCCGAGCACGCTGTAACTGCCTGTGATTATGCCTGTAAAATAAAACGGATTTGGTCCCATGCCTTTTAAGCATGTTCCGGCGTGCAGGGCTATTATGTCGAAGTTGCGTCTTTTGCCAAAAAGTTTTGCTTGTAGACCAACAGCTGCATCAAGATATGCCCAAATTTGCGCCTCGGCATACCATCCGTTGATACCAAGCGTACCTTCGCGACCTTTGCAGTAGGCGTTTTTGCCATAGTCGGCAAGCATAAACTCGCCGCCCGCACCAATGTCTAACTTAGCGTAAAACGGACCCACGGACGGTTTTAGATGAGTATTGAAACCAAGACCGAAGGCTATCCCCTTGCCTGAGGATGGCATATCGTTGTGAATACGTCGCAAAAAATCGTCTTTTTGGTCGGCAGATAAGTCGCTGAGCACCTTGTCGGGCGGTGGCGGCAATTCGGGAAGACCGTTGCCAAGCATAAAGTAAGAGTCTAACTTAACAAAATCGAGCACTTTGACACCGCAACGATTGTCGGGTGTGCCCATGTGCAGATACCAGTCGGAATCGCCAAACCTTGCCTTTGCCCACACGAGCATATCATTTGCTCCTGTACCTTTGATTATACCAGCAATATTTAGGTAGGTTTTGAGATCCATATTGAATATCTTGCTGGTGTTGTCGTATTTCATCAGCACCGAAGCAGAGAGTATTCCGTCGCTACCGCCGTTGTCTTTTGGTTTTTCTTCCGACGGACGGTATTCTTGTTTTAGGTTGCCTACGCCGCCAGCCTGTTCTTGTTGTTTTACTCTCGCCATCATGCCTTCGCTAAGTCCGCCCCATTTTTTGGGGTCGCGCATAAATGCCACGTCGCCTTTAAACTGCACATAGTTGAGCCCCCAATTATCGTTAAACTGCACTTCAAAAGAGGTTTTTGCATTGAGCGTGTTTTTTTGCGCCACATACAAATTAGTATGGGCAAGAAATCCGAAACCCACTTTTTCGTTGGGCACGTAGCAGATGCCAGAGATTGCCTTGCCAAAGGAATAGTCTTTTAAGGTTTGATCCATGTGACGGTAAAGTCCGCCGCCCAATCCCGAAACGCTTATGCACGGCGGAATTGTAAAAAAAGGATCTGCCTCTAACAGCACGTCGGCAAGAAAATAGCGGTTGCCGTCTTTTTTGCCAAACACACCAACGGCATTGAGTCCATATTTGTTGAGCAGTTTAACGTCGAGGTCGCCACGAAATCCGTTGCCGTAGATTTCATCGCCTTTCTTAATCTCTACCGCGCCGTCGATTGATAGTGTGTTTTCGGCTTTGTAATGCACCTCGGCTCGCGAAAGTGACACATTTTTATCTTGTACTTGTTAAAATCGCCTTCAAGTTTTAAACTTGCTGCACCGTTGAGCATTTCGTTTAGTTTTAGTTTTATGGTAAATGCCAATGCCTCGTTTTCAAAGCCTATATCGTCGATTTCTAATTGAAAGCCACCTATCGAGGGCATCGACAGTTTTGAAACCGCCAACGACATTACACCAGGCTTGAAATATGGTTTGCGGTTGCTAATCTCCATGCCTTCAAATTTGATGTCGGGCAAGGTTACTTTAAGTTTTTCTAATTCGGTATTAATCGAGAGAGTGCCGTCGGCGTGTATCAGCGGATAAAAACCCTCCTTGCCTACCGAAAGGTTGATATACGAAGAAGGTTGCAATGTCAGGTTGGCACCAAACACGGGAAAATCTAATGTATCTTTGAGATTACAAGTAAAGTCAAACTGTTTAGAAATATCGTTGTAGCGCGCCACAAAACCCATTTTAGAGTTTTTGCCAAAAGGTGGAATATTGGCTATGCCGTAGAAACTTATGCTGTCGATTTTGTTTTTGGTGAGCGATAGGTTGGCGGCATCCGCCATTATCTGCCATTTTGTTGTGTCGATTTTTTGATGCTGAATGTTTTCTACAAAGGCGGTAAGCGTTATTCCATGCTTGTCGATAATCAAACTTTGGCAGCCCACCTGTGTGCGTGAGTTGCCATTTTTGCAGAAACTTTCGGGCAGTGCCACCGCAATGGTTTTTGCCGAAAAACCCTCCCACAACTTTATCTCGGCATTTGAACTGAAATAGTTGTCGGGGAATCATACCGATGCTGGCGTACGGGTTTCGCTCTTGTCTAACACGAGATTGTTCATAGTGAAGACAAAGTCGTTGAGCCCTTTGATGCCAAAATTAAGATTGGCATTGATTTCAAAGGTCAGGTCTTCAAACGATTCAAAAAATGTCTGTATATTAAACGACGGGGATTTGTCGGTGGGTTTAAAATTGCTGTCGTATGCTATAATCTTGTCGGATGTAATGGCAACAGTGATATCGGCAAAAAACTGGGTGATGCCGTCGCAGTCGAATTCGCAGTACGAACCTTTGTTGAATGTAAGCCGGATGTTATTTCCTATCGACACCGACCTCTGGGCAAGGAGTTCTATCTTAGTGGGCATCGCCGTGCCGCATTGTCCGCTGAGCGAGCATGTGCCGCCAAATGCTATTGTGTCGTTTCCAATACCGATGGCTGTGGTGGCAGTAATTTTGGTAATGCCGTCCTCGCCGTGCTGTATATCCGAAAGCACCAAAGTATATCTACCCTCGCCAAGACCGCACGGAAGCGGAAGTTCGCCGTTTGACAACACCTCTTGAAGATTTTTGATATAGTTGCCAAGTTTTTTAACCTTGTTTGCCATAGCAATAGCCGCCCTCACACGCTTGGCGTTGGCGGTGTCGGACATTAGTTCTATGGCGTCTTGCTCAATTTTTTGGCTTTGCGCTTTTTGTGGCATCATCCATAACGCGCATAACATTATCAGCAGTATCGCCGAATTTTTACAACTATAGGTTCTCATTGTTTTCATTGGTGTCTTTTCGTTTTATAGCAAATGTATAGGAATAGTTGAAATTTACGGTGCAGCGGTTTTTGAGTGTTGCCGCTACCGAGTTGTGTATATATGCCGCAGATAGCGATATATTATGCTTTTCAAAAAATGTATACGCCGCCGAAAACCTCGCATTAACTATATACGACGATATAGTATCGTACATTGTATTTGCCAATGTACCGTCGAGCGAGAGGGTTAGCGGATTTTTAAACCTTTGCGACACTCCCGCGCTCACTGTGGCTATATCCACTTTCTGGCCGAAGTGTTGGTGCGGTTGAATCCGCCCCTGAGCGATAGTGTAGCACCTATATTGGTGAGCGACAATGAGTATCCGGCATTGGTGTTGAGTATTTTGGCTTTGGCGGAGAGTGTGTCGTAGCGTTGCTCTTCGTTGGTGGTCTGGTAGGTAAAGTCGGCTGTAACGGATTGCGACACCTGCTCCGAACCTCCAAGCGTGTACGAGAGCGACAGCATCGACGTGCTGCTTAGTTGCGAATAGTTGTTGGTGTCGAGGTCTTCAAACTGCGATGTCTGTATCAGTTGACGGTAGTTGTCGCGGATGTTGATATAACTTTGGTCGTTGTTAAACGAAGCCGATAGGTTTAGTTTTTGCGTAACATTGCCCGAAACATTAATAGAATACACCATATTTTTGTTGGTGGATATTTTCTGGTTCTTTACATTGTCGCGACTAAAACCCGCATCACCTGCCACTGCTATCCTGTCGGCTATCATTGTGCTGAATGTGGCTGTTATCTGCCTGAGGTCTTCGTTGAAATAGTAGCCTCCGAGTGTTTCGTAGTTGGGCGGCATATATTTGTAAGCCATACCTACCTGACTGTTGCCCAACGTATAATCCAAAGCAAAATTGTAGGCGTGAAACACAGATGTGTAGTTGAGCGAACCCCCTTGTTTTAATGGCTCGGTTTTCAGGCTGTCGGTTGAGTACTGGCTCTTGATAACGCTGAATGCGTATTCGCCGCGGATATTGAGGTTGGGTATCAATGTGGTGCCGGCTTCTATCGACGAGGCTACGTTTTCTTTGGCAGGGATGTACAATTCTGGATGGCTGTCGAACGATACTGTGTTGCTCTTGTCACCGATGAATATCACATTACCCGCAAGTGTTACCTTATCAAAGTTGTGCCCTATTTTAAAGCCGCCACCCATACGTTTGTAGCCTATATCAAACTTGGTGGCAGCCGAATCGGGAGCGCACGCCTTGCGCAAACGTCCGTAGAATGCAGCAATGTCCCAAACTTCGTTTTGATACGCCGCGCCTATGCCAAGAAAATCGTGCCCCGAGAGGATGTATTGCGAAAATGTCAGACTGTTGTAGCCAAGATAGAGCGTGTATCCTTTGTATGTGGGACTTAGCGAAAACCTATTAAACGGCAAAGCGGCATTTTTGGTAAATGTATTGTCGGTGAATGCAAAACTTATCGGCACGCTCACTACGCCATAAACCGTGGTGGTAAGGTTGCCGTTGAGGTAATAATAAAAACTATTGTCGGCGAGGGTGGAATCTGTGATAAGTTCGTGAGTGGTGCTGGCAGAAAGCGAACCCGAGGCTTGTATGGGCTTGGAGTTCTTTATGGTTTCGATATCTTGGGCGGAGACAGAGAGAGCCACCAAAAACGTCAACAGAAGTGTCAATATGGTGGAGATTGGTTTCATTTTGGGGTGTTGGCTTGCATTTTATGTGTTAATGGTATCGTAATTTGTACTGCTCTATTATGTTCCTATATTTTTCGGTTTCAGCGGCGGAGTAGATTTTGCCGTTAGTTAGTTATTTCATTCTATTAGTGTATTAGTGTTTATATTAACCAATGCATTTGGGTACTCAAAAACAGAATATGTACAGAGACGGTTAAAATCCTCAGATGAAATGCTATTAGTTATAAACTGCTCTTTATTATTCTTATCAAAAAACATATATTTGATATAATATGACGTTGAAGACCTTCCTCCACCTTTTTTTAAAGCTGAAAAATAATATGCTATCGAAACAGAATCTTCTTCTGCCCTCAGACGAGTCTTATATTGTGGAATATTTTGAATAATAGATTCAAAATCAATTATGGTATCATCAAACAGAACACTAGATTTGTCGTTGATAGTGATTACTTTCAAAGAATTATTTTTTAAAAATTGATTAGGCTCACTTCGGGCATAATTAAAAGTATTATTACCAATTTCTTCCTCAGTATAATGCGCATCATAATTAATAAGATATTTAAATTTTGAACAGTCAGTTTCAGAAGGACTCCATAATACCACTTTTTTATAATCTAATCGTAAAAGGACTTTTTTCCTTAATTCAACAAAAAAAGAAGTTTCATTATTATACAATGATTCATCGACATTAATACTAACAAGAGAGTGTTTATTCTTTGATTCATATACCTTATAATAGACCATTCCATCTTTCTTTTCAACAAATTCGCCTAGCCCTACTTGAAAGAATCTGTCTTTATATATCATTTGAACTATCAAATTGCTCTTACAAAACATTAGACATAAAGAAATAATAACAAAAATAATGTATATTCTTATGTTTTTTAACTCTTTTATTTTAAAAATTAAAAAACTTAAAACCACTATAGTAACCAATATCATAATACTAGATAATAAAAAAATATGCGACTTATTACAAAAACCGAATAAGCACAGCCAAACTAGCATTATAATACATAATACGAATTTCCAATTATTTGTCTTCATTTATTATTTCCTCAAAAAAAGAATTTAAATTATTTTTAATCCACTCAAAAATTTCAGTTTCAGTAATTACATATTCATAGCCATCTGATGTAAGATCTTTCAAAAATTGAATAATTAAACCCTTCCAAAAAACATCACCAGTTGGTATATTATTCAGAATACAATTTAATAATACAAAACTATCATTTTCTATATTGGATGGGTTGGTAAAAACTTCCTTCCAGTGTGCATAATCATTTCCTAATATACATTTATAAATAGATGAAGAAATATTTTGTTTCCAATGTTGTTTAGAAGACGGCATTGAACTCAAAGCATTTCGGAAACAAGATTCTTGATTGTCAATAAAATATTGTTTAAATGATCTTTTATCTTTAAGATAATGAATTCGAATCGGATACATCAAAACTTTTGCTACTAATTCCTGACAATACGCCTCTCCAAAGTCTTTCGCCTTTTCTTGCAATGTACCCTCTAATTTATTTTTCAACTTTTTTCGAAGATTAGGATTGGAGGATGCAAATTCGGTTACTTTATCATAATATTTACTACTGTTATTTAAATAACTCAGTAAGTCATTTTCTTTAATAGTTTTAAAATTGATCACCTCGCCAAAATTACCCAACAATATATTCCAATCTCTTGGTTCTAAACCTTGAGTTTTGATTATTTTACAAATATCATCCGCCATATCTTCGGTAAAGATCTTGTACATATTGTTGAACGAATACTGGTTCATATCAAGTTTAGACAGTATTTCAAATGTTTCGAAATCGGGATATTTAGGCTTAATTCCTGGTATATCTATAGGAAAACCACCATGAATCATATTCCAAGTTGTTTTATAATCATTATTGTCTATAAATTTGATTACAATGTCGGTATTATTAGCCCAAGGTGTGGTTTGCATATCCAGTATGGTATTAACAAACTTATCTTTGTCAATATTTACGATTTTTTCAAATTTTCCAAAATCTTCAAAAACTTCATCAGGAAAGTTTAATGTTCCCAAATCTTTGGGTGTCCTACGTTGTTTTAAATAATTCCAAGTATCCCAATATTTTGGTTCATCAAGAAATTTTGAAACTATACTATTGTCTAAAATCCATTCTTCTGGTATTCCTGCAACGGACATATCCAACGTAGTCTTAAACCTCGCTATATTGGAAGGCTCATCAGCATCCTTTTCCAAATTTTGAATCCTCATTTCTGTATTGAAAAACAAATCATATTCATCGGAATAGTTTCCACGCAAATCGTTAAGTTTTTTCCAAGCATCCACGATTTGGGGTTTGTCGATAAATTTCTGTAAATCTTCTTCTTTGTATTGTTTTCGCAAATCCTCTGGTAAATCGGCAATTTTTTTTGCTGGAGTATTTTGGGGTTCTGCTGGGGTTTCAGTTTTGTCTTGGTTGCTCTTGGAAGTTGGTTGGTGTCCGTCTAATGTGCTCACGGTTGGGGAGTTATTCTCCACTGACACCATTTGAGATGGCTCTGATTTTGATGTTTTGTTTAACAGTTCGTCTGCCACCGTATTGACAGTTTCTGAAACGTTACCAGACGACTGTCGTTCTGTAATACTAGTAATCAAATTATCAGCGTTATATCCTTGAGTTAAAAGGGTTTCCAATTTTTTCTGCTCAGAATCTCCTATCTTGCTATATATTAAAGATAACTGTTGAAAATTATTAACGGTGATATCGTAATTGCATTTTATAAGGAATTCATAAGCCTGTTTGCCTCCATCTGTGTCCAGAATTTCAACCATTTCTTTAGACCAACCATCAGGTAATTTTTTTTCCGTAGTATTCTTTAATGCTTCTACTACCCGCACTTCATCCGCGGGAGTTTTAACAAAAGGCAGTTTTTTCTTTATAATCTGAGACAATTTACCAGGTCCGAGGTTCCACAACCACTGCTGTATCTTTTGTGCCTGTTTGGTTGACAATGCCCATCCTAAAATAATCCCTATACCGCACTCCACGGTTATTTTGCCGATATTATCACCTATATTTGACAAATCAGTAATTGTAATACTTGAAAGGCAATCAATTCCTGCATCGACAAATTTCTTGCCTTTTTTAGCAGGAACAATAGCCTGTACGCCCGACAGTCCCGCGTCTGCGAAAAGATCTGTCCAATTGACATTATCCATCCAATTATCTTTTTCAGATGTCAGATACTCAATAAAGAGGCTAAAGAACAAATCACTTGTGGCGCTGAATGTGAAATTCGTCAAAGATGAAGCACCTTCTTCTATTAGAGCAGCCTCCAACAAATACGGTGCTGCCGCCGTAATAGTTAATCCTGCAATCACATACTTGCCCGCCTCGTTCATTGTGGACCTTACTTCGTTTGCAAGCCAGTTGTAATCAGAATTGGCGAAGGCTGCCATTGATTCGAAGTCTACTATTTCAGCATTTTTCTGTTTTAATTCATCCAAATCAATTGTTCCACCACTGTTTTTTCCTAATACTCGCCCACCTGTGTAATTTAATATGACAACAATTTTATTATTTTTCACATCATAGAACCAGTACTGACTCTCTCCGTTGGATCTTTTTTCAAGTAGTTGTTCCAACTTAGTATCAACTTCGATGGTTTGATAGTCGGCAGGACGGCAATTACAAACAGCATTATCAAATTCTGCCACCAATGTGCCTTCTTCTTGAGTTAGATACTTATAAACACTGATTTTTTGTCCATCAATCAAAACTTTAACTGGTTCGTATTTCCCATCAAAATCACTATCTTGAATAGGGAAAGTAGTGTTAGTAACTACTTCTCCCTGTGTGTTTTTGACTTTTTGTCCATAGCCTGCGTTTTTGTATATGTGCTTCTCCTTATCTAATGTATTATAAGTCAAAGCGAAATCATAATCCTTGTACCTGATAGTGGCTACGGCTCCATACGATTTTGGAGCATCTCCGTCTGCTGAGGTGTAGAAACCTGATGGATCATAGACTGAATAATTTGCAATTTTGCCATTTGGCAAATAAAAGTATTTGGAGATTTGTTTTATTTTATCAATTATTTCACTCTTGATACATACCAATTAGAATTGTTTTTATATGCTTCCGCCCCCTCCTCATTCTGCCACCACTTGAATATTTTTCTCGCTGGGTCTTGGAGCATATCCCATTGGAAATGCCAAAGTTCTTCGCCGTCGCGGTAGTCCATAAGGTTTTGGGTGTTGCCCGAGACTTGCGATTCGGGGAAGGGGTGTTCGAGTCCGGCGATGCCGTGACCAAGTTCGTGGGCTATGGTGCGGTTTGCTGCTCCCGGGTAGATGAATCCGTAGGGATAGTAGCGAGGCATATAGCCCGCCACGCCGCCTGTCTCGGCTTTGGGAATGAAAAACAGGTAGGCGGTGTTGTCTTCGTATTTTTCGCCGAAAGCTTCGAGCTCGGCTTTCTGCGATGCGTTCCATACCGAGCCGGCTACCTTGGTGCCGCCGTGGGTGAAGTTTTCGATTCCGCTGACTTGGAGGTCGCGGGTTTCGATTTTAAAACTATCTGCGCACTGACGGTATACCTTATTTAAATAATTTTCTAAATCTTTTAGGTTCGGTAGTTTTGCCCCGTTGACACTTATCAGTACCACCTTGTAAGTCTTTTTC
>JAEDDH010000057.1 GCA_016293845.1 Bacteroidales bacterium | reverse complement strand
GAAAACCGTTTGGGTTAACAGCCCCCGGGGGTTCGAATCCCTCCACCTCCGCCAAGCAAAACCTAAATCGAACCCTAAAAAGTTTGGTTTAGGTTTTTTCTTTGCAAAAGTTCAATATATTGTCGGTTTTGCGGCATTCTTCGTGCCAAGAAACGAAAGGAAAATCGGGGTCAAAGGTTCGTATCCCTTTTGAACTAGCGTTGGGGATACATACTTTGTTTACCCGTAAATAGCCAAATATCTCTGGCGCATTTTGATGAAATACTCAAACACGGTGGATTGCGCTTTTGAAAGCACTCTGCCTATTTCGGGGAAGCTCAAGCCTTTTATACGACATTCCAAGGCAATGCGCATATTTTCCGTTAGGTTAAGGCTCTCTATGATTGCATCGTATGTTGTGTAATTTTGCATCTTTTCTTCTTGCGTTTCAGTGTATGGTTCACTTGCCGGGGTTAATGCTTCAAGGCTCACATTGTGGTAGTAACTGCTTGTTTTGCGGTTAATAAGTTTCGTCATCTTGCGTATGCAAGCAATTTCTATGGTAATAGGCTTGCCTTTCTTTGAATAGCCTATTATGTCATTCAAGTGTTTTCCGTAATGTTCGCAAAGGAACAACGCTCCTTCTTGGACTAAATCGTAAGAATCGCTGAAAACGTAGCCCAAATCGTTTTTGTGCAGTATATCTACGTACAAATCCGCGTGTATTCTCTGCATGAAGTTCCCCATATATCCAATGAGAAAGCGTGTTTCGGACATTGCTATCAGTTCCGCCATAGCAAGTACGTTGTTTTGAGAAATTTCGTCTTTGAGAATGCTAAAATCATTCTTTTCCATTTTCTTTACCTCCGAAGTGTTTTCTTCGCCTTTCGGCAAAGACGAGGTAGCACAGGGAAAAGATTGATGTTTGTTGTTTTGATGTTAGCAATACGGAAGTCAACGAAAAAGCGAAAATTATTGCGTTGTTGTTAATAGTAAATATCTTTTTGAGAAACGAAAAAGCCAAGGATGAGATGACATTCCTTGACTTTTGTATTTGTGGAGTAGTAATCAATGTTTGCAATAGGCAATATGGAAGTTTTAGGCAATAATTTTTGCCGTTTACTTCCGCTTTTCTCTGTGCTACAACGCAAAGCCGAAAGGAGAAAAATCCGGAAACATTGCAACCTATCATAGCCGCATTACTAGCCGAAAATCTTTCAAGCCGTAGTACTTTTTGTTTTGTATCACGTAAGGCATTTTTACGTTTTTGTCGTAAAAAGAAAAACCCTGACTCTCGTCAAGGTTTATCGGTTTTGGGGTGTTGTAGATAATTATCATCTTGTCGTCGTAAAGTTGAATTTCCTTTACAAAGTTGTTTATGAGTTGCAATGGTTCTTTTATGAGTGCGGATTTGTAATAGTCAATTATTTGCTCTTTTGTTAGCCTGAATGCAGTTTGAGATTTCTCTATCGTCAATCGCTTTTCGATGTCTGTCAGTTTTTCTTCGAGTTCTCGCATACGTTTCATAATCGTTGCGCTTTGTCCGCCTTGCTCTATGGCGTCCATAATGTTGTTTATTGCGTTCTCGGTTTGTCGTTTCTCTTTAACGAGATTGGCGACAACCGAATTCTTCTTAATGCGTTCTTCTTGCACTTGCAAAAGATAGCCAACTGCTTTTTCTAATATTTCCGGTTTGCTCATTTGCTCTACAACGTTGTCTAAAACGTATTTTTCGAGTATTTCCTTTCGCACCTGAGATTTTGTGCAGCCGTTTTTATGTTTTCGCCCTAAGCATTTGTAATACCGTTTCTTTTCTCCGTTTTTTGCCGTTCCGCATTCCGCAGAAATAGGGCTACCGCAATAACCGCACTTAATTTTGTTGCGAAGAAGGTACACAACTTCCACGCTACGGCTTCCGTATTTGTTTTGTTCCGTCTTTTTCCGCACGACTTCAAACAAATCTGTTGGAACTATTTGCGGATACATATTGGTAAACGTTTCGCCGTTGTGGTGATACACTCCCGAATACTTTTCGTTTTTAAGTATATTGTAAACGGTATTCTTCGCAAACTTCTTTCCACGGTTGAATATACCTTTTTCGGTTAGCGTTTTAATAATGTCTTTTACGTACACTCCGCGAGCATACTGTTCGTAAATAAATCTCACGACTTCGGCCTTTTCTTCGTCTATGACTACTTTATGGTTTTCCACTTTGTAGCCATAAATTAAATATCCGCCCGTAAAGTTTCCCTTTTGACGTGTTTCGTTCATTCCGCGTTTTACCTTTTGGGAAAGTTCTGCCGAATAGTATTCCGCATAGCCTTCTATCATGCTTTCAAGAATAATAGCCTCGGGGCTGTCTGGAATGTATTCTGTTGCAGAAACGACTTTAACACCGTTGTCTTTAAGCGTTTTCTTGTGCTTGGTTGTTTCATACTTGTTTCGGCTGAATCTATCGAATTTGTACACGAGGACTATCTGCCATTGATGTTTTTTACTGTCTTCAATCATTTGGCGAAAGTCCGGGCGGTTGTCGTTTGTGCCTGTCATTGCTCTGTCTATGTAGGTTTTTAGGACTAGTATATTGTTGTTTTTGGCATACTCGTTGCACACTCGCAGTTGCCCTTCTATGGACTGCTCCGATTGACTATCGCTTGAATACCGAGCATATATTACTGCTGTTTTAGTTGTATTTTCCATAATTTGTTTTCTCCTTATTATATTTATTTTTGTCTTTCGACGGGAACGAGATAAACGGAAACGGGTTTGTGTTTGTCCATTTTTTAAATAAAGCAAACGTATTAGTCGGTGAAGCATTAGGCTTCCTTGTTCGTCAAGGGTTGCAACAAGCAATTCACTTTACCCTTGACGGACAAGCCGTTTTCGTTTACGCTCCCGTTGCGAAAGACATATTATTTAGTTGCTCTTAGGCAATTGGTCTATTACTTCTTTGCTTACTTTGCCAAGAATTTCGCCCTCGTTTATGCAAGTGAAGTTGTCGAATAGTAATACCTTTCTATCGTCCACTCCGTAAGGACAAGCCACGTCTTTATCTAATATGTCCGAATGGAAATAAGTTGGTAGTTTACCACCATAGACTAAACGCTCTCCAGACTTTTCCATATACTTGGTTATGTATTTTGCCGCATAGGAAATATCGTCTTGCGTGGCTATATCTTTGAAGTCGTTCCTACCAAAGTGTTTGAGAAAATGACTGTTTTGGTATGTGGTTTGCATACGGTGGTTTCGGGTATCGTAATCCTTTACTTTTTCCAGTGTTCCAATCATCTTGGGGATATGGAAGATACCGTGGAAATGCAGTCTGTTAGTATCATTGCCACGCTCCCAAACGCCTACGTATTTCCAACCGTTTCTTGCCACCAAGTGTTTGAGAGTGTTGGATAGTTTCTTGCGGAAAGATTCCTCGGTGTGAAGTTCGTCTGAGTAGGTAAAGGTGCAAAAATAGTCCCAATCTTGTAGCCATAGTTTACGCATAAGCCGTACTTTGCGTTTTATGGCATTGGTTTTCATTCGTTCAACGTGTTTGTCCACAAAAACGGTCAACTCGTCTTTGTCGGCGAAATCTTCTTTCAATGTCTCTTTAATATGCGTCTTGCGTTCTTTCTTGGGTAGAGATTGGCTTTCTTTGTATGCCTTTTCTAAACGCTCTTTTGTGGTTTCGGTTGGTGTTTCAACCGTCTGTTCTTTTTGTGTTTGTTGCATAGGTTTGACGACGCGTCTTTTGCGTCCTTTTTTACTTGGGAACGCTCCTTTGGGGATGCCGATGTAGTGACTGCCGTCAAAGTAGATTTTCATATCTTGGCTGTTCATTTTTTCCTCCTTTTATTAGATTTTTTGTATGGCAAAAGTCTCGGCTTGTTTTTCGTTATGAATCTCGACTATTCGCGAAAACAGCGATTCAAAGAAAGAACTCTTTTCGCCGTTGGATAAAACATCTAAATTCGGCTCACCGACAGCTATTACGTTTAGGTTTGTTTGTAGCATTTTTTACGTCCCCGTGTTTTTTGTTTGAGTGTAAACTTCAAACTCGCAAGTTCTTTGCGACTTTGAAAAATATTTTCCCTATTGCTTTTAATTTACATGGCTCACGTTGCAGATTTTGAAACGTGACGAAACCTTTATGTTGAATTTTTTCTTTAAATAATTTGTGTTCGAGAAAATAATACCTACCAACTGTTGCAGGTTTTGCGACAATTAAAATTATTCCTGCCTATAGATTAACTTTTAATTACGACAGCTTTTGTCCGAATTAAAAAAAATTGGGGTTTTAAGAAGCAACATAAAAATACCATTATGAATAAATGGATATCGGAACACTCGTGTGACAAAAAAGGGCCAATTTGTGATGCGTTGACACCTTAACAATTAATGACTGTTGAAAACAAATAATGTGGGTTGTATAAATATGTGTTTTTTTAGTTTTCAGACTTTTATAAGACGAAAATGTCTGCGGAATGCGAAAATGTGGCAATAAAAAAACCGACGTGAAAACACGCCGCCCGAAACAATACGAAACGAAAAAACCCAGTGATTAAAAAGGAACAAAACTCAAAAAATGCCGACTGCGGTTTTACGGGGCGATTCGCAGCGGTTTAGCGAGAACGCCCCGTTCCGTTCGGCTTTGAGTTGACCTTTTTATCTGAGTTGAAGTGAGTTTTTTGGCGGGTGCTTGACCGCGGAGCTCTGCTCCGCGCTTGTTTATTCAAGCACCCGCCAAAGTGCCAAAGTTTATTTTTTTTGCATAAAATTGATTGACAACCGTCTATATGATGTGTATAATATAGATAATCATAAATACGAGAGGGCGTTATGGACGCATTAGAATGTACTAAAATATTAAAGGCTTTGTGTGAAGACACCCGTATGAAAATCTTTGAAATGTTACGAGGCGGGAAAAAGTGCGGTTGCCAAA
>JAEDDH010000035.1 GCA_016293845.1 Bacteroidales bacterium | reverse complement strand
AATAGTAGTACCTTTGCACCGTCAAACAAAAACAACTAACAATTAAAACAATTACAATTATGAAAACAACCGTTATTATTAGAAGAAACATCCGCCAAGTGTACAGCATACGCGGCAACAAGTATGAGTATTTTTGGAAGATTGAGTGCAGCAAAGACCTTCGATTGGTTGCTCCAAATGGAGAGGTAACGAACCAACCAATAGAAGGCGAATATCGCACTTTGACAGCAGCAAAGAACGCTTGCGAGCGTGCAGGTGTTGATTTCGAGTATTTCAGAAAATAATAATAAAACTATTACAATTATGATACTTTATTATGTCATCGAACACAAGACGATTGCAATTTATAACGGTAAGCCTCTAATACTTATTAACGGTGAAAAATGTTTTCGCACCGAGTTTGTGCGCACGCGTCATGAGCGCACACAATTATTAAGCCGAGCGAAGCATTTTGCAACGAGCAAAGAAGCGCAAAAGTATATTGACAAATGGTTATCAAAGATTGATGGCGAGTTTATTATCATAGGTTACGATTACTAACAAATAAACAATAACAACTATGACAAAAGAAGAATTAAGCGCAAAGATTGCGCAAGGTGAGTACACCGATTGCAAAGTAGATGGAAAAAGTTCAGTATCTTTTAAGATTGGAGATAATAGAGTGTCTGTAACGGATTTGTGTAGCAGTTATATGGCAATTACTTGTATTTCCGTTCGTATTAGAGAAAATGATTATAATAAAATTCTAAAACAAGCCTTGCAAAATGAACTCGAAGGAATGAAAGCGCGAGAAAATGAATTGAAGGAAAGTATCAACAAACTATAACTCCAACCCGCCAACCACGGAGACCGAGCACCGCGCTTGTATAAATGTTGCGAATGTGTCAACTGAGTAATGCCTGGGACACGCGCAAGCGCGGTGCGTTTTTGACAAAAACACATACAAAAACACATACAAAAACACAATACAACATGAAACTGACAAAAATTGAGGTATCCTGTACCTTTAATGCAGGGAATTATGAGAGCGTAAAGTTAGGCGGCGAGTGGGAGATAGAGAGCAGCGAGGAGATAGGCTGCGCAATGCAAAACGCACTGAACGCGATACGCAGCGAATGGGAGCGAATAAAAGCCGCAAAGGTAGAAAGTACCACACCGAAAGAAAAAACGCCGCAAAACGAAGAAAAAGCGGCAAAAAGCAGCAAAACGCTGGTAGAGTTCGGGTCACCGTTGCTGCAAAAGATAGTGGATAGGATTATGGCAGATAAAAGCGTAACGCTGGAGGTGATTACTACCCACTACGATTTGACGGATGACGCGCGAAAAGTTATTGAAGCAGCCATACTGCTGAACAAATAAAACTAATTATTAACCAACAAAACAATTACTATTATGGATTTACTACAAGTTGTCAAAGATGGCAAAGAGATGCCAACAAAAAACGACGTTATTGCGGCGATTGAAGACATTAAGTCTCGATACGATGGCGGAAATGACACGAAGGCTGTGCAGGATTTGGTAATTCTCAAGCAGATGGAGTTCTTCGTTAAGGAGACGCTAAAAATCGTTGCACCGTATGCCACAGCGGCGGTAGCAGGTATGAGCGCAGAGCAGCGCAAAAACACATGTAACGCAAAATTATCGCTCCGACAGTCTCCGATGAAGTACGACTTTGCAGGCAACGCAGAATGGGACGAACTGACCGCAGAGATAGCAGGTTACGAGCAGCAGGCGGCTATTGCTACCAACAAGCGCAAGGCAGTTGAAGAGAACCTTATTTTAACAGGCGCGGCAAAAGCAACCGAAGAGCCAAAAATGAGTTTAAGTGTTACCCTTTTATAAATTTTACTATTATGAGATTAGACAATGTTTGCGGCTACTTCGACTGCCGCGAGTTTGACGCAAGAAAAGCGTATGCCGACCGCCAACTGAAAGCGGACACACAGCAAGTCGGATTTAATATGACTTTCGCACCTGACGCGCTCCCAGAGTGCGTGGCAGAGTTCGCAAAAGAGTTCGAGCGCAAAGATGGCAGCAAGGCTTTTGCCGTAAAGGTGAAAGTCGGTGCAAAATGCAAGTTCTTCCGCAAGGAGAATGGCGTGGTGAAACAAGTTGCACGCCCGACAAATGAGGAGTTGGACGGCGAACGATGGGAGGTTTGTTTGGATTTCAATGCCCTCCACGGAGACGCTACAAAGAAAGAGGCGAGCGGCTATTGGGCAAACGGTATCTTGCTGGTAGGCACGCAGTCTGATATGTTTGCCGACCTCAGCGATGAGAGCGCAGCGCAGCAGGGCAATTTGCCCGATGAGGTAGCGCAGGAAATAGCAGAGGATTTGGCATTTTAATTGTTTTATTGTTTGTTTTTGTGCCCCCGAGGGAGACCTCGGGGGTTTTGAAAAAAGTTTTTGATATGGCGAATTACGGAATTTTCACCTCCTATACAGAGGTGGCAAAGATTAGCAAGAGCATAACGGAGTGGATGGCAGTGCACGGGGATAGCATGCACGCTATGCAACACATGCTGGACGCGCAAAATATATGCGGGGAGCGTGCGGAAAAATACCTCCGATGTGCGCGGCGTTTGGGGCGCAAACTCAAAAAGATAGGCGGCGATTGGTACGAGAACGACCAAAAAATGACCATACGATGACAACGAAGAACTACAAATGGGAATTGCGCAAAGGAAGTCGCAAGGAGATTTGCCCGAATTGCGGCAAGCGGCGGTTTGTCCCTTACGTGAGCGCGGCGGATGGAAAGACGCTTGCAGGGGCACAATACGGACGTTGCGACCGCGAGCAGCACTGTGGATATATCTGCTACCCGAGCGGCGACGGATTGCCGGATGTGCCAAAGGTTGCTGAGGCTGTGGTGACCGATGTGCCGATATATATATCCGATATGGTATGCACGGAATTCCGTTTTCCGACCGCGTTTTACAAATTCCTTTCCGACCTTTTGGGCGTGCAGAGCGCGTTACACACGATTGACCGTTACCAAATAGCCGAATATCGCGGGCGTGTGTGCTTTGTGCAGCGTGATATAAACGGAATTATACGAGCAGTCAAAATGATAAAGTACAAAGCAGACGGGCACCGCGACAAAAACGAAATGCCGCCCGTTATGTGGGGGCACAAGTGCAAAGGTTTGGCAAAGTATGTGAACGGCAACACGCTACAACAGTGCTTTTTCGGTGAACACCTTTTGAAAGATTGCAATAAGGTTGTAGCAATTGTAGAAAGCGAGAAAACGGCGGCGTGTATGGCTGAGATTATGCCGAGCGCGGTGTGGATTGCGTGCGGAGGTTCGCAAATGCTGAAAAACGAACGAATGCACAAGGTTTTGGAGGGGCGGCGCGTGATGATGATACCCGACAATGCCCAATTCTACAACTGGTCGCGCACGGCACAGAAATACGGGTATAATATAAGCAATGTTATGGAGACGAAAGCACCTTTCGAGGGTGCGGATATTTTGGATATTTTCACCGAACACAACAAACAACAACAAAAACAATGAAAATCACGGAATATAATGCCACAAACAGCACATCGGACAGACCGAGCGACCTCGCAGCCGCTTTTATTGCAGCGAGCGAGCGCGGCGATACGATGGTGGCGTTTTTGTCGCAGTTTGATTTCGACAGCAGGGAGGAAATAGAGCGGGCGATAGTTGAACTTTGCCGAGCTATGTGTGATGATAAATGGTTAGGTTCTAAACAAACACAAACATCCATACCGTCTATGAAGTGCCTTTTGCGCCGTTTTACGGATATTTTCGGCAAGCAGGCGCAAATAGACAAATACCCCGCCGCGATTAGCGGGGAAATGTGGCACGGCAATTACGCGCGTATGAGGCGCGAAAAGATGGTGAGCAGTATGTTTGACCGTGAAAAGGATTTGACGCGCTACAAAGCCGCGTATGAGCGTCTGACAGCGTGCTATGGGTTGAGTGAGATAGATGAAAAGAAATTGCACTTTTTCGTTTGTCAAGTGCGAGCAGGCAGGGAGTTCCCAGATAGTTTGCGACGGATGTTGTATGTGTGGGGAAAGAAGAAGAAAACAGGCAAGACCACGCTGGCAAAGGCTTTGGTATGCGTTTTGAATGGGTCGGAGGATATGGATCGGTATGCCTATTTCACCACTACCCTGCAAACGGAAATGCAGATTAAAGGCTTTGCCGTGCCAAAGATAGCAGAGTGCCGCTGTGCGATGATGGATGAGTGTTTCTTTAACGACATGAGCAAGGTCTATGCAGATTTCAAAAAACTAATTACGGGTCGCGATGGTTCAGCGCGGCTACCTTACGGGCAAGAGTTCACGTGGCAGGGTTTGCCAAACTATATTGCAACGAGCAACGAGCCGCTTGTCAATTTTATCAAAGACTGGAATGACCGACGCTATTTGTCAATAAATTTAGAGAGCGAGCCCGCGCAAAAGATGACGGATAGTGAGGTGCTGGAATTGGTGAAAGACTATTGCGTGAATGCACCAGACATAGATTTCCACGATTTTGCAGATGACATTTTCGATGCCTCCGATGAGCGAGGCGAGCAGACGGAGCGGGCGGATGAGTTTGCTCTCGACATGCAAAAAGAAGAATTTTTGGCATATATAGGTAACGCAAACTATGTGGCGGGCAATAGATTTGCCGTGGAGAATAAGATTTCATGCAAGTTCTTCGTGGATTATTTCGCGCGGCAAATGGGCAACGAAGCCCAAAAAAGACGCAAGGAGATTACGAAAGCGGCAGAGGATATTTTCGGTGAGCGATATATGGGGCGTTTTTGGCTGTTGGATGACTTGCGCAAGCGTGCAGATGAGATAAAGCGCGGGCAGTACGAGAGCGAGCAGGAAAATGAAGTAGAGAGTAAAGAAGAAACAGATAAATTACCTTTTTAACAACTAAAACAACACACAGCAATGGAACTCGACAAAATCTATAACATTGACTGCCTCGAAGGTATGAAACAGATACCCGATGGATCGGTGGATTTAGTGGCGACAGACCCACCCTATATTTTGGACAACAAAGGAGGCGGTCTCTATGACTCTGACAAAGGTGCTCAATATGTAAAGGAACTTCACGATATCAAAGATGGGTTCGAGCAGGCGGTTCTTGACGAATTATGTCGAATTATGAAGAAGGTGAACATTTATATTTTCTGTTCACAAAAGCAAATAATCGGATATCTTGACTATTTTGTAACAAAGCGCGGTTGTAATTGGAATTTGCTAACATGGCATAAAACAAGCGTTGTGCCTGCTTGCGGTAATAAGTATTTAACCGACACGGAGTTTTGCCTGTTCTTTCGTGAGAAGGGTGTGCAAGTGTATGGGAACTTCGATAGCAAGAAAACTTATTGGCTGACAGCCCCTAACATTGAAGACAAAGACAAGTGGGGACACCCTACCATAAAGCCGCTCAATATCATTCAGACGCTTATTGTGAACAGCAGCCAAGAAGGTCAGACCGTCCTTGACCCGTTCATGGGTAGCGGCACGACTGCCGTGGCGTGCATCAAGGAGAAGCGGCACTTTATCGGCTTTGAACTCAACAAAGACTACTACGACAAAGCCTGCCAACGCATAGACGCAGAGAAACGACAACTAACCCTATTTTAACAATAACAAAACACACATTATGACCTTGCACGAATACCAAATACGATGCGCTGATTTTATTGCAGCGCACACGAATTGCATTTTGTCCGTTGATATGGGGCTCGGGAAGACGGCGGCGGTGTTGGAGTATATCCGACGCGCCTCCCCCGCGTCCGTCCTTATTGTCGCACCAAAGCGCGTGGCTGAAAATAACTGGCATACAGAGGCTAAAAAATGGGGACTTGTACAAATATACCAAAAAATGATTGTATGCGCTGGAACGCAAAAAAAACGGGCTCTCGCGCTAAAAGACACGGCACACCCTTACAAGATTATATCACGCGATAACATAAAAGAGTGCGAGGGCATGACTTTTGACTTGCTGGTGATTGATGAACTTACGAGTTTTAAGAGCATAGACGCAGCGCGTACAAAGTCGGTGATGAAAATCAAGGCGGCGCGAAAAGTAGGGCTTACGGGCACGTTTTTGGCAAACGGGGCAATAGACATATACGGGCAAGCCGCAGCGGTCGGTTTGAGTTTTAACGGATACAACTTTTTCGCATGGCGTGCAACCTATTTCAAGGACGCGCTGGCAGGTAGTGGGCTTGCTTTTCACAAATGGAAATTAGCCGTACCTTTGGAGTGTGTCTTGCATCCGATACAAGACAATATTTTTACACTAACAGCCGCCGATTACCTACATATCCCCGCCGTATCCTACGAGACGCGAAAGGTGGAACTGACGGCAAGCGAGCTCGAGCAGTACATGACAGCAGACGCTTTTTTGCAGTTGAATATAGGAGGCGATACGCTATCAATGGACGAACGAGCCAAATTTACCAAATTGCAAACGCTGTGCAACGGGTTTGTATATACTGGGGACGGTGGAGCGATACGATCAGAATATTGCACCAAGTTGCAAGCCGTTGCGGATTTCGTTTTGGACTGTAAAGATGCAGGCGAGCCAGTATTGCTTTTTTATGCTTACCGAGAGGAGGAGTTATGGTTGCATGAACTTTTGACTGCAAGGGGTGTAAAGTGCGAGAGCGTGCAGCGTTCTGGATTTCTCGACAGATGGAATGCAGGACAAACGGAGTGCCTTTTCGCGCACCCTGCAAGCGCGGGGCACGGGCTGAACATGCAGGCGGGAGGGCGTATCATAGTGTGGTCGTCCGTAACATGGAACTATGAGTTATGGGCACAGGGTAACGCGAGGCTGGCACGGCAAGGACAGACGCGGCAAGTGCGCGTGGTGTCGTTTGTGACATGCGGCACATGTGAAGATCGGATAGTGTCCGCGCTGGCAAAGAAAGACAAAGAGCAAAATCAATTTCTAACACTTACAAAACAATGAAAACGAACAAAACAATAAAGCTGCGCGATATAGCAGCGTTGATAGGATATAGCGAGCACGCAGCGAGTAATTTAATGCGTAGAACGGATGCGGATATAAAACTTTGGTTGAAAAAGCATAACACGCCACGCGCAAGGTATGTGTTTAGCAAAATCAAGGAGTACCAACAGAAAATACGCGATAGAGGTGAAATTCGCAGACAACGCAATGGCGTGAAGTATGATAAAAGCCTGCTGGAGTGCAATATAAACGATTTGGTGCGAGAAAAGAAGCAAAACGAGTTGTTTATCATAAATGAAAAAATATCGCGTCTCGAAGAAGATATGAAAGCCGTTATATTTGACCGCGAAATTAACAGCCAACTCCAAGCGTTGTATATCAAAAGACGCTGTGTCCGTGAGTGGTTAGGTATCAAGGATGACGGAATAATAGAACAGTGATATCTATGACACACAAAGAATACGAACTCGAAAAGCGGTGCAAAGACTATGCACGCCGCCAAGGTTGGGTGATGTGGAAGAACGTGCCCGACGGCTGCAAAGGAGTGCCCGACACGTCCCTCCTATCACCCGAGGGGCGTTTTATCATGGTAGAGTTTAAGAGGGACGCACGATCCAAAATAAGACCCGAGCAGGTGTTTTGGCAAAACAAGTTCCCCGACAAAATCTATTTCATATCAAGTTACGATGATTTCACCGCGCTTATATCAAGTAAATAAAGACCGACTTGCAAAACCGACTTGCAAAAATTTTACGACTTGCAAAAACTTGCAAAACTTGCAACAACTTTTGCAAGTCGTTAATTTATTGAATATCAATATAATAAAGCCAAAACTTGCAAAACTTGCAAAACTTGCAAGTCCAAAAAAGAGTTTATCATGTGTGCGTGCGTACACACACGTATATACACGCGAGAAAATTACTATTTTTTTTGCAAGTTTTGCAAGTTTTACTTATAACTAATTGATTATCAAATAATTAACTACTTGCAAATATATTTTTTACTTTTGCAAGTTTTATTTCTTATAATTTTATAATATATTGATTTTCAGTTAGTTAATCGACTTGCAAAAATTTTACCATTGATTTGCAAGTTTTGCAAGTTTTGCAAGTCGGTATATTTACCTTTGACGGATGGGATATTTCAAACTTGGCGTAAGAGACGCTAAAAACATTTCTTGGTACAAATACTTTGTCGGAGGTAGAAAAGCGCGACAGCGGGCAAATTTGGCGGCTTAGGTTCGATTTATTGGCATTTTATTTGCTGGTATCAAAAAAAAGCAGTAATTTTGCGGCAAACAACCCATTTAGAGGGTTTCATTATACGCGTGATAAAAACAAAAGTAAATTATGGAACAGGAGATTAAATTTGACAGGCGCAATTTTCGCAAACATTCAAAACAAAACAAGAGAATGATAAAGACAAGCCTTGAAAATTGCGGGGCTGGTCGTAGCATACTGATTGACAGCGAGGGCGAGATTATAGCGGGAAATGGTGTTTATGAGCAGGCGCAGTCTATTGGTATAAAGACTAGAATTATTGAGACTGACGGCTCGGAGTTGATTGTTGTAAAAAGAAATGATTTGCGAACAGATGACGAAAAGCGCAAATTATTGGCGGCTGCTGATAATGCAACGAGCGATAAGGTGGAATGGAATATAGAAGAGATCCGTGCCAATCTTAACAGCCTGCAAATTGAAAGTCTGCAAATAAATATACCCGATGTTGATTTGGGCTGCAAAAAGGATAAAAGCACAAAGGATGATTTCTATAATAAGTGTTTGGATGAGGCTTTCAGAAGCGCAATGCGTGATATAATGGAGTGTTATGATAAGATTGGCGGTTGGCAGTTCGTGCGAAAGGGCACGGCTGAGGTTGATTTTGTCAATTTTATAAACGGAGTAAAAGATTACTCAAGGAGCAATGCTATTGCGTTTCACCCACAAATGGAGACTACAGCAAACGGCGGGCATAAAAATATTATAGATGAATACCGTGCATGCATTGATTCGGGCAAGGTTAATGGTGAGCGTTTTTGTTTGGATGATGGAAAAAAATCATGGACTTCTTTGTATAATAACAGCCAACCTTGCAGAGGTGGGAAAAGAGTGCTTGATTTTCCTGCAAGCCTTGCAAGGGATTTGATAAATGAGTTTTGTCCTGATGGTGGATATGTGCTTGACCCTTGCGCTGGATGGGGCGGGAGACTTGTCGGATTTTTGGCAAGTGTTGCTGGTAGTTATACAGCAACAGACCCAGCGCAAAAGCAGATAGATGGCAACACGGAAATGTACGAGCGTTTCCGTAAATATCTGCGAGAGGAAAAGCAGGTAACGCTTTTGTGTATGCCTTTTGAGAATTACGATATACAGGAGTGCGCTTTTGACTTTGCGCTAACAAGCCCTCCGTATTTTGATGTGGAGCGATACGAGGGCGGCGAACAAAGCCACGAGAAATTCAATAATTACAATTTATGGCGCGATGGCTTTTATAGGCAATTGATTACTAATGCGCACAAAGGATTGCGACATGGCGGCGTTTTCTGCTTGCAGGTCGGTTCGCAAAAATATCCGCTTTTGGAAGACGGCAAGCGTATAGCGGCGGATGTTGGCTTTATTGTTGAGGATGTTCGCGGATCTGGAATGGATAATAACAACGGCGTTTCAGATTACGAAAATAAAGAATGTATTTTGATATTGCGTAAGGTATGAAAAAAAATCTAAACTACAAAAGCGAAGAAAGTCGCGAACGTGAGAAAGCGCATTGGTTTGGGCAACCTAACGGCAACAAGCCTATGCCGTCTTCTACTGCTCGTTCTATGCGTGATTTTTATAGGTGGGTAGAGAGTGAAGCGACGCAGGAAGAGTTGGAGGATTATGTTTCAAACAAAAAAAATCCTTTTGCAAGGCGTAAGTTTATACAAGCAATAACTGGCTCTGTTACAGTGCAGGATTTCTTCGACCTAACCAACCAAACGCACGGCAAACCGAAGGAGCAGGTGGAGGTTACAACTGACGCGGAGACAGCGGCGGCGATAAAAGCAGAGTGGGCGGCGAAATATGGCACGGACAAAGGTTGAGGAATATATCGCAAAACGTTTGGCAGATGGTGCAAGTACATTTGTTTTTTGCGGTGGACGTCGTTCTGGTAAAACATACGGCGTTTTGACGTTTTTCCTGCTTTTGGGTGCAATTGAGCGAATAGTGGTGAATATAGCAACCATGACGCAAGAGCAGGGGCGTTTGGGCAGCCACGCAGACGCAAAGGATATTATACGCAGCCATCCGGCTACATTTGGCAATTACGAGGTGCTGGAAAGCCCGAGGGAGATACGCAATAAGAAAACGGGAACACGTATATTTTTCAACTCGTACGCAGACAGTGAGACGGCAAAGGGTGTGGCGTGTGATTACCTATTTTTGAACGAAGCAAACAAATTCAGCAAACAGCAATATATAGACCTTGCTGTGAACGCGCGGCGGGGGATTTTCATCGACTATAACCCGACAAAACGCTTTTGGATTGATGACTTTGTGAATGAGTGCGATATTTGCCACACCACGCCATTTGATAATCCATATTTGCCAAAGGTACAACTTGACTATTTTAGGACGCTGGAAGCCTTGGGAACGCGCGAGAATGCCACGGAGGTGGATATATACAATTACAAGGTGCAGGTTCTTGGTGAGTATTACGAGTTGAGCGGGGACATTTTCACGCGCGATAACATACACTTCGGCACACCGTACGATCCACTTCAAAGGTATATCATTTTCTGCGACCCGTCCGCCCTCCGTGGTGCAGACTATTTCGCGTGTGTGCTTTCGGCGACAGATGGACAGAAAACGTGGGTGGTGGATACGCACAGCGTGAACGCTGGCACGCCTTACGATGTGTGCAAGGTGCTGGAAGAGTGGTGCAAGTCGTATGATGTCGGGGCTGTGTATATAGAGACAAACGGCTTGCAGGGAATAGAGTTTTACGAGTTTGCAAACAACTCTTTGCCGTATGTGCAGGGATGGAATAGCAAGGGCAAGAAAGAAGAGCGTATTTTGGCGAAATACAATGCGATAACGGCGGATGTGTTGTTTGTGGATAATGACAATAACCGCGCTTTTGTGCAGCAGATATACGAGTTTTCGGTGCACCCGAAATGCGAGCACGATGACAATGTGGACGCGCTTGCGAGCACACTCACGGCACGAAAATTCTTTGATTTGTAAAAATTTTTTGCATATTATTTGCATATATCAAAAAAACGCCGTAACTTTGCGGGCATGAAAAGGATATCTGATTATATAGAGCAGTGGAGGTCGCGGCACAACCGCAGCGTTTTGTTTGAGAATACCCGCCCTTACGTTGATATTGCTATTTCTTCGTATCCGTTTGCGGATGCGATGTTTTACAATATAGTGGACATTTTAACGGACATTTGCAATGATACGAAGTTTGTCTATAACGGGTTGAACAAACAGACCTTTGCAGCCTTTTCCGCTTTTTTTGATACATACGGGCAGCAGGTGATGAACTTGCTTTTTGATGACGGTTTCGCGGTGATTAAGATTGACCGAACAAACGGCATTTTCTTGCGCTTGTTGGGTGTTGGTGAATATATCACGGAGACGCAAGGAACGCGGGTCAATGTAAAGGCGATTGACGGCGGCGAGGTGTATGTTATGCGCAGCCCGACTTTTTGCGCTGTTGGGAAGTCTGACCGGCAGTTATTGAAGCCGTACCTTAAATATCTCGACAATGTTTTGAACGGCAGCAACACGGCGAATGAGCGGATGGGTGTGCTTATATCTGTGAGCCCCGAGAGCGTAAGCGGTGCGCCTACTCAGCCGACTTTGACCAAGTGGGAGAAAGACGAATTCGAGAAAAAACTCGGAGGGGATGAAAGCGAATACGGGATTTTGAAGAAGCAAAAGTCTGTGATACTGTTTCCGAAGCCTATGCGTTTTCAAACTATCTCCCTCTCTTCGATTGATAACAAACTGACGGAGCGTGTGCGCATGTGCATTTTGGCGATTGCTGACCGTGTCAAAGTGCCCGCAAATCAGATTGCTATCATAGACAGCGCAAACAGCCGCAGCCTATCGAACGGCGGCGAATTGCGGGAGGGCGACAAAGCCAAATACAAATCTTTCCGCCGTTTCCTGAATGCGACTTTTTGGCTGTTTGCCCGCGACTTGGGGTTGGGTGATATTGATTACATAATCAGCGGGGAACCGCAAGAAAATACGTTGTAAGATGGAAAAGCATATAATTAGGGACACGGTGCTTATTGGTGATTGGCAGGATGTACAATCGTTGCCGCTTTCGTCTATCACCAAGCGCGCGGATGATGTGGAGTTGCTGGATGGTATCATAGTCAAGGGGTACGAGATGAAGTGGGGCACTACCAACGAAAACGGCGAAAGGTACGATCAGGGTTGCTTTGATGACTTCATTTCCCGCTACTACCTCGCAAACGGGCTGAATGTGGTGCTGGACGTGCAGCATGACGAACGCCCCGAGTGGCTTGTCGGTCGCGCGTTGTATATCGAAACAAACAGCGTAGGGTTTTATGTGGTCGGGTATATCCCGAGGGACGACCCGAGTTTCGCCGCGGTAAAGAGCAAACTGAAAAACGGTATTTTGCAAGGTTTCAGCAAGTGCGGGCTTGTGGAAGAAAGCGAGTACCGTTACAAGAAAGACGGGTCTTTTGATTACGAGTTGATAAAAAAGATTTCGCTTTTGTCCGTCTCGCTGGTTGCCACGCCTGCAAATGGCGTGCCTTTCGAGACCGTGGCAGAGACGCGCCGCAATAGGCTTGCTTATGAGAATAAGACAAAACGCACGCAGGAGGGTGGTGCGATGAATAGATTATTTAACAAAAAAAATTAAGAGGTTATGAAGAAAAACTTTTTGATGAACTTGGGGCGTTTGCAAGGGATTAAGAACGCCCTCACGGGGGACGCAAAGGATTTTGCGGATGCAGTGCTGGAAGCTTTTCAGTCTTTCGCAGACGATGACGAAGAGCACGGTATTGACGAACTGACAAAAAAGGTGGAAGAGATTGCAGGCACTTTTGCAAGCAATGAGGACGTTGAAAACAAGATTGCCGAGGTGCGCGAGAGTATCATGCAGGTAGTGCGCGGCGGTGCTGCTGGTGCGAAAGTTGAAAACAAAATTAGCGGCAAAGTGGTTGAGCAGGTCGCAAACGCTATTTTGCGCAGCCGTAGCCACTCGGAGGCTATCAATGCCATCGAGGGCGTGATGACCAAGAACGATATCACGGGGCTGTCTTACCAACAGTTGGTGGACTACGTCCTGAATATCAAGCAGGATGACGCAGATGAGGTGTTTGACGCTCTGAGCGTTACCCCGTTTGCGAAATGGTTCTACGGTGAGTTGAATGAAAGCAACGCCGATCAGGTGGCAAAACAATGGGACAAAGCCTCCCAAAAGGGCGTTACCAAAGACCTGCAAACTCTCGCACTGAATGGTAAGTCTATCGAGTGCAAAGAGGTGTACAAGATGCAGCGTATCGCTAACTCTGACCTCAATGCCGCAGAGGAAGCGGGGCAGCAAACCCAACTCCTCGCGAGTGCCGTTGCAGAGTTGCGCAAGTCTGTGAAAGCCGCAGCCGTTCGCGCGATGCTTATCGGCGACAAGGTTAACAGCGGTAACAAGCAGATTACGTCCTTTGAGACTATCGGAACGAAGAAAGCAACTGACGCTTTCACCACGGTGCTCAATCCCGAGGGAGCAGAGGTTACGCTTGTAGATCTTTTGCGCACCGTTAAGGAGGTGAAAGCAGACCGCAAATGGTTGTTTATCACGTCCGCGCTGGAGGTACAACTCCGTAAGATGGTCTACGGAAACGGCGGCACGGCTACTATTATCGGGCTTGAGGACATGGCAAAGATGCTGGGCGTTGAGCGCGTTATCAACAAGGGATACCTTGCAAACGAAAACGGCTTGCACGCTATCGTTATGTCGCCCGATGAGTACCGCGTTAAAATCCGCAAGACGCTGGAGATTCCGTTCCCTGAGTATAAGGAGAACGCGATGTATCTGCTATACGAAATGGATATGGCTGGTGCTATCCATGGTATCAAGTCGACAGCCGTTTTGCGTGCAGCAGAGTAACAAAATGAAAACACTAAAATCGTATGACCGTACAGGAATATAGGGATTTTGGATTGAACGTATCTGCCAACGTGTCCTCGCAAGTGCTTACGAGTGCGGAGGCGTTGGTGGAGCGTTGCTATCTCAAACCTTTGCGCGGCGTGTTGCCCGCGGATGATGAGTTGGAGCGCGGTGCGCTGATGTGCCTTGCGTTTTTGTACGTGCTGGAGAGTAGCAACACTTTCGCCACACGTGCAGGGGCAAAGGGCACGTCTATCACAGCGAGTACGCAAGCGAGCGGCGCGGATATGCTGAACGCCGTGGCGGCAAGGTGTCGCAGCGAGTTGGAACTCGTAGCGGGCGAATACGGCGGCGATGTACGGAAGTGCGATGATGTGTGTCAAGTCTATTTTAGTACTAACTTTTTAACACTTTGAGATTATGGCAAAATGTTTTGATGTTACTGGGTATATAGAGCCTTGTAACGTGGTGCGACAGAAATACACGGGCAGGGCGTTGCTTATCACGGGGAGTGCCATAGATGGCACCCTTTCGCCTACTTTTTCTGAAAACGGTATTAAAGTAACTGCTTTGTATAATACTGCTAGTGAATTTGGTAGTTTTGTTTCACAATGGAATGATAAAAGCGGCAAAGCGTTACCTGTTATTATTGACGCGCAAAATCCTTTTGGCGTTACAGTGCAAGGTAACACGGACAGCGGACGTGTTTCGTACACCAAGACCATACCCGTTACTATCCCTGCAACGCGCGATGGTAAAGCGGAAGAGTTTGTAATGGGATTGCAAAAAGGTTTGTACATGTCTGCTGTTATTGTGTTGGAGACTTTCGGCGATGGTGGTGCAAACGACATTTTCGGAGCGTACAGCCCACTCCGTCTTGACCCTACGAGCGTAACGCGCAATGAGTACGAGAACGGAGGAGCGTGGTCGTTTAACCTTGTATGCGATGAGCCTGTGCCGAATGTAATTTGCACTATGACAGGGTTAGGTGCAGCACTTGACGAACTAAATGTCTAATCAGCAAACAGCAGGATGAAAGCGTATATCACTTTTTCCGTTTTGGCGTTGATTGCCGCCGCAATGCTAATCGGTGGTTTCGTTATGCCTCCGATGGGTGTTGTGGATGGCAGCGTATTGAAAGCCGCCGCTGTGCTTTTCGGATTTGCCGCCCTCGCTGTGCTTATGCACGCAGTTGATAAAGGGGTCGGTGCAAAGTTAGAACACGGCGACACGAAACTTACTATCAGCGATGACAAGGAGTAGCGACTACATAGGAATGGAGCGGGCAGGCTTGCTTTTCGAGGTGCAGAAATTCTTTGCGCTTTCGGAGTTGGTCTGCCCGCACGTTTTGCAGCGCGACGGAGACAAGGCGTGGCGGTATATACACACAGACCTACTGCGAGTGTTGCTGTGGCTCCGTGTGGAGTTGCTGCAAGTGCCGCTGGTGTGTAACACGAAGACGCTCAAACAGCGCGGCTTTCGTTGCAACTGCTGTGAGTTGGTGAAGTCAAAGACGGAGAAAGGAAAACTTTATGTCTCGCCGCACATGCTGGGGATGGGCGTTGATTTGTCAAGCCCAGACATGACCGCGGCGGAAATGCGGGAAAAGATAAAAGAAAACGCTATATTCGCTCCTTGCAATTTGCGAATAGAGGCGGATGTTAATTGGTTGCACATTGATGTGTTACCGCAAGAAAAGAGAGTGTATGAGTTCAAGGCGTAATAGTTTCACGTGGGACACATGGTTATTTGTCTTTTTCATGTGTTTTGTGTTGGTTGGGTGTGTTCCACGTGGAACGGTTACGAGCACGCGCGATAGTGTTTTCGTGGAGCGCACAATAGAGCGGCGCGATACAACGTATATGGTAGCCCCCGACACCGCGGCACTCCGTCTGCTTGTGGAGTGCGATAGCAATAACAATGCCATTTTGGCGATGTTAGAGAGCGAGCGCGGGGAGCGTATCAATGCGAGCGCGAAAGCCACGAATACGGGCGGCGCGTTGCTGGTGGATGTGGAGTGTGGCGAGGATAGTTTGCGCGTGCTGGTGGAGCAGTTGAGAGAGACGATACGCACCACGAGCGCACACAAAGAAGTGCAGGTGGTCAAAGAAAAATATATACCTCCCTTTGCCAAATTCACGATGTGGTGGTTTGGTATAACGGCGGCGATACTTTTGACTATTGCGGCGGTGAAAATTTATAGCAGATTTTTTGCATAACATTTGCAGGTACGAGAAAAAAGTCGTAACTTTGCACAAAAGAATTAGAACTATGAAGAAAGAGCGAAAAGCGTTTATTTTGGCGCGTGTGCGTGAGATTGCTAACAGCGAGCATATAGACGGCGCGATGCGTAAGGACTTGCAAGAATTTTGCAGCGAGTTGGGCATAGAATACCGCGTTGGTAACTGCGATAACTGCGCACGCGATACCGCGGTGCAGATATACGCGATTTTGCGCACCAAGTCGGGCACGGATAGGGTGTGCGTGTTGAAAAATGAGCGTTACCACTATGTATGGAGCGCGAAAGGCAAAGCGCACATTTATCCTGAGACGCTTACGGATGAGTATGCACGCGAATTGTTGGCAAAGGGGATAGTAAAGGATGATTTCTTTGCCGTTTTACCTCCGACGGAGGAAGAGGAAGCAGAGACGGCGCGGAAAAAAGCAGAGGAAGAAGAAGTAGCCCGCAAGGCGTACGAAGCAGAGCAGGTACGACTGAACGAAGAGGCTTTGAAAGTGGAATGGGTGGAAACGCCCAAAGACGATAACACCGCCGAGATGGTGGGGTGATAAGTACTTTTTCATGATGAGTTGGTTTTAGTTAGTAATTGTTTTTGTTGGGCAAAGTGCCGAGGTGGTTGGGTTTGTAGTTATTTGCCCGCGCACTTTGGCACTTTGTTTTTTAGATTATGAAGTTACGATTGAATGAACATATCACTTTTGACGCGGCGGCGGTGCTGGAAAACATGACGGACGAAAGCCGCGAGCGCGTGAAAGCCGCCGTTTTGCAGCAATACGGGCGTTTTGAGGATATACGTCTGGTGGATTTTATAGCCTTTGCAAGTGGTGATTTTACGCCGTATGGGATAGATACCAACAAGCCCGAGGATATGACGGTGGCGCAATACGTGTGGCTTTCGGAGTTTCGCAAGTTCGTGGATTTGTTCAACAAGATAAACAGCGGTCTTTCTATACCCGACACAGCGGACACGCGCAAGGCAAAGACGGGTCAAAAGCAGATGAGTTTCGCTGAATATCTATTGGTTTTTTGCCGCGATTATTTTGGCTTTCACACTTTCGATGAGGCGGCAGAAAAATTGACCGTGAGCGATTATCTGACCGCGGCAAAGGATAGGTACAATGACGCGATTTTCAAGCGTAACATGGCGCGTATAGAGCAAGAAAAGTTGAAACAGCAACAAAGGAGGAAGTTATGACGTTTATTGAAAAGGTAAAGCAGACTATAGAGCGTGCAACGGGTTGCCGCTTTTATTACCACGCAGCTGGTGAGTTGAACGAGGTGTTGTCGGGTGTAGAGATAGGCGGCGACCCGATTGCTTTTGCGTATCTGCTGAAAGGCGGTGAGGTGGATGTGCAGCGTAACCAATTGCGTGAGGGTGTGAATTTGGCTGTATTTTTCTGCAAAAAGACGGAGTTCGATTTCAACTCCTACGAGAATGAGCAACTTATCGATGACTGCAAGCGTTTGGCTTTCGGGTGGGTTTCGTTGATTAGCAAAAGCAATTTGCTGGATGTGGTCGGGGCTGTTACCACGGAGCGAGTATATGACACCACTACGGATATTTTGACGGGTATAGCTGTGAACATAACGCTCCGAGAGGTGGATGGTTACGGGATGTGCGATTTGCCGTATAGAGAGTTGGAGATAACACAAAACGGATTGCATGAGGTGGCTGGTTATGACGCTTTTAAAGTCAATGTAATAGATGGCGCAGAGGTTGAAGAACCCGCCGCGTATAGTTTCGCTGTTACGGAAAACGGCTTGCGCAAGTTGCAGCGGATGGAACGGTACAAAGTGTTTGTGAATGTGCGGTGATGGCAGATATACGGCAAGACATAGAGGCTATTTTGGAGCGTTGCAAGGCGGATATTGCGACGAACATGGAGACGCAAAACGTGAACGCGAGCGGGCGAACGGTGGGAAGCCTTGCGGTTGTGTCCGATGGCGCGGGGGTGCGGTTGGGATTGTTCGGGAATAACCACGCGCCGTTGGGCACTTTGGAGGTTGGGCGTGCAGGGGGCAAGGTGCCCGTGGGCTTTTACGAGATTATCAAACAATGGACACGCGACAAGGGTTTGCAGTTCGGCACGGAGACGGAGCGCGGCACTTTTGCCTATTTTGTAGCCCGCAAGATAGCGCGTGAGGGAACGCAGCGGCACAGGTTGCCGGTGGATGTGTATAGCACGCCAGCAAAGGCAGCGAGGAATGAGATAGAAAGCGTATTGCGCAACATGATACAGGCGTTTGTGAAAACAAGCGTACAAAGTACAAAAACACATTTTTAGTTATGGCAGATGAGATTATCATAGATGTGCAGGTGAATACCGATGAGGTGCAAAAGAAACTTTCATCGGCTATTGTTGAGTTGGGCAAACTAAAATCAGAGCAAAAGAGCCTAACGGAGAGCATAAAAGCGGGTAATGATGCGAACGGCGAGCAGGCAAAGCAACTTGCGAGTGTTGAGGCTGAAATGAAGAAACAGCAGGCGGTGATAAAGAGCAGCACCGCAGCCTTGCAGGTGTCAAACAAAACGATTGACACGCAAAACATGACGCTGGATGAGCAACGGCAGTTACTTGGGCAGTTGCAAAAGGCGTATGGTGGATTGACACCAGAGCAGCAAAAAAGCACGCAGACGGGAAAATTATTGTCCGACCAAATAAACGCGCTCAATGAGAGCGTAAAAGAGCAGGAAGCGGCAATAGGCGACCATAGGCGGAATGTGGGTAACTACACCGAGAGCGTGGTGCAAGCATTTGACCAAGCGGGTGTAGGAGTTGGTGGTTTCATGAGTAAACTAAAAGCATTTTTTGCCAACCCGTGGGCTGTGCTTGTTGGTGCTATTGTTACAGCCTTTAATGCGTTAGTGGACGCTTTCAAAGGTTCAGAGGATAGGATGCGAGAGTTGCAGACAGCCTTTGCACCTTTTGAGGGCGTGATTAACACGGGTAAGCAGGCACTTGACGCTTTCGCAAAGGTAGTGAGTGATGTGGTCGTTACGGCTTTGGGCGGATTGTCAAAAGCCGTGCAGTGGGTGATAGAAAAAGTGGATGCAGTAGGCAAGGCTTTTGGCAAAGATTGGGGGCTTTCGGAAAAAGTAGCGGCGAATGCAGAGGCTACCAAGCAGATAGCCGCGCAAGAGCAGGCGTTGATAGATAAAAAGCGGAAGTGGGAAGTTGAGGAAGCGCAGATAAACAGCCAAATATCCGATTTACGGGCAAAGGCATCAGAAAAGGACAAATACACTACTGACCAGCGTATTGCGTTTATGGAGCAGGCGCGGGACTTGGAACTGAAAGCAGCCAACACGCGCAAGCAGATTGCGCAGGATGAGTTGAACCTCGCAGAGTTGCAGGCGGCGCAGTCGGAGAATGACGCGGCAGCAAATAACGCACTCGCAGCGGCAAAGGCAAAAGTAACAGAGCAGACAACGAATTATAACAACAAGGTGCGTGAGTTGAATGGCACTTTGTCGGAGTTACGCAAGACCACGGAGGAATACAAGGCGACTTTGTCGGCGGGTGATTTGGCACTCACGGATGACGAAGTTTCCGCTATTGTCGCAAGTTACATGAATGCAGGTGCAAAGGTGGCGGCGACGATGGAAGAGTTGCAAAAGGAGTATGGCGTGGATTTGTTGAAGCGCGAGGATGAGGAAGAGGATGTACCCGACCCCGCAGTGGCAGCCGCCTCCATAGGTTGGACACCCGAGGCGTTAGAGTACTACAAAGACCTTTTGGCGCAAGGCGTAGAGGCACACACGGCTTTCACGCAGGCGCAAGAAAGGAATAACGAAGAACTGCAAAAACAAGAAGCAGCAATGCAGGCACAGCGTGAGGCGTTGATGAATAATACAGTTAGCGTGTGGGCAAATTCCTTTGGCGAGATTTCAAAGTTGTTAGATCAATACGGAGAGGAAAACAAAGCAGCCGCGGCAGCAAGCAAGGCGTTTTCGCTTATGCAGGTGGCACTCACGAGCGGTCTAACAATAGCAGATGGTGCAAAAGCAATTTCCGCGGGTATTGCGAGCGCGGCGGCGACACCTTTCCCTGCAAATATCCCCGCAATGATATCAGTAGTAGCACAGATTGGTGCGATAGTTGGAACTGTTGCAAGTACAATCTCGCAGGCAAAGAGCATAATAGGAAGCGCAGACGCGGGGAAGTTTGCAGGCGGTGGTGTTGTCGGAGGTACGAGTTACGAGGGCGACAAGCTGACGGCGCATGTGAATAGCGGAGAGTTGATACTCAATAAAGAGCAGCAAGGGCAACTGCTTTTCAACATGGCGAACGCTAACGCGGCGGTTGCACAGATTGACTACGAGCGCATGCAGGCGGCTTTTTTGGCGGCTGTGCGTGAACTGCCAGCGCCAGTGTTGGTTTATAGCGAGTTCGAGGATTTCGCATCGAGCGTGGAGAGTAACAAGTTAATATACACAGTTAATCAATAGGAGGGCAAAGATATGGCAGTAACTAAAAAGAGTGTGAACGGCGCGTTTTATTTCACGTACCCAAGTTCCGATGTGTTTTTGAAAGATCGAAATTATTTCATTTTCGAGGGCGTGGAAGATGACACGTATATCAATACGGTAAAGATAGGCGATAAGACGCTCAATTTTGGCAGGTATGCTTTGTCTGTAGGCTCAAAATTCTATTTGGATGTGTCTGCTTATTATGCAAAGTATTACGGCAATTTCAACGTTGTCATAACGTATGAAAATTACCTTGAAGAAGTTGTTACGAATACAACAGCGATTAACGCCACTACCTATGACTGCTACTCTCCTTTTTTGGAGTTTGTGCCTGAGCGGTGCAGCGATGCTCCGTATGCGCGTATCGTGCCGCCAAATAGGATGCTGTGGGACGGTAAGAAAAGCACCACATCTATGCTTGCTGCTGTGCGTGATGATGACTATTTCAGCGGCTACGAGTACGAGATGGAGGGCGTACCGTATGAAACTTATAGACCGTCCGATGCGTGGCTTACAAACGCACAAAAGAACGCACATTTAGGGGAGACATATCGCAACACGCTTAAAGCAACTGGAAACCTTGCAGAGTTAGACAGCAACGGGTTGCCGCTGTGGATTGAACAAGGTAATGTTTACGCGATTCCAGATAATATTGGTAAAACATTTGAGCAGTTAAGGATGCCTGAAAATGTGATTGTTAGAACGAAAACAATCTTTGAAAATTACAACGGATTAACGATTAGCGCACCACCTGCCGGTTTATATATGTTAATTTGTTTGTATGACAAAAACAAGAAACTTGCAAGTTCTATCGGTAGAACACAACAATCGGTAACGTTAAACAATGCCGACACATACAAGTATTTTTCTATAAACTATTCAAAGCAAAATTACGAACGTATCACCCCGTCCGAATTGGTAGGCATAGCGAGTAGCGCGCTAACTAATCCCGATGCGGGTAAATCGTATCGGTGGGCGTATTATTTAGGTAAATTCCAATGGGTTGAATTGACAAAAGAACAAATTATAAATAACAAATTCTATTGGAGTGTAAATAGTAAGAATTATAGTGGCGATATAGTCAATAACGATTTCACTTTCGATAAAACTTTTGAAGCGAGGTTGGTACGCGCGCACAATATATCACCTATATACAATGAGTATTTTACCGTACAAAGCGTGAATAGGTTTGTATCGCTTGCAAATGGCAGTTTGCCGTATGTTTATATCAGATGGAGAACGCCTTGGGGTATAACGGTTGAGCACCTTTTCTATTTGGGTTCTTATTCGTCAGACAAAGCGGACGCAAATGAGTTGGAGAGCGTGAACTATTACGAAGAGTTGTCAAAACATGTGCGTGTAGGGTCTTTCTACCTTGACGGAATAACGCAGCCTTACGACCTATTCTATTACAAGACGCTTGAGAATGCCGAATTAGTGGAAATGTATTTTCCGTCTTACGCTTTCAAACACGCTACCTATATGCCAAACGGCGACACATATGTTGCTGTAAAGATAACTGGCAGCAATATCAAAGACGCTGTGGTGGATGGCGTTGCACAGAGTACTATAACATTTGATTTTGAGATGCGATGAAAATCTATATTAACGGCAAGCAGTTAGACACATACGCAAAGAGCGTGAGTGTCAAGAAAACGAATAACTTGTGGAAGTTCGGCAAGGCTGAGTTTGAGCGCACGCAGACAATACAAGTGCCTGCAACGAATAACAACAAGGCTTTGCTTGATTTCGCCGATGAGTTCCGCACGCAGTCAAGCGTGGCACGTGGTTTCGTGGATTGCTTGGCGGAGATTGACGGCGTTTTTGAACAAGGGCGTTTGTATGTGAGCGGGTATAGCGATGGCGAGTTCAGTGTTATAATAACCTTTGGTAAGGAGTTGCGGTCGTTGGATGTGAAATTGTCAGAGGTTATAAATGTGAGTGATTACCTTGTTATAGATACAACGGATAACTTCAAAAGCGTATCGGCAAAGGATAAAGATGGAACGAGCGTGCAAAAGCCGTTTGTATCAACGAATTACCTTTTGAAGCTATTGCAGCAAGCCGTAGGCGGTATTATCAATTTTGACGATTTCAAAGTTAATAGTATCGGTATTGCTATGGATGGCAATGCCAAAGATATAACCGATATAGGAAGCGATATAGGTTGCACTATAAATCGCGAATATCACGGTTTGAGCGAGGACAGCAGTATTACAATTAGTGATAAGCCGGCTGTATTCTACAAATTGACACCATCTTTCGTTAATAATTACAGGCGAGCAAGTACGTTAAAGAGCGCGCTTGCATTTCGCGCTGTTGGAACTGATATAGTGAACACCTACTACGCTAAACTTGCGTATCTGAAATTCCCGTTTGATATAGTTCTGAAATTTGGTAGCGGTTGTAGCGACTATTCCGTTAATTTCCTTGCTGATGATTTCAACGGCAAGCCTTTTACGGAGATTTTCAAGGCGCAGTATGGGCATTTTAGGAGCGGATATTATGGAGAGATAACGCAAAATGACCTATCAAATACCGAACTGAAAGTGCCTGCAAATACGATGTTTTTTATAGCGGATTTTTACGATTTCTATGCTTCTAATCAATCGGATGGGTCTTTTGTTACGGGTATTTACTACGAAGACTATGGTAAAAACAATTTCAATGTAACGATAACGCTGCCTGTGTTTGCATACAAATTTATACCCGATATAACAATATACCAATTATTACAAATTTGCGCATTTGCGATTGCGAAGATGGTATATTATAACGGCGCGCAATACGTTACAACAGACCTATCAACTTTGCAAAGTGGCAAGACGTATAACGCCGATGTTGTAATAAAAGGGTACAGCGTCAATGACAAAGTCTTTGACTTTGCACAAAAGAACTATATCAAATATAAGAGCGGTGGCGAGGTTGTATCGTATGACATAGACAATTTGCACATCTCAGACGAAAAGACAATACTTGATATACCGTTTGACGGCGGGAATGTAGACGTTTCGGGTACTATGCAAGTGCAAGACGGTTTCCCCGCCTTTGGAGTGGCAGATGGCAGCACGCTATCGCGGTTTATAGCGACAAAGAACGCAAATCTTGCAAGCGTACTCGCAAACACAAGGCAAGTTAAAATCAAGTTTATGATGTCATATTTGGATTTTGTCGGAATAGGTGAGTTGGACAATTTCGAGTACAAAGGTGCACCGCTGCAATGGTCAAGCATACAATGGTCGGACGGATGGTGCACGGCGACACTGCAAACAATTTACTAAAATTATTTGCATATATCAAATAAAAGTCGTACCTTTGCAGAGGTTTTTATGAATAAGTTAAGGTCGGACGCCCTACGCAGTGATTGCGTGGGGTGTTTTGTTGTATATTTGGATAAAAAGATTGTCCATTTTACGAAAAATCAACTTTTTTTATGAAAAATAGTGGAAAAAATTTTGTAGTATCAAAAAAAAGCAGTACCTTTGCACCGTCAAACAAAAACAATTACAACAATGAAAAAGAGAACTATTTTTAGGACAGCGTGGGCGATATGCTCGCTTGCGCTGACTGCGTTTGTATGTGTCGAGTGGCACAGACAAGGGTGCGGCGTTCGGTCGCTTGTGGCGGCTGTATCGTTTTACGGTGTTTTGTCGGCGGGGATGATGATTGCGGTGGAGGAATTTTTGACAGCATATAGAAAACACGGCGAATTTATAGAGAATAAAGAAAGCGGTGAAAAAATGAATGCTTATGTAGATAAAAATG
>JAEDDH010000056.1 GCA_016293845.1 Bacteroidales bacterium | reverse complement strand
TGTTGCTCAGGTACTTAAAAAGTTATATTTGTAATAGTGTTGCGGAATTAAGGTTGAGTATTATTTCCCTCACTATGTTGTTAATCCGCAAACTGGCAAGCCGGTTAAGTGCGCTCCGTTCCATATCAAGGCGGCTAAAAAGATACTCGGCAGCCAAAACCTCAAGGCGGCGTTTATCTGGGCTCGCGGTCACGCCAAATCCACTCATCTGGATATTTTTATCCCTCTGTGGCTCTTGGCGCAGGAACAGCCCGCTATTCACACTATGGTGCTTGTGTCTAAGTCGGAGGATATGGCGCAGACGCTGCTTTCCGACATCCAGGCCGAATTAGAATCTAACCAACGCTATATATCAGACTTCGGCGTGCAACGCTCCGACGGCGACTGGCAGGATGGCGAGTTCGTTACCAAGCAGGGCGCGGCGTTTTTTGCTCGCGGTCGAGGTCAGAGTCCCCGTGGCTTGCGCTACAAGAGCAACCGCCCCGACTATATCGTGATCGACGATATCGACGACGACGAACTCTGCCGCAACGAAAAGCGCGTTACCGACACGTTAAAATGGGTCAAAGAGGCTCTTTTCGGAGCGTTGGACGGCGGACGTGGCCGTTTTATTATCGTAGGCAACCTTATTGCCAAAAACTCCGTGCTCCAAGGGATGAAAGATACACCCGGCGTGGAAACTATACAGGTGAATGCCTACGATAAGGACGGCAAACCTTCGTGGGCAGATAAGTACACGCCCGAAGAGATAGCCGAGGCTCGCTCTTTTATGGGCGAACGCTCGTTTCAAAAGGAGATGATGAACAACCCTATAATCGACGGCTCGGTGTTCAGGCTTTCTGATATCCATTACGGCAAGATGCTGCCGCTTGGCAAATACCGTCAGATTGTCTGCTACACCGACCCCTCGTTCAAATCTTCTGCCACTGCCGACTATAAGGCTACCGCTCTTGTGGGCGTTACCGCCGACGGATATTACCACGTTATCAAGATGTACGCCGCTCAAACCACTGTCGCCGAAATGGTCAACTGGCATTACGATATCGACAAGTTTCTCGCCGGCTCGCCTGTTATCTACTATATGGAGGCTAACTTTATGCAGGATCTTATGCTCGACGAGTTTGCCAAGGCGGGCGAACAGTGCGGCCGTCAAATTCCTATCTCAGCCGACAAACGGCAAAAGGGCGACAAGTTTGCCCGTATTGAGGCTATGCAGCCACTTTTTGAGCGTGGCTTTGTGGTGCTCGACGAAAAGGAAAGGGATGCGCCCGGTATGAAGGTGTTAGAAGAGCAGCTCCTTATGTTTGCACACGGCAGCCGTGCCCACGATGATGCGCCCGATGCCGTGGAGTCTGCCATCTGGATGCTCAACAGATACTCGCGCCAAGAAAAGTTTCCTATCATTATGCACTCACGCAAAGAACAACATAAACACTGGTTTTAACTATGGATTTTATTACTGACAACGATTTTGAGGTACAGGTGCGACAAGAGATTCTATCTCTCTTGGACGGCTCCGACGAAAAAACGGCTGTGGCTTTGGCTGCCCGTATGGCCACCGACCAGATACGCCAATATATCGGCGGTCGTTACGACTGCGACACTATCTTTGCCGCCGAGGGCGACCTCCGCGACCATTTTATTGTAATGATCACTATCGACATACTCTTGTATCACCTTTGGGCTAAGCGCGCACCGCGCAAAATCCCCGAATACCGCGCCACCCGATACCAAGATGCTCTTGATTGGCTCAAAGATGTTGGATCGGGCAAAATGCAGTCTGCACTTCCGCAACTGCCTCCCGACGAATACCAAGGTCGCATTGTCATCAAATCCAAATACACCCCAAACAATTACAAGTATTAACCAATTATGCATTATGAATTATGCATTATGAATTTTTAAAGCCATGAAACAGTGTATTTTTGAACATATAATTGCAGGCTTCAAAGACCAAACAAGAGCCGACATCCAAAAATGGCGCAATGCCCTTGCCCTTGCACAGTCGCCTATTAATCCGCGTTCATACCCGTTGCAAGACCTTTACGACAATCTTGACAGCGATGGTCATTACTTGGCACAAAAAGAACTCCGAAAAACCGCAACTTCGGGTTATGGCTTTTCCATAATCGACAAAAAAACCGGCGAAGTAAACCAAGAAAAAACCGATTTCTTTTCCGGCGAATGGTTTTTCATCTTTTTGGATTATGCCTTAGACAGCATATTCAAAGGGTTTACCCTTATAGAACTTACCGACCCCAAAAACCTGACTTTTGAAGTGATACCGCGCCGCAATGTGGTAGGCACTCTCGGTATTGTGCAGCGCGATATTAGCGACAACAAAGGCATCAACTTTAATGCAAAGGAGTATCAAAACACGCTGATCAAAGTTGGCAAGCCATCCGACCTCGGACTTATGGCAGATCTCTGCGGTCAATTGATTTGGAAACGAAACGCCCAACAGTCGTGGGCTGAGTTTACCGAGCGTTTTGGCATGCCGCTCATCACAGCCACCACTTCGCAAACTTCGCCTGCCGACATCCGCCAATTAGACACTATGCTTGCCGAACTTGGCGAGTCTGCCCGCGCAGTTCTGCCCGATGGCACCACCATCAACGTTACACCTTTTGCCGGGAGTGACGCTTACAAGGTTTACGACAGCCAAATAGACCGTATCAATGCCGAAATATCAAAACCCATTACAGGCGGCACAATGGTTACCGACGACGGCAGTTCCCGGTCGCAATCCGAAGTTCACGAACGCAACCTCGACGACAAACTGTCCGAGGCCGACCGTCGCATGATTTCATTTGTTGTAAACGGTCAGTTAATACCGCTTTTAAATAGGTTTAAATACCCATTTAATCCTGAAACCGACAAGTTCCAGTTCAATGCCTCGTTTGAGTTATCATTAACCGAACACTGGAACATAGTAAGCCAAATGATTGTGCAAGGCTACGACGTTGACGAAAAATGGCTTGCCCAAACCTTCAACGTCCCCATCACCGGCAAACAAAAATCAACACCCACACCTCTCTACAAAAATTTTTGTTAGGCAGTTCTGCCCAAGCCAACGCAGAACTGCCGCCACAAAATAGGCTCAACGGCATTGTCAACAATCTTGCCAAGCGCATATTCAATGGCGAACGTATCACCTACGACCACGAACTGTTAGCCTCTACTGCCACCACCTTATTAAACGCTATGACAACAGGCTACGGCAAATCGCTCTCAGATGTAGACTACGATACGCCCGACTTTAATACGCTTCGCAAACTCACCGAAAACGTTTTCCAATTTTCGGCATCAAAAGATTTTCACATCTTGCAAGATATGACCCTTGCCCTCAAAGATACCGACGGCAAACTACGCTCTTTCTCCGACTTTCAAAAAGAGGTTGACAAAATGAACCTTCAATACAATGGCAATTGGTTGCGTACCGAATACAACCACGCCGTTGCCGCTTCGCAATGTGCAGCGCGTTGGTCTGAGCAAGTCTCCCGTTCCCAATCTATGCCGTATCTCCAATATCAAGCCGTGATGGACAAAAACACCCGGCCCGAACACGCTGCGCTTAATGGAGTAATCAAACGCATAGATTCTGACTTTTGGGACAAATACTATCCGCCAAACGGTTGGGGTTGCCGCTGCGAAGTTATCCAACTACCCGGCAAAAACCACAAAGAAACGCCGGATATGGATTTAAAGCACTGCAAAGTAGCCCCCATGTTTCAAGTCAACGTCGGCAAAAAAGGCGTTATCTTCCCCAAAGGCCATCCGTATTTTATGGGGCAATGCGCCACAAACAGTTGTCCGCTCAAAAGCCGCAAACTGGCAGATGGCACGTTGACGGCACAATGCCAAGGATGTCTGCAAGGGATGGAAGATTGCGAAAAATATGTGGATAGGTGCAAGAAAATTGCAGAATCCAAAAAAGAATGGAACAATATAGACACCAACATTTGGAACAAAACAAAATTCTATCCCGAATCAGGCGGCTTTATTGCAGCACACAAACAAAAAGCACCGGACAATGATAAAGATAAAACAGGTGGCGTTCACGGAGAAAACACCGTCAATGAATTGTTGGCAAAGGCGGGTAAACGGATTTACAGGCTTCCCGATAATGTTAGCGACAAAACTCCAATTTTGGGTAAACCATACAAAGAATTGCTGAAATACAAAGCGGATGGTAGTATATACGGTTTCCCTGATGATTATTTCGATGGGCAAACTTGGGATATAAAAAAGATAGATGATGCAAACGAAAATACCATACGAAGCTATATTAAAGATGGGCGAAAAGCGGACAATGTAATAATGTATTTTGAAAAAGACAAAATAGGTCTCTTAACAAATGCCGTTTTACGCGAGGCAGGTAAAAGAAAACCATTAGGAGAGTTAAACACCTTGCCTAATATTTATTTGATAAATGACAAAGGTGATTTAACACGATTTTGAACACAAAAAAGCGGACTTGTTAAGTCCGCTCAGGGCAGTGAAAATTGAAACTCTCATTTCAATCTACACCGCTGCAAATATACAAACAATTTTTGAACCAACAAATAAAATCGCAAAAAAATGGAAGAATTGAAAAACTACTTGGAAGAAGAGTTCAACAGGTCAGTCCACAAGAAGTACCGGCATCTGTTTGAACAATGGTTTGAAAACCTTACCGACAACCAAATAATGTATTACACGGCTTATATGCAGGGCAAAAAAAGCCCATTTGTGTAACTATCAGTGGCACAACGTTATGGGAATTCCCATGACGCACAACGATACGCTGAAACACATATTTATTAACCAATAAAATAGAGACAATATGGATTTTAAATCATTAACAGAAGGTGTTAATTTTGGACAAATCGAAACGTCAACAGTAGAGGAAGCCCTTAAAAGTTGGGGCACTCTGTTGGTTTCGGGGCTTGTGTTCCTATCATTAGCGGCAATCGGCTTGCCTTTTCTTGTACTGGGATTAATAACCCGAGCAATAAAAGCATTGATTAACAACAAATAAAAACATAAAAAAATGGAAAAAGAAAAAACATTAACAGACTTACTTA
>JAEDDH010000034.1 GCA_016293845.1 Bacteroidales bacterium | reverse complement strand
ATCAGAGAGCATATTCCATTAGAACAAGGATTAAGACATTAAGAAATATATCCTTTATGGCTTTATCATCATAATCAGAGAGCATATTCCATTAGAACAAGGATTAAGACACAACTCCTCTGTCGGAGGAGTTGTTTGTAATGTGTAATCAGAGAGCATATTCCATTAGAACAAGGATTAAGACTCAGATATTACCTTTTGACAGTAAACGTATATTTCATCAGAGAGCATATTCCATTAGAACAAGGATTAAGACAATAAGTCCACCCTCTGTTGTTTACTTCCTCCCCCATATCAGAGAGCATATTCCATTAGAACAAGGATTAAGACCTATAACTATTTGACCAGACGAACTGGTCAAATGAATTCATCAGAGAGCATATTCCATTAGAACAAGGATTAAGACTCCACGTCTTCTACCTTCAGATTCTTTTCCTCTCAAATCAGAGAGCATATTCCATTAGAACAAGGATTAAGACGTATGCTAACCCAGTTGTTTTATCAGTTGTATAAAAATCAGAGAGCATATTCCATTAGAACAAGGATTAAGACTTTTTTCCAGATTACGTAACATAATCTCATAAGGTTATCAGAGAGCATATTCCATTAGAACAAGGATTAAGACCTTCTTTAGAAAGTGTAGTACAGTTTTTACCGCTCAAATCAGAGAGCATATTCCATTAGAACAAGGATTAAGACATATCGGATTTGTATCTAAGTCCTGATTCTACCTCAATCAGAGAGCATATTCCATTAGAACAAGGATTAAGACTCAAATTCAAAGCTACTAGGTATAACCCATTCAGTATCAGAGAGCATATTCCATTAGAACAAGGATTAAGACACGTAAAGGCTTCAAACATAGTGCCGCATTGCGCGATCAGAGAGCATATTCCATTAGAACAAGGATTAAGACCTTAGGCTCGGTGTTCTGCAATTTTCGACAAGCCTATCAGAGAGCATATTCCATTAGAACAAGGATTAAGACAAATTCATAAACAGATGTTTCAAGTTTACCTGAAGAATCAGAGAGCATATTCCATTAGAACAAGGATTAAGACTACATTATTAATGTTTATTGTCCCGATTTGTAAATATCAGAGAGCATATTCCATTAGAACAAGGATTAAGACGCTGCGGCGGAAGGAGATTTGGCTTATGAAGAAGGGACTTACAGAAATCGTATTTATTTTGGACAAAAGTGGGTCTATGTCGGGACTGGAGAAAGACACAATCGGTGGATACAATTCATTTTTGAAGCGTCAGAAAGAAGTGGAAGGCGAGGCATTTGTTTCTACAGTGCTTTTCAGCCATTACAGTCAGGTGATTCACGACAGGGTGCCGATTGAAAAGATTGAGCCGATGACAGAAGCTCAGTATCAGACAGACGGTAGCACGGCACTTCTGGATGCAATCGGCGGGGCAATACATCACATTGGGAATGTTCATAAATATGCTCGCGATGAAGACCGCCCGGAAAAAACAATCATTGTAATTATAACTGACGGCGAAGAAAATTCCAGCAGCAAATACACCTATCCAAAAATAAAAAAGATGATTGAACGCCAGACGGAAAAATACGGCTGGGAGTTTGTTTTCCTTGGTGCGAATATCGATGCAATTGGGGAAGCAAGCAAGATTGGAATCAGGGCCGACAGAGCAGTGCGCTACGAATGTGACGAAATGGGAACAGCAATCAACTTTGAGACTATGAGCATGGCAGTTTCGGATGTCCGTATGGGTAAGGCTATGGCAGCAAACTGGAAGGCTGATATAGAAGAACATTTTAAAGAAAAAAATAAATAAGGGAGAACATTATGTACGGAGCAATTTTAGGAGATATTATCGGGCAGCCATATGAGTTTGACAGGAGCCCGAAGACAAAGAAGTTTCCGCTTTTTTGCAAAAAACCGCGTTTTACAGATGACAGCGTTATGACCATTGCAGTGTGCGACGGAATCTTAAAGGCAGGACTTGATGCAGATGAAAACACAATGAAGACTGCAATTATAACCAGTATGCAGCTTTGGGGACACAAATATCCTCATGCTGGATATGGCAGAAAGTTTTATATGTGGCTTGCAATGGAAAATACAAAACCTTACAACAGCTGGGGAAATGGTTCTGCAATGCGCGTAAGTTCTGTGGGCTGGCTTTTTGACACTCTGGAACGCACACGAGAGGTTGCAAGATGGAGTGCCGAAGTAACACATAATCATCTGGAAGGAGTGAAGGGCGCAGAGTCTATTGCATCGGTCATCTGGATGGCTAGGAACGGAAAGTCTAAGGAAGAAATCAAAGATTACGTTGAAAAAGAGTTTGGTTACGATTTGAGCCGTACTTGTGACGAAATCCGTCCGAACTACAGACACGTAGAAAGCTGCCAGGAAACCTGTCCTGAAGCAATTACTGCATTTTTGGAAGGTGATGATTTTGAGGATGTAATCAGAACAGCGGTGAGTCTTGGCGGAGACTGCGACACACTGACTGATATTGCAACAGCCATGGCAGAGGCCTTTTACGGACTCCCAGAGCAGTTCAAAACTTGGGCGATTGAGCTTACAACAGATGATATGCACGAGGTTATGAAGCGATTTGACGAAAAAAGGGCAAAAAAAGCGTAAAATTCGGCAAAATTCGCACATAAAAACATCATAATGCCGTTTATTGACACCCTGGCATGTTATCCTTGAAATCAAGAAGATTCTAAAAGGGGGCATGCTATGGGATTCTTTGTTTTATTGATTTTGATAATAGGAATTGTTGCGATTGTAAGTGCTTCAAACAGTGGGAAGGGTAGTTCTAACAGTTATCGCGGCGGCTATGTACGTGACTATGATGAAGATGAATACGAAGACTACGAAACAAGAGTTGCGATTGGCGAGCGGAATTATTTTACAGATGATCCTACCGGGGATTATAATTCTTATTATGCTCAGGTGGCAGATGATGCAATGATGGGCGATGAGAGCGCCATGGAAGAAATGCGTGGCGAGTTTGGAGATGGGGAGTGGTGATATGAAAGTATTTATTTTGCGATGGAATCCTGAAATTTCATCTTTTAAGAAAAAAAGTCATAATCGTATTCTCAAAATGCTGAAGAAAGAAGACTGTTTTTTGGACTGGAGTGTTTACGATTGGAAAAAGGTAAAGCCAGGCGATTCGGTATCAGAGAGCATATTCCATTAGATCAAGGATTATTTGTAGAGGTGCGCCGTATCAATACGATGCAGATTGTAAACCAAGAAGACAATATACGGATGTTAAAGACCCTCTGCAAGGGTTTTATTAGAATATGGATTGATAATTATTTATCACGAATCTGCCCCCGTAGAAACGTCATATTATGGTGTCTCTACAAACACCACAAAAAAAACCACCAAACTTAACGACCTATTCTATTCGTTAAGTTCGGTGGTTGTGTATTATTTAAGATCTACCCCTACCTCACAAAATTCATCATCTGCCACGTTTCCCTTTCGGGGAGTTTGGAGGTGCCGGTGGCAAATTGTTTGAGCATATATGCCATATTGTCGGCGAGGGTGCGCATTGTTTGGAGACCTTCGGTATCTTGCGACACTTCTCCTTCGGTGGCTTCGTAGCCAATGTTCCAATATTACGATGTAACTATCGGCATATTAAGCATTTGAAATGGCATATGCAAGGTTTGGAACGCGGCGTGATATGTTTTCGTCGTTGTTGGATTGAATGTTGTTTTGATTGTCCATTTTTTTATCACTTTTTAATTAAATTTTTGGGGGCAAGGTAATAAAAAAATCAAGTTTGGTGATTGATATATTAGACTGATTATTTAATTAAATAAAAATTCCAAGTAGCACTTGCAAATTTCCTTTAAAATCACAAGTAGAATTGTTGTTTTTTTAAAAAAAGATTATGCTTCGACACATTGGATTATGGGTATGCGCGAAAGCGACAAACTCCGCGAACTCTTTGCCATTCTCCCCGAGGAGATGGTTACGGCTGTTATTTCGCTCGGCTACCGCTTAGGCGAACCTAAACAACCGCAACATCGTCCGCTCGACGAGGTGGTTAAATTCTTTTAATTTTTTATAACCCAACAGAAATTTCTTGACCGTCGTACTCTACGGCTGTCTTTTCTTTTGTGCCTACTTTTTCTATGAAAAATGTGCGTTTTTGCAACATTCCTTTAAAAGAGCCTTCACGTTTTTTAATTGTGAGTTTTTGAGCCTTATTGTTCCAAACAAATGTTATGATGGAAAAATCGCCACGTTCGTAATTATAATTGTCGTTTTCGTCCTCATAAAGAGCAAAAACGCAATCTTTACCGGGGTAGATTTTCATAGTTATTGAGTCGCGACTCTGCTCGATGGTGTTTTGTGCAGGCTGGGCAAAAGGTATTATGCTGCCGGCTTTTACAAAAAACGGTGTTTGAGATATAGTGGTGGGCACTTTTACAGTTTGTCCGCCGGTGTAGAGTTGGTCGGTCCAATAGTAATACCAATTGTCGCCTTTTGGGAGATATTTTTCGGCGGTTTTATTTATCGAAAAATCTACCGAAGGATATGCTTTAAGATTGTCGGTTATTTGACGATCCCAACCAGTCATTTCGTCTATCTTAATTATCTTTTCATCAGTGTATTGCGGCGAAACCACGGGTGCGGCAAGTATCGATTTTCCAAACATAAACTCATCGGCAAGGCGAAGAGTTTTTGGGTCGTTGGGGTAATATGCAAACAAAGGCATCATATAACTTGCATCGTTTTTGGTAACGTCAAAAGCCAATGAATAAATATAAGGCAAAAGTCTGTAACGCAGATTGATAGTAGATTCAATAGCATCGTAAATTGGTTCGCCTTTTTGTCCAAACTGATAAATTTCTCTTGGAGTGTCGGCACCGTGCGAACGGAAGACTGGATTAAACAATCCGTACTGCATCCAACGCACGTAAAGTTCTTGAAACTGAGGATTTTTTGCACCCGAAGCCGCACCAAGCACATTATACGAACCAGAGAAAAATCCGCCTATATCGGTGTTGAAGTTTGGATTTCCAGTAAGTGTAAAATTCAATCCTGCGGGAATTTGTTTGCGAAGCATATCCCACGACGATGCCACGTCGCCGCTCCACATATTTGAGCCGTAACGTTGCTGACCTGCATACGACGAACGTGTCATTATAAAAACACGCTGATTTTCTGAAACTTTGCGTTGATTTTCGTAAATTCCGCTAACAGTGGCAAGGGGGAATGCATTGCGCATTTTTCTAAACGAACCAAAGCCCGTAGAAAAATCATAATCATCGTCGGTGGGATAAAAACAGTCGGGGTCGGTAGAATCCATCCACCAAGCATCGATGCCGTAGTCGTAGAGTGTTTTGAGATATTTCCAATAAATATCTTTTGATTTTTGCGGAAAAGGATTATAAACCTTAACACCTGAGGGATAATCCATTACGGGCGGCCAAATGTGAGAAATTCCGCTTTGAGGCCAAGTGCCAAAGGTAAAGAGGAGGTTGTCTTTTTCTAACTCTTTAAACTGCATTGTCATAGGTCCGAAACTTGCCCAAATCGAAATCATAATGTGGGCGTTCATACTATGAATTTTGTTAATCATACCTTTGCCATCGGGGAAAGTTTCGGCAAGAAAATCCATCGCATTCCAAAGATAATTGTTGCCCCAATATTGCCAATCTTGAATAATGCCGTCGAGAGGCACGCCAAGAGTGCGGTATTTTTCTACCACGCCGATAATTTCGTCTTGCGATTTGTAGCGTTCTTTGCTCTGCCAATATCCAAAGGTCCAGAGGGGAAACATCGGCACTTTGCCTGAAAGTTGACGCATTTTGGCAATTACGCCGTCGGGATTGCCGCCGTACATAAAATAATAGTCGATAACGTCGCCAGCCTCGCCTTCGATGGTCATAATGGAATTTTTTTCGGAATATTTTCCTCGCGAATAGTTGTCCCAATATATTCCCCAGCCTTTTATCGACTGTACAACGTTCTGAAAATCTTCGAGATTGCTTTGTTCCAAGATAGTTTCTGTGTTGTTGCGTTCAAGTTTGCCGTTTTGGATTGTTCCCACTCCGTAAACAGTTTCGTTGGCAGCAAGTTTAAACGATTGCGAAATCTTAAAACTACCCTTGTCGGTGCCTGAGGTTATGGGCAAAAAGTTGTACGCGCCTTCGTCTAAAAGTTTTGCACCCTTAGCCAAAGCAAACATCACTTTGCCGTTTTGGTCTACTGTAACTTTCAGTTTTTCTGATTGATAGGAGGAAACTCCGCCCGATTGCGATTGTTTTACAGCCACATTTTGCGGTTCAAGAATCACCACAAGACTCGGTTGCGCACCCACTGAGTTGGTAGGAGTTTTGGTAACACGCACAATGTCAGGCGTATAGAAAGTGATTTTTACATCTGTTTTTTGGGCAAAAAGATGTGCCGCAAACAGAAAAAATGCAATAAGTGATAGAAGTCGTTTCATATATTTAAATGTTAAGCATTACAAATAGTGGCCACAAATATAGCGATTATTCGCAAATCTCATAGTTTTTGGAGATTAAAAAAAAAAAAAAAATCCGCCTTAAGGTATTCACTACGCGGGCGGATATATGTAAGTTTCATACACTTGCACATTCTTCATTGCCGAAAAATATCCAAGGCAGGTAACATCTGGATTTGAGCATTTAAAAATAGGCGAAGGATTCATATTGTCGATTTGCAAACCGTAGAGATAGTTGTAGGTTTCATAGTCGATGGTCATAGAAACTCGCCCTTGCCGCTGATTGTGCCCCAAGCGTAGATTGTGCCGTTTCGCCAAACATCCACACGCACATACTTAGTTATTATGCTTAAAGTCGAATACAGCAGCGGTGTTGTATTAAATTTTTACGCTGCAAAGATATATCGCACTATATGCAACCCAATTGCAAAATGCGGAATAGTTAAAAAGCTTTTACATAATTCGGAATGAATCACGTTTGATTCTGAATTATAAGGTTTTAACCATTAAAATGCTTTAATAGTTTATCAAAACAATAGTAATATATCACTAACATACAGCTAAGCATACAATATTACAACTTTATATATAGAGGGTTAATATATATTATAGGTTACACTATACAATAATATATCAAATAACATAATTAAGAAGCCGATGTACTACTTTAAAGGGGTAAAAGTATATGGTTGAGCAACTATACTATGCCTTCCAAGGCATAAAAACTATTAATTGCACCTCTAACAAAACAACCCAACACTTACGAGTCGGCACTTCACCTCAATATATAAAACCTTAACCAATAAAAATCACACATATCAGACACAAAATCACACACTCAGACATATCAACCCACAGACTTTGACAGTTAAAACGCAACTTTCACATATTAAAATTACAAATTCATATTTTAAAACGTTACTCACACACTTCAAAAGGCACACATCAGCCGCCAAACCATCTACTCTTTCACCCTAAAAGGGATAAATCAGTTGTTAAGACATCTACTTATAATATAAGGAATAACTTTAATGTATTATAATTGTTTATGCTTAATGATAAAATGATATAATTATGAAAGTTACAAATGTAATTAGGTATTACATTTGACATAATAAAATATAACCACAAACATCTAATCCCCCCGAGGCGATGATGTCCGTGTTTTTTTACGTATGTAACTACAAATCGCTATGCAAACCAAACCCCACCAGAAACATCCCCCCATATTAAAAAATATTATTATGGGATATTATCATAAATTATAACGCTTCGATTTCGGATATTGGAAGATGTGTAACAGCGGCAATATAGTTAATATCATCGCCGTGTTGTTTCATTAAGCGGGCTGATTCTATGGCTTGGGTGTGCGCACCTTCGGCTCGACCTATCTCTTTGCCTATCTCTTTGCCTTCCTCTAAGCCTGCCGCGTGTCCATCTTTATATTGCCGTTGAAACGATGACTTTTCGGTGCTGACATTAAGCCAATAAAGATCGTACGCAAGCAATTCGCCTTCGGTAAAGGCAGAACGGCGGACAATTTCTAATGCCTCGGATGTTTCTTTGTTGGCAAGGAGTTCGGGGTCGGCATCGTCGGTGTTTTCATCGATTTCGGTAAGAAATTTTAGCCAAAGATTGTGCATAACTTTTACTGCGCGGTTCTCAGGCTTAAAATTTGGCAAAACAACAAACACCATCGAGAGGTCGGTGTGAATATCGGATTTATGGTTTTTGTTGGTAAGATAATATTCTTGAATATATTCGTTGGAATATTCGGGAAATGCTTTTTCGTCGTTAACTAAGCACAGGGCATACACATCGTTTAATTCGCCGAACGCCTTTCCTTTTCCCAACTGTTTGGAATACATAGATGTGGCATTAAACAACGTGCGCTGAAAAAATTCAGTATTCCAAATAGACTGCATTTCTACAATAAAATGCCTATCGTAGTTATCTACACAGTAAACATCCACGATTGAATACTTTTTGCCGGGATTTTCGGGGATGTTTTCGGGCGAAAGGTAACTTACGGTTTTGATTTCCATACCGTCGGGCAGGGGCAGAAGCGCGTTCAAAAGGCTAAGCACAAGGTTAGGATGCTCGCCAAACACCTTCTTAAAGGTCAAATCTGCTTTTGGGTCAAGATATTTCGACATAAGGCATACTCTTTTGTTACCGCAAAATAATAAAAAAGTTTTGTAAAATGCAAATTATCAGTTTAAAGAAAAATCATTATATTTGCAAAAACAACCCTTAACACTTTATATAATATGAATTGCAGTGACATTTTTGAACGCGGAATCAAATTTCACCATTATTGCAACACCGCATATCCATTGCGGGCTAACTCATTGGCTCAATACGAATTGCACAACGAACAGGATATTTACAACTGTGTAAAACAAAACATCGAATCGCTCGGCGAAATGTGCCTTTATGTGCATGTGCCATTCTGTCAGGCAAGATGCAAGTTTTGCGAATATGTGGTGCTAAACCATCCCGAGGAGGGCGACACCGACAAATATGTGGCTCACCTTTTAAAAGAAATTGAACTTTATAGACAATTTATAAAAGACAAGCCCATAGTGGGTTACGACCTTGGCGGCGGCACTCCGTCGTATCTTTCGATCCAAAATCTTCAACAAATCACCGACTCTATCAAGCGTTTCAACCTTATGCCCGGAATGTATCTGAGCGTGGAAACCACACCCGCTATTGCCGCCAAAGACCTTGATAAAATAAAGGCTATCAGAGAGATGGGCTACAACCGCATATCAATGGGATTTCAAACCGTATCCCCTGCCTTATTGGAATCGCTCGGTCGCGAGGGTTCAAAATCGATTTACGAAAAAGCCGTTGAAAACATACGCAAAGCCGGATTCGACCGCCTGAATATCGACCTTATGTACGGTTTTCTCAACCAATCTGACGAAGATTTTGCCAACACCATTAAATATACCATTGCGCAAAATCCCGAATTTATCACCCTTTACCGCAACCGCTACAAGGGCACAAAACTCGAAGCCGAATCGCAAGGCGTAACGCTCTATAAGGTTAACCGTCAATACGATATAGCATACCGACTGCTCAAAGAGGCGGGCTACATTGCCAACAACGGCAAAAACACTTTTAGCAAGATTCCGGGCGATATGGGCACATCGTCGTACCTTACCAAAAGGGTTATCGACGCCACTTCGTACATAGGCTTTGGTCTTGGTGCTCAGTCGTTTGTGGGCAACTATCTGGCTTACAACCTCGGCTGCGACAATCACAAGTTAGACAAATATTTTGCCTATATCGACCGCGGAGCATTGCCAATCAACGACATAGCCGATATGCCGCTTGCCGAAGTGCGTGCAAAGGCTATTTCGGTGATGTTTTACTTCGGTTTTATTTCGATGAAGGCTTACCAAAAACGTTTCAACGAGGATTTCCGCGAGGTGTACAAGGCGCAGATTAAGTTTTTGCAAGACAATTACTTGATGGATTTTATCGACGACGACACTTTTATGCTCACCGACTACGGAGCAGCCCACCTCTACGGCATTATTCCGCTATTTTACAGCGAACGAAGCATGAAGGAGATGTTTGCAATGTCGGCCCGCTGGCTCAACGACGCTAAGGGCGAAACCATCTACCTCGAAAAATACGACCGCAAAAAGTTCGACGCTCCTTCTGTAGCCGTTGACCTATTGGTATTTAACCAAGACCACTCAAAAATTCTCCTCATCAACCGCGCCGAACATCCTTACGTCAACAAACTTGCGCTTCCCGGCGGATTCTACAAGCCCGACGACCTCTCGCTTGAATATGCCGCCAGCCGCGAACTCTTGGAAGAGACCTCGGTATCGATCGACATCACCCCGCGCAACCTCATCAAAGTAACCTCTACCAAAGGTCGCGACCCCCGTGGATGGGTTATCAGCGTGGCATACAAAGTAACCGTTGACGAAACCACCGTAAAACCCCTCGCCAACAGCGACGCCATCTACGCCAACTTTGTTTCCCTCAGCACCTTAAAGAAGGAAGATTTGGCATTCGACCATTGGGAGATTATTGAGTACGCAAAGGAGAGGGAATAGAGGATTTTGGGGTGTATAATCCCCCACACTTGCATTTTTTAGCCAACTTTGGGGAATTATAGTGTTATAATTCCCCAAAGTTTGTTATTTTTGGCAACTTTGGGGAATTATAACAACGAAAACGGTCGCTAAGCCTCGATTTTTGACACTTAGCGACCGATTTCGTTAGAATGGTTTTTGATTAATATACTGATTTTAAAATAAATGCTACAAATTTTCAATCGCTCCTTCTTCATTATACTTGATGAGTTTTTGCTGCATTGCGAGGGCGGATTTTTTGAAGCCAGCGTAGGTGAGGCCGCCAGAGATTAAGCCGCCAAGCAGGGGAACCGCCTTGCCAAGAAGGTTGGCTGCCGAACATTTGGTGAGATTTTCGCCAAGCGAGGTTACTATTTTTTTGGCTACTTGAATAATAACGGTTTTCATAAGAAACTCAATAAACTCGCGTCCCGATTTTTTCCAAGCATTGTCGATGATGGTTTGCACCACTTTGTCGGTGTCGGAAACGCCAAGCATAAAACCAAGACACAGAAGGACGCTGCTCTGACGGTATTCGTCGTTGGCGTCGGTAAGTCCATGAAAATTAACACCGTAAAGGTAAGCCAACTTTTGCGACAGGGCAATATAGTAGCCGAGATTTTGGGCAATGTCAGGAGCAGCAGCCACAAGTCCCCACGGACCACCGGGCAATCCCGCAGCAAACGAAAGGGCGGATGTTTGCCAAAGGTCGTTATTAATAATCTTGTCGGCAATAAAGTTTATCTCGTTGATGCCGAAAGCCTTAACGGGATTTGAGAGAAACAAAGCCTGCTGAGCCTCGCTCGCATTTTTTTTGTAGTTGAAGAGCACGTTGCGCAGAAACGCCTCGCGGTTGATACGGGTTTGCGGATTGTCTACTGCTTTGAGAATTATTGATTTTATATCCATAGTGTGTAAAATTTTATCGATAGTATAGTTGCAAATATAATCAAAAAATGTACAGAGGAGGGTGGATTTTTTTGATAATTTTGTGCCGTAATTGGGCAAAAATCATTACATTTGTAAGAAAGAAAAAGGGCAAATCTGTTTAAATCTATTGTAACATGCGGAGACGCTAACCCCGTTACTATAGTTATGCCGTCGGCGGGAGATATCAAGGGCAATCCCGACACTATATTTTCTAACGAAATGACTATCCGCGACGGTTGCGCATTCACCACAAGGGTGGCTATCCACAACCAAACTTTGGTGATGTACAATAGTTACTATGCCCGAAAGGCTTGCTCAATAGAAAACAGCCGCACCGTCCAAAAGGCTCTGATTTTTTCGGTGATAACAAGCGGCAAAACTTGCGAGGTTATCAACGGACAACATGTAGAGCACGGCGTAGGGTCGGTGAGTATGGGCATAATGTCGCCCGAAAGCATTCACATAATGCACCATGCCGAAGAGTGCAGGTTAGAGAAATGAAGAAGCCAAGCCGTATGTTAGCGAGGTAGACGATTCGGTAGGTACCAACGAATGTACGCTCAAGCGACAGCGCTATCAACGACATTGCCCAAGATTTGGGATTATCGTCGCAGAGCCATTTTACCACCTCGTTTCGCAAACGTTACAGCCTCACACCCAAAGAGTTTCGCGAAGGCAAACGCGAACTTACCGACCTGAAAGAAAAATAAAAAATGCATAACTCACATAGCCATAAGGCAATTATGAATTATGCATTATGAATTATGCATTAAATCTATCGCGAAACCCTTCCAGATGCGTCGCCAGACATAAGTTTTTCAACTTCGGCAACGGATACGCGGTTGTAGTCGCCATAGATGGTATGTTTGAGGCACGATGCGGCAACGGCAAAATTCAACGCCTTTTGGTCGTCGCCAGTAAAGGTTTGAAGACCATAGATTAAGCCGCCCATAAACGAATCGCCACCGCCCACACGGTCTACAATGTGAGTGATTTGGTATTCGGGTGATTTAAAGAGGGTTTTGCCATCGTAGAGCACGCCTGCCCAATTGTTGTGGTTGGCATTGATGCTGCTGCGGAGTGTGGTGATAACTTTTTTGGCGTTTGGGAAACGTTTCATAATTTGCTGAGAAACCGAAAGATATGCTTCGGCAACCACCTTTCCGCCTTCGATGTTAACACCTTCGGGCTTAATGAGGAGGGCTTTTTCGGCATCTTCCTCGTTGCCAAGGATAACGTCGCAATATTTAACGAGTTCGGGCATCACCTCGTCGGCGCGTTTGCCATATTTCCAAAGGTTTTTGCGGTAGTTGAGGTCGCACGAAACAGTTATGCCGAGTTCTTTTGCCACTTTGAGAGCCTCCAGGCAAACCTCTGCCGCACCTTGCGAAATAGCCGGAGTAATGCCTGTCCAGTGGAACCAACCTGCACCGTTGAAAACTTTTTTCCAATCTACCATTCCGGGTTTGATTTCCGAAACAGCCGAATGAGCACGGTCGTAAATAACTTTTGAAGCACGGCTAACTGCGCCAGTTTCAAGATAATAGATACCCACGCGGTCGCCACCGAAAATTACATCGTTTACATCCACGCCAAAACCGCGCAATTCTCTCAGGCACGCCTTAGCAATGTCGTTTTCGGGCAAACGGGTTACAAAACTAACGGGCAAGCCATAATTAGCAAGGCTAACTGCCACATTGGCCTCGCCGCCGCCGAAAGTAGCGTTAAAGGTGCTTGTTTGCAAAAACCGCTCATATCCCGGAGCGGCAAGGCGAAGCATTATCTCGCCAAATGTTACTGTTTTTGTCATTATATGATATTATTTTATAATTTACTCAATCATCGAAAATGGCATTGCGGGAAGGCCGTCTTTGTTGTAGAAATTGAGGATGCCGGGGTTATCTGCCCATGCGTAACGAACTGCTATCGGATTCTTTACCTTTTTGGACGAAACCTTTACCTCGTTGCCCGAAATCACTGCGTCGGCCCAATAAAACTTGCCATCCTCGCCGCTGAGGGCAAATCCACGCAAGGGTTTGTTGTCGCGCGAAACAAGTCCGCCGCCAATGTTGTCGAATGTTATAGAAACTGTGTTGCCAAATACCGAAACGTGATTTGCCACAGGACCTTGCGCCACAACATTTTTGCCGTAAACATTTTTTTGAGCCATAAGCGAAATACGCTCTGCCACAGGCTGTTTGGCAAGCGGGTGAATATCGTTCCATTCGCCAAGGTCGATGGTGCATACGCAATATGTGTTGGGAGTGTCGTCGGCAATGCGTTTTTGAATATCGCGCATATTAGCCCAGCCGCCGTTAGAGGGGTCTTTCTCCTGCTCCAAAAAAAGCGGCAACTGAACAATCATCACCGGGAAATCAAACCCGAAACGGTTGCGCCAATCGCTGATAAGTGTCTGCATCAGAAAATAATACTCCTCGTAACGCTCCACATTGCTTTCGCCCTGATACCACATCATACCTTTGAATTTGTAGCCAAGCAGCGGCGCTATCATAGAGTTGTAAAGTCCAGCGGGCTTGTATTGGAAAAACGTTGTCTCCTTGGGAGGAACACCCTCAGCACCAAGTTTGAAACTCCATTTGCCCGAAATATCAAGAGTGTCGCCGCTGAAATCGATGATATAATCCTTGTCGGCAACAAATCCACCGTTAGAGCCATTGCTAATCATACGCACGGCAATGGTGTTATCGCCCTCGTGGAGCACGCCGTCGGGAATATCGTAGCGACGCGGAGGATATTGATAACCAGTGGTTCCCACCTGAGTGCCGTTGATATAGATAATGTCGGAATCCACAATCACGCCCATAATCAGCATCGCTTTTTTGGCGGCTTGCTCGGCGGTAACTTTTATCTTGCGTTCAAACCATACCACGCCGCTCTTAAACTTTAATTTGGTGTCGGCAATGCGACAGGGAACATTAACAGTCTTCCATTTTTTGAGGTCGGTGTCGGGATTTTTCCAATCTTCCTTAACGCCGAGGTCGATGTTCTGATAATTGTCGTACCATTTTTGCTCAGCCTCGCGGTCGGCTTTCTTGATGTTGTTCACGTAGTTGTCGTCTTTGCAACGCTGCAAATCATCGTAATAGAGCTTAAACTCTTTGAGCCTCTCTTCGCTAATCCACGCCTCGGCGGGCGAACCTCCCACTGCCGAAACTATCATTCCCACAGGCACATTCAATTTTTCGTGAAGGTCTTTGGCATAGAAATAGGCAATTGCCGAAAACTCGCGGATATTTTCGGGACACGCCTTCTGCCATTTGGGACTTCCGATAAGGGTATCCAACGGATTTTTGAAATAAGGCGTTTTGGTAACTTGATAGTAGCGGATATTGTCGTTGACGGAGTTTTCGATAACGCCGGGGTACTTCCAATAGACGCGGCGGATGGGCAGTTCCATATTGCTCTGACCGCTGCACAGCCACACCTCGCCTATCATCACATCGCGCACAGTGTCGGCGTAGTTGTACCAAAGCGAATCCACATTGTGCTGACGGTTGTATCTTACAGCCAAATCGTAAGGGCCGCCGGCATCTTGTTTGGGCAATGTAACGCGCCATTTGCCGGTGCTGTCGGTAACGCCCGAAGCCGAAGAGCCGTTGAGCGAAACGGTAACCTCCGAGCCTTGAGTGGCGAATCCCCAGATGTTGAGTTCGGTGTCGCGCTGCAAAACCATACCGTCGGAAATCAAGGCGGGCAGTGCGAATTTAGGGTCTTTGTGCGGTGCGTCGGGCTCGTTGCTGCACGATGCCAACAACATCGCCGACGATATTAAAATAATTGATGATGCTTTCATTTTTTTTGTATGAATTATGTTTTTCCTTTTTAATTATTATTGCGATTATGATATTAAATTACAATAAGTAGGGGCAAAAATTATAATTTATCAATCTCTTCGATGGATAACTGAGTAAGATCTGCAATGGTAGAGTGGTCAAATCCCTTAGATTTCATACGTTTGGCGGTTTCGAGTTTTGCATTTTGTTCACCTTTGACGATGCCTTCTGCACGACCCTCTGCTCGTCCTTCTGCCAAGCCGTCTTCTTTGGCGGTTTCAAATACGTCGAGAGAGTCGCGGTAGCGTTTAAGAGACGCCTCGTACTCGTCGCGCTTCTTGCCGCTGAGATGCGCTACCTCAACTATGTCAGACAATTTATTAAAAACAGCGTTCTGTGCTGCCCACGGCATTCTTTCCAAAATATTCATATTCTTAAATATATAAATCCATTTCTCAAAAATTGTTTCACATTCTGCCTCCTCTTTGGTAAAGAGCGGTAGTTGTAAGAAGGTCATCTTGATGTCGTCGGAAAACATTCTTTTGGTTTGGGAGTCCATCAAGACCACATCGGTGCGGAACTCGGGCATATCGGGAAGAGTAAAATTCATAAAGGCTACAAAATACACAGCCTTAACGTCGTAACGCCACTGCTTGCCGCTTTCGCCCTGACGCGATATGGCACGGGCTACGTAATAGAGACTACGTTTCTTAAAGAAACCTTGTTTCTTGTTCTGCATCTCAACGATAATCTTACGGCCGTCGGAGGTGGTGCAGAGCACATCGGAAATCAATGTGCGGTCGTCGTCGTAATCGGCAACCTGCTCTTTGTCAGAAAACGAAAGGTCGACAATTTCTTCCACACCTTCCAAAAGCGTATTTAGAAAGTGCAGCAACAAGGGTTTGCTTATCTCCTGTCCGAAGACAATCTTGAAGCCTACATCGGTGAAAGGGTTTACAAAGCGTCCCATAATATGAATGAGTTTTTTTGTTTAGTGCAAAGATAGGGATTGTGTTTGAAAAATACAAAAAAATAAAATAAATCAATTCATATTTCAACAAAGGGAGAGAATCCTCATTCTCTCCCTTTAATTATCTATTGTGTAAACAATTAAAATCCAAAATACTGTTTGGCGTTGCGGTAGCAAATGTCGCTTACCATATTGCCGAGAAGGTTGATGTCGTCGGGGAGTTCGTTGTTTTCTACGTCGGTGCCGAGGATGTTGCAGAGTATGCGGCGGAAATATTCGTGACGCGGATACGAGAGGAAACTGCGGCTGTCGGTCAACATTCCTACAAAGCGGCTCAGCAAACCGTGGCAACTCAGGCAGTTGAGTTGTTTTTCGATGCCGTCTTTCTGATCCAAAAACCACCACGCCGAACCCCACTGCATTTTGCCGGGCACGCTGCCGTCTTGAAAGTTGCCTATCATTGTGGCAAACACCTCGTTGTCGGCAGGATTGATATTATAAAGTATGGTTTTGGCAAGTTGGTCGGTAGAATCCATTTTGTCTAAAAATCTTGCCATACTCTGCGCTTGCGAAAAATCGCCGATGCTGTCGAAACCTGTGTCGGGACCAAGCGATGTAAGCAAACGGGTATTGTTGTTGCGAATTGGTCCAGCGTGGAACTGCTGCGTCCAGCCTTTTTTGTGAACCTGAACAGCAAAACGATAGAGGGCTGCGCTCTTAAATTTGAGAATTTCTTCGGCGGTAAGGCTGTAACCTGTGCGCACTTTTTGGAAAATGTTTTCGATTTCGGCGTCGGAATACGATTCGGAATAGAGAAAATCCAATCCAAAATCTGCCAAACGGCATCCGCAATCGTGAAAATGGTCGATACGGCGGTCTAAGGCGTCAAACAGCGCGTTAAACGAGTTGATATCCACACCCGAAACCTCGGCGAGTTTGTCGACATATTGGTTGTAAGCCTTAGGGTCAGACACCTCCGAAGCCTTGTCGGGTCGCCAAGCGGGCAACACTTTTATGGGGCAGTCGCTATTTTTGATTTGGATATGATATTCAAGCGAATCCACAGGGTCGTCGGTGGTGCAGAGTGTCTCCACATTCATTTTTTTGAGCAATCCCCATACGCGGAAATCATCTTGCGAAAGCAATTCGGAGGTCTTGTTCCAAATTTCGTCGGCAGAATCGGGATTCAAAAGAATATCAATATCGAAATAGTCTTTGAGTTCGAGGTGAGTCCAATGATAGAGCGGATTGCGGAGAGCATAGGGCACGGTTTGCGCCCAAGCCTTAAATTTCTCATAATCAGAGGCATTACCTGTTACAAATTTTTCATTGATACCATTGGCACGCATAGCACGCCACTTGTAATGGTCGCCATAGAGCCACGCCTGGGCAATATTGTCGAACTTGTGGTTTTCGGCTATCATCTTAGGTGAAAGGTGGCAGTGATAGTCGATAATTGGCTGATTTTTGGCAAACTGATTATATAAAGTCTGGGCAGTTTGATTTTTTAATAAAAAATTATCTGTTATAAATGTTTTCATTTCAAAAAAGTTTTTTTAATGCATAATTCATAATGCATAATGCATAATTGGCTGCTGCCGGATGGAATTATGAATTATGAATTACAAATTATGAATTATGAACAATCGGTTTGCATTTTGGCACTAAGGTCTTCATTATTACCCACGCAATTAGGTAAGCCACAGCGCAATAGCAGAACACCATCATATATGCGGCGGGTTTGCCCGTTACGCCAAAGAATGTGAATCCTTCACCAAGTTCCTCAGCGTGAGTGAATAGTTTTCCAGAGCATTTGTTGATTGCAAACGAACAAAGTCCGCCAAACAAAGTACCTATACCAGTGATAGTTGCAATGGCAGATTTGGGAAACATATCGCCAATGGTAGAATAGAGGTTGGCCGACCAAGCCTGATGTCCTGCGCCGGCGAGACCAATAATTATGCAAGGCCACCAAACCGAAGTACTTGCCAACGGCTGTGCAAACATTGCAAATATTGGCAAGAATGCGAATATAAGCATAGCCCTCATACGTCCGGCGTAGGGGTTCATACCGAGTTTTTCTACAAAAATCTTGGGGAGATAGCCACCAACAATCGACACCGCTGTAACAATAGCGTAGAGTATGAATATCAGCAACTGACCCATTGTAGATGTGGACGGATAGCCAAGTTCGGAGAAATATGCTGGTGCCCAAAAGAGGAAAAACCACCAAACGCCGTCGGTCATAAACTTGCCAACGATAAACGCCCAAGTTTGACGATATTTAAAGCAATCGAGAATCGAGAATTTTGGTCCGTCGTTGTCGGTTTTTGCGTCAGAAGCCTGTGCCTCGGTAGACTTGTCGGATTCGATGTAAGCAAGTTCGGCTTGGTTTACGAGCTTGCTTTTCGACGGTGCAGAATATAGCCAGAGCCATAATCCCGCCCAGATAAAACCGATAGAACCGATGATGATGAAAGCCATCTCCCAGCCCATACTGTTAGCCAAAAGAGGAATGGTAAGCGGTGCGGCAAGTGCGCCCACAGATGCTCCTGCGTTAAAAATCGACGTTGCGTAAGCGCGGTCCTTTTTGGGGAAATATTCGGCGGTTACTTTGATAGCAGCAGGGAAGTTGCCCGCCTCGCCAGTGGCAAGTATTATACGGCAGCTAAGAAACAGCCAAACGCTGATAGTGGATACCGTCAATGCAATTTCAGAGCCTTTTTCGATAGCGCGGAGAGCCTCCACATTGTCAATTCCGGCAAGCGACATAGTGGTAACGCCGCAGGCAGCGTGAAGGCACGCGCCCACCGACCAAATTACAATTGCCCAGATGTAGCCCTTTTTGGTGCCCATCCAGTCGATAAACTTGCCAGCAAAGAGCGAAATCACGGCGTAAAAGATTGAAAATACGGCAGTGATGTTGCCATAATCATTGTCGTTCCAATGGAAGTCGAGGGCGATAAAGTCTTTCCAAGTAAGAGAAAGCACCTGACGGTCGAGATAATTCACCGTAGTTGCCACAAAAAGCAGCGAACAAATCACCCAGCGGAATTTTGTCATTCTATCTGACATAGCACCTCCCGCTTAAAAGTATTAAAATATTGATTTTCATTTAAGTAAAAATTAGTGGTGTTTTTATAATCATTCTTCTTGTGAAGCGTAAATGCCAATAAAATCGCCAGAAAAAGCGTGGTTGCCAGGTTTATTGATATTCATATAATCAGATGACATTTCGTCAGTAAGTATCTGCCAATCTGATTCGTCGCTAAAACGGAATTTTGCTGTTAAAAATTGATCTTTATAATTGTCAATATTGAGATAAATACGTCCGCTAAAATCATTAGTAATATCACATTCAGCTTCGATTACATCTTCAAGGTTCTCTTTGAGCACAACCTTTTTTAATTGCAGAATAGTATTTTCGCCACGTTTGGTTACGCCAAAAATAAGATTGTTTCTATCGCCGAGAAACATTGCAAGACCTGCAAATTCGTGTTCGTTTTCTGGTTTAAAATCCATTTCGGTGCCAAACGAAAATCTGTTGTTAAGTACCCTAAGTGAAAGGAAACCACAATGACGGACACTACGGAAATTATTGATTTCTAATGGTATGCAAATACCTTCAGCACCGTTTGGATATATTGCCGTGCCCACAGGGGTACGCAAAAACGACCAATAGCGCGACAAGGTGTCAGAATAAAAATGTTCGTCCATTTTGATATTACCATGCGGAATAAACCTACGGTCGTTGCTGTAGCTTGTTCCGGCAAAGGGCATACCAATAACGCGCGGAATAGCTTGGTCGTGCTCAAGAACTGTAGGCCATCCATCTTCGGTCCATTTTACAGGCAAGAGAAATGTTTCGGCACACATAAAATTGCCGTTAAATTCATCTTCGCGCACACCTTGGAATATTACATACCAACGTCCGTCGGCAAGTTCAAGATAATCAGCATGTCCCACGCACGATATTTGATTGGGAGATTTTTTTAGATAGCGTTGTGTAAGGTTTGGATTTTTTTCATAATGCTCGTATGGTCCAAAAATATTTTGTGAACGGTAGATACACGATGCAAACCACCTACCCAAGCTACCACCTTCCGAAGCCGAAAGATAGTAATAACCCTCGTGTTTATACATGTGTGGAGACTCTAACCAACCGGGTTTTTTAGAAATATCGTGTCCGCCTTCGAGTATTGCAATACGATCGCCAATAGTATTACATTGGTCGAGGTCAAATTCTTGAATATAAATTACTTTATAGCTATCGTAAGGAGGGTCGTATTTTGGATCGCCCTGATGAATAAGGTATGTTTTGCCATCGTCGTCGAAAAATAGAGTAGCATGAATACCAGTCATGCCATAATACTGAGGATCAGACCATTTGCCGGCAGGGTCTGTTGCCGAAACTATAAAGTGTCCGCCGCCACCAACAAAAGTGCCTGTGATATAAAACTTATCTTGCTCTTTGTTGTAACGTATTGTGGGGGGATAAATACCGTCGTTGCTTCGTAGCGATGAGTTGAGATATTGTTTGTCGGTGGGTAAGGCATAATTAATCAATTCCCAATTGACTAAATCTTTGCTATGATAAATAGGTATGGCAGGAAACATCGAAAACGTTGCCGAAGCCATATAAAAGTCGTTACCTTTTCTACAGATACTCGTACCGGGGTGCGATCCCTGCAAAATAGGATTCCACATTTTACCTTTGGTAAGCTCGGTAGAATCAAAATAGGCATCGCAGCCCTCGTAGGTAAAATGCTTAAAAAATGCTTGTCCCGATCTAATATTATAATTAGAATAGCATCCAAAAGAAAGCAAAGCCGGCAGCAGCAACAGCAACCGTAAGTTTTTTATAATCATTTTTCTCATCAAACAAAGCAATTAAACGTAACAAATAAAAGGTGTCCGCCGCAAAAAGCAACGGACGCCTACAAAAATTAATGCCTATTTATCTAATCCTTCGATAGTCAGAATCTTGCCGTCCTTATCGTATTGCAATTCGCAAACTTTAAGGCTGCGGAGCCAAGTTTTGCCTTCGGAGGGAACACAGTCGTGATGGAAGAGATACCATTTGCCGTTGAACTCTACGATAGAGTGGTGTGTGGTCCAACCTACCACAGGGGTGAGGATTTCGCCTTGGAATGTAAATGGTCCGTAAGGATTGTCGCCGATGGCATAGCAGAGATAGTGGCTGTCGCCGGTAGAGTACGAGAAATAGTACTTGCCGTTGTACTTGTGCACCCACGATGCCTCGAAGAAACGGTGCGGATCGCTGGCTTTGAGCGGTTTGCCGTCTTTGTCAACAATAAGCACACGGCTGGGAGCCTCGGCAAATTGAAGAACGTCGTCGCTCATTTTAACAACAAAGCTTGGGAGTGCGGGCATATCGGGATTTGCAAAAAGTTCGCCGTTGCGTGTGGGCTCGGCGCCCATATCTACAAGACCGTTTTCGTCGCCGTGCTTGCCGTGAATAGGAGCAAAACCGGGTTCAAAAGGCTGCCACCATTGGAGTTGTCCGCCCCAAAGACCGCCAAAATATGTGTAAATAGTTCCGTCGTCGTCTTTAAAAGCGCAGGGGTCGATAGAGAACGAACCTCGGATAGGCTGAGGCTGAGGAATGAACGGACCTTCGGGTTTGTCGGCCACTGCCACGCCAAGGCGGAACACACCGTCGTATCCCTTGGCAGAGAATATGTAGTAATATTTGCCGTTTTTCTCCACTACGTCGCTGTCCCACAACTGTTTTTCAGCCCAAGGCACATCCTTAACGTCGAAGATTACACCGTGGTCGTTGACATTGCCGGTCATCGGGTCGCCATCGATCGAAAGTGCGTGATAATCTTTCATTTGGAAATGACCGCCGTCGTCGTCCTCTTCGGCGTGAGCCTCCCAGTCGTGCGAGGGATAGACAAAGATTTTGCCGTTGAAAACGTGTGCGGCGGGGTCTGCCATATAGTCGGCAGGAAACAGATATCTTTTCTGTGTCATAACGGTAATTTGGTTAAAATGTATAACAATTTTAAATTACGACAAATTTAAGGATATAAAATGAAAACAACAAAAACCGCCAATAGTTTTTTTAGCGATTTTTGTTGTTTTTTGTCAATAAATAATAATCAAGAGGATTAGCGCCTCATTTATCAAATATTAAAATATTCTACAGTCTTTTTGAGGTTTTCGCTTTCGACGGCGAGGGTTTGGCTCGATGACGAAAGTTCCTCTGCCGATGCCGTATACTGCTGCGTGATTTCATTTAACTGACGCACTGCATTGTTGATTTGCGCAATGCCTGTGGTCTGTTCGTTGCTTGCCTCGGCTATCTCGCGAACAAGCATAGCTGTTTTTTCAATATCTGGATGCCTTAGACATTTCGTTGCTGCTCTGATGGATATTACCGGCACCTGTATAATGTTGAATTGCTTTAACAAGGTCGGCAGTGCGGTTGATGGCCTGCTGAATTTGAGTTTTGTCTTCAATAGAGCCTTTGGATATATCCACAGTGTGCAGGAGGTCGGATATTGCCTTCTGTCTCTGAGCCGATTCTTTGGCGTTGTGTTTATTGGCATGGGCAATTACAGACTGTTGCAGTTTTTCGATATTTGGGAAAAAATGTTGGTCTTTGATAACATTCATTTCGCCGTGGATGGCATTCATCTTTATGCATAGTTGTGCATTATAAAGATTGCTACTACAATAGCGAATCCTGTGAGAACCAAAATCAATCCAAATTGAAATGTGATTTTACGTGCTACCGAAAAAAACGGATAAGCCATTTTTAACGACTTATCCGTTTAATGCTGTTCGATATTAACGAACCCTATTTATATTCTTCTGCCAATTTGATAATAGCGTCCACAAAGGGTTTTGGCTGATAGTTGCGGTCGATGGCGAGAGGATAGTCGGTGCGACCGGGCATAGGCCAGCCGTTTTTCCAACTGTCGGCATCGGTAAGTCCCCAAAATGTTACACGGTCGATAACGTCGGCGTGTTTGAGGTAGATTTTAAAGAGTTTTACAAAAAAGTCGGTCTGCTCCTGAGCCTTGGCAGCGGGAAGACTGTCGGTGTAGGGGTTCATCTCTTTCATATACTCAAAATTGGTTTCCACTGCTGCGCCGTAATTACCAGTAGGCCAAGGCAAAACACTGAGGTCGAGTTCGGTAATCATCACCTTTACACCCTCGGCAGCGTAGGCTTCAATGCTTTTTTCGTATTCTTCGAGATTGGTGTCGAAGGCAACGTGCGACTGCATTCCAATACCGTCGATGCGGCATCCAGCGGCTTTGAGGTCGCGCACAAGTTTGATAACTCCCTCACGTTTAGCAGGATTGTCCATTCCGTAGTCGTTGTAATAGAGTTCCAAATCGGGGTCAACCTCGTGGGCAATTTTAAATGCAATTTCGATAAAATCAGGACCGATGATATTAAAGAAAGGCGATTTGCGGAGGCTACCGTCTTCCATCACAGCCTCGTTTACCACGTCCCAACCTTTGATTTTGCCTTTGTAACGTGTTAGCACAGTGGTGATATGCTCGCGCATACGGTTGATAAGTTCCTCACGGGTAACAGACTGAGCCATATCGTCTTTCAAAAACCAGTAGGGCAATTGCGAATGCCAAACAAGGCAGTGACCAGTAAGCACCTGACCATTGCGCTGAGCCATTTCTACAAGAGCATCCGCCTCGCGCCAGTCGTAGAGGTCTTTTTTGGGATGGATTTCCTCGGGTTTCATACAGTTTTCGGGCACAACAGCCGAAAAATTGTTGCGGATGGCGTTTACCACCTTAGGGTCGGTGCTAACAGCCTGACGCACATTGATAGCCGCGCCAATAAGGAACTTGCCTTCAAACGCCTTGCGCATCGAAGGAGTGCCATCGTCAACATATTCGCACTTAATTTCTTTCGGTTGGTTTTCAGAGGGTTGCGCACCCTGTTTGCAAGCAGCAGTTAAAGCCAATGCAGTAATTACCGATAAAGGTAATGCTTTTGATTTAAGATTCATAGGTGTAAAATAAAATGTAAATAATTTTGGGCAAAGGTAAAAAAAAAGAAATAATTTGAAGGTAATAACAATAAAAAACACTATTATGGCAACGGATTAAAAATATACGATATGGAACCAGACGGAACAGCGGAATTACAAACCGCAATCATACGCAAAATATTGAGTCTCTATGACTTTAACATCTTAAAACAATTGCTGACTTCGTTAGACAACTACACCAACGAAGATGGTAGTTTTCCAGATTTTGGCCCTCATTCTATCGAAGAAGCATATCATTCAGTAGCCGAAGCCGAACAACAGTTTGCCAAAGGTAACTATAAATCAAACGAGGAAGTTTTAGCAAAAATCAAACAAAAATACAGTAGCAATGAAAATTGTTTGGTCTAAAAAAGCCGAAGACAAATTAGATACTTATCTTACTTACTGCCAAGAAAACTACGGCGATAAGGTTACAAATGATAAAATCAATAACTTAGAAAAATTATTATCTCGCCTATCAATGTTTCCTGAGATGGGGGGGTGTAGAGCCTATTTTTAAAGACAAGAAACCTAATTACAGAGCATATATCTTTGATAAAAGGCTAAAACTCATATATTATATCGACAATAAAAACACTATCATAAAGATTGCAGACATTTGGAATAACCAACAAAATCCAAATAACTTAAAGAAAGATTTATAAAAAAAACTACCCTTTGCTACCATTTCGCAAAAATGCTGAGATGCCAACATAACGTTTGTTGGCATCTCGCAAAAAATATCATTCGCTTCTGCGTTGCGTGCGTTTACAGTCCAACACTGCGCAGCAAGTACCAACAGCGGAATTTGTTACATTATAATTAGTGATTTTTGAACTATGAATTGTGAATTATAATGCTTCAATTTCGGATATTGGAAGATGGGTAACAGCAACAATGTAGTTAATATCATCGCCGTGTTGCTTCATTAAGCGGGCTGATTCGATGGCTTGGGCGCGCGCACCTTCGGCTCTACCTTCTGCCCTGCCTTTTGCTTCGCCTTCTTTCCATCCAATTTTTATCCCTTCTTTCAACTTGTACTCTTGCTGACCCATGTAGGCAAGATAGTTGTTGAAACTGTCGTCGTACTGTATCTGTTGGTCGGTGGTGAGTTCGGAATAGGAGGCTATTTTGCCTAACTGCTTAAACAGCGGTATGTCGTTGGTAAATGATAATGTAGTTTCCATAGTTTCCATATTTGAAAGGTTATATATCCATTTGTCGATGTCGGTGGTGCAGTCTGATTCTTTCATCTTGCGGTATATCGGCATCTGTATTTTCCAATATTGAAATACGTCGGTATCTTGATAATATTTCTCAGTTTCTAACAAAGCAAAATGTGATAAGCCCTGCTGGTGTTTTTCGTCGGGGTCTTTGAAGTTCATAAAGAACACACCGTATATTCTTTTCAAGTGGTAGTTCCACGGCAATTCTTGTTTTTCACAATCTTCTCCGATGTGCCTGATTACGCCTTTGGCTTGCTGACGTGAAGCTGAGCGAGCAAGGTAGTAGACTATCCTTTCGGGAAAAAATTCCTGAGGCTCGTTTTGCATCTCTATCACAAACTCCTCGCCGGCGTCGGTGGTGCAATGTACATCATAAATCACTCGGCGAATGGCCTTGCTTGTCTCGTCAAGTTCACCATCGGTGATGGCAACTTTTTTGATATGCGTCTTCGGGTCGTATCGTTTCAAAAGTGCGTTGAGAAAACCACGTGTTATCTCCTCATCTTTGAATATACGCTTGAATCCAAAATCCGTTGCCGGGTTGATGTATTTTGACATTGCGGTAGTTTTTATTATTGTTTTGTTTTCACTCGCAAAAATAATTATTAGGGTTGAAACTTGCAAATATTTTTTACCACGGGAATCACAGTGAAATCCTAACATAACGTTTGTTACTATCTCCCCAAAAAAAGGAATGCTAACATAACGTTTGTTGGCATCTCGCAAAAATGTTGAAATCAAAAAACACGTGGATTTTTTCATTTCGCAAAAATGCTGAGATACTAACATAACGTTTGTTAGCATTTCGCAAAAATGTTGAAA
>JAEDDH010000033.1 GCA_016293845.1 Bacteroidales bacterium | reverse complement strand
AGTTATTCGTTTTCTTGACACTCACGCTCTTTGCGTATGTGTCTAACTGCTTGCCATTGATATATATTTTCATCGTAACTCAAAATCAAATGTTATAGTACTCTGTGCCACGCCATCCACTACCGCGTCTTTGATATTGCAGCCCGTAATCTTAACTCCGTTAAAAGAATTTGTACCGTTAGGTATGTACGTTCCTTCATACACAAACCATCTCCAATAAGTGATAGTAACTAACTCGCTATTTGCCAAAGTTTGGTAGTACCACAAATCGTAAGGCTCTTTTATATTGTCAAGATAAAAAGACCCTTTTATAACATGCTTTGAGTGTTCCTTGTATAAGTATTCGCTTTCAACCTCCTGCGCATCGTCTTTGTCCGTTGCGTATGTGTCAAGATAAAATATGTGCGACACATCAGCACCCCAGCGCGTTCGCCACTTCACTTGTACCCATTCGCTCGACATGTCTGCCAAATCTGCTATTCTGCTAATAGTCCCAACAACAGTGCCGCTTGTTGTTTTTTGTTTTGCAATAAAATTAGTTTGTGTTATAGGTGCGCTTGTCATTACCAAATTTGACGTATAATCAACGCCGTTTACTTCCCATATTCGACCACTTTGCGTTTTAGCAACAAACAAACTTTGTATTGTTGTTTTTATGTAATAAGACGGATCAATAAACAACATCCTAAAAGGTGGCGTTATCATAGAATACAAAGTTTCGCCACACGCTTTCGGAACTAACTCCCTGAAAGGGTCATAGCAGTCGTAGGTCGTGGCTTTAATCGTTATGGTAATCGTAACGTCATCGCCCGAGGGATTCTCATATGTTATTACAACTTTGAATTTGCCGTGATACTTTGCATAATACGAAGACACATCCAAATAGAATTTTGCGCCTAAGTGCAAAGCATACCTGCCAAAATTGAGCGTCTTATTGCCTACCTTTACCGTCTTTATATACGTGTCATCTTGCACGCCATCAAAAACAAAGTAGTTACGCTCTTTCAAAAACACATCCGAACTTGGGTATGTAAAGTAAAAAACTGTATCTCCATTCACATCTTTTACAATTCCTTTAGTTACTGCCATATCTTTGCCCTCCTATTGATTAACTGTATAGATTAACTTGTTACTCTCCACACTTGCGGCAAAATCATCGAACTCGCTATAAACTAACACGGGGGCTGGTAACTCACGCACAGCCGCCAAAAAAGCCGCTTGCATGCGCTCGTAATCTATTTGAGCCACCGCAGCTTGTGCGTTTGCCATATTGAAAAGCAGTTGCCCCTGCTGCTCTCGGTTTAGTATCAACTCGCCGCTGTTCACGTGCGCAGTCAAATTGTCGCCCTCGTAACTCGTGCCGCCTACTAAACCACCATCGGCAAACTTTCCAGCGTCTGCGCTACCTATTATGCTCTTTGCCTGCGCCATACTGCTTGCCACGGTTGCAATAATACCTCCTAACTCCGCTACTACTGATATAACGGCTGCTATATTTGCGGGGAACGGCACGGACTGCGCCTGCGCTATACCCGCGGAAATAGCAAGTGCACCATTCGCCACACTCTGCCCAGTTGCGAGTGTCAGTTGCATCAACGCAAACGCCTTGCTCGCCGCCGCCGCTGCCTTGTTTTCTTCGCTATATTGCGCAAACATCTCCGACATCGCGCCGAACATGCTCGCCATCTGCGTTGTAGTAGTGTTAAAAAGTTTCTGCCGCTCTTTTGCTTTTGCCGCTTCAACTGCCGCAATCTCTTCTTCGCTTGTTATCTTGGCTTGTTTGTATGCCTCGGTAGCGTCCATTCCCTGCGTCAGTAGTTCGCGGTAATACTCTATCCCCGCCTCCGTCAGTCCTAATTGCGCCGCTACACTCTCAACACTCGGCACATCTTCTTCCTCATCCTCTCGCTTCAACAAATCAACGCCGTACTCTTTTTGTAACTCTTCCATTGTCGCCGCTACCTTTGCCCCGGCATTCATGTAACTTGCAACAATAGCCTCTACCTCCGCATCCGTCAAAACCAAATCGCCCGCTGACAAAGTCGCCTTGTATTCCTCCGTGGTCTTGCGTAACTCCGACAAAGTGCCATTCAACTCACGCACCTTGTTGTTATAATTCGTTGTCTGCTCTGTTACTTTTGCCTTTGCCGCTGCGAGTGCGTTATTTGCTGCCGCGTCATTCTCCGACTGCGCCGCCTGCAACTCTGCGAGGTTCAACTCATCCTGCGCAATCTGCTTGCGCGTGTTGGCTGCTTTCAGTTCCAAGTCCCGCGCCTGCTCCATAAACGCAATACGCTGGTCAGTAGTGTATTTGTCCTTTTCTGATGCCTTTGCCCGTAAATCGGATATTTGGCTGTTTATCTGCGCTTCCTCAACTTCCCACTTCCGCTTTTTATCTATCAACGCCTGCTCTTGCTCCGCTATCTGCTTTGTGGCTTCGGAATTCGCTTCCACGCGCTCGCTGAAATTCCAATCTTTGCCCAAAAACTCCCCGAAAGCGTCTATCTTCTCCAACAGCCACTGCATGCCATCAGCCATCTTGCCCAACGCTTCCACCACCACGCCACTAATAACCTTTGCGAAAGCGTCCAAACCTTGCTTTACCGTGTTTATCACGCCCTCGAAAGGTGCAAAAGCAGACTGCAACTCACGCATTCTATCCTCTGAACCTTTGAAAGCGTCCACCAACGCCTTAAACGCCGTAACAATAGCACCAACAAGAATTGCCCAAGGGTTAGCAAAAAAGGCTTTCAGTTTGTTCATGAAACCACCAACACCCACGCCCGCTTGGTCAAACGCTTGCACCACGCTCTCGGTGTAGTTACCCACGTTTCGCCTATGGTCTCCAATAGCCGCCTCTTGCTCTTTTACGCTCTCATTGAGCGCGTTTATTTGGTCGGACAATAGTTTCCCCGTCTGCGTACTTTTTTGCTGCTCTGGGGTCAAACCGCTGTAAGCCTTTTGCAACTGCCCCAATAGTTGCCGCTGCTCATCCAGCGTCATATTCTGCGTGTTTATCTCCTTATTCGCCACTTGCAAAGCCGCCGTGTTACTTTTCACCGCTGCTTGCTGCTTTTTGAGGTTTGCCTCCACCTCCGCAAGTCTCTTTGCCTGCTCGCCGTTTTCGTCATTGCCTGCCTTTATAGTGTCGGTGAGGCTCTTTTGCTCGTTGCGCAATCTCTGCACCTCCACAATTGCCTCCGATAGTTTCTTTTGGACCTCGGACGTGTTCACCTGCACATCAATAATTATCTCATCTGCCATAACCTAAAAATGTGTTTTTGTACTTTGTACGCTTGTCTTCACAAACGCCTGTATCATGTTACGCAAAACGCTTTCTATCTCGTTCCTTGCTGCCTTTGCTGGCGTGCTATACACATCCACTGGTAACCTGTGCCGCTGCGTTCCCTCTCTCGCAATCTTGCGGGCAACGAAATACGCAAAAGTGCCGCGCTCCGTCTCCGTGCCAAACTGCAAACCTTTGTCGCGCGTCCATTGCTTGATTATTTGGTAAAAGCCCGCGGGCACTTTACCACCTGCACGCCCTACCTCCAACGTCCCAAGCGGCGCGTGTGCGTTTCCGAAAAGACCAAGCCGCAAGCCCTCATTGTCGGAGACTACTGCGAGACTGCCAACGGTGCGCCCGCTCGCATTTATATCTTGCGTCTCCATGTTGGTCTCTATATCCGCCTTGCAACGCTCTAAAATTGCCGATATGTTTTGCCGTATATCCATTTATTACGTGAGACTATGTATTTGCGCTTCCTCTTCTTCTTTCCTTTCGATTTCCTCTTTCTCCGCGTCCGTTACCTCTCGCCAATCATCAGGACTTGCGCTCGGTGCAAGTTGCACCGCGCGTCCAAATGTCTCTCCGTTATACAGCCAGTGCCCTTCACTCGCCTGCAAAATTGTTACATTATGTGTTTGCATATTCGTAAAAATTTATTAGTGTGCTATATTCCAATTCTTTTGCGCTGCAATAGCGGACAATCGTGCCTGCCGCTCTGCTATTACATCGGATGTAGGTACTGTATCATCATCGTTGAACATGCTATTCCACGCGGTTGTATTAAATGATATTGTTTGTGCTGTTTGTCCTGTTAAGTCAGCCAATCCTTTTGTTACTGCCAACATGGATGAATATCTTAATTTTGGTGATTTAGCAATTCCCAAATCGACTTTTGTACCCTTCATAGCGACTATTCCATTTTCTACATCTTCTAATGACTTATTGCCTATAATTGATTTCAGTGCTGTGCAAATAAAGAACATTTTATTCATAGCCGTTACTTGCGAGGTGTCCCAACCGCTCAAATCCAGCGTGGTCAGAGAGGTACAACCTTCGAACATATATAACGTACTCGTTATTTTCGATGTATCGAAATTTGACACATTCAGCGTTGTCAGCGATGAGCAATTTTTGAACATATTATTCATATCCGTTACATTCGAGGTGTCGAAATTCGACAAATCCAGCGTGGTCAGAGAGGTACAACCTTCGAACATCGATCTCATACTCGTTACTTTCGATGTGTCCAAACAACTCAAGTTAATTCTTTTTAGTCTTTGCGCTATAGTATAATTCACAATGTCTGTAACAAAATCAAACTCAGCAGAACCACATTGCGAAAGAGGGTCTATATCAACATCTACCTTATTAAACGCATCCACACCGTATTCGCTCGGGATATAAGTGCCGTTTTCTTTTACTGACAAATCAATACTCTTTGGCAAAACATTAACATTAACGTCATACGCTCCGAACTTATAAATGCCATTCTTCTCTATTATTAAAACGGGCTTCTTTATATCACACATTCCGTAACCTACCAATTCGCGCAAAGTTATGTTCACCGCTATACCCGTCAAAATGTCCGTAGTAGTGTCATATACGCGCTCCGTGGTAACATTCCCGACTATCTCCAGCGTGTTTGATTTGCTAAACCAACTAACCCACCCAAACGCTAACTGCTTGCACTCGTCAATTAGTTGCTCATTCTCGTAACTATTAAAATCAAACTCCGTCTTCTTGCAAAAGAAAACAGCCAAATTCACGCCCTCCCTGCAATTCTTACCAACTGCTACATCGCCACCTTTCAGCAGATACGCAAAAGCAATCGGGTCGCCGCCTATCTCCACACCAGCCAGCACCTCGTTCAACTCGCCCGCTGCATGGTAGAAAAAGCGGCAACCTGTTGTCAATTCAACGCTCTCTTTTACTTTCTCTATAAACGTCATAACTTCCTCCTTTGTTGCTGTTTTAACTTTTCCTGCTCAATTCGCGCCATGTTACGCTTGAAAATTGCATCGTTATACCTATCCTTTGCTGCCGTGAGATAATCGCTAACGGTCAATTTTTCCGCCGCCTCATCGAAAGTGTGAAATCCGAAGTAGTCGCGGCAAAATACCAATAGGTATTCAGCAAAACTCATCGGCTTTTGCCCCGTCTTTGCCTTTCTCGTGTCCGCCGTGTCGGGCAACGAAAGACCGCTGTTTATCTTGTTGAACAAATCAACAAACTTGCGGAACTCCGAAAGCCACACGTATTGCGCCACCGTCATATCCTCTGGCTTGTTGGTGTCAATACCATACGGCGTGAAATCTCCACTTGCAAAGGAAATGAAATCAGCAAGTCGTATATCCTCAAAACGTCCGTATTGCTGCAAAACGGCGGCTCTCACGCGCTCGCGGCTTTCGTCCGTCATGTTTTCCAGCACCGCCGCCGCGTCAAAAGTGATATGTTCGTTTAATCGTAACTTCATAACCTAAAAACAAAGTGCCAAAGTGCGCGGGCAAATAACTACAAACCCCACCACCTCGGCACTTTGCCCAACTAACAATAAATCCAATTATCATGAAAAAACCTATCACTGCCCTGCCGTCTCGGCTGTGCTTTCTATATCTCCATCGGCTTGCGATGTCTCTTCAACGCTCGCCGAAAGTTCATCTTTCGTAGGCGGTAAGACTTGGAAAAAGTCCTCTTTCAAAATGCCGCTATCCAGCAACTCACGCGCATACTCATCCGTAAGCGTCTCGGGATAAATATGCGCCTTGCCTTTCGCTCTCCATACGTAGTGATACCGCTCATTTTTCAGTACGCACACCCTATCCGTGCTCGACTTGGTGCGCAAAATAGCGTATATCTGCACCGCTGTATCCCTTGCGCAGTTATCGCAGTTACCCACGCGGTATTCCACGCCCAACTCGCTGCAAAACGCTTGCAAGTCATTACGCATTGCGCCGTCTATACGCTCGCTATTCGCAATCTCGCGCACACGTGCCAAAATAAACGCTTTTCGCTCCTTTTTCATTGTTTCAATTCTTTTGCGCAAAGTTACGACTTTTTTCTCGTCCCTGCAAACATTATGCAAAAAATCTGCTATAAATTTTCACCGCTGAAATAGTCAGCAGTATCGCCGCCGTTATCCAAAACCACCACATCGTGAATTTGGCAAAGGGCGGCACGTATTTTTCTTTTACCACCTGCACCTCATTGTGTGCGCTTGTGGTGCGTATTGTCTCCCTCAACTGCTCCACCAGCACGCGCAAACTATCCTCCCCGCACTCCACATCCACCAGCAACGCGCCGCCCGTGTTCGTGGCTTTCGCGCTTGCATTGATACGCTCTCCCCTCTCGCTCTCTAACATCGCCAAAATAGCATTGTTATTGCTGTCGCACTCCACCAGCAGACGGAGTGCCGCCGTGTCGGGGGCTACCATGTAAGCCGTATCGTAACGCTCAACATAACGCTCCACAAAAACGCTGTCGCGTGTGCTAGTAACTGTTCCACGTGGAACACACCCAACCAACACAAAACACATGAAAAAGACAAATAACCATGTGTTCCACGTGGAACTATTACGCCTTGAACTCATACACTATTTTTTCTTGCGGTAACACGTCTATGTGCAACCAATTAACATCCGCCTCTATTCGCACATTACACGGCGCAAATATAGCGTTTTCTTTTATCTTTTCCCGCATTTCCCCCGCGGTCATGTCGGGGCTTGACAAATCAACGCCCATCCCCAACATGTGCGGCGAAACATAAAGTCTCCCTTTCTCCGTCTTTGACTTCACCAACTCACAGCAGTTGCAACGAAATCCGCGCTGTTTGAGCGTCTTCGTGTTGCACACCAAAGGCACTTGCAGCAACTCCACACGGAGCCACAATAGGACGCGCAATAGGTCGGTATGTAGATACCGCCACGCCTTGTCCCCATCGCGCTGCAAAACGTGCGGGCAGACTAACTCCGAGAGCGCAAAAAATTTCTGCACCTCGAAAAGCAAGCCTGCCCGCTCCATTCCTATGTAATCGCTACTCCTTGTCATCGCTTATAGTAAGTTTGGTGTCCCCGTGCTCTAACTTTGCCCCTACCCCTTTGTCTACGGCGTGCATAAGCACAGCGAGGGCGGCAAAGCCGAAAAGCACCGCGGCGGATTTTAGCACGCTGCCATCCACAACACCCATCGGAGGCATAACAAAACCACCGATAAGCATTGCGGCGGCAATCAACGCCAAAACGGAAAAAGTGATATAAGCCTTCATCTTGCTGCTTACTGCTTAGACATTGAGTTCGTCAAGTGCTTTTTCTAATCCTACAATCGTGCAAACGACATTAGGCACTGGTTCTTCACAAATTAGGTTGAAAGACCACGCGCCGCCATTCTCGTATTCGTTCCTCGTTACGCTCGCAATGTCAAGATGGATAGTGCTGTACGCGCCAAAAATGTCGTTGTTAGAACGACCACCTACATCGTCAATTCCACTACTTTCTAAAATCAAAATAGTAGGTTCATTATTTTTCTGCAAGCCCATGATAAACTCTTCCGCTTTTCCGTCGCGTGTTGCTTGGATAGTAACGGGTATTGTCTTTGTGTACGTTGCAAATCCGCTATCCGTGTTACCTTGCACGGTAACTCCAAAAGGATTTTGCACGTCAATAATAACGGGTACTACTTTACCTCCGTTTTTATTCCAATTTTGCACCAATCCTAACTCTCCAGAAAATTCAGATTTGCCTGCTATTTGCGAAACAGAAATACCATTTTGGTTAAAAGTTATATCCGAATTCACAGACACACCTCCACTCCTACCAGTCAGCAATAACCCCCTACCGGTATATTTGTCTCGCACCACGTTACAAGGCTCAATATAACCCGTAACATCAAAACATTTTGCCATAATCTCAAAGAATTAAAAAGTTATTAAAAAATTTGCCTAAGCATTAAGTCTGTCAAGTGCTGCACTTAACTTTGTCATCGCGCAAACGACATTTGGCAAAAGTTCTTCGCAAACGATGTTGAAAGACCACGCGCCTCCGTTTTCGTATTCGCTCCGCGTTACACTCGTAGGGTCAAGACGGAGCGGGCTATACGCACCGAAAATGTCGTTATTGTCGGAAACTCCGAAAGTCTCCAACACAATAGCGGCAGAACCGTATAGCCCTTTCTGCAATCCCATGATAAACGCCTCTGCTTTTCCGTCGCGCGTCGCAGGGATAGACACGGGTATTGTCTTTGTGTATAAAACGCGACCGCTATCCGTGTTACCTTGTATGGTAACGCCAAACGGATTTTGCACGTCAATTCTAACGGTGACTATTGGACCTAACCAATTATCAACAAAATTTATGAAGTCTTTGTCTTGCTCTATTTGCGTAAGTGTAATCCCGTTGTTAGAAAACACAGAAGCATTTTGCACTGTACCACCTTGATTATCTCCAGTGATAAGCAACGCACGCCCAGTGTATTTTTGCCGCTGCGTTTTGCAATCCTCAACAAAACCCGTAACGTCGAAACATTTTGCCATAGTCTCAAAGAGTTAAATAGTTAGTACTAAAAAACACCTTACAAACATCATCGCACGCCCGTACATCCGCGCCGTATTCGCCCGCTACGAGTTCCAACTCGCTGCGACACCTTGCCGCTACTGCGTTCAACATGTCCGCGCCGCTCGCTTGCGTGCTCGCTGTGATAGCCGTTCCCTTTGCACCAGCACGTGTGGCGAAAGTGTTACTACTCTCCAGCACGTACAAAAACGCAAGGCACATCAGAGCACCACGCTCCAACTCGTCATCCGCGGGCAGCACGCCGCGCAAAGGTTTGATATAGCAACGCTCCACCAACGCCTCCGCACTCGTCAAAACTTGCGCGGAAACATTGGCAGATACGTTCAATCCAAAATCCCTATATTCCTGTACGGTCATACGATTTTAGTGTGTTTTCATTTCGTTACTCTGCGGCACGCAAAACAGCCGTGGACTTGATACCGTGGATAGCACCTGCCATGTCCATCTCATAGAGCAGATACATAGCGTTCTCTTTGTACTCGGGGAACGGTATCTCAACCGTCTTGCGGATTTTAACGCGGTACTCATCTGGGCTCATAACAATAGCGTGCAAGCCGGTTTCGTTTGCAAGGTAGCCCTTGTTGATAACGCGCTCAACACCCAGCATCTTTGCCATATCCTCCAGCCCAATAATGGTAGCCGTGCCGCCGGTAGCATATACCATCTTACGGAGTTGTACCTCAAGCGCGGAAGTAATAAACAGCCACTTGCGGTCTGCTTTCACCTCTTTAACGGTACGGAGCAAGTCCACCAGTGTAACCTCTGAACCCTCGGGATTAAGCACCGTGGTGAAAGCGTCTGTTGCTTTCTTCGTACCGATAGTCTCAAAGGACGTAATCTGCTTGTTGCCGCTGTTCACTTTGTCGCCGATAAGCATTGCGCGAACGGCTGCTGCTTTAACGGACTTGCGCAACTCTGCAACCGCACTCGCAAGGAGTTGGGTCTGCTGACCTGCTTCCTCTGCTGCATTGAGGTCAGAGTTAGCGATACGCTGCATCTTGTACACCTCTTTACACTCAATAGATTTACCATTCAGTGCGAGAGTTTGCAGGTCTTTGGTAACGCCCTTTTGCGAGGCTTTGTCCCACTGCTTTGCAACTTGGTCTGCGTTGCTTCCGTCCAACTCGCCGTAGAACCACTTTGCAAACGGGGTAACGTTCAGCGCGTCAAACACCTCATCAGCGTCATCCTGCTTGATATTCAGCACGTAGTCAACCAACTGTTGGTAGGACAAGCCTGTAATATCGTTTTTGGTCATCACGCCCTCAATAGCATTGATAGCCTCCGAGTGAGAGCGGCTGCGCAAGATAGCGTTTGCGACTTGCTCAACCACTTTTCCGCTAATCTTGTTCTCTGTCTTTGCAGTAGCACCGCCGCGCACTACCTGCATGATACTCTCGCGCACCTCGGCAATCTTGTTAGCAACCTCTTCCTTGCTCGCAAAATTGCCTGCAATCTCTTCCACTTTCGCGGTCAGTTCATCGATACCATGCTCGGCTTCATCGTCTGCGAAAGACTGAAAAGCCTCCAGCACTGCATCCGCAAAATCCTTTGCGTCCCCCGTGAGGGCGTTCTTAATCCCTTGCAAACGCCCCAAGTTCATCAAAAAGTTTTTCTTCATAACCTCTTAATTTGTTTTGTTAAATAATCTATTCATCGCACCACCCTCCTGCGTGCGTTTTGTCTTGTTTTCGTAAGTAAGCCTATTGCGGCGCGTCTCTGCCACATCCTCGAAAGCCACACCATTTGCAGGCGTGGCAACAAGCGAGACTGACAAAAGCGAAATCTTTTTGATTAACTCGTAATCGAAAGACCCATCTTTCTTGTATCTCCATTCGCTGTCCTCTACAAGCCCGCACTTGCTAAAACCTTGTAAAAGTCCGTTTTGTAACTTACTCTTCACCGCTTCAAAATTCTGCTCGCTGCGCGGTATATATCCGACAATATAAAAACCGACGCTGTTCGTCTCGATATACAACGCGCGCCCAACCAACCACTCGGGGCGTTCGTCATGTTGTACGTCTAAAATCACGTTCAACCCATTTGCGAGATAGTAGCGGGAAATGAAATCATCAAAGCACCCTTGTTCGTACCTTTCGCCGTTTTCGTTGGTAGTACCCCATTTCATCTCATAGCCTTTGACTATGATACCATCCAGCAACTCCACATCATCAGCGCGCTTGGTAATAGAAGAAAGCGGCAAAGCCTGCACATCCTGCCAGTCGCCAATAAGCACCGTGTCCCTAATTATATGCCTTTCCATCTTACAACGTATTTTCTTGCGGCTCGCCGCTAATTATATAATCTATATCACCCAAACCCAAGTCGCGGGCAAACAGCCAAAAAGTTGCATTTAAGAAACGGCGGAAAGACTTGTATTTGGCTTTGTCCCCCTCTCTCAACTCGCCGCCGTTCGATAGGCTGCGGCTGTTTGCGCTGTCTATGATAGCAATTTGGTTTGCAGGCACTTTTATACGGTCTGCAATCGCCAAAATGCACATCTTCACACGCTCCGTCAGTTTGTTATCAATCGAAGACAGGGATATGGTCTGAAAGCGCATGGGCTTAGGGAAAAGTATCACCGACTTTTGCTTCTTCAAAATCCCGTATTCGCTTTCATCCCCTCCGAGTTTCTTTTCAAACTCATCTTTCTCCCATTTTGTCAAAGTAGGCTGTGTCGGTGCACCGCTCACGCTCTCGGGGCTCACGGATATAAGCACGCCCATCCGCTCATTCGCCGTGTTACTGCCGTTCAGCACATTGTCAAGGTATTTTAGGTACGGCTTCAGCAGTTGCCGGTCGGACTTCCCAACAGCACAAAAGGTCGGGGAGCGCATAACATACACCTCGCCGCCGTCTATCGCTTTAACATTGACCCGCGTTCCTTGCGTTTCCGTGGTATATTCACCAACACCAAGCAGTCGCAAGAAAATTCCGCTTGTTCGGTCAATCTTAATCACCGCAAACCCGTCATCGAAAAGCAAGTTCATCACCTGCTGCCCGTAGGTATCGAAGAAAGCGGAAAAGGCTGCAAAGGTCTGCTTTTGCAAACCGTTATAGACAAACTTCGTATCGTTGCAAATATCCGTGAGTATATCAACGATATTGTAAAACATCGCATCCGCAAACGGATACGAAGAAATAGCAATATCAACGTAAGGGCGGGTATTCTCAAACAAAACGCTGCGGTTGTGCCGCGACCTCCACTGCTCTATATAATCAGATATCCTTTTCATGCCCGCAAAGTTACGGCGTTTTTTTGATATATGCAAATAATATGCAAAAAATTTTTATAAATCAAAGAATTTTCGTGCCGTCAGCGTGCTTGCCAGCGCGTCCACATTGTCATCGTGCTCGCATTTCGGGTGCACAGAAAACTCGTATATCTGTTGCACGAAAGCGCGGTTATTGTCATTCTCCACAAACAACACATCAGACGTTATCGCGTTATACTTTGCCAAAATACGCTCCTCTTTCTTACCCTTGCTGTTCCACCCCTGCACGTAAGGCAAAGATTTGTTTGCAAACTCGTAAAACTCTATTCCTTGCAAGCCGTTTGTCTCGATATATATCGCACCCACATCATACGACTTGCACCACTCTTCCAGCACCTTGCACACATCGTAATGCGTGCCAGCGTTCACGCTGTGCGTGTCCACTACCCATGTATGCTGCCCGTCAGTAGCCGAAAGCACACACGCGAAATAGTCTGCACCACGTAGGGCTGACGGGTCGCAGAAAATGATATACCTTTGCAACGGCTCGGACGGCGTGCCGAAATGGATATTACCTCGCGTGAAAATGTCCCCGCTCAACTCGTAATACTCACCCAACACCTGCACCTTGTAGTTATATATATCCACCTCCGTTGCATTCTCGCGCGTTCCCAAGGCTTCCAGCGTTCTAAAATAGTCAAGTTGTACCTTTGGTAGGTATGGATTGTCAAAAGGCGTTGTGTGGCAAATATCGCACTCCTGCACGAAGTCATCAATCCAAAAGCGTTTGGTAGGGTTGTAGTCTATAAAAATCCCGCGCCGCGCGTTCACAGCAAGGTCTATGTATTGCTGTTTGCTGAATTTGTTTGCTTCGTTCAAAAAGAGGTAATCACACGCCACACCCTTTGCCGTCTCGCTGTCGGCATACGAGTTGAAAAATATCCTCGTCCCCGTTTTCTTGTTTCGTATCTCCCTCGGGCTCTCCAGCACCTCGTAAGTTCCAAAAGTAGCGGGATGGCTGTTTATTATATCCTTTGCGTCTGCGTGGCTACCTAAACGACCTTGCTCTTGCGTCATGGTGGCTATGTTCACCACGATACGCTCCATCACGCCAGAGAGTAGGAAAAACGTCAAAATGCCGTAAGTCTTCCTCGACCTACGCCCGCCGCAAAAAACGAAAGTGCTCGCACCCTCCGCCAAACGTTTTGCAATATATTCCTCAATCTTTAGACGTACCATACATTGCTTCCCACTCTGCTTTTATCGCCGCCGCCGTCTCCGCGTCCGTTGTAATCTCCACCTGCTCTTTTGGTTTACCGTGAGTTTGGTTTGTCAAGTCGAAGAAATCCTGCACAGTAACAGATCCTGTTATTGCTTGTATAAACTTACGCCTTGCAAAAGGATTTTTTTTGTTTGAAACATAATCCTCCAACTCTTCCTGCGTCGCTTCACTCTCTACCCACCTATAAAAATCACGCATAGAACGAGCAGTAGAAGACGGCATAGGCTTGTTGCCGTTAGGTTGCCCAAACCAATGCGCTTTCTCACGTTCGCGACTTTCTTCGCTTTTGTAGTTTAGATTTTTTTTCATACCTTACGCAATATCAAAATACATTCTTTATTTTCGTAATCTGAAACGCCGTTGTTATTATCCATTCCAGATCCGCGAACATCCTCAACAATAAAGCCAACATCCGCCGCTATACGCTTGCCGTCTTCCAAAAGCGGATATTTTTGCGAACCGACCTGCAAGCAGAAAACGCCGCCATGTCGCAATCCTTTGTGCGCATTAGTAATCAATTGCCTATAAAAGCCATCGCGCCATAAATTGTAATTATTGAATTTCTCGTGGCTTTGTTCGCCGCCCTCGTATCGCTCCACATCAAAATACGGAGGGCTTGTTAGCGCAAAGTCAAAAGCGCACTCCTGTATATCGTAATTCTCAAAAGGCATACACAAAAGCGTTACCTGCTTTTCCTCTCGCAGATATTTACGGAAACGCTCGTACATTTCCGTGTTGCCATCTATCTGCTTTTGCGCTGGGTCTGTTGCTGTATAACTACCAGCAACACTTGCCAAAAATCCGACAAGTCTCCCGCCCCATCCAGCGCAAGGGTCAAGCACATATCCACCATCAGGACAAAACTCATTTATCAAATCCCTTGCAAGGCTTGCAGGAAAATCAAGCACTCTTTTCCTACCTCTGCAAGGTTGGCTGCTATTATACAAAGAAGTCCATGATTTTTTACCATCATCTAACAAAAAACGCTCGCCATTTACCTTTCCCGTCTCGACACAACTGCGATACTCTTCGATTATACTTTTGTGCCCGCAGTTTGCTGTCGTCTCCATTTGTGGGTGAAACGCAATAGCATTGCTCCTTGCATAATCTTTTACTCCGTTTACAAAATTGACAAAATCAACCTCCGCCGTGCCCTTTCGCACGAATTGCCAACCGCCAATCTTATCGTAACACTCCATTATATCACGCATTGCGTTACGCATAGCCTCGTCCATACATTTATCATAGAAGTCATCCTTTTTGCTGTTATCCTTTTTGCAGCCCAAATCAACATCGGGTAGTTTTATTTGCAAACTTTCAATCTGAAGGCTATTAAGATTGGCACGAAGCTCTTCTATATTCCATTCTACCTTGTCGCTCGTGGCATTATCCGCCGCCGCCAGCATTTTGCGCTTTTCGTCATCAGTCCGCAAGTCGTTACGCTTAACGACAACCAATTCCGTGCCGTCCGTCTCCACAATTCGAGTCTTTATACCAAGTGCTTTTGCCTGCTCATATACCCCATTGCCCGCTATAATCTCGCCCTCGCTGTCAATCAAAATGCTGCGACCAGCCCCGCAACTGTCAAGGCTTGTTCGTATCATCTTTTTGTTGCTCTTCGAGTGTTTGCGGAAATTGCGCCTGTCAAATTTAATCTCCTGTTCCATAATATACATTTTTTTTTGTTTTTTCTCGCGCGTATAAAGAAACCCTCTAAATGGGTTGTTTGCCGCAAAAGTACTGCTTTTTTTTGATACCAGCAAATAAAATGCAAATAAATCGAACCTAAGCCTCCAAATTTGCCCGCTGCCGCCCTCAATTCCTTGCGCCAAAGTATTTGTACCAAGAAATGTTTTTAGCGTCTCTTACGCCACGTTTGAAATATCCCATCCGTCAAAGGTAAATAAACCGACTTGCAAAACTTGCAAAACTTGCAAATCAATGGTAAAATTTTTGCAAGTCGATTAACTAACTGAAAATCAATATATTATAAAATTATAAGAAATAAAACTTGCAAAAGTAAAAAATATATTTGCAAGTAGTTAATTATTTGATAATCAATTAGTTATAAGTAAAACTTGCAAAACTTGCAAAAAAAATAGTAATTTTCTCGCGTGTATATACGTGTGTGTACGCACGCACACATGATAAACTCTTTTTTGGACTTGCAAGTTTTGCAAGTTTTGCAAGTTTTGGCTTTATTATATTGATATTCAATAAATTAACGACTTGCAAAAGTTGTTGCAAGTTTTGCAAGTTTTTGCAAGTCGTTAAATTTTTGCAAGTCTGTTTTGCAAGTCGGGCATTACTTACTTGATATGAGCGCGGTGAAATCATCGTAACTTGATATGAAATATATTTTGTCGGGGAACTTGTTTTGCCAAAAGACTTGCTCGTGTCTTATTTTTGCGTGTGCGTCCCTCTTAAACTCTACCATGATAAAACGCCCATCGGGGGACAAAAGGGACGTGTCGGGTACTCCTTTGCAGCCGTCTGGCACGTTCTTCCATATCACCCACCCTTGGCGGCGTGCATAGTCTTTACACCGCTTTTCGAGTTCGTATTCTTTGTGTGTCATAGATAGCACTGCTCTATTATTCCGTCATCATTGATACCTAACCACTCACGGACACAGCGTCTTTTGATATATAACGCTTGGAGTTGGCTGTTTATCTCTCTGTCAAAGATAACAGCAGCCATTTTGGCTTCGAGTTGCTCTATCCGTTCTTCTATTTTGAGCAGTTCTTCCTCTTTTTGTCTCCGTGCAATCGCGTTGGCACTCTCTTTGGAGAAACCACCATACTTTCCGTCTCGCTTGCTTGACTTGATTTTGGCGGCACGCTCTTTCATTTGCTTCACGCGCTCTCTGTTAATATCAAAAAGCCGCAAGAAATACTCTTTGCTTTTGCCGTTGTACCCTTTGCGCTCTAAAAACGCGCTCCACTTGTTACGCATCATGATTGTGCGCTGAAAAGTCCTTTGCGGAACACCTAACATTTCCGCAAGTTGCTTGATTGTGTAATAGTATTTCATTGTTTTGTTAGTTTTAGAAATTGATTTTGTTCTTTATCTTTCTTTGCCAGCGCGGCGACTATCCGCTCCTCACATGTGCCTCCAGCCACAAACGACACCACGCGCACTTGCCGCGTCTGCCCTTGACGTGCCAGCCGTGCGTTTCCTTGCGCCCATAGTTCGTAATTCCACGTAACAGACGACCACACTATGATACGCCCGCCCGCTTGCATGTTCAGTCCGTGCCCCGCGCTTGCAGGGTGCGCGAAAAGGCACTCTGTTTGTCCTGCGTTCCATCGTTCAAGAAAGCCTGCACGCTGCACGCTCTCGCACTTGACGCCTCGCGCAGTCAAAAGTTCATGCAACCATAAAGCCTCCTCACGGTATGCATAGAAAAGCAATACTGGCTCGCCTGCCTCCTTGCAGTCCAAAACGAAATCCGCCACGGCTTGCAACTTGGTGCAATAGTCGGAGCGTATCGCTCCGCCATCCTCTGTATAAACAAAACCGTTGCACAGCGTTTGCAATTTGGCGAATTTGGCGCGTTCATCCATTGATAGTATGTCATCGCCTATCTTGAGTTGCAAGAAAGCGTCTGCGGTCATGTACTGCTCTCGCTCGCTTGCTGTCAGTTCCACTTTGCGCGTCTCATAGGACACGGCGGGTATGTGTAGGTAATCGGCGGCGGTGAGTGTGAAAATGTCCTTTTGTATCGGCTGCAAAACGCACTCCAAAGGCACAGCGAGTTTCCATTTGTGAAACGCAAGCCCGCTACCTGCCAGCGCGTCCTTGAAATAGGTTGCACGCCACGCGAAAAAGTTGTAGTTATTGAAACTCAAACCAACAGCGGAGGCTTGCCCGTATATGTCTATCGCGCCATTAGCCAAAAAAGTGCCCGTAAGCCCTACTTTTCGCGCCGCGCGTATCTTCATCACCGACTTGGTACGCGCTGCGTCTATGCTCTTAAAACTCGTTAGTTCGTCAATCACCAGCAAGTCAAAAGTAATCCCCTCACATTCTTTTATGTTATCGCGTGAAATAATCTTGTACGGGTGCGTATCGTCTTTCAGCGCGAGAGCCCGTTTTTTTGGAGTTCCAGCGCATACAATCATTTTTTGGTATATTTGTACAAGTCCCCATTTTTGCGCCTCTGTATGCCAATTATTTTCAGCCACGCGCTTTGGTGCAACAATAATGACGGACGCGGGGGCGGCGCGGCGGATAAATTCCAACACAGCCGCCGTCTTCCCTAATCCCATATCAACGGACAAAATGCAATTCTTGTGCGCTGCAATAAAATCCGCGCATCGTATTTGGTATTCGTGTAAGGTCATGACTAAAAAGGTAATTTGTCAGTTTCTTCTTTGCTTTCTACTTCGTTTTCGTGCTCGCTCTCGTACTGCCCGCGCTTTATATCATCGGCACGCTTGCGCAAATCATCCAAAAGCCAAAAACGCCCCATATAACGCTCACCGAAAATGTCCTCTGCTGCTTTCGTTATCTCCTTTCGTCTCTTTTGAGCCTCAGCACCCATTTGCCGCGCGAAATAATCCACAAAGAACTTGCAAGAAATCTTATTCTCCACGGCAAACTTGTTGCCCGCCACATAGTTTGCGTTATTGATATACGCTAAAAACTCTTCTTTCTGCATATCCAGCGCAAACTCATCCGCTCGCTCTGTCTGTTCGCCGCGCTCATCGGACGCATCGAAAATATCCTCGGCGAAATCGTGAAAATCTATATCTGGAGCGTTCACGCAATAATCTTTCACCAATTCCAGCACCTCGCTGTCCGTCATCTTTTGCTGCGGCTCGCTCTCTAAATTGATTGAGAGATATCGGCGGTCATTCCAATCCTTGATAAAATTGACCAGCGGCTCGTTGCTCGTTGCAATATAGTTTGGCAAACCCTGCCACGTGAACTCTTGCCCGTATGGTAGCCGCGCCGAACCATCGCGCCCCGTTATTAGTTTCTTGAAATCGGCATAGACCTTGCTCATGTCGTTAAAAAAACACTCATCCATCATAGCGCATCGGCACTCTGCTATCTTTGGCACGGCAAATCCTTTAATCTGCATTTCTGTTTGCAGCGTTGTAGTGAAATAGGCATAACGCTCCATATCCTCCGAACCATTCAACACGCATACCAAAGCCTTTGCCAGCGTTGTCTTGCCCGTTTTTTTGCGCTTGCCCCACACATACAACATCCTGCGCAGACTATCGGGGAAATCACGCCCTGCTCGCACTTGACACACGAAAAAGTGCAATTTCTTTTCGTCTATCTCGCTCAAACCATAGCACGCCGTCAGACGCTCATACGCGGCTTTGTAGCGCGTTAAATCCTTTGCACGGTCAAACATATTGCTCACCATCTTTTCGCGACGCATACGCGCGTAATTGCCGTGCCACATCTCCCCGCTAATCGCTGCGGGGTATTTGTCAATTTGCGACTGCTTTCCGAAAATATCCGTAAAACGCCGCAAAAGGCATTTCATAGACGGTATGGACGTTTGCGTCTGTTTAGAACCTAACCATTTGTCATCGCACATAGCGCGGCAAAGTTCCACAATAGCCCTCTCTATTTCCTCGCGGCTGTCAAAATCGAACTGCGATAAAAACGCCACCATCGTGTCGCCGCGCTCGCTCGCTGCAATAAAAGCCGCTGCGAGGTCGCTCGGGCGGTCGCTATTGCTGTTTTTCGAGTTGTAATCCGTTATCTTCATGTGTTTTGTTGTTTTCTGTTATAATATCCAAAATATCTGCCCCCTCAAACGGCGCGGCTTTCTCCATCACATCCGAAATTCCGTATCCGTATTTCTCTGCTGTACGCTGCCAGTTATAGTATTGCCCATTGTCGGGGACTAAAAGCACTTTGCGCCCGCGCAAAACTTCGTGTATACGCTCGTTTTTGAGTAATTGAGACCCGCCACACGCTATCCACACGGCTTGCGGCATAATCTCCGAGAAACAAAGTGCCGTCTTCTCGCTCTCTACCACCGCCACCGCGTCATCGGGTCTATCTTTGAGTATATGCTCACCAAAAAAACATTGTTGCAGCGTGTCGCCCGTGATATACTTTTCAACTCCTTTGCATTTGTGTAACCACATCACCGGCGGCGTGGCTGTTTTGTCTCGGTGTCCGTTGCTCATGTACTTTATCATCTTGACGGCGTGCACTTCGTTTTGCGTGTCTCGCTGAAAAAAACACACGCGCCCTTTATACTCTCGCACGCCATAGTTAAAAATAGAACGAAACGCACTTTGCCGAGTTAGGATGCCCTCTAAAAACTTGAAAAACTCAAACGGGAAAAACATTTTATCCGCTAAATCGGGCGCAATCCTAATCGGTACTTCTACCTTTGGCGGGTCTGTCTTTGTGTGCACCACCGTCGGCAAATCGTCGCCGCTCGGGTAACAGAAATATCCGCAACTCTGTTCGCGGTCGCACCGTCCATATTGAGAACCTGCAAGCGTCTTGCCATCAGCCGCGCTCACATACGGCACAAATCGCCGTTTGCCGCAAGCGGGGCAAATCTCCTTGCGGCTACCTTTGCGCAATTCCCATTTGTAGTTCTTCGTGGTCATCGTATGGTCATTTTATTGTCGTTTTCGTACCAGTCTCCGCCTATCTTTTTGAGTTTGCGCCCCAAACGCCGTGCACATCGGAGGTATTTCTCTGCACGCTCCCCGCATATATTCTGTGCGTCCAACATGTGTTGTATAGCGTGCATGCTATCACCGTGCACTGCCATCCACTCCGTTATATTCTTGCTAATCTTTGCCACCTCTGTGTAGGAGGTGAAAATTCCGTAATTTGCCATAATCCAAAAATTTTTTCAAAACCCCCGAGGTCTCCCTCGGGGGCACAAAAACAAACAATAAAACAATTAAAAAGCCAAATCCTCCGCTATTTCCTGCGCCACATCATCGGGCAAATTGCCCTGCTGTGCTGCTCCCTCATCGCTTAGGTCGGCAAACATATCTGACTGCGTACCTACCAGCAAAATACCATTTGCCCAGTAGCCGCTTGCCTCTTTCTTGGTAGCGTCCCCGTGTAGGGCGGCAAAGTCCAAACATACCTCCCAGCGTTCGCCGTCCAATTCTTCATTTGTCGGGCGTGTAATTTGCTTCACCACGCCATTCTCCTTACGGAAAAACTTGCATTTTGCACCGACTTTCACCTTTACGGCAAACGCCTTGCTGCCATCCTTGCGCTCGAACTCTTTTGCAAACTCTGCCACACACTCTGGGAGCGCGTCAGGTGCGAAAGTCATGTTAAATCCGACTTGTTGTGTGTCCGCTTTCATTTGGCGGTCTTGGTACGCCTTGCGTGCGTCAAACTCGCGGCAGTCAAAATAGCCGCAAACATTGTCTAATCTCATAATCTGAAAAATTTATAAAATGGTTATTTGTTTAGTTTTAGTGCTGCTTCTATCACTTTGCGAGCGTCATCCGTAATGTCGTAGTGTGTAGTAATCACATCCATCGTTACGCTTTTATCTGCTATAATCCTATCCACTATCTTTTGCAGCAACGGAGACCCGAACTCCACCAGCGTTTTGCCGCTCTTTGCCGCTTTTTCTTCGTTTTGCAGCGTTTTTTCTTGCGGAGTAGTACTTTCTACCTTTGCGGCTTTTATACGCTCCCATTCGCCGCGTATCGCGTTCAGAGCGTTTTGCATTGCGCCGCCTATCTCCTCGCTGCTCTCAATTTCCCACTCGCCGCCTAACTTCACGCTCTCGTAATTCCCTGCGTTAAATGTGCAAGATACCTCTACTTTTGTCAGTTTCATTGTTGTATGTGTTTTTGGTTTGTTAGTCAAAAGAAAAGGCGCGGAGGTGCTGCCTTGGCGTTTAATCCTGCACCATCATTTCGTGCATTTATCCGCCGCGCCTGTTTGTTTATTCCACGCAAAGGTCGCAAGAAATACCGACAATCTTTTGCAACTCGTAATAAAGCGCGTCCCTGTAAGCGTTGAAAATGTCATCTTGCTCTGGTTCTGTTCCCCTATACTCTATTCTGAAATAGTGGCAACTCTCTTTATCGAAAATCTCGGATGGTGTAGGACATATAAAAAGCGCATCTATAAAAACTGATATCCCGCAAAGTTCTGTCATAATCATGCACTCCCATTCTTGTGTGCGCTCTTCACGCTCATAGCGCGGGTCGCGGTCTCCGTGGTCGTTTACGGTGTTTACAACTTGTTCGGCGTTTTCACATGCAAGAGCGTAAGCCATCTTTGCTATCTCGCTCACGGGCGTGTTGCTGAAATTCTTTTCCATGTTCGTAATTGTTTTTAATTGTTAGTTGTTTTTCTTTTTCGAGTGCAAAGGTACAAACATTTTTTCATATACGCAATTTTTTTCCACTATTTTTTCAAAAAATAGGTGAATTTTTACCATTTAGCACATACTTTGCGAATTTTGGCGCATTTGCACCTCTTTATCAATCACGTAATCTGCCCACTCGCAAGCCTCACGGAGTGCAACTATCATATCTTCATCACGCGGAACGTACCACTCATGTACTCGGAAACACTGAAAAGGTTCGGCGCACCCTTCACCGTGCACCAGCACCACATCCTTTGCGCCTAACATGTAATACCATTGCAGTTGGCACTCGTATCGTTCCGCCACCTTTGCCGTTGGTGTGTTGTAAATGTATTTGAGTTCAAAAACGCGCTCGCCTATCACATAGTCCGCGTGCGCCATCGTTCCAAAGTAATGGTACAAATCCCCGCGCAAAACTTTTTCGCGCTCCAGCGTGCCCGTTACGGCGTTTTGCAGGCTTTTTATTTTGTCCTGCATATAATCCTCGAAAGCATGCCCGCCGCGCGTGGCGGGTGTCTCGAAACTTGCAGGTGTCGGCTGCCATCCCATCAATACCTCAAACCTATTGCGCTGCGTGTTGCTCATAGTCATGAAATCGCGGCGTTTTAGATATACATCCAGCAAGGTCTTTGCGTCCGAACCTCCGAACCATCCAAAGCGACTTCCTGTAATCTCTTGCGCGTGTGTATGCGAATTTGTCAGTTGGTCAAAAGCATTCATAGCGTCAGTCCTTTACTTCATCAATCCATAAAATAGCCACTACAACAGCGATAGCGGGCAAAATGGTAATGCACAAAATTACCTGCAACGCGGTTAGTGTGTAAAAGCGCAATCCGTCAGAAAGTGCGCAAAGAAATTCTTTTGTTTTCATATCTTTGGTGCAAATTTATTGATAAATTCTAAACTAAAAATCGGGTCAGTAGTACCCAGCGTCATCGTCTTCAGCGTGTTCATAATAGCTGCCGTGTTTCGCTCCCAATTAGGGTTGCTTTCGTTGGTGGCGTTAAAGTACAACATCGAGACCATTGCCAGCGTGCCGCTATCGTTCAAAAACGCGTCAAATAGTTGCGCCGTGTTGGTGTCTATGTTTTTGTCCGTGGCTAATTCTTGCAGCCTGTCGTATGCGCGTGCAAAACGCTTGTAGGCTTCGTTGAAGTCATTCAGTGCACGCTTTGCTTCGTGTCGCAATCGCATTCCTTGCGCTTCGTGCATCTGCATAGCGCGGCGTATCATCGCCTCGCTCGCTGCGGCGTGCAAAAGTCCAACGGATAGTGTGCGGTCAATAATGTTGGTCATTATTCTACCTCCTTTCCGCACGGCGTGCCGTCTGCAAAATCTACTCCTAAAGCGAGAAGTTCGAATACTTGTATTGTTCTATAGCCTTTTTCTATTAGAGAAATACATCCATCTGAATTTACAAATGCTGAAAGTTCTATATTATTTTCCCCTGTTTTTGCGTAAAATACGCTTTTATCTATTGAATTAACTTTTACTGAACTCCCGTGCTCCCTCTGCGCCGCCAAAAACTCTTCCGCCGTATAAAAAGGCACATATATTTTATTTTTCTTTGGCTTAACGCGGTAATCGCATGAGACCCAATTCCATTCAGGTTCTTCGTTTTCTATCCAATTTTTCTCGCCAATAGGTACATACTCTATCTGCTCCCCTCTATCGTGGGCTTGCATGACTTCAATCATTTCTTTTGTTGTTTTCATAATAATTTCCTCCTATTATTTACATTGTTAGGTTGTTTTCCATTTCATCAATTAAAGCGCGAACAAAATCTTTTACATTTTCATCTTCGATTTTACACGACCTTTCAATATCTCTCAATTTTCTTATAAACTTCTTCTTCATCTTATATGTTTTTATTTCAAATACAATAAGATAAATACAAAATCCAATACCAAACAAATATGCTAAACTTTTTAACACGAAATCAAAAATAATAACGTAATCCATACCTACCTCCTTTCTTTCAAAATGTCATCTACTACCACATAGCCGCCAAAGCATAGCGCACAATAGAACGCCGCAGCCATCACCAGCGACTGCCAGCCACAGCCTGCACTAAACCACTGCACACATACAAGCGTGCACAAACCAAGGGCTACAACTGCCCAAAAAATACGGTTAAAAATTTGCTTTTTCATTGTTGTAAAGTATTTGTTTGTTAGTTTTTCACGCCTGCCATCCATGCAAATTTATCATCGCCTCATCTGTTACGTATATGCCCAAGCTTGTTGCAAAATGTTGCTCAATCTTGCACCCTTTACTGCATAAAAACCCATCACCTAAAATCACCATATCGCAATCAACTATTACCTCCAAACACGCCAAAAGGTAATCCGTATATTTCGGATTTTTAATCCTATCCTCAACGCTATAAGCAACATCTTTCGGCGTTATAATCTCATATCCGCCGAAATCCGCATCTTCTAACTTTTTGTAGCGTGCAAATCCATCTGCAACCTTTACCAATTCTTGCAACCTCTCTTCGTAGGTGTCTTCATGCCCCGTAATAGGGAGCGACAAATAAATTCTTTTCATGACTGTATTATTTTGTTTGTTAGTTTGTCAAAATAAAAGCGCGGGGGTCGTGTGGTAAATCTTACTCGCAGCCACTTTACTGTCTTATCCCCCGCGCCATCGGAGCTGTGCGCTATACCAACGTTACACGCAGCGCGCTTTACTGTCTTATCCGCTCCTTTTAGGCTTGCAATCCTACGCTGCCTTTGTTTTTCGACTGCAAAGGTACGACTATTTTTTGATATACGCAATTTTTTTCCACTATTTTTTGAAAAAATAGCGGAATTTTTACCATTTAGCACATAAATTGCGAAATATGGATAATATACACAAAGAAAAACGCCCGCGCATCACTGCGCAAGCGTTCGGTGAAATGAAATTCAGTTGTCACATGTTCAATAACCGCTGCAAAGGTACGGCTTTTTATTGATATATGCAAATAAATTCGCAAAAATGTTTCACGTGAAACAATTTTAGACCGTTTGCAGCGTTGCCATGCACCATCCATCCGACCACGTCAAATCAACCCACTGCAAAAGTGCGCCTTTATAGCGGAAACAATCTAACTCTGCCACATCGTCAAAATCTAAATAGGTCATTCTGAACTTGATTTTAACCTGCCGCGTGTTTGTTAGAAACGCTTCAAAATGAGGTATTTTTGATATGTGCGAGAAACGGAAATAAGAACCTTGGATAGCACCTATTGCTGGGTAATTATCTGCCAACTTAAAAATAGTGCTGCCTCCTGCGATAAAATTACCACCGTCAAAAGGTATAGAAAGGATGTCTTTTGTGTCCGATAAATGCACATTATTAACTTTGTAGTCTAATTCATTGCCTCCGATTTTATATTTGGATATATTGTGCTGCGCGAAATCGAAAGCCTTATCGTTCACCTCGTACCCCGTTGTAATCTTGCACGCATGTTCTATGCCGTTCTTTACATCTGACACGCTCGCAAGAGTGTATTTTAAACCGTCAAAATAGAGTAGTTTTTGTTTGTACGCTGCAATTGTTTGTAAGAATTGATAAATAGTTACATCAGGTATAAATTGCTTTGAAAAAACAGGGTAAGCAATAGGAGTGTTAAAACTCAAACTAACAACGTTACCTCCAGTGAAATACCCATAAACAAAAGACCCTTTTAATAGTTCCTTTCCATATGAAAAATCATTGAAATGAAATATAACAAATTTTTGATTTGCAGGTATTACAAGTCTTGTTCCGCTTAAGTCATCATTAACAACTCCACCGCTTGGCACTCCGTTCTTTGTACCATTCTCCACATTCATATAGTGCCCGTGCCACTTTGTTATAGGCAAATAGTAGAAATCGCTTGCCTTGCTCTCGTCCAAGAAACCGACTGCGTAGTCTTTGCAACCTGCTCCGAACCTAATATCTATATTGTACGGAAATTGTATGTAACTAATTCGCCCGTAGTATTCGTTTGTGTATGGGCTGCCTATTACTGGTTTTAAGTTTTTGAAAGTATATATCTTGTATGTTATAGTTCCTGTCTTTGCAAATTCAGCAAAATGCCAAAAATTCTCAACACTATACGTATATATAACATCTGTGGATGTCGGGTCAGTATTATCTACACTATTTCCAGCCCTTGATATTATAATATCATCTCTCGTATTTTCGTATTGCGTTATGTCTTTTGCATCGTATTTCGTGGATATTGCAAGCGTTGAAAGTTGTAGCGGTTTATAATCTATTATTGATATACCCGAGTTTTCCAACAAAGAAAGCAGGTAGTTTGTTTTTACGCAAACCTTATTTACAGTATTGCCGTCTTTGTCGTACATATTTCTTCCGACAAAATCACTATCCGAATTTATCAATTTATAATTAGGTAATATACTATCGTCTATCAACTCCGACAACTTCTTATCCAGCAACTCCAACTCTTTGCCAAAAGTCAGTATGCACGAAAACTCGCCGCCTTTGTAGCCGCTCACGTACAGACGCGCAGGCTTTACCACTCCGTCCAACTCCGTCAGACACTCCAAATAGCCACGCGCCACGCTTGACTGCGTGCGAAACTCATCGGCGAAATCCAGCAAGGATTTGTTGTTATTCGTTGCAGGCACGGATATGGTCTGCGTGCGCTCAAACTCAGCCTTGCCGAACTTCCATAAGTTATTCGTTTTCTTGACACTCACGCTCTTTGCGTATGTGTCTAACTGCTTGC
>JAEDDH010000018.1 GCA_016293845.1 Bacteroidales bacterium | reverse complement strand
TATTGATAACCCGCCTAAAATCGCTGTTGCCGTAATCAATGAAGTCGCTCATAACGTATTTGGTTATATGTTATGTGCAAAAATAGAGAATTGTTTTGACATAACAAAAATAATTATGATATGTGTTTCTACATATCTAATCCCCTTGGCTATCGCTGAAATCCTGCACGCACATATTGCGGTATTGCTTGTGCGAGCCGATGGCGGTGCCTATGCGGGTGTATTTTTCGCCTAAAATGTTGCGACGGTGTCCGCAGCCTGACACACCATCATCTATAAGTAATTGACGCACAATCTGCATTGCATCGGAATATCCAAACGAGATATTTTCGGCAATAAATCCGCCACCAAAATAATTGCGTAGACGTTTGCCCATACTTGTACCGTCGGACGATTCGTGCTGTACCAAACCCTTTGGACCAATGTCGTTTACGTGATATTTGGCAGCGTTGTACATTTTTTGGTTGGGATAGAGCATAGGAAGATTCTTAACCTGAGGAAGTTCCTTTAACAGAGAACGTTCGTAAGAATTAGATGAATTGCGCAAATCGGATAGATAACTCGACACAAATGTGGCTCCATCAAGACGCGCAAGATTACAATAAATTATTACAAGTTTCTCCTCGTTGGTAAGGTACGACGCATTGCCCACAGTGTTGGCCTTGGCTATCTGATCTGCCGTAAAGTTGCCGGGTTTGAAATTTGCCGGAAGGCTGGCAGAGGCATTGTTGTTGCTGATATTGTTGTCGTTAGATACTCCGCCCGCAACGGAGCAGTAACGCAGATACGAATCGTCGCTCCAAATGGTAAGCGAACCGTTGTCGGATTTGAGGAGTTGAAACCATTTTCGCTGACTGCCTGATATTGTGGATATTACTTCAATGTCGCCATCCGAATCGATATTCACCTTATAAACATTAAGGCTACCGCTGTTGAGCCATACTAAAATATCGTTTGAGGCCAGCACAAACTCGTCGCGACCGCCTATTCTCTCCACGCTTCCCGATTGGCTGACCTTGCCGCCAGATACCTGTCCACGGCATTGAGAATCTACTTTGAAGGTTTTGCCCACAAGATTATCAAAACTCTGCGGAAATGCGGTGGTGCATAACGCCAATAGGGTTATTAACAATAGAAATTTTCTCATAACTTCATAATTTATAAGTGATTAATAAAAAAGATTTACTGCCTACAAATGTACGAAAAAAACGCAACCACTGTTACGTATTTTTCGGTTTTGCACTAAGTTTTTCGCTTAAACCCCTCCCAAAGGCTTGCAAAAGGGGTTTCGGCTGTATTATCTTTGCACCGTAAACAAGAAATAGTAATAACTAAAAGTAGAAAAAAAATGAAGAAGTTATTTTTAACAGCGATGATGGCCGCAGCAGTTTTTTCGGCCGCCGCACAAGAGGAAGAATCGGTAGAAAGTCCGCTAACGTTTGAAACATTTTTAAATTCTAATGCACTTTGGCGTGGAACACACGTTACAGGTCTCTCAGCCGAAGGCATTATTAATTACTCAGTTGCCGGATTCAGCGCAGGTGTTGACGTTATCTCGGCTATCGGCAAAGACGACTACAATGAGTTAGATTTTTATATAAGTTATCAGTTTAAAGGTGCTTTTGTTTCGCTCACCGACTATTCGTGGACGATGGACAAATTTGAATATTTCGGACCTTACAAAGAGTATCATTTTCTTGAACTCGGCGTGGGATACGACTTTTCGGAAATCACCGACCTGCCGCTTTCGATTAGTTACAACGTAATGCTTGCTGGAGCCAACCGCACAGCCGACGACAAACAAGGCTATTCATCTTACATAGAGATAGGTTTTGCCCCGTCGCTCGCTTGCGGAATTGATTTAGACATTGCCGTGGGTATGGCTTTGGAAGGCGAAGAGACAGCACTGATGTACACCAAAAAAGACGGATTCAATGTCTGCAACACAAAGTTCGGAGTGTCAAAAACTTACACTCTCAAAAATTTCTGCACTGTAACGCCTAATGTAAACATAATGTGCAATCCCACAGGCTTTGGCGATCACGGCGAGGCTTATTTCTCAGCAGGTGTAGGTTTCGCATTCTAACCAAATTTTTTTAGAATTATTGTAAAGTTTAATATATTTATAATTAAATACGTATTATACGTATAGAGCCATAAGTAAAAATCGTAAAACTATGAAAAGGATAGAAGCAATTATCAGAAAAACCAAGTTTGACGAGGTTAAAGAGGCGCTTTTAGATTCAGACATCAACTGGTTTGAGTATCACGATGTACACGGAATCGGTCAGTCACGTCAGGAGAGAATCTACCGTGGCGTGGTTTACAACACCGATATGATTGAGCGTGTGGCAATTACCATTATCTGCCGCGAAGTTTGCGTAGACAACACCATAAATGTAATTCTCAAAACAGCCAACACCGGCGAAATTGGCGACGGTCGTATATTCCTAAGCGACGTTATCGACTGCTGGTCGATACGCACCGGCGAACACGGCGACACTGTGCTGAGAGACAAGAAATAATGCATAATGAATAATGAATAATGCATAATTCATAATTAGTAATCATTAATAAGAATTATTATGGAAAGTTTTTTATTAGATATAGCCCCCGTGGTAGAGGAGGCAAAAGACTATGTAAACGGATTGGACACCCTTTGGGTATTGTTGGGTGCAATGTTGGTATTTTGGATGCAGCCCGGATTTGCACTCGTGGAGGCAGGTCTTACCCGCGCCAAAAACACCGCCAACATACTTATGAAAAACTTCTGCGACTTTATGTGCGGTTCGGTATTGTACTGGATAGCAGGCTTTTCGATAATGTACGGCGCGGGCAACGCTTTTATAGGCTGGGAAGGATTCGGCTTTATTGGTTCCGATTCTAACGTACCCGCCGAGGCTACATTTATCTTTCAGACAGTGTTCTGTGCCACTGCCGCTACAATAGTTTCTGGTGCAATGGCAGAACGTACAAAATTTTCGATGTATTTTGTATATTCAATTGTTATCTCATTGATAATCTACCCGATAGAAGGACATTGGAGTTGGGGCGGCGGATGGCTGTCAGAACTTGGATTCCACGATTTTGCTGGCTCAACAGTTGTTCACCTCTGCGGCGGCGTGTTGGCATTGGCTGGCGCAATAGTTTTAGGTCCGAGGGTTGGCAAATATGGCAAGGACGGCAAATCAAAGGCTATTCCCGGTCACAACCTCACACTCTGTGCATTAGGCGTATTCTGCCTCTGGGTAGGATGGTTTGGTTTCAACCCCTGCTCTACTGTGGCTGCCACAGGTTTTGACAACGCCACAAGTATGTCGCACGTGTTTGTAACCACCAATATGGCTGCTGCCACAGGCGGTATAGCGGCATTGATTTACACTTGGATAATCGATGGAAAGCCCTCTTTGTCAATGGTTTGCAACGGTATTCTTGCAGGCTTGGTTGGTATAACAGCAGGTTGCGACTGCGTTCCAATATGGGCTGCCGCTTTAATTGGCGCGATAACATCTGTAATTATGTGTTTCTCAGTATCTTTCCTTGATAAGAAATGCCACATCGACGACCCCGTTGGTGCAGTTTCGGTACACGGCGTAGGCGGTATCATTGGAACAATCCTCACCGCAGTATTCTGTGATTCGGCGATCAACGGTAGCGAGGTATCACTTGGTGTTCAAACACTGGGCGCATTTGCAGTAGCCGCATTCGCATTCGCAATCGGTTATGCAGTGTTTATCATCATCAAGAAAACTCACGGTCTCCGCGTTGAAAAACGCATTGAGGAAGAAGGACTTGACGTTTACGAACACGGCGAGGCTTGCTACAACTAAACGATTAAAGTTGCCACATCAGCCAAAAAAAGTACCAATGTGGCAAAAAAAAACTCGTTAAAGTTGCCACATCGAGTAAATAAAAAGCATTGATGTGACAACTTTATTTTTTACCAAACTTCTCCTCAGGTTCGGCGGCTATGGCGTAGGTGTCGGGGGCTGCGGGTTGGGGCGATTGAAAAAGACGGATATAATTGGCATTGATACGGATTTCCACTCGTTTCATTGTGTCGTCGAAGTGTGAAGGTGAAAGTTCACATTCCCAAATTGTTATCACCTGCCAACCATTTTCTATCAGAATGTCGCGATTGCGGATGTCGCGGGCTTGGTTGCGGGCTATCTTGCGTTGCCAAAAGTCGGTGTTGCTCTTGGGAATGCGGTATTTGGAGCATCCCTCGTGCCCGTGCCAAAAACAGCCGTTGACGAAAATTGCGGTGCGGTAACGCCTCAAAACTATATCGGGACTACCCGGCACACTCTTGACATTCAGGCGGTAACGGTAGCCGTTTTGCCAAAGATAACGTCTAACGAGCAATTCGGGCTTTGTGCCCTTGCTCTTGTTATGAAGCATACAGATATGCCTCTGTTCGGGTGTCAGCGTGTCCATATCACTTTTTATAACATTGATCTACCAATCCAAACATCACTGTAAGAGGCATATAGTTGCTTAAACTTTTTACGCTGTTGGTGGTGTTGGTGATAAAGGTTTCGAGTTTGGTGAGGTATTCGTCTTTTACAATCGAGCCTTGCGCCACCATAGAGAGACCTTTTTCCCAAGAGGCTGTAAGCTCGGCATTTAGGAGTTGCTTAATCGAACCTTTCACCACTTCGTAAATCATTTCACCGAGTTTTGCTGGCGTGATAATCTGCGTTTTTTTGTTGAGGAGAAGGTAGCCGATGTTGACAAGTTTTTTGAGAATTTCGGCACGTGTGGCGCTTGTGCCTATGCCGCTACCCTTCACCTGCGCACGGAGTTCCTCATCTTCGATAAACTGACCAGCGTTTTCCATCGCAAGTATCAGAGAACCTGAATTATAGCGTTTGGGCGGAGATGTTTCGCCCTCTTTAAATTCATAACCGTCGGCATTGAGTTTAGTGCCTTTTTTTAATGCCGCCACCATCTCAAACGATGCTTCGGACACAACTTGCTCGGTATCAGCATTTTTGTCGGTAGTTTCGGCGGCTTTTTCTTCGGGAGTATCTTGTTGGTAAAGCACGAGATAGCCCTTATTTTCAAGCACTTTGAAATTTGAAAACAACCGTTCGCTGCCCACGGCAATGGTAAGAGCCATTTTTTTGTATTCGGCAGGGGGGTAAAATATTGCAAGAAAGCGTCTTACAATTCTATCATAAACGCCCTGCGCCGTCTGCGAGCATCCCGACAGTGCCTGAAAACCTTGTCCTGTGGGGATAATGGCGTAGTGGTCGGTAATTTGCTTATCGTCGGTGTAACGGCTTTTTTCTATCTTTGAAAACAATCCAAACTCCTTGATATCCTTGCAGTAACGCAGATAATCAGATTGAGTGGCAAGTCCGTGAAGATTTTTGGTAATCTCCTTTGCCACCGCCGACGACAGCACACGGGCATCGGTACGAGGATAGGTAACAAGTTTTTTCTCGTAAAGTTCCTGAACTATGGCAAGAGTTTCGTCGGGACTGATTTTAAACAACTTAGAACATTCGTTTTGCAATTCGGCAAGGTTGAAGAGCAACGGCGGATTTTTTTTCTCCTTCTTTTTCTCAATATTTTCGATAACACACTCATTACCAAAACTATTCATAAGAGCCACGCACTCTTCGGCATCCTCTTTTTTCTTAAAACCATTCTCCTTAAAAAGTTTTGGCGAATTGAAGTAGTGCGAACCCTCCACAGCCTTCCAATCGGCAGCGATAGAACCGCCATCTTTGCTAAAAGTGCCTGTAATTCTGTAATATGGCGTTTTTACAAACTTGCGTATTTCACGTTCGCGGCGCACCACCATACCAAGCACGCAGGTCATAACGCGACCCACGGCAATCACCACGTTTTTGTCGGCTTTGAGGTGATTTTTGAGGGTATTGCCATACTTGATGGTAAGTATACGCGAAAAATTTATACCCATAAGATAATCTTCCTGAGCACGCAGATACGCCGAATCGGAAAGCGCATCGTAAGCATCCCAAGTTTTTGCCTCCTTAATGCCACGAAGAATCTCCTCTTCGGTTTGCGAATCGATCCAAACACGGCGACGAATTTTATCGGCTGGCACGTTAGCCATCTGATCTACAAGACGATAGATATATTCACCCTCGCGTCCCGAGTCGGTACAGACATAAATACAATCTATATCGGCGCGTGTAAGTTGCTGTTTTACAATATCAAACTGCTTTTGCACCGACGGAATAATTTCATAAAGAAATTGTTTAGGAATAAAAGGTAAAGTATCTATCTGCCAACGTTTTAGATTAGAGTCATAAATTTCGGGGTAACTCATAGTAACAAGGTGACCCACGCACCAAGTAACCACATTGGCACCGCCCTCCCAATATCCGTTGTAACGGTTGAAGGTATCTTTCAACGCCTTAGCAAATTCCTGAGCCACACTTGGTTTCTCGGCTATAAAGAGATTTTTTCCCATTGGTTTGATAAATTTTTCGTGGTGCAAAGGTAAAAAAAAACGAATATCACTCGCTTTTTTTCTGCCTTACATCCCTCCAAGCCGCTCGGCAAGATACTCCTGCTCGGTTTGACCGGGGGTGGGATAAAAAATGGCTGAGGCTTTGAGGGCTACAAGGTCGAGGATGGTGCTGTATCCCGAACGGCAAATTACTGTTTTTGAAGATGTTATGGCAGCGGCTAAGGCATCGGAAGTGAGCATATTTTTAAAAACAACATTGTTAAAATCTTTGAGCGGAGGTGTGGTTTCAGGGACACCTCGCACAAAAAGAATCTTTTGTTGAGAATCCTTTATCTTATCTAAAAGGAAACGCTCAAAAAATGTGCGCTGATTTTCTTGACCCGAAATAAGTATCAATAAATCATAAACTTTTGCATTATTCTGCGGATAATTACAAAATCGAGAAAGTATACCAACCTTTACAAATTTTGGGTTATTCCCTACCCTGTCGGCGGCTAAACTACCCGAAAGCGAAAAACCATTTTCAAAATCTGGTATCAAACATTTGGTAAATAGTTGTAAATAAATACGATGCAATGTTCCAAGCAATTTTTCTAATGCGCCAAAACCAACTGGCAGTTTTGGGTAAACTTGATGTGTTACAAAATAGCACTCTAAATGTCTAAAAATCAATCCATAACGATTGTCGGAGATTATGGTATCGATACCCTTCGTTTGTATAATACGCTTTACAAAAAAATGCTCCCGAATGGCATTTACCGCAAGCACGGGCAGCCACGAGAGCATTGTAAAAATTGTTATCCTACGAGCAGGATAGCGTATAGGACGGTCGTTGATGGTAATTATCTCAATATTAGGAAGTTCTGCATTAAGAAAGTCCCTTGCATTTGGTCCGCATACCACTGTTACGCGGTTATTTTTGGTGAGAAACCGCACCACAGGCACCATACGAGCCGCGTGTCCGAGCCCCCAATCGAGCGGACTTACCAAGATATTACACCCAACAAAACGACTGAAAAACTGCACTATTTCAGCGTTATAATCACGTCGCCTTTGGGGAACGAGTTGATTTTAATCGGCACTTTCACTGTTTTTTTGCCGGTGATTTCAGCGTCCACACCCGTCACCGAAGCCACTTTTTTGTCGAAATTAAAAATGGCGGTGTACTGAAACATTGCCGACATATCCATTCCAGAATTGTCTACACTCTCTTTTTCGTTCATCGAATCAAACAACTCTTTCATTTTGTCGAAATTAACCGAAATTTTGTTGCCGTTTTTAGAGAACTGAACCCCTATTTCGGTGTTTTCGGCATTGGTAAAGTCAAAGGAAATGAAGTACTTAGCGTCTTTGTTGCCATATTTATAGTTAGAGAGTCCTTCTTTTGAGGCATTACCAGTAAACGCCTCGTTAAAAATGCTATCTACCTGATGTGTAAGCGAATCGGCGGTTTCTCCAAGGATTGCTCCCACGGCACTGTAATCGATTTCGGTGTACTGACTACCCGACATATCGTTGTGGATAGTGTACTCTTGCGTAATAATGCACGATTGAAACATTAACACGCCCATTAAGATGGTCAATAATTTGATACTTTTCATAATTATAAAATTTTAGAATTATTACTCCGAAACTTGAACGTTGACGCCAAGTTCCGATATTTTGTTTTTGATATTTTCAAGTTCTTGGTGGGTAGCCTTGCGGAGAGTTTTTTCGGGAGTGTCGCGGTCGATAGTGTAAATCATCACAGTTTGAGGCCTCAACTCGTCCACAATTTTTAGCCAAGCCGACAATTCATTTTCTGCCATATTATTGATATGCAAGCCGTTGACATCGCCTTCAAAAAACATTGTCTGCAAAATAAACTTGCCGTCAAACAGTTTCAAAAGGTTGACAGTATCGCTTACAGTATAATGTGCGGTGGGTCGGTTAACAGCCTTTACAGTAGCGTCAAGGGCAGAATCAAGTTTTAGAATATTCATATCCACCTTTTTGAGAGCCTTCACAACTGATTGATTATTAATCATTGTGGCATTGCTCAGCACCGAAACCTTGGCATTAGGATAAAACCGAGAGCGAAGGTTGATAACGTCATCTATAATTCCGGCAAAATCGGGGTGAATGGTTGGTTCGCCGTTGCCTGCAAATGTGATAGAATCAACAGGCTGATTATCAGCGTGCAACTGAGCAAGTTTTTGCAAAAGCGCATCCTTCACCTCGTAGCGCGACGGCAGTGTGATAGAGCCTCCGGGAGTGTTGGCGCCACATTCGCAATAAACGCAATTAAAATTGCAGTATTTGCGGCTTACAGGCAACAAGTTAACCCCAAGCGAACTGCCAAGACGACGGCTGTGGATAGGTCCAAAAATTGTCTCGCTAAAAAGAAATGTTGACATTATTTTATAACATTTAGTAATTTGTTCTGTCTTCCTTATCTAACCAAAGTTTAAACACCGCCGCGCCCTCGTCTGGCATAATATTAAACGCCGGAACGGAGCGTTTTTCGGGGTCGATATTGATTTCGCGATAGATAAAATCATCGTCGAATCCGGCTTTGGCGGCATCTGAGCGGGTGCCAGCGTAATAAATAGTTTTGATGTGCGCCCAATAGATAGCCCCAAGACACATAGGGCACGGTTCGCACGAAGCGTATATTTCGCAGCCGTCGAGCATAAACGTACCTAACTTTTTACAAGCCAAGCGGATAGCATTAACCTCGGCGTGTGCGGTAGGGTCGTTGTCGGGCGTTACGCTGTTGGCACTTTCGGCAATCACTTTGCCATCCTTAACAACCACAGCACCAAAGGGTCCGCCGCCTTTTTTAACACTTTCGGCAGCCAAATCAATGGCTCGCTGCATAAATTCTCTGTCCATATTAGTTTATTTTGTAAAAAATATCCAATTTTGCTTTCTGCAAATATAATAAAAATACAATGAACATTATCGATACACACACACATTTTTACAGCAAATCGTTCGACAACGACCGCAACGAGGCAATAAACCGAGCCTTTGAAGCCGGAGTTTTTAAGATGATTGTGCCCTGCTGCGATGTAGATTCTATGCTGAAAACCAACGAGTTGTGCAATCTTTATCCGGGACGGCTTTTCCCTGCGTTCGGACTTCATCCCGAAGATATTGCCGACCATAAAAAACAGTTAGACGAAATTTTTCTTTCGCCAATGATGCAAAACGCTGTGGCTGTGGGCGAAGTGGGTATCGACCTCTATTGGAAAAAAGACAACCTTGATATTCAATCAGAAGTATTTGATTATCAGATACAAAAATCAATAGAACTGAATCTTCCGCTAATAATTCACTGTCGTGAGGCATATCCGCAAACAATCGACATTTTAAAACCTTATAAAGGCAAGGCTCGCGGAGTGTTTCACTGTTTTTGCGGCACTGAGCACGATGCGGAAGAAATCTACAATCTTGATAATTTTTTATTTGGCGTTGGTGGCGTTATCACCTTTAAAAATTCAGGTGCGGAAACTGCAAAAGTAATTGCAGAATGTATCGACATTAAAGATATTGTATTAGAAACCGATTCGCCATACATCACTCCCGTACCTCATCGCGGCAAGCGAAACGAATCATCTTTTATAACATTTACGGCGCAAAAACTTGCCGAAATAAAAAATCTTCCGCTCGAAACCGTTGCCGAAATCACCACCCAAAACGCCGAAAAAATGTTTAACATTTAACCTCTTAAAAAAATGACCAACGAAAATACAACTCTCCACGAAACATATATGCGCCGCTGCCTTGAACTTGCACGTCTCGGAGCGGGAAATGTTGCCCCAAACCCTATGGTGGGCGCGGTAATTGTGCACAACGGCAAAATCATAGGCGAAGGATTCCATCAAAAATACGGTTTTGCCCACGCCGAGGTAAACGCCGTTAACTCCGTAAAAAACAAAGAGTTGCTCAAAGAATCAGAGATTTACGTTAGTCTCGAACCCTGCGCACATTACGGCAAAACTCCGCCCTGTGCCGATTTGATTGTAAAATGCGGATTTAAACACGTTTACGTGGGTTGCCGCGATTCGTTTGAAAAGGTTGACGGCAAGGGCATTGAAAAAATACGCAACGCCGGAATACCCGTTACAGTGGGCATTTTAGAACAAGAGTGCATCAACCTCAACCGCCGTTTTTTCACTTGGTGCAACCAAAAACGCCCCTACGTGATACTCAAATGGGCTCAAACCGCCGACGGATTTATCGACATCATCCGCACCGCCAACACTCCGCAAGGCAGCGTAAGAATTTCAAACACGCTTACACAACACCTCAGCCACCGTTGGCGCACCGAAGAAGCCGCCATTATGATTGGCTACAATACCGCCATCAACGACAACCCCTCGCTTACAGCACGTTTTTGGCAAGGTAGAAATCCGTTACGAGTGGTAATCGACCGCAACAATTCATTACCTAAAAGCCTGAAAATCTTCGATAACGCCTCCCCCACCCTCGTAATCTCCGACACCGACCCTGCCCAAATTCTCCACACCTTATATAATAGACAAATTCAAAGCGTGATAATCGAAGGCGGCGCACACCTCCACCAAGCCTTTATCAACGCCAATCTTTGGGACGAAGCAAGGATTTTTACCTCGCCCGTGCGATTCAACGAAGGACTCAAAGCCGCCAAGTTCAAAGGTAAACTTACTGAATCACAACATCTTAACGATAATATTTTAGAAATCTACACGCCCTCTATGGCATAGTAAAACCTGCGCAATGTATGTGGGAAAAGGTAGATTGCGCAAGTTTTAGTGTGTCATAAATATTTTTTTAATTTATTTATAACACCAATCCATTTTTTCCGTATATTTGTAACGGAGATTCGGCTCAACACATCCGGATTCCGACATAGTAAAATATTTTACGAAAGCGTTATGCTTTTCTTGACAATGAAAATGTGAGAAGTTTTCTAATGATAGCAAGAGGATGCATAACGGTTTCGCCTATCCACATAGGCGTAGACCGTTGTTATTGTATCTTTGCTATCAGGTATTTCTCACAACCTTCATTGACAGATACAATTAAAGTATATGCGGTCTGCGCTTTCGTTTTTATAATAATGTTTCCTTTCGGGACTGCAAGAGGAAAAAAAAATAACCAAAAGAAATGAAAAAGGTATTATTAATATTTTATCTCCTGTTTTTGACAATTACTCTTTATTCGCAGGAAGTAACTAAGTTTTTAGGCATTCCAATTGACGGTTATAAAACGGAAATGATTCAAAAATTACAAAAGAAAGGGTTTGTGTATGATTCTAAAAACGATTGTTTGTCAGGAGAATTTAACGGACGTGATGTTAACATCTTTATTGGTACTAACAATAACAAAGTATACAGGATTATGCTTGTCGATCAATATTGGTCGAATGAATCAGATATAAAGATTCGGTTTAATACATTGTGTAGTCAGTTCGAGAAAAATGGAAAGTATCTCAAACCTATTATAGCAGGAGACTACAAATTAACAGATGACGATGACATATCATATCAACTCGACGTTGAAAACAAAAGAATACAAGCCGCATATTATCAAATAGGCTCAAAAGATGATTTGGAAAAGGTTATTTCTGATATGGATTATGATGTTCCTGAACAAATAACCGATACTATTGGAGTTTTCTCAGACTATTTTATAAAATTATATGAAAAACTAAGCAATCGGACTGTTTGGTTTATGATTGAATCAAAATATGGGAAATACAGAATATTAATGTATTACGATAACGAATTAAATCATTCTGATGGTGAGGATTTATAAAAAACAATTGGACAAATTTAAAGTGCTACTTTAAATTTGTCCAATTTTAATTTAAGATTATGTATTACAGAGTGTTATTATCACTCCATTGTTGCAAAAAAGTGTCAGGTGTAAAAATAGAAATTCTATCTTGCGGAAAGTGTTTTCCATTACGGGTGATAATACAATCGCACCCTGACGAACCAGCAGAAAAATACTGGGTTAAATCTTCTAAATCAGAAAATTCAGAATTGAGAGCCGATATAAATTCTGTATTTGTAACGGGTGACACTTCTATTATTTGTGTCAATAATTTGATACATTCCACTGCCCTAACGTAACCTATGCTTTTACGTATGACATAAACACAATTCAAAAATGATATTGCGGACGTATAAAGAACTACCTTTTTATTTGCGCCTAAATCCAGTACATTGGCGGCAGCCTTGAAAAAAGGTTCGCGTTGTTCCAAAAAATCGATAATAATGTTGGTATCTAAAAATACACGTTTCATCTTTTATATTTATCCGTTAGATACTCTGTTTTGGCTTCAATTCCGTTCAAATCGTCAAAATTATTATCGGCAGTCTTGGCTATTCCAGCAAGTTGTTGTACAATAGAAGAAAGTTCTGAAACTTCCTTCATTACATACTTTTTATGTTTTGTGCCGTGTTGTTTGGCTGTCGCTTGCCCTGCATTTTTCCGCAGACTCGTTAAAAAATCTTCAACAAGAGAACTTATCGAAATATTGTTTTCCGAAGCGTAATTCGCAGCGAATTCGTAGAGTTGCGTATTTATTGATATTGTGTTCATTTCTAATGTGTTTTCGATACTATAATGCAAATATATAAATATATTAACAATTAAGTCGTTTTTTTTTTAGAAAAAAAGTTTGTTGGTAACAAATTGGTTGACGCTACGTCTATTTTGTATATAAAAAAAATGACATTATCCTTTGATTCTCAAAAACTTTTATTAATTTTGGACAAATTTAAAGTGCTACTTTAAATTTGTCCAATTTTTAATATTAAGGCTCACATTTGCCATCATTTGAACAAAAATATTCACTTTTTCTCCGCTCATTGTTTGGAAAACAAATAAAAACGTGTATATTTGCGATATAAAAACCAACGGAGGCAATTATGACAACGTCAGCAATAGAATTAAAAAAGAAATTGGATAAAAACATATCTCAGTTTCGTGAAACAGAATTGCAAAAAATGTATGAATTTTCGCAATTTTTGTTGTTATATATGATGCCGAATAAGCAGAAGCCACCCCAAAAAAACATCAACGATACTTCTGAAAAAGTTTGGTATAATGGCAAATTATACAACCCTAAAACTATAAAATTTCTTTCGGGACCTGTCAACCACGACAGTGACGAAACAGTGGAAGAAATAATAAGCCAACATATTCAAAAAAAATATAAATGAACAATATTTTTTGGGACACAAATATCTGCATAGATTTTTTAACCAACCGAGAGCCTTGGCGCGAATATGCTGCCCAGATTTTTGATATGGCTATTGATCAAAAAATCAATTTATATTGTTCGGTTTTATCTCTTGCCACGGTGAGTTATTATATGGAACATCATTATACATCGGAAGAAATATTTGAAAAGATTGATGATTTTATAAGCATCTGTACACCTGCCACAGTTGATATCAATATTGCAAAAGCAGCACTATCATCATCGTTCAAAGATTTTGAAGACGCTATGCAATATTATTCCGCATTATCAGAGAATTGCGACACTATCATCACCCGAAATAAAAAAGATTTTGCACAATCAACAATCCAAGTTCTCGAACCACAAGAATTTTTGGATATGATAAATACAGTTTTAAAATAATTGCTGATAGTAAACATTATTCCAACAATTATATTTCTGACTATCAAACACTTTTAGCAAAATTGAACAAATTTAAAGTGCTACTTTAAATTTGTCCAATTTTTAGTTAAATATCTTATTTACAATTTATTACTCCAACATCTTGGCTATTAGGCGGAAGAGTTGTGCGGGGAGGGTGGCGAGATTGTCGCACGCCACAAGATTGGGATATATGGCGCGGAGGTCGTTGTAGGTGTTGCAAAGGGCTATGGCGGCTATGCGTGTGCCGTGGTGCATAATGCGGTTGACTGTGATGGCGGTATCCTCTACCGACGATGGCGGATAATAATGGTCGTATTGGTGGGCAGGCAAGCCGTCGGAAAGCACCACAATAACTTTTTGCTCGTTTGAGGCGTTGGCAGAGAGGTATTTTTCAGCCCAAATAAGCGCAAGCGAATCGCGGTTGTCGTTGTAGGCACGCATAGTCATAAGGTTGTATTTTTGCGACGGTTGCGAATTGAAATCAAACAAAACATTTACCTCGATTGTGGGTTGATCCCCCCCTGCACGATGCTCTACAAAGCAATGTTCTATGCCGTTGGCCTGCAAAACTTCGTGCATAATCAGCGACGCGGTTTGTGCGCTTTGGAGTTTTTTGCCAGACATCGAACCGCTTCCATCTATCAAAAACAAAAACGTAATTGGCGGAATGTCAATGCCTTGCTCTTTTTTGTACCAATACCGTTTTTTAAGGTCGCCAAAATGTTTCGACGAAATGCCGTTGCCAAATATCTGACGGTTTACAATCACCTCAGTATTGGCTTGAAGAATATCATATATTCTTGATTTATAAGTATTTATTACACTCTGATACTTACGTTGCAATTGATAGTAATCGTTTTTTTGGGCAAAATCGGGCGACTTGCGGTTTTGAATTATTTTGATATTGCGATGCAGAAAAATATTCTGCATATTGTAGTTTGATGGGTAAATTATTACTGTTTCGATAACGGGTTGTTTTGATTCGGCAGATTGACGTGTCATATTATCCTCAAAATCAATAACATCCATCAAAAGTTGAGCGCGAATTGACTCCTCATCGCCATTGATTAGATTTCCATTTAAATCAGTAAAAAGGCGACGTGTAATAGGCTTAACATCAGTATTTTGAGGTTTGATTCCGCTGCTACCTACAAAAAGGTCGTTAAGCGACGATGACTTGATTTTATCCCTCAACGACGGAGAATTTAAATCTGCCTTATCGTCGTCGGGAATTAGCGGCAGAATAATGTCAAAAATTTTGCGTACATATTCGTAACGCTTTTTGGGTGTGGTTTGAAGAGAGCCTTTTAGAAACAAATCCTTGGTTTTATCGATATATGGCTGAATATCAGCGTTGTGGTTTTCGCGTTTCACAAACGGAGAATACATCAAAAACCAAAGCATATATTGCAGGTAATCAGTAAGATTGCGGAATTGTTTTTGGGTTTGTGGGTCGGGAATGTCATCCTCATCATCGTCTTGTTTATCAGGACTATACGCAATTGACATATTCAAAAATTTGAGGTAGCCGATGATATTTTGGTAATACGATGCGCCGTAAGATTCGATAAAATTATCTTCTATGGTGTTCCAAATATGGTGCATTACAAATATCTTGTTTCTTGACCCTCTGCACTTTACATCGTTTGGTACTGAAATTGAAAAATCGGTGTAAAGGATATGTAGACATTCGTGAATCGAGAGTGCGTGGGTAACCATACTCAGGGCAATCCAAACATCGTTCGACACCTTGGGAGATATGCCGAGGTGGTTTTCTACACGGCGCAAAAGTGGCTGATTATTATATATTTCCAAAAACTGCGGGTCGTTGGTGATAACGGCTCCGTTGGTAGATGGATTTTGGGTGTGGCTAAAAACCAAACTAACAGTGTTTTTTTCGGAAAAAGTACGGCAAAAATCCTCCTCCTTATTGCGGTTATCGTCGCCCAAAAAAAGTTTCAAAAAGGTCTCCTTGTCCATCATTCCCATTGATAAACGCCAATAATTGAGCGGAAAGTTTGTTCTAACATACGGTCGCCCTTGGCAATGGGGATAATTGTTTTTTCGGCGGCCTGCGGATACCCCTCGTATTTTGCCATCCGCGCCCAATTTTCGAGGTTTCGGGGCGAAATTACAATGTCAAGTTCCTCTGCCTCAATCTTTTTCTTGATTTTATGATAAACATTTATAATTTTTGACACAAACGGCGTACATTCGGGCACACGGAAAACCAACATCCGCTCCACAGCCTTGTCGGATAGTTGCGCCACCTCCACAATCGAGTTGAAACGGTTGTAGAGTGCCTGATTCAATTGTTTTGTACCAAAATATCCCACATTCATAGTGGCAAAAAAACGGAAATTATTGTGACGACGCACCACATCGCCGTTATCTAAACGTACAAAACCGTTGTCGTCTAAAAGTGAATTTAGGAATGCCAAATATTGCGGTTTGGCAAAATTGATTTCTTCAAAAACTACCGCGCCGCCGTCTCTAATTGCCTTTGTAACAAAACTTTCCTTAAAAACAATCTTGTCGCCTTCGGGGATATATTTGCCGAGCACAAACTCGTCGAGGTTTTCGGTGCAGTTTACGGTTTCCATCACAGGCAATCCGGTAGACATACATATAAGTTTGCACGACATTGTTTTGCCTGTTCCCGCCGGACCGTGGAGAAGCAACGATTTAATATCGCCCGAAGTTATTGCGTTGCAAACACTTACAAGTTGTGGATCTAACCTAAACTCCGCACCAAGCGCAGGAATAAGAGCAAGTTGTTCGTCGGAAAATTCGTATGAAGGAAATTTGGCGATTTCTATTTCGGGAGCGTCTTTTTGAAGGTCGGTATCGAGTGCAAAACAAACGTATGTATTTGTTTTTAAGGATTTAATATCGGCGTATGTAAGTTTATAATTGGTATATTTGTGCCGCTGATAAAAATCTTCGCAGAGGATTACAAAATTTTCTTCGCCGTAATTGTTGAGCAATTCGTAAATATCGGCTTGAATGTCGTTGTCGCTAATAAAATCTTTGGCCGCAAGAGCCACAAACGCCGCGCAAATCTTGTAATGTTCGAGCAAAAGTTCCTCTTCGGTTTTGTTGGTAATGGTATCAAAATACTCGTTCTCTGAGATGTTGTCGGGCACTGATGGTATTGCGTTATCATCTGAATCGTAGGCGCAAAGTGTGATGTTGTGCTGTTTTACACGCACACGGTAAGATGCTATGTTATTGGAGAATACGCCTATGTTGTGCCATTCGTCAGAAATCGGGAAAAGCGCAATATAGTCGCCGTCGGCTTTTTTGTAAAAAAGTTTCCCCTTGGGCTTTTTGTCGTAATACGATTTGAGTATCTCCAAAAACATTACCACACCTTCGGCAATAGGCTGGCACAAAGACGTTTTCGCTTTTGGCGACTGGTTGTCGGGATGAAGGTAATATTTGGTAACATCCTCGCAGTGCTTGAATCCAAACCCATTGAAAATCAGGTCTGAATTCTCTCTCTGCAACGCAAAAGCATCTTTGAATAATTTAGATTCGATCACATTACCTAATCTTATCAGTCAGCAACTTGATTTCAAACTTTACCGGTTTGCCCATGTGGAGCACGTTGTAAACAGCGTTGCAAATGGGTAGGTCGATGTTGTATTGTTTGTTGGTTTCAAAAATACATTTGCTGCCGTAATAGCCTTCTGCCACCATTTTCATTTCGAGCATTGCCGATTGAAGCGAATAACCCTGTCCGAGCATTACGCCAAGAGTACGGTTGCGGCTAAATTTTGAATACGCAGTTACCAATAAATCACCAAGATATGCCGAAGTTTTGATGTCGCGGGTGATTGGGTGAACGGTATCCACAAAGCGTTTCATTTCTGTTACGGCGTTGGAAATCAGCACCGCTTGAAAGTTGTCGCCATAGCCCAAACCTTGACACATACCTGCCGCAATAGCAAAAATATTTTTGAGCACGGCGGCGTATTCTGTGCCGTAAATATCGTCGGTGATAGAGGTTTTGAGGTAACGACATTCGAGACAAGTGGCTATGTCTTCAGCAGTTGAGAGGTTTTTAGATGCTATGGTAAGATACGAAAGACGCTGCATAGCCACCTCTTCGGCGTGACACGGACCTGCCAAAACGCAGAAATTCTTGTCTAAATCCACGTTGTAGGTCTGATTAAAATAGTCTGCCATAAGGATATTCTTGTCGGGTATCATACCCTTGATAGCCGATACCACGATATGATTTTCGAGCGTGCCGGTAAATTGCTGCATCGTGCTTTCGATAAAAGCCGACGGCACTGCAAATATAACAATATCAGAATTGGCAACAACATCGTTGATGTCGTTGTAAAACTCAATTTTAGAGGTGTCGAAAATGAGCGAGTTGAGATACTTGGGGTTTTGACCGTGCTTTTGGGCATAGTCGATATGCTCCTTCTTGCGAAGATACCAATTAACTTTGTTGCCCTCTTTCACATTGTTAATCAATACGCTAACAATGGCAGTGGCCCAACTGCCTCCGCCCACAACTGCTATTCTATGTTGTCCACACATTTATTTATTTTTTATATTAATGCAAAAGTATAATAATTAACTTCCATAAAAAAATAAAAGCCGCTATTTGAATTTATAACGGTATGAATTTAACTTTATTTAACTTTTTGCGCAGCCGTTAACGTCAAGAGCAGCCTTGCCAACGCTTTGCAAAAGCCATTTTGGTGTGCTGGTGGCTCCTGTAATTCCAAGGCGCTGGACACCTTGTAGCATTTCGGGCATAACTTCCTCTATTTGAGAGATATAATAGGTACGAGGATTGGCTTTTTGACAAGCCGAAAATAGATAACGTCCATTGCTGCTGTTGGCTCCCGCCACAAAAAGAACTGCGTCAAACCGCCTTACATATTCGTCGAGGTTGCTTACCCGGTTTTTAACGCTTGAACATATAGTATTGAATTTCAAGAATTTCACATTGTTACCCTCTTTGTTAACACGGCTGTCAATTTCGGCGGCAAGAGCCTCGTAAGATTCATAACTCATTGTGGTTTGCGAATATAGCAATATATCTTTTGTAAAATCAATGCTGTCGATTTCACCTATCGACGAAATCACCACCACACCTCCTTTACGAACCTGCCCAACAAGCCCAACCACTTCGGCGTGATCTTTTTTACCAAAAATAATAGTCTGAGACTCAGGATATTTCAATGTATTTTCGTAAATCAATTTGTGCAACCGCAATACTATCGGACAAGTGGCATCAATAACATTGATATGATTGGCAGAGGCTATATCGTAAGTGGACGGTGGTTCGCCGTGAGCCCGCAAAAGCACTGTGGCATAATGCGTTGTACGGAAATCATCGTACGAAAGGGTTTTCATTCCAAGATCGGTAAGCCGTTGGGTTTCTTCTTGATTGTGCACCATTTCGCCAAGACAGAGGAGCGAACCGCTTTTGGCAATCTCGTCTTCCGCCTTTTTGATAGCGTTGGTAACACCAAAACAAAAACCTGCGTTTTGATCAATGTCGATAATCATCTCTATGTAAGTGGCTTATATGCAGCAAGATTCTGCACAAGGTTGAGAACGTGCTGAAACTGCTCTTCGATTGTCATTTCAGAATTGTCAACAAGCACAGCGTCGTCGGCCATACGAAGGGGCGATGCCTCGCGGGTGGTGTCAATTTTGTCGCGCTTAACAAGGCTGTCGAAAACATCTTGATACGAAACGTTGTCTCCTTTGGCAATGAGTTCTTGGTAGCGGCGTTGTGCGCGTACTTCGGGCGATGCTGTTACAAAAATTTTTAAATCGGCATTTGGGAATACCACAGTGCCAATGTCGCGACCGTCCATCACCACCGAACTGTTTTCAGATAGTTTGCGCTGCAAATCTACCATCACCTCGCGCACAAATGCTATTGCGCTGATTGCGCTCACATTACGCGAAATTTCCACAGTGCGGATAGTTTTTTCAACGTCTTCGTTGTTGAGCAAAGTGTGCATAGTGCCGTCGGGCATACGCTTAAACGACACCTCTATATTATAGATATGCTTACGGAGCAACTCCTCATCGGGAGCGCCACCGTCGGCGATAATATTGTTTCTAAGTGCATAGAGAGTAAGTGCGCGGTACATTGCGCCAGTGTCGATATAGAGGAATCCGAGATGTGCGGCAAGCGATTTAGCCAAAGTGCTCTTTCCGCACGACGAATGTCCGTCAATTGCAATTTGTATGGGTTTCATTATTGTATAGTCGAGTTGATTTTTTCGGCGTAAATGTAGATATTATTTTTGATTGTTACAAAACTATCCATATATTTGCCAAAAAAATAAATCCTAAGAATATGAAACACACCTTTATTATTGCTTTTTTGCGGTAATATTTCAACAGAGGTTGTTACAAAAAATGTAATGAGATTTGCCTTTCGGTGCTGAATCCCGACTCGCTCGAAAGAGACCTCTTTCTACTTACCCGAAGTCTGAAAAAGGCCAACGCCGACCCCGAAACACAACTTTTTTATCAAAAATTACTTTTCAACAAAAATATTCTTAATCAGACCAATAGGGTCAACCTTGCGCAAAACTTAATGGCTATGGATAGCGTGAGCGAGGCAATTGACTGTCTCTTAAAACCTTAAACGCGCTGTTGATTATATACAACCCAATCCCACCTCTCTTAAAACTATATATTACAGTATAGCAGAATATTACGAAAACAAAAATTGGCGCAAGGCTCTCGACTACTATCTCAAAATCAAGAGCATAAGTGATATGGATGCCGCGCTGTCGTACCGAATAAGCACCTGTTACAAAATGCTCAAAAACACCACGAAAGAGGCTGAATACCTCTCCCAGTTGGTTGACCTCAGCGACGACAGCGTGGCTCTCAACTATGCCCGCAAGCGCATCCGACAAATCAAAGGCGATAAGTTCATGAACGGGGAGTAAGATTCTCCACCACCACTTCTGCCAAATCTTTTACAGGAAGGATATCCGTTTTGGCGAAGGTCTTTTTGCAGAGGGGGCAGGAGGTTACCACGTAGTCGGGGTTGTAGGATGCAAACTCGTTCATCACTTGGGCGGAGAGCACGCTGCGTTCGTCCATTGAGATTTTGAGATTTGATAGCGAACCACCACAGCAAAGAGCTTTTTCGCGTTCGTGGGCTATAGGTTTTACAGTTACGCTCTGCGACAGAAGTTCGCGGGGTTGAGCGTAGATGCCGCTGCCACGTCCAAGCTCGCAGGGGTCGTGATAAACCACCTTTTGGTCGGAGGCTTTGAGTGTGATTTTGCCTTGCTTAACAAGGTCGAGAATATATTCTGAATGGTGTACAACCTCAACGTTGGGCAATTGGTAATCCTCTTTAAACACCTTATAACATATAGGACAGGTAACGAGCAATTTTTTTGCGCCCGAATCCAAAATCATCTTGGTGTTGGTGTCGATAAGTTTTTGGGCGGCGTCAAACTGTCCGGCGGTCATAAGCGGACGTCCGCAGCATGGAGCCTTGTGTTCGTCCATAAACCAATAGTTTTCACCAGCGGCGTCAAGTATTTGAAGCATAGACTTTTTGATGGCTGGTGTAAGGTGAGTCATACAGCCGGCAAAGTAAACAATGTCGGTTTTTTTAGCCACAGAGGTTTTGAGATAGTCGTAACTTGAATTGTACTGACGTGTGGTTTCAATACGCTGAGTAATACGCAGTTTGTTTACGTCGATACCCACAGGACACGCCTCCTGACATTTGCCGCAGATAAGGCAGTTGAAAAGCACTTCGTCGGTGAGGTTCTTGTTGCGGATATTTTTGAGCACGTAAACCGATTGCGAGTTTTTAATTCCGGCAAGGTTCAACTGGCAGGCATCGATACAGATACCGCAGCGCGAACAACTGTAAACCTGAGCCAATGTGTAAGTGTTTACGCGGCGTTCTTTGAGCGTTACGCCCCAATTGCGCAAGAAAATCAAGTTGATTTCGGCAAAAATGTGCATATACCTTGTGTAAGGCATTGCCACAAAAAACACTCCGAGCACAATTGAATATAAGAGCCACAGCGGATTGAGCCATGGTTGAAGATTGCCCAACGAAGCAAACGCGTCGCCTATATGGTTGAAGATGGGACTTCCATTGTGATAAACGCCCGCGGTAAAAGTTTCGCAAAGAAACCTTGTGGGGAAAATCATCCAGAGTGCAGTAAGACCAATGCGGTCGCCGTAGCGCATACGTGTGGTGCGTTTCATGCCAAAAGCCTTGCTGCGGAAACGTTTGAAATAAGCCAGCATTACGCCACTGAGCACAAATAATAAGAGTATTTCCATTGCGTAAGAAAAGAAAACGTGCCCAGGAAAATCCACATTATCAGTTACATAATAGCGGAAAAATATTGAATGTTGAAACGGAAAAAACATTGACCCGTGGTAACTCGACGCCTCAAAATGGCCTACCACAATGAGCAAAAACCATCCAAACGCCAACGACATGTGCATATATCCGAGCAACTTATTGTTGCGGAATACATTACGGTGCAACAATCCTTCGCGGATGCTCTCCCAAATAGATTTGAGTGTCTTTTTAGAAAACAATCCTATGCGCACACGGATTTTGTCGATTTTGCTAAGTCCCAAAAACCACTTGGCAAACCTCCAGATAACCACGGCAAAGAGGTATACTGTGCCAATTAAAAAGGGATAGAAAAAAATATCTTTGAATTCCATTGCTATTTCTCCTGATTTTTAAAGTGAACGAGGGCTTTTTTGATAAGCATAACCACGTTTCGCAGGTTAACTCCGCGCGGACACACCAAAAGGCATTTTCCGCAGAGCATACATTTGTTGATTTCGGTTTGGAGGTTTTCTACCTCGCCGCGACGTAGCATAAGTTGCAAACGGCGGATATTAAAATCGGTGAGGTTTCCCGCGCTGCAAGTGGCTGTGCAGCCTCCGCACGAAAGGCATACCAACAGCGACGGCTCGTATTGAAGCACGTAGCGGAGAATCCTTCCGTCGAACTTGTCGAAATCTATCGAGCGGGCTTCTAATGTAGAGAATCCGAAATCCATATCTTACAGAGTTTTAAGGTATTGATTGATTTGCACCGCACTGCTGCGGGCATTTTCGATGGTCTCTTTTATCGACATTGGCGAAATGCAACATCCAGCGGCAAAAACGCCTTTTTGCGAAAGTATGCCTGCACCAATGTGGAAATCTTTGGATTTGAGAAATCCTGATTCTTCGCGCTCAACGTCAAACAACTCCGACACTTTTTTGTTATGTTTCTTGGTGTCCATTCCGGCAAGAAGCACAAGCATATCGAGTTTCATTTTCATCGGGCGACCCGAAAGTGTGTCTTCGGTTTTGATGGCAAGACGATTGTCGGGAGTTTGCGACACCTCCGACACACGTCCACGGATAAACTGTATGTTGTGATGCTCCTGAGCGGTGCGGTAAAGTTCTTCAAAATGCTTGTCGTACATACGGAGGTCCATATAGTAGCAGAAAATCTGAGTTTCGGGCAAAAATTTGCTCAACTCGATAGCCTGCTTAACGCCCGTTACGCAGCACACTTTGGAGCAGTAGAGGTTGTGACATTTTTCGTCGCGCGAACCCACGCAGTGCACAATTGCCACACGTTTGGGATTTTCGCCCAAAGTGGTTTTAAAATCACCTGCACGAAACTTGTCTTCAAGGTCGCCTTGGGTAATAACATTGTCGTAAATCTTGTATCCGAGTTCCTCCTTGCGGGTGGCGTCAAAAAGTTCGTATCCAGTGGCAATTACCACAGCATCAGCGGTATAACGCACGTTGCCGGTGTAGATATACCATTGATTGCCATTGCGTTCGGCCTTGTCTACCTCAGAGTTTAGTTTCAATTCGATATCAAATTTGGCTATGCGCTCTTTGAGGTATTTTTTGATTTCGTCAGCCTTTTTGAAATCTGGGAAAAGGCAGTACCAGCGGTTGAGTTTTCCGCCGATGTCGCCTGTACGTTCTATAATTGTAACGCGGTTGCCGCTTTCAGCAAGTGTGCAGGCTGTTTCTACACCTGCTATTCCGCCGCCTATTATTACTATGTTTTTCATTGATATATTATTGTTCAAAATCTTTGTCGGTTAATGTAAAGCGGATAATATGTAGAGAAACACTTTTTAATATCATTTTTACTATTAGGATATAAGTTAATTAATTGTTCCTTCTAATTTACTTCGTTTGTTGTGGGGTATATTCGCCAATCATTTTGCCAGTTTTGGTTTTGTACATCCGGTCGTTGTCGTAGGGGATGCCAATTTTGTCTAAGAATGGACGGGGGTCTATTTGGTGCATTTGAAGACCGAGGTCCCAAGGGTCGTAGCCGAGCACAAGTCCCGCCATTTCTTCGTAGGTAAAAACTGGTATTGTGGTGTTGTCTTTGCCGTAACGGATACCGTGCATTTCGCTGATTACAAACTGCCAACGGTCGAGAAACATAGCGCAGCCCGGACAGTTGGTGAGTATTGCGTCGGGTTCGTATGGCTGCATACTTTCAAACTTCTTTTTAGAGTTTGATACCGAATATCCACGGTTTGCCTGAACCACATATTGACGGAAACCAAATCCGCAGCAGTGGCGACGTTCGGGATAGTCTACCGTTGCGCCTCCCCACGCCTTAATCATACCTTGCAGCACTTGGGTAAATTCGGCGCCGCCCTCGCCCTTGTCGGGAAACATCTTGGCGTAATGGCAACCGATGTGGTCAACAATTTTGAGCGGCTGTCCCGTGCGGCGGTTAACAAGCGGATATTTCATCTGCTCGGCAATGCGCATACGAAATTTGTACACAATGTCGGATGTGTGGGCTATGTTTTTGGGAATCATAAACTCACGACCTGTTGCCTTGCGGAGAAATTCGCGAATCTGTTCCAACTGCTCAGGATGGTGTTTCCACGTTTCGGTAATTTCGATGTACATACCAAACGATGTAACGCAAGATGCCACAAAGTTTTCGTATCCGTTTTCGGTCATAAGCGAAAACTGACGGGCTATCACCGTTTGAATTGTGTTGAACGGCACAACATCAGAGTGATATCCAATGCCGGTGCAAGTGGTGTGGTGAGGGTCGTCCCAAATGTCGCGACCTAGATTCTCTTTCAATACGCGCAAGAATGTTACCTCAGAACCCGGGAAAAAATTCTGACGGATACAACTGCGAGCGTAATAGTATTTGTCGTCGGCGATTTCTTTGCGATAATCGCGGCTAACGGTATATATTGGTTCTTTCATATTTTCAATGCATAATTCTTAATGCATAATGCATAATGTAATTTTTAACTTTAAATTTTTAATTAAATGGGCGGACGTACACGAGGTACGCCCCTACACATTTCCTTTAAAAATATCAACAAAATATTGATCCATATCGTCGTAACCGAGGTCTTCGGCTTTTTGTTCCGAATATTTGTTGATGGCATCTTGCAACTCAAATGCGCCGGTCTCCTCAAAAATACGGCGGATTTCGTTGAGGTCTTTGTCGTCGATTTTGCGAAGCACGCCTGCGCCGGGTTTGTGGAGGTTTGCGCCCATACGGTCGTAAAATTCAGTGAGATTGCGATAGATCCATTCCCACACTGGACCTTGTTCGGGGTGAAGGTCGGGTTTTACGCTTTCGGGTATAATGCAGTAGCCTGCGCCAAGAATATTGCCGTTGAGCACCTTGTTGAGTGCATACTGCTGACGTCCGCGTTTAGATTCGGTAAAATATCCAAGTTCTTGCGAATAGCGGCGAAGCACATTGATCATAAGTCCGGGCACATTGTTGCGGGGGCAGCGAGTTTTGCAACTCATACACTGACCGCACAGCCAAATGAAATCTGATTTGAGCAGTTTTTCAAGTTCGGCATCGTCCTCAGTTTGCACAATATTGAGGAGGATACGCGGGTCGTAATCAGAAAATTCTGCCGCTGGACACACCGAGGTGCATATCCCGCAGTTCATACACGCATTGAGCGATTCGTCGTAGCGTATATCCTGTTTTAAGCGTTCGCTAAGTTTCATGTTATTCAATTCCTTTATTGCGGTGCAAAGTTAGGGAATGAAAACAAAAGTGCAAATTTACATTTATTAAAATGAAATATTGCATTTTTTGAGGTACCGTCTTCCAGACGGTTAGATAGTTACCTTAAACGATTGATTTTCAATAACGACAAGCAAGATGCCTGATTGATTAAGGTGGATTTCATCGTGAGATGATTTTGTATTGGCTGTCGGGAGCGGTTTCGATGTAGATGGTGTGATTGAATGACCATACTTTTATGCTTGGAGCTTCGGTGAGAGAGGATACGGGGGTGGTTTGGTTAGATTTGTAAGAACCTTTGATAGTAATGTCGCTATCGGGCATCGTGGCGGGAATGTTGTCCCAACCCGAGAATGTGTAGCCAGTTTTGGTGCTCTCTTTGGCGGGTACCTCCTCGCCGTATTTAAGTGTTACCACATCGTCGGTTTCTCCGGCTACCTTGTAGGTACGGTGTAGCCTTTTTTGATAGGCTTGGTAAGTGGCTGATTGGGTGCTGCGTAAATAGTTTCTACATTGCTGCCATCATGAATTTTAACCTTATAAGCGTTGACTGTATTGATAATATCAAAGAAAACAGTGGTGGTATTGGCAGCATATTTAGAGTTTTGAGTTTAGAACAGCCGGAAAAACGCATAGCTCATATTGGTACAATACAACGTTCCCATAAAGTTTACGTTTAAATCGCCAGTAATAATGGCACATCCGTAAAACATATAGCTGATATCGGTGGGCGAGCCTACGCTTTTAAAAGACGGTAATGCTTTAAGATTTTCGCACTTATAAAACATGTAGCTTGTGTTGGTAACTTGCTTGTGCCAAATTTGTAAACAACAATAATACCCGACGAAGAAGACACAGTCCCAGAGGTGGCTTTGAAAGTGAGCACTCCAGTTGTTTTGTCAAATTCAGTATAGCCGGTATAGTCGGCGGCCTTAGCCGTGCTGCATAATGCAAAAACCGCAAGCAGCATCAAAATTAGTGTAAAAGATTTTTTCATAATATATCTATTTAACAATTATTAACGCGTTGATGTGTTTTTCAAGATAATTAGGTGACAATGCAACAACACAAAAAAAAAGTGAGAGAAAATATGTGCGCAAGGTATAACTTATCAAACTCTGCAAAAAAAAACGTTTTTCTTTGGGCAACACAATTATTTGCACTACATTTGCACTATTAAATCAAGGTAGAAGAATCTTGAAATTAACTCAAAACATGATTAAGAAATTTTTGCTTGCCGCAATGCTGATTTGGTGCGCTGCAGAGGGTATGGAGCAAGAACGTACCTTAGTAAAAGAAAGTTACCAATACGACAATGAGTGGGAACAAACCACCGCTGTATGTGATTTATATTCCGACCGCACCGCCGTGCTAAAACAGTATCAAAGTTCTGATTGCAACTCAACAATTAACCTTCCTAAGACAGTAACTTATGAAGGTGCCGTTTACACAATAGTGGAGGTTGCCGACAATGTGTTCTTCTTCAACTCCGAACAATTAAACATTCTTACAATTAACAAAGAAACAAGCCGTGTAATAATACCCGACAATGCTTCACCGTTACTTAAATTGGGAGATACACCATTGGGTACTTTGACACCCCCCACAGGGATAGAACTTGAAGACCCAGATTTATTTGGCAGCTCCACACCAACCCAGGCCGCTGTGTATTCTTTACCTTCTTTACCAGATATACTAACCAAATCTTACGACAATTCTGCTTCATATACGGCAGAAAACATGCCAGAGGTTGTCTATCTACATATTGCTTATTCTCTAAATATTGATAATATAACCGATAAGCATTATTATGATGGCAGCGATAATGGACATCATCTATTATTGACCGACTTTTCTCAAGTAGCTCAAAACAAAACCATCAATATTCCTGTTGAAGCCAAGCTTGTGTTTTTAGACAAAAACAATAACGAAGATGCTTCTATTGGAAAAGACAAGAAGGTAAAATTGATACTAAAACCAACTAACCAGAGCGATTATCCTGATTTTTATGAAGTCCTTATTGATAATGAAATAATTCTTGATGGCTATTCGGGCACAATAACCCCTATGCAACTCACCGAAAAAGACATAGAATATATCGAATCATTAATAAAAAAAGCCTTAGAATCCACCAAAATAGAAGACGGAAATAGTGATATTAATTGCATCAAAAAAGTATTAACCTACAATACTGAAAAATACACAGTAAAGGTAACTATTAAAGAGGCAAAATATTATAAGTTTGAACAAGAGGTTTCCGACCCTGGCAACGACTACGATATGAAAGTAATCTACGAGGTAGACCACAATTTCTGCCTCGGCTCAACTCAAACCGACTATCTATACCAAAAAAGCATCATGTTTGAAAAAGAGGGCGAGATAACAGCATCACCATCAGTCTCAGACGACGATTTTGCCACCGCCTTCAAAGCCAAATACAAAAATTATTTATCCAAGACCTACGACGGCACCACTGATTTCTTAGGCTTCGCCCCTCAAGACGATGTGCTCTCCGTTGCGGTAGGCTCAGCCACCGATGCTGTCGCGGCACAGATTAAAATCAAATCCGTAGTATACAACGAAAAAGATGCTGGCACTCGCAGCCTTATAGTCGAGTGCACCCCAGTACAAGGTTATCCTTATACTATCACCAGCCCTGTTACCATTACGGACGACGATATTAAAATAACACCGTTTGTACTTAAAAACATTGCGGATAATGTTAAAGAAGAAGTTAATTACAAAAAAGACAAAACATATAAAGGAGCCTCCGATGTGGAAATGAATAACCCTGTTTTCACAATTCCCGGAGTTACGGTCAACAACAAACAGGAAACTGTGGGTGGTACTATTGAAACTTCAGCAAGGCAACTACTCAGGTGCCCTATTTTTCAACGGCGATAAAACAGGGTTTAAGATAATTGTAAAATAATTTTGAATGAAACTAATACTTATATTGTTGACCTGTTGGCTTACCATTGCCAACGCAACTGCGCAAACCGACACCAACGACCTTCAAATCAGCGTTCTCACCTGTGCCGACGGCAACCAGATGTACGCTTCGTTTGGACATTGCGCCATTAGAGCCAAAAGCGTTAACCGTGGTTTTGATTTTGTGTACAACTACGGAATGTTTAACTTCAAGCAAAAATCGTTTTACTTGAAATTTGTGCGCGGTTTTCTCAACTACCACGTGTCGTACAGCGATTATGCACGTTTTTGCCTCGAATATGTGCGCGACGGTCGCGAAATCAAAGAGCAGGTGCTCAACCTCAACGCTCAGCAACGTCAGGCTATTTTCGATTTTCTTAATTGGAACTGCCTTGAAGAAAACCGATACTACCGATACAATTTTCTCGAAGACAACTGCGCCACCCGCATACGCGATATTGTAGAAAACACCTGCGGATCGGATGTTCACCTTGCTAAGATTGAATATACCGAGAGTTTCCGCGATATGATACATTCGCACCTTGGCGAAATGCCGTGGTTTCGTTTTGGTGTAGACCTGCTTATGGGTTTGCCCGTTGACCGCATAGCCGACAGCCGCACTGCCATGTTTTTGCCAGAGCACGTGTTTACCACTCTCCAAAAATCCACCATCAATCACAACGGCGTTGACCAGCCACTCATTTCCGAAACCAACACGCTGCTCAAAGCCGACCCGGCAAACAAAATCGACATCTGCACCTACCTTTCGCCGTCGTTGATTTTTTGGCTGCTGTTTGCTTTGTTGGCATTGTCTACCTACTACGAAATTGTAAAACACAAACACCGCGCTTGGATCGACCGCACACTGCTCATCATTGTGGGTTTGTTTGGATTGTTGTTGCTCTTTATGTGGTTTGGCACCGAACACACAGTTACCAAAGGAAACCTCAACCTGCTGTGGGCACTGCCTACTCACATTGTCGCGGCTTTTGCAGTAAAAAGTCAAAAAACACTTTGGAAAAAATACTTTCTTATTGCCGCCGTTATTACATTAGCTGTGATGGTGCTATCGCCAGTGCTGCCCCAACAGTTCGACGTGGGCAACTATTCGCTTATGTGCATTCTTATACTGCGCCTTGCATATATCGCTAAACTAAAACAGAATTAAATTCAGACACCTTATATTATATATGAATATATTTACTAAAACAATCACCACCGCGCTCTTAACCGCCACACCATGTATGCTAATGGCTCAAAATGTGGTAACTGCAAGCGCCGAATACCGCAAAAGCGTAAAATACGATTTCAACGCCGAATGGCACTATCTTTCGTCAGAACTATATCTATTTAATGCACATAGTTTTAGCCCGTTGCTACAAGAGCTCTACTATTCGCCAAAAAAGAAGAAAAAGCCCGACGATATTCAAAACATCCTAATCACTGCAAAAATCGAAGGCAACACTCTCGCCGGTATCACCTACCCTATCTACAATTTTAATGTGGATAATTCGCAGGGCGATATGCGCACTTTTACCGCTGCCAACTACGAGGCGGTAAACATTATCGACAACCTGCCACTTTCGTCGGTTGCCGGTGGAAAAATTGATGCCGAAATCAATGTAGACATCATCACGGGCGACAATCCCAACCGTCTGTTTGATTTTGTGGCAGAGCAGCTTACCAATATTTCGGCTTTTGCCACACCTCTATCTGCCACCAAAACCCTTGTGGGCGAACTCGGCTCGCTTATCAAAGCCAAAAGCGGTATAAAAGAATACCGTTTTAGCTCTACAGTAAGGCTCTACGAAGAGCAAGATTTCAACAAACGTATCTGTGGTGTATCGGTTTACACACTTTTGCCATCGCAGAGCGAAGGTTCGGGCGCAGATTTTAGCGGTCTCGACTCTTATTTAGACACCGCTGCCAATCCTCAGCTAAACCGAAACCTTATCCAGCAACTTATCAACCAAAACAAATACCCATTTATCGTAGCGGTAAACTACAAATCTAAATATATCTCTGAGCCGGTAATTGGCGACGAAATCACCACCGAATCTATCGAAGCCCGAAACGTAAAAGCCAAACGAAACTACGAAAACGGACTTATTAACAGCGAAATTTATCAGCAAGAAACTCGCCTGTCGGAATATCTTACCCAGTTTGTGCAGCTAAAAAACAGCATCAACAACTATATGCTCAACGCCAAAAACCGCACCACCGACGATTTTGGCAAAATGTACTCTGCCATTCTTTCCGACTACCGAACCATGCGCCATACTGCCATGGCTCGCAATCGCGAATTTGCCAAAAGCTCGCTATACAACAACGAGTTTAAACCCATCTACCAATCCGTAATGCGCACTGCCGAAATTTACTTAGACGGCGACAACACCACCAAAAATATCAAAAACATTGCTAAAATGATGGCAGATTATGGCGACCGTCATCCGCAAAAAACCGACTCGGCTCAAAACGAATCAGCTTTGCGCACCCTCCACGCCGTAAAATTTCCTTCGGGTGAAAGTGTCAACGATATTGAAGAACTCAACGTGCTAATCTCTAAGATAGAAGAACGTCAATATTCACAAGTGTTTGCGAGCAAAATCAACCGCCTAAAAATGATGATGCCATCGCCTGCAGCCACCGAATATTGCGAAAAACTCAAAGACGCGGTAAACGCCACATACTGCCGCCGTTGCCGCACCGAAGCCGACTCTGCCATTGCCGTATATTCGCGCCGATTAGAGCAAACCAAGCGAAACACCGCTATCAAATACCTCAACGACAACATCGCCTCAGCCCGCGACAGCCTATTCTACATACTGAAAAAAGAGGAGACATTCAGCAAAAATTTTGAAGACGAATATCCCGACAGCAAACCTGCCGACGCTAAATTTTTATACGAAGATTTTGAAAAACTAAAACTACTACGCCAAAATCTACAAAACGCTATCGCCACAGATGTCAACGGAGCTAAAACCTCCGAAATCGAAACCTTAGCCGACGAAATTCAAACAGCCACAAGCGAAATAAACAATCTTTGGAACTCGCTGTGCTCAAAAAATCCCAAAATATGCCAATAATATCATTATCACTTGGTTCGATATTTGAGGATTTTTTGTTAACTTGTGAATGAAAAAACACGGTAGTTTTTTTTAACATTTTTATAATAATGGAACAAAAAACTGCGTTTATGATTTAGGCAGAAAAAAAACCGACTATGTTGAAATTAAGAGATACATTAACGATAAAGTTAGCTGTTATGCTGATAATGATTCTATCGGCGGCTAACACAAAAGCGCAAATAATACAGTTTTCGCAGTTTTATTCGTGTCCGCTGTTTTTGGCACCCTCATACGCAGGAGCCATCGACGCAAGCCGCGTGGTAGTCAACTATCGCAACCAGTGGCCCGAAGCAGGCACTTTCAACACCTACGCTGCAAGTTACGACCAGCACCTCTACAAAATCAAAAGCGGTATTGGATTAATGCTTATGCGCGACGAGGCTGGTGACGGCAACCTTGCACTCACTGTTGCCGACCTTTGCTATTCGTGGTACACCAAAGTATCGCGCGATTGGACTGTACGCCCGGGTATCTCGTTTAAATACAACAAACGAAGCATCGATTTTGAAAAACTTATATTCGGCGACATGATCGACGAAAAAGGCGAAGTAAAACATGGTACTGCCGAAGCTGGTCCAAGCACCAACAAACCCTACACCGATATGCAAGTGTCGTGTATCGGATACAGCGAAAAATACTGGGGCGGTCTCTCGGTCGACCATCTTCTCCGTCCAAAAGCTTCGCTCTACAACGATGACTCGTATCGCGAAGATATGAAAATCTCTGCTTTTGGCGGTGCTAAGTTTTTTATTGGAGCTACCCCCACGGGTCGTGGCCGCAGAAACAAAGACGATATGCAAAGCGTTTCGGTAACAGCATTATACGAATATTCAAAACAATCCGACCAATTGAGCGTTGGCGCATATTGGAACAAATTGCCGTTTACTCTCGGTATGTGGGTACGCGGTATTCCTATCGCAGTACGTAACGAAAGTTACGGCAACTTAGATGCTATCATTCTTTTGCTCGGATACAAGATTTTCGACCTCCACATCGGTTACAGCTACGACTTTTCAGTTGGCGAGCTTCTCTCTACCACTGGCGGCTCTCACGAAATTTCGGTTATGTACGAATTTCAGCCAAAAGCCAAAGCCAAGAAACGCCACGCTGCTATATCTTGTCCGAAATTGTAATATAATTGCTGGTGCTCATACATACCTGTTGGGCATATTTGGTGGCATTTTGCATAATATCTTTCAATATTTGAGAATCAACACCGTTGCGCAATTCTGCTAAGCCGATATTGTGCTTTACCAATCCGTAAACAATACCTGCGTTAAAATTGTCGCCGGCGCCTATTGTGCTTACAGGTGTAATTTTTGGCGCGGCACATTCCACCACATTGCCTTTATGATTGCACCTACACCCCTTTGCACCCATTGTGTAGAATATTGTAGCATTTGGGTTGATATTTCGCAAAGCCTTTAAAGCCGAATCAAAATCATTTGCATTAAAAATCAGCGCAAAATCCTCATCGCTGCCCTTGATAATAGAAGCAGCCTTGATGTTTTCTTCGATAAAAGGCATCACCTTGGGCAAATCGGGCAAATGCGGTGCGCGGAAATTGGGGTCGTAAACAATTACCACACCTTTATTAATAGCATCATTAATCAATCGGCGCATTCCACTGCGGATTTCGGGCATAATACCATAAAACGAACCAAAAAGAAGAATATCATCTGCGGCAAAGTCCGAAACAAATAATTCGTCGTGGCATTTGCCCGGACGACTCTTGTAAAACTGATAACGTGCATTCTTGTACTCGTCTAAAAAAGCAAGAGCCACCGAAGTTTTCATTCCGTGGTCGTCGATAACGCAACGAGGTTCTACCCCATTATCGATAAGAAATCTTTTGATATTTTCGCCGAGCATATCGCTACAAAAGTCGGTAAGGAAACGCGGATTAAGTCCAAGACGTCCCAAAGAGACCGAAGAATTGAGCACCGAACCACCCGGATTGCCACCTGTAGGCACACCATTTTCAAAAATAATGTCGAAAACTGTTTCGCCAGCTGTATGAATTTTTACCATAAATATTAAAAATAAATGTTATTATGTAAAAATAAGTAATTTTTTTGTTCTACGAATCAATATTCGTTGTATATTTGTAAAGAAAAAAATAGACATTATGGCAAAAATACTTATAATAGACGATGAACGTGCTATCAGAGTCACACTTAAAGATATTCTGTCGTACGAAGGACACGAAGTTGATTTAGCAGTAGACGGATTTGAAGGCTTAGACAAACTATCTAACAACAAGTACGACATTGTATTGTGCGACATCAAGATGCCCAAGATGGACGGCATCGAAGTGCTGACAGAAATTGTGGCACGCAAATTTGATGTTACAGTAGTGATGATCTCGGGACACGGCACTGTAGAAACCGCTGTTGAGGCTATCAAAAAAGGAGCTTACGACTTTATAGAAAAACCGCTCGACCTCAACCGCCTGCTTGTGGTAATCAAAAACGCCACCGAACGCGTTGACCACGTGGCGGAAATCAAAGTACTTAAACAAAAACTCAACCGCAAATACGAAATGGTGGGTGAATCTCCTGCCATCCGACATATCAAAGAAATTATCGAACGTGTGGCTCCCACCGATGCCCGCGTACTTATACAAGGCGAAAACGGAACAGGAAAAGAAATCGTTTCGCGATGGCTTCACGAAAAAAGCAACCGCAAAGATGGTCCGTTTATCGAAGTTAACTGCGCCGCCATTCCTTCCGAACTTATCGAAAGCGAACTTTTTGGACACGAAAAAGGTTCGTTTACTGGCGCAAGCAAACAACAGAAAGGCAAGTTTGAAGCCGCCGACAATGGCACAATCTTCCTCGACGAAATTGGCGACATGAGTCTTGCCGCTCAAGCCAAAGTGCTCCGCGTGCTGCAAGAAAACAAAATTCTTCGCGTGGGTAGCGACAAGGAGATTAAAATCAATGTGCGCGTAATTGCCGCCACCAACAAAAACCTCAAAGAAGAGATTGCCGCAGGACGTTTCCGCGAAGACCTTTATCACCGCCTAAGCGTTATTATCATACAAATGCCTTCGCTCAACGAACGTTTGGAAGATATTCCGCTATTGGTAGACTACTTTAACAATCAGATTTCGGGAGAATATTACTCTGCACCCAAGGTGTTTACACCCGATGCCATCGAAGAACTTCAAAAGATCAAATGGACGGGCAACATCCGCGAATTCCGCAATGTGCTCGAACGCCTCATCATTCTCTGTGGCAACGAAATCACTGCTAAAGATATTCTTACATACGCATCTCCTTTAGCTTAATGATACAGCGGCTGACCGACATAGCAGACCTCAACAATCTGGAACTTGTGGCAGCTCACGTTACCGAAGGCTTTATGACGGGCTTGCATAAGAGCCCGTTTCATGGTTTTTCGGCAGAATTTAACGAGCACCGCCTTTACAACAAGGGCGAAAGCACACGCCATATCGATTGGAAACTCTTTGCCCGCACCGATAAACTTTTTGTAAAGCGTTACGAAGAGGAAACCAACTTGCGATGCTACATACTTATTGATACCTCGCCATCAATGCGATACAAAGGCAACGGCGCAAAATTCAATAAGTTAGAGTTTTCGGCTGTGTGCGCTTCGGCTATTATCAATTTGCTCCGCACTCAGCGCGATGCCGTGGCGTTGACTCTCTTTGACCGCAATATCTATTTTTCGAGCGATGCCAAAGTGTCGACAGTGCATGCCAAAATGCTTTTTTCTACACTTCAAAAAACAATTGCAGAGCACTCCTCTCCTATTGTGCCCGAAACTTCGGGTTCGATAGCGCAATGCCTTCACACCATTGCCGAAAGCATCCATAAGCGTTCGATGGTGTTGATATTTAGCGATATGTTTGATAATGCAAACGAAGAAGAGGTGTTTGCGGGACTTCAACACCTACGCCATGCCAAGCACGATGCGGTGCTGTTTCATGTGCTCAACCGTGGTGCAGAGCTTGAATTCAACTTTGAAAACCGTCCTTACAAATTTGTGGATATGGAAACTGGCGAAACCGTAGCCCTCAATCCGTTGGAATACAAAGAAACCTACCGAAAGCTTTCGTCAGATTTTTGCAACCGACTAAAACAACACTGCGGAATATACAATATGGATTACGTAGAAGCCGACATAGCCAAAACTTTTAAAGAGATACTTGCGCCATATCTGCTCAAACGTGCCGTATTGCATTAAAACATAGAAGAAGTCTTACTTAATATAAAAACCCCGTACATCTTGCACTTTTGCACAATGATGTACGGGGTGAATAATAAAGTATGGGAAAACTATTTACTTAATTTTAAAAGAGTTGATAAACTTGTTGCTCTCTTTGGTAGAAATTTCAGATTCTTCGGCAATTGTACCTATTACATAATAGCGTTTGCCTACAAAATAAGAACGCATATTAATTGTGAGTTTGTCGCGTTTACCCGAAAATGAGAGACCTTTATTGCCATTTAAACGTTCAGAAGAAGATTTGTCAATTTTACTACCAATATTCTTCATAAATGACTCTGCTAAAGTTTTAAGTTTTTCCTCCACGTTGGCATCGGTAATAGCACCATCAGGATAGTCTTCATAACTTACCAAAAAACTTGCTTTGTCACCCTTAGAACAAGCATATTGAACATGCTCGATAGTGCCTGCTTTGGTATTAATGGTCCTTTTATCGGGTCCGGCAGGAGGTTCGGGGAAATTGATCGAGAATCTACCTTCAGCCGACTTGAACGTGTTGTCGTCTTTTGGGTCGTCTTTTTTAGATTTGTCGTCCTTGTTGTCTTTGCCATCTTTGTTGTCGGGAGCGGGCTGCTCCTTATCGTCGGGCTTAGAATTGTCGTCGGTGGTATTGTCCGTAATTTCGGTTTCCTTGCCGTTGGGCTTATTATTGTTGTTGGTGGTAGGAACGCACGATGTAGCTCCTAATAAGGCGGTCACCATTGCCGCATAAATAAGTTTTTTCATCTTTCAGTGTTTTTGAGTTTTGATTAACAAAGCAAATATATGAATAATTTTATTACAAGTTACTAAAAAAGACAAAAATTTTTGGTAACTTTGTAAGCCGATTATATGGTATAAAATTTGTTTTTACAACATCGTTAACAACGAAAAATACAACGCTATGAAAAAAATAACATTACTAATGGTTCTTACGGCGGTATTAACTGCTTTATGTTTCAATGCATCAGCCAAAGGCGGCATACTCGAAAAAGAAGGCGTGCCTACTACCCCTTCATCGCCCGTTGACATTACCGACGATGGCGACCCCGAAATTCTTTACTGGTTTTCGATAGGCATAAGGTTAGATGCCAAAAAACGCGACATCGAAATACGATCCGGTGCATCAAAAATTATGTCCGGCTCTAAAAAAGTATTTGAAAAAGCTATTTGGAAAGGCGTGGGCAGACGTCAAATTGTAATCGGTCCCTTCCCTTGCAAGCAGCAAGCCGAAAACGCAACCATCTATTACAAAAAAACTAAAGAAAAAGTTACTGGAGTGCCCGCAGGTCCAAGTCCCCGCGAATTATTCTGGTTTCAAGTATCGTTCAACGAATTAAAACGTATTGGCGCATACGAATTTTCGCACAGCCCCGCAGCCGTTTCGTCGGGAAGTTACGAGCAATTTAAAGACGCTCTCTTTGAGGGTATTTCATTTAAGCTCCTTTCGATTGGACCTTTTGCCAACTACGAAGACGAAAAACTCGGCATCGCAGTTGACGGCAACATCTGGGCTGAGAAAGCAAAATCTATCTACCGCCAAAACGAGTAGAAATACATGAAGACAGGACTATATTTCGGGTCGTTTAACCCGATACACAACGGACATCTGATGCTTGCCAACTACCTTGTGGAGTATGGCGGCATCAGCGAGTTGTGGTTTGTAGTTAGTCCGCAAAATCCTTTTAAACAAAAACTTTCGCTCTTGCCCGACTATCAGCGTTTAGAACTTGTGCACAGGGCAATAGATGGTTTTGACAAATTTCGCGCATGCGATGTGGAGTTTAACATGCCAAAACCATCGTACACTATCGACACACTTACTTATCTGAGCGAAAAATATCCCAAACGCGAGTTTTACCTAATAATGGGTAGCGATAATGTGGCAAATTTTCCCCGATGGAAAAACGCCGACCAAATACTTGCCAATTATCATATTATTGTTTTTCCGCGCAAAGATTGTGCTGTGGGAGAATTGGCAAATCATCCTAATGTAGAGATAGTGGAAACTCCAATTATAGAAATTTCGAGTACTTTTATCCGCGAATCTATCGCCGCTCGCAAAGATATGCGTTTTTATATGCCCCAAAAAGTTTGGGAATATGTCGACGAGATGAATTTTTATAAGAGATAACCTCTACAACTGCTCATCTCTCGACGCATCCAACCTTATAAAAATAAACAGCAATATTGTAAACGACCACAGCGAACTGCCACCATAACTAAAAAACGGCAGAGGAATACCTATCACCGGAACCATTCCAATAGTCATGCCCACGTTGATGGCAAGATGAAGGAATAAAATCGATGCCACACAATATCCATAAATGCGCGAAAATGCCGACCGTTGCTGTTCGGCAAGCCACATTATTCTGATTATCAGCGTTAAAAACAATGCAATAATAATTATTGTACCCACAAAACCCCATTCTTCGCCCACGGTGCAGAATATAAAGTCGGTGGCTTGCTCGGGCACAAAGTTAAATTTGGTTTGCGTACCTTCCAAAAATCCTTTGCCAGTGAGACCACCCGAACCGATGGCTATCTTGCTCTGTTCTACGTTGTAACCTGTTCCCTGAGGGTCGATTTCTACACCAAGAAAAACGTTGATAAGTGTTTGCTGGTGTTGGGTCATTATGTTGTGAAAAATGTAATCTACCGAAAACATCATTATCAACGAACCCATTAATATAAAGATTGTTACAGCCACAGCCCAATTCTTTTTTACGTAGGCAAAACCAAGGCAAAATGCCGACCATACTAATGCCGAAACAAGTAAAATTCTATCTAATGGAAACTTATCGTGCATGATAAAATGGTTGGTTACCCACATTATGCCAAAAAGCACTACAAGTACACCTGTGCTAATTGCAGTTTCTACAATTCGCTGACGATAAAGGAAATAGCCCAACTCTGCCAATATCAACAAGCCCGTTATCACCACGGTGAGCGGATAGAGCAATGTGGAGATAAATACTGCAATTACCAATACTATTAAGCCGAGAAAATATCCTGGCAAGCCTTCGCGATACATCACAAAAATCATACTTGCATACACAAGCACCGAACCCATGTCGGGCTGCAAAAGAATCAATCCCGCTGGCAATAGAATTATGGCTACAATTTTGAGCATATTTTTGATACACGGAAAGGTAAGCCGCGAAATGTCGAAGTCGAAACTACTCATTATCTTGGCAATAGCAAGCGCAGTGGCAAACTTGGCAAATTCGGCTGGCTGAAATTTAATAGAATCTGTAATCACAAACCACGAGCGTGCGCCATTGGTTTTGGTGCCTATTATCAACACCAATACTAATGCTATAATAAACAATCCGTATACTATATATGCAAAAATAGAGTACGCCCTTGCCTGAAATGCCATTACAATTGTAATAATTGCGTATGCAATACCAATCCACACAAGCTGCTTGCCATATCGTTGCGACATTGAGAGTATGCTGCTGTGGCTTTCGTCGTAAACTGCCGAATAGATATTAATCCACCCAAGAATTACCAACACGGTGTAAATCAACACCGTTACCCAATCAATTGATAAAAATATGTTTCCGCCTCTGTGTTTCATAGTTTTTTGGCTGCTGCTTTAATTGAGTCTTGTTTCATATTTTGCAAAAGCGGACCAATGAGGTCGGCATTGAGCATACGCTTTTCTACGTCTTTGCGAGAAACCTCGCCTTTGAGATATTTTTCTATCATAAGTCCAGCTATCGGTGCGGCGTAAGTGGCTCCGTATCCGCCATTTTCCACGTAAACGGCAACTGCAATTTTAGGATTTTCCATAGGTGCAAACGCCTCAAAAATCGAGTGGTCTTTGCCGTGAGGGTTTTGGGCAGTACCTGTTTTGCCACAAACTGCTATACCGGGAACCTGTGCAGAACGTCCTGTACCATATTCGCACACCGCACGCATACCTTGGATTACGGGTTCAAAATGTCGGGGGTCGATGCCAGTGTTTTGATGTTCGGTAAGTCGGTGGGCAATGGTGTCTTGACCTTCGATGTGCTTAACAATGTGCGGAATAACATAATATCCACGGTTAGCAATGGTGGCGCAGGCATTGCAAATCTGCAAAGGCGTAAAGCTCAACTCACCCTGACCAATAGAGAGCGAAATGATTGTAAACGCGCTCCAATGCCCTTCGCCATAAAACTTGTTGTAATAATCTTTGGTGTAGATGATTCCTTTATTTTCTTGCGAAAGGTCGCTACCGAGTTTTACGCCAAGTCCAAAGCTTTGAACTCTGCGACGCCAATTGGAATACGCACTGTCGGCACGGCGGTATTTTTTGTCGCCAATAATTTTGGTAAACTCGTAACAGAAATATGCATTGCACGAGTGCTGAATAGCGGGTACAAGGTCGAGACTTCCAGCATGGTGGCACTTAACCACGTGACTACCAATGCTAAAACCGCCATTACACGGGAAAGCCGAACTTGGTGTAATAATGCCTTCTTGCAATCCCACAAGAGCGTTGATGGGCTTAAAAGTAGAACCCGGAGGATAGCACGCCATAATAGCGCGGTTAAACATAGGTGTAAAGTTTTCGCGCAGCAGCTTAGGATAATTTATCGCCAAATCGCTACCTACCAAAAGGTTTGGATCGTATCCAGGCGAACTTACAAGAGCAAGAATTTCGCCAGTTTCGGGTTCAATTGCCACAATGCTACCAATTTTGTTGCGCATAAGTTCCTCGCCATACATTTGCAAATCGATGTCGAGAGTAGAAGTTATGTTTTTGCCCACAACGGCAGCGGTGTCGTTTTTACCATTCATGTAACTACCTTGAATACGGTTTCTTACGTCAACCACATAGATCTTTTGACCCTTTTTGCCGCGTAGAACCTCTTCGTAAGATTTTTCGATACCAGCCACGCCGATATAGTCGCCGGGTTTGTAGTAAGGATTAGCCTCGATAAATTTTTGGTCGGCCTCGCGCACATAACCGAGAACATGCGCTGCACCGTTGTACTCGTAGCGTCGAGCGGTACGCTCTTGAACGTCAAACCCGATAAACTTGTACATTTTTTCTTGAAGATAAGAATATCGTTGCTTTGTAATCTGCTTATGAATAACACTTTCCTTGTATGGTGCATATTTTACAGCCTTTTGAAACTCAGCCTTGAACGCCTCAACCGATATACCAAGAATATTGCAGAGGTCAACGGTGTCGAACGGCGGAACTTTGTTTGGCACAGCCACAAGGTCGTAACTTGATTCGTTGTAAACCAACAACTTATCGTTACGATCAAACACCAATCCACGAGCTGGATAGTCTACCACACGCCTAAACACATTACTTTCTGCCGACATTTTGTACTGCGAATCCAAAACTTGAATGCAGAACAACTTTACCACGTAGGTCAGCATTATAATAATGAATATCAGGCTGATATTATATATCTTATGTGAGTTGTACTGTTTCATTATTTAAGCGACATATAAAAATGGTCCCAAAATTTTGGGTACGATTTGCTTACAGCGTCGGCATCATCTATTTGCACAGGATTAATAGCATTAAGACCTGCAATAGCCAGCGCCATTGCCATACGGTGGTCTTTGTGACTCGAAACTCTTCCACCGGAGATTTTTCCGCCGGTGATAAGCATATTATCGCTATCTAACTGTATGTTGATGCCCAACTTGCCAAATTCTTCTTGAATAGCAAGTGCGCGGTTGCTTTCTTTGTGAGCAAGGCGGGTTACACCTTTTATAATAGATACACCATTGCATTGAGCGGCGAGACTTGCAAGCACGGGGAAAAGGTCGGGACTATCGGTGGCGTCGAAACGGAATGCATTCAACTCACGTTTTTTTACCACAACTTTTTCAGTGTCGATTTCGATATGTGCGCCGCAGTTCATCAACACATTGATAATGGCTTTGTCGGCTTGAAGCGAAGCGGGATTTAGACCATAAATAGTTGCGCTTCCAGCAGTTGCACCTGCAACAAAATGACCCGAAGCACTGCTCCAATCGCCCTCAACGGTATAGTTGGTGCCGTGATATTTTTGTCCACCCTTGATGCCGAATGTCTGATAGTTATAGTTGGTGATTTCGCCGCCAAAACGTTTGATAATATCCAAAGTCATATCTACGTATGGCGTACTTTTGAGATTTTTTACACGAATGATAGAATCTTTTTCGGCTAAGGGTAAGGCAGTTAGCAAACCAGTAAGAAACTGCGAACTTTCGCTACCGTCAATTTCGGTTTCACCGCCAGTGAGTTTACCCGAAATTGTGATTGGAATATATCCGTTGGTAGTTTTCACCTTTGCGCCAAGGTCGGCAAGCGGTTTTTCCATCATAAGCATAGGACGTTTGAGCAATGTGCCGTAGCCTCCAATGATGATATTAGTTCCAAAAAGGCAGCACACCGGCGTAAAAAGCCTGAGCCCCAAGCCCGCCTCGCCTACCGAAAGATTGGTTTCGGTAATGGTGTTAAATGTTTTGATTTCTACACGGTCGGTGCTGTTTTGCACGCTGCAACCAAGTTTGCGGGCTATTTCGATTATAGCAAGTGAATCGTTGCTAAAATCGGGATTGTGCAACACAGTTTTGCCATCAGCGAGAATTGCCAATGCCACAGCACGTTGCATATAGCTTTTTGACGACGGGATGGTGAAATCCGCGTTATATTCCGAATGTTCTACTAATTTGTTCATAAACCTTTTGAGCAATTTGTTCTGTTTTTAAATGTTCTACGCACACCACGGCGTAAGCGCACGAAGCGTAGAATGGTATTCGCTCCGAAAGCATTGTTTCGGCGGCTTTGAGAGGGTTGTCGCACTGCAACAGCGGACGGTTTGAAATATCCAATCCATCTATGCAGTAACGCGCTGTGGCATAGAGCCATATTGTTACAAAATCGTTTCGTAATATCTCTTGGTTAACGGCATTTTTTACTGTGCCGCCTCCGCACGAGAGTATTATATTTTGCTCGCCGGCATAGCGACGGAGCATGTCGGTTTCTATTTTTCTGAAATAATCTTCACCTTTGGTCTTGAAAATTTCGGTAATTTTCATACCTTCCTGAGCCTCAATCTCATCGTCCATATCTACAAAACGGTAGCCGGTGAGTTTTGCGAGAATTTTTCCCGAAGTGGTTTTGCCCACACCCATAAAACCTGTTAGGGCAATTCGTTTACTATATTTAAAGGTGTAGTTTTGCAAAGCCTGATACATAGTGTCGGCAGAAGTGGAGCTTCCTGTGAAAGTTTCAAAAGCCGGAACAGCCTGATTTACAAGCCAATCTTTACCAGACAGAAACTTAAATCCAATTTTATTAATAAAAGGCTCAAAAATCGAATCCTTGTAGTTAGCATCCAAAATCAAGCAATCTTTTGTCAATAATTCGGGATCAAAAGCCTTAACGCCCGAAGGCAATGCCTGAACTATTATTTTGTAATTAACTATAAGGTTTTCAATATTTTGCAACGGTTCTATCATTACACCGAACCGTTCTTGCAATTTTTTTAATGCCTCTTGATTCCTTGCAGCCACAGTTACCTTTAAACCAAGATTCTGACCTGCAATAATCACTCCCTTAGTAGCTCCTCCGCTACCCACAACAAGCATTTTTCCATCTTTGAGAAATTCGGGATAACGTTTCAAGCATATTTCTACGCCCGTGATATCTGTATTGTCGCCACAGAGAACGCCGTTTTTTGGATAAACGCAATTAACAGCACCCGCTTTTTTAGCATTGTCGGTTAATTGAGCGAGAAAAGGAATAACATCTTGCTTAAAGGGCGCAGTAACGTTCATTCCCTTCATTTCAAGGAGTTTAAATACCTTTATGGCTTCTTCGGCAGAATTTGCCGGTAGTCTTAAATATCTGTATTGTAGGTTGTTGGCTTTGATAGCGCCATTCATAAGCACAGGACTTAGGCTGTGCAATACTGGATTTCCCGTTACAGCCAATATGTTGGTTTGCATTTTTCTAATTTTTTTGTGCAAAATTGCAAAAAAAACTTGCTAAATAAAAATATTTTCTAATCTTTGCATAATATTTTATTACAGAAAGATGAACATCTTTATTTTTGGATCAGGGAATGTGGCATGGAGCCTTGTTCCGGCGTTGAAAAAGGCTGGACACAATGTTGTAGGCGTGTATGGACGCACAGCCTCCAACGTACGCGAACTATGCAACCGCTTTTCGGTAGTGCCGGTATTGGAGTTGGGCAAGATTACTCCATACGCCGATATTTATTTTATAGTTACTGCTGACAATGGAATTATCTCTGCCGCTTCTGCACTCAAAACCAATCACATAGTGCTTCATACAAGCGGCACTACTGATATTAATGTGCTAAAACGTTTTTTCAAAAAGTGCGGTGTAATTTACCCAGTACAAACTTTTTCAAAAAGCGTAAATGTAGACTTTTCTCATGTGCCGTTGCTGATAGAGAGTAGCGACGAAATTACAGCACAAAAAATAAAGATGTTAGCCGATTCGCTTTCTACCGATGTGAGAGAAATGACCTCGGCGCAACGACGTATTCTTCACCTTAGCGCAGTGTTTGCCTGCAATTTTACCAACCATGTAATTGCCGCATCAAAAATGCTTATGGCTAAGGAAGATGTAAGTTTTGCACTTCTTGAACCACTTATCCACGAAACCATTCGCAAGGCATTAGAAAACGACCCTATTCTGTGCCAAAGCGGTCCTGCGGTGCGAAACGATACACGCATTCTCAACTATCATCTCGAAATGCTAAACCAATATCCTACATTAAAAAAAATATATAGTTACATAAGCGAAAGTATATCAGAGTTTTCAAAAACATATCCCGATGGAATTGCGGGTATAGAACCTAAAAATAAAGACAATGAAAGCATTTTTTAAAGTTATAAGAGTAAAAAACCTATTAATGATAGCATTATTGCAAGTGCTTATCAACGTGTGCCTTGTGCGCCCGATACTTATGCTTTACGAACTTGAACCCACTTTCACCGTGCTCGATTTCATTTTTCTAACAACCGCCACGGTGATGATAGCCGCGGGTGGTTACATTATCAACGATTATTTCGACACAAAATCCGATATGATAAACCGTCCCGACAATGTGGTGGTGGGCACAGATGTTAGCCGAGGCAACGCTCTTGCTTGGCATCTTGGACTCAATATCATAGCCTGCGTACTTGGTGCAATGGTTTCGCTGCGTATCGGAGTGTGGGTATTTGCATTTTTCTTTCCCTTTGTGTCGGGATTGCTGTGGTTTTATTCCTCTACCTACAAAAAAATGTTTTTGCTCGGCAATGTGATTGTGGCTTTGCTTACGGGATTGATTCCGCTGTTGCCTGTGGCATACGAAATTCCGGGACAGATGGCAACCGATAATGAAATGATTGTCAAGGGAGAATACGACCTCAACCTTTTGTTCTATTGGGCAGGAGCATTTGGTATATTTGCTTTTGTAACAACAATTTACCGCGAAATAATCAAAGACATCGAAGATATTGATGGCGACCGCGAAATTGGCCGCAGCACAGTGCCGGTGGTTATCGGCGTAATGGCTTCAAAAATAGTTATTGTAGTGCTAATAGCCTGCACAATAGCAGCTTTGATAGTGGTTTGGCACAAATTTCTTAGCGATACTATTTCGGCTATTTATTTTGGAGTAATGCTTATATTGCCGCTTATATTTTTGGCTTACAAAGTGCTGACAATGAAAGAAAAAAAGCAGTATCATTTTGCATCCAACTTTGCCAAACTGATAATGTTGGCTGGCATACTCTTTTTGTTGGTGGTAAGATACAATTTTATGTCGGTGCTTGAAGATTAAATATCTTTATAATCAGGAATATCCTGAATAAATTGGTAACTACCGTCGTTTTCAATTCTTACGCAATAGGTATCTATTCCGTTGGTTACCATCAATATACGCGCATTAAAATGAATATTATAACGGGCAATTTGGTCGAATGTGCTTTGCGTTATTTTTACTTCGGGAGCTTTACATTCTACCAAAGCCACCGCCTCAGCATTGCGATTGTAGACAACAATATCGCTTCGTTTAACGGTATTGAAAAGTTTTAACCCGTTTTCGGTGCGCATAAGGCTTTGTGGATAGTGCTTATAATCAATAAGGAAATGCACAAAATGCTGTCGCACCCACTCTTCGGGAGTAAGCACTAAATATTTTTTTCGTATAATGTCAAAAATGTATTTATTTTGTAAACCGTTTTTTATTGAAATATTACACGGCGGTAAGTTAATTTTTTGCATATCTTTGTGGAAATAAAACAAGGCGAAGCTAATAAAAAAATTTGAAACATGAAAACCAAAGAAGAAATTGTAAACAATTGGCTGCCCCGATACACTGGGCGCGAACTCGAAGATTTTGATAAGCATATTTTGCTAACCAACTTTCAGCACTATGTGGAACTATTTGCCAACAAGTACAACGTGCCTATCTTGGGCGACGACAAAAATATGCCAAACGCATCGGCTGAGGGTATCACTATTATCAACTTTGGAATGGGAAGCCCCAACGCTGCCACCATTATGGACTTGCTGAGCGCGGTACGTCCCGAGGCTGTGTTGTTTCTTGGCAAATGCGGCGGATTAAAGCGTATCAATCAGTTAGGCGACCTAATCCTGCCAATTGCCGCTATCCGTGGCGAGGGTACAAGCAATGCATATCTACCTCCCGAAGTGCCTGCATTACCGGCATTCAACCTTCAACGTGCTGTTTCGGCTATGGTGCGCGACTCTGGCCGCGACTATTGGACAGGAACTATATACACCACCAACCGCCGCGTTTGGGAATGGGACGACGATTTTAAAGAATATCTCCGCACTATACGCACTATGGCTGTGGATATGGAAACCGCAACTCTATTTACTGTTGGTTTCATAAATCAGATTCCCACAGGAGCACTGCTATTGGTTTCCGACCAACCTATGATTTCGTCGGGCGTAAAAACTCGCGAATCAGACAACAAGGTTACTCACGATTATGTAGACCAGCATCTCGAAATCGGCATCAAGTCGCTCAAAGAAATTATCAACAATTGTCAGAGTGTTAAACACCTGCGCTTTTAAATCATTGCAAAATGGCAGCATCTACATACGAAAGCATAATGGCAGACCTCAAAGCCAAAAAATATGCACCCATCTACCTTTTGCAGGGCGATGAGCCATATTTTATTGACCAAATTGCAGCGTATATCGAAAAAAATGTCCTTACCGACGACGAAAAAACTTTTAACCAAACCATAGTTTACGGCAAGGATACCGATGTTGCTAACTTAGACAATCTGTCGAAGAGGTTTCCAATGATGGCTGAGCATCAGGTGGTGATAGTAAAAGAGGCGCAAGATTTGAAAAAAATCGAAGACCTTGTTTTTTATGTGCAAAAACCTCAAAAAACCACCATTCTTGTATTGTGTCACAAATACAAAGAATTAGACAAACGCAAAAAACTTGCCTCAGCTATCGAAAAAACAGGGGTGCTTTTCACCTCTAAAAAGCTTTACGACAATAAGATACCGTCGTGGGCAGAAAACTACATCAAAGATAAAGGCTACACCATCGACCCCGTTGCGCTGCGCCTTCTTACCGACTATCTCGGCAACGATCTTTCAAAAATTGCCAACGAAATAGACAAACTCGCCATTGCATTGCCAGCAGGTACCAAAATTTCGCCCGCCAACATTCAAGACAATATCGGCATAAGCAAAGATTACAACAATTTTGAATTGCAAAATGCCATTGGCACAGGCGATGTGCTAAAAGCCGCTCGTATTGTAGACCATTTTTCTAAAAATCAGAAAGACAACCCACTTGTGCTCACTATCACCGCATTATACGGATATTTTTGCAAATTATTGATTTTCAATCAGCATATCCGCGACGATTCGCGCACACAGGCGGCTGCGCTTGGCTGCAATCCATTTTTTTTAAAAGATTATCAGGCGGCACAAAAACGATTCCCCACACCAAAAGTGATAAAGGCAATATCGCTGCTCCGCGAATACGACCTAAAAAGCAAAGGAGTGGGCAACGCTACAACCGATCCTGGCGCACTCTTGCAAGAGTTAGTGTACAAAATTATGCACTAAAAAAATTTTTTTATAAAAAAATTTGCAAATGGTGTATTTGTTGCATAACTTTATATGCCGATTTAGTTCGCTAAAAAGGCTATTTATTTAAAAACCAATTAATAAAGAAAAATAAGATGAAATCCGGCTTTCATTTTACAGTAAAACTCAAATTGATATTAGGCTTCGGCACCTTGGGCGTGCTGATACTTGCAATGTATCACATGCTCCACAGCAGCCAACAGAAAAACAGCGATATGCTTACCGACAATATTACGGTAAAATATCCTTCTTTGGTTTATACCGAAAAACTCAAAGACCTTATCGAACAAACTCATAGTTTGGTTCTTAGGTGGACTTTGCAAGTGGATTCGCTGCCTGCCGCAAAAAAAGTTAGCAACGAAATTGATGCCTGCCACGGTATTCAGTTAGACTCTCTTGAAAAACAAATTAGCAACTTTGTCTCGCACGACCTTTGGGGCGATTCTGAACGCGACTTATATTATTTAACTATCCAAAACATCGACACGCTATTTAATATGCAACAAGATTTTATGGATAATTATTCAAAAGCAAAGGCAGACAATAATCAAGCTGAGGAAATTGCTCTTCGCAACGAATTACTTGAAGGTCGCATTGCAGTAGCGTTTAAGTCGGTATTTTTTCAAGCCACCAAGTTGTCGAATTCGTTTTACAATTTATCATCGCAAAACCTTGAAAACATAGAGGCGAATATCGAAGATGCTACAAAATCTTTACGAATTTCGATTCTAATTTTCATCATAGTATTAGTGTTGCTAGGCTTCAACATGAGCCATCAAATGATATCCGCAATATCATCTGTCAAAGGCATTATCAACAAGATAAGCCGAGGTATATTGCCCGAAGTGTCGCGAGCCGGACGCAACGACGAAATTGGCGATATGATTGATTCTCTGCAAGTGCTTATCACCAACCTCAAAGAAACTTCGCAATTCGCAATCAAGATTGGTGAAGGTGATTTTACCACCGAATTTAAACCCAAAAGTAAACACGACGTGCTTGCCAACTCTCTACTTGTGATGCGCGACAACCTTATTAAAGCCGAAAAAGACGCCGAACAGCGAAAGAACGAAAACGCTCAACGCAACTGGGCATCGCAAGGCCTTGCCGAATTCAACGAACTTTTGCGTAATGTGGGCGACGATATGCAGATACTTTCTAACAAAGTTATCGAAAAACTCGTCCGCTACCTTGATGCAAATATGGGCGGTATTTATATTGTTGACGATAGCGACAAAGATGATATTCACCTCAACTTGTCGGCATTCTACGCCTACGACCGTCTTAAATATGCAAAACAACGTATCGAAATCGGTGAAAACCTTATCGGTCAGTGTTTTCGCGAAAACGAAACTGTTTATCTTACCGACCTTCCCAAAGGCTACGTACACATCAGCAGCGGCTTAGGCGAAGCCGACCCCACATGTTTGGTAATTGTTCCCCTCAAAGTCAACGCCGAAACATTTGGTATTGTAGAGCTTGCATCGTTCCGCGTAATCGAAAAATACCAAGTAGAGTTTATCGAAAAAATCGGTGAAACCATCGCTGCCACAATCGCCAACGTTAAGATTAACATGAACACAGCCAAACTGCTTGAAGAATCGTCAGAAAAATCAGAACGACTTGCTCAGCAGGAGGACGAAGTGCACAAAAATATTGAAAACCTCAAGGCTCAAATTGAGAACCTTCAGGAAATTAACAAAAACGAACTTGTTAAATATCAAAAACTTCACGACGATTACGAAAACCAAGCCGAAACTTCGCAATCTACCATTCAAAAACTCACCGAAAAAGCCGAGCAGTCGCGTCAGGCACTCCGCAAGATGGAATTTATGCTCAACAATTCGGCTGGATTCTACGAACTTGATGCCCAAGGCTACTTTGTTACCGCCAACAACCGTTTCCTCGGCGGCATAGAAATGCTTATAGGCGACATCGAAGCCAAAGATATCCGCAGCTTTTTGGTTGAAAAAGAAGAGGTTGATAAATTTAACACTATAATCGAACACCTTAGCCAAGGTCTTGTTCATGCACAGATCAACCACTACAAATTTAATGGTAAAGAGTTCTATCTCAACGAAATATACACTCCCACCCGCGACGAACAAAACGTTCTCAAATCTGTTATGGTAATATCAAAAAACATTACCGATCAAATTATGCACGTAAAAGATCTTGAACGTCAAATTGGCGAACTCAAAAACGAAAACGAGTTTCTCAAAACCAAGTCTCAACAAAAATGAAAACTTATCCATTGATGATACTGTTTGCCTCGGCTGTTTTATCGGTCTCGGCACAAGACGAGTACATTATACGCTACTACGAAAAAACCGAAATCAAAGAGAGCGAAGGCCAGTTTAAAAACGGACACCCCGACGGACGGTGGAAATATTATACCCCAAGCGGCAAACTAAACAAAGAGATCGACTACTACAAGGGCGCAGTAAACGGCAGAATGGCTTATTACTACGAAAACGGCAATCTCAAAAGCGAAGGATTTGTCTATATGAGCAAGGCGCAGGGACTTTACAGTGAATTTAATATTGACGGAACTCCCAAAGTTACAGGCAAATATCTCGACAGCAAAAAAGATTCTATCTGGAATTATTACAACATCAACGGTTCGCTAATTCTTGTAGAAAAATGCACTGCTGGCGATTGTATTGTGCAAAGTGCCTACACCAACGACGGAAAACCCACCGTAGAAAACGGCAATGGAACATATCTCACCTATTATTTCGACGAAAAAACTATCAAAGAACAAGGCAATTACAAAAACGGCGTAAAAGATGGATTGTGGAAAACCTTCTTTAACAACGGCAAAATTGCCACACAAAAAACTTACAAAGACGGCAAACCCACTGGCACATCATACTCATATTACGAAGACGGCAAAAAACGTAGCGTAGAGAATATCGAAAACGGCATTGTTTCGTTTTGGTATCAAAATGGCAAGAAACAGAGCGAAGGTCGCATGAAAGATAATCTCCGCGATAGTGTCTGGACTTTTTGGAATGAGGACGGAGCTGTTACCTCATCAGGACTTTACCGCAAAGGACTTAAAGAAGGTCTGCACAAAGGATTTTTCCCCGACGGACGCAAAGAGTCTGACATAAATTATTCTGCCGGCAAAAAAAATGGTCATGCCATTTGGTATCGTACCGACACCACAGCCGCCGACAAAACCACAATTGTAAAGCACTTTGAAGGCGATTTTGACAACGATATCCAAACCGGACATTGGATTTATTATCAAATAGACGGACAAAAAGGCAACGAAGGCGACTATGCCAACAACAAAATGACAGGATTGTGGACATGGTATTTTGACAACGGAAAAACTTGGAAAACAGCAGTTTACCGCAATGGCGAAAAAAACGGACCTTACCTTGTAAACTACGAAAACGGAAAAGTTTTTTACCGTGGCGTCTTTGTAAACAACAAAGAAGAAGGCTTTTGGGAACGTTTTTACGAAAACGGCAAACGCGAAATGAACGGAGCATTCCACAACGGCATGATGGACAGCACTTGGAACGCTTGGTTTGACAACGGCGTACCCCGCTACACTATTAATTATAAAAACAATCTCAAAGACGGCGTTGTAACCTACTACGACGAAACTGGCAAAAAAACAATGATAGAATCGTACAAAGATGGTCTTCATCACGGACGTTTTATTGAATACAACGAAATAGGAACACCCGTAATCGAAGGTCAGTACGTTGATAACAAAAAAGACGGAGTTTGGTTTTACCGTCAAGGTGATGGCAAAGTACTCCGCCGCGAAGAATACAAAGCCGGACGTCCATTTGGCACATGGACAGAATATTATCCCAATGGTCGCCCACAAGCCGAAAAAAACTACAACAAAAACGGTGTGCTCGAAGGCAAATTTGCCAAATACGATCGCAGCGGACAAACCACTTACGAAGCTGTTTACAGCAATGGTAAACTTGCAAAAGTGGTGTATCAAATGGGTGGAGACATGTAATCAAAAACAAAAAAAACAATATGGAAGAAAAGAAGTCATCTTACAAATGGAAGTTCTCCAAAATAGGCGGAGTTACCCGTGTGAGCATCGAATCGGGCGACGATATTGCGCACTTGGACGAACTTGACGAAAAAATGTGGACAGTATTAAGCTGCCCAACATCGGGTTTGGAGTTCGACGACAAAACCCTTGAAATGATCGACGCCGACAAAGACGGCAAAATAAGAGTACCCGACGTGGTAGCCACAGCCAAATGGATTACCAACGTGATTACCGACAACAATCTGCTACTAAAACACAGTGCAGAGATTAAACTATCCGACATCAACCAAAGTTCCGACGAAGGTCAAAAACTCTACAAATCGGCTAAGCAGATTCTTGCCAACCTCCAAAAAGAGAAAGACTCTATCTCTATCGAAGACACCTCCGACACTATCGCCATTTTTGCAAAAACACAATTTAACGGCGACAGCATCATCACCGAAAAATCTACCGACAGCGAGCCTCTCCAAAAAATAATCCACGCCATTATTGAAACCACTGGCTCTCAACAAGACCGCAGCGGCGAACCCGGCGTTGACAAAGACCTTGTGGAAAAATTCTTTGCCGAATGTGCCGACTACGATGCTTGGCATTCGCAATCAATATCAAACGCAGCCTCTATCCTACCCTACGGTGCCGACACCGAGGCTGCTCTCAATGCCTACAATGCTGTTAAAACCAAGGTAGACGACTATTTTGTTCGTTGCAAAATGGTAGCTTTCAACAAAGATACCTGCAACGCCCTTGAAATACAGTTAGACGAACTCACCAAAATATCTGGCGAAAACCTCGCTGACAATATCGACAAGATTGCCGCTTATCCCCTTGCCCGCATCACCGAAAATAATGTCCTCAACCTTACGCAAGGCATCAACCCCGCTTGGCAGGGCAAGATGGCAGATGTAAAACGCCTTATTTTCGACATCGATTTTGCTGGCAAAGAGCAGATTACCGAGGCTGAATGGAACTCCATAGCCGCCAAATTTGCACCCTACACCGCTTGGAAGGCTGATAAGAAAGGCGCTTCGGTAGAATCGCTCGGCGATGACACTATAAAACAGATTGTTGACGAAAACCGCAAACAGGATATTCTCGACCTCATCGACAAGGATGCCGCTCTCAAAGACGAATCGGATTCTATTCTTTCGGTTGACAAATTGCTGCACCTCTGTCGCGATTTCCATATTTTCTTGCGCAACTTTGTAACATTCACCGACTTTTACGACCGCGAGTTCAAGGCTATTTTCCAAGCCGGTACACTCTTTATCGACCAGCGTTCGTGCGACCTCTGTATCAAGGTTGCCGATATGGGCAAACACGGTGCAGATATTGTTTCGTCAGGCATTTACCTCTTGTACTGCGACTGTGTAAACAAGGTAAAAAACAAAACTATGCAGATAGCCGCCGCAGTTACCGATGGCGACATCGACAACCTTATGCCCGGCAAACGCGCTATTTTCTACGACCGCGACGGTCTCGATTGGGATGCTACCGTTACCAAAATTATTGACAACCCAATTAGCATCCGTCAAGCATTTTGGACACCCTACCGCAAGGTAAGCAAGTTTATCGAAGAGCAAGTAACTAAGTTTGCCGCCAGCAAAGACGAAAAAATGACTGGCGATGTTCTCGGCAAAATTTCAGATGCCGGCACAAAACTCACCGAAAAACCGGCTGACGGAGCTACTCCTCCCGCCGACCCATTGTTGAGCGAAAAGAAACAGGCGTTCGACATTGCCAAATTCTGCGGTATTTTTGCCGCTATCGGTATGGCTCTCGGTATGATTGGCACATTCTTGGCTTCGGCGGCAACTGGTTTTATGGCATTGTCGATACCAAAAATGATTTTGGCCATAATTGGAATCTTGCTGTTGATTTCCGGACCGTCGATGTTTCTGGCTTGGCTCAAACTGCGCAAACGCAACCTCTCGCCCATTCTCAATGCCAACGGCTGGGCTCTGAACTCCGCCACCAAAGTAAACACACTCTTTGGCGCAACATTTACTCAGCTTGTAAAATTCCCAATTATCGGCGTTAAAGACCCGTTTGTAAAGAAAAAATCAAAACTACGCTTCCTCTGGTGGGGTCTTATCATACTGGCAGTATTATTTATAATATGCTACTTGAAAGGCTGGCTCACACGTTTTGGTCTGCCTTACCAAGGTTCGCCTATTCAGGAATTTATCGATTCAATTTTTAATCCTGTAACTGCTCCGGCAGCCACCGATGTAGCACCAGAAGCAGCTCCAGCAGAATAATTAAAATAATTATTATTGTGTAGGGACGCGCCGTGGCACGTCCCTACGTTTTATAAATAAAACCACATTATGAAATCACAATTAATTACAGCAATTATGCTTGCAACACCTTTATTATCATCAGCACAAACGCCGAAGGAATACACCACCGCCACGTGGTTTGATTTCAAAAAATCGGCTATCACCTACTCGTTCGACGACGGCACACCAAACCAAATGCCCATTGCAGTGCCAATTTTAGATAAATACGGCTTTAAGGCTACTTTCAACCTTGTTACCGATTGGGTTAAAGATTGGCAACCATTTGCCGACGCATCTAAAAATGGTCACGAAATAGCATCGCACACCATCACGCACCCATATTTCAATCAAATTGACGAGCAAGAACAGCGTAGACAACTTGAAACTTCAAAACAAATTATCGAAGAAAAAATCGGTAAACCTTGTATCACAATGGTTTATCCATGCTGTGTGCGCGGCAACGACAATATTGTGGCAGAATACTACATTTCGGCACGCACTTGTAGTGGTCAGAGCGAACAGCCCACACCCAAAAATTTGATGGATATTTCGTCGATTCTTGGCGGACCTGAGGGACACGTGGTTAGTGCCGACGATTTCAACAAGGCTGTGGCCGCCGCTGTGCCTTTCAACGGTTGGACAACGTTTCTGCTTCATGGAGTTGACAATGACGGCGGATTTTCGCCCATAAAATCAGAGGATTTTGACGCACACCTTAAATATGTAAGCGACAATCCCCAATATTATTGGGTAACCACCTTTGCCGCTGCCACCAAATATCTTATTGAGCGCAATTCGTTAATAATCAACGAAAAGAAAACCTCCGACGGATATTTGGCAGAGGTTACAGTTGGTGCAGAGAGTCCCCTCACCTGTTTCGACCAACCCATAACCGTAAGCCGCCAGCTACCAAAAAAATGGACCTCAGCCAAAGTTTTCGACGGCAAAAAAGAGGTGGCCTCACGTATCGAAAACGGCGCAATTATATTCAATGTAGTTCCGCATCATAATTACAACATTAACCCAGTGAAATAGCAAAAACACCGCCGTACGGCGGTGTTTTTTTAACAAAAATTGAAATGAATTATCAAAAAAATGAAGAATAATATATTTTTATATTAATTTATGTCAGACTACCGTTTTTTTTTGTTAAAAAAGAAAAGCCATGAATAAAATTACTTTATTATTTGCTATAATAATAGGTGTTATACAAACCACCGCCGCCCAAACCTTCACCGCTGGTTCGTACAAATACCGTGTAATAAAGGACGGAGTTTCGGTGGCTGCGGCTTCCACCAAAATTTTTGGTAACGTCATAATTCCCGAGGCGGTTAATTTCGGCGACAAAAACTACAAGGTAACAGCCGTAGCTGATAGCGGTTTTCGCAATTGTAGCGGCATCAAAAACCTCATCTTACCTGCCTCTATTACCAAAATAGGCAAGGCAGCGTTTGCCAACTGCCATGGCATTTCGGGACTCAATATTCCGCGACAATTAATCGAGATTGACGACGGTGCTTTTTATAGTTGCGGTGCAATTACAGGCTTGTCGCTTCCCGAAACTCTCAAAAAGATAGGCGATTACGCTTTTGCCTACTGTGGTTCGCTGCGAGCCATCGAGATTCCCGACGGTACCGAAACTATCGGCGAAATGGCATTTTGGGAGTGTCAGAATCTATATTCTGCCGTTGTTTCAAAAAGCGTTACTAAAATTGGGTTAAGAGCATTTTCGGGTTGCCCAAAATTATTGCAAATAAAAGTAGACCCCGAAAATTCAATCTATACTATTGTGGATAACGCACTGTATACCAACAACAAAAAAAGTATTTTGGCATATCCAGCTGGATGTTCCGCTACCACTTGCACTTTGCCCGACGAATGTGAAATTATCCCCGCATTTACGTTTGTCAACTGCGAAAAACTCCACGAGGTAATTATCAACAATGGTCTCAAAGAGATTGAAAATTCGGCATTTACCGGCTGCAATATTCTAAGAATAAAAAAAATACCCGATTCAGTAACTCGTATTGGCGAAAACTTTTGCCCCACATGTTCCGAAGATATTGAAATGCCCGCCAATTACGAATATGTTGAAGACCTCGGGTCAGAAGAAAAATCTTTTTAATACAAATACACACAAAAAAAAAACTGCGTTCCTTTGGAGGGTGCAGGATTTTTGGTTTAGGGAATAATGCTAAGGGTTAATAATAATTTAGGTTCATAAACAATAAATCTAATAATTGAAAAAAGTAAAAAAACGACCGCTGTTAATGAAGGCGATCGTTTTCTATATAACCAACCTTCTAACTAAAAAATTTAACACTGAGTTTCACAACTCGATAAAAAATGATTTCCTTTTGTTGATTACAAAGTAAGGACATTTTTGATTTTTTTGTTAGGATTTTAGTTTTAATAAATGGGATTTTGCGCTCAAAAATAGGGTAAAAATGGCGCACAAATGAGGATTTTAGTGTTGTAATTTTAGTTTAACTACCTGATAATCAGCGTTACAAAAATCCTAATTTTGTTTTCGATATTGCGAAGGAGTTTTACCGCAAATTTGTTTAAACACACGCGAAAAATACGACACATCGTCGAATCCGCACTTGGCAGCAATGTCGCCGATGGGAGCAAAAAAGTCGGAATCTAACATTTTTTTAGCAATTCCAATACGCAGTTGAATTATATAAGCGGTGGGATTCATACCCGTAACAGCGATAATTTTGCGGTTTAGTTGCGAACGACTCATACACATATCCGAAGCAACAGTTTCTACATCTGGGCGTCCTTTTCGCATTGCGGCAGTAATTACATCGTTGAGACGGGTAATAAATTCTTGATTTTTTTCGGTAACAACTATTTCGAGTGTTTGTTGCTCTGAAGGTTCAGGTTGTTCAATAGGCTGTTTTTCTGTAGCTTCACCATTGTTAACGCCAAATTTTTGACGCAAAAGGCGGTATTTTTCCACAATATTTCGAATTGTGAGCAAAAGTTCTTCGCTGCTAAAAGGCTTAAACAAATAAGCATCGGCTCCGGCTTCTATACCGCGAATTTTGTCGGCTTCATTGGTCTTGGCGGTTACCATTATGATAGGAATATGGGCTGTGAGACCATTTTCGCGTATCTTTTTGGTAAATTCTAAACCGTCCATGCCCGGCATTTTTACGTCGGTGATAATTACATCGGGAAGTGTTTGCACAGCTTTTTCGTAACCATCCTCGCCATTGAATGCGTACGTTACATTATACAAAGCATTTAACTCGCTTCCAATAAAGTACGAAATATCCGAATCGTCTTCTATTACAAGAATATCCTGATCCGAAGGCGTTTGCTGAGTAGATAGAATATTGGCAACAAGCGGAGTGTCCTCATTTTCAAATATATCCTTAATTGGGAGCGTTACAGTAAACACTGTTCCTTTGGTGCTACTGCTAACGGTAACATTACCGCCGAGAGCCTCGGTACAGATTTTTACAAGCGAAAGACCTACGCCAGTGCCAGTGGAGTTGTCGGTTTCGCCTGCACGGTAAAATGTGTCGAACACATGCGGAAGGTGCTCGGGCTTAATTCCTTTGCCTGTATCTGCCACGCTGAGCACAAATTTTTTGTCGGAAAAATGGCTTGTAACATCAATCACACCAAATTCTGCGGTATATTTAATGGCATTTGCCACAAGATTAGAGACTATTTTTTGCAAATATTCTGGCTCAATCATGGTAATGAGACTTGTTTCGCGTGGACGATAATTGAGGGCAATATGTTTTTCGCTGGCGTAATAATCCAAACCCTCGATTATCATACGAATATGTACCACAATATCACCTTGTTGCAGTTTAGGCGGGCCGATAGCTGATTTTATTTTTGAAATATCCAAAAGACTATTAATCAGCGTTAAAAGTCTATTACCCTGACGTTCAATACGTTCGCCCGAAAGACGCGCCTCTGATTGATCTTTTTGCAAACGGCGGGCAAGTCCAAGAATAACAGTAAGCGGCGTGCGAAATTCGTGCGTTACATTGGTAAAAAATTCCTCGCGAAGCTGCTGGATTTTTTTGGTAAGCTGCTGCGCACGGGTTTTGATTTTTATTATGTAGATAAGACCCAATATAATGATAATCATTGATATAAGTATCACCAATGTAGTTATCACTATGCGATGGTTTTCTTTAACTTTCTCTTCGTTGATCAGTTGCAGTTTGTCGGTTTCGTATTTGATGCTGTAGTGCGAAAGCTGAATGGCAGTTTCCTCGCGATACATACTGTCGGCAAGAAAAGTGTAACGCTCGAGGTATTGTAGGGCAAGTGAAGGGTCGGTTTCTTTAAGACTTGCAGCAAGTCCACGGCAAGCATTTTTTTCGTTGTAAGAATTACCTGTTAATTTGGTAAGTCGCAGAGCTTCAGAATAAAACTTTGCAGCCTCCTCGTTGTCGCCACGGTGTTGATGTATTCTACCCATCTGAATATAGCAGATAGCCAGCGAATGGTAATTGTGAGCAGAATCTATCAAAGGTATTGCCTTGCGAAGTATTTTTTCGGCTTTTGAGAGACTATCTAATGCTATGTAAGTTTCTGATAATTGCGAAAGGCGAACGGCAGCTTTGGCGTGGCGATGTTCGGCACTATCGATTTTATATGCCTGATATGCATAGCGATACGATTCGCGAGGATTGTTAAGTTTCATATATATTTCTGACGCCATACCCAAACGCACAGCCATTCGGTCGCCTCGGTTTAGTTGTTTTTCGGTGTCGATGGCTTCAAGAATAAATTTTTCGGCAGATTTGGGTTGCCCTATTGAAAGATACAATGCTGCCAAATTGCCCAACGACGAAGACAAGTTTGCCAAATTGCCCGAAATAGAATCCATCTTGTAACACTCTGTTTGATAAACTAATGCATGAGGAAAATCGCCTTTTACTTGCAAACTTATGGCAAGTGTATTGAGCACATCGCCAAGATAAGTGGTATTGTTTTGAGCGCGACAAAGGTTGAGAGCCATCTGATTGTAATACACACTTTTATCAAAATTATTGTCGTAATAATACCACGTTCCCACCCACGAAAGCACAGCGATTTGCATATCAGAAGTGTCGGCACTGGCATAAACGTATGTGGTGTCGGTAAATTCTTGACTATCAAGATATGCAAATAATTTGTTGGCTACTAAAATTCGGTTGTTACCTTTGCTTTGGGCAAAGAGGTTGTAGTAATAATCTACGCTGTCGATTTGGGCAAATGTGGTTTGCAGCGCAACTAATAAAAGTGCCGTTAGTAAAAAAAATCGGTTCATCGTTTTATAATGCAAAGCAAAGGTGTGAAAAAAATCTTAAAATAAAAAATATTTTATAAATTTGCGCAAAAACGAAATCAAAAATGACCATAGATAAACACATTTTTATAATAATATTGGGATTATTGGTAGCATTTTCAAGTTGCGACAAATTGGTAGACGACAACATTGACGCTATTACCAACGATGATGAAAACTGTGATTGTTTTCTTTCGGAAAAACCTGAGCTATACGATGTTACAATAAAAGTTACCATCAACGATCAAAACACCGAAGTGCCCGTTAGTGTGTTTTATGGCAATGTAGAACGCAATAATGTGGCTTCCACAGTTACCACCGAACAGCAATTTTGCACCGTTACCCTAAAACTCAACCACGATTACACCTACATGGCAAAATACCTAAAAGGTAGCGATACTATTTATGTACCTGTAAAGGCGCGACTTAGCTCGTCAAAATACGTTTGCCACGAAGATACCTGTTGGACAATAAACAATAATGTTATAAATCTTAAACTTAAATAAAATGGTAAAAAAATTTTTCTACGCAGTAAGTGCTGCTTTATTAATTGCAGCAATGTCGTCGTGTGGCAACGGCGAACACAAGAAAGAGAACAACACTCAAGAGCCTGCCGCTCAACCCACTGAGCAAACTACTCAAGAGGCTACACCCGCCGACAACGCTCAAGCAGCCCCCAAAGACACTAACAAAAAATATATGTGTGTGGCTTGCAACGATTATTTCGACAATCCTGGCGACTGTCCCACATGTGGAATGGAACTCGTTGAAAACGTGGATTATAAGGAATAATTATTTTTCAAAATATTTGTATTTGATTTGCCGTTGCTGCCATCGCTCGCGGGCAAACTGCTGCATGTCGGCAACGGTATCTTTTTCATCTATAATTTCAAAGCCAAGGAGAGTTTCTATAATATCCTCCATTGTGGCAATGCCGTCTACACCGCCGTATTCATCTACCACAAGGGCTATCTGCTCTTTCTTTTTAAGAAGGTCTTCCCAAAGAGAAAAAACAGGTTTGGTATTTGGAACTACCACTATGTTGCGCTTTAAATCACGGAGTTTTAATAGGTTATGGTCTTCGGCAAGACTCTCCATCACTTGCTGACGAAACACATAGCCCACAATATTTTCGTCGTTGCCAATATAAACGGGAATACGCGAAAACCGCAGATAATCCTTGTTATCAAGAAATTCGCTAAGGGTCATATCAGCATCGGCAGCCGAAACTACCACACGAGGAGTCATAATGTCGCTCACACGGTAGTTTTTTAGTTTCATAAGGTTTTGTATAATAGCATTTTCGGTTTCCTTAAAGATTCCTTCTTCGGTGCCTATGTTGGCAAGTGCCGAAATTTCTTCGCGGCTGATGGTGTGGGGAGTGGAGTTTTTCTTAAAAAGTTTTGTAAGCTGCATAATTATAATCACAAGCGGAAATGTGAGAATTGCCGTAACTGTAATCATGTGTCCCACAAGCCCTGCAAGACGTTCCCAATATTTTGAACCGATGGTTTTGGGCGTTATCTCCGAAAATACTAATATCAATATAGTTAGCAATGCTGATACAATGCCGAGACTCTCCGAGCCGTACACTTTTGCCGCCTGTGCGCCCACCATTGCGGCACCAGCTGTATTGGCAATTGTGTTGAGCGAAAGAATGGCTGCCAAAGGTTTATCTACATTCTGTTTTAATCGGCAAAGTCGTTGCACACCTTTTTGCTTTGAATTTTCGTTTATCTTTATAAATGTGGGCGTTACGCTGAGCAATACGCTCTCCATAAGCGAACACAGAAACGAAATTAAAAGCGATGCAAGAAAATATGTTATTAATAATCCCATATAAATAATAATGTGTAGAGACGCAAAAACTTGCACCTCTACAATCTATAAATTCGGTTTTGATTATTTTACATTACCAACCTTGATAAGGTATTCGGCAATTTGAACGGCATTGAGAGCCGCACCTTTGCGAATCTGGTCGCCAGAGAGCCAGAGAGTAAGTCCGTTTTCGTCGGAAATATCTTTGCGGATACGTCCTACGTAAACATCATCGTGTCCGGCAGTTTCCAAAGGCATAGGATAAACGAGGTTGGCAGGGTCGTCTTTTAATTGACAACCGGGAGCTGCGGCAATTGCTTTTTGAGCCTCTTCTACGCTAATGGGCTTTTCGGTTTCGATCCAAACTGATTCGGAGTGCGAACGAAGCGACGAAACTCTAACGCATGTAGCCGAGCATTTTACGTCGGAATGCATAATTTTGCGAGTTTCGTTGTACATTTTCATCTCCTCTTTGGTGTAACCGTTGGGCTGGAACACGTCGATTTGAGGTATTACGTTGTAGGCAAGCTGGTGAGGAAATTTCTTAACCGTTACCGGTTTGCCGTTGATAATTTCGGTGTATTGCTGCTCCAATTCTGCCATAGCAGCCGCGCCTGCACCTGAAGCCGACTGATAGCTCGAAACATGTATGCGCTTGATGTGAGATATTTTTTCTAATGGTTGCAAAACTACCACCATCATAATAGTAGTGCAGTTTGGGTTGGCAATAATGCCACGGGGACGGGTGAGGGCATCCTCGGCGTTGCACTCAGGAACTACCAAAGGAACATCCTCGTCCATACGGAACGCGCTCGAATTGTCGATCATTACAGCTCCGTATTTAGTGATGTCGGCGGCGAATTCTTTTGATATGCCTGCACCTGCCGACGTAAAGGCTATGTCAACGTCTTTAAAATCGTCGTTGTGCTGTAAAAGTTTTACTTCGTACTCTTTACCCTTGAATGTGTATTTGGTGCCAGCACTGCGCTGCGATCCAAACAATACTAATTCGTCAATGGGAAAATTTCTTTCGGCGAGTATGCGTAGAAACTCCTGTCCTACTGCTCCGCTCGCTCCTACTATCGCTACTTTCATCTTAGTTATGTGTTTATTAAAAATTTGTCAAAATTACACATTTACCACATTCTGCCACCCTTAGTTTGCAAATTTAATTATCATTTAATATTAGACACAGATTTAATATCAATAGACATAATTTATTATACTTTTGCAGACACAAAACAATTATTGTAAAACAAAACATAATAATATGAAAATCAGGTTTTTAATACTATTTATCACAGTATTTACCATCAATGTTTCGGCTCAAAATGCAAACAATGGATTCGACGTAAGCAACATGAATCCTAAAATAAAACCAGGCGACGATTTTTTTGAATATGCCGTAGGAGAGTGGTTAAAAAACAATCCTATTACCCCAGAATATCCTCGTATTGGGCAGTTTACGCTTCTCGACAAGCTTAATAGAGAGCGTGTTAGAGACCTTATTACAGGTATTTCGGCAAGCAACGCCCAGCATGGCTCAAATCAGCAACTCATTGGCGACCTTTACCACCTTTTGATGGACAGCGTCCGTCTAAACCATGATGGTGCTGCACCTATAATGCCTTACCTCAATGCCATCGACCAAATTAAAAACATCAAAGAATACCAGATAGAAGCGGCAAAACTATCGCTTTATAATATCAATATCATGCTGTTTGATATCGACTGCGATGCCGACAGAGAAGATGCTTCCAAAAATATTATCTACATTTCGCAAGATGGTTTGGCGTTGAGCAATCCCGATTATTACCTTCTGCAAGACAGCATTTCGGCTAAAATCCGCAACAGTTACAAGCTGTATATTCAAACATTATTTGAACTTGCAGGCACCAACACTATCGACGCCAAGCAAAACGCCGCCGATATTCTTGATTTTGAAATCAGCATTGCCAAAAAAAGCCGCTCGTATACCCAGCTACGCAAAATCAAAGGAAACTACAACAAAATGTCGTACCGTGCACTTGTAAACGATTATTCTGGTATCGACTGGGGCAATATTTTCTTGTTTTCGGCTATTCCGGCTGTGGATTCGGTAAGCGTAAACCAACCAGAATTTATCAAGGCTGTGGAAGATTTTTACGCCAACACCAAACTTGATTTGCTTAAAACCTACGCCAAGTTTACAATTCTATGCCACTGCGACGATTTGCTCGACGACCGTTTTCAAAATGCCGCTTTTGAATTTTCAAAGGTGCTTTCGGGTGCCACCAAAGACAAACCTCGCTGGGAACAATCGGTAACGTTTGTCAACTCAAAACTCGGAATGGCTGTTGGTAAACTTTATGCCGAAAAATATTTCCCCGAATCGAGCAAAGCCCGTATGATGCAGATTGTTAAAAACTTGCAAACTGCACTTCGCCAGCGTATTGCCGAATCGCAATGGATGAGCAATGCCACCAAAGCAAAAGCATATCAAAAACTCGACAGTTTTTACGTAAAAATTGGATACCCCGACAAGTGGAAAGATTATTCTGGTTTGGAAATCGACCCAAAGAAATCTCTTTTAGAAAACGCATTTGCTATTGCTAAATTCAACACCCTCGACTATATCAACCGCCACGTAAACAAACCAACCAACCGCGACGAATGGTATATGACACCCCAAACAGTCAACGCCTACTACAATCCGCCTACCAACGAGATTTGTTTCCCCGCAGGTATTTTACAGCCTCCTTTTTTCAACCCCGATGCCGACGAAGCTTGCAACTATGGTGCTATCGGCGTGGTGATTGGTCACGAAATGACTCACGGATTCGACGATCAAGGCGCTCAATACGACCTCAACGGCAACTTGCGAAATTGGTGGACAGAATCTGACCGATTGCAATTTGAAGCACATACCGATGTAATGCGCCAGTTTTTCGACAATATTGAGGTGCTACCCGGCGTACATGGCAACGGCAGCTTAACCCTCGGCGAAAACATTGCCGACAATGGCGGTTTGAATGTGTCGTTTCGCGCAATGCAAAACTATATGAAAGTACATCCCCTTGCTCCTATCAACGGCTTTACCCCTGCACAGCGTTTCTTTCTTAGCTACGGACTTATTTGGGCAGAAAACCGCACCGAACAAAGCCTCCGCGACCAAGTGAAAAACGACCCGCACTCAAATGCACGTTGGCGTGTAAACGGTGCACTTCCGCACATCGACGAATGGTACAAGGCTTTCAATATCAAAAAGAACAGCAAACTCTATGTGGCTCCTAACAAGAGAGTGAAAGTTTGGTAATAATGCATTAGGCATAACAACAAAAAAAATCCGGCGGGAAAATAACTTCCTACCGGATTTTTATTTTGTGGTAAACTAACGTTTAAATAAGCACTTAATAAGTATTGTTGCCTATTTTTACAATCAGCACACCTTTTTGATTGATTTTGATTTCCTCTTTCGTAGATTTTGTGTTGGATGTTGTTATTATGCGACCGTTGAGGTCTACAATTTCGTATTTGGTGTCGGCAGGAGCGTTTTCGATGTAAATTGTGCGGTTGTAAGACCAAACGTTGTCTTCTTTGCCCTCAGTAAACGATGGAATTTTGTCTACGCCAATTTTTTGAACCCAAATATCGCCATTGGCAACTTCGGCAACACCGTTTTTCAAAAGATTTAATACTGTGCCGTCGGCAAACTCGTCGGCAGTACGGGCGTATTCATCGGCACTGGCTTTCGATGCCAAATAATAAGAGTTGGCAACAACGCCATAATAATTATTATCACAAATAGCTCCAGACTCAGCATTTAAATTAAATTTTGCCAACCCAGCATAGTGGCTGTTGACAATTGTTCCATCATTACTAGAACAAATACCGCCACAACCATGATGGTCTTCTTCAGATGAAAAATAATAAACATTATCAACAGTTGCCGTGCTCCAACAATTTATAATATAACCTGCATGCCTACCACAAAAAGACCCTAAATAAGATGTATTACCACATCCACCGAAATACGAATCCTTAATACCAAGATTCTTGATAGTGCCATAATTCTCCAGAACCATTCCACCTTGGGTGTAATTATCATTATAAATGCCACTAATGGTGTGTCCCTGTCCATCTAATACGCCATAAATACGTAAACCACTAAACCATGGGGTAAAAGTATCTGCCGACTCTTCGTTAAGAGTGCCATCAGTTTTAAGTACGTTTTTGCTTATCTCTATATCGGCAGTAAGCACGACACTTGTTTTATTAAAGATATTTTCAATAGATTCGATTACCAAATAATTATAAAACAAAAAAAGTACAATCAAACATAAAAAAAATAACCCCGCGCCAAAAATGCGGGGTTACTATTAATTATAAGGTGTTCTTAAAATCTTAGAACGAGAACTGAGCTCTTACTTGTACCGAATTGTAGCTACTTCCACCTGTGGGAAGAAGGTCGGTATCAGTATAAACGTAGTTGAGCTTCATATTAAAATGCTTGCTAAAAAAGTAGTTGATACCTACTGTTACGTCTTGCTGATGTCCGCCGTCATTGAGGTCGAGATAGTCGTAACGGGCAAGAACTTCAAGGTTGCGGGGCGAAGCGTTTTGGCAAAGACCGGTAGCCTTGTTGTAGTTTTGCTGTTCGCCGATAAGGAGGAACGAGCACTGAGCAAGAGCACCGCCTACGTGGTAACGGTCGTCAGTGGCAGTAGGTTCGTAGCTTGCACCTTGGTAGTGTGTTTCAAGCATAAATTTTCTGTGGATAAAAATCATCTCACCCTCGTAGCGAGAGTAGTGTTTGCCTTTGTAAATAGTTTTTCCATCGGCATCCACGCCAGCTTTGCCAAAGGTGGGACCACTAAATGTGGTTTTGCCGTTGGTAGTGAATGTTTCGGGCACTACGCCGCTAAACGATGCTGTGTTTGGGCTGTTGGTATACATCGAAGCTGCACCAAAATGGAGCACTGTGGTTTCGTTGATAATTGGGCGATAGATGGCTTTGGCTGAGAATATCACACCTTGGTCGAACTTAGAGTTGCCGTTGTCGATATTGCCGTCGGAATAGATACCGCCGTTGAAGTTAAATGGATCGGTGGTTAACAAGTATACAAGACCCATCTTACGCGAAGGACACATTGTATTGTCAACAGTAGCGTCGTCGATAAACTTGTAGGCAAGTCCCAACTGTTTCATACCGTAACCCATAAACACGTTACCAAACTGAATGTGGTGCTGCTTGTTGAAATTGTATTTTACAAAAACATCACGAAATGAGATGGCTTTTTTATCAAAACAGATTTCAACTTTGTAGTCCCATTTGTCGAGAAATTTGCCCGAAACACCGAGACGGGTATCGTTTACAGCTACGCCGTTGTCGGGTTTAGACTCATCATCTTGTTTGTCGAGAAACGAGCCAAAGTCTAAATTGGTACGTCCGATGAGTTTGAGAGAGAAGTTGTCGTTTTCGGGAACAACCGTGATTTGAGCGTCGGCCTGCGAAGGTATCAAGGCGCACAATGCCACTGCTGATAAAGTGGCGCAAAGTTTTGTTTTTAAATTTTTCATATTTCTGTCAATATTAATGTTAATAATCGATTTTAACAAGGTCATTGCCCCCAATTTTTACGACTGCAAAAATACTGCAAAAAAATGTTAAAATAAAATGTATTTTTTCATTATTAAGTATTGACAGTATAAACCACTGATTATCAAGGTGCAAATAATTTATCAAACACTTTCATATAGGCAAGTCCGTTGGGCACATAGTTTTTGTCGTAGGTGCGGTACTTGCCATCTTTTGGCACAGGGCGGCCGGTATTGTGTATATGAAATGCATCGGCGTAGCGTCCTTTGCGGATATAATCGCCGTAGGTGTCGTTGATCCATTTTACACCGTAATAGAGCGAATTGTCGCCACGGAGGTCTTTGATGCTGATGCCGAGGTGTATGCACTTGTAGCCCATAAGTTGAAAAGGACCCCACGACGAAGCAAGGTTTTTGAGAGCATCGTCGGAGGCGTTTGAAATATCTTTGTAAGAGATACTTTCGAGGTCAGATTTTTTTTGAGCACGTACGTCTTTTAGTTTGTTGAAAACGTGCTTTTCAAACCTCGGCGGCACATTTTTTCTACCTGAACATTCCAACATTATCAGCGACATAAGGTACGACGGCGAAATATCAAACTCGCGAGCAAGGCGTTTTACCTCACGTCCATAGTTGTTGTAAGCGCCATTAACCCCAACGGCATCATCGCTTTTAGTGTTATTACCTCCGCTAAAAACCACAAGCAAAACTACCACCACCAACGCGGCAACTACAAATTTAACAAAGGTGTTCTTGTTTTCAGGTTCAGTTTTCTTTGCTTTTCCTTTTTGTCCTTTTTTGGTTTTAGGTTTTAGTTTCTGTTTGTATTTTTTATAGTCCATCAGTAAAGAATATTTTACTTTCTTTAAATAATCAATCTTATCTTTTATATATTCGCGTAGCCTCGAGAACATAATTTTTTTTACAAAGTTAATATAAGTTTGCAATTATATAAAAAAAATCCGTAACTTTGAAAACTGATTTTTTTATAACATCATCATAAAAAAAACTGTTAAACTATTATCACAAAGAATATTACATTAAAAATATATAATGGAAAACAATACGGCAGTTGAAACCACCAAGATAAAACTGATATGCACGGGCGATGTACACGGAGCCATTTTTCCATACGATTTTATCGAAAACGAACCACTAAACACATCATTAGCACAAATTTACACCTATATAAAAGAGCAACGCAACGTAAAAAGCCAAGAAGTGGTGCTCTTAGACAATGGCGATTTTCTTCAAGGTCAGCCGGTGGTTTACTACTCCAACTACGAGAAACACGAAGGTCCGCACATTTGCGCCGACGTGATGAACTTTATGGGCTACGATGCCGCCTCGGTGGGCAATCACGATTTAGAAACAGGTCACGAGGTATACGACAACCTTGTGAAAGAGTTTAATTTTCCGTGGCTGGCTGCCAATGCCGTTAACAAAAAAACTGGCGAACCATATTTTGCACCCTACGCCATTATCAACCGCAAAAATGTTAAAATTGCCATCATTGGTATGATTACACCCACTATTCCCGTTTGGCTACCCGAAAAAATTTGGGAAGGAATGGAATTTCAAGATATGGTGGAATGTGCAAAAAAATGGGTAAAAATTGTAAAAGAAAAAGAAGACCCCGACCTTATTGTGGGACTTTTTCACTCGGGCGTAGACAGCACCTACAACAATCACAGCAATGAAGACTATATGAACGAAAATGCGTCGAACCTTGTGGCTCAGCGCGTTCCGGGATTCGATATTATTTTTGCAGGTCACGACCATCAAGAATTTAATATGGTGGTGCGCAACTGCGAAGGCGGTCGTGTAATAATTCTCGACCCCAAAAACTGCGCAAAACTTGCTGCCGTGGCATCAGTGCAGATCAAAAAAGAAAACGGCAAACTTGTGGACAAAAAAATCACCGGCTTGATTATGGAGATGAACTCTTGCGAGCCCGACCGCGAAATGATGAAGCGTTATGCCGACTACATAAAAATGATAAAGCATTATGTATCAAAGCCTATCGCCAAGTTTACCCGCACAATTTCGTCGCGCGATGCTATGTTTGGCAATTCGGCGTTTGTGGATTTGATTCACAGCATACAGTTAGAAGCCACAGGCGCAGATGTGTCGTTTGCCGCTCCCCTCACTTTCGACAGCAAGGTAGACAAAGGCACTGTTTGCATTCGTGATATGTTTAAACTTTATAAATTTGAAAACCTCCTCTACACTGTGCGACTCACAGGAAAAGAAATACTTGACTATTTAGAATATTCTTACGGATCGTGGTTCAACACTATGAGCGACCGCAAAGACCATCTTGTGCTTTTTGAAGTAGACGAGCGTGGCAACGGACGCACGGCAGGAAAATTTTACAACTACTCATCGGCATCGGGTATCAACTACACCGTTGACCTTACCAAACCAGCCGGCGAAAAAATTACTATTCAAGGCTTTACCGATGGTCGCAAGTTTGAACTTGATTCTATTTATAAGGTGGCAATAAATTCGTATCGTGGCAACGGCGGCGGCGGACATCTTACCGACGGCTCTGGCATAAATCACGACGACCTTTTGAAACGTATAATTTCATCTACCGACAAAGACCTCCGCTACATTATTATGCAGCACATAGAGGCTATGCGGATAGTTTCACCCAAAGCCAAAGGCAACTGGAAAGCCATTCCACAGGATTTTTGGATACGTGGAAGGAAAAAGGATTATCAGATAATGTATGATAATTAGGATATTACCTCAAAAAGTCGTCGAAATATCTTTCGATTTTTTTGTAGAGGTGAACGCGGTCGTAACCGAGGACATTGTGCTCGTGTCCAGGGTAAACAAAGTAATCGAGTATCACACCTGATTCAACAGAGTTTTTCAAAAGCATAAGGCTGTGCTGCCACACCACTACATTGTCGATGTCGCCGTGGATAACAAGCAGACGGTCTTTAAGATTGCCAATTTTGTTAACAACGGCGGTCTTTTCATATCCTTCGGGGTTTTCGTCGGGAGTATCCATATAACGCTCGCCATACATCACCTCGTAATACTGCCAATCGCACACAGGTCCGCCCGCCACGCCTGCTTTAAACACGCCGGGATAGGTGGTCATAAGGTCGATGGTCATAAATCCGCCAAAACTCCAACCTTGCACGCCAATACGGTTTTTATCTACGTAACTTAGCGATTTTAAATATTTTACGCCTTCCATCTGGTCTTGCATTTCTAATTCGCCAAGTTGACGGTGAATGCAGTGCTCGTATTCAACGCCACGAAATTCGGTGCCACGGTTGTCCATAGTAAAAAGAATGTAGCCCTGTTGAGCAAAATAGAGCATCCACGACGAAGCACCATAAAGCCATCCGCCATCTACCAACTGGCTGTGAGGACCGCCGTAAACGTAATCGATTACAGGATAAACCTTTGTGGAATCGAAATCGGGCGGAAGTATCAACCTACCTGATAGCGGAAACTTGCCATCGGCAGATTTTAAGTTTACCAAACGTATTTGGGGCATTTTAAAATCAGAATACGGATTGTCGGTCTGCTTTAAAACTTTGATTTCAGAACCGTCGGGTTTACAAAGAGTGCATTTGATAGCCGTGGAAGGCGACGAATAGATGTCGATATACTGCGTAAACTGACGATTGAAATTGGCATTGTGCAACCCGAGACCTTTGCTCAGACAGGTAAAACGGCCTTTGAGGTCTACCTTGCAAATGTCACGGTAAAGATATCCGCGGTGGTTGCTCTGGAAATAAACATTGCCATTGGCTGCACCGTAAACATCAGTAACACAAAAACTTCCCTTGGTAAGTTGGGTGCATTTGCCGTTGTCTATATTATAAAGGTATAGGTGCTTGAATCCGTCACGCTCGCTCACCCACACAAACTGCTTACTATCAACAAAATACGGAGCAATGCAGGGTTCTACCCATTCGTTGTTGGTTTCTTCAAAAAGAGTTTTTACAAAAGAGCCATCAATAGAGTTGTAGACATTCATCCACAGATGATTTTGCTCGCGGTTGATTTCTGCCACAAGAATATACTTGTCGTCGGCACTCCAAGCAATGTTGGTAAAAAATCGGTTGACTGGCGAGGCTGTTTGAAGGTAAACGGTGCTTTTTTTGGCAAGATTATAAACGCCCACACTTACCTCGTGAGAAGTTTCGCCCGCCATAGGATAGCGGAACGGGTCTTCTTGTGCAATACGCTGAGTAACATCCACTTTGGGATATTCTGCCACCATACTCTCGTCCATACGGTAAAAAGCAAGACTCTTGCCCGATGGCGACCAAAAAATACCCTTTTCGATACCGAATTCCTCGCGATGAACAGATGTGCCGTACACCACTCCTCTACCTTTGCGACCGTTGACAGTGGTTTGACCATTGCTGCCGCACACAATTAGGTCGCCCTCGTCGGTATATGCCACATTGCGGTCGCCGGGTGCATACTCAAAATCAGCGTAAATCTGCTTGATAGAATCGCGAACAGTATTTTTTGCCAAATCTACCAAATATAGAGCCGAACTGCCGTAGCAATACACCAAGGCTGTATTTTTATCATTCCACGCCGACAGAAAATCCATTTTTGGTTTGCCGCATTTGGCAAGCACTGCATTGATGGCGTCGGTTTTAGAATCAGAAATTTCTTTACTAATAAACTCGCCCGTGGTATGGTCGAAATATCCGCAAAACGACGACACACGGTATTGAGGATAGTCTTTTCCGCCGGGAACAGAGTTTTCTAATGTAAATTGATTTTGTGCTTGTGCACCACCGCAAAACAAGGCTGCGACAGCAAGAAATAATATATTGTGTTTCACGTAATTACAAATTATGAATTATGAATTTTGAATTATCAATTGTCAACTGTCAATTGCAAATTATTCATTACAAAACCCTTTGAGCATCGAAATTTCTTCTGCCCAAATAAGTTCGTCGGGAGTTTCGAGGATGAGCGGAATATTATCGAAACGAGGGTCTTCCATAATCCAACGGAAAGTCTCCTTGCCAATACAGCCGCTGCCGATAGATGCGTGACGGTCGACCCGCGAACCCACAGGTTTGGTGGCATCATTGAGGTGCATTCCGCGCAAAAATTTAAAACCGATAGTTTGGTCAAACTCGTCCCAAATGCGTTCAAACTCGTATCTGTCGGCAAGATTGTAACCGGCAGCAAAGGCGTGACAGGTGTCGATACACACCCCTACGCGGCTTTTGTCGTCAACGCGGTCGATGATATGCTTTAAATGATGAAACGCAAAACCGAGGTTAGAGCCTTGTCCTGCTGTGTTTTCGATAACAGCTGTAACGCCCTGAGTTTTGCTGAGGGCTATGTTGATAGATTCGGCAATGCGGTTGAGACATTCCACTTCGGGAATTTGTTTCAGATGGCTGCCCGGATGAAAATTGAGGAGTTTAAGTCCGAGTTGCTGACAGCGTTTCATCTCATCGGCAAACGATTTGCGCGACTTGTCGAGACCCTCCTCTTCGGGACTTCCAAGATTAATCAAGTAACTATCGTGCGGCAAAATCTGCTCGGGTGCATATCCAAGATTTGCACAATTGGTTTTAAACTCTTCTATCTCGTTGTTGGTAAGGTCTTTTGAAAACCACTGACGCTGATTTTTGGTAAAAAGTGCAAAAGCCGTTGCCCCAATAGCCTTGGCGTTAACAGGCGCATTCTGCACCCCTCCTGACGCGCTTACGTGTGCTCCGATGTATTTCATAGCGTATTATTTTTGATAATGCAATATTGCAAAAAATAATCCACCGAAAAAAATTTTTTACTTAGAAACTTGCTCGGATTCGGCCTCGATAATAGACTTGCGACGTTTATTAATCACCATAACGGTAATTAACAAAGTGATTACCAATGCGATAATACTTGCCCACATAAACAGCGAGTCGGGATTGAATATTTCCACACCGGCAGCAGTTTTTACCGAATCGCAAAGGTTTTTGATACCGAGAATCAGCGTTACCCACGTTACCGCAGCCATCATAATGTTTGAAAACAGTCCATTGAGATGCTCCTTGCCCATCACCTTGGCGTTGTTGATTACAGTAAAGAGAAACACGCACACAAACGGAAGAATCAATCCATTGAAAGCCTGCGCCATAACAATTGCTGGTACGGGCTTAACCTGCAAGAAACCAAGTATAACGCCCACAGCAAGAACCATATAGGCTATCCATTGAAACGAATTTGGTTTCTCGGGCGTGCCGTCGAGTTTGTTTTTGGCAAAAATGCTCCGTGCAGTAAGCGTTGACACCAGCGACGATGTAATGGCACTGGTAAAACCGGCTGCAAACATACCAAAACCAAAGATATATCCTGCCCACCTTCCTATTTGATTAGCAAGAGTTTCGGTAAGGCGGAGATACGAAAATTCCATATTTTCAACCACTTCGGGCGTTAACCCGCGGGTCATCTGTGTGCCAACCACCAAAATTGCCATCGAAATAATTCCGCCAAGAATTACCGAAACGGCAATTCCCACACGCATATCGCGCACTGTGGTTTCTTTTGTTACCACGTTGGAGCCAAGAAAAAGGTCGTAAGGTACTACAGTTGTGCCAATTAACCCAAGCACAAGCAATCCAGCCTCAGGCACATCGGGCAAACTCGGCACAAACAATCCCTGCGCCAATTCACCCACAGGAGGATGCGCCAAAAACGCTGTGGTAATGAACGTTATGCCCATTATAAACACAAAAACGCCCATAAAACTTGCCGTAGAGCGCAAACTTTTTAAACTGAGAGCCACGCCCACAACAAGGGCTATCGTAGTAATAATCAATCGTTTACCAAGACTGGGGAAAACCAACGACAAACCTTCGGCAGCACCAAGAATATTGCCTGCCTCGTATGCGGTGCAGCCGAGAATAATAGCACCCACCACCAACACCATTACGGGAATCTGCCCCTTGCTGCCCTGAAAATGAAATTTAATCGCTTGTCCAAGGTTCATTTTAGAGTATATGGCAGCTCGAGCACTTGCCTCTTGAAGCACAAGGCACGCAATAGTAGCAAATCCCAACGCCCAAAGCAGTTGGAATTGGTAGTCGGCACCGGCTTTGGTGGCTGTGGTAACCGTTCCCGGACCAATAAACGCCGCCGATATTATCGACCACAGTAGGATATTCATTATCCTACTCTTAAATGTTCTCTTTTTTTCGCCCATATTGTCATTTGGTTTACACCTATATCAATAAAAATTATGCCAAATTAACAAGTGGCGTAAAATTTACTGAACTTTTGTAAAATACCTCAGACTATAATCTTGCAGCAATTCAGGGTGCGAAATTTTGATAAGGTCTTTGAGCAGAAGGCCGGGGCGGAATGGGGTCTCGTCGTAATATGGAATGTACGAAAGATTGCAAAAAAAGATATTCCTATCTTTAAACGCCTTGAAATCCTTATAGTTAGGATGTTCGGCAGCAAACGACTGCAAATCGTAATCCTTATCGCGGTTGTACTTAACTATCCAATAATCAGCATTGTACGCTTTGGCAAAAACGGTCTCGAAATTGAGCGGCACAGTGCCGTATGTATCCAAATAGTTGAACAAAAAATTAAACCCTGCGTCGGCATAAAACCGTCCGGCAGTAGAGTTGCCTGTGGCCATATACCACTGTGCACCCGTTAGGCTGTTGGCAAGGAGCGATGGCTTTGTAGGCAAATTATCCACAAGCGATTTTAGGCTCAGATAGTTTTTCTCCACCTCGGCAAAAATCGAATCGGCGGTTTCCAACTTATTAAAAATCAATCCATAGAACTTAATCCATTCAGCCTGACCAAGAGGCGAATTTTCCATATAATCGGCACACTCCACAAGGGGAATGTCAGTTTTTTCCAAAAGTCCAAATCCGCCCGAAGTTTCGTATGGCGAAAGCATTATAATATCAGGATTTTGCAGCAGAATATTCTCAATATCGGGATTCATCGACGAACCTAAGTCTTTGATTTTGCCAGATTTAACATCGTCTAAAATCTCCTTATCCAAAACATTTTCCACATCGCAGAGACTCTTGATAGCATTCTTGCAACCGAGAGTTTTTACCAAACCCGCGTGCAACGATGTAAAAATCAACACATTATCCACTGGCGTATGAATCACCGTGCAGCCCTCTGCGCTTGCCGAATCCTTATCGGTAAGGAAATATTTGTGAAGAATTTTTGTAGTGTCCCACGGATTGCGGATAGTGGCAAAATAGCCATCGCTGCATTTAGAAATTTTGATGTGCGTGGCATAATTAAAAGCCACCTCTACACTATCTTCTACATATAAATTGGTGCCACTTTTTTGGTAACACTCACCAAACAACAGCAACAGAGTTAAAAATAAATAATATTTGTTCATCCCTAAAAAAAATAATTGCCACAAAAGTAGCAAAAGAACCATTTAATTTTTATATATGCAAAACAAAAAATAACAGATTATGACCCAAATGACAGTAACCATCGAAGACGTTTCGATGTACGAGCAAATAAAACAGGCTATTAGTCTGTTGCGTGGTGTTATTGATGTAAGTCCTCTACTTAAAAGGCAAAACGGTATGGATAGAGCTATCGAAGACATAAAAAACGGCAATATTTATACCGCATCAAGTGTTGAAGACCTTATTAATCAATGTAAAGCGTGAAATAGACACTCAAATTTACCGGAGAGTTTAAACGCTCGTTAAAACGTTGTCTAAAAAGAGGCTACAAAGAGGAATTACTTTCCAAAGCCTTGCACCTATTGCCCAAACAGGAACATTACCACCTGAATATAAGCCACATATATTACACGGAAATTATGAAGGATTTTGGGAATGTCATCTGTAATCTGATTGGTTGCTGATATGGGATCAAAACGACAGAGAATTAATACTATTGATGACCAATACAGGCACTCATTCTGACCTTTTTGGCAAAACCGTTAATAATGAGTTTGGCTCAAACTCAGCGGTTATTTTCAGTAAAGTTAAAAATCTAATTAATAAACAAATGCAGCACCATTGGGGCTTATGCCACTTGTTTCAAATTTGGTGATAAACTTGCCAGTCTTGTCGAAACGGTAGATAATACCATTGGTAGCAAAGTCGGTAGTGCCAATGTAGAAATCCTTGGTGTCGGGGTCGATTTCAAACATATAGACATTGGATGTGGCTAATTCGGGAACCTGAGTCAAATCCAACAGCGATTCGGTAGAACCAAGTTTAAAGAAAGATGTAGTAAAAGTTACCCAATCCTCGGTTGTCGCATTTACGCAAAATAGGCTGGAACCATCTGTGGCAATCTTAGATGCGGCAACTGCGGGTTTGATTGTACCATTATCGACATCAACACTCAGAGTTTCAATAGTATAAGTAGGAGAGTAATAAGTTACATATACATTGTTGCCAACAACGGTGGCAGTCTGATAGTTGCCATATTCTTCTGATTCAATATGTTTTTTGAGCGAAAAAGAAGAGAGGTCAACAATAGAAATTCGGTGGTCGGAAACATAATTTTGCTGCGAATTGCAAACTACCAAATAGTTGCCAGCTACTGCGATACCCTCGGGATTAGAGCCTACCTCTGCAAAACCTAACGGAGCGGCAATAGAAGTGGTATCGAATTTGGCAACCTTGCCAGCGTATGTAGAAACATACACAAATCCGTCTTTGGCTGCGAGATAGCGGGGCTGACCTTCGTCTGATTTAAACGAATATTTCTCCAACACTTTGCCATATTGGTCTAATTTGGCCATGTAGTTTGAACCCCATACACTTACATAAACGCGTTTGCCGTAGCAAATAATGTCCTGACCTATATCGCCGAGACCTTCACCGTTGGTGGTAGTGTAAACTTTTGACTGATAAGAATTTTCACCGTTGGGATAATAGCAATCCAATGTAGAGTTGTTGGCAGACTGCAAGCCTTCGTTAAGGATAAAAATGTGTTTTACCTTAAACACCTCTTCGGGTTTCGATTCATCATCATCGTCTTTACACGATTGAAATGTAAATGTGCTCAACAACAAAGCACTTAATGCTAAAAATTTAATCTTTTTCATTTTGGTAAAATTTATTTGTTAAGTTATAAGATATATGCAGTTGAAATTGTCGTCCGGGCATAGGATAAAATTTTATAATATCATATTGTTGGTTGGAAATGTTGATGCAAGATATTTTTATAAAAAAATCGCTGCTCTTAAACTCAAATTGTCGCGATAATGCCACCGAAAATTCAGCGTAAGGATCTATCTCATTGTCTTTTATATTGTTTTTCAAGAAATATCGCTTGCCCGACCACACCGACGTGGCAGAGAGTGTGTAATTTTTGTAGGCAAATTCTATCCACCCGTTGCCCGAATGAAGTGGCGTGTATGGAATTTGAAATCCGTAAACCTTTGAATTTTTGTCGGTTACATCCTCTGCTTTTTGATAAGAATATCCAGCCGAAAGGTTGATGGCAAGGTTTGAAAATGTGAATTTTTTTGACGCCGAAACATCTGCGCCTGTAATTTTCACACGTCCACAATTTGCCATTTTCCAAATATACATTGTGGGTATTGCAACTATCTTATTATCAACATTATTGTGATACAAATCGGTAGAAACATTCCACGATTTGGCATTGTACGAAATTCCAAAATTAAATTCGTGAGCATCTTCGGGTTTTAAATTGGTAGAGCCTAACGTGGTGTAATACAATTCGTTAAACGTTGGCACACGAAAAGTATTTTTATACAATGTGGTAATGGCTATTTTGTTTGTCGGGTAAAATTTTAATATCATATAAGGAGAAAAACGGTCAATATCATCCAAATGGGTGCCCACATCAGTTTTTTCGCGCAAATGAGTATGCACAGAGCCAACTGTAATCGCAGTCCATTTGGCAGGAAAATAACGCAAATTAGCCGAAGAATAAACAGTGTAACGTTTTGGTAATCGGTCGGTTATATCGCTTAAAAGCATATTATAGCAATAATCGGCGGCAAACGAAAACGTCAACGGCGAGGCAATTTGCCAAAGATTCTGCCACGAGGCAAAAAACTCTCTTTGAGTGGAATTTTGAGTAAGTTTGCCATCAGTGTACATAACATTTCGGTCGGTGTAATGCGAATAAGAATAATTGTATTTAACTAATAATTTGGTAGTTAAGGCATCAAAAAAACGTCTTGTGTAATCGCCTTGGATAAAATAGTTGCGGTCGTTGAGTCGTTCGTTGGCTTCATCGTTGTAAAAAATTACGCTGCCCGGAAGTCCTCGCCTATAATCATATCCATAGAGTTTAAGATTGAAACTATGCAAGTTAGAATCATTATAAAAGAGATTTATCTCGCCTTTTTTGCTAATGATATCTGTATTGTGACGTTTTTGCTCCGAAATATTCTTATTGTTGTTGAGCGTATACTTGTACATACCATCCGAACGGAGAAACGCACCGTCAGCCTTAATAATCAGACGTTTAGATAAATGTTGCGACAAAGCCAAATCAGTAGCAAAATAGCCAAACGAACCTGTTTTGAGATTGATTTTAAGATTGTCTAAATCATTATCGTTGTGCGATTTAAGAGTCAGCACCGCACCCGAGGCAAACATTTTGGCAGGTTTAAACAAGTTATCGTCCTGCCCCACAGAGACTTTTATTTCAGAAATAGAAGCGGCATCAAACCGTGAAATATCAATTTGTCCCGCCTGAGTGTTTGAAATCGGAGCGCCGTCGTATTCCACAGCAGTATGCGATGCGCCAAGCGACCTCACCGAAACAGTCTTCAACCCTCCTACCCCACCGTAATCTTTGATATTCAATCCATTACCAAGACGAAGCACACCAGCAATATCAGCAGATGGCACAGTTTTTATCTGTTCGCGTCCAAAAGCCTGCGAAACCGACGACCGTGCCCTTTTGCTATTACCCACAACGTCCACTTGTTCCAACTCACGGTAAATGGTTGTATCGGTGTTTTGCGCCAACAGATTGGTACACAACATCATAAGCCACACCGCCAAAAGCAAATGCAGTAATAATATTCTCATTTCTATTATAAAACGATAATAATCAATATGTTGTAGTCGCCGTCCTCGCAGTTTGTACAACTATCAACGATTTGCAGGTCTTCTGACTTGCTTCAATGTCACGCCTTCCCGAAACAAGTTTCAGTGGCACAAAGAATGTGGCATCTTTTTACAAAGCACACAGCAGCGGGACTGTTCAGGATTCGCACCTGATTCCCTTTTAATTGCGGCAGTTAGGTAAAACTCCGCAAACAAATCGCAGAGCAAAGGTAGAGCGAAAATGTGAAAATGCAAAATAAATTTTAAAGCACTTTCCTCTCCCATCGCAAATACCACGCTATATCCTCAGCCGAGGTGATTAACGCTGCCATATTATTTCTAATCAAATAGTTGCAACCTAAAAAAAGTTCATCATCAGGACGTCCGGGAAATGCAAATACATCGCGGTTGTACGAATTGGCATATTTTGCAGTAATCAGCGAACCTCCGCGAACTGGACTTTGCACAACCAAAAGAGCATCGCACAAGCCTGCAACTATGCGGTTTCGCTGAGGAAAATTGTCGGGCGAAATCTGGTGTCCATACTCATATTCGGTAAGAATAGCACCACCAGAAGAAACAATGCGGTTAGCCAAATCGGTATTTTCGGAGGGGTAAATATGGTCGAGTCCTGTGCCCATAACGGCAACGGTTTTAAAACCGTATTTAATAGCGGTTTCGTGGGCAATGGTATCCACTCCCAAGGCAAGACCACTAACAATAACAATATCGTTGCGGTATTGGCGCAAATCAGCGACAAACTTATCAATGTAAATTGCAGCATTATCGTCAGGCTTGCGTGTACCCACAATAGAAAGTACAAAATTATGATTGAAATCTACATTACCGATAGCATAAAGGAGCGAGGGCGCATCATTGCACTCGCGGAGTATTTTTGGGTAATCAGAGTTATTATAATATAAAAGGTGTGTGGCTTGCATATCAAAAATAAATAAAAAAATCCTTCACAACAAATTGTTATGAAGGATTCATAAAAGTAGGGCGGCTA
>JAEDDH010000055.1 GCA_016293845.1 Bacteroidales bacterium | reverse complement strand
GCATTTTTTAGTATCAGGTGTCACTTGCCGATGTCGAATCGGGTCTACTCCTAAGTCCGTGTTTTTAGTTTAAGTCTGTTCGGGGACGGCGACTTATTATCTTGTATGTGCCGTCTTTTTCCCATATGTTCATCCCAATGAACATATGATTGATGAAAAAATATATGCGGGATAAAATTCAAGCTTTTACAAACTTTTGATTTGAACTTTTGGGTTTGTCGGGCATTGTCATTTTCAATTTACCTTCAGCAACAAGCGGTGCTACAATCTGCGACATAACATAATTTTTGGACTTGCCTACAAAAGCGACTATTTCAGCTCTTGTTCGAGGCGTGGAACAAAACTCTACAAGAGAATCACCGATGGGCATTGTCTCTGCAAACAATCCGTTTTTCATAACAACCTTAAATTCACCGTGAACAACGGAAAACAGCGGTGCGGGGAGTCCTGCATTTGCAAACTCACTACGCATAGTAGGGATTCCCGAATATCTATTTTCAGTAACGTTCAAGAGTTCGAGCATATTGGCAAGTGCGGCATTTCTTGTTTCAGGGCGAACTTTACCAAGTGCGTCAATGGAAATTTTACCATATAAACCGCCACTGTTGATAATCTCCATACGGTCACGGTACATTTCAATGCGAATAGGTACATTTTCTGTATGAACACTGTAATCACGATGTACCAATGCGTTAAGAATTGCTTCACGAACAGCCTTTATCGGATATTCCGGCTTGTCTGCTCTATGCCCGTTATCGTCAATAATCGTTTTCGTGCGGCTGTTTTTACGCACAAATTCAACCGCTTCTTCAAGCATATCGGGAATTGCACCGGTAATACGCTTATTATCTATAAATCTCTCGCCGTCATTACCGACTGTTCCTTGTTCTGTTCCGGGAAGTGAAACTGCGGTGATGCAAAGCTGAGGAAAGTACGCTTGAGGATATTTTGAGAAAGTCATAAGTCCTGCAAGTGTAGGAATGCCATCGTTGGTAATTCCCATCAGCTCCAAAATTTCTTCCTCAGTAACATTATCGGCAAGATTTTTTCTCTCGTTTTTAACTGCGTTCAGATAATCTGCCATCCGATTTTCATTAATCATAGTGAGCTTGGCGTTCTCTACAGTGCGAATGTCATCACGAGTTCTTTTACGAAACGCTTCATAACTATAAATCTCGTATTCGCTCATTGGTTCGTCGGATTCGCCGACACGAACGTAAGAACCTTTGATACGACCTACACCCTTATAGAAAACAGGGCGTTCGGAAATATCTACACCGGGAATTTCGGCAGAAACAATCGCTTTGCCGTCAATCTCACAAACTGTAAACAATGCACGAACAGACGGTTCCATTTGTTTGCATTGCTCGGTTACTTTCTTTTGAAGATCCTGAGCATCATAAACACCCTTAATCGCATAGTTGTCTTTTTCATCAACACCGAAAATAATAATTCCGCCTTCGTCTTGATTAGAAAAAGACGAAAGTGTATCAAATAATCTTGTAGGGCAACCTTGTATAGCGGCTTTCAGTTCAATAGTTTGGGTTTCTGTTTTCAAGGCTTTTATATCTAAAACGATTTTTTTGAGAGCTTCCGTTTGCATTAACGCTTCCTCCTTGAAGATGATAATTTTATTATAATCTATTCTTGCTCTAAAATCAATAATTAACTGTAAAAATATAAGAATTAACGATATTTCAAAAGAATTAACGGTATCGTTAATTCTAATCGTTAATTCTCGGCTGAATTTATTGTACCTATTCGTATGTTTTGAAAAGACTTATTCGCACCTGCAACTATAAATCAAACTGTCGCTCACATCTAAATAACAGCGGTAACGCCAACAGACACTTATCAATTATGGTAGGTGTCTTTTTTATGCTCTATGCAGCAAAGGGTTTTAGGGATTTCTCTAACGAGGTATTTGGAAACTGTGGTTATCCAAATACACTGCTCGCTAATTCTGTGCAGAATCAAAATTCACTTGCCGTTTTATTTCCCAAAATCAATAAATTTTCAAATTTGGAAAATTGATTTGCGATAATTTTGTTTCCGCACGACACCTTACAATTTAATATTTTTTCAATCACCTTCTCCTCTCGGTTCGATGAATCAAGGGGAGATTTTTTATTTTATATATTTTTTTCAAAAAACACCCCCCAATTTTGCTCTGCCATTTCAAACAAGTAGAGGGATATTTTACAAAAACAAGGTGAACGCTTGCTTGTTCTCGGTGCGAATTAGTGAGAGAATTAAAAATTTTTGAAGAAAATACCCTGACTTTTTCTTCTCCCAGTTCAAACAAGTGAGGGGTTAAATTTTTTAAAGTATTTTTTGCAAAAGTGGTCAAAAAGGGTGTGCATTTCGGCACTGCTTGTGCAAATGAGTGAAGGGGTAAATTTTTTCAAAGAAATTTTTGCAAAACCGTTCAAAAAGGGTGTGCATTTTGGTGTTGCTTGTCCAAATAAGTGAAGGGGAAAATTTTCAGAGAATTTTTGAGAAAAGCAGAAAAATGGGTGTCCATTTCATACCCCTTTGTCCAAATGAGTGAAGGGATAAAAATTTTTTAGTGAATTTTTCTGGAAAAGCAGCAAAACGGGTGTCGGTTTTGCACACCTTTGTGCAAATAAGTGAAAGGAGTTTTTATTATGCCAAGATTATCAAAGAAATCTAAACAGGAGTGGGCGTTCTTCATTCATCCGAAAACGAACCGCCGCACCTACAACGAAATCTGCCGCAGTTGCACCCGTGACTGTAAGCAGAGTTTTCGGGCGAAGCTCATCGAGTGCCGCTGTTACGAGAGCAAAAGGGCAGTAAATTATGCGCGTAAAAATGCACCTAAACACAACAAAGAACGAGGTATCGGGGAATTACGAGAAACATACCACCCACCATAGAAAAGTCGTTCACAGAGGAGAAAAACCGCAAAATACGCACCATTTTAATACAAAAAATCGGTGTATCTTCCCACGAAAGGAGTGAGAGCGTTTGAATAAAAATTACAAAGAAAAAGAAGCAGAAAAATTTGCTTTTTTACGAGTTCCGAAAGTGCTTATATCGCATACGGCATACAAAAAGCTATCGGCTGATGCGGTCCTGCTCTATGGCATACTGTTTGACCGAATGTGTTTATCCGTCAAAAACAGGGACAGATTTACAGACCGCTACGGAGATGTGTTCGTGTACTGCACCTTAAAGGAAATATGCGAAACCTTTAACTGCGGACACGATAAAGCCACAAAAATGCTGAAAGAATTAGAACTTTACGGACTCATCAGCCGCCTACAACAAGGCAAAGGCAGACCCGCCCGTATCTATGTTCACAAGTTTATAACCGAGCTATAGGGTGCGTTTTTTTCGCATTAAAGACTGCGACTTTATAGCAAGAAATAATACTTAGGTTAATAACACTTTTACCATCTGAAGAAGAATATATTATCTACTACTTATATTAAAGATTATATAAGGACAGCGGTAATTTAAAACGGTGCCGTGTTCTGACGAATCCCGTTTCTTTTTCAGCCAGTAAAAAACAAACTGTATAGATGCAACAAAATCGAGGAAAAATATGGAATGAACGGAGGTAATGCTGAATGGTTTTGGAAGTCTATGAGGACAAAAAATTTGCGTGTTATTGGTTTACACGAGAAGATTTAGAGGACAAAGCGTTGCTGGAGTCCTTAATACCCGAACAAAAGGAATGGAATAAAAAAGGCTACCGAGTGTGCGAATATCATTCCGGCACGGGCGATATCGTAGAACTCACAAAAGAACTACTTATTCACAACAAAAAAGTTATTGCAGAACAAAATGTGAAGAAGAAAAAATCACAAGACAGAGAAAGATAATTCTTCTGTCTTCGGCAGATTAACATCTGCCGGCTTACATCAAAAAGACTTCCAAAATCAGTTATTTCCTCGAAAACTGTTGCGATTTGTAAAACGATATGTTACAATGTTATTCGTAAAGAGAATATATAAAAATACAACATTGGAAGTGAGGTATTATGTCAAAGAAGATTGCCGCATATATGCGTATCTCTGTTGATACCGAAAAAGACAGAGATAATACATCTATAGAAAACCAAAGAAGAATTATAAAGGCTTACATTAAACAAACATTTCCCGATGCAGAGGTAGATTTTTACGAGGATCGTGACCGAAGCGGTTATACATTTGAACAACGAGAAAATTATCAGCGTATGCGTCCCCTTTTAATGAACGGACACTACGATATTCTGATGATAAAGGACTTCTCTCGTTTCTCCCGCCGTAACAGCAGAGGTCTTGTTGAACTCGAAGATTTACGAGACGCAGGGGTTCGTATTATCTCCATAGGCGACGGTATCGACTACCCGACCTATGACGATTGGAACAACATTCAAGTACGCTTTCTGCTAAATGAAATGCCGGTTACCGACGCTTCCAAAAAGGTAAAAAGGGTTGTTGAGAGCCGCCAAAATGAAGGTAATTGGATTTGTGCCGTACCTTACGGATATTACTTTGTAAACACCAAAGAAATGATTTTTGAAGTGGATGAAGCGGCGGCGGAGGTTGTCCGTGAAATCTTTGACCTATACATTAAAGGGTGGGGTTACAAGAAGATTGCGAACTACCTTACCGAAAAAAATATTCCTACACCTCGTATGGTGGAAAAGGAAAGAAAAGAAGCTGAAGCCGCTAAAAATAAAAGCAAGGAAGAAATAAAAATTAAGGCAAGTTCCGTGTGGGCAATACCTACTGTCAGCGGTATTTTGCAGAACGATTTTTATATCGGCACACTCCGTCAGCGTAAATATGCCCGCAAAAATATCAACGGTGCAGACAAAAAATTGGATGTGGAAGAAAATAAAGTGTTTGAAAACCACCACCCTGCGATTGTCGATGTGAAAACCTTTATGAAGGCACAACAACAGTTGAAACAAAGGTCAATATCACATTACAGAGGTGTCAAGAAATATGAAAACGAGTATTCGGGTTTTCTTTTCTGCGGTGATTGCGGCAGCCCTATGTTCTCGATGAGCCGTCCCGATTTAGCGCCTGCATACACTTGTGGTACATACCACAAACGAGGATTAAAAGGGTGTACTTCCCACCACATCCGCCTTGATACGCTTGACGATTTGCTGAAAAACTATGTAGAGCGGGTGATGAAGAACTCCGAAAAAATGATTGCCGAACTCGAAAAAGCAATCAAGGACGAACCGCAGATGATGAAAAGTTCTGCTTCGACCATCGCAAAATTAGAGGTGGAATTGGCAAAGGCAAGGGAGAGTTATAAGGCTACTCAGAAGCAGAAAATCCGTGAACTTATGAAAGCGGATGGCGATAATCGGGAAATCATAGAGGAAACCTATGAGGAAATCGAAACCGAGCTTTTGCAGAAAATTGACGGTCTTGAAAAGCAACTTGAAATGACGGTAGAACACCGCAACACACGGATTGAGGTTAACCGAATTGCAAAAACGGCATTAGATATTTTCCGTGATTTTCTTGAAAAGGACAAGCTTGATAAAGGCGATTTAAGTTTAATTATTGATAAAATCATCGTGTTTGAAAACAAAGAAGAAGGCACGAACAAGATAGAAATTAAACTTAAAGCCGATATTCAGATGTTACTCGAAACAGGTACGCTTACCGAAGAAGAACTTGAAGAATCCGGTTACAGAGGTAAAGTCGTAAATTTTAATTGGGACATCGAGAGCAACTTATCAGCCCAAATAGTCCAAAAGGTACGCAACCAAAGGGACAAGGCTTTCGGTGTCAATGTTATATGTGAGGGCGACCCGCTGGA
>JAEDDH010000054.1 GCA_016293845.1 Bacteroidales bacterium | reverse complement strand
ATATTGTATACGAGGGTAACACATACAAGGCGAGCGGGTTTAAATACACCAAGCCGAAAACCATAGGCGGGGTTTTACAAAACGGCAGCCTTGAAATAACAGCCATAGATAACGAGGCTATAGACATTATAGACAGCAGCGACGAACTGTTTGAAGTAATGGCGGTGGGCGTAATCAACGACGGGAACGTTACGCCGATTAAGGCATTTAAGCACCAATACGGCAGCGCAACGACAGATGAACAAATGAAAATAACTATTACATTCACGAATGATGACCGGCTGGGAATGGTATTCCCGCCGTATGTTTTCGACGCAGAAAACAACCGGGGCAACGCATGATAGAAATAAATGATTTAATCGGCACACCATACAAAGACCACGGACGCGACGCGGCAGGATATGACTGCTACGGTTTAGCGATTGAGGTGGCGCGGCGGTTTGGCTATAAGCTAAACGACGTAATATATGAAAATCACGACATAGAGTTGAGCGCCAAGAACGTGCCCACGTTAAATATAACACCGATAGACGCACCACGCGAGGGAGCAATTATCGAAATGGAAACGGGCAACGAGCTGCATATAGGAATATGCTTAAACGCGCGAGAGTTTATCCACATGACGCGAAACGGCTGCAGAATAAACCAAATAGGAGCTATTAAAGTAAGGGGCTATTATGGCATTGATACACGTATTTGACGGACTTAATCATAACACATCATACACATTCAACGGACGCCTGCGCGACCACATAAAGGGCGTAAATTGGGAAAATAGTATTATTTTACGTGGGGGCTACAGAGTAGACGCAGACTATGAAGTCCAGCCCGACGATATTATTTATGTAAGAAAAACACCAGCAGCAGCCACAACGGTGGCAATCGTAGCTATTGCAGCCGTAGCAATTACGGCGGGCGTAGTAGCGGGCGTTTCCATCTACAAACAGAAGCAGGCAGAAAAGGAAATGGAAGCGGCGCAGAAAGCGGCAAAAGCGGGCGCAGAGCAGACCGGCAAGCTGCCGTTTGTAAAGGGCGCGAGAAACCAAGCGGCCACAGGTCAGACTTTCCCTTATATAATCGGCGAAACATTATTTACACCGTACAGGCTTTGTCCGGCGCATTACACAATAGCAGGCGCTAAAGGTGAGGAACAATATTATAACGTAGTACTTGAATGCGGATACAACAACCTTGTAATCGACAAAATCAAAATGGGCGAAACCGTAATAAAAACGTTCAGCGGAGACACTCCACAAAACGGAGAATATAGCTGGGACAAGGGCACATATTACGACGAGCGCAACAAAATAGAAATCAGACAGACGGGCGACTTCATCAACGCGGATTTTAACGAAAAAATTGTGTTGACAGAATTAAACGAGGAAATCCCGCACGACCACGAGTCAAGCGACCCAGATGAAAACGCACAAATTGAAGAAAAGTGGCAGACAGGTGTTGTGCAGGAATTGCCAAGCAGACCAATGAAAGTAGAATTGATAGCGCTATTTGACGGTTTGCAGATATACGACGACGGCTGGAAAAGTCAAACAATCACACTACAGCCACAGTGGACGAACAACCCGGACGCAGCAAGCCCGACTTGGCACGACTTTGACACGGGCTTTATTCAGAATGGCACGGCGTCAAATACGTTTGAATACAACACCAAGCAGCAAATGAGATACAGCGCGGTGCAGACATTCACGGCGGAGCAGGCATACGGCAATAAAATAAGCGTAAGAGTTCTCCGAACTACACCAAAGGCAGAGAGCAACGCAAAGGACACCGTTTATTTAATGGCAGTTCAAACAACATGTTACGACGCAAAAAAAAGTACATCATCAAGCCTTGTGGCCGCTAAGGTATTGGAAGACGCAGAGCGCGACAAATGCACCCGCTTAGGAATTCGGGTGGCAGCAAACGCGAACACCAGCGGAAACCTTGACGCGTTCAGCATTATAACAAGAGCCTGCGCGAGAACATGGAACGGCAGCGCATGGACGAGCAAAAGAACCCCGACAAGCAACCTAGCCGCGTGGGTTTTGGAAATTATGACAAGCAGCAAGCACGCGCCGAGCAAGTACGAAGACAGCGAGCTGGATCTTGCAACCTTTGGCGAATGGTACACATATTGTCAGACGCAGGGGTTCAGAGCCGACGGCGTTATATGCAGACCGACAAAGAAAAAGTCAATCATTGAAACGCTATGCAGAAACGGAAACGCGGCGCTGGTATTCAATCCAATGACAGGAAAAATCGAGGTCGCAATAGATAACGGACGCGATTATTCTATAGCGCTTTTAAATAGCGATACAATTCAGACGATAAGCACTACAAAAGAGTTTAAGCGCAAGACCACAGGCAAAAAAGTCACATACATAAACAAGGATGGGGACTACGACGCCGACAGCGTTATTTTTATGCGTGATGGCGGAGACTACGACCCACAGACCGACACCTTAACACAGACGGCGCTGGAGTATATCACGACATACCAGCACGCGTTTAAATACGTATGGCGACAAATGGCCGAGGAAATGGCGCAGCCACGCGTGGCAACTGTAAAGGTTGGACGAGAGGCGGCATATTATCCGATTTTTTCACGCGTAGAACTCCAACACAAAAGCCTTAAAATTGGACTTTCGCACGGTAAAATAACGGGCTTGAAATGGGAGAGCGGACTTTTAAAAGAAATCTACATAGAGGGTACAGTGACGTTCCCGGCAAATGTAGCCTGCGGCGTAATCATAAACTGCGTATCAGACAGCGGGCGCGGAATATGTGCGCTTAAGGTAACAGGAACGGGTACAACGTCAACGCTGACAGTTACTACAACGCTACGACAGAGCGCGGACATAATACCACGCGCGGGCGACTATTTCAGTTTTGGAAAATTGGACAACGACGGCAATTTTACGACCGTAACAAACACAATGAAAATTACGAACGCCGAGGAAACGGACGACGGTTACACATTGACGCTGGTTGACTATAACCCTGCACTGTACACATACGGCACATTGCCGGAATATAAAAGCAATCTCACCAAAACGCCGGACGGTTCAAAAAAGACCGTAGAAAGCCAGCGCGACTACGTACAGCAGGGCGAGGCCGAGGCACTAGCCAGCGACGCCGTACAGGCTGCGGTTGATACGATAAAGGGCGTAAGATTTACGAACGTATACAAGGTTAAGCCCGTAGAAATGAGCCTAGAGGAAATCGTCGCAAAAATGGACGCGGACGCGAGAAACGCAAGCGCGTCTATAAGTATAAGCGAGGACGAAATATTATTAAAGGTTGAGGACTTGGACGAACAGCAGCGCGCTTTTATTGCAATTACTAAAGAGCAGATTTTAGCGCAGGTTGACGACATGGCGCAGGAATTGACGGGCTTAATATCAGTACAGGCGGGCGCAGTAATGGCGCTTGTAGAGGGCGGCGGCGCTAGCGGCAGTATGAGCCTTTCGTTAAATCTGCCTATTATGATAGACGCAACCACACGCGCGAAGCTGGTAAACGCGAGCACCGAGCAAAAGGTGGCGGCGGTATATGCGCTTATTGAGGGCTCGGAATACTACGGCATAAAAGGCAACGCAAGCGACCAAGCCGTAAAAGCATTGTGGGACGACGCTATAGCGGGCAACCTTATAGCGTCACAAATCGTACTAAGCGCCGACCAAATCAACCTTGCAGGAAAAACTATATTTACATCACAGAAAACGGAGAGCCTTGCGAACACGGCTCAAAGCAACGCGGAAGCGACTGCGGCGAGCCAGCGTAACGAAATGGCAACAAAGCTCGGCTATGCTTCATACGACGCAATGGTGACAGCAGCCAGCAACGGTCAAACGATTATTAACGGCGGATATTTAAGAACGGCGTTGATTGAAGTAGACAACCTGCTCGCGCAAAATATCGTATTAAAGCAGCAAGGGTTTATTAAATCGCATAATTACGCAGAAAGTGGCGGAAATCCGACCGCGGGCTTTATGCTGGACGCAGCTAACAACGTAATTAAAACATACGGAATGATAGCCCAAAATGCAACAATAAATGGCGTATTAAATATGGCAACAGGTTCATTTAATGGATACATCAAATCAAAAGAGGGTATTGCAACTGGTAACCATACAACATTGACGGCACAAAGTCTTGACGTATTATTTAGCAGCATAAACATTACTGTAAATAATCCGTATGCTGCTGCAAACATAAAATTTAACGTCTGTGGAAGATTTCGTGTTAGTATGTTTTCTGACGGCAGAGGAATAGATTACGAAATTAAAGCATATCAAATGTGGTTTTCATCAGGATATTACGAAAAAACAGATTTTGTAATTGTCGGTCAAGATATAGACAATAATAGAGATTTACAAATTTCCATATTCAACGGTAAAGGAGCAGCAGTATCACCTTATGTATATATCTATAAAAGAGATTATGTATACGAACAGTTTGAAATTGAAAATACATTTTATGCTGATACTTATAATATAAGTATATATTGTGATTTATATTATTAATTTTTATTTCCCGACCATGCAACTTTGCAAGGCGGGACAATTCCAGCACGCACGGACAATTTTTTATTTGTTTAATTATTTGTACTTATGGAAAAGGAACGCTTACAAACAATTACACTTTTATCAGTAAAAAAATTGTAATTCACAAATAACGAATGAAAACGAAAAAAACGAAACAGAAGAAAAAAAAAGGAAATGCAATATTTTACATTCTTAACGTGTATAAAAAAGTAGACAGTTTTAATACAAAAAATCACGTTATCGTGATATTTTAATAGCATTTTCATTTTTAATTTAGAAGGCGGTCCACAAAGGACCGTTTTTTATTTCCTGCAATAAGCAACTTTTTCCCGATAAAATGCGGTTTATAAGCAACTTTTTCCCGAACAATAAGCAACTTTTTCCCGATAAAATGCGGTTTATAAGCAACTTTTTCCCGAACATTTCGTAATTTTAGTTTTATTTCGTTTTCATTCTTTTTAATTCGAAATTTTCGTCACGCTGAAAAGAATATATAACGCATAAAATGCGCACGCGTTAAAGCGCGCTTTTAAGCGACGTACAGAGCTGTCAGTTATACCAATTTTGCGGGAACATTCAGCGGTTGAGATAAGACCGGCGGCGCACATGGGAATATATTTAATTTTTATTTCCACGAGCGCAATAGACACTTAAGACTTAACGGCACGTCAACGCGGAAACATTAGCAGAAAATCAGAGAAAAAAGCAGAAAACACGCCACGTTACACGCGCGTCAAATTACCGTAAAATAAAACGCAATTCTTTATATTATAAGGATTTACACACTTGCATAGAACATTATGCAAATGTATGCAATTGCATAGACTTGTACACAATTGTACTGACTTGTACACAATAGCACACAATAGCACCGACTTGCAGACAGTAGCACACAACTGACCACAAGCGGACACAGAAAAACACAAGCGGGGTGCAAAATCCTATATATTGCTTTTTGCAGACGTTTGCACTATGTATATGTATTTGTATATGAATTTGTATTTGTATCTGTATTTGAATATGTACATGTACATGATTATGTATTTGTATATGAGTGCGCTGGCGCGCCGTTCGCCACCAAAACCGAGATTAAAAAAAAATTATCAGACTTTTAAAAAAACGCTTGACATTTTCGACAACATGTAATAAAGTCATATACGTAAGCGATAGGACTTTTATTTTATGCGTTGTTGAATAAACGCCCTATCCTTGCCCGATAGGCGTTTAGCCGCAAGCGGACAACCACACAGCAACAACGCAGCCGTGTGGTTTATTTTTTATCAAAAATGGGGGCAAGCCATGAACCAACAATTTTTTAATTTAATCACAAAAAGACGTAACGGCGAGATAACACGCCAGCAATTCTGCCACGCATGGGCACAGCTACAGGGCTTTGACGACACGGTCAAGGGCTACGGAAATAAACACGGCACATT
>JAEDDH010000017.1 GCA_016293845.1 Bacteroidales bacterium | reverse complement strand
GTTAACCGTAAACATTTCGACTCGCAACTCAAAATAATCTTTCCAAAATAACCTTTGGTTCGTCGTATAAAAAATAGCCCCTACAATACTTTGTAAAGGTAAATGGAAGTCGTGTGTCTTTTTTATCGGACAGCAATAAAAAAAAATTATAAAAAATGCTTTTTGTTTATGGAATTTTTGTGGCGAGTTATCTATATGGTAACTGTTTGAATAATTAACTAAAAATTTAAAAGATGAAAAGATTACTGATAGTATTTATTGCCTTGGTTTTGATATTTTTTATGAGTTTGGCACTAACGAGTTGCGGCGGTAATAATGTAAGGATTGTGATAAGCAAGTTGAATGCAGAGTGTCCCCTCGACCTTGGCAACGGTTTTACACGTTCCTCGGCGTTTATTGATGGAAAACAGGCTTTTATCACCTGCGTGGTTGATTCTAATTTAACATCTGACAATTTTGAGAAAAACATTTCGGAAAAAAAAGCCGCTTTGCTGCAAGATCTCAAAGAAGATGCGTCCTTGTGCACAGTTTTGAAAGATTCTGGCACCGACATTGTTTACCGCTATAAGTTTAGCGATGGCACAGTGGATGTGCTTATAGCGTGCGAGGAGATGTAATTATTCCTCCACCTTAGCCTCAGCCAATATCTTATCAGCGGCGCCGAGGTTTTGCTCTACGTATTGGTGGGAGATTTCGCCGGCGCGTTTAAGGAGGGATTCGTCGGTGAGGTAGCGTTTGAATACAGAGTAGAGTTCGTCGGCGTTGCGGATGGTGCAGGCACTGCCGAGCGAAATAAGGTCTACCGCCTCTTTGAATCGTTTGTAGTTGGTACCAAATGCCACGGGAATCGAGTACGACACTGCCTCCAGAATATTGTGGATGCCACTGCCGAATCCACCGCCTATATATGCTATGTGGGCGTATTTGTAAAGTCGGGCTAACATGCCGATGTTGTCGATGATAAGCACGTCGAATTTGCTAACTGTGGATTCTACGGCCTTTGAAAAGCGCACGTGGGGCAACGATGTCATTTTTTCGATAGCCGAAAGGTGAGCCTCGTGAATTTCGTGGGGAGCGATGATGAGGCGTGTGTCAACATCGTTTTTGAGGCGTTCGGTGGCTGCAAAAATCAGTTTTTCGTCGGGCGGCCAACTGCTGCCTGCCACTATCACCTTGTGGTCTTGGCAAAATGCATCCACGAGCGGAATATTTTCGGCGCTTTTGGTAATTTGGCAAACGCGGTCGAAACGGGTGTCGCCAGCAATTGAGCAGCGAGTGATTCCGTGCTTGTTGAGCAATTCTACCGATTCTTGGTTCTGAACAAAGAGGTGGGTGAAGAATGATAGCACCTTGCGGTATTTGCCGCCGTAGAAGCGGAAAAACACTTGGTTTTTGCGGAATATTGTGCTGAATATGTAAAGCGGAGTTTGCCGCGAGTGAACTTCGTATAGAAAATTATACCAAAAATCGTATTTTACAAAGAAAACTGCCTTGGGATTAACGATGTCGAGAAAGCGTTTTGCGTTTTGAGGGGTGTCGGTGGGCATATAGCATACATAGTCGGCACCGTTGTAATTTTTGCGTATTTCGTATCCCGATGGCGAGAAAAATGTTAAGAGTATTTTGTAGTCGGGGTAGCGTTCTTTGAATTTTTCGATAACTGGACGACCCTGCTCAAACTCACCGAGCGACGAAACGTGAAACCAAACGTATTTTGCGTTTGGGTCGATATTGTCTTTTAACTTGTTAAAAATATCTTTGCGGCCCTCTGTGTATAGCTTCGCCTTTGTGTTGAATGGCGAAATTAATTTAGCCGCTGCATTGTAAAACCTTATTCCGAATGTGTAGAGTAGCATTTTTGTAGTTATTTTTTGGCAAATTTATAATATGTTAGCCAAAAATTAAAATTTTTTGACAAAATTTAAGAAAATTTCCTGATATGCAAAACTTTTTTCCTCTTATATTATGACAATTGAAAACCTACGTCCATCGTTTATTTGCTTTCGATCCAATTTTCGATTTTTATTCCAGGGATACGAGCAAAATGGTTTGTGTTGCCTGTTACAAGGATAAGGTCTTCTTCTAATGCCGTGGCTGCAATCAAGGTGTCCATATCACCTATTTTCATACCATTTTGTTCTAATTGCCAACGTATTTCTCCATATTTTTTGAAATGACTAACAGGGTATGATTCAAATAGACACGAAATTTCTTTTACATCGTCGAAATGTTTTTGCTTGCCTGATTTATATGCTCCAAAATACAACTCTGCAAGTGTTATGTTTGAAATTTTACATTCCGACACCCCTATTTCATATAGACGGTTGATGACTTTTGGGTCTTTTTTGAGGAGTGCAATGCAAATGCACGTGTCGAGAAGATATATTCCGTGTGAAAGCATAATTACCAAGTATCAACATTTCTGACTATATCCGAACCTTGCCTCAATTCTCGTGCTATTTCCATTGCATCTTTTTCTCCACCCCAATCTCCGCTGAATTTGGCCAAAGCAGAGTCTAACAATGCCTTGTCGTTTTCTTTTGAGGAATCAGGTTCATCTTCGAGTTTTTCCATAGATTCGCTCAACAGAACCACCAATTCTAATTTTATTGGGTTGCTGAGTTTTTTCAACATTCCCCAATATGGAGCGGCTATTGCTGACGGTTTTCGCAACAAACTTGTTCTCATTATTCCAACTTTTATTTGTTTTTATGTGCAAATATAATCAAATAAAATGTTTAATCAAAAATAATTACAAACTCTTCAACATAAAATACAGCCTATTAGTAATATTTACATCTGAGGCTCCGTCGTCGTAGTCGAGGAAGAGGAGGTTGATGTCGGGATATTGCTTTTTGAGTTTCTTTTCGATGCCTTTGGAAATAATCTGGTTTGCAATGCAGCCGAATGGCTGTACGCTGATGATGTTTTTGATGCCTTGCTTGGCGAATGATGCTATTTCGGCACTTATCAGCCACCCTTCGCCAAACTGATTGCTTAGGCTGAGGGTCTGCTCGGCGTCGTCGGCTATCTGTTTAATACTCTCAAATACAAAGGGATACTTCGATTTTTCAAGAATTTTCTTGCTCTTGGAGATGGCGTTTTCGATGTAATAGTTGAAGTATTTTAGCAATACCCACGTAGAGAACTTCTTGTGCGACAGGTGCATATCCCAATTTTTGCGGATATTTACCAATTCTTGCGTAAAAAATTCCAAAATAGGGGGGAAGACCACTTCTACGCCTTCTTCGATTAATTTGTCGGAGATAAAGCGGTGTCCAAACTTGTTGTACTTAACGTAGATTTCGCCCACGATGCCTATGCGCGGCACTTTGCGGTTGTGAACTTCGATGGTGTCGGTCTCGGCTACCATTTTTGCCATTAGTTCGTAAATCTTCTTGGGCTGATTGTATGGAATTTCTTCTTTAATTAACCCAAGGTATTTCTCTTTAAATGAGGCGGCTTGCCCTTTGTGAATTTCGCGTGCGGCAAGTATGTAGTAAAATCTCAGAAGACTATCCAAAAACATTGCCGACGGTAGAATCACAGGCAAAAGGCGCATCCAATCGATGTGAAAACCGGGTTGCGAATTTATGGTTTTGCCCGCCGTGCCCACGCTTACGATAGGTATTTCGGGATGTCCTGCCGAGATGAGGGCTTTTTTCATTAATGCAAGATACGATGATGCGCGACACTGTCCTCCTGTCTGCGTAATTGCAAAGGCAATTTTCAACGGGTCGTAATCGCCCTCTTTGAGCGCCTTGATCATATCGCCGATAACTATGGTAGCGGGATAGCAAATCTCGTTGTTGGCATAGCGCAAACCCCATTCTACCGAGCGTTTGTCGGGGCGGGGAAGGTTTACCAATTTGTAGCCAGACATTTCGAAAAGTACGGGGATAATGTCGCTGTAACCTTCGGCAAAATATGGTGCAAGGATGGTTCGGTTTTTATCCTCTACTCCAAACGGTTTAACTGTTTGACGTTCGTGGCGCACCGGACGCTCCTTTAAATTCATTACTTTATATGATTCCATCAACGAGCGGACTCTCAGTAAGATAGAGCCAGTGGAATTTATTTCATCGATGCGTATCACAGTGTTGCTCTTGCCCGAAGCACGGAGAATGTCGGTTACCTCGTCAACGAGAACTGCATCAGGACCGCATCCAAATGAATTTAACTGCACAAATGTTACGTTATAATCTTGATTAGCAACCCATTGAGCGGCGTTGAGTATTCTGTTGGGGTAAGCCCATTGCGGAATTATCTGCAAATGAATAACATCGAGGTATGCGGCGAGCGAATCTTCTGAAATAACGCTTGCACCAAGGTCGGAGATGATGTCGGGAGTTTTTTGGTTGATGAGCGGGTCGGCGTGGTATGGACGTCCGGCAAGTACCACCAATAAACGGTTGTCTCTTTTGGCGTTCTCTATTATTTCCATAGCCTTAACAGCAATATTGCTGCGGTATTCGGCTTGCGCTTCGAGGGCTGACTTAAAAGCACGCTTTATGTCTGAACTGCTGATTCCAAGCGATTTGAGATACTTTTTGCAAGTTTTGTAAAGCAAATCTTCATCGTTGAAATTGCAAACGGGATTGTCGAACGGTATTCCGTAGCGGTTTTCGGTGTCGACAGAACTTTTGATAACGTCGCTGTAACCGCTCACAATGGGGCAGTTAAACGAGTTCTCGGTGTTTTTATATTCGTTTTTCTCGTATGTTACAATGGGGTAGAAAATGCGGTCGGGCTTTTGCGAAATTGCCCACATAATGTGTCCGTGCACTATCTTCGCCGGAAAACAGATGTTGTCGCTCATAATGGTGCCTGCGCCGGTTTCGTACATCGGCATTGTGGTGGGCGGCGTGAGCATTACCTGTATGTTGCATTCAGTAAACAACTTATGCCAAAACGGATAGTTGGAGTATTGGTTCAGCACCCTTGGAATGGCTATCGTGAGGCGTGGTTTGGGAAGGTCGCACTTGCGGTCGAAAAGCAAATTGTAACGTATTGCAAAGAGGTTTTCGCCCTTGTCGGTGTTACTGCCTTTGCTGTTGAATACCTTTTGGCATTTGTTGCCCGAATAGTAAGTCTGCTTGTTGTTAAACTTAAACGATGTAACAAGACAGTTGTTTTCGCAGCCTTTGCAGAGAATTTGCTTGTTGGTATAGTCGAGTGCGGTGTCGAGGTTTTCCAAGCCTACAAATGTGCTGTTGTGGACACTGTTCGCCTCAAAATTGGCTTTGGCATAAAGAGCCGCGCCAAATGCTCCCATCATTTCGGGAATATCGGTAGAGGTGAGTTTTTTGCCAGTGAGAATTTCGAGAGCACGGTAAACGACTTGGTTTTTAAACGTTCCGCCTTGAACTACGATTGTGTTGCCCAGTTCGTCAAAGTTTTTTAGTTTGAGAACTTTAAATAATGCATTTTTGATAACGGAATAAGCCAAACCTGCGCTGATGTCGCCCACAGAGGCATTTTCGCGGAGGCTTTGTTTTACCTTGCTATTCATAAAAACGGTGCAGCGAGTGCCGAGGTCGCACGGGGCGGCGCTTTTGCAGGCTTCTTGCGAAAATTCGGGGGTAGAAAGTCCGAGTGTTTTGGCAAATGTTTCTATAAACGAGCCGCAACCCGCTGAGCAACTTTCGTTTAACTCAATTCGGTTGATTACGCCGTTTTGGATAAAAATAGCCTTCATATCCTGACCGCCAATGTCCATAATAAAATCAACCTTTTCGTTGAGGAATTTAGCGGCAGAAAAATGTGCGAGGGTCTCCACAATTCCGTAGTCGATGCCCATAGCGGCTTTTACAAGGTCTTCGCCGTAACCCGTTACTGCTGAGGCTGATATGCTCAGATTGCGCGACTTGATAATGTCTTGGTTTTCGGTGTAAAACTGCTTGATTCCGGCGTGAATTTTTTCGAGAGTGTTGCCACCGTTGGATATGTAGTAACTGAATATCAGTTCGTTGTTGTCGCCGAGAATTGCCACCTTGCTTGTGGTAGAGCCAGAATCGATACCGAGGTAAAGATTTTTGCCAGTGTATTCTTTAAGCGTTACCCTTTTTGGGGTGATAATGTTGCGGTTTTTGAGCCAAAGATTGTATTCGTCGCTATCTTTAAAGAGGTAGGGGAGACGGTCTTTGGGTTCGGATTTGAGGTTTTTGGATGCCTTGAATTTTTGAATGAGGTCGTTAAGAGCCACTGGTTCTTCGCCTTGGGAAGCCATAGCCGCGCCCTGAGCCGGAAAAAATTCCGAAAATTCTGGCAAAACCATATCCTCTTCGGTGAGGTGCATTGAGGCAAGCATTTTTTTGCGGAGTTCGGGCATAAATGTCAACGGTCCGCCTATAAACATTACTTTCGGTAACACCTCGTAACCTCTTGAAAGCGTGTTTAATGTTTGGATGCCTACTGCGTGAAAAATCGACGCAGCAATATCGCTTTTTTCTACCTTTCGGGCAAGAAGATTTTGAATGTCGGTTTTGGCAAACACGCCGCAGCGCGATGCAATAGGGTAGTGGTTTTTAGCCTTTTCGGTAAGTGCGTTCATATCCTCAATTTTAACGTTGAGGAGGGTAGCCATCTGCTCGATAAACGCACCTGTTCCGCCTGCGCAGTTTCCGTTCATACGGATGTCGGGGTTTTTGCCCGGACGGAAAAAGATCATTTTGGTATCCTCGCCGCCAATGTCAACGAGGGTTTTTACATCGGGATATTTTTTTTCTACCACGTCGGTGGCAGCAATTACCTCTTGAATAAATTTGATATTGTTGCGTTCAGATACGCCCATACCAGCCGTGCCTGTGATGGCAGCGGTAACAGTGATGTTGCCGAGTTGTTGTTCTGCCTTTTGGAGTGCCTCGGTAACAGCCTGATATATATAAGTGTTGTGCTTCTGGTACGAAGTAAACACAATTTTTCCCAATGAGTCGAATACCACCACTTTGGCGGTAGTGGAGCCTATGTCGATACCTAATTTGCTAACTTCTACTATCTTACCCATTTATTGTTTTTTTGATGTGTGCTAAGAATGGCAGTATCTAAAAAGTGGTGCAAAGATAGAAAAAGAAGGAGAAACGACAAGTAAGTTTTATAAAATCTTTGATGGTGATAATTGTTGCTGAACTGTGCTAATTATGCGTAAGTTGCATAACTGTCGTTGAATACTCCTGTGTTGACTACTGATTTAGCAATTATTTGTACAACAGGAATTGAGACACTGTTCCCAATAAGTTTCATCCATTTAGGACGTGTTTCAGGAAGAAGAAATGAATCTGGGAATCCCTGAACACGGCAGGCTTCCTTTTTTGATATCCTTCTAAATTTTTTAGGAAAGTATATCTCTTTCATAAATTTCTCCTTGAAGTCTATTATATTATCAGCATTTATGTTGGTAGTAGCAACAAAGTCATTGGTGTCGCTTGCCACAAGGGTGGGATATATTTTTGACGAAGGAAGGAAAATACGGTTAATTCCGTTTAATCCTGTACTTATCTTAGAATTGCGGAAGTCGTATCGTTCTTCTATACAGTTAATGATACTTTTTTCGGCAAGTTTTTTTAATTCATCGTTTACTAAGATTTTATTTATTTTTATTTCCCTCTTGTTTTTTAAAGAAGATACGTTGATGATTCCGTCTTCTGCAAGAGATAGAATAAGATTCTCGTTTTTAGTTAGGCTTTTGTCTTGCTTGACTATCAGATATTTGTAGGCTATTTTTTTTAAAATACCCATCGCTACTAATTGGTCAAGTTCGCCTATTGTGATGGTTTTGTCTAAGTTTTGAAAATGTCTGATTGACAGAGGATTGCCATCTAATTCTCCATAACACGGTTTCCTACGGTTTTTTAATAGTAAAAGGCATATTTGTTTCTGTCGTTCGGTTGTTTTGACAATATCCCAAGAATGGATTGTGGTTTCTCCGTTCCGTAGGTCATTGAAAAGGAAATAATCGTTGAACCCCTGTTCGTTGCAAGATAAACTTTGTTGAGGTTTGTTGTGGTTGACTGAAATTTGTTTATTATTATTGTAACAATCCTCTAATATGTCGGACAAGTTGGTTTGCGAGTCAATCTTACTGGGAAGGTGGAATCTGTTGAAGAATGTTTCATTTTTGAAACCGACAATATAGATTCGAACTCTGGTTTGTGGTACACCGTAATCGCTGGCATTGATGACATATTTTTGGGCGTGGTAGCCTGCCTCTTTGATTTTTGTCATTATGTATTCTAACGCCTCTTTGTTCCGCGGGTCTGAGAGTCCTTTAACGTTTTCAAATATGAAGGCGTTGGGACGACATTTGTTTAATAAATATAATGTATCGTTCCAAAGTTGTCCTCGGTTGTCGTCGAACCCAAGATTTTTGCCTGCTATCGACCAACTCTGGCACGGTACCCCTGCCGTTAAAAAATCGTGGGCTGGAAGATCAGTTATTGTCCTAATATCTCCAAAGTTGGTTTCATTAGTGCCGTTGAAATTTTTGCAGTATGTGTCAATAGCGTCCGGGGCAATCTCAGAATAACCCAAGCATTGTCCCCCTAAATTTTGGAGTGCTATTCTGAAACCGCCTATTCCTGCAAATAAATCGATAAAGGTAAATTTGTTTGTCATTTGAGTAATTTTTTATCAAAACCTTTTGGCGGTTCTATTCCAAGATAATCCTTGTAAATCTTTTCTTTATATGATATTCCGAGTTTGTTAATTTCATCAATAAACAGTCTATAAGTACCTTCTCCACCTACTAAATCCCACAGTTCGTCTCCTATAAGAACACAAGGGTCGTTCTTCATATCGAACCATCGCCCTGGAAAAGACCAAGCGTAGTTTTCACGTTTGCCATACGGGTTGTAAGGTAAAGCATAAAATGCGTAGTCTACTGGATGTTCGTTCATCGATAGAAGTTTGAGCATCTTTTCTTTGCTGACTTTGGTCTGGTCGCTGTTTGGCTGTGGTCCTTTCAACTCAAATGCGTATTTTTTGCCTGTTTGCGAATTGTTAATCAGTAAATCACACGTTACCGAAACAGGAATCGGGTTACCTCCTCCTGCTATAACGTAGGTTAATTCATCGTTCCAATTCGGTTTCTGTTTACGGGCGTTTTTGGTGCTATGTTCGAGTTTGTTCAGAACCTCTTGAATACGTCGTAAACTTTCATCTCCGACAGTTCCTTCTATGTCGATTCCTTGTTTGCAATAACCGTGGTATGCGCTCCCTGCTGCCACCGCAAGTTGTTCCCAAGCGTTGCCAAAAGGGGTTACAAATCTTCGCTCGAAATGTGACCCTTTGAAAATTTCGTCAGGAACTAAGGCTGCATATAAAGGTTTACTTGAATGATGTTTCTCTGGTATAAATGGATCTGTTACAAGTACTTTCTCCATTACCTTGTTCATCATATCAGTAATAACTTGTCTAATAGCGGTAATGACGTTTTCTTTCATATCTTCATTCCTATAACGGCATCGTAAATAAAACTCCAACCAAACTCTATACTTCTATCTTGAAGTGAAATAGGATTAATATTCTTGATGCATTGAATTAGTTCGATATCAGAAGGTATCCTATGATGTTTTTCAACAAAAGCATCATAGATATCTTGCTTTGTCCATTCTATTTTACAAATAATTTCGTCCATAGTGTTTTAATCGTATTGCAAATATAGTAAAGATTTCTCAATTTCTAACAAACCAATAATATAGCACAATCAGCCATACAAACAGCGCAGCGTAGGTAATCACATAAAACGATGCTTTTTTGTTTTTGTGGCGGATGATGTACATCGCGGGCAATATAAGGAACACACCTCCGAGATATTCCAAAATGTGGAGGGTGCGCTCCTTGATACGCCATTTTTCGTGCGTCGCCTTGTATTTGTCGGTGCGTAAGAATATTACGCCGATTATGCCTATTATTATAAGATATATTACAAGTATCTGAGGTGTTGTCATATTATTCCACAGTGACAGATTTGGCAAGGTTTCGGGGTTGGTCAACATTGCAGCCGCGCATTATGGCTATGTAGTAACTTAGCAACTGCAAGGGCACAATTGTGGTGATGGCACCGATGGCGGTGTCGAACTTGGGAACTTCCAACACGTGGTCTGCCATTTTTGCTATTACTGTGTCGCCTTCACTAACGATGGCTATTATTTTGCCTTTGCGAGCTTTGATTTCTTGTATGTTGTTGACAATCTTTTCGTAACCTTTGTCTTGTGTAGCAATTACCACTACGGGCATTTTGTCGTCGATGAGGGCAATAGGTCCGTGTTTCATTTCGGCGGCGGGATAACCCTCGGCGTGGATGTACGAAATTTCTTTCAACTTTAATGCGCCTTCCAATGCCACAGGATAGTAGCAACCACGACCAAGATAGAGAAAATTGCGACTGTCTTTGTAAAGTTTTGCCACCTCCTCAACTTTTGATGCCGATTGGAGAGTGTGTTCTATCTTTTCGGGTATCGAGAGCAATTCGGTGAGCAACTGATGATACTGCTGCTGACCTATCATGTACTTGCATTTGCCAAGCAAGAGGGCTATCATTGCCAACACCGTTACTTGTGTAGAAAAAGCCTTGGTGCTTGCCACGCCAATTTCGGGACCTGCGTGTGTGTATACTCCGGCATCGGTTTCGCGGCTGATGCTTGAACCCACAACGTTGCAAATGCCAATTACACAAGCCTTTGCCGCCCTTGCCAATTGAATGGCTGCAAGTGTGTCGGCTGTTTCGCCGCTTTGACTGATGGCTATCACCATGTCGTCTTGTGTAAGGATGGGGTTGCGGTAGCGAAATTCTGATGCGTATTCCACTTCCACGGGTATGCGGGCATACTCTTCGATGAGGTATTCGCCCACGAGACCTGCGTGCCACGATGTGCCGCAGCCTATTATAATAATACGTCGAGCATTGAGAAGTTTGGGCATAACGTCCAAAAGTCCGCCCAACTTAATAGCGTTTTCGTTTTCGTAAACACGTCCACGGATGGTTTCGAGGATGGATTTTGGTTGCTCGTAAATCTCTTTGAGCATATAGTCGCGATAGCCGCCCTTTTCAGTCTCGTCGCTGTCGAAGTCGATTTGTTGAATGTCGGGATTGATAACATCGTTTTTGATGGTCTTGACAGTAACGCTGTCGCGAGTGATAACCGCAAGGTTTTGATTGTCAAGATAAACGGCTTTCTTGGTGTATTGTACAAACGGGGTGGCGTCGGATGCGATAAAGTATTCGTTGTCGCCATAGCCAATCACGAGGGGACTACTATTGCGGGCGCAGATAAGTTTATCGGGTTCGTCGGTGCACATTACCACAAGTCCGTATGCGCCAATCACCTTGTTGAGAGCAAGGCGTACAGCAGTTTCGGCGTTTACCTTGCCAAACATATATATGTATTCGATAAGGTCGGCAAGCACCTCGGTATCGGTTTCAGATTTAAAAGTGTAGTTTCGAGCAACGAGTTTCTTTTTCAATACCGCAAAGTTTTCGATAATGCCGTTGTGGATAATCACAAACTTGCCATTCATCGAAGTATGCGGGTGAGCGTTCACATCGTTTGGCACACCGTGAGTAGCCCAACGTGTATGGCCCATACCAATAGTTCCTGAAATATCCTTACCCTTTGTAAATGCTTCAAGGTCAGAAACTTTGCCCTTCTTTTTGTAGACGTTGATATTTTTTCCGTTGTTTACAGCCACTCCTGCCGAGTCGTAGCCGCGGTATTCAAGTTTTTTAAGTCCATTAATGATAATCGGGTATGCAAGTTGGTCGCCGATATATCCTACTATTCCACACATAGTTGTTTCGGTTTTTTTGGTTAGATATTATTTATTTGTCAAATACGGTGTATTGAACTACAAGTCTTAGTGGTGTATCTTTTTTATTTGGTGCACTTACTATAGAACGACAAAAATCCGAAGTACGTGCATTTGGATAGATAAAAATATCGTAGTTGGGTTCGGCACCAATTTTATAGGTTTTTATAAAATCGCTGATACGCATGGTTAAATTAACGGTGTAACGTCGATTATTCTTGTCGTAAGGGATGTTGAGGTATACAGTTTCGCCTGAACTTGCATTTTTAGTAATAAACTCGGGAAATTGAATAAGTTTACCATCTTCGCGATTATTGCCAAAACATATTAACTCGTCAATGGGTTGATAACCTGATGTGCTGTCGGCAATTGGGATTATCAACTGTGCTCGTAACAACGAAAAATATTTGTGAGGCAGATGGTTAAATTTGTCAACGTCTTTAAAATCTAACTTAATTTTAGAGCCTGCCATTGATTGAAGGTACAATAATGAGTCGCCGTTGTTGTCGAAAATGTTGCTTCCAGAATAATCGTGGCTGAAAAACGTTGCTCTTGGATTAGAGTTGGCAATCGAAAATGTTACACCAGAACTTGCGGTGTCACCCTCTTGATGATAGTAAACCACGTACTTGATGTTGTTGTTAGATTGTGATGTTTTGGTAACGCAAGCTGAGGTTTCGTCTGGAGAAAAGCAGAGTCCAAATAGATTTTCGTCAAATGTGGTGTCACGAGAGTATCTCATTATTTCGTTGCCGTAATCTAAAGGAAGAGAGAATTTTATCTCTTTTGTATTAGCGTTAGTATTAAAATCGGCAGAACATAAAGGTTCGTCGGCAGTTTGTTGTTTGTAATTATAGTTGCTGTAGTATAGAGAATCTGCAGAAAAAGGTTTAGTTAGACGGTAAACGTTGATTTTGCCTGGATTGTTTAAGTCGCCATAAAAGTGTGTAATAGTGCTATCTAATCCGAGAGATAAAATTACCGAATCGCAAATAGCACCGTTGGGAAATTTACCATACGATGTGTTGGAAAATTTGGCAACAAAAGTAGCTTCGGTGGTGCCAAAAACAGGATCGTTAAATCTACCTACCAAAAGGTGCGATTGGTATGAACTGTAAACCGAGTCGTCGATGAGGGTTTCTGCCTTGATATCAATTGTGTCGGTAACAACAATGCCCGGATGGTCGGTAGAGGGCATAAGGTCGGTTCCCATGGTCTCGTCGTTTTCGCAAGCCGTAAAAATGGCTGCAACAGAGAATAGGGCGGCTATAAATTGTTTGTTCATTCTTGGTTTATTCGTTTTGAGATATTACTTTGTCGTAAAAATCTGAATATGCGTCGATATATTTGTCTTGTGTTTGGTATTCTAAAAATGGCTTGCCACAGTTGCGAGCGTATTCTTCTACTTCGGGATTGATGGTTTCGTGTCCTTGTATAACGCCGTCTGACATGTTGATAGCAAGTTTAGTGAGGTTGGCGAATGTGGGATTCTTTACCACTTCGAGGTCTTCGTCATTTACACCGTCAACTTTTATTTTTTTGTAAAAGTTTTCGGGGAAAGAGTCGGGGTAATCGTCGTTGTATACCGAATATACCACTTTGCTTTTGGCAAACAGCGGATCTTCTTTGAAGGCGTGTTTTAGATACAAGGGAACAAGCGATGTAATCCATCCGTGGCAGTGCACAAGTTCTGGACTCCAACGCAGTTTTTTAACGGTTTCTAACACGCCGCGAGCAAAAAATATCGCCCTTTCGTCGTTGTCGGGGTAAAATTTGCCGTCTTTGTCGGTGATAGTTCCTTTGCGGTGAAAGAAATCTTCGTTGTCGATAAAGTACACCTGCATACGAGCCGATTGTATCGATGCCACTTTGATGAGCAACGAGTGGTCGGTGTCGTCAATTATGATGTTCATACCCGAGAGCCTGATAACCTCGTGAAGTTGGTTTCTGCGCTCGTTGATGTTGCCGTAGCGGGGCATAAAGGCGCGTATCTCGCGTTTCTTTTCTTGTATCCCCTGCGGAAGGTATCTTCCAATCATCGACATTTCGGTTTCAGGAAGGTATGGGTAAATCTCCTGCGAAACGAAAAGTATTTTCTGCTTTTCCATAAAATAGGACTTTCTTATTTATTTGACTGCAAAGATAATAAGATTTTTCTGATATTTTGGAAAATTATTTTTGGTTTTTTTTGTGATTTTTTGTTAAAATCTTTGTAAGTGTTTGGTAGTTAGCTGTTTATTTAGACGTGAGAAACTCTGCCATTTTTTGTAGAGATCGGGCGCGATGGCTTATTTGGTTCTTAACGGCTGTGGTTAGGTCGGCAACAGATTTGTCGTATCCTTCGGGACAGAATACGGGGTCGTAGCCAAATCCTGCGCTGCCTGAACGGTAGGGGAGGATAGAGCCGCGCATTTCGCCTTCAAATATATGCTCTTTTCCGTTGATTATTAGCGTAACGTATGTTACAAAGCGTGCCTTGCGGTTTTCTAAGTCTTGGAGTTTTTCTAAGAGAAGGGCAATATTGTCGTCGCTGTTTTTTTGAGGACCTGCAAATCGTGCAGAGTATACTCCGGGAGCACCGTTGAGAGCCTCCACTTCAAGTCCGGTGTCGTCGGAAAAACAGTCGATATGGTATTTATTGAATAGGTATTCGGCTTTTTCTTTGGAGTTTTCGATAATGGTTTCGTGGGTTTCGGGCAGTTCGTCGTGAATACCAGCGTCTTCGAGACTAAGTATCTGATATTGAGGTAAAATCTGCTGAGCCTCGCGTAGTTTGTTTGCGTTGTTGGTGGCAAAAATAAGTTTCATATTATATAAGGTGTTTATTCGTAAATGATTTCGTGTTCGGCAACGCAGCCGTTTTTGTCGGTAACGGTGATGTAGTATTCGCCTGTGCTCATCAAGCGGCGTTTGGGTTCGGCGTATCCGTCGTTCCAATGGATTTTGTATGGTAGGGTTCCGCCGGTGATTTCTAATTCTGCGCTACCGTTGGGTTTATTATGAGTGGGTTCGTGGGTTATGGCGTTGATTTTTAGTGGTTCGGCAGCGGTTACTTCAAACTCTTTTTTAATGGTGCAGCCTGCTTGGTCGGTGATGGCTACGGAGTAATGACCTGGTTTGAGCTCGGTTTGACGCGGGTTTTCGCTGCCGTCGCTAAACTTGTATTCGTATCCGGGCACTCCGCCTATTGCCTGAACGCTCCATTTTGCATTGTCGGAATAGGAGCAGGTGGCGGGAGTGGTTTCTATTGTGGCAGTAAGTTCGTTTTCAGGAGATGATATGCTAAACGATTTTGATGCCGAACAGCCTGTGCCGTCGGTTACTTTTAAAGTGTATGTGCCAGCTTTGAGGTTTTTGAGGTTTGCGGATGTTTCGCCGCTCTGCCAACGATAGTTTACGGGTGATTGAGCATTTTTTACCTCGGTGGTTATTTCACCGAGACCAACAGCCTTGCAGGGCGAATCGATGGTTTCGCCAGAGATCTCTATGCCACTTTCGGGTTCGGATATTGTGATGGTTTCGGTGATGAGGCAATTGTTTTTGTCGGATATGTTGATAGTGTAGAATCCGGCTTTTAGGTTTTCTTGGGAAAGGGTCTTAGCCTTGTTGCTCCATGTGATGTTGTATGGTTCTGTTCCGCCGGTGGCTGTTACCGAAATTGAGCCTGTGTTGTTGCCGCGGCAGGCTACATCGGTATGTGTGTGAGTTATGGTGAGGCCTTCTGCGGGTTGGTTTATTACAAAGGTGCGCTCAATGGTGCATTTGTGTATGTCGGTGATTACCACGTTGTAAACACCTGCGGGAGCGGCTGTGAGGTCTTTGGTGGTGGCTTCGTTGCTCCATTGGTAGTGGTATCCGGGCGAACCTCCCGAAACTTTTAGCGTTACAGCTCCATTGCTCATACCGTGACAGTTAACATGCGTTACTGTACCTTCGGCTTCAAGTATTTTTTCGGGTTCGCGTACTTCGGCAGTGCGGGTGAGTTCGCAGCCGTTTTTGTCGGTGGCTTTGATAGAGTAAATGCCTGCCGCAAAACCCGGATTGATTTCTTGTGCGGGTTTGCCCTCAATTTCAAATTTGTATGGTTTGTCGCCGCCCTCTGCATCAAAGGCAATTTCGCCGTTTGCCTCGCCTTTGCATTGCGAGTGCGTTACCTTGGGTGCCATCTTGAATGGTGTTTTTGGAGCTATAACCTCTATCGAATCCCACACAAAACAGCGGTGTGCGTCGCGAACTATACATCCGTAAATCCCACAGCCTTGGTTTACAAGTTCGGTAGATTCGGTGTCGTTGCTCCAAACCACGTAGTAAGGTTCTGTGCCACCGTGTACATCGGCGGTAAGGTGACAATCGTGGTCGCCGTAGCAGCGTATTGGAGTGGCATCAAGTTTTATGGATAGTTTTTCGGCGGGTTCTTCGATGGTGATTGACTGTTGGAGTTTTTTGCCCTTGCTGTCGGTAACAGTAACGGAGTATGTTCCAGCTTTGAGGCCTTTGATGGTTTTGGTCTTTTTGCCGTTGCTCCAAAGGTATTTGTAGTCGGGAGTTCCACCTTTGATAACGGCTGTGGCATTACCTGTTGCCTCTCCTTTGCATTTAACATCTTCTTTTTCGATAGCCACTTGCATAGGTTCGCGGTATTGATAGCGAATAAGTCTGACTTTGCCCTTCCGGTCGGTTTCGATTTCTATCACGGGAGCGCCAACGCCCTTTACAAACCATCGGTAGAATATTGTGCGGTCTTTTACGCTGTATTCGGGAGCGGGACGCCATCCCATAAGGTGACTGTTTTTGTAGGCAATGATGTTTTTTGTAACTGTGTTTTTTTCGCGGAGGGCAAGATACTTGTCGGTGGGCGTGCGCACTTCCATAACGGTGTCGAAATACGAAGTGTGGCTCATATCCAAGTCGATACGTACGCTATCGGCAAACTGCGCAAGTCCGTAACTCGAAATAAATTTTTTGCTGAGACTATCTTTTAGAAACGAACCTTGCTTTATGGGAAACTTGTATACATCAAGATCTTGCGGAAAAATAAGCACCACAGCGGCTTTTAATCCGAGATAATCGTTGATAATGCCCTGCATACGCACAGCGTTGGAGTCTTTGGTGATAAATTCCATATCGCGGCGGCTGTGAAACTTAACTAATTGAGCATTAGGAAATAACTTTCCGTAGCGGCTGCGTTCTTTTTTGTAGATTCTAAGGGTGTCGAAAGTGTTGGGTTCAATGTCGGCAAGGTTCCACTTTTTAGATTCTAAATCGCTGATAAACAGTTCTTCGTCGGGTTGAAACACCTTAACGGCGTAGATATAACCGTCGCCCTCGTTGGCAAAGTCTTCGTCGGTGAGTTCTATTTGACCCATAGCCGATGCCGATGCCAATATCATCGCTATTATTATAAAAGTGTGCCTTGCCATATTGTAGGTTTTAATAGTTTGACGGCATAATTTTGTCGCCGCCAATGGTTATATATGTCGGAAACTTAGATATTTGCGTGCCGTTTTTAAAGTAAGGCTTTAATGATAGTTTTACACGCGAAGCGTCGGCATTGTTGGTGGCAAGACCGCAGCCAAAACTGAGAATTTTGTCGCGCGATTCGCCTTTGAGCACTTCCAAAAGGTCGATTGTAAACTCCATCGGCATTGTAATCGACTGTCCGGGTTCTATTTCAAACGGTTGATTCATAGTGCCTGCGAGGGTTTTAACGTCGTCGATCCAAAGAATGTAGTCGAATCCGCCAATAGCTGCCGTGCGTTGGTTTGGGTTTTTGGCGTTTACGTTGACAGTAAGGTTAAGGTCGAATTTCTTGTTGGTGAATGCTTTAACCAATTTGGCGGCATCGATAATCGAAAAGTCAGAATATTTCTTTTTTTGCGAAAAATTTATGTCTGCCACTTTTACATTGTTAACGTTGATAAAGTCGAAATCGCATTTTACAAACGATGCCAATTGACTAACGCCTTTGCAGCCTGCCACAAATGTTGCGGCTATAATCAGTGTTGCTATTAAAAATTTGATTTTCATAGGGTTTTATTTATTTCGGTTTATGATATAATCGGAGAGTTTTATAAGAGATTTTTTAGATTCGTTGTCGGGTAGGGGTGCGAGCATTGCCACCGCCTCGTCTTTTAATTGCTGCATTTTTTTTACAGCGTATTCCACGCCGCCGTTTTTGATTACAAAATCTACAATTTTGGCAATGTCGTCTTTGGATTTTCTTTTTTTGCGGAAAATCTTTTTAATCGAGCGGCTTTCACCGTCTTTGTCGGTTTGTAGAGCATAGATTACGGGGAGGGTAAGTTTTCGTTCCTGAATGTCGTTGAATTTAGGTTTGCCAATAGCGCCGGTTTTTTGATAGTCGAAAAGGTCGTCTTTGATTTGAAAAGCAAGACCTATTTTGGTGCCAAACTGCTTCATAGTTTCCACTATTTGTGGGTTTGCTCCAATCGACTGTGCTCCTGTGGCGGCGCATGCGGCTAAAAGTGTGGCGGTTTTTTTGCGAATAACCTCGTAGTACGATTCTTCGGTAATGTCCATACGGCGGGCGTGATCAATTTGGTCTAATTCGCCTTCCGACATCTCTTTCACTGCCTCTGAAACTGTTTTTAAAAGGTTGAAGTCGTCGTTTTGAAGACTCATCAGTAGACCCTTTGCCAAAAAGAAATCGCCCAAGAGCACTGCAATCTTGGCTTTGTAAAGTGCAAAAATCGAAAAAAGCCCGCGGCGGTAAAAACTTTCGTCTACCACATCGTCGTGTACAAGGGTGGCGGTGTGCAAAAGCTCGATAAGAGCGGCGGCTGTCTGTGTTTTTTCGTTGACAGTTCCGAGCATTTTGGCGCATAGAAACACGATAATGGGGCGCATCTGTTTGCCCTTGGTTTTTAGCGCATAACGTACCACAAGGTTTAGTTTGCGGCTGTCGGACTTCATCTGCTGTTCAAAATAGGGCTTGAACTTTTCCAACTCTTCCGCTATCGGTGCTTTTATTTCGTCTAATGTTGACATACGGTTTTCGCTTTTTAAAAAGTAAAGGTATAGATATTTGCGCAATAAGCCAAATAAAAATTGAGGGAAGGGGAGTTTTTTTTGAAATATTGTTTATTTTTGCATTGAAACTATGTCAAGATTACAAAATAGATGAACCTTTTCGACACATTGTTTTCTCCATCGGGTCAGGTAAAAATACCTGATAGAGATGGTTTTGATGCCGAGGAGTTTGTTAATGCTGTTAACAATAAACTACCTGTCATTAGTCATACATTTGAAAACAATGTGTATAATGCAGTTGTGCGCAATAGTTTTTTTCGTTACCACTACGACCTTACATTTGAGATCGGGGAGTTGAATGTGGATTTCAGATTCTCTAACACAAATTTTATTATTATTTTGCTAACAGCGTTGCTTGTGGGTATGTTTTTGTTCAAAGGTCATCTTAGTACATATATATTTTGGGGTACGGTTACTTTTTCTGTGCTTTATGGAGCTAATTTTTTTGCGGTAAAAAACTACATTTCCTCTGTGTTGAAATCTGTATTCAAAGTAGCTGACCCAATGCCTGATATGCCGGTTTGTTCAAGCGTTAGTATAACAAGGCAAAATGTGTGTCCCGCGTGTGGAAAGTTTCTCACTGGCTTTGAAAGTGCTTGTCCCGAATGTGGACTCTATCTTTTGGGCAACGCCAAACCAAAAGAGAGCGTTTCTAACTTAAACGGATGGTCGTGGACGTATTGGTACGAGGCGAAATGAATCTATTAACATTTTTTATGCTCTTGATGTTTAGGGTATCTCTGCTTTTGTGTGTCTTTTAGATGATTATATACCAAAATTAACTAAAACATTAAACAGCTATGACACCTTACACCATCGAAATCAAAGCACGCTGCCAAAACCCCGAGCGTATTAAAGAAATACTTGAAACCGTTAACGCCAAGTATCAGGGCTGCAACAACGAAACCGACTCGTACCTCAAAGACAACAGCCATATCCTCAAACTTCGCGAAAGTGGCAACACCGTAACTATATTTAAGTACACCGAGGAGACTACCACCGGAAAACTTTACCGCCACGTGTCGAACAGTCTTATGAAAGACCTCTTGATTAAAACCTGCGGATTAGACAAGGTGGTAACCAAACGTCGCGAAATTTACATTATCGACAATGTAAAAATCAATATCGACCAAGTGGAAGGACTCGGCAATTTTGTGGAAATTGAGGCTGAGAGCGACGACGAAAACTATTCGTCTACCCTCCAAACCTGCAAATTCTACCTTAGCCTTATGGGTATCAAGCAGCGCGATGTAATTCCGTTCTCGTATTGTGATATGCTCCGCGAGGCTGTGTAAGATGTTCCTGAATATAACTTGCTATATAACCTTTACGAGAGAAAATTTCGCCGACACTCGAAGTTTTCTCTCTTTTTTTGTAATTTTTTGCCGTTGCGGGCGTTAAGATATAAAAACCTTATTAATATGAGAAAATTTGCATTAGCGTTTGTTTTTATGCTTTCGGCTCTGTGCCTTAATGCGCAGGATTACGAAGAGTACCTTTCTTTTGGCGAAAATGCCGACGACCAAGATACCGATTTTCTTGGTTTCTGCCTTTTGCCCGGTAGCAACCTCTTGGAGCGTTTTGTAGAGATTCATATCAATCCCGACGGCACGCTCAAATACACATACCTTACCATGGACGGATTTGTAAACCGTGCCGCTGGTCGCGAACGTAGCGCAGCAAACTCTCAGGGTGCCGACTATTTTGCCAATTTCGGTATCAAAAACCCCGGTATCGTGGGCGACCTTTGGAAACTCCGTTACACCGAATATCCCTACGCCACGCAAGATAAGCCCGAACAAGGATGGAGCACCAACGATTCTATTCCCGTTTTGCCCTCCGAAGCGCAGATGGCTATCCTCAAAAAATACGGCATTTTTAAAATAAGCGACTACTGCTACGGCTTGATGGCATTTATGCTTCTTCACGATATGGAAGACCCCGCATGGATCGAAAAATACAAAAACGCTTCTTATCAAGGCGGGGCTGTTCCACAAAACAACAACAATATTAAGTTTGATGTTATAGGCAACGAAAATCGCAGCAACAACAACGACGAGGAAAATACTTATGTAGATTAAAACTCCCGGTAAATAGTATGGTAGCGCATAGCGATGATGGGCTCCGAAAATTCGGATTCTACCTTGCATCGTGCGTTTTGCGACAATTTGATAGAATCGTAGGCAAATAGAATTTTGATAACGGCATCGGCAAGGCTCTCGTGATCTTTGGGTTTGGCAAGTCGTCCGTTGACTCCGTTTTCAATCATTTCGGGTATTCCGCCAATGGCAAACGCGGCGCAAGGTGTGCTGCAAGCAAGCGATTCCATAATGGTGTTGGGCAGATTGTCTTCTAACGATGGACTTACGTACACATCTCCTGCCGAATATAGAGCGGCAAGGTCGGCGTCGGTTTTAATATATCCCGCCTGAACAATTTCGTAAGGCAGTTTTTTAAACGGTCGGATGTCGCCTTTGCCAAAAATCAGCAACGTTATCTTTTTGTTGTATTGCGGATTTTGACTGTGTATGTGATGCAATGCTTTAATAAGGTATTTGTAACCCTTGCGGTCGTCGCTATAATTGTCGGCTCCGCATAAAAGCACCTTTTTGTCGGACGATATTCCAAACCGTTTTTTAGCGTCTTCCTTGTCCATTGGGCGGAAAACTTCGGTGTCGATTGGGTTTGGCGCGTGTAAAATTTCGCAATCGTGCATCATTCCCGATTTCTTGGCAACGTCGGCAAGCCAATTGCTGCACGCCACAAATTTAAGAGTGTTGCGTCCTGGAAGACTATTTTTGGCGGCAAAAATCTTGTGCGAAAGGTCGTTGTTGCGTCCTCCGCCGAGATATTGACAGTTGCCGCACTCTTTGATATAGTTTTCGCATGTGTTGGCGTAATGACAAATGCCTGTAAAATAGTGCATATCGTGCATTGTAAACACTATCCGTTTGCCTTGAAGCATCAATTTTTTGATAGCCGAAATCGAGAGCATACCTTGGCTTGTCCAATGAATGTTGATAACGTCGGCTTCCTTAACAAGCGGATGGTCGGCAATGCCCATTACACCAAAACTACCAGTGTCGGCACGGAAAAGGTTTTTGCGGCGGAGTTTTACCGCAATAGCCACCTGAATACGCTCGGCAAGATATGCGGCTTTGTTGACAATCTTTTTAAAAATATTTGTGTTAACAGAATATACTCCTTCTGTGTTTGTAAGTTTGTCTCTTACAAGCATTTTTACATCTGTACCGTTTTTTTTGAGAGCGTTGAACAACCTCAGGCAGGCAATTGCTGCGCCACCTTTGCGGTCGGATGTTGATATTAGGAGTACTTTCATCTGTTGTGTCGAATTTTATTTCCGACGGCAAATGTAAGTTTAAAGTGTGTTGTTTAGTTTAAGCGTAATTTAAGATTATAAGAAACATTAATAATCTGCCTACCAATGGCTAATATTTATTAAAACTCCTTGGTCTTAAATTTTACTAAAAAGGGATTATCCTCCACCTGAAACTCCTCTAACAGTTTTATGTCGCTCTCGCTTACAAAAGGCATTATTTCGGGAATGAACTCTTTGTAACTATAATCGTCGATTGAGCTGGCAACGTCTTTCGATAATTCCGAGTCGCTAAGACGGTTTTCATATTTAAAAATATAACGTGGCACCAATTGAGTGTTTTGTACATTGTAAAAGGTGTCGGCACGTTTGGCAGTGTGCGAACCTCCCCACCAATCTGAAATAGGTACGTTAACCGTGGCGAACAGCATTCCGAAAGTACAGCCGTTTCTACATCGCCATAAATTACTTGGAGCAGTGAATCCACAGCGTTGACGGTTTTGAGTTTTTCTTGCAGACTTACCGTTTGCCAAAAATATTCTGATGTGGTTTTAATAATATCGTTTTCAGATAGTTTTGGTTGCAATTGACTAACATCTTCGCCCACTTAGGCAAGACGGTTTCCGTTATAAATATGTCCGCCGGTAAAAATAGGTTGCACAGCCGTTACCGCGCCAATAACGCCATCTTTCATCATAGCGATGGTGATAGGGTTGCCAAGTGCGGCGAGGGCTTCGGGCGGAAAATTTAGTAAAAGCCTCCTTGCGCTGTTGCCTTCCAATACACCACAAGCAGCATTGTTGCCGCCATTATCAGCGAGCCGATGCCACCAGCAAAGATGGTAACGCCTACGAGCATCCAAAACGACGATTCAATATCTTTGACAAAAACTCATCAATTGACAAAAATGCGCCAAGAAGAAGTAACCCTTCCAACCCTTACCGACAACGACTGTATCAAAGTGAGTTACAGCGACAACGATATTGTTGTTGTAGACGATGTGAAGCAGTTTGCCGAATTTGGCTCGGCTCTTATTTCTCTCAATGGCATTGCTGTGTGTACTTCGGGAAGTGTTACGGCAATGATGAACTCCAACAAGGTGGAACTTAACAAAAACCAAGTAGCGGTTGTTCCCAAAAATGCCATTATCACCGACCTTATGCTCAGTCCCTACTTTAAGTTGAAGGCTATGTTCTTTCTGATAGAATGTTGCAGAATTTTCTCCACAAAAAAAATCAGCGTTTGGAACGAAACTATGTACATTCACCGCAACAATATTTTCACTCTCGACGATGACGCCATACTCTTTTACGACCATTTTTATTCTATGCTAAAACTTGTAATGGAGTGCGGTCCCAATCACATTTTTATAGCAACGAAGTAATTCAATCGCTACTGCGTGCGGCTTTGTTGGTATTATGCGGGGTAATGAATGCTTCTATCAATAAAAACGTTAGCGACCCTTCGGTAAAAATGCGTTCGTCACCGTCGGTTTATTTTCAGCGGTTTCTCAACCTTCTTCATTCGGGCGATGTGCGTAACCGTAGTGTGCAGTATTACGCCAAACAATTGTGCATTACGCCCAAATACCTCACCACTATTTGCAAAAAACATTCTGGCAAAACCCCTCTCGAATGGATAACAGGTCAAGCGATAGAAAACATCCGCTACTATCTCCGCGACACCGACCTCAGTATTAAGCAAATCTGCGATGTTTTGAATTTTGCAAGTCCATCGTTTTTTTGCAAATATGTTAGGCTGCATTCGTGGATAACACCGGGGAAATTGCGGAGCGGGGACGGAAAATAATTGCAAAAAAAACGCGGCGAAAATCTTCGCCGCGTCTATTATATAAATGTGTGGTTTTTATCTACAAGCCTTTGAATATTATTAATTCAACGTAGGCAAGGGCGATGGCGATTACACCTACCACGATGCCAACCATAGCCATATCTTTTTGTTTGATAAAGCCTTTGGCGTATGCCAATGCGTTGGGAGGTGTGGAGATGGGCAGTGCCATTGCAAACGATGCGCTGAGTGCCAAGCCGATAAGCAATGTGCTGATACCGCCGTAGGGTTCAAGTAGCGGAAGAATGCTTTTGCCTACTGCCAAGAGGATAGGTATCAAAAGTGCTGCGGTGGCAGAGTTGCTCATAAATGTACTCATTACGCAGCAGAGAAGTCCGCTACCGATAATGATGAGCATTGTGGGCCAACTGCCAAACGGAATGGCTTGTACAAGGTGCTCGGCGAGACCTGTTTTTTCGAGACCAACTCCGATTGCAAAGCCGCCAGCAACGAGCCAAAGTACATCCCAATCGATTTTTTTGAGGTCGTCTTTTGAGAAAATGCCTGTTACGGCAAACACGCCTAACGGTATCAAAGCCACAACGTTAGAGTTGATTCCAGTGAGTTTTTCGGTTACCCAAAGAAGAATGGTAACTATAAAGGTGATAAGCACAATCCACGATTTGGTATCTTTAAGTTGGAAACCGTCTTCGATGTGTATCTCGATGGTTTTTTGGGTAAATGGGAACATCTTCTGCAAGATAACCCACGCAATAAAGAGGATAATCAATGCGAGCGGAACCATATAGAGCATCCATTCGCCAAAAGAGATTTCAAGGTTGAGACCCTCAGGATCGTTTAAGAATTTCATTGCCACAGCGTTGGGAGGTGTTCCGATGGGAGTACCGATACCGCCCACGTTGGCTGCTACGGGAATAGAGAGTGCCAATGCAATGCGACCTTTGCCCGAAGTGGGAAGGGTTGCCAACACCGGAGAAAGGATTGTGAGCATCATAGCGGAGGTGGCAGTGTTTGACATAAACATTGAGCAGATGGCTGTTACCACGATAAAGCCCAAGAGTACCATCGGCGACTTTGTGCCAAAGGGTTTGAGTATAGCCTTGGCAATGCCGGCGTCTAATTTATATTTGCTTGCAATAATTGCCAACACGAATCCACCCATAAAGAGCATAATGATAGGGTCGGCAAATGTTGCCATAATATCTTTATATGGAATAATTTTGCCAAAAGTGGGATCTACTTCGGTAGGAATTTTTCCGTCGGGAGTAAGCACATAGCATAGCGGCTTAAACATACTTGTAGACGTTGTGAGCAACATTAACACTATGATACTTACCGATGTGGTCCAAATAGGAATAGGTTCCAGAATCCACATCAACGCGGCAAATGCGAATATTGCCACAATGCGCTGTTCCACCACCGAAATGTCGAACGGGAAAACCGTAGCGGGCATAAGCGCTATTATCATTGGTATACCCAATGCGATTGCGAGTTTTATTAATTTACTCTTTTCCATTATTATAATGATTTTACTTAATTTTGTTTAATTTTTTCTAACCGCAAAATTAAAAAAACTATACGCACGTCGGCTCCCTTTTTTGGATTTTTTTTCTCTATTCATCCATTTCCAAATCGGCACTACATTGATTGCAACTCCTCACCAACCATTCTTGCAAAAAAATCATTTTGTCTTTATCAAAATAAATCATACATCTGCAATGTTGAACTTTTATATTTTGAAAGAATATGGCTGATAACACGCCACCACCAATACCGCAGGAACAACCAAAAACTCAGCCTCAGCAGGTTATCGACCCGCTGTTTTGAAGTCTGAGGACTAAATCCTTAATGCCCTTATCAGCCGTGAGTGCGAAAATTTCTGATGTGATAGCCCCGCAACTATTCGCCCGACACAAACCCGTCTGACACCGCTTTCAACTATATCTTGAAGGTTCATCCCGACCTTGCCAATGATTTCAAGCCAGTGGTTTATCAAGAAAACTCGCTCTTAGACCTTATCAACAAGAATCCACATCTAAAATATATCTACGCCCCCGATTCGTTTGTGCTCGAAGTGGGCGGCGAGCGTTATTCATTGCAATCGCAACTGCTCAAAAACTGCCGCGAGATTACCCAGATTTTTGAAGGGTTCGACGTTTTTTGCGCGTGTGGAAGAGGCAAAGGCTCAATATGAACGCGGCGTGGCTCTCAAATGCAAAAACTGCGGCAGCAATATCGACGCATTTCAAACCTCGTGTCCCAACTGCGGCACACGTCAGAATTATTTGCAAGAGTGGTATTTAGTGTAAATTTTTTTGTTTTAAAAAAAATCTGCTTATATTTGCGCATTATTAACCTCTAAATTGGTCTGACTATGAAACTATTAAAAATATTAGTAATAACATTATGTTTGTTGTCTGCAACTGCCGGCACTTACGCACAAAAGAATAATAAAACACACGAAACAATGATTCTGATGGAGACATCGGAGGGAACAATGAAAATTAAACTTTACGACGGCACCCCCCTCCACCGCGACAATTTTATCAAACTTGCCAAAGAGCATTTTTACGACGGACTTCTTTTCCACCGCGTTATCGAAGGCTTTATGATTCAGGGCGGTGACCCCGAGTCAAAAGGCGCCGACGCAGGCAAACATCTCGGCTCTGGCGGTCCCGGATACACTATCCCCGCCGAACTCTTGCCGCAGTATTTCCACAAGAAAGGCGCTCTTGCAGCAGCACGCACAGGCGACCAAGGTAACCCACAGCGCCGTTCAAGCGGTTCGCAGTTCTATATTGTTCACGGCAAGACCATCAGCGAAGGTCAGATCAAACAGTTGGAAAACTACGGATTCGTATTTTCCGACGAGCAGAAAAGAATTTACGAAACCATCGGCGGAACTCCCACTCTCGACGCTCAATACACTGTGTTTGGCGAGGTTGTGGAAGGACTTGATGTCGTTGACAAAATTGCAGGAACAGAAACAGATACTGCCGACCGTCCTAAAAAAGACGTTGTTATTATAAAGGTGTCGGTAGTGGAATAATACAGTAAAAAAAATGATTGAGAAACTTGCAGACTTCATTGAGGAAGTAAAAAATTTTAAAGCAGAAACCGCTGCCAAGGCCGAAGAACTCCGTTTGAAGTTTTTGGCTAAGAAAGGCATCCTAAACGAGATTTTTGCCGAGTTTAAAAACGTTCCCTCGGAGCAGAAAAAAGACTTCGGTCAAAAAATCAACACTCTTAAACAGTTAGTAGAACAAAAAATTCAGGAGGCTAAGGAACGCTCTGAGGAGGATTCGTCTAAGCCTGCCGACCTCGACACATCGCTGCCCGGTCCTAATATCGCTCTCGGTTCGCACCACCCAATCACAATGGTAAAAAACGAGATTATCGAAATATTTGGACGCCTTGGTTTTACCGTTGCCGAAGGTCAGGAAATTGAAGACGATTATCACAATTTTACCGCCCTCAACTTCCCGCCCGAGCACCCCGCACGCGATATGCAGGATACATTCTTTATAGAAACCGACCCCGACATTCTTCTCCGCACCCACACTTCGGGCGGTCAGGTTAGGGTAATGGAAAAACAGCAGCCGCCTATCCGTGTGCTTGTTCCTGGACGTGTGTTCCGCAACGAGGCTGTATCGGCTCGCTCGCATTGCATTTTTCATCAGGTAGAAGGTCTTTATATTGATAAAAACGTTTCGTTTGCCGACCTTAAACAAACGCTAATGTATTTTGCCAAAGAATTTTACGGCGAAAAAACTGAGATTCGTCTTCGTCCGTCGTACTTCCCCTTTACCGAACCGAGCGCCGAAATGGACGTTTCGTGCTCTATCTGCGGCGGCAAGGGCTGCGCAATATGCAAAGGCACAGGATGGCTCGAAATTCTCGGCTGCGGAATGGTTCACCCCAACGTTTTGCGTAGCTGCGGTATCGACCCCGAGGTTTATTCGGGATTTGCATTCGGTATGGGCATAGAGCGTACTGCAATGCTCCGCTACGGCGTTACCGACATCCGTATGTTTTTTGAAAACGATATGAAATTCCTTTCTCGTTTTAAACATTAGTATTTAACGATCGATAGTTGACAGTTGATAGTTGCCCTTATGGCATTGTCAATTGTCAATTATCAATTTCCAATTTAATAAAATGAGTTTTATAGACGATTTGAAATGGCGCGGCATGATACACGATATGATGCCGGGCACCGAAGAACAACTTGCAAAAGAGATGACAACGGCTTACGTGGGCATTGACCCCACTGCCGATTCGCTTCATATAGGCCACTTGGTTTCGATAATGATTTTGAAACATTTCCAAATGGCAGGACACAAGCCTATCGCTCTCGTAGGAGGTGCAACAGGTATGGTAGGCGACCCCTCGGGAAAATCTGCCGAGCGTAATCTCTTAGACGAGAAAACCCTCAACCACAATAAGGCTTGCATCAAGGCACAGTTGTCGAAATTTTTGGATTTTGACTCCGACGCTATCAACTCTGCCGAACTTGTGGACAACTACGATTGGATGAAAGATTTTTCGTTTATCTCTTTTATCCGCGACATCGGCAAGCACATCACCGTTAACTATATGATGGCTAAGGATAGCGTTAAAAAGCGTTTTGCATCCGACAGCCGCGAAGGAATGTCGTTTACTGAGTTCTCATACCAATTGATGCAGGGCTACGACTTCTACTATCTTCGCAAGCACAAAAATTGCAAACTCCAAATGGGTGGCGCCGATCAGTGGGGCAATATCACCACTGGCGTGGAACTTATCCGCCGTATCGACGGTATCGAGGCTGAGGCATTCGGTCTTACATGTCCCCTTATCAAGAAAGCCGACGGCACTAAGTTTGGCAAAACTGAGAAAGGCAATGTTTGGCTCGACCCAAAACTTACTTCTCCCTACGAGTTTTATCAGTTTTGGATCAACACCTCCGACGAAGATGCCGAGCGTTACATCAAGATTTACACCCTCTTGTCGAAAGAGGAGATTGAAAACCTTATTGAAGAGCACCGTACCGACCAAGGTCGCCGTCTGTTGCAGAGCGAACTTGCTAAACGTATCACCATTATGGTTCATGGCGAAAAAGCTTACAACACCGCAATTGCCGCCACACAGATACTTTTTGGCAAAGGCACCAAGGAACAACTCTTGAAATTAGACGAAAAATCGTTCTTAGAGATATTCAGCGGCGTTCCTCAGTTCAAGATTTCCAAAGACGAACTTGCTGCTGGCATAGGCGTTCTTGACCTTTTGGCAGAAAAATCGCAGGTATTTACCTCCAAAGGCGAGGCCCGTCGCGCTATCACCAAAGAAAACTCGCTGAGCATCAACCAAGAAAAGGTGTCCGACCCCGAAACCAAAATCGACACCACTTACCTTTTAGACGAAAAATACATCCTCGTCCGCAAAGGTAAAAAGAATTGGTTTGTGCTTACAATAGCATAACAAACTGAAACACACAAATAAAAGCGAATGAGGAAATCATTCGCTTTTATTTTAAATAATGAATTATGGAAGCGTTTTATCAAACCAACTACCCTGAGGCGGGATGCGATGAGGCAGGACGTGGATGTCTGGCTGGTCCTGTGTTTGCTGCTGCGGTGGTGTTTCCAAGCGGTTACTTTAATCCTAACATCAACGATAGCAAACAATTATCCGAAAAAAAACGACTTCTGCTTCGCGATGAGATTATCCGCGATGCCGCCTCATATTGCGTTGCTTCGTGCGATAATCAAGAAATAGACCGCATCAACATTCTCAATGCCTCTATCCGTGCTATGCACCGTGCTTTGGACGGTTTGAGCGTTACACCTGCATTCATTATCATCGACGGGAACAAATTTAAGCCATATAAAACAATTCCTTATAAAACAGTAGTTAAAGGCGATTCTCTTTATCTATCAATTGCAGCCGCCTCTATCCTTGCCAAAACCTATCGCGACGAATGGATAACCCGCGCCGCCGAGCAATATCCCGAATACAATTGGGCCAAAAACAAAGCCTATCCCACCAAAGACCACATCGAGGCCATTCAAAAATACGGCGTTACCCCGCTTCATAGAATGACCTACGAACCGTGTATGCCAAAGTTGCTGTAACTCTTACACAAAAAAAGATGTCTCACGACATCTTTAATAATATTCAATATATTAGGAGTTTGTTTTAGACTCGCTTAATACATCGCAAATATATGCTAAGTAACCTAAACGGGCGTTGTCTAAAAGTTAAGTAATCGTGAATAATCCCTACTTCTTTTTCGGAGTATCGATATTGTAGTGCAAACCAATGCTTTCGCGGCGACGACGTGCCATCTTGATTACAAGGTAAGCTGTTACAAGCGCGTTGCGGAGTTCGCAGAGCGGAACGGTGATTTTTGAACGGCGGTAGAGATCTTCGGTTTCGTTGTAGAGAATCTGCAAACGGTCGAAGGCGCGTTTCATACGTTCGTTGCTGCGTACGATACCCACGTAGTAGGTCATAATTTGCTGTAACTCTTTAAACGATTGAGTGATAAGAATATTCTCTTCGTTCATTGTGGTGCCGTCGTCGTTCCATGCGGGGATGTTTTCGCAGAATTTTATGCCCGACAAGATATTGGCAGAATGCATTGCCGAACGATGGGCAAATACTAATGCTTCTAAAAGCGAGTTAGATGCAAGTCGGTTAGCTCCGTGCAATCCTGTGCAAGCTGTTTCGCCTCCTGCATAAAGGTTGTGGATTGTTGTGCGTCCAAATTCGTCTACGCGTATGCCGCCGCAAAGGTAATGGGCTGCGGGAACAACGGGAATTGGCTGTTTGGTAATGTCAATACCTATCGAGAGGCATTTTTCGTAAATATTTGGGAAATGTTTTTTGAGTTCCTCATGGTCGGTAACTGTGGCGTCAAGGTAAACATATTCGTCGCCACGGATTTTCATTTCGTTGTCGATAGCGCGGGCAACAATGTCGCGAGGAGCAAGACAGCCGCGTTCGTCGTATTTTTCCATAAAGGTTTTGCCGTCTTGGGTTTTGAGAATTGCACCAAAACCGCGCATAGCCTCGGTAATCAAGTACGAAGGACGTTCGCCAGGATGATATAGCGAAGTGGGGTGAAATTGCACAAACTCCATATTGTCTACAACGCCCTTAGCACGGTGAACCATTGCAATACCGTCGCCTGTGGCAATCGGAGGATTAGTGGTTACTTGGTAAATATTGCCGATGCCGCCAGTGGCAAGGTAGGTGATTTTTGAGAGGATTTTTTCTACCTTTCCAGTTTTTGTGTTGAGGGCGTAAATGCCGTAGCACTCAATATCATCGTCGTATTTAGTAACGGTTTTGCCAAGATAGTGCTGTGTAATAAGTTCCATGGCGTAAAAATGGTCTACCATGGTGATGTTAGGAGTAGCCTTAACTCTCTCAACAAGAGCTCGTTCTACCTCAAAACCTGTGTTATCTTTGTGGTGGAGAATGCGGAAATCGCTGTGTCCGCCCTCTTTGTGGAGGTCGAAACTTCCGTCGCTCTTGCGGTCAAACTCGGTGCCCCATTGCACAAGTTCTTTAATACGGTCGGGCGCCTCCTCAACTACAATTTTTACGATGTTTTCTTTTGAGAGAAAATCGCCTGCTACCATTGTGTCGTGAATATGCTTTTCAAAAGTATCGCCCTCGCCAGTAACGGAAGCAATTCCGCCCTGCGCAAACTTGGTGTTAGCATCTGTAACTGAGGCTTTTGTAACGATAAGCACGCTGCCTTTTTCGGCGGCTTTTAGTGCGAAACATAATCCCGCTACGCCGCTGCCCACTACGAGGAAGTCTGTTGTCCTATCCATAAACTTTTGCTTTAAATATATTATTGTATTATGTTAGTTGTCAATAAAATCTCGTTAAATCAAAATTTTTGATTCCTATCAAAAAATATACATTCTTTTCTTCATTGTTGTAACACCCAAAAGTAACAAAAGGTTTCAATATATATCCTTCTGAATCAAAATTTAATCTCATTTTGTATTCTACTGTCAGGTTTAAATCGGTAATAGTCAGTGGTTTGCCTTGAAGCATTGATTGCCCGTAGTCGTCGCTGCGGAGTGTGTATGGCCTCAAAACATTGCCGCCGTAGGATATTGTGTCGGTGTCGATGCCTGTTTTAACTATGTCGGCAGTTAAGTCTATGTTCCATTTATTGTTTTTGGTGGTGTAAGATAGGTTTAGAATGCATTCTTTGAGATTTGCTCCGTAGGGATGTGCTAATGGTTGCGAATGTATTGAATATGAGCGTATAGCATCATCGTGCGAATACATAAATGGGCGAATGTAGTTGGCTTCGGCTAAATATTTCAAGCGATTGAAAACCTCGCCACGTGCTCCTGCCTGAATAGCAAATTTTTTTGCCCACCAATCGCTTCCCGCTTTTAAAAATGATGAGTTAAATTCATCTAACATTACCTGAGCGTATAAAATATTTTTGCGGTAATAACGCACTTTGCCAAAAATGCCCATTAAAATATTGTCGGGCGAACCTATCGAATATTCTACCGGTCGTAGAAATAAAACAGGGTTTAGGTAATGAATGTCAACAAATTGGCTATTACCCGATGAATCGCGTTTAATGGTTGACACAGATTCAAATCCGCCGATATTAAGATAATTGGTGATATTCCAACTAATTGCGTGATATACAATATATTTTGTGCGTCCTCTTCCTGTTTTACTATCAAGGCTTTTGGCTGTGTTTACCGAAAAAATGTATTTAAAACTTCCTGTGCCTGCAATAATGTCGAAATAGTACATACCGCTGTTGTTGTTTGAAAGCAGTACCGAACGGTATCCGTCGCCTATTTTTTTGCGACCTTTGCCTGCCGAAAATTTAAGGTAGTCGGCTAAATGGTAGGTAAGGTTAAAATCATGATATAATGAAAAATAGGTGTCGCCGTTTTTTTTGAAACTTCCTGCTGCGGGTATGTAGTGTAGACTATCGGCAAGGTTGGCAAAATAATCCATGTAGCGTGAAATTCCGCCGTAAATTCTATAACTTGCTGTAAGTTTCGATGTTAAATTGGCTTTTACCTCAGCACCTGCGTTTGCCGAATAAAGTGTGTGCATATCGTTGTCGCCTGCGCCGGCAGCAATGTTAACTAATGGATAAATATCTATCTGATAGTCTTTTGCAGTAGTTTTAGCGGTATCTTCGTAGGGTTGCAGAGCCGAATGAAACGATTTTTGGTCAAGAAAGTCGTAACGGTAAGGGTTTTGCCCGCTAACCGCTACAGCACATATTATTAATAATATTGTTACGGCTGTTTTCATAGGCTCTTATGTTTGCGGCGGCGGTTGATAATTATCTGCGGAATATGAAACGAAACCATCAGCACAAGCAGCATTATCAATCCTATACGGTTGATATAAGTATATTTGGATAAGAAATAAACTCCAACTGCAAATGCTATGTTGAAAAAATTCAGCACAATGTCGGATTGTTTGTGCGATAGTCCGAGTTCCAACAGTTTGTAGTGTATGTGAATATTGTCGGGATGAAAAATCGGGCGTTTGAGTATGATTCTCAAAAACATAACTCTAAGCACGTCGAATGCTGGCACTGCCAATATTGCAAATGCCACAGCCGGTGCTCCGCGGACAATGTATGTGGTTGATATATTGTTGTTTGCTTCTACAAATTTTATGGCAAGAAACACGCATACCAATCCCACAAGTTGTGCGCCGGTGTCGCCCATAAATATTTTGTTTTTTTGCGAGAAAAGATTGTAGCGCAAAAAACCTATTACAGCACCTATAAAACTTGCTGATACTATGCATATTGCAGTGTTCCCTTCGTACCAAAACCACAATCCGAACATTGCCGCCGACGATATGCTGAGCGAACCTGCAAGTCCGTCGATTCCGTCAATTAAGTTGAAGGCGTTGATTATTGCCACCACCACTAACACCGATAGCGCAATGCTCACAGCGTAAGGCAATTCCTGAATATTAAACAGTCCTTGCATACTTGTAATGCGAATATCGCCCGCAGCACAGAGCACAAGTGCGGCAGTGATTTGTCCGGCAAGTTTTGTTAGCGGCGCAATTATCATAATGTCGTCTTTAATACCTGTAAAAAAGAGAATTATGCATGAAGCGGCAAGGTAAGGAATAAAACTTGCGCTATCGCCTTCAAAGAGGCACATTGTGGTTACAAATGCTCCAAATATAGCGCATCCGCCGAGTGTGGGTATATTGCCTTGGTGTATATGACGGTCGTGCGGCTTTTCGCACAAATGCTTGCTTTTGGCTACACGCACTATCGATGGTATCGTTAATAGGCTTACAATCAACGATATAATTAAACTGCCGGCAATTTTTATATTATCCATTAACGCTCTTTGCTTTTAGTTGCAAATGTACAACAATTGTACTTTATAGTACAAAAAATGTTTCATTTCTTAATAATAAGTTCAATTTAAGGCACTATTCTATTAATATTTATGCTTTACTTTTACAAAGCGTTAAAAACATCCTCAATGTATCTTGTAATCGGTCCAACCACCATATTAGGAGCACATACGATTTGCACTCTGCTGCAAAAGGGACTTCCTATCCGTGCCGTAAAATCCGACCGTAGCGATATGGATCGTTTTCGTAAGATTATGGGATACTATTTTTCTGACTGCGACAATCTTTTTGACGAAATTGATTGGGTGGAAGCCGACCCATTCGACCGCGATTCTGTTGCCGATATGCTCTGCGAAATAGATGTGGTGTTCAACTGCTCTACTCCTGCTTTTTTTGGTCTGAAAAAAGATGACAATATTATCAACGGCATTGTTACCAGCACAGCGCTGCTTGTAGACGAGGCTCGAAATGCCGGTGTAAAATATTTTTGCCATGTAAGTAATCTCCAAGCCTTGGGCGATGAACCTGAGATGAAAGAGATTACCGAAAAATCAGAACGCGACCCAAAAGGTAATTATACCGAATTTTCACAAGCATCGTTTTTGAGCGAAATGGAGGTTTGGAGAGCTTTTGAAGAGGGTTTGCCTGGCTCGATTATCAATGCAGGTTTTATTATTGGTCCCGGTGATTGGCACAAAGATAGTAGCGCAATGTTTGCACGTGTTAGTCGTGGTTTATTATTATATACCAAAGGTGTAACGGGTTTTATTGGTGTCAACGACCTTGTGCGCTGTATGCTTTCACTCTCTAAGCAACGCTTTATTAAAGAGCGTTTTATAACTGTTTCACAGTGTATGAGTTTTGCCGAATTGCTATTTTATATTGCCGATAATTTTGGCGTTAAACGTCCTAAGTTTAATGTATGTAAATTTATGTTTGCTTTTCTAAAAGTTTGGTACAGAATTAAATACCTATTTTCGCGCCACAATCCACGGCTCAACGACGATTTTATTAGCCTCATTACCGATTTTAAACTATATAGCAATTCTAAGAGCATTAATACTCTTGTGGCAGGTTATCAGCCTATCGAACAGGTGGTTAAGGAAATCTGCAAACTATATAGCACTGCAAAATAAAAGTTTTTTTATAGCCTTCCATATTTTTTACTATCTTTACGGCGAAAACAAAAATCAGCGTAATGGACATCAGAGCAATCAACAACATATCCGAAAAGGAAAAAGAGTTTGAGCGCAAACTCCGCCCTTTAACTTTCGACGATTTCAACGGTCAAAAAAAACTTCGTGAAAACCTCGAAGTGTTTGTGAAGGCGGCCAAGATGCGCGGCGAGGCACTCGACCATGTGCTTTTTCACGGCCCTCCCGGTTTGGGCAAAACCACACTTTCTAATATCATAGCCAACGAACTCGGCGTGGGAATGAAAACTACATCTGGACCAGTGCTCGACAAACCCGGCGACCTTGCCGGATTACTCACCAATCTCGACAGCCGCGATGTGCTTTTTATCGACGAGATTCACCGCCTCTCGCCCGTGGTGGAGGAATACCTCTATTCGGCAATGGAGGATTTTAAGATTGATATTGTTATCGATAAAGGTCCGGCGGCGCGTTCGGTGCAATTAACCTTAAATCCTTTTACGCTTGTTGGCGCAACCACACGTGCTGGATTGCTCACCGCTCCTCTGCGTGCAAGGTTTGGTATCAATCTTTTGCTTGAATATTATGATATCGAGGTGCTTACACGTATTGTAATGCGTGCCGCCAAAATCTTAAATGTAGAAATCGACCAGCCAGCTGCCGGTGAAATAGCATCGCGTAGCCGTGGTACTCCGCGTATTGCCAATTCGTTACTTCGCCGTGTAAGGGATTTTGCGCAGGTTAAGGGTAACGGCGTAATCGACTTAGAGATAACAAAATACGCTCTCGACAACCTTAATATAGATTCGCTCGGCTTAGACGAAATGGACAACAAGATTCTCTGCACCATTATCGATAAATTTCAGGGCGGTCCTGTGGGATTAAACACCATTGCCACGGCTGTGGGCGAAGATAGCGGCACTATCGAGGAGGTTTACGAACCGTACCTTATTATGGAGGGACTTTTGAAACGCACCCCACGCGGGCGAGAGGTTACTCCCTTTGCTTACAAGCATTTAGGTAAAAATCTTACAACTTTTAACGATGATGATGTGCAACTTGCGCTATTTTAGCATATTATTGTTGCTGATGATGGCTGCGTGCGCTCCTGTGCCTGTGCCTATCGGTTATTACAACAACTGCGCAATGGATTTTGCCGACAGTCTTAACCGTTATACTATGCGTTTTAGCGGTTCGAAGAGCATTGCCGATGCCAAGGATTTTATTTGTGGTGAAATGCGCAAACACGCCGACACCGTGATGGTGCAGAGTCGAAATGTGCAACTCAACGATTCTCTTTCGGTTACACTTAATAATATAATATGTAAGTTTAACGCCGGCTACCACGACCGTGTTTTGCTCTACACCAATTACGACCAAAATCCATTTTCAGGCGATACTGCCGATTGCGCTTCGGGAGCTGCTCTGTTGATGTCGCTTTCGCGTTATTTTGCCGAGCGAGACCCTGGTTGTGGTATCGATATTGTGTTTTTCGACGGACGTTTTGCCTATCTCAACGATTCCACAATCAATGGTCATCTGCGCTATTGTCTTGGTGCACAGGCGTGGGCTGAGGATAACAAAGAAATTATTTCGCAATATCAGTACGGCATTAGCGTAATGCATTCCGCGCACAAAGATGCTTTTTTTGCAATCGACGGCAATTCAAACCATTTTGCATCGCGCCATTTTTATTTTGCACGCAGCACAGCTAAACTATTTGATGCCGAGACCCTCTTTCCTGAGGTGATAGCGACACCCTATTATGGCGACAACACTATTGTGAGCGCTGTGGCAGGAGTCCGTTCGTTTTGCTTGGCAGGACAATATCTTCGTAACGGAAATGCCGAGGTTATTAAAAATGACCATTTGAAAGATATTGATAATCAACGTTTTGAGATTATTGCAAAAATAATTATCGAAACAGTATACACAAGTCATTAAAATTTTTATTAAATTTGCAGCTTGAAAGTGTCGGTTGATTCCGATAAAAAAAATTTTAACTAATCGCAGCGCAAATGGAACTCGTAGACAACAAACTAACAATAGAAGCCTCTGATGATACACCGGCGATAATAATCGACGGCGATAAGAGGTTTGTAAGGGTCGAAGGCCCCTCGTTTCCCGAAAACGCGGTAGAATTCTACACACCTATTATCGAAAAACTCCTCACCCTTATCCCTACATGGAAAGGTGAAATAAAAATAGAATTTGAGTTTTCGATATTATCTTCGGCATCAAACAAGGCTGTTTACGAACTATTGGTACGGTTAGAAAAACTGCATGCAGAAGGCTCTGACATTCATATCGATTGGATTTACGAAACTTACGATGAAGATATGTTTGATGAAGGATCGGGCTACAAGGATTGCCTTAAAATTCCAATCGAACTCATAGAGCGCCCAAGCGAATAGATAAAAGGCCCCGTAGTTTAGCTGAATAGAACGTAGGATTCCGGTTCCTGAGGTCGTGGGTTTGAATCCCGCCGGGGTCACCATTAAAAAATATAAAAGCATCGGTTAAATGCCGATGCTTTTTTTGTATTGTAATTTTTTTTGTTTGATAATCAAGCCTTTATTTCTTTATTACTCTACAATTAAATATCTGATATCCCATAAGTCCGTTTCCGTCGATGACTTCCACAATACCTATGAACTCGCTGTTGACATCAGATGCGGCAAAGGGAATTTCTGCGTTACCGTTTTCGTCGGTGATGACTTCGGGTTGCTCAAAAGAATAGCATTTTCGTCGAACTTGATTCTACTTGAATTGTAGGTTTGAATAAACTGATTATTAATGATATAGTGTGGATTATTGAGCCTACATTCATTAATGGTGTCAAACATATTTACGATAGAACGATTTGCCTTGTATTTATCTATCAACAAGTCGCTTAGGACGAATGGCTTGGGTATTGTCGGATGTAAACGAAGATTGCGTATAACCTTTATAAAGTATTCACCCTGAGGACAATCGGTACCTATATAAATATGTCCATTGGCACGACCCGAAACTAATGGATATTTCTCGCTCCAAACCACGCTATCGGATAGGGTGCGTACTTGAAGATAAAGTGTACGACTGCGGTCTGACAGGGCGAATGTCTGCTTATCCATTTGGTAGGCTTTGAAATAGAAGTCTTCGTCGGTTTCGGCAATCTCTTTGCTGGGCATAAGGTATAGAAAATCCTGAGCATGAGCCCTATGTACAATTGTACTGGAAATAATAATGGTTGCTGATCGTAAAGTTAGTTTTTTCATACTGGTTGCTTTAAGTGAAAATATAGTAACACCGTTTTAATTCATTACAGAGCGTACTATTATAAATATTTTGCTGATTAGTAATAGTTTGAGGTTTTAGCAATAGTGTAAAAGTGTAAAAAAAATTACAACACTATAAAATTTTTTTACACAATTGCCATCTCAGTTAGTTTGCAAATTCTATCCCCTCAATATTCAATAGACCAATTTTGTTGTGTATGCCTCCGCTGTAACCTGTAATTTTTTTGCCAACGCCTAAAACTCTGTGGCAAGGTATAATTATTCCAATCGGATTCCAACCCACTGCACCGCCAACTGCCTGAGCCGACATTTTGTTAATATTGTGATTTTTTGCGATTTTGTTGGCTATTTCGCCGTAAGTGATTGTTTCGCCGTATGGAATTTTTTTCAATATTTCTAAAACTTCTCTGCGAAACGGAGTTGCGTTATTAATTTGATATTCAGGTGTATAATGCGGAACTTTCCCCGAAAAATAATCATCTAACCACTTGGTTACATCCTTAAATATTGGCAAAGTGCCACCATTCTCCACCAGAGCCGCCTCACTTGAATGTATAAAGTGCAGATTTGTAAGTACTTCGCCATCGGATGAGAGGAGGATAGGGGAGAGGGGGGATGGAGTAGGGTAGAGAAATGTCATATAGAATTATATATTATGCGCAGTTATAATCGTGTAACTCTTAGCGTTAACTGTGATTGTGATGCCGTCGATGGTGCAGTAATAGTTTTTGCCGTTGCGGGTGATGGTGCATAGGGGCGATTGAATTTTTTGTTTGCAATATTCCACAGGGTCGGTGTCGGCTGGTAGCAAAAGGTTTTTGGCAATACGCTGTGCACCCATTGGGGTGGTGAAAATGCGATGGATATTGTCTAAGAGTGTTATCGGTTGGTTTTCGTTAAACTCTGCCATCTCTTTTTTGATAAACGATGCTATCATTTGTCGGTAGAGTTTTTCTACCATATCGGGGTCTGCGCCAAGTGTTTTGGCTTTGGAACGCACTTTTTGAATTACTTTTTCTACTCGTGATGAGTCTTTTACGCCTTCCTCGTTTTTTTTTTGAAGGTAGCGGCCTGAGCCACATATTCGCCCCTTTCGGCTATGAGGGCTGTTATTGCGCTATCTATCCGGTCGATATTTGCGCGTACTTCGTCTAAATTGTTGCAGTGCATAGGTTTAATTATTCTTAAATAGTTCAGAGTGAGTGCCTAAACGAACTAATTCAATTACGTTATTTTTTTCGTCGAACCAAATAATCAAGAAATCATCTTCTATATGGCACTCCATACATCCTTTGTATTCTCCTTTGAGCATATGGGGATGGCATTCTGATGGAATGGGTTTTTCATATTCAAGCATTTCCAATATTTGTTTCAAGGCTTGTAATTTCAACGGTTTGTGTTTGTAACGTTTCAAGTCCTTGCGGAATTGGGTAGATGTTTTAATAATCTTCATTATGCTTCGTTTAGTATCTCGTTGAACATTTCGTCAATATTGGTGTACTCTTTTGATGGATTTTTACCCGACATTACTTCTTCAATGGCCGCTTTAGTTACTTCGTTGGGCTCATCGTAAACATCGTCGAGAAGCACACTCTCAACATAATTATTTAACGAACGGTTTGTTCGGGCAGCCTTAATTTTGAGTTCTTCTATAAGGTCGGCTTTTAATCTAAATGATACGGGTTTTCTGATTGCTGCTGTTGCCATAATTTTTACGATTAATTGTACTACAATAAATTGCAAATATATATCATTTGTATTACAAATGCAATTATTATAACGTGAAATTTTTAAAAATGGTTATTTGATTTTTGCGGTTGAAATATAAAAAAACGGACAGCAAATGTTTGCTATCCGTTTTTTATTGTGTAATTGTTTAGTATCTATAATGCTCAGCCTTGTAGGGTCCTTCAACGTGAACGCCGATGTAGTCGGCTTGTTTTTGCGAAAGTTTGGTGAGTTTGGCTCCTACGTGGTCGAGGTGGAGGCGGGCAACTTCCTCGTCGAGATATTTTGGCAAGCGGTAAACGCCTGTTTCGTATTTCTTGGTCCAAAGATCCAACTGAGCGAGGGTTTGATTTGTAAACGAGTTGCTCATTACAAACGAGGGGTGACCTGTGGCGCATCCGAGGTTTACAAGACGTCCTTCGGCAAGGAGGATAATCGAGTGTCCGTCGGGGAAGATGTATTGGTCTACCTGAGGTTTGATGTTGATTTTTTTGATGCCTTTGATTTTTTCGAGGTCGGATACTTGAATTTCGTTGTCGAAATGACCTATGTTGCAGACAATTGCCTTGTCTTTCATAGCGGTCATGTGTTCGGCTGTGATGATGTCGCAGTTGCCTGTGCAGGTTACGTAAATGTCGCCGTATGGGAGAGCGTCTTCTACTGTTACCACCTCAAAACCTTCCATAGCGGCTTGGAGTGCGCAGATGGGGTCAACTTCGGTAACCACTACTCTTGCACCAAATCCGCGCATACTGCGTGCGCAGCCCTTGCCAACGTCGCCGTAGCCGCAAACTACTGCTACTTTGCCGGCAATCATAATGTCGGTGGCGCGTTTGATACCGTCGGCGAGCGATTCGCGGCAGCCGTAGAGGTTGTCGAATTTGCTCTTGGTTACCGAGTCGTTTACGTTGATGGCGGGGAAACGGAGAGTGCCTGCCTCAAACATCTGATACAGACGGTGAACGCCTGTGGTGGTCTCCTCTGATACTCCGCGAACGTTCTTTATAAGTTTGTGGAATTTTTGCGGGTCGATGCCGAGGTTGAATTTCAAGCGTTTGTAAAGTTGCACGGCATCTTCGCCTTTGGGAAGAGTGTCGAGCATTTTGGGATTATTCTCAGCGTCAACGCCAAGGTGAAGCATCAGAGTAGCGTCGCCACCGTCGTCAACAATCAGGTCGGGACCAACGCCGTCGCCGAATGTGAGAGCCTGCTCGGTGCACCACCAATATTCTTCGAGACTTTCGCCTTTCCAAGCAAACACGGGTACTCCGCCTTGTGCTATTGCAGCCGCTGCGTGGTCTTGGGTTGAGAAAATGTTGCAACTTGCCCATCGTACCTGTGCGCCAAGTGCAGTGAGGGTTTCGATCAGGACTGCTGTTTGAACGGTCATATGAAGCGAGCCCATAATTTTAGCGCCTTTGAGAGGCTGCTGGGCGGCGTATTTTTTGCGCAAAGCCATAAGTCCGGGCATTTCGGCCTCGGCAAGTTCTATCTCTTTGCGTCCCCAAGCGGCAAGAGCCATATCTTTAACCTTATAGGGGAGGGTGTTGTCGAAATTTTCCATATTTATTTTTATTTTTAATGATGGGGCAAAGGTAGTAAAATAAATTAATTCTCTACCAACACATACAGCTTGTCGCTGCGCCTTACTTTCTCTGGTACGGGGATGGAGATTACGTCGCCTTTGACGGCGGTGTCGGACTTGCGGTCGTCGAAACGGATTTCACTGATGGTCATATCTATTGTGCCGGTGGTGGGTCCTATTATCAATACTCGCTCGCCAACGGAGATTTCGCCGCTGTTGATGTAAATTTCGGCTACGCTCAAACGACTGAAAAAGTTGTTTACCGTGCCCACAAACTCTTTGTGATACTTGGCTTTTGAACCGTGCATATTGTTCCATTCGCCGAGACGCTGCCCCAGATAGTATCCATCCCAAAATCCACGGTTGAACACTTCCGAGAGACGCTCCTTCCATTTTTCAGCTTTTTTGGCGGAGAAACTGCCTTCTTCTACCGCTTTAACTGCCTCGTGATATACCTCGGTAACGAGTTTTACATACTCGGGCGGACGGGCGCGTCCTTCTATTTTCAACACTTCCACTCCGGCGGCAAGTATCTTGTCGATAAAACCAATGGTGCAGAGGTCTTTGGGCGACATTATGTACTCGTTTTCAACGTCGAGTTCGATATCAGATTCGCGGTCTTTAACGGTGTAGGCTCGGCGACACACTTGCAAGCACGCTCCACGGTTGGCACTGCGTCCGAGTTCGTGAAGGCTCAGGTAGCATTTGCCCGAAACAGCCATACACAACGCCCCGTGCACAAACATCTCTATGCGTACAAGTTCGCCCTTAGGTCCGCGGATATTCTGTTCTTTGATTTGTTGATGAATGTAGGCAACCTTGTCGAGAGTGAGTTCTCGGGCAAGAACCATTACGTCGCAATATTTTGAAAAGAATTTTACAGCCTCGATGTTGCTGATATTTAATTGTGTGGATGCGTGAATTTCAACACATTGTTTTAATGCGTATTCCAAAACGGCTGTATCAGAAGCAATTATTGCAGTGATATGTTTTTGTTTGGCAAGGTCGATAATGCGGTGCATTTCGGCAATGTCGGTGTCGTACATAATGGTGTTGACGGCGAGGTAGGTTTTTACACCGTGTTCCTGACATAGCGACACAATACTTTCGAGGTCCTCTTCGGTAAAGTTTACGGTACTTCCCGCACGCATATTAAGTTTTCCGAGGCCAAAGTAAACCGAGCCAGCCCCTGCCTGAATTGCAGATGCAAGCGACTCGAAACTGCCCACCGGCGACATTATCTCTATCATTTCCCTATATTTTTAAAACGACATCAGCCAAGCCAATATCAATATGAATATCAATGTTTTAGCAAACATCGGCATAAAATGGTCTTTTTCGCCGAGTTTGAATCTTTTGAGCAGGATGCAGATTAATCCCACGCCAAGCACTGACATTGTGATAATAAACAGTGTATCAGTGTCTACGTCTTGTTCAAAACCAAGTTTCATAAGCAGCGACAATGCCCACATCATATACGAACTCCACACCACGCGCCGTGTAAAGTTTCTAAAAATCGAAACTTTTTTTTCAAACGGCCTCACAGCCATTATCCAATAGAGCACCGCGGCGGCAATGAGTATACCGAACGTGATTTGCAGCGAATATGGCACAAGTTGCGTTACCAAAAATAGCGACACCATAATAGCCACTGCCAAAATGGTTTCAATTATATCGAAATGTTTTTCTATAAATGCGTAAAGTCTCTTCATTTTGATTTTTGTTTTTCCGGTGGCAAAAGTAGAACTTTTTTTGCAATCCCCAAAAATTCTCCGTACCTTTGCCCTTGCATCGCCGACCTGTATTTCAGCCGGCGGGGAAGTGCATATTGAAAGGCGTTTATTAGGTGCATTATGACAAGGATACAGCCGTCCAAACCTCGACAATATGAGAAATAATCTATCTCCTTTATCCAATTTGTCAGACATCTGACAAATTAACATGGTCGCACATCTGCGAATTCTAACGTAATGCAGCTACGTTGGTTAACTCTCATTCTGATAGAACAACTCTTTTTGTTGCGTTATTTCGCGCAAGAGTTCTTCCTTAGTCGGCATAAATGTCAGGTACTTTGCGGCAAAAAGTTGTTTGCTGTCGTTGAGAATAGAATAACGCGCTATATCCTTGTCTGTTTCAGCGCAGAGCAAAAGTCCTATCGTTGGGTTGTCGCCCTCGGTACGCTTCAAATCGTCAAACATACGGATATACATATCCATCTGTCCTATGTCTTGATGTGTTATAGTGGTGGTTTTTAAGTCGATCAGGAAGTAACACTTCAAAACCACATTGTAGAATACAAGGTCGATATAATAGTCGCCGGTTTGAGTTGAAATATGATATTGCTCATTCAAAAAAGCAAATCCACGCCCTAATTCCAATAAAAACTCCTTCAAATGCGCAATAATCGCCCTTTCAAGTTTGGTTTCTGTAAAATCAGAATTAGGTTTCAGTTGCAAAAATTCCGCGACTACGGGACTTTTGATAAATTCGAGTTTGTCGGATTGAAACTCAGCCGTTTTTTGCTGCATTTCAGCGATAACATTGTCTTTTTTCGGAGATTGCAAAAGACGGTAATAATATTGTGAGCCGATATTGCGGTCAAGAGTGCGTGTGCTCCACATAGCTGTTGACGATTCTTTTAGATACCAATATCGTGCGTCTTCGTCCTTAACTCTAAGGAGAGCCCTATAATGTGTCCACGTAAGATTTGGTACGCGCGCGTACCAAATCTCTAAATCGTTGAAACACAAATACAACTGTCGATAATTTCGCAAATCACGGTCAGAATAACCATCTGCAAAATCTTTTGACAATTCTTCCGCAAGCATTTGCAAAAGTTTTTTGCCATATTCAGCACGTTTTTCGCCGTGTTGTTCTTCCTCAACGATACGTCTGCCAACTTTCCAATATGTGAGAATCATCACCTTGCTGACATCGGCGTATGCCGTTTTAAGACCATCGCTTACAATATTCTTTACATCGGCAACAAGTGTTTTGATATTATCAGGGGTTGCATTTGGTGTGTCCATAATCTTTTCGTTTTCCGCAAAGATAAACAAATTTCCATTCCTTATCAAATCTTTTTTTGCAATCCCCAAAAATTCTCCGTACCTTTGCCCTTGCATCGCCGAACTGTATTTCAGCCGGCGGGCAACTACATATTGAAAGGCGTTACTTGCGCTTTGTTTGAAATTATTGAGTAATATTATGTTACGACAAGAATACTATAATAAGATAGAGGAACGACTCAGTTGGCTCGCTCATAGAATTAAGGTGAGAGGGAGGCTGAATACTCTTGATTTGCATATACATTGTGAAAATTTCTATCGGGACTTGCTCAATCTTGTTTACGGTTGGAAACTCGTTAATGCGAATTCATCAGAACAGAATGCAACCGCCATTGATTTGGTTTCTGTAAATGAAAAAATAGTCATTCAAGTATCAGCAACCAATACTATTGCAAAAGTACAAAGATCCTTGGACAAATTGGGCGAAATATATGTTGGCTGTTCATTTAAATTCTTGTCAATCGCTGATTCCGTTGATAATATCCAAAAACACACTTTTAATATACTTAGAGAATCAGGTGTTACATTCAATCCTAAGGGGGATTCATTTGATACAATTATTCTTCTTAGGGATATAAATGGCTTAGATATAGACACACTTGAAAAAGTTTTTCAACTGATAACAAAAGAGTTGTCATTTGATACGTTTGATTCGAAATTCAAAAGTGGATTGGCTCACGTTATCAATAAGTTGTCTTTGATTGATTTGAGCCAATGTTCGGTGCAATTCGATTCCAAAGATTTTGATATTGATAGTAAGATTTCAGTCAATAACTTATATGAATTTAAATCTATTATCAACAGTTACAAAATTTATCATTCCATTGTTCAAAATATCTATGATGATTTTGATGCAGAAGGTGCTAACAAGAGTTTTGCTGTTCTCCAAAAAATCAACAAAGAGTACGAAAAACTAAAATCAAAATATTCAGGTGATGAGTTGTATGGGATTATTGCGCAAAACTTGAAAAAGCAAATATCACAAAGTTCCAATCTTGATTCATTTTATGACGACGATTTGGAATTATATGTAGATATTATTTTGGTTGATGCTTTTATCAGGTGTAAAATATTTAAAAAGCCATAAAAAATGTTGATGCCAGATAACATAAGACCAGAGAACAGTATATACTACAATGGAGGGCTTGTTTTGCAAGTGCTTTTGAAGAAAGTGCGTGTAAATGTACTTGACTTGTATTATGAAGTTCAAAAAATCAGGAAAATGAGTTTTTCTGTTTTTATTCTGTGTATTGATTGGTTGTATCTTATTGATGCAGCAATAATAAAAGACGAGGAGGTTGTATTATGTTCATAAAATCACTCACCATAAAAAACGACAACGGAATTGTACGCGAAATTAAGTTTCATCGGGGGTTAAATCTTATTGTTGACAACACTCCTAATGTTACCACTTTTACCGGTAACAATGTAGGAAAAACTACCGTTCTCAAACTGATTGATTTCTGTTTGGGTAAAGATGGCAAAGTGATATATTCAGACGAAGCGAACCCAAAGGTAGAACACAAGGAGGTAAAGGATTTTCTAATAGGAACTAATGTTGTTGTGGAACTTGTCTTAACATCTAACTTCAATAGTAACGATGTTACTATAAGACGTAATTTTTTGAAACATTCAAAAGTTCTGAGAGAAATCAATGGAGTATGCTATAACGAAGATGATTTCATTTCAGAATTAGAGCGTAAAATTTTGGGTTACGAAATATCTAAGCCTACTTTTAGGCAGATTATTTCGCACAATATACGTTACTCAGATTTGAGTGTATCAAATATGTTAAAGACATTAAACGCATATACCTCGGATGCAGAGTATGAAACATTGTTCTTGTATATGTTTGGTTGCACTTTTGACGAGAGTAGCACAAGAATCGAATTGTTGGAAAAACTCAAATCCGACAGCAGTTACAAAACTAAGTTGGAAAAATCAAATACTAAAAACACATATCTTTCCCTGTTGGGATTGACTAATAGCCATATAGAAGAATTAGAGAAGAAGAAGGCGGAATTAAACATCAACCCTGATTTTTCTGCTGATATGGATAGCCTGAATAATGTGAAGTATAAAATCAACAGCATTACATCCCGTATTAATGCTCTGCGAATCAGGAAAAATCTTATAGAGGATACTCAGAACGAGTTGAAAAAACAAAAGTCTGTTATAGATGTTAATCAACTTGAATTGATTTATAAGCAAGCAAATGCGCTTATACCAAAATTACAGCACACTTTCAATGATTTGGTGAACTATCATAATAGCATGCTTGATAACAAACTGTCGTTTATTGTTAAGTCCCTGCCTGAAATCGAAGATAATCTGTATTCCCTGAATAAGGAATTGAACTATTTGTTAGAGGAAGAGGATAAACTGACTAAAAAAATAGTTAAATCAGATACTTATGAGGATTTGGAAAATCTAATTGATGAATTGAATAAGGAATTCCAAAAAAAAGGCGAATACGAAAACCTGATAAGTCAAATTAGTGAAGTTGAGGAGGAAATATTACAAACAGAAAGATCACTGAGAAACATTGATTATAATCTGTTCTCAGATGCTTTTATGGGTCGAATTCAAAACCAAATTAATAAATTCAATAATATCTTTTCGAGAATATCCAAACAGATTTATAATGAGGAGTATGCTATTCAGTGTGATAATGTGACAAATAAAAAAACAGGTGTTAGTTACTATAAGTTTTCCTCGTTTAATGCTAATCTCAGCACAGGAAAAAAAATGGGTGAAATATCTTGTTTTGATATTGCATACACTATTTTTGCACGAATGGAGAACATTCCTTGTTTAGAGTTTTTGCTCACAGACAAAAAAGAACTAATGAGTGACAATCAACTTATAGACATTGCCCATATAGTGAAAGATGAAAACATACAGTTTGTTGCGTCAATCCTCAAAGACAAATTGCCTATCACTCTCAATGATAGAGACTATTTTATCGTAGAATTATCGCAAAGTGATAAATTGTTTAGAATTTGATTTATTATGACAGAATTAATAAAACTCAAAGTTGGTGATAAGTCTGACAATGGGCAAATTACCATTGTTGATGAAGACCGTTTGTGTTATATCGTACAATCCGAAAGTAAAGGTGCAATTGGAAACAGAACAATTTCGAAAACGTTGCTTAATGAATTTATTGATTTTGTTAGTAAAAATCCTAATACAAACAGCAATGAAGCACGTGAGGCGTTAAGTGGAAATAGCAGCATTGATAAGTTTGAATATGGATATTGCGCCACACTTGTTGCGATGTCTAAAATGGTCTTACGGTTGAGTCCCGTTATTAGTCCTGCCAAACAAACTCTACCTCATATTCAAGCAGATATTGATAACACCTTTCGCCCCCTCCTCGCCGCCATACGCACCAAGCCATTCATCCTTCTTGCCGGAATCTCAGGCACGGGTAAGAGCCGGATTGTGAGGGAATTGGCGCGGGCGTGTTGGGACAGCGACAGCGAAGAATACAAGGCGCACAAGCCCAAAAATTTTGAGATGATTCAGGTGAAGCCAAACTGGCACGACAGCACCGAACTTATCGGCTACGTCAGCCGTGCAAGCGGTACGCCTATATTTGTGGCGGGTGATTTTTTGAAGTTTGTTGTCAAGGCTTGGGAAGAACCTGGTATTCCTTATTTTCTTTGCCTCGACGAAATGAACCTTGCGCCCGTAGAACAATATTTTGCTGAATATCTCAGCGTTATTGAAAGCCGGAAATTCAATGAAGAAGAAATTGTTACCGACCCTATACTGAAAAAAGATGCACAAGAATGGTATCACACCTTGGTTTGTTCACTTACCACTGACGGCGAATTGCAACAGCAATTTTTGGAGGATGGCATCACAATTCCTCAAAACCTCATTGTAATTGGCACTGTGAATATGGACGAAACCACATTTTCGTTTTCACGCAAGGTTTTAGACCGCGCTATGACCATAGAGATGAACAAGGTGGATTTGCGCGGTGGTCTTACCGAAAGGCACGAAACCATCGGCAAAATCAATTTCAACACCGTTGTGGGCAAAGCCGTGGAGGGTGTGGATGTTTATGCCAACAATCAGGGTGTTTGCAACACGGTGATAGAGTATCTTCAAAGCATCAACGACAAACTCAACAACACACCGTTTAAAATAGCTTACCGCACACGCAATGAGTTTTTGCTCTATGTGGTTAACAATCTGCCATATAACAAAGATGATAAAGGCGATGGTTTAGACCAAAATTATGTAATTGCCCGCGCTTTGGACGAGATTACATCAATGAAAATACTTTCGCGTATCGAGGGCGACGAGGAAAAAACGCAAACCGTTATTCAAAATCTCAAAAAAGCGGTCGAGAATGGCTTGAAAGCCGTTTGCGATAGTTATTTTGATACCATAGAAGAATCCGTTTCGCTAAGCAAACTCAACGAGATGGAAGGTCGTCTGAAATTTGGATACACAATTTTTTGGAGTTAGAGAATGGAAATTCTTACCATCGAACACGAAGATTTTAAGATGTTGGTGGAATGTGGCAAATTCAACACCATCGCTCAAAATGCCGGTAAAAACATCGGCAAAGAAAACTTGTTGTCGTTTTATTCGTGGTCTGATGGAGTTAAAAGAGTCAAAATATCTGAAAATGAGATAGAAAATAACACTAAATCTGATGCCATTTTTTTCGACAATGCCGATTATCCTATTTGGATAGAATTTGATAGCGACGTAAAGGATGCTGCATTTGGCTCGATGTTGCGTGCCGACAATGAAAATTTCAGTTTCCGTCACGGCATTTTGGCTGGCTTCCTCAATTATGGCAACGAGATTGGTCGCAGCGAAATAATTGTTGATTATCAAAAAGATAAACAAATAAAGAGATTTACGTTTTCTTTTGAAGTCCTTAGCCAAAAACTTGATTATCACAGCCATTGGAAAAAGATAATCCACGACATAGAGAACGAATACCGCCTTTTATCGCTTGATTACCTAAGGCGTACTTATCATAGTTTTTCGCCAGATGTTCAGGGTGATACTCCTGAGTTGATATGGTGGAACATTTTCAACGGCGAGCAACAAAAATTTATCAACGCTTGCAAAAACATCATCGAACGTCCGAGGCGTAAGTTTACGGGCGAAATCACCTACAAGCGTATCGACCAAATCAGGCGCGTACCTCAAAATCTCGAAAACCTCTTGGCAGAACACCGTACCAACGCAGCGTTTTTGTATTGTATTGAAAATCAAATTTATACCAATGATACCACTGAAAATCGTTTTTTGAAACACGCCATCAAAACCATTTCAAAAAAATACAACAATCTCAAAAAACAGATTGAAAACAACGAAAAGGTTTCCGATAGTTTCAAAGCCGAATTGCAGTCAACGTCCAAAGTATTAGACCGTTTGGCAAATAATCCGTTTTTCCGAACAGTTGGCAATTTTACTGGCATCAACCAAGAGAGCCTGGTACTTCAACGGGCATTCGGGTATAGTCAGGTTTATAAAACTTACAATCTCTAAAACGCGCATATTCGCTCAATGACGGTCTTTATCGTCTGCAAACCAAAGATATAGCCACGCTTTATGAGATTTGGTGCTTTATTGAGGTGAGCCACATTATCAAAGACCAACTCCACATTAACGACCACGACATTGAGCATAGCAACCGTCCCGAATTGAGCGGACTTTTTACGTGGGAACTCAACAAGGGCTCTCAGTCGAAAATCCTATTCAAAAAAGACGGCGTGGAACTTGCCGAACTCTATTACAATTCTGAGCAAAGTCAAACCATCGGTCTCGATAACCTTGAATCGCCCACCACGATTCAAAAGCCTGACATTGTGTTGCAACTTGTTAAGACTGATATTACCGAAGGCAAAAAACTTACGTATCTGTTTGACGCTAAATACCGTATCGACCATCGCGACAAAAACAATGTGGACACTCCGCCCGAAGATGCTATCAACCAAATGCACCGTTACCGCGATGCTATTTATTATCGCAACTACAACCAAAATGCCCTCAAAAAGGAGGTTATTGGCGGTTACATTCTTTTTCCCGGCAATGGCGAATGGGCGAACGTTCAGGTGTCGAAGTTTTACGAAACCATTTCAAAGGTCAATATTGGCGCGTTTCCGTTGCGTCCCGGCGACAGTGAAAACCGCGTTTTGTTAGAAGTTTTTATCGCACGTCTTCTGCTGTCGCCATCGGCCAACATCATCGAAAAAGTGATTCCGCAAAAAGGAACTTTTTTGGACACAGGAAACCGTTTTTTGATTGGAATTGTAAAACGTAACGAGGAACAGTTTTTAAACCACACTGCCACAATATATTACACTGGCGCGAAATTTCCCACTACAATTGCTCTCGATGGTCTTCATTTTTTTGCACCGTATATCAAGGGCAAAGGCATCTGCGACATCTACCAAATAATGCGTATCCGCACTATCACCAGCAAGGAAGCGCATCAATCCGACGAGCCTGGCGATGATCTCCGCCTTGCGTTTCATTTGAAATTTCACCACGCCATCGCAGACGATTATGTTAAGATTGATTCCAAAAAGTTGATTGATTACGCTTTTGTAGATACTACATTCGAGAAGTGGCAAACTGATTTAATCTAACCCTCTACATCTCCCTCTCATACCTCCTCTCTGGGCAGATACTTGTGCCAACATAAAAGTACGTTTCATCATTGCGTTTGTATCCGCCGCCGTAGATGCGCCAGCCGGTGGTGCGATTGGCTATGAGCGAGAGTTTTATGTCGGTGTATTTGCGGATGTTGCTGTCGGAGTGCATTAAGGATATTTCTACACGGTTGTAAATTGTTAGGTCTGAGATAAATAGCGTTTCTTTATCTAACGAAAATTGTAGCGGCTCGGCGTAATGTGCAAACGAGTAAGGTTTTTGCAATGGGTCTATTGCTGTTAATGAATTGCTGTTGTATTCGGCTTGGATGTGCAATCGGAAAGGATTTTGGTCGCGACTAAGTACTCCAATACCTTTTAAAAACGATAATACAGCATTGATTTTCAGCATTTCAAAAACATCAAATATTTCAAATCCGGTCTGATAGCCAACTTTTTTGTTGAGAATATCATCGCAGTTGTAACGTGCTTGTGCATAGATATTTAACTCTCTAAATGGCGAAACCCTCAGGTCTGCTGCCAAAAAGTTGCTTTGTTGGCTTTTCTTCCACGTAATGCCGTGGATTAATGATAGGTTCAAACCTCTTAATACAGGGGAATTCCAACCGAGAACGTTGTAGGTGGCATTGTGGAATGTGTGATTGTTGCTTACAAAGTCGGAATCGTGGTTCCAACTCTGCATTTGCGCCCACATTGAGTTGAAAAACAATTTTCGGTCAAATAAACTTACCTGTGAGCGCACGTAGGGATAGTTGAACGCTTGGTCGGAGAGTATTATTGAGCGGTAGCCGTGTCCGATAAAGTTTTTGCCGTATCCGAGAACAAACTCTAAATTGTGGTTGGCTCGCACGTAGATATTTCCCGTTACCCAAGCCCAGTCTAACTGAGTTTCTTTAAACTCTTTGCCGTGTCCTTGCCCGGGAATAACTTCGTATTTGTTGATATACTTCATTTCGTGGGGAAAAAATCCGCCTTGATTTTCGTAAAATGCTGTATAATAGGTGATATGCTTTCCTAATTTGCCAAAAGCCTCAATGCCGCGGGTGTTGCGGGTGAGAAGTGATGAGGTGTCGTCGCCTTTCATTTTGCGGGCTTCAAAAATAAAGAGCGGGTTGATATTGATGCTGCAATCGTTTTTTTCGGCAGTGATAAAATTTGTTTCAAAAAAATGCTCTTTGCACCATTGAGCCACTGTTTTGCGTGGGTTGCTTTTGGTGGTGTCAATAATTAATTCGGTGGTGTCAATGATAAAATTGCCTGTGGAATCAATCCATTCTGGAAACAAATACGTGCCGCAAATCCAATAGACTACTTTTTGATTTCCTAAAAACGGCTTTACAGAGGAATATCCCCTTTCAGTAAACCCTCGGTGGAGTTTTCTAAACTCATTTTGACCCTCTGCATTTAAAGTAAACACAAAGGTTACAATAATTAAACCTAATATTTTAAGTAACTTATTCACGGCTTGATTTTCTGTATTTTTGGGTTTCGTCGTCGGATATTATGCTTATGTAACTATGATAACGCGAGGGGTGTATTGTGCCCTCTTCCACAGCCTTTTTTACGGCGCAACCGGGTTCGTGGGTGTGGGTGCAGTTGTAAAATTTGCAGTTTTCTAATTGGGCAAATATTTCGGGAAAATTGTGCGAAATATCCTCTTGGGTCATTCCCACCATTCCAAAACCCTTTATGCCGGGGGTGTCGATAATGTTGCCGCCAAAATCGAGGTGAAACATTTCGGCAAATGTGGTGGTGTGTTTTCCTTGAAGACTATACATCGAAATATCGCCCGTGCGCAATCCTAACCCTGGGTTTATGCGGTTTATCAGTGTGCTTTTGCCTGTGCCGCTGTTGCCCGAAATCAATGTGGTTTTGTCTTTGAGTATAGTACGCAGAGTATCAACGTTTTCGCCTGTTTGTGCCGACACTGCTATACAACGGTAGCCTATTTTTGTGTAAATATCCATTGTATCTTTTAGCACTTCTTGTAAATCGCCGTAAAGGTCTGATTTGTTGAATACTATAATTGCCGGCACTTTGTAAGCCTCTGCCGAAACCAGAAAACGATCGATAAATTCCAACGGTGTTTCGGGCAGTATAAGAGTTGCCACAAGCATACATTGGTCGAGGTTTGCGGCAATTATGTGGCTCTCTTTGCTTAGGTTGATAGATTTTCGCACAATGTAGTTTTTGCGTGGAAGTATCTCTGTGATAACGCCTTCGCTATCGTTTGAGAGTTCCACGCTAACATTGTCGCCTACTGCGACGGGATTGGTGGTGCGTATTCCGCTGAGACGGATTTTACCGCGCATTTTGCAGTTAACTATCTGATTATTAATTTCTACCAAATAGTTGCTGCCGGTTGATTTTATTACTAAGCCTTGTGTCATAAAAGATTAAAGTTTTTCACCAAAACAGAGGTCGCCTGCGTCGCCAAGTCCGGGCACAATGTAGCCGTGACTATTAAGAGTGTCGTCGGTGGCAATTGTCCAAATATCGCTGGTGCAAGGTTTTTCGATGTTTTCAACGGTTTCGATACCTTTTTTGCTCGAAATTATTGACGCAAAATGTATATGCTTGGGTGTGCCGAGGTTTTTGATAAGATCCATAGCGGTAACAATGCTTGCGCCAGTGGCTAACATCGGGTCTGCCATTATGAGGATTTTTCCGTCGAGACGGGGCGATGCCACGTAACCCGATTTGATGTCGAAACTTCCGTCGCTGTTGTAAGAGCGGTATTCGGCAAGAAACGCGCTTTCGGCATAGTCAAACACGTCTAAAAATCCCTCGTGCATAGGCAGTGCTGCGCGAAAAATGCAGGCAATCACCACTTTGTCGTTAAGGTCGCGACAATTTGCAGTGCCGAGCGGAGTGGTAACTTTGGTGGGTTTGTAGTCGAGAGTTTTGCCAATTTCAAAAGCGAGCAGGTGCGAAAGCAGCTTGATATTGTTGCGAAAACGCTGCGGGTCTTTCTGCACGTTGATGTCGCGCATTTGGGCTATGGAGAGGTCAGCTGGCGATGGATATTGTGTAAGTGTGTGTGTCATAGTTATTTAAAATTAAAAAAATTAAATAGTTTCGACATATTGTTTCTAATATAATAAATGTGTGGGTATGGCACGGCGTCGAAAAGTTCGAGGGTTTCGGTGTCGAAACTGTCGTACACGCCATGTTTGTTGGTCTTTATATAAAGTGTGAAATTTTTGCCCGAAAAATAGTTGATTATAGTGTCCAACAGTTCGTTTTTGATGGCTTTGTAATCTTTTTGGTTTTTGTTGATGCTGATGTCGGTTAGGTAAATCTCTGTTTGTGAGATAAATACCACGGCGCATCCGAGAATTATTTTGTCGGTGTTGGCAAGGGCAAATATCAGACAGTGTCCGCGCTGCTTTACTTCTTTTAAAAGTTGGAAATAAAGAATGCTCTCGGTTTTGTAGTTGTTTACCAAAAAGAACGATACGCACTGTTTAGCATCTACCGAGTATTTTTTGTTGGTGGTGGCAGGCGTTTGAAACCTTCGGTTGCGGTAAGGCTGCAAGAGGTCGATTTGATAAACTTTTTCGTGATGGATAAGTCCGTTTTCTACGTTAGATATGTCGCAGAGTTTGTTGAAGTTGAGGTAAAGTCCGGTGTAGTTTTCGGGTATGCGGTTGATAAATTCCTCGGCTATTGCACCTGTGGTGATTTCGTTGCCGTAGATTCCCGACCACAAAAGGTATTGCTGCATTTGCTGGTGTTGCCCCTCAAACACGGGGATAGGCATAATGCGGCGGTAGTTTGGAGTAATGAGCGCGTCCCAAGTGGAGCAAACATTGTCGAGATACCACGAATATCCAAACAGCGAGCAATAAGGCGTTTGCGACACGGCGCTGTCCCATCGCTTGCGGTCAATGTCCATGTTTTTTACAAGCATTATTTCGGAATCCATCGTGATTGGTTTTGGCTACAAAGATAATTTTTTTTGGTAAAGATGTCAAACCTATACCCATAAAAACAACAAAAGCAGGTTTTCCCTGCCATTGTTGCTACTAATTTTTAACCTAAACCTAATATTATGAAAAGACAATTATTTACTCGGAAAAAGCCGATATCTCATCGCTTTTTCCGATTGCAAAGATATGGCGGATATTTTATATGGATATTAAACAAAGTAAGAATTTTTGTTAAAAATTGAGACTGTGTAAGTGCTGATTTATACCGTTTTGTAAAAATAAGTTGGATTTATTGTTAAACCTGCACTTAAAACAAAAAAAAGGAGGCCTCAGCACGCCTCCTTTTGGTTGTTACTATTAAACTCTGTATTTATGAAAAAGACAATTTTTTTTCTTATCGATTACGGTGCAAAGTAACAACTTATTATTGTTAAGAGATTTAAAAGGTGATTAAAGAATGTTAAAACCATCTATGCCGTATCACAAACCACGTAAACCGCACACCTAATATTATATTCCAAAATAAAGCGCTGAGGAGTCCGTAGTGGTGGCGCATTATGCGGAAACGCTCTTTTAAGCCGGGAACAATGGTCTTACGGGTTTGTCCACCTTCGAGAAAAAGGCTTATCACTCGACGCGAATTGTGCACGCTCTTAGATTTTTTTAAAATCCTTATGCACCAATCAAAATCGGCGGCGTAACGGTAGGTTAGATCGTAACTATCTATCAAATTGCGTCTTGCGATAAAACTCTGATGACAAACCAACATTCCTCGTTTAAAACTTTTCCAATTGAGACTTTCGGGCGGACGGTGGCGGCGCGAGTGGATAATATTGCCATCTGAGTCTGTGATGTCGGTGTCGCCATAGATAACATCGGCTTGGGCGGCGTCGGGGTTAGAAAAAATTTTTTCAAGAATGTCTGGTGAAGAAAATTTGTCGCCCGAATTGATAAACACCACAAAATCGCTGGTGGCAAGGTGGATTCCCTTGTTCATTGCGTCGTAAATTCCGCGGTCGGGTTCGGATATGAGGGTAGAAATATTTTTTTTGTAACGGTTGAGAATGTCTATTGTGCCGTCTGTGCTTCCGCCGTCCACCACTATGTATTCAATGTGGCTATACGATTGATTTATAATACTTTTAACGGTATTTTCTATAAGTGCCGCGCTGTTGTAAACCACCGTTACAACAGATATTTTTGGATTGTTCATAATTATTTTTCTTGGTACAATAGTAAAAATTAAAATTTAAATCCGCAAATTTTTTTGTTGGTATCAAGAATATTTTGTTACTTTGCGCTCTGATTTGTAAACAGAATATTTGAATATAAACCAAAGCATTAAATAAAAGAGAAATGGCTCATCATCATTCAGCAAAAAAGAAGATCAGACAGGACGAAGTTCGCAGACTTCGCAACCGCTACTATGCCGTTACAATGCGTAACGCAGTAAGAAAAATCCGTGCAACAAAAGAGAAAGAAGAAGCTGAGAAGGCTCTTCCGGGTGTTGTTAAAATGATTGACAAACTCGCCAAGAGAAACATCATCCATCAGAACAAGGCTGCTAACTTGAAATCAAAGTTGCAGAAACTTGTTAACAAGTTGTAATAATTTTGTTGTCATAATACGCAAAGAGGGTCTTGACGGGTAATCGGTTGAGACCTTTTTTTATTTCCATTATCCTATGCCCATCAAAGATTGGAACGAAGACGACCGCCCACGCGAAAAATTTATCGCTAATGGTCCCGAGGCTTGCTCCGTTGCCGAACTTATTGCTATACTGATAACTAACGGTACAGCAAAGCGTTCGGCATTAGACCTTGCCAACGACGTAATGAAGATGGCAGACTACAACCTGATGAAGTTTACTCGCCTAACTCGCTCGGAGATTGAGCAGGTGGAAGGTATCGGTCCGGCAAAGTCTACCATTATCCGTGCTGCTCAGGAACTTGGTCGCCGAATCGCAGCCGCCACACCGCCCACCGAGGTGAAACTTTTGTCGAGCAAAGATGTGTTTGAATCGATGAAATTTCTCCGCGAAAAACCTCACGAGGAATTTTGGGTGATATATTGCAACATTAGCGGACTGTTTATACGCCGTCAGCAAATAAGCAAAGGTGCGTCTAATGTGGTTTCCGTAGATTTTAAAGAGATTCTCCGTTATGCCTTTGAGTGCAATGCCGGACGCATTATCCTGTGTCACAACCATCCCGGAGGCACTTGTCGCCCTAGCCAAGAGGATATTTCGCTCACCCAAGAGTTAAAAAAGATTTGCAAACTTCTGCGTATCGACCTTCCCGAGCACATTATCATCGCCGGCGATAGTTATTACAGTTTTTGCGACGAGGGCTTAATGCTCTAACAGCCGTTTGTATAGCGAAAACATTTTTTCTGCAATTGCCTCTATGGAATAATTCTCAACAAAATAGTCGGTATATTGCTTACGGTTAGATGGTTGCGGAATATTGTTGAAAAAGTTCAGCAACGATTGGTAGTTGCTTTCTACTTTGATTCCAAGTTGATTTTCAAATAGTTCGGGAAAATTGCAACCGTCGCTGATAACGGGTACGCATCCCGCCATTCCTGCCTCCAACACTGATGTGGGAAAGCCCTCCGACTGCGATGGCAAAAGAAAAAATGTGCTTTCTGCCAACAATGCCTCTTTCTCTGCGCCATAAACGGGTGTGTTGCTGAGATATACGTTTTTGTTTTCGGGTAAAGTCTTGTATAATGCTTCAAGCTGGGGAAACTCGCCATCATCGGGACCAACTATTTTTAATCTATAATCCTCATTGCCAAATGCTTTGGAATCAACCCACGCCCTGAGTATTTCGTGGACGCATTTTTTGGAGTTCAGCCTGCCAAGAAACAAAAGGGTTATTGGCTTTGTTACCTCTGAGTTACTTTTAAAAACTGCCGCTCCGTTGGTTATGTGAACCACTTTTTTGAAATCTTTTTTGAGATTTTCCATTTCGGGTTTTGAAACTGCCCTAATGGTTGCCGCACGCTTTATCATCCGTCTTTCTATAAAGTGGAAATAGAGCAACTTTTTCAACCATTTTAACCTCTTGCTCCACGGCTCTAACATTCCGTGAGGTGTGTAAACCCATTTGAAACCGTTTTGTGCGGCATAATTTCCCCATAGTGTAGGGAAACGCCAACTGCCGTGTGTTACAATTATGGTATCTTTGGGCGAAAATTTTTCTAAAATTTTTCTAAACCCCTCTGTGTCAGTGTTATATATAATAATTGGTTCAACATTATAGAGCGTTTTAACGTCGGGTATATCGTCAATGCGAGGGAAAACCGCAAAGCATTTCACCTTATATATATTATAAAGTGTGGAGCAGGGTAGGAGGGCGGCGTTCCAAATGCCGAAATTTACCTTGTCGATACGGTCTATGATGTTGATAATGTTCATATTTTAAGAGAATTGACAACTTGTTGCGCCCAAATCTCTGGGGTAAAACGGCTGATTCGTTCCACGGCGGCGCAGCTCATCTGCATAAGTTGCTCTTGGGACAATGTGGCAATTCGGTTGAAAACGTCCACGAGCGATTGTTCGTTGGTTTCGTCGAATGTAAAACCGTTTGACGTGTCCACCAAATCGGGCATAGCACCCACGGCATGGCTCACCACGCAAGGCAGTCCCGCGCTCATAGCCTCGTTTACCACCAATCCCCACGGCTCAAAAGTACTTGCTAAAACAAACATCGAACTGTTATGGTATATCGTAGGTAAATCGTTGTATACTGCCCAATTGCATATCGTTATATTATGTTTTTCTTTAAACTTTTGCTCCAAATCTTCTTTTAGCGGACCTGCGCCAACGAGTTTTAATGTCCAACTTTCCGATAATGAGGATTTTAAGAATGCGTTAATCAAAAATTCCTGATTTTTTTCTTTGCTGAAACGCGCCATACAGAGCATCACCTTGGTTTCGGGATTATAATTGCCGGGGTTTGCAAAATGCGCGTTGTCTACCACGGAGTAGGGGATGGCTATTTTTTCTGGCTTGATTTTCAGAATATTAGCAGTAAAATCTCTCGCCCTTATGCCCGACACCAAAAACACATCGGCAAACATTTTTAAAAACCACGACTTTAATATATTAAAAGGTGTGCGCCGTCCGTACCAACTTTCCGAAAAAATCAGCACCTTGCATCCGCGAAGTTTTGCGGCAATTATCATCCGCAGATATTCAATACGTCCGTAACCAGCAAGGCAGCAGTATTTTATGTTGTGAGTTTTGATAATCTTTTTAAAATTTTTCAACCTTGTGCGCACATCCTTTTGTTCGGCGGTTTTAGAGGAAAGCACAAAATGGTTTTCAAGGTTTTCGGTTTTCCACTTATATAGGTTGTCGGCGGCGGCAAGGTCGGCGGTAAACACCAATCTATTGCCTACCACCCCCCGCAATGCCCTTACACGTGCAAGATGATAATCACCGATACGGTCCCAAACAAGGAGGATGTTGTGCATTTTTGATTTTATTCTGTAAATAAATTAGTACGCAAAGAAAACATTTCTATCCGAAATTTCAAAATATTATATTTCAGTCTTGTTTATTCATCCTTTGCTAATCCAAAAAAGTCATAACTTTTTCGGATTAGCATATTTTCCACCATTTTCAACTCATTCTGTAAAAAAATCTCTCCAAACTCTTGACATTTATCCAAACATTGCTATATTGCGGTGTGAAATAATAAAACGAATAATAAGAAACAGATAGTAAATATAGGTACAAATCAACTACATAAAACAACACTCATCATGAAAAAACTCATCATCATCCTCACCGCCCTGCTCGCCTTCGGCGGCGCTTCGGCACAAAAGCAAGTTAAGCAAATCTTTTTTCCACCGTCCGGCTACGACATTTACGGAGACAATGATTACGAAAAAGTTGCATTGCTATATACTGTCAACACCTGCGGCTCAGTACCACTCTCAGATGTCAAAATATCAGGACTTGACACCGCGCAGTTAGGTTTGAAGAATTTACGGTAGAATATGCCGGTGTACGCTCTCAATGCAAAGCCCTACTTTTCAATCAAGAATTAAACTCTGTTTCTGACAGCGACTTTGTGCAGATTATGAAATCATACGGAATAGAAGCCGTCGATCAAGATGATTTCTTCCAAAATAATAGAGACTTTGCATGGATAACAAAGTTCGATTCGGTTTTGGTGGACATAATACGTCCACGATTCTATTTGGGCTATGAACACTCATTACCAATGTACGAAACACGTTACGGCTTTAATGGATACGAACACACATTGGTGAATTTTCTCCCTGTTAGTTTTGACACCCCCGGAGATTACGACTATACATTCAACTATTGTGGCATTGCTTATAGTCAGATAATTTCAGTGATAGGCGTTTCTGATATAATAGATTTTCCAGAAATTCTGTATCCTTATGAGCAAAAGAATTTTTATTCTAAACAGATGGTTACAGTATTATACTCAAATGGTAAAACTCTTGCAATTGACCTCGACAATGTTACAATCTCTAATCTTGACCCCGATAAGGGCGGTAAGCAGAACATCTCCGTTACTATTGGTGATTATGCAGAAACCGTTTCTGTAGAAGTCCCTATCGTAGAATCAATACATTACCCCAATAAATCGCTCCATCGTGGCAGTAATTTAGAAGGTGAACTAATATCAATTAAATATTCGAATGGAATATATAAAAGTGTCCCTTTAAAAAAGACCGAAATATCAGGCCTTGACACCAACCATCCCGGAAAACAGACTGTTACAATTAAGTTTGCAGGCAAGCTAATCACTACTGATATCGAAGTTGTTGATGTCGACTCAGTCTATATCAGTGCTTATGGTAAGTGGTACTACGAAAACAGACAATACATTTCTGAGCTCCCTTTAAATCGGTATATTTCAAATTTTGATGTTAAATACAAAGATGGGACATTCACTAATGTAAATGCATCGGAAGCCAAATTCTCAGGACTTGACACAAGCACTCCTGGCTCTAAGGACGTAACCGTAGAATATGCCGGTAAAACCATTCATACTGCAGTAACCGTTTATAAAGTGCCAGTAAGATTCGACTTTTCAGAAATTAATGATACTATCCGACAATTTAATTACCCGAGCGGTAGCATTGGTGTCGCCTATGACGACGGCACTGTGGATTATATTAAATTATCTGACACAAGACACTTCTTTGATTCAACAAAACCTGGCGTACATAATATTAGTGTAAATTGGCACGGTTGCGAAGATACTCTTTCTATAACAGTTGTATCCAATTCAATGAAACCTATCAAGTTAGACTTCTCACAAGTTTCTGCTGAAATATTTGAATACGAGAAACTAACCGGTAATGTCAAGGCTGTTTACGCCGATGGCTCTTACGACCGATTCGACATCAGATTTGCTGATTTCTCTCTTGACAACTCTATCCCAGGAAAGACGAAAACTAAAATTTCGTTCCACGGATACACTGCGCCACTCACAGTTGTAGTAAAGTCAGACCCATTTAAGCCGAAACTAATAGTAGCCTGTATTATATCGAAACTGAGCAAGCCCTTCGGTGGTGGTTCAGATATTATTTCTCTACTGGAAATGATTCTCGCAACTGTGTTCTCACAACCAAAATTTTCACAAATAAGTCGCCCGAACTCAAAGATGCTGTTACAACAGATAGTCTGTCCGGGTTTACTGTATCAGCCACGGTTAAGGGCTTTACGCGGAATGTGGATAGCCGTTCTGGGAGGTTTACCGCTCAGCAAAAGCAACTTATCAATGACGTTCCCGAAGGAGGGAAAATCTTTATTGAGGATATTTATATTACCACAAGCCAAGGCGAAAAGAAGTATCTCCCTTTTATTAAGTTGACAAAGTAATATTTTGATGTTGTTCGTTATTTCCAATTCTTTTTGTATTATTGCACATCAAAATAATAATTAAAATCACAGAAAAATGAAAAGACTATATTCTTTTGCAGCCGTGTTTGCTACGGCTATGATTATCGGCGTAGGCGCAATGGCTCAGCAGCCGCAGCGTCCCCAGATGCCTAAGGCTCCCGAACCCGCCAAAACTATCGAACTTTTTACCAAAATCCCCGGCGCTAAGGGCGAACCTAAAAAATGCGACGAACAAAGCGCTAACATTTTCTTTATGCGCTGCGTGTCTACTCCGCAACTTGCTTATTTCCCCGCCAAAGAACCATCTGGCGCTTCGGTTATTGTTATTCCTGGCGGCGGATATGCTGGGTTGACTTACCTTTTTGAGGGCTTGCAAACTGCTGAGTGGCTTGCCTCGGTGGGTATCAATGCTTTTGTGCTAAAATACCGCCTTCCCGAAGACCAATTTATGCAAGACCGCTCCGTTGGTCCGCTTATCGATGCTCAACAGGCTGTGCGCTATGTTCGCGCCAATGCCAAGGAATACGGTATCGACCCCGACAAAATTGGCGTGATAGGCTTTTCGGCTGGTGGACACTTGGCTTCGGTAATCTCTACGCATTACAACGACAATGTTTACAAATCGGAATACAATGTGAGCGCACGTCCCGATTTTTCTATCTTGATTTATCCTGTAATTACTATGGAGACCGAAACTACACATATGGGTTCGCGCGAGGCTCTTATTGGCAAGGACGCTCCTCAGGCTCTTACCGACAAGTTTTCGAGCCAAAAGCAGGTTACCAAGGATACTCCTCCGGCATTTCTTGCTCACGCTCTCGACGACAAACTTGTGCCCTACGCCAACAGCGTTATGTATACCGACGCCCTCCGCAAAAACGGTGTTGAGGCAGAACTACATCTCTATGCCAAAGGCGACCACGGTTTGCAGGTAAAATCTCCAACCGACACACAAGCCTTTTGGCACGATGCCTGCGAAAAATGGATGCGTATGCACGGATGGATTAAATAATCCTTTCTTGCATATAAGATAAAAACACCCCGAAAGTTTCTTGTATATAAGATAAAAATACCCCGAAAGTTTCTTGTATACGAGAAACTTTTGTTATATTTGCACAAATATTATTGCTATGAACAAAGAATTGGTTAGAAATATTATTGTTGAAAATCAACAACTTATTCAATCTGTCAAGTTGGTTGAACGACCTTTTGTGTTTGAAGAAAGAGGCAGTTATGTTTTTGTTGGAGTGCGTCAGGCAGGTAAGTCGTATATGCTTTTTCAGCGTGCACAGCAATTGTTAAAAGAAGGGCATAGTATCGACGAGATTGTATATATCAGTTTCGACGACGAACGTATCAACGAAATCAAGGGTAACGAACTTGATATTATCATACAGGCTCATAGACTTTTATCTGATTGTCAGCCAATTTTGTTTTTAGACGAAATACAGAATATTGACGGATGGGAGCATTTTGCCCGCCGTTTAGCCAACGAAAAATATACAGTGTACATAACTGGTAGCAACGCAAAAATGTTGAGTCGCGATATTCAAACTACTTTGGGCGGAAGATATTGGGATATGGCTGTTTATCCATTTTCTTTTGCTGAATACTTGTCTGCACAAAAGGTTTCTCTACCTAAAAATTGGCAATATAGCAAGGTTCAAGGCGACGTGGCACGTATGTTTGAGGAGTATTTCTATTTTGGAGGATTCCCCGAACTGATAAACGTTAAGGCTAAAAGACTTTGGTTGACAAATATTTACAATAAAATATTTTTTAGCGATATAATAGTAAGAAACGGGGTGCGGAGTGAGGAGGCATTGCGAATTGCTGTCAAACGGCTTGCATCGTGCGTTATGCAGCCTACATCTTACAACAGACTTTCAAACCTGATTAAGGCTACCGGTCTTACAGTCAATGCTTCAACAGTTTCTAACTTTATTCAATATTTGCGCGATTCGTGCCTTTTATTCTCTATTGAGAATTATGCCGGCAAATTCGTTGACAAACAAACCACTAAAAAACATTATTTTGTAGACAACGGTATTTTGAACCTCTTTTTGAATAACCCTGAAACGGCTCTTTTGGAGAATATTTGTGCTATATTCTTGTACAAAAAATATGGAAGCGCACTTTATTACTACAATAAGAATGTAGAGGTTGACTTTTTTGTCCCCGAGGAGGGATTAGGTGTTCAGGTTTCGTACAGCATTGATGACGATGACACAAAAAAACGTGAAGTTAAGGCTTTGACCGCTTTAAACAAATATCTTCCGCTCAAAACGGCAGTATTAGTAACCAAAAACAGCGAAGACACCATCATTGAAGACAGCCTTGAAATAAAAGTAGTTCCGGTTTGGAAATGGATTTTGGAGTAATTTTTTTTTATTTTTTTTTATTTTTTTAACACACCTATTATAAATATCCTTATATTTGCATTGTCCGATGCCGTAACTTTTGTTTAGCGCAGGAGCGGAGGAGGAGGGCAGACATATTAGAAAAAGGCGTTTACTTGACGCTTTGTTCTCAACATTGTAAAATCTCGCAAATTCTACAAATTCTCAGTTTGGAGCAAAGGCAGCGGTAGATGTTTCTCGGGTATGTAATATCATGCCGTGCAAGCGGTGTATAGATATTGCTATACTGCGTGGGCTTCTGCGTTGCTCGTTCTTACTGAGAAGGGCAATGCGAGAGCCTTACAATGCGGAACGGGCTAACTGTACGACCGCTCACGCATTTTTCTTTTTAGGTCTTTTGAGATTAGTATAATTAAAGAACAATCTTCCACTCGGTGCGGTCAACGAAGGCTAAATGTTTTTAAGAACATGAAAAAAGTTTTAATTCTAACCGCATTGGCGCTGTCGGCATTCGCGTTGCCGTCGTGCATGAAAACGCAAACGTATGTTGGCGATTATCAAAAACTTACCTACAACGGTAGCGAAAACTACTACGAGTTTTACCGTGGTCGCAGAACTTACCTATTCGGTGGAATGATACCTCTCAGCAAGGGCGAACCAAATATTCCGCCGTCGGGCAATTGCGAAATTATTACAAAAATGACATTTGTAGACTATCTTCTGAGTGGCTTGTGCGATGGTTTGTTTTCGTTCCAAACCATACAGATAAATGCAGTAAGGCATGCACAGAATCCTAACGACTATCCTAACACCAACCGCTAAAACCAACTGAAAATGAAAAAGATACAATTTTTATTTATGGCGGTTGTTGCTGTACTCTTGTCGTCATGCTTTGCTACCCGCACAACCATTGGCGACTTTAACAAACTAACCGACAACGGAGATACAAATGTTGCCCTCGTATCCAAGACAAAACAATGTTACGCAGTTTCTAACCTTGTGCCATTGGGATTGAAACACGCAGAAACACCGCCGTCGGGAAACTGCCAAATTACCACCAAGTACAATGCACTTGATATGCTTGTTTCGATGTGTACAGGCAACTTATTTTCAATGAAGACTATAAAGGTGTATGGCTTGGTTTCTGAGGGATATAAGCCCCAAGAACCCAAACCAGTGATAAATAATGGATTACAGTATGAACTTGAAGGAGGATGGACAGTTGGGGGGTCGGTTGCCGTTTCGTATAAATTTGCAAAGCGTTATAGCATTGGTTTTGGATATTGGCTTGGGTATTTTTGGTCAAAAGATCTTTCGATAGTTAACCATATAGAAAATACTACCGGTATGTACAAGATTTTTTGCAGTGCTCAAATACGTCCGTGGAATAAAGGATTTTCTCCTGTTGTCGGAGGATATTTGGGATGGCAAACCATAAATCTTTCGGATTATCAAGAAGGTTATAATAGACCTTCACTTTATGGTTATAGCCAAACACAAATGTTTCTTCTTCCATATGTTGGCTTGTCATTTCGTTGCGGCAGTAATTGTTACATAACGTGGAAAGTGGGGTATAATATGGCTGCTGGAAATATAAAAATGACCGATGAGTACAAAGAATATAATTCACAGTATAGTTATTGGGGTTACCCAGAAAAGATAAATGCTTCATATCCATATACAGCATTGAACTTCACCCACACCCTCCCCATCGGTGCAGGTCTCCACACAAAAGCCGCCGAAAAAGTTAGAAAAGTTATGAACCGCGATTAAAAAGTATAAAATTATGAGACCGTTATATTCATTTATCACTGCATTATTGCTAACAGTTTTAACCACAGGCGTTTATGCCCAAAAGAACTATATGGTTGTAGAAAGCGGTAGCGCATCTGTTATCAAACAGCACAAGACCGTCTGTATGGAATGGGATTATTCTAATACACAGATAGTTGAATTTAAGCACAACGGCAAGGATTACACTGAGGCTATGACCTTAGACGAGTATCTCAAACAACGTGGCGACGACTTTGTGAGGGATTGGCCAAAAGACCACCAATACGCAGAAGGTCTTTTCGCTTCGTTTTTTAACCAAAGAGTATCCAAGAAGTACAATGCGCTCTACTTTGAGTCCAGTTCGGAGTATAATCAGCAAGGCAAGGACTACAAGATGCTAATTCATGTCGATCGTCTTGATTGGGGCAATATGAACTCGTTTGTTAACCCAATGGCTATGCCCAAGAGCGGCGGCGCAATCTTCGATGGCAGCATTGAGATAATAAATCTGTCCACAGGCGAGACCGAATGTGTGCTCCGTGCTTTTGTGAAGGGTACAGGTTCTCTGCAAGACCGTTCTCGCCTCGCGTTTGCGTATATGGAAATGGTTAACCAAATCAGAGGTATAGTAAAGAAGTAATCATATCCATTATTACTTAACACCCCCGACTGTTCCAAAATGGTCGGGGTGTTTTTTTATTTACTCAATCCCAACTCCTTTTGCAGCATCTCAAAGTTATATCCTGCGCTTTGGTAATAGAGCCCTGTTTCTAAGTCCAAGATTTTTTTGTAAGTGGCTGAATTGTATACCTTGCGCATCGCTTCAAGTAGAGGATATTGATATTCCTCCATAACTCTGATAATTAGATTTTTGGTTAATGTATTGAGTAAAAATTTTGTTTCTGTATTCATATCCTTTGTAATGTATTGATTGCTTTTTCTGTCCCAAAAAAGTATTGTTTGTTTAACTTTTTATATGTCAACTCTTTAATTAGGGTACGCATACTGATGACACCTTCGTTGTATCTTTCTAATTGAAATGCAACACCATCGTCTGCCACAGGACCTACTACAATGTCGTAGTTGTGGTGGTACCCTGTTTTTGATGCATTTCGGTTTTGATTTATAAATTTTGCCCATTCAGCCGAAGGCGTATCAGAAAAAATCTTTATTCTAAAATTTTTATCATCAAATACCTTATTATCAAAAATATAACTCGTAATACTTGGACTACCTACGCCTTCAATCCGTGTTTTTCTTAATGCCATATCTTGGGCCTGCGAATAAATGTCTGTTAGATAAAAGCCTTTGCCAAAATCTTTATCTATCAATCCTTTGGTTAAATCAATGGATTGTATTTTGGTATTTGACCCGTGATAGAGATGAATAATCATAGCAAATGTCCCCCGTTTCGTTGGCAAATTGTGGATAAATCTGTAATTGTTTGACTGAGCGGGAGTTGGTGTTCCGCCTCGTAACAGTCGTCTAAGAAAGTTAATCCTTGGTATTTGTCGAGATACGAAAAAGCATCGGCGGCCGACATACCATATTTGTCTGCTATACCTTCTACACAATATACAATATATGTGATTTTATTTTGTGCCTCTTTTGTCATTGATGTTTATAATTATAAAAAGTGTCCTACAATTGATAAAACCGCAGGACACCTTTTTTTATTATACCGTATTTTAGACCTTACGATACCAAAATATTTATCTGATTTTTTCTGCACTCCACAAGTCCGCCAGAGATTTCGTAAAACTCTTCTTTGTCGCCGTTTTTGATTTTGATCTTGCCCTTTTCGAGGGTGGAGATTATGGCGGCGTGGTTTTGCTCTATCTCAAACGAGCCTTTTGTACCCGGAAGACTTACTAATGTGGCCTCGCCGGAGTAGATTTGCTTGTCGGGTGAAATTATTTCTACTTTCATCTTTCAGACGTTTATTTTGATTCTTTCAAAAGTTTTTCGCCTTTTTCGATGGCTTCTTCTATTGTTCCTACAAGGTGGAACGCTGCTTCGGGATATTGGTCTACTTCGCCGTCCATTATCATATTGAAGCCTTTGATGGTGTCTTCAATCGGGATAAGTTTGCCTTTGAGACCTGTAAACTGTTCGGCAACGTGGAACGGCTGCGAAAGGAATCTCTGTACACGACGGGCACGGCTAACGGTGAGTTTGTCTTCGTCGGAGAGTTCTTCCATACCAAGAATGTTGATGATATCCTGCAACTCGTTGTATCGTTGGAGAATCTGTTTAACCCTCTGCGCTGTGTTGTAGTGTGCTGCACCAACGATTTCGGGTGTAAGGATTCGCGAAGTACTGTCGAGCGGGTCTACTGCGGGGTAGATGCCGAGCGATGCGATTTTACGGCTGAGCACCGTGGTAGCGTCCAAGTGGCTGAATGTGGTAGCCGGTGCGGGGTCGGTGAGGTCGTCGGCAGGCACGTAGATGGCTTGTACCGAGGTGATTGAACCGTGTTTGGTAGATGTGATACGTTCCTGCATTGCGCCCATTTCGCTCGAAAGCGTGGGTTGGTATCCTACCGCCGAGGGCATACGTCCCAAAAGTGCCGATACCTCAGAACCCGCCTGTGTAAAGCGGAAGATGTTGTCTATAAAGAGTAGAATATCGTTTCCTTTGCCTTTTTGGTCGCCATCGCGGAAGTATTCGGCAACGGTAAGTCCCGAAAGTGCCACGCGTGCACGTGCTCCCGGGGGTTCGTTCATCTGACCAAACACCATCGATACTTTGGAGTTTTTAACGGCTTCGGGATCTACTTTGGTAAGGTCCCAACCGCCTTTTTCCATATCTTCCATAAATTTGGGGCCGTAACTCATAACGCTCGATTCGAGCATTTCGCGCAAGAGGTCGTTGCCTTCACGAGTGCGCTCGCCTACGCCGGCAAACACCGAAAGTCCCGAATAGGCTTTTGCGATGTTGTTGATCAACTCCATAATCAACACCGTTTTGCCTACGCCTGCGCCGCCGAGCAGACCGATTTTACCACCTTTTGCATAAGGCTCAATCAGGTCGATAACCTTGATACCAGTGTAAAGTACCTCGGTTTCGGTAGTAAGTTCTTTGTACTTAGGTGCTTCGCGGTGAATGGGGTATCCGTTTTCTTTGCCTAACGCTGCAAGACCGTCGATAGGTTCGCCCACCACGTTCATCAGGCGGCCTTTGATTTGCTCGCCCACGGGCATTTTGATGGGGCTTCCGAGGGGTATTGCCCTCATTCCCCTGTGCAGGCCGTCGGTAGAGTCCATAGCGATAGTGCGTATGGTATGTTCTCCGATATGCTGCTGACATTCGATGATAAGTTTTTCGCCGTTGTCGCGGGTAAGTTCGAGTGCATCCATTATAGCAGGCAGTGCTGCTCCTGATTTCTCGAAACTTACATCCACCACCGGACCGATAACTTGTACTATTTCACCATAGTTGTTCTGCATTGGGATATGTTTTTTAGTTTCTTTGTCAAAAATTGTTATCCACAAATTTAAGAAAAAAAGAATTTAAGTTAACAAGTTTTTTGTAATTTTTTTACACAAAATTTTTTAGGGGGGATAAGATGGAGTGGTATGTAAAGATTATCAGAGAATTGCGGAGAAGTGGAGGATGATTTTGCCGCTACCTGAACAGCTTCGAATGATTATCTTATTAGTATGTCGTTGTATATTATTACATTTGTTGTGTGTTTACTATTCACTTTTTTTTGTCAACTTGTCTATGAAAATTTGATTGCGGAGTTTGGCGCGTTCTAACAGTTCGGAATACTTTATAACTTCGGTGTACAACGAACCTTTTTCCCTGCCAAATTTGCCGTTAACATATTTATGAGACCTAAACAGAAAGTTTAAAGTACCTGCCGATTTGAAATCAGAATCTGCATCCATAACATCGTCAGTGTCAATATTTTCGCCTATAAGGTAACCATAAAATGTAGTTATCCTCATATTATCACTTGACAAATTGTTTATTAATGTGGCATACCGATTTATTTGATTCAAATGCTCTGAAACATTTACATCAGGCGCTTTGAACTCAATGATAATACATTTGCCCTCTTGCGGAAATATCAATATATCAGGACGCCTGTCTCCCGCGTCTCTGTTACATTTGTGTTTGTATTCCAACTCTTCTTCGGTCATTTCGGTCTCACGCTTAAACAGATAGTCTTCACCAATTTTCACATCGTCTAATTTAAACTCAGAAAAGCCTTTGAAGTATATGAAATCCTCGTTTATAAGCCACAAATCATTATCTTCGGGGTTGGAAGATTCTGTGCTTTGCTGAAAAATTAAGTTGTGCAACAGTTTTTCGTCTATCCGCTGTTTTTTGCCATTCTTTACAGATTCTAACTCGGCGGTCAATATCTGTCCAAAAAGTTCAAGAATAAGTTTTCGCCTTGCAACATATTTGCTTAACGCTGTTCTGTTTTGCAAGGGAATAACCGATACAAAATCCTCAACTTTTTGTTTGAGTTCGGTTTGATAATGCTCTGACTTGTCTGGTGTTAAGAGTTTTAGTTCGTCGATTTGTTCCTTGATTTTGCTATCCTGTTCGGCTTCTAATTCGCTGTCTGCCTTGTAGATGATTTTCAAAATACTCTCGTCATCGTCGGTGTTTTTTATTTTTGAACGAATGGCTTCCACGGTTTTGTCGTTCAGCAAAAACATCCGTTTCAACTCGTCTATGTTTTTGTTCTTTTCCTGATTTTTCAACTCCAACTCCTCATACAATTGGCTGATTTTGCCGTTGGTTTCATCTTTAATTGTATCTTTGAGTATCACTTCCTCAGGGAAAAGATTTCCTTCGGTCTGCTTTTTAAAATCCTTGCTATCAACCAATTCAAGATTACCGCGCTCGTCTCTGTCCCTGTCGTCAAGGTAATTGCCCGACAATAGGAACATATAACGTTTGCCGTCTATTTGGTCGTCTTTTCTTAAATTATTAAGGTCAATAGATACACCCGTAGAGCCTTTGCTGACCAAATAAATAGCATTGCTGCTCAACTCATTTTGCGGTAGACGAAAGGCTTTTAGGTTGAAAACTTCTTTACGTTCGCTTGGTACTATTTTTTGTTTCTCGTCTAATTTGCTATATGCAATTTCAAGTGTTTCGTCTTTGTCGGGCGTGGGAATATCATCGCTGCCAATTAAGAATTTCTCCTTTTCTTCATTGTTGATAAAACTTGAAATTTGTATTTTGGGTAATTTCGCCTTGTTTTCACAAAATAATGAAAGAAAATGCTTTACAAACTCTTTCCGCAAATCGTCTAATGTTATCGTGGAATAATTATTTTTGTCTTTTTCAACCAACGGAGTCTCAAAAGTAACCGTTGTGCCTGTATCGCAACCATCACATTCTTCGCGCTTGTCTAAACGTATAATGGCGTTGTGCGACAAAAAAGCATCGTTTTTGGAGAGTGTGATTTGTATTCTTTCAAGGGTGTCGTTTCCTTTTTTGAAAACGCTGTCGATGTATGTGTGGTCAAAAAAATGGATGTATTGTATTCGTCCTGTGCCTTTGTTGGACATTTTTTTACTGTCGTCCCTAAGGTTGAGCAAACGGTTGTAATTGGTGTCGTTGATGCCTATGCCATTATCCACAACTTCAAATTTTACAAAATCGTATATACCATTGTTTTGACTTGCAAGATTGCCGTTGCGGTACAGGTTGATATTAATAGTTCCCAAATTGATATGTTCGGGAGTAAACTTTTCTACTATCGCCTCCCAAGCATTCATAAAGGCTTCGTACAGGAACTGAAATGCCGACCCTGATTTCTTGATTGTCTTCACTTCGTTCTTGTAGTATATGCCTGTCGCCCTTTCAAATTGTGGATACTCTTGTGTCATAGAATCTTGATTAACCAATGCAAATGTAAGTTTTTTTTGAGCAAAGCAACATTAATTATTGTTAATTTTTAAAAATCTATCTCCAACTGATTGCCGTGGTCTTTGAGCCATTGTTTGGCTTGTTGGTAATGGGGCTCTTGGATGGAGACGATGTTCCAAAATTCAGGGGTGTGGTTGGATTCGCGAAGATGTGCAAGTTCGTGAACTATTATGTAATTGATAACCGATACTGGGGCTTTGATGATGCGCCAATTAAAGTTGAGGTTGCCCGATACGGTGCACGACCCCCAACGGTATTTCATTTCGCTTACTTTGCATTGGTTGAAGCGGACGCCGAGTTGCTTGGCAAATTTTTCGGCTATCGGCGAAATGATTTTTTCTGCCTGTCGGCGGTACCATTCTTTGAAAACCGTGTGCGCTTTCGACTGATTGTGCCGCGAGATTCGGAATATATTGTCGAATTCGAGTTCGGTATCCAAATCATCAACGATTTCGAGACGGTAGAGTTTGCCCAAAAACATCATTCCTTCGCCCGAGACAAATTCTTTGGGCAGAGGATGTTGCGGGTATTTTTGGGGGTTGTTGATTTTTTTCAAAATCAAATCACGCTTTTTTTCTACCAAACGGTCTATGTCGCCGTCGGAGAGCGAAAACGGTGCTTGCACCACCACTCTGCGGTCGCGTTCTATCGCAATACACAAGGTTTTGCGGTTGCTGCGTTTGATTGTGTATTCCATTATTCGTTGTCGTTTATTATCTTGTTGTGCAATGTCTTTGCCGTTTCCATCACGTAGGTGATTATTTGGCTGTATTTTTTTACCATATTGGGCAGGTGTACAAAATTGAGGCTGAGAAAGATTTTCTGCAATTCAGCCCTGAGTCTATTTTGGGCGGGCACACTGTCCCAAAAGCCCGTAAGCGCAATCTCTCGTTTTACGCACTGCGAAATCTCTTGCGTGAGCGATACCATAAAGGAAACCTCGTCGTCGGAGAGTTGCTCTTTGTTGTCTAAAAGTTCGCGGCGGAAAATACGGAAAAATGGCATCTGCGATTTACGGCGGAGTCCGTATGTGGGTTCCGATTCTTGCTGACGGATTTTGGCGCGGAGTTTTTCAAGTTCCTCGAATATTTTGTTCCAATTGTCTTTGAAATCTTCAAAAATCTTTGCAAGCATCTGCGAAAAAGTCTCCTGCAATGTTGGGTCGTCGATTTCTACATTGATGTATTCGCGGATGGCGTGTTCCACTGCCGCCGCCTTGGTTTTGGTGCGTTTGCGTGGATTTACAACCTTGTTTTTAAAATCGGGCGAGGTGATTACTATCGGTTTTACTTTTTCGTTGATGCCCTTGGATTTTAGATACTTGTCGGCTATCGCCTGCAACTTGCGCGGTATGCCTTTCATCGAAAACCTGTCGTCGCGGAAGTGCTGTTGCACAAGCACGTATATTTCGGTGAAGGTTTTCCAATCTGCCAAAAACACCAACGCCTCTTTGCGCGGCAGGAGGGCGGCAAACTTGCGGTTGAAATCTTGAAAGAGGTTCAAGAATGTAGCCCTGATGTCCTCGTCGTAGAAGAGGTCGAAAAATGCGTCGATGTCGTTGTAGTCGGTGAGACCGTATTTGGCAAAGAAATCAACGATTGCCTTGTGAGCGGCTTTGAGGTCGGATTCTTCTTCCTGAGGCGATGCAAACGAATCTATGATGTCTTGGATTTTGCCCGATTCTACTTGGTCTTGTTTTTCGTCGGAGGCGGCGAGGGCTTTTTTAAGATGGTTGCCCACACCCACAAAATCAACAATAAAGCCGCAATCCTTATCTTCGGGACCGCTACGATTGACACGCGCAATGGTCTGCAACAGATTGTGAGCCACTATAACGCGGTCGAGGTATAAAACCTGCTCTATTGGTGCGTCGAATCCAGTGAGCAACATATCTGTTACTACAAGTATGCCCACGTTGCCGTCGATGCCACGGCTGTCGGTTTCGCCAAATTTCTTTTTGAAACGCTCCACTTGCCGCTTGTGGTAGGCAGGGTTGGTAAACTGCTTAACGGCGGGCGAATCGTTGTGCGAACCCGAAATCACAACGGCGATTTCGAGTTGCCGCAGTTGGTTGAGGTTGATTCCCATCTGCGAGTTGTCGGTTTCCAACTGTTCTATTTTGGCTTTCAATGCCGTTTCTAATGCCTGTTTATATTTGACGGCGGCTTCTCGGCAGTTGGCTACCACCTGCGCCTTGAATCCGGCAGAAAAAATCTGCTCCACGTAGTGGTCGATCATCTTTTTGGCTTTGGCATTGATGGTTTCTTCGGCGTTGAGGTATGCGTCGCGGCTGCCAAAATGGAGAATTTGAAGGCGTTCAGCCAAATTGTAGTCAGAAAAAACGTCTTCAAACTCCTTGTCCATCGATTTTTTGTCGTCGATTTCGGGATTGTTGGTAAAGCCTTGATAAACGATTTTGAGTGTGCAGCCGTCGTCGATAGACTGCTGCATTGTGTATTCGTCGATGTAGTCGCGGTAGCGGCGTTCGGTTTTTTCGGTGGGCGTGCCTGTAAAGCCGATGTGAGTGGCGTTTGGCAGAGCCTTGTCGAGATTGGCGGCAAGTATGGAGTATTGGCTTCGGTGAGCCTCGTCGGTCATTATCAGGATTTTTTCGCTTTGGTTTAGGGTGTCGAACACGCCGAGGTTGGCAAGGTCGCCGCGCTCCTGAAATTTTTGAATCATCGCAAGCACCATATCCGAATTGGTGTTTGAGAGGAGTTCTTTGAGACTGTGGCCGTCGCGCTGAGGACGCGGGTTCACAAATTCGGCTTTCTGTATGGTCATACCGATGTTGGCAGAAGTGCCGAAAAGTTGGTCTTGGAGTTTGGTGCGGTCGGTAACGAAAACAATCTTCCACGAAGCGAGGGCTGTGTGCAGCCTCATCTCGCGCACAAGAAAGAGCATTGTGAGCGACTTTCCCGAACCTTGGGTATGCCAAATGATGCCGCCGCGTTCGAGCGGCGTGGCGCGGTTAAGTAGCCTCTCGGTGGTTTTCTTAACGGCGCGAAACTGCTGATAGCGTCCCACAATCTTTATCTTGTGTCCGTCGTCGGTGATGGAGAATATTGTAAACACTCTGATTATGTCCAAGAGGTTTCGCGGTGTCAACATACCCGCCACAAGTCTCTGCTGTTGGTTGGGAGTGGTGGCAGAGTGTTCGAGGTCGTCGAGCGATAGCGGGTAAGGGTCGCTCCAACGGTAGCAATATTTGCGGTGGTGCGATGTTATGGTGCCAAATTCGGCGTCGTTGCGGCAGGTGGTAACTACAAACTGATTGTAGAAAAAGAGTTTTCTAACGCCTTCTTCGGCATATCCACGCTGCTCGGAATATCGGAGCAATTGGTCGAGAGCCTCACTGAGCGCGTCGGGCAGTTTTGGCGACTTGGCTTCTATCACCACCAATGGCAAACCATTGACAAACAGCACAATGTCGGGGATAATATGATGGTCGGTGCCGGGTATGGCGAGTTTGTATTGCGAAATTGCTGTGAAGGAGTTGTTGCCGAGATTGTCGAAATCGATGTAACGAACTGGAGGCGAAAGTTCGCCTGTGATTTCGTTTCGGCTTACGGTGGTGCCGTTGAGCAAGAGGTTTAGAATACGCTCGTTGTTTTCTATGAGCGAATTGCCTTCTTGGGAATCTATGCGGGCGATGAGTTCGTCGATTTGGGCTTCGGTGAGAAAATAGTTGATTTTTTTGAGGTGTGTGCGCAGCAACGGCTCAATGATGACTTCTAAAAACGAGTTTCGTCCGCTCTCTTGGGGTGTCTGCTGCATTTTCAGTTCCAAAGTGTCCCACCCGAGCCCGTGGAGTTGGAGCATTAGCGGATGCTCCACGCTGTTGTACTCGTCAATTTTGAGGCTTTTGCCCCGAGTGTCTTGTTTGTCGTTGCTACGTATCATATTTTTTACGAGTTTTAATTGTTCAACAATTTGGTTACTCTCACTCTGCCTGTCAAAAGGTCGTCCATCAATCCCAATTTTTGCTCACGCTGCTTTTTGAGCGATGATTCCAATCTGCGGATTTGCTCATCGACTAATGATAATATTTCTGCAATGCGTTGCTGCTCAGAAATATCAGGTATTGGAACAAGAATTTGAGAAAACAAACTCTTATTAACCAACGGAACGGCTTGTGTACCTGCCATTTCCTTAATTTTTTCGGTCTTACTTAATAATATGTAAAATAAATACATATAATCAATTCCTTTATGAGGAATAACAGAGTTAATTTGTTGATTAGTTGCTAATTCACAATCTGAAATACCGCATTTACCAATAGTTGATCCAATGCAAGTGTACAGAATAGAGTTTTTTGGTATTTTTCGACATAAAGAAAAACCTTTCGCGGAAAGATTTTTTTCTGTTTTATTGATAAAAATATCATTACCTAAATCTCCCGGTCCAACAAAAAGATAATCGTGACCATAATTAGATGAATCTTGTGTACTTGGTGTTGACCCGGTTACAATATTCGCCACACTTTCCAATTCCATCATTTTCCACCCTTCTTTTGGATTCAGCAAATCCTGCATCAACCCTTTTTTGATATTTTTGTATTTTTCAATCAAAGTTTCCGTTTGCTCAATGGCACTGTCGGCGGCAGATAGTATGGAGGCTATCTGCTGCTGCTCGGATAGGGAGGTGGGGAGGAGAACTTTCTTCTTGCCAAATTCAGAAATCCATTGTCGTTTATGTTCTCCAACTTCTTTATTTTTAAGAGTTTGAATATGAGCAAAAATTAACAAAAGATTATTTTTAGAATTATCTTTGCATTTCAAAAACTTCATTGCAGAGGATTTCACCTTAAAAGGGAAATCGACGTACTTGCTATCTGTGGTAAAATCATCAAAAATGATAACAGGTGTTTGATTGTAAATATTAGTACTTTCTCGCGTATATCCTAAAATAAAAGATTTTCCTGCCGTTAACACAGGTGTTCCAATATTAGTATAATCTTCATTTTTAACAATATACAAATATGGCTGTTCGTATATTAAAATACTATCCAATTGCACCTCTCTCCATCCATCGGGGATAAAACGTTCCTTTTCCATAGCCTTAAAACATTAATTTTTATAACCGAGTTTGGTAAGGTAATCGCTGAGGGTGTTGAGCGACTTGTTTCGTTCAGCCTCAATCTGCTGCGCCGACACAGCGTATTTGTTGTGCAGGTTTTCGTATTGGAGAATTAGTGCACGACGCTCGTTGTCGATGTAGCGGTTTAGTTGAGATGCAATGAGGTCAAAATGCTTTTTGAGTATCAGCGTCTTAGATTCTTGCTCTGTGATAACTCCGCCCATTTCTTTGAGCAACCCGTCGAGGCTCTGCAATGTTTTGTTGAGTTCTTCAATAGCCTTTTGTTTTTTCCCGAGTTCAGTTTTCGACTTTCGGTCGGTGCGCTGCCTCAGTGCGTCGGCTTGTTTGGCAAGGTCAGCGATTTTGTCGCTGAGTTCTTTGCTTTTGTCTTCTGTGCCGTATCGTTTGAGTTCGAGTTTTAGTTCAAGGAGTTCTTTCAGGGGCTTGATGTCCGCTTTTTGTTGCTTGATACGTTTTTCGAGGTTTTCTATCAGCGATTTGCACTCAACGAAAGGCTTTTTTTCATCATCGTTGTTGATTGACAAAATTTGCTCGTTGAGTTTTGCTTTTGCGTTTTTAGCGGATTTTTTGTTGTCTGTTGAGTCGTCGTCGGCTTCTTCGTCGCTGTCGTCGCCGTCATCTTCGCAAAGCGAATATGCATCTTCTACTGCGGCGGCGAGTGCAGCCTCGTCTTGTGCAATGCTTTCGTTGAGTTGGTCTATCTTGTTTTTGTCGTCGGCAAAATATCGTGCGGCAAGGTCGTCGTCGGTGATTAGCGACGGCTCCCAACCAAATTGCATAATGGTTTTGAGGTCGTATTTGATGTTGTCCCACCAATTGACAAACACACCGGGAATCTGATATTTGTCGAGCAAGACGAGCGGCACAAGGGCTGCGTTCATCGAATCGAGCAACCTCTGCCTTACGTCCACATACGACTGTTTTTTTTGTCCGTCTTTTGGTGCGAGTTCCGAAAAATCGTTTTGCGCCTGCGCCCACCATTTTGAAAGTTGGTTGTTGATGGCAGATTGCGCGTTTATTACAGCGGAGTCTGTGTCGATGGTGGTTTTGATAGCCGCCTTGTCGGGGTTTGTGAATTGGGCGTATCCGTCTTTCTGAGGCGCAAAGATTGCTTTGCTATCAAATGAGAATTTTTTTCCTTGCGTTTGGTCGATGAAGTTGATTTCGTTTTGAGGAATGCCGCCCATAATATGCGCCCTTACGTCTTGCGGTTCGGCGGGCGGTGTATTGTCCACGTAGGTGCGGATTTTGAGAGTGTAGTCGTTGGCGATGATTTCGCTGATGTCCACAATGCGCGAATAGTTTTGTTCCTCGATTTTGTTGTGGAAAACGTGAGTGATTTTCTCAATATCTTCTGGACGGAGGTAGTTTTGGTTTTTGCCTTCGGCATAATCGCGGTCGGCGTTGATAATGAGAATCTTGTTTTTGAAATCGGCGTCCTTTTTCTTATTGAACACAAGGATAGAAGCGGCGATGCCCGTACCGTAAAATAGTTTTTCGGGCAGGGAGATGATAGCCTCTAAGATGTCGTCGTTGATGATGGCGGTGCGTATTTCTTTTTCTTTGCCACCACGAAACAGCACACCGTGAGGCATCACCACAGCCACCTTGCCGTCGGGTTTGCAACTTGCAATCATATGCTGCACAAACATAAAGTCGGCTTTTTTGCCCGTTGTTGGCGCCATACCGTATTTAAAACGGTCGGCGTATAACATTTTGTCGGCAGTGTAGTTTTGAGAGAAAGGCGGGTTTGCAATCACCCTGTCGAACCGCATAATCTGACCGTTTTCGAGGTTGAGAGGTTCGGTGATTGTGTCGCCAAACTCAATGTTGTATTTTGAAATATTGTGGAGAATGATGTTCATTTTGCAGATAGCCACCACAGAGGGGTCGAGTTCCTGACCGTACAGGGCGATGTTATTGACATCGCCGCCACGCTCAGCCACATATTGCTGACTTTGTATTAGCATACCGCCCGAACCGGCAGTGGGGTCGTAGATAGTCATCCCTTCCTGCGGGTCGAGCAACTGCACGAGAAGCCTCACCACTTGGTTTGGGGTGTAATATTGACCGCCTTTTTTGCCGCTTTGGTCGGCGAAATATTTTAGCAAGTATTCGTAAGCCGCGCCGAGGAGGTCGGTAAATTCAAAGTTGTCGTTGATAAGAGGCGGAAAAGCGTTGAAAATATTGATGATGTTTTTGAGATTCTCGTTTTTAACAATCTGTTTGCCTTTTACCTCTTTGTTGAAATTGATACGGTCTTTGAAAATGCCAGTAAGGGTTCCGGGGTTTTTGTCTTCAAGCGCGTTGAGAGCCTTGTTGAGCATTTGCCCGATATTGTTTTGCAAGTCTTTGATGGCGGGCTGTTCGATACCGTTTCCGTCGATGAAAGTTTCGTTCCACCTGGCCCGTTTAGGCACAAAGAAAGTAGAGCCGTAAGTTTGCGGATCTTCAAGAATATCGTTTAGCAACTTGATGCCATCAGGATTATCCAATAAGTGTTTGTAAGTAATTCTCAGTTGCTCTCTCTTCTCGTCGAATACGTCGGACATACGTTTTATAAATAGCATACCGAAAATGTATTCCTTATATTCGGCAGCATCCATTTTGCCGCGCAGTTCGTCCGCCACTTTCATAAGAAGCGATTCGAGGTCGCTGAGTTTTATTTTATGACGTTTCATTTTTTTTTGCTTGTCCTATTTACTATGTTGCAAAAATAGTAAAAAACATAAATTTGGACTACTAAATTAACAAAAAAACTTTTACTATACCCTCGTAAAAGAAAACTTTTATCATTACCTCAAACAAAATAGTGCACGGATTCAACAGACATTGTCTGCTAAATTTGTAAGTTGCTGAATGTTAGATAAAACTTGCGGAAATCGCCTTGATGTTTGCGCAAGGTGCGGTTGTGGTGATTGTGTATATACAGAAAGTTAACAAAAGATTTTGTCGTTGGCAAGGATTGTTTTATCTTTGCCATTGCAACAATAAACATTCTGTGGTTATGGGACTTTACATCAATCCAAATAGCGCACTCTTAGCAAGCGCAATGCGATCAGAGATTTATGTGGACAAATCTCTGATTGTAAGAGAATTGAATAAATTTATCAATACTGAAAATAGGTTTCTCTGCGTATCTCGTCCGAGACGGTTCGGCAAGAGTATGGCGAGCCATCTGATTAGTTCGTATTACGGCAAAAATACGGATTCGCTGCCACTGTTTGAAAAACTCAAAATCTATCAAGACGAGAGTTTCTCTCAACATTACGGCAAATACAATATTATCAAGTTGGATATCAACGGAATGTACCGCAATGTTAGGAAAAAGACCAACTTGGTGAAAGAAATCACCTCAGAGGTTGTAACCGAAATGCGTGAATATTTTTCTGACGTAAAGATACCAAGGGGCGCAACTATTCCCAAAGCAATGCAAGCCGTATTTTCCAAAACCGGCGAACAGTTTGTAATCATTATGGACGAATACGATGTCCTTATCCGCGAGGAAGAGAGCGACGAGGTTTTCTTGCCGTATTTGGAATTTTTGAACGGACTTTTTAAAAACAGCACGCTCAAACCCGCAATCGCTATGGCATATCTCACAGGTATTCTGCCTATTGTGCGCGACAAGGTGGAGAGCAAACTCAATGAGTTTATAGAGATTACGATTGTCAATCCTAAAATGTTTGCCGAATTTACGGGCTTTACCAAAGACGATGTCAAAGAGTTGTGCCAAAAGTATTCGATGGATTACAACGAATGTCTACGTTGGTACGATGGCTATCGGCTCAACAAAGATGTAAGTGTCTGCAACCCAAAGGCTGTGGTGGAGGCTATGATGGATAATGAATTTGCTAACCATTGGTCAAACACTGGCAGTTACGAAAACATCAAGGATTACATTGAATATGATTTTGACGGAATCCGCAAAGACGTTAAGACTATGCTCGGCGGCGGCAGAGTTAAGGTGAATGTTTTGAGTTTCCTCAATTCCAAAAAATGCTTTAAAAACAAGGACGACGTTTTTACATATCTCATTCATTTGGGCTACCTTACATACGACAAGGACACCAAAGAGTGTTACATTCCAAATTTTGAGGTACGTGAACAGTGGGTTTTGGCTATTGAGGGCAACAAAAACTATGCTCAAACACTGAAAATGATTCACGACAGCGAGAAACTCCTCGAAGAAACTATCAAGGGCAACGCAGAATATGTAGCAGCCGTGTTGAAGGAGGCTCATAGCCGTCAGACCAACCCGCTGACTTACAACAACGAAGCCACGTTTCAATCGGCGATAGGTTTGGCATTTTTCCGCGCCAACGACTATTATACTGTCATCAAGGAACTTCCAAGTGGCGACGGCTATGCAGATTTGGCGTTTATTCCCGTCAATCCCAAAGACCCCGCCTTAATCATCGAACTCAAAAGCAGCACTTCGACGGCCCAGGGTGCAATCGATCAAATCAAAAAGAAAAACTACAAACAGGTTCTTCGCAATTACAGCGGCAATATGGTGTTGGTAGGCATCAAATACCACCCCGACACCCACGACCACGAATGTGTGATAGAACGGATTATGTACTAATTCAATTATGCCCCAAACTCTTGCCGCCCACTATATTTTTACCAATACCGGCGCACCGATAAAGAATGGTGCGGTTACTATCAACGATGAGGATGGCACAATCATGAGCGTTGGTACTCTTGATGCCGAAACGCCTAACACTATTTTTTATAATGGCATTATTGTGCCCGGGTTGGTTAATGCGCATTGCCATTTGGAGTTGTCGCATCTTAGTGGGCGGGTAACTGATGCGGATAGCCTTGTGGATTTTGTGTGCAAGATGAGCCGTCTTGGTGCTGTGCCTTATCAAGAATCTGCCGCTGTGGATGCCGACCAAGAAATGTACCGTCAAGGTGTGGTGGCTGTGGGCGACATCTGTAATACTGCCAATACTGCCAACGTTAAGCAAAAGAGCAAAATCCATTACACCAATTTTGTAGAGTTGCTTGGCACTACGCCCCAACGCTGCAAGGCTGATATGGAGCAGTTTAACAATGTTTATAATAAATATGTGCAGTGCGGAATCACTCCCAAAAGTATCTCTGCCGTGGCTCACGCGCCATATTCGGTGTGTCCCGAACTGTTTGGCGTTATAAATGAATTGAATAACGATAACCGCCGTGTGTTCTCTATCCATAATCAGGAGACCCAAGCCGAAAACACTTTATATATTAACCATTCGGGCGAGATTGTGGATAGGTTTCCGATGGATTTATCTTCAATTCCTGTTACAGGTAAGTCGTCGTTAATGTCGGTGGGTGAGCATATTAGTTACGAGAGGGTTTTGCTTGTTCATAATATTTACTCTACCGCTGAGGATATGGATTATGCCAAGCGGAGGTTTAAGAATCCGTTTTTTGTAATCTGCCCAAAATCTAACCTGATGTTAGAACACAAGATTGGCAACGTGCCAATGATGATAGAGAAGTGCCTTACAGTGTGTCTTGGAACCGATTCTCTATCGTCAAACGACCGCCTTTCGATGGTGGACGAGATGTATGCCTTGCAGAGTTATTACCCAGAAATCAGTTTGGAGGATATTATAAAATTTGCAACTATCAATGGCGCAAAGGCGTTGGGCTTGGATGGATGTGGTGTAATAGCTCCGTGTAAACGTGCAGGATTGGTGCTTATTAACAATATAGACTTTGATACAATGCGCATTACGCCCATTTCAACATCAAAAAGGTTGGTGTAATTTTGAAATGTGCCCATTAAGTTACTTTTTGACGTTGCGCACATTTGCACGATACCCATTAAGTTACTTAATATATGTTTTGCAAAGTTGCGGGACACCCATTTAGTTACTTTTTTATACATTGCAAAGCTGCGGGACACCCA
>JAEDDH010000032.1 GCA_016293845.1 Bacteroidales bacterium | reverse complement strand
AACGGCTTCCTCTATTTTTTTTCGAAAATTTTCAGTTATCGGACACTAATAAAAATATACATAATGATTTTGTCTCTTGTGGCGACGATGTTAACTTGCTGCCACAACAAAAGCGAAGTGCTTCAAAGCCTTGAAACGGCCGATTCTCTATTAAGCGAAGATTGCGACTCGCTTGCGGCTATGTTTTTTTACCAAATTGAGCCTCCCGAAGACACAATTGCCGAACTTCCTTTTTATAATTATATGCTATCGCGTATCAGTTGCCGCAATTACGATTATCAAGACCCTGAGTTACTTGATCTTCCGATAGCTTTTTTTTAACAAAACGGCGACAACAAACGGCTTGCTTACTCATATTGCTACAAGAGTATTTTTTTGCTAAACTATTAGTCGGATATGTCTCCGGCAATGATTTACAACAAGATGGCAGAAGATTTGGCAAAAAACACCGACGACGACATGCTTAAATACAACATTTATTCTACTGGCTACTCTATCGCCGCCGACTGCTTCGACACTCAGGAGTGTCTCAATTATGCTATGCAGGCTTACAAAACGGGACAGAAACTCCGCGACAACAACCGTATGGCATATCCTGCCAACTATATCACAATGTCTTACAACGAGTTGAATATGCAAGACAGCGTGCAAAAATATATGTCGGTGTGCCTCAATCTGATAGACTATTTTAATATGGGTGCTAAGGCATCGGTGTACGCTTCGTTTGGCGATGCGATGTTCAAAAAAGAGAATTATTCTATTGCCGAGCAGTATTATTTAGAATCGGTGGGCATTATCGACAACGCCTGTGCTTATAAAGGCTTGACAATGATACATCTACGCCGCAATAATGCTGAAAAAGCTAAGGAGTGCTATGCCAAAGCATTGCGCCCAAATTCGTTTGAATCAAATATCGACATTATGTCGGAATATGCCGCTTTTTAGAAAAACACGGCGAAATTACCAATGCCTCAACCATTTACCGCCAAATATCGGTTGAAAAAGATTCGCTCTACCGTATTAAGGAACGCAATATGCAAACGCAGATGGAAAACCTCAGCCGTATTTTTAGGGAATATAAAAATGATACCGAAGTTTTGGCGAGTTCAAACCATTATCTAAAACTCTTGTTGCCAATAGTTTCGGTGTTGGCAGCGTTGCTTTTGGTGCTTTTACTATTGCGGACTCGCAAAATCGGGTAGAATCAGTACCCTTTGTCCGTCAACTTTACGACAAAGTGCTGCAAAACACCAACATATCGCAATGTACCAAAGACGAACGCGAAGTGCTTGCCTCCTATTATCTTAGCGAAAATTCTTCGTTCCGCTCCGAGATAGAATCCACCTATCAAAAACTTGCCGTTAATGCCTATATCTTTTTGATACTCCACCGCTTAGGCAAAAGCAAAACCGTAGTGATGGATATGATGGGCATCTCCGACCAAGCATACAGGTCGCTCAAATCGAGGATCGAGAAGATGAGAAAAATTTAGTTTGTAAACACCACTTTTGTTATTTTTCCACCATATACTTTATCACCTTCTTAGTTTCAAAAAATTCCTCCTCAAACACATCGGGGATATTGTATAGCGTGATGTGCTTGCGAAAGGTGGTGATTTCTTCTTCAAAGTCGCCACCTTTGAGGTAGAATATCGATGAGGTGGGTGATTTTTCTAAAAGTTTGTGGGTCTGTTTTACAAAGTTTGGAAATGCTGTTACGGCACGGCTCACGATGGTGTCGAACTTTTGATGGAGTTCGTTGCTGTTGATTTTTTGGGCTGTGGCGTTGGTGAGACCTGTTTTTTCAATAACGTCTTGCACCACAGAGATTTTTTTGCCTATTGAGTCGATAAGCGTGAATTGTTTTTCGGGATACATTATCGCAAGGGGAATTCCAGGAAAACCTCCGCCTGTGCCCACGTCAATGATATTTTGGCTGTTGTCAATTAGGTTGAATTTGGCAATGGCGAGCGAGTGGAGAATGTGGCGCGTGTATAGTTCGTCGATGTCGTTGCGCGAAATCACGTTGATTTTTTCGTTCCACTCGGGATAGAGCGACCCGAGTGCGGCAAACTGACTTTTTTGTTTGTCGCTCAGGTTAGGAAAATATTTTGCTATTATTCCGCAGTCCATTTAGATACGGTCTTTGTTGAGGTTGATGTCTTTAACGATGCTGAGCAGAAGTTCGCGGCTGCGGAAAAGACGAGCCTTGACAGTTCCAAGCGGCAGTTGAAGTTTTTCGGCAATTTCGGTGTACGACATCTCATCGAAATATCTCATTTCGGTGATAATTCGGTAGTCGTCGTGAAGTTGCTTTACCACTTGGCGCATAAGTTTTTCTTTCTGCTCTTTCATCATACTCTCTTCGGGGTCTTTGATGGGAGCGGTGAGGGTGTTTTCTGCCCAAGATGTTGACTCGTTGTCGCTTGTGGGACTTGGTTTGTCGATAGAGATGTTGTTTTTTTGCATCTTGTTGCTGCGCAGGTAGTCAATTGTGTTGTTAGACGCAATCTTAAACAGCCAAGTGCTAAACGCGTTGGTAGGGATGTATGATTTTAGGTTTTTGAACGCCTTGCCAAACGATTCGATAGTAAGATCTTCGGCATCGTCGGGGTTGCGTACCATTTTTACAATCATATAGTACACCGAGTCGCGATATTTGGCGAGTAGTTCGGCAAAAGCTTTCTGGTTGCCCGCCCGTGCTTCGAGAACGAGTTTGTAATCGGCCTTGGCCTTGTCGGAGAAGTTGTTTACTGTTTCTTTGTGTTCTATTTCCATGTGAGTCTGTCCTTGCGAATTTTTCCTAAAATTAGTTGTAATGCGTTAATGTAAGGTAATATAATGTCAAAAAGTATGCCCGGGGCTGCCACGCCTTTGGTGTTGAACTTGCTTGACGCCTTACAAATCGCGTATAAATATACAAAATATCTTAATACCAACAATATCGGAGTAACAAAAAATATCGGCTCAAAAAAAGATAATGCTATCGAAGCGGCGTAGAAGTATGTACGCGACAGGGTTTCTAACGTCAAAACTGCTTTGTGCTTAGTTTTGTATCGTTCGGATGCCGAAAAATGACGCTGTTTCTGCTTGTTCCACTGGCTAAAATTTTCTTTGGATTCGCAGATTGTAAACGATGCGGGGTTTGATTCGCAAACGATGCGACCTTTTTGAGCGTTTTGATTTACAAATATGTCATCGTCGCCCGACATCAGGTAACTGTGGCTCGAAAAACCGCGAGTGCGTTCAAAGAGCGATTTGCGGTATGCCAAGTTTCTTCCTACGCCCATATAAGGCATTCCTATTTCGGTATAGGTGAAATACTGCATGGCAATGAAAACCGTATCGTAGCGTATCAGTCGGTTGAGAAATCCTTTTCGTTGGTCGTATCCTCCATATCCGAGCACAATGTCGTTTTGGTCGGTAAAGTTTTGACTCATAGTTTTTATCCACCATTTAGATACGGGCATACAGTCGGCATCGGTGAGCAAAAGCCATTCGCTTTTGGCGGCTTTGATGCCAACAGTGAGGGCAAGTTTTTTGCCGTGCGAAAATTTTCGGTCGTAGGGTACTTCTGTTACGTATAGTTTGGGATATTTTTGTTTTAGTTCTGCCAAAACAAGGGCAGAATCGTCTGTGCTGCAATCGTTTACCACTATTACTTCAAAGTCGGGATAGTCTTGCTCTAATACCGCAGGGAGTTTTTCGCGAAGGTTGGCGGCTTCATTGCGGGCGCAAATTATTACCGACACCGGCACAGGGCTTTGGTATTGCTTAACTGTCGGGCGTTTGCGTATGCGCACAAAAACTATAATATAATAGCACATCTGCACAGTCCAAGCGAGTATCAGACTGCACAAAAGCCAAAATTTCCAACTGTATATGTCCTTAAATAAGGAAGTTACTTGTTCTAACATTATCGTTAAAGTATTTGGTGCAAATGTATAAACCATTTTTTAAATATCGTGTTATTATTAATCAAAAAAAATAACTATCTTTGCCGATTGTTAAAACACGGCAAATGCAGTTCGAAATAAAACATAGCGACACACGCACCAACGCACGCGTAGGAGTTATTACTACCGACCACGGAAGCGTTCCAACACCTATTTTTATGCCTGTGGGCACTGTGGGCTCGGTCAAAGGCGTTCACCAAACCGAATTGAGCGACGATATCAATGCGCAGATTATCCTTGGCAACACCTACCATCTTTATCTCCGTCCCGGTATGGAGGTAATCAAGGCGGTAGGAGGATTGCACAAATTTATTCATTGGGATCGTCCTATACTTACCGACAGCGGTGGTTTTCAAGTGTTTTCGCTTGCGGAAAACCGCAAACTTACTCCCGAGGGCGTAACCTTCCGTTCGCATATTGATGGTAGCAAGCATATTTTCACTCCCGAAAATGTTGTGGATATTGAGCGCACCATCGGCAGCGATTTTATGATGGCGTTAGACGAATGCACACCTTATCCGTGCGATTATAAATATGCCGCCAAGTCGTTGAAACTCACTCATCAATGGCTTGAACGTGGTGTAAAGCATTACCGCGAAACCGAACCACTTTATGGACATTCGCAGGCGTATCTTCCTATTGTTCAGGGCAGTGTCTATCGCGACCTCCGCGAACAATCGGCTGAGTTTATTGCCAATCAAGGAATGGATGCCAACGCTATCGGCGGACTTTCGGTAGGTGAGCCCGTGGAGATGATGTACGAGATGATTGAGGTGGTAAACAATATTCTGCCCAAAGACAAACCCCGATACCTGATGGGAGTTGGGACACCCGCCAATATTATAGAAGGAGTGGCTCGCGGCATTGATATGTTCGACTGTGTGATGCCCACCCGCAATGCCCGCAACGGTATGATTTTTACCTCAAAGGGCACAATGAATATGAAAAACGAGAAATGGAAAATGGATTTCTCGGAACTTGACCCCGACGGCACTTCGTTTGTAGATCATTATTACTCAAAGGCTTATCTTCGACACTTGGTAACAGCCAACGAGCGTCTTGCCGCGCAGATAGCCTCGATACACAATCTTGCATTCTATCTCAACCTTGTAAAAACCATCCGTGAGCGTATTCTCGACGGAACTTTTGCCGATTGGAAAGACGGAGCCGCCAAGGAGATGATGCAGCGAATTTGATATTTTACACCTTATTATATTTAGATAAAAATGTTCAAGATATTAGACCGCTATATAATGAAAAAATTTCTCGGCACATTCTTCTATTCGCTTGTGCTGCTGATTTCTATCATTATAGTTTTTGATATCCAAGAAAAACTCGACGACTTTATCGAGAAAAAAGCACCGTTTGAGGCTATCCTCTTTGATTATTACCTCAACTTTGCGCCCTATTACGCAAATATGTTTATGTTCTTGTTCATTTTTATCTCGGTGATATTCTTCACGTCGAAACTTGCGGGCAACAGCGAGATAATAGCCATACTCAGTGCGGGGGTGAGTTTTAGGAGGTTGCTTGTTCCATATTTAGAAAGTGCCGCCATACTTGCAGCTTTGTCGTTTTTCTTGAGTGCGTATGTGATTCCGCCTGCCAACGAGATTCGACTTAAATTTGAGAATATATATATAAAAGGTGTGTATAACAATAACGACCGTAATATTCACCGCCAAACAGCTCCCGATGAATTTATCTATATGCAGAGCTATGTGGCATCGTCGAACGTTGGCTACAAGTTTTCGTGGGAAAAATTTGATGGTAAAGAGCTGAAAGAAAAGTTGATGAGTGATTACATCGTTTGGGATTCTGTTAAAACCAAATGGACTATCAACAACTATTATATTAGATATTTCAACGGTGATGTTGATAGTGTGGTGTCGGGCCGAAGGATGGATACAACGCTTGCCATTCTGCCAAAAGATTTCAACCAACGACTCAATCAGATAGAAACCCTTACAAGTCCTGAACTTCACGACTATATCGACGAACAAAAAATGCGCGGTAGTAGCAATATCGAAGCACTTCTTGTGGAGAGTTACAAACGTATAGCGTTTCCCTTTGCATGTTTTATATTAACAATTATAGGTGTTACACTATCGTGCAAAAAGGTTAGGGGAGGCATTGGTATCAACCTTGGTGTGGGTCTTGCGTTGAGTTTCAGCTACATACTATTTATGCAAGTGTTTACCGAGTTTGCCAAAGGTAGTTCGTTGCCACCGTTGTTGGCAGTATGGATTCCCAATATTATATATTCTATAATAGGTGTGGTTCTCTACTTTAAAGCTCCCAAGTGATGGAACTCAACGAAGAAGCAGCTTACCGTGTGGCGGTAACAATGATACCAGGCGTAGGCAGTACTATAGCTCGCAAGCTTATTGCGTGGGCTGGTAGTGCTCGTGAGGTATTTGAAAAAAAAGAGTTGCTTCGCAAAGCCGACATTGTTTCAAAACGAATAGTGGAGGCAATTTCTCAAGATATAATTGATAGTGCTAAACGTCAGATAGATATAGCAATACGCAATAATATCAACATTGTTTATTACACCGACGGCAATTATCCTCGAAAACTTGCTCAATGCGATGACGCACCTATTTTATATTATACAAAAGGTATATCGTTGAGTTTCGACTCCACACGCACAATAGGCATAGTGGGTTCGAGGTTGACCGACAGTGAGGGACGTGATAATATATTCCGATTGGTAGAAGGACTCAAAAATGCTGGCTTTAATGCAGTGATAATAAGCGGACTTGCCACTGGATCTGATACATTTGCTCATCAGGCTGCTATAAAATATGGTTTGCCAACAGCGGCGGTGCTTGGTCATGGTTTTGACATTATCTACCCAGCCCAAAACCGTTCACTATCGCGCGAAATAATCAACGGAGCAGGCGTTATAATAACAGAGTATTATTATGGACATACCGTTGCAAAAAACAATTTTCCACGACGAAACCGCATTGTCGCAGGACTTTGCGATGCTATTGTAGTGGTTCAGAGCCGCGATCAGGGCGGTGCATTGATAACGGCAGATTATGCGCAGTCGTATGGACGACGTGTTTTGGCATTTCCTGGACGTGCCAACGATCAGCAATATGCTGGCTGCAACGCACTTATCCGCGACAATAGAGCCTCGCTTATATCCAGCAGCGACGACTTGGCAAAAATTATGAATTGGGCAAAGCCTTCTAAAAATATTACTCAGCAAGAATTGCCACTTTGTTTTCTCGAGCCCAAAGAGATTGCCATTGTAGACACACTCCGCAAAAACGGCGACCTATCAATGGAAGCCATCCTTGCCGAAACCAAAATCCCTATGGCAGAATTATCGTCAATATTGTTAACCCTTGAATTTAAAGACGTTATTAAATCTTTGCCTGGTATGCGTTATGCAGCTGTGTAAATTTTTTTTGTATGATTTGTAAAAAATGTGCTATTTCGCGTACTTCGACTAATTTTCTTATTAACTTTGCCTTGAATTTTAAAAACTGATAATAATGAAAGCATACGTATTTCCCGGACAGGGATCGCAGTTTCCCGGCATGGGCAAAGACCTTTACGAAAAGTCTGACACAGCCAAAGCATTATTTCAACAAGCTAACGATGTATTAGGCTTTGACATCACCAACCTTATGTTTGAAGGCACAGCAGAGCAATTGTTGCAAACCAAAGTAACACAGCCCTGTATTTTTATACACTCGGTGGTTTCGGTATTGGCCGACCCCGATAATTTTAATCCCGATGCTGTTGCAGGACACTCTCTCGGCGAGTTTTCGGCTCTTACAGCAGCAGGAGCGTTAACATTTGCCGATGGACTGTCGCTCGTATCAAAACGCGCCGCCGCAATGCAGAAATGCTGCGAAACATCCAAAGGCACAATGGCCGCAGTGCTCGGTTTAGACGACGAAGTAATTGAAAAAATCTGCGCAGAAACCACCGCCGAAGGCTCAGCTGTGGTAGCCGCCAATTACAACTGCATTGGTCAGATTGTGATTTCGGGTAGTGAAGATGGTGTAGACAAAGCTTCAAAAAAAATAGAAGAAGCTGGAGCAAAGCGCGTTGTAAAACTTGCAGTAAGCGGAGCATTCCATTCTCCCTTGATGTTGCCCGCACAAACCGAATTGCAACAGGCAATTGATACCACCACCTTTGCAGCTCCAAAATGTCCTGTTTATCAAAACGTTGACGCAATGCCGCATACCAATCCCGACGAAATCAAACAAAATCTTATCAAACAGTTAACATCGCCAGTACGTTGGACCAAAACCATTCAAAATATGGCTGCAGCCGGCGTAGACGAGGTAATTGAATGTGGACCGGGCACTGTTTTGCAAGGCTTGATGCGCAAAATTGACCGCAATGTGAAATCTTCACACTTTGGCGCATAAAAAAAATGATACAGAGTTATATTCGTATATAGCTCTATATTAGTATATTATGCTTATTTTTTTGTACGATTACGGAATAAAATGCAAAAAAAGTTGTATTTTTTTTGTTAATTTTTTTTTAAGTACATTTTCTTTTTGTAATTTCGTTGCCGAAAAAATAAGAAAAAGGCATCACGGAGAGATGTCCGAGTGGTTGAAGGAACACGCCTGGAAAGCGTGTATACGCCAAAAGTGTATCGGGGGTTCGAATCCCCCTCTCTCCGCAATAAATTAAATTAAAGTAACAATTATCGTATAATTAAAAACTAAAAACACAACATGAAAAAGCTATTTTCATTATTGGCAATATCAGGAATGCTCTTTTTCGGAAGTGCAGATTTGTTTGCGCAGGAAGAAGCTACATCACAAGCACCTGCCACAGAAAACGTTCAATCAGGTTCTCAGGCTCAACCCGAGGAAGTTCCGATTCACAAAGCTATCAAGACCAAATTTATTGAAGGTGGTGCTGGATTTATGGCATCGGTTCTTATCTGTTTGATTCTTGGTCTTGCAATTGCAATCGAAAGAATTATTTACTTAGGTCTTTCGTCTACCAACAACAAGAAACTTCTTCAGAAAGTGGAAGACGCCCTCAACGAAGGTGGTATTGAAGCAGCAAAAGAAGTATGTAAAAACACACGTGGACCTGTTGCAAGCATATTCTATCAAGGTCTCGACCGTTACGACGACAAGAAAGAAAACAACATCGACCTTATCGAAAAGTCAGTTGTTTCTTACGGAAGCGTACAAATGGGACAGATGGAAAGCGGTGTAACCTGGATCAACCTTTTCATCGCACTTTCTCCTATGTTGGGATTCATGGGTACTGTAATCGGTATGATTCAGGCGTTCGACTCTATCGAGCAAGCTGGCGACGTTTCGGCTTCGTTGGTTGCCGCCGGTATCAAGGTTGCGTTGATCACCACCGTAACCGGTCTTATCGCCGCTATCATCTTGCAGGTATTCTGTAACTATATTCTTTCTAAAATCGAGTCTATCACCAACGATATGGAAGACGCTTCTATCTCGTTCATAGACATTCTTGTTAAATATCAGGAAAAAAATAACTAATAGATATGGAGACATCATTCATACAAAAAATCTCTAAATATCTCCTTATCGTACTCTTTGTAGTGTCAGGTGCATTAGCCTTGATGTTCTACTTGCAAGTAGTACCGTTGGGAGAAGAGGCCGATCAGATGGAGCACGGTACCACTGGTCTTCTCCTCGGTTGGACATACGGACTGTTCTTTGTAGCAGCCGCACTCGCAATCTTGGCATTCATTTACGGAATTATCATCGATCCTAAATCAAGTATCAGCACTGGTATAATGCTTGTAGGATTACTCATAGTTTGTTTGATTGCATACGCATTGTCAAGCGACGCTATGGATTCTATCATGCCCACTTTAGTACAGACAACTCCTGGTGAGTTGAAATGGTCTGACACCGGTTTGAAATCTTTGTATATCATCCTTGGTGTTGCTGTTGCTTCAATCTTGGGACTTGGTATTTACCAAAAGTTAAAATAATTAAATGTTGAATTTTCGGCAGTTCCCTTGTGGAACTGCCTCTTAAAAAAATACAGATGAGACAAGTAGGTGAAATTAACGCAAGTTCGCAGGCCGACATCGCTTTCCTTCTGTTGATTTTCTTCCTTGTAACCACGTCTATGAACGTTGACCAAGGTTTGTTCCGTCAGTTGCCCCCGCCGAGCGATGGTCAAGAACAGGAACACGAGAAAATCAACGAGCGCAATATCTTTATTGTGCTTATCAACAAGGACAACCGATTGGCTATCGAGGGTGAACCGGCAGATTTCAACGAACTTACCGACAGAACCATCAGATTTCTTACCAACCCTGCCAACTCCGAAAACCTCGCAGAACAGGTAAAAGCTTCTAAGAAATACGATGATGCAGTAGCTGCCGGCAAAACCGAAGAAGCTGCTACTTACAAAGCCCTTGTAGACCGTTGTGGCGACCCGAACATTACGCGTGGCGTGGTTTCGTTGCAAAACGACCGCGGTACCAAGTATGAAACTTATATTCAAGTGCAAAACTCTATTGTTGCCGCTTTCAATATCTGCCGCGACAATTTTGCTAAAGAATATTTCGGTAAAATTTACGACGAACTTAATGCCGACGACCAAAAATTAGTAAAGACGGTTTTCCCGCTTTCTATTTCCGAGGCAGAACCGCGTAGTATTAAATAGTTAATAAGGAGGAATTAACAATGGCAAAATTTAGAAAAAAAGGTGGACGCAAGGTAAGCGCACTTTCTACCGCTTCGCTCCCCGACATCGTGTTTATGCTTCTGTTCTTCTTTATGTCGGTAACTTCGATGAAAGAAACTGACTACAAGGTGAAAATCAAACTTCCTACCGCTACCGAGGTTAAGAAGATTGAAAAGAAATCACTTGTAAGCTATATTTACGTTGGTGCTCCTCTTACGGTTTATCAGTCGAAATTCGGTACGGAACCCCGTGTACAGCTCAACGACAAAATTTCTGAGCTTTACGATATTCCTGACTATATTGAGTCTGAACGTCAGAGCCACGACGAAGCAGAGGTGCCCTTTATGACATACTCTCTTAAAGTGGACTCGGATGCTAAAATGGGTATCGTTACCGACGTTAAGCAAGAACTCCGCAAGGTGCAAGCTCTCAAACTCAACTATTCTACTTTGAAATCAGAGCGTAAGTAATATTTGAGGCTATCAATACAAAGAAACGGCAGAGTTTTTTTTCTGCCGTTTTTTTTGTATTATAGGGTCAACCTTTTGTTTTTTTTGTCGTATATATAGGTGTATAAAGGTTATAACATTAGGTTTTTATTAAGTTTGTAGCATTAGGTTTATATGGGAGAAAATCTGGTATGATTCAGATATTGAGAAAAGCGGTTCGGCGGTTTTAATGTACGTCGTCCGCTTTTTTTTGTGAATTTTGCGTTGTGGATATTAAATTATTTATTTCCTTTGTAAAATTTATTTTTTGAAATGAAACATCTATTGACAATTATACTATTAGCGATAGCGTTTGAGACTGCGGCGCAAAATTTTCCCGACACCACCCGAGAGTTTCGCGGTGTGTGGGTGGCTACATCCAAGCGTATCGACTATCCCACAGTAGCAACCACCGACAGCAAAGTGCTCAAACAGAATTATTTAGATTTGCTTACCACTTGGAGAAACGCAGGTTACAACGCAGTGATTTTTCAAGTGCGTCCTGCTGCCGATGCATTTTTTGCATCAGAATACGAGCCTTGGAGCGAATGGCTTACGGGCAAACAGGGTCGCGCTCCCGTGCCATATTTTGATCCTTTGGATTTTATGGTAAAGGAGACTCACGCCATTGGTATGGAATATCACGCTTGGTTTAATCCTTTTAGAGCCGTTGCCACTATTCAATATGCCGATGTTTGCAAAGAGCATATTTCTAACACCAAGCCCGAATGGTTTTTTACTTACGGCGCTAACAAATATTTCGACCCAGGTATTCCTGAGGTGCGCAACTATCTGATACGCATTATTATAGACGTGGTAAAGCGTTACGACATCGACGGTGTGCATTTCGACGACTATTTTTATCCCTATCCCGTTACGGGCGACAACAAAAAGATTGTTCCCTTGCCCGACGAAGCCACTTTCAAAAAATATGGCAAAGGATTCAGCAACATAGCCGATTGGCGCAGAAATAATATCAACGAGTTTATCAAAGAGTGCTACATTGCCATCAAAAACGAGAAACCATGGGTTAAGTTTGGCGTTGGTCCCGCCGGAGTGTGGCGCAATAAGAGAGAAGACCCTGACGGAAGTCCCACAAATAGCCTTTCGGGATACGACTATCTGTATGCCGACGCCCTTACATGGCTCAAAAACGGCTGGGTAGACTACTGCGCACCGCAGATATATTGGCACATTGGTCACGTTTACAACGATTTTGAAACTGTGGTAAAGTGGTGGAACAATCACGCCTACGGACGCAACATCTACATCGGCATTGGCGCATATAATCAGGAGAATCCCGCCAATGGTTGGGGCGACCCGCAGGAAATTCCAAATCAGATACGCATTACTCGAAAATATCCTAATGTTCAGGGAGTTATAGTCTACCGCTCTACCACTGTGGCAAAAAATCCGCTCAATATGGTGTCGTCAGTTAGGCAAAACTGCTTTACCAAAAACGTGATGATGCCGCAGATGCCGTGGTTGAGCATTTTCCCCGAAAGTCCTAAGGTATCGATGGTTAAGATGCGAAACCAATATCACGTATATTGGCAAAAAGACAACGGCAAACATCTACCTCCCGCCGACACCGCCGTATTTTATTCGGTGTATAGAGTAAAGGGCAACAATCCTAATTTTGTGCCCTCGAAGAGCAATTTCTTGAAACATATTTCGCAAAACGACCTTTCGCTATTTAAAAGCAGCAAATTCTCGTTCAAGAAAAAAGTTTATACGTATAAGATAACGGCTTATAACCGCTACCACGTAGAGAGTCAGCCAAGCCGTGCCATTATAATCAAATACGGTAAAAAAGACAGAGTAGAATAGTTTTTGAATATTTTTTATGGAACCATTCGTATTGAAAAACGGTAAAGGAACACTTCCGGGAGCATCGTGGTGGACAGTATGCCACGACACCGAAACGGGCAGATACACCGCCGAATGTTATTTCACCAACGGTTGTGTGGGTTCGTATTACCTTTACGAAATCACCGAGGATATATTCAGCCAAGTGAACGAATCTTCCGACGGCGACCGTTCAGAACAACTTATCCGTTCGGGACGCACTCTCTACGAAGACCATAGCGACATCAACGCAGTTAACTATCACATAATACACGACAATAATTACGAAACCATCTGCCGATGGGCGCATATCATCACAAGCGATATCGATGTGCCTACTTGGGTGGATTAAAATTTGTTTAATATGGAAAAAAGCATTATTAAAGTTATAGAACGCGCATTGCGCAAGTATTGGGATATGCCGTCGCTTACCAACTATGGCGGTGCTACATTTACTTATAAGGACGTTGCCCGAAAAATTATAAAGATTCATATCGTGTTTGAAAAAACAGGAATCCAAAAAGGCGACAAAGTGGCTTTTTGTGGCAAAAACTCAGCACAATGGGGTGTAGCATTCCTTGCTGCTCTCACTTACGGCGCTGTGCCTGTGCCTATCCTCCACGAGTTCAAACCCGACAATGTTCATAATATTGTAAACCACAGCGAGGCAAAACTGCTTTTCTGCGGCGACGAAGTGTGGACTGGTCTCGACGAGGCTTCAATGCCTGCGCTCATTGGCGTTATCCGTATCGAAGATTACAGCCTCAGAGTGTCGCGTAGCGAGCTTCTCACCGAAACCCGCCAAAACCTCAACAAGATATTCGGTGAGCGTTATCCCGAGCGTTTCACCCCCGACCACATATCGTTTTTTGACGAAAATCCTCAGGAAGTGGGCATAATCAACTATACCTCAGGCACTACAAGCGCATCCAAAGGCGTTATGCTGCCATACCGCAGCCTTATGTCAAACATTCAGTTTACCATCGACAACCTTCACACTCAGGCTGGCGAAACTATGATTGCAATGCTTCCTATGGCTCACATGTACGGACTTTCGTTTGAGTTTATTCACCATTTTATTTCGGGTGTTCACATATTCTTCCTTACCAAAGTGCCTTCGCCAAAGATACTTATCGACGCTATGCAGCAAATCAAACCGTCGCTTATTATCACTGTGCCGTTGGTAGTGGAGAAAATTATCAAGAAAAAAATCTTCCCCGAAATCGAGCGTCCTACTGTAAACTTTATGCTCAAAGTGCCAGTAATCAGCGAAAAAATCTACAAAAAAATACACGACCAATTGCGTTTTGCTCTTGGCGGCAACTTCCGTCAATTGATTGTGGGAGGTGCTCCTATCAACTGCGAAATCGAAAGATTCTTGCGTAAGATTAAGTTTGAATACACCGTGGGCTATGGTATGACAGAGTACGGACCTCTCTTGGCATACTCTCCTTGGGATAAATTTGTCGAAACATCCTGCGGACGCACCATCGACCGTATGGAAATCAAGATCGATTCTTCCGACCCGCAAAACGTTGTTGGCGAAATACTTGCACGTGGTGAAAATATGATGGTGGGCTATTACAAAAATCCAGAAGCCACTGCACAGTTTATCGACAAAGAGGGGTGGGGACACACTGGCGACCTTGGTCTTATGGACAAAGACGGCAACATCTTTATCAAAGGCAGAATAAAGAATATGATACTTGGTCCGAGCGGTCAGAACATTTATCCCGAAGAAATTGAGGACAAAATCAACAACCTTTTCTTTGTCAACGAGTCGATCGTGGTAGAGAAAGAGGGCAAAATTGTGGCATTGGTATATCCCGATTTTGATTCGCTTCGCAGTCAGAATGTAGCTGAGGCAGAAATTCCCGCTACTATCGAAAAATATGTGCTGCAACTCAACGCGGAATTACCCACTTACAGCCAAATTAAAGGAGTAAAAATTTATAACGAAGAATTTGAAAAGACCCCCAAGCGCAGCATAAAACGTTTTCTCTATCAGTAAGATGAAAAACCTGTTGATAATCTTGGCGTTAGCGCTTCCTTTTTGGGTAAATGCCCAAAATCAAGAAGACGTGTCGCTTGCCTATTCGTACTACAACAGCCGCGAGTACGAAAAAGCGGTTTATCTTTTTGAAAACCTTTTTAATCAGACACATGCCAAGAATTATTTTAACTATTATATCAAGTGCCTCGAATCGCTCGGAGAGTTAGACAAGGCGGAAAAGGCTGTAAAAAAACAGATGACAGCCAACAAAAACGACCTTGCTTACAAGATTATTCTCGGCTCGGTGTATAAGAGTCAAGGCAAGATGGATAAAGCCTCCGAGCAGTTCGACGGTGTAATTTCTGCGCTTCCTCGCGACCGAAATTCGATTATTGCGCTGAGCAATAGTTTTTTGCAAGCCGATGAACCCGATTATGCCGAAAAAACATTGCTACAAGGTGCCGAAGTGGCTCATATTGATTTTAGTATGGAATTGTTTTCGGTGTATGCCTCGTCGCGAAATTATAAAAAAATGTCAGAAACATCGCTCGATGTGGTTTCTGCCGATGCATCGCGCCTTGCCACTGTGGAGAATATGCTGCAATACTATCTCAACAACGACACCAACGACGAACTTTATTCCATACTCCGCTCGTCGCTAATGCAGCGTATTCAAAAAACGCCTTCCACAGCCCTCAGCGAAATGCTTATTTGGGTCTATGTGCAGAAAAAGAACTTTAAAATGGCTGTAAATCAAGCCAAAGCGTTAGACCGCAGAACCAACGGACAAGGACGGCATCTTGTTTCGCTTGGTCAGCAGTCTGTGGATGCAGGCGACTTTGCCACCGCATCCGACGCATACAAATATGTGATCGAACTCGGCGAAAAATCTCCGTATTATCTCTACGCCAAACTCGGTGTATTAAATACTATGTATCAGCAGGTTGTTGCCGGTTCTATCACAGACTCTGAGCAACTTGCATATCTCGAAAACGAATATCGCTCTGTGTTTGCCAAGCAGGGAATCAATGCCTCCACAGTGCAGCACGTAATCAATTACGCTCGTTTAGAAACCTATTATCTCAACCACGCCGACACTGCCAAGGCTATCATCAACAAGGCGTTGCAACAGCCGCTCAACTATGCCATCAAAGCCGACTTGAACTTACAACTGGCTGATATTTACCTATTTTCGGGTGATGAATGGGAGGCTCTGATGATTTACGCCAAAGTGGAAACCGACAATAAGCAAAACGAAAAAGGCGATGAGGCAAAACTCCGCAAAGCCAAAGTAGCCTATTACACAGGCAGTTTTAAATGGGCTTTGTCGCAATTAGACGTATTGAAAGCCGCCACCTCAAAACTTGTGGCAAACGATGCTATGGAACTCGCCATCATTATCAACGACAATCTTGCCGTGGCTAACGAATTTATGCCTGCCGACACTGCAGCAAATCCCGACCGAGAGTTGCAGATTTTTGCCCGTGGCGATATGTATATGTTTCAAAACCGTTGGAGCGATGCCTTGGGCTGTTACGACACTATTGTAACGCAGTTTAAGAGCAGTCCCCTTGTAGATGAGTCGCTCTACCGTCAGGCACAAATCCGTGAGCGTCAGAAAGATTTTGCCGAAGCCGCCTCGCTTTATCAAAAAGTAGCCGACGACTATGCCTACGACAATCTTGCCGACAAAGCCGCCTTCCGCCTTGCTGAATTATCCTCCACCTATCTTGCCGACCCCGAAACCGCCAAAACATATTATTTAAAAATTTTAACCGACTACCCCGGCAGCATCTATGCCGTTCAAGCACGAGAAAAGTTTAGAAAAATTGATGGAAAGTGAGTGTTTCCTTCTCAATTATTTACCACTTTAAAGCAGTATTTACCAATAGTTACAACAAAAATACCTTTTTTGTTGATATGGATTTCTTGTAGTGAGGAATTTATTGTAGATGAAGTGATTATGCGACCTGTGATGTCGATTACACTAAATCTCACACCCAAGGACGCACTTTCTATAAATATAGTGCCGTTACTGCACCAAACATTTGGCTTGATTGTCTCTGGTGCGATATCAACAGGCGTTTTGGCATCTATTTTTGTCTCTATATACTATTCGGGAACGCCCTCATAATCGTCGCTGTCTTCAATTTTGTAGTATACTTTGTAAATGCCAGGTTCGGTAGCCTCGGGCAGAGTGGTGGAGTATTCGCCCTCGGAGCCGAGACGATACAATATTGTTCCAAAATTGGATGTACCTTCGGTAATCAGTGGCTGAGGCTGTCCCATGTATACAAGGAAACCAATGGCGGTAGGAACAGTTGTAATCACGCTTTTGCCCTTGCTTATGTTTACGTTGATGGTTTGCGGTTGTGTGCCAATATATTTTTCATTGTCTTCTACCTTGTAATACACGGTGTAATCGCCGGCATGAGTGGCTGCGGGAATATCTTCGGAATAGTTTTTACCGTCGAGGCTGTATAATACCGTACCAAGATTCGACTCCATCTCTGCAATCAACTTCTGGGGCTGATTGTTGAATACAAGAGTGAGTGGTTCGGGTGGAAACACAAATGCCTGTGCTTTTTTGTAGGTGAAATATTGTGCGCAATCAGGATTATAGATAACTGCATCGGCGGTTTTGTCGGTATCCCAATAGTCGCCGTAGTAGATAGTTTTCAGCATTCCGCACTCTTTAAACATTCCCTGTGCATAAGCAGTTTTGCTATTGTCGAAATTGCTAAGGTCGAGTGAGCGGAGATTTTCGCAACCATCAAACATAAACGACATATCACGGACTGCTGTAGTGTTGAAATATTGCAGGTTGGTAAATTCAACAAGATTTTGGCAACCTTTAAACAATTCTACGGTGCTTTCGGGGGCGTATTTGGCAAACGATATTTCAAAATCAATTTTTTCTACATTATTTTTAATCGAATCTGGCAGAGTGTGCATACAAGTTGCGCCGTTGCTATAATGCCCATAATATAATGTGGCTGTAAGCGTTTTGCTGTTCCATAGATAATATGGAGATTCTTGGTCGTAGAAGTTGACCTTGAAACTACATTCGCCGCCATAAACCCTGATTGCCACATTGTGTTCGCCAACGGACGACGGGTTGTATTCTGCCACTAAATCTTGGCGGAGGTTGAAAGTTTTGGAACTATTGTCGTTAAAGAATACTGATATTTTGCAGCCCGTAATATCTGACGGCTCACCAAGGCAGTATTCTGTTTTTATAGGCGGAGAAGCCACAATTAAGCGATGTGCCACTTGGGTGGTGCCGCTTTGTGTTAAGTATCCTGCCTGTGTTTTGGAATCTATCTGTGCGTATTCTTTATCAGTAATTGCATCGCTAAAAATAGTATTATACCCGCCAAAAAGATTGTTGCAGCCATAAAACATATCGCTGGATTGCGACACATTTTTTGTTGACCATAAATCTCCGGCATAAATGGTTTCTAACTGTGGGCAATCGTAAAACATGCGGCGCATATCTGTTACCTTGCCGGTGTTGAATGATTTTAAATCTATTTCGTTGAGGGCGCGGCAATAGGCAAACATCGAGTACATATTTGCAACATTCTTGGTGTTGAAACTGCTGAGCACCACCTGGCTGAGATTTCTACAGCGGAAAAACATCGAGTTCATATCGTCCACATTCTGAGTGTTGAACGCACTGAGGTCGAGAGTATTAAGTTTTTCGCAGTTGGCAAACATAGCCATCATACTTTTAACTTTTGCAGTGTTGAACCAGCTAAGGTTGAGCGACTTAAGATTACAACATTGATAAAACATATAAGCCATTGATTCGGCGTTTTGCGTTTTGAGGTTTTGGATACCGTCTACCGATTGCAAGTTAACACATCCGCAAAACCATCGGTAACAGGTGTTGGGCTTATAGTTTGCAAACGAACTGTTGAAAACCACCTTAGTAATATCAGCCGAAGATGCGTTCCATGCAGGAGTTTCGCTGCCAGTGTTGATTTCAAATGCGCCCGAAGGTTGATTATCGTTGTAATAAAAAGTTAGAGTGCCGTTTTCTAATGTCGCGTATGCGTTTTGTGCTGACACTTGGCTGCCAGAAGCAAACATACTTACCACTAATACTGTAGTCAAGAAAACCCCGCGACGGTTTTGTAAATTTTGATTTTGCATAACGGGTTTTTGTATTTATCGGCTAACAATGTATTTTATCTGTTTGGTTTCGTTGCCGGTTTGCAATATTACTACATAAGCTCCGGTAGAGATTACATCGTTGATGTCGAGTTTGTAATTGTCAGAATTGCGGAGCGTAACCTGTTTGCGTATTTTGCCAAAATTGAGGTCGTAAATAGTAAGCCGCACATCGGAAATTTGCGAAAGGTTTACCTCTACCGTGATAGGTCCTTTGGTGGGATTGGGCGATAAGTTAAATGCCTTGACTATAGAATTATCGACGTAAAGCGGCGAAAACTCATCGTCGGGACGTACCGTTGCAAATATCTCCACAGGCTTGGAAATGTCAGAAACGCAGTCTTGGTTTTCTGCAGAAAGTGTAACACTGTATATGCCCGAAAGTTTGGGAATAAGTCGCAGTTCACGTTCTGAGCCTTTGGAATTGTCGCAGTCGAAAGCGAGAGTATCGTATTTCCAAGAATATTTGTCGGGATTGGTTTGCGACATCTCCATTACCACGAGGGTGTCGTTGATATACGATACCGACGACATACGGAAATATGGCGAGAACGATGTTGGCGACATGGTAACCGAAATTGTATCCACGGCATAGCAGTCGTCGTAGCCGTTGGCTTTTACGATATAAGTTCCAGGCGATTTTACAGTTAAAAATCGGTTGTTGTCTACCACCCAGCCGTTGCATATCCACTCATAACCGTCAAACTCGTTGGCGTCAACAGTGATTTCGCCGTTGTAGCAAAGGTTGATGCTGCTTGGAACATCGTTTTGCAAATATCCCTTATGGGGAATAGCCACATTGGCATGCACCTCGCAACCATTAGCATCGGTTATCAGCACATCGTAGTTGCCCTTGTCGAGACCGCTGCGTTTGCTCTCTGAAGTGATTTTTCCGTCGGGCCAAGTGAATGTGAATGGCGACGTTGCCGAAAACAACCTTATTTCGGCTGCTCCGTCGGGGGCAAGACCGCAGGTGGCGCTGTCGATAGCGGTGGCGGTGCTGAGTTTCTTGCTGTAAATTTTTATGTCTACAGGCATGCTGCAGTTGTTTTGGTCTACCACTGTTACCACGTAGTTGCCATTGGTAAGGTTGTTACGAACAGGGTCGGGGGTTTCCACGTTGTCGCTCCATTTGTAGGTTACGGGCAGTTTTGCACCCGACACTGCAATTTCGGCTCTTGCATTGCCTATCGACGAGCAACTTGCCTCGGTTTCTTTGTGCGAAACCTTGAGGTTGCCGCTGGCGATAGTTACCTTATGCGATGATACACAGTTGGTTTCGTCTTTAACATTGATGGTATACACACCCACGGGAACATTATCTTGAGTAAAGGATTTTGTGGTGATATTGCTCTGCGAGAGGGCGCTGTTGCCTTGCCAGTCGATAGCATACTTGCCCCTGCCGCCTTTGATATCAAAAATCACCTTTCCTGTGGCATCCTGCCGGCAAAGGGCGTTCTCGGATTTTACATCTACCGAAAAATCGCTGTTGAGTATGTTAAACGATTCTTTTATGGAACAATTATGTTGGTCAACGATTCTTACAGAGTGAGTGCCTGCCGCTAAGTTTTCGGCGATATTATATTTTACACCTTCGTTATCGTCGTTCCAATAGTATGTATAGGTGCGCTCAGGCGACATATTAATTTCTATTCTGCCGCCAATTGACTGCTTGTCGGCGCACTCGGCGTGGGTTGTTAAAAACGAGGGACGGAGAGTGTCGTGTTTGATGTCGAAATTGATTTCGGTGTAGCATCCGCCTTCCCACTCTAACCGCACATTGTAATCGCCCGAATAACGTTCTGTGATGAAATTGTCCGAGCCGGTAGGTACAGGTTCGCCGTTTTTAATAGTCCAAATGTAGTGAGGATGAAAAGATTCTGGTGTACCTGACAAAATCTTTGATACAGCAATGGCACTTCCGCTATTAATCTCAGCACAAGGAGCGTTGGTAGTGTTTACAAAATGCGAGTATTGGTTAACGTCGATTTTACCGTGGTACTCTCTGTGCATTTATCATCGTGGGTTAATGAAAGTTGGTACAACCCAGAATCAAGGTCTGTAAGTTCAAATGAGTAAGTGCCGTCTTTTTCATTTGCAGGATTTTCGCCACTTTTATAAGGTTTGTCATTTACTGTCCAAGAATATTTATTTATTTTGAATACTCCGTTGAAATCATCTTTTCTATTGATGGTGGCAGAGATGTAGCCGTTTTTGACTTCTTCGCAGGAGAGGTAGAGATGGTTGGTTGACCACTCATAATCGTTGACACTGATATTTACTGTAGTACTTTCGGTACAATAATTATCGTGATTTATTTCCAATGTATACTCACCCTCGTTGATGCCGCTAAGATAAAAAATGTTTTTATCTTGGCTTGAGTTATTAAAACTTCCATGTGGTTTAACGTGCCACTTGTAAGAATTTATTTTAAAGTCGCCATTACCAGATTTGTTGATTTGTGCAGTTATATCGCCGTTTGATGCATCTACGCATGAAAGGTCGTGGTATTGAGTGCCTTGGAAGTTGTATGTGTTAGTGCCGATTACCACTTCGGTGGATGAGGTGCAATTTTCATCATGATTAATCTTTACGTTATATCTGCCAGGCAACAAACCGCTTATGGTATTGACTGAGGTGGTTCGTTCGGTAATATTTGTATTTGATTTATTGACCAGTGTCCAAGAGTAACATGTTGGATTAAACGATCCTTGTTTGTTACCTTTAGTAGTTGAAATAGTTGCAGAAATCTCTGCGCTTCCGTTCGGGGCAGCGGCACATGAGGCGTTGAAGGTGGAGGCCGAAAAGGTGTATGAATTTGATGTGATAGTGAAATTAGAAGTCATTGTACAGTATCTGTTGTTGCTATAGAAAGTAATTGTATAACTGCCTACACCTAATGAAGAATTAGAGGAAGTAGCACAGTCAAATGGTGTATTATTTTTTCCCCATTCAAATACATCAGGTTCAAAACGAATACCTTCTTTTTGAGTAAACACAGCCTTCCCATTCTCTGCCGCATCGCACGAAGCTGCGGTGGTTGTTAAATTCATTTGTGGTGTTTGTGTACCAATTTCAATAATTTTGTTGTTGGATCTGCAATTTTTATTGTCTTTAATATATACTCCGTATTTCCCTTTAGATAATGCAGCTGGAAGTTGTTGGTCATTTTGATTCTGGCTTTCTTTTTGCCCATTTTCTACAGGATAATAATATGCTGTATAATTATTCTCCTGATTATTATTTCCCCCCTGTGTATTTTGGACATTAGATATATTTATTTCGCCATCATCGCTGTCTTTGCAAGTAAGTGAAACTGGTTTGGCTTCAAATTCTATTGGATCGTGTTGGGTGATTGTGAAAGATGTACTATCATCATTCCAACAGGTTTTATTATCTTTGGTTATATGCCAAGTAATAGAATATTCGTCGGCAGGAAGATTGACAATAGCAATGGTAGACCCATTGGCAATACCTGATGTTGTATTTTCGCTTGAATTGTTGATTTTTACTGTCCACGAATAATTTATATTCTTGGAATAGTTACTTATTTCCACCACTTGCTCGGTTGTGCCGCCGAAACATTTTATATTGGTTCGAGGATAAGAAAATGAGGGTTGTATTGCAGACAAACCTTTAACTACATAACCATTTTTATCCGGCCACGCACGTTCTTCGGTGTAAGGAAACAATTCATTTTCTTTCTTTTTATTGTCGTATATCTTAACCCTGTCACCATTTTGCACATTGATTGAAACGCTTTTACCTGAAATTGTGCTTTCTTCAATAATTGTGTTGTTTCTATTTAATGTATAGTAGTAACCATTATTTAAACCACCCTGAATTCCTGAAAGTTTGAGTGTACCAAATCCGTCGGAACATTCGGGGGCTATCTGTGTGGCAGAAGCAGTAATGTTTTCAAAACACTTTTTGAGGGTGTAATGGATTGTTTGGGGGATATAGTTAGAAGATTTATCGTATGTAATATTGATGGTATTATCACGTTTACAGCCTTTTAACTCGTATTGGGTATCATTTGCTTCAAGATCATCGTATTGCTTACCACCATTATCTATCCAATATATTTTAGTAGTAGAAGTCACTTTTTGTTCGTTATCCATAGAAATAATTGGATTACATAAATTGAGATTTCCCTTGCTATAACTATGTAAAATTATTGCACCGTCTCTACCTTTTTGCGCTTGTGTTTCGCTCCAGAAATCCGCATAATCTCTATTATTTGCTGTAATAGTATCGCGTGTTGCCTTCATAATATTGGCGTAATATGTCAATGGGCATGCATATTCATGAATTTGATCCCCGATAATAATACTATATAGTCCACATGTTAATTTTTTTTGAATAGGTGATGGACTATTATTGAGGTAATTATCAGCCTTAACATCATAGGAACAATGTTTAATTTGATGTTCAAAAGTAATAAGATTTTCGTCTTTATTAACATTTTCGATAATAATAGTACTATCTTCAATAGAGATATTATCTTTGTTGAAACTAACTTTAGGGTAATAATTTAATTGCTCTAAATTGTATTCAAAACCAGCATATAGAATCCTTACTTCACATTTGCAATCAAGAATTGATTTACCAAAATGTGACTGACAAAAAGAATCAATATCTTTGTAAAGTATACTATGCCCATCGTAATCTGAACTAAAGTCTATCCAATCGCCATTATTTATTTTTTCTCTAATTTGAAGAGTGAATGAAGAAAGTCGAATGCCAGCATAATCGGGTAAGTCAAAATACCAATTATCTTCCTCACAAAAATAAGAGCTACCGTAAGATACATTTTTAGTATAATGATTGTAAACTACACCAAAGTCTTGTGGATATGATGGATTATGACTATAGTCTGTGTAAAAAACAACTCTCTCGGAGTAAACAGCTTCGCTTATGGTATAAGTGTATAATGTGCCATAGCCTTGTGTGCCATCTCCTTTGGTAAATGTAAAAACGATGTTGGACGAATTATTTTTGTCGAATGGCAATATTATAGGGCGTGAAGAATCAAAAGAAACAGATATTCCACTTTGTAATTTAACTGAAACGATTTTGTTAAAACTGTTTCCTGAAAAGAAATTACAAATAATGAAATCATATTTTTTTTGTGCGTAAATAGTATTACAATATACCAAAACCAACAAAAATAAAACAATCCGTCTCATAGTCTTTTATTTACCATCGGTCAATGTTAATACATATCTTTCCTGTGAGGTTATAATATTTTTACCTGGCAAACGGAATGAAATAAAGAAAGGATAATCCCCTTTCGATAAAGGCACTCCATGCCAATCAGCATTATCAATTTGTCTTTCTATTTCATTTTTAGCATCAACAATAATGTTCTGTGCGATGTTTAAATCGAACTGCATATAATTTGATTGATAGCACACCAGACAAATCACAGGGTGAGTATTAATCTCGTTAAGTTGTTTATTGTTTATTTCATCATCTGTCAACCAACCGGGTTCATTTCCTTCCGCATACCAAAACTCCATAGCATTTGACGGTGGATATTTAAAATATTTCTGATAGATTTTGTCGCTGCCAAAATCTTGATAACTTTTATAATAGTTGTACACTACTTTGTATATGCTATTTTGATACCATTCCCAATTATCCAAATCAGCATCCAAGGTTACTAAGCAAGTATTTAAATTCCATTGGTGATACGGGCTGGGATACCGGCAGTAGTTGCCAGTTTTCGAGACATTTTCTCCTACAGATTGATATTCAAATTTATCAAAAAATTCATTTCCAGCCACACCTGAACTTAAGTCATGATTTACTCCTCCATAATTTAATGATGTCTCATTAGCCGCCAACTTGCTTTTCAACGTTTCATAAAAACTTGTTCTAAAATATATCTGATGCACTTTTTTGTCGCCGCAATAGAAGGCAAGGCTGTAAATTTGATTGGGGTCGAACATAATGTCTTTGAGCGAGTAGCCCAGCTCAACTGCTTCGCCTTCTACTTCGTGGCTCTCTTTTACGGTAAAAGGGGTTGATTGTTCGGCTTTGGTGTCGTCGGTGATGTTTTTGATTATCACTTTCATATCATTTGCCGATGCTCCGTTGAATAGTTCGGGATATTTGTACGAGAGCATTATGTAGCCTTCTTGATACTCTTTGGGCATATAGTTCAACTGGCGGTCGATAGGATATGAAAAGAGAATATCGGCAGGGCGGAGTGTGTCGGCGGCTTGGCAGGTGGTAAACAATGATGTTGACACATACTCCTTGGCATCTCCGTTGTATACCACAGGCTGCCATTCTCCATTGATTTGCTGCATCAGTGCTATTGTTGACGATAGGGTGTATTCTGTATTTCCGTTCAGGATTTTGCTATTGATAGTTATCAAAGTGTCCTGCTCGCTGTAATTGTAATCGGTGGCAAAATCGGCACCGATTACATCGGTAATGGTGCAAGCTTTAAGGTCGTAGCGGTAGGTGACGGTTTGGTCGGCTAACTTTACATCAAAAGGAGTATTCAAAGCCACGCCCGGCTTGATAGAAAAGTCAGTTCCCACATATATATCTTTTGCGCCATTGTTTGGAGAAAAGTTGCCTCCAACGGCATATTGGCTTTTAGTAAGCACTTCAATAACGTTTGCGGAGTCTTTATGAGAAATTTTTACTTCGTTGTCGTCTTTATTGCACGATGGCAAAAATATCATTGCCGACATTGCAGCGGCTATAATGGAGGTGAAAATTATCTTTTTCATATTGATTCTTGTTTTTGATGTTGATAACATTTTTTTCTGCCGCAAAATGTAACCATTTCTCCCGACAATCCAAATATTTTCTTATCTATTTTTTACTATTATAATAATTATCAATGTATAATATAATTTAAAAAAAGTGTTAAAAATATTTTGCAGAGTGATTTTATATTTGTTATTTAGCCGACGAAAAAACACAAACTACCTCTGCATGAAACTACCTTTTTTGATACTTCTGATAATGATATGTATGCCCGCTATGGCGCAGCGGCAGCGGAATATCATGCTGATAGCCAAGCCCGGACGCGACCGTATTGAACTCCGTTGGGCTCCAGTTTCGTATCCAGTGTGGGACGAGGCTAAGCAATGCGGATATACGTTTGAAAAATATATTGTGAAGGATCAGGGCGACTCGGTATGGGCAGAAAAACAGTATTCAAAAAATATCAAAATTGCCGATATATCAGAATGGGAACCTTTTGCTGATAATAACTATACCGCAGTGGCGGCAGAGTGCATATTTGGAGAGCGCGAGACTTACACCGATTTTAATCCTATTACAGCATATAAAAAACACAACGACAACGAACAGCGGTTTGGCTTTGCCCTCTACTGCGCTGATATGGACACCACCACCGCCCGCCTTGCCGGACTATATTACAACGACTCCGATGTGGACAATAGCAGCACCTACATCTACTCTGTAAGGTTGGCAACCGCCGACACCCTCTACACCGACACAGCAGTGGTGATGTCGTCGATACGAGCCTACCGCCCGCTATACCCTCCGCCAGCCCCCACAATAGTGGTTCGCAACCGCGCGGCACATATTTCGCGGGATACGCAAGCTACACCTTATTATATTGCATACTATATCGAAAAGAGCGAAGATGGCAAGCATTTTGAAAAATATCCGAGCAACCCATCTCAGCCACTTACGGTTCGTTTGAAATGAGGATAATCGACACACTCGAAACCGACGGCAAGGCATATTACTACCGTGCCTACGGCTTCGACAGTTTTGGCGAAAGTGGTCCAATGTAGGATGTGTCGAAATGCATAGGCAAGCCTGAAATCACCTCGGTGCCCGAACTCACTTACGCCGAAACTGTTAACAACAATTCTGTGGTGATAAACTGGACTTACGATGCCAACCAAGAATCCGCAATTGAAGGATATAAGATATACCGCTTCAAATCGTCAAGCGGCACCAAACAACTGCTGTCGGGCAATATAAGTGCCGACAGTCGCAGTTTTACCGACACCAAACCTCTCAACGACAACTACTATTTTATTTCGGCATACAATTCTGCAAGCGAAGTAATCAACCCCTTTCCATCGTATGCGATGTTAGTTGACAGCGTACCACCTGCAGCACCCGCTCCGCCCGAGGGCTTTTGCGATAGTCTTGGGCGCGTTACGGTGTATTGGCATCGCAGCACCGACCCCGATGTGATAGGTTACCGCCTTTTCCGCGCCAATCTGCCCGATGTGGAGTTTGTGATGGCGTGCCCTTATATGATTCAAGATACCACCTACACCGACACCATTACACTAAACACCAGCACCGAGTATATATATTACCGGCTCAAGGCAGTGGACGGACGCGACAATCAAAGCCAGATGTCGCCACCAGCAGCAGTGGCAAGGTACGACACCATTCCGCCGTCGCCGCCAAGAATCAGCAACGTGGAGATAGCCCGCAAAAAAAACATAGTCTCGTGGCACAAGTCGGTTTCGGGCGATGTAAAAAACGTTGTTTTATTTCGCAAAACTAATCTCAATAGCACATTCGACACCTTGGCTATATTGCAACCACGCGACACCGAATACAGCGACAACAATATTGAGGAGGGCGAAACCTACTATTACGCACTCAAGGCTATGGATAATGGCGGACTTTGGTCTTCGCTGTCGAATATCGTGGCGGCAGATATTCCGGCAAAACCCGAAAAAATTGTATTAACCACCACCGTAACCACCAATGGGGTAAAACTCAAATGGAACACCGAGCAATTGCGCAAGAAGGTGGTGTCAACCGTTGTTTTCCGAGCTGCAGACACTAATGATATAAGCACCTACGCCATAGTGCACGGCAACGAATACACCGACACCAACGTGTCGGTGGGCAAAACATACAAATATTGCATCAGGCATCAATTTGATGATGGCACAGAGTCATCATTAAGCGATGAAGGTAAAAATTCTTTTTAACAAGGTATGAAACAGAAACTATTAATATTACTAACCCTATTGACATTCTGCACTGCGGCATCCTCCGCCCAGCGCAACTACCCCGTCCGTGCCACAGTGCAGTACACCCCGCCATACAGCCTCTTTCTCGGCGACTATGCCACGCCCAAACTCATCATTACCCTTA
>JAEDDH010000053.1 GCA_016293845.1 Bacteroidales bacterium | reverse complement strand
GTGTCAACGGGGCAAAACTACCGAACGTAAAAGATTTAGAAAATTATTTAAATAAGGTATACCGTCAGTGTGCGGATAGTTTTAAAATCGAAACCCGCAAACTCCAAGTCACCGGCATTGAAAACTTCACCCACGGCGGCACCAAGGTAGCCGGCTCGGTATGGAACGCCTCACAAAAGGCAGTGCTTGAAGCCTTCGGCGAAAAATACGAAGACAACACCGCCTACCTGTTTTTCATTCCCAAAGCCGAGACAGGCGGCGTGGCGGGCTATATGCCTCGCTACTATCCCTACGGATTCATCTACCCGGGAGCAGCAAACCGCACCATAGCCCACGAACTTGGTCACGGCATCGCCGGACTCGAACACCCCTTCCCCGAATCGCAAGTCTCGGGCAACACCCAAAACCTTATGGACTACCGCGACGGCGAAGAACTTTGGCATTTCCAATGGGATATGCTCCAAGACCCAGCGAGAAAAATATTCAAGTGGTGGCAGAATGAGGAGGGGGCGGAAGCTTTCGACCTCGGCGCAAACATAGTCTGCATCACCGACGAAGAAATCCAAAAAATCAAAGCAACCCAACGTTACTTCTACATAGCCGACGGTCGAGTAGTTGACTTGAAAGACTACAATCCCTCAGGATTTTACACAAAGGATGACAAAACAGAATCAGCCCGAGGCGCGGTAGCCAAGATAAGAATCGACGGTTACGACTATGGAATGTATTACAACAAAGATACAAAGCAAGTATCGTTTTTCGGATATAATACAGACCCAGACCACGCCGCAAAAAAAGTAGAGGTTGCCAAATTGATAGTTAACGACCCTGAAAAGTTAAAACTTGCACAGAGGGTATTCCCATCCGACAACACTTGCGACTGCAAAAACTTTGTCTCACCCGAAAACGATGTATACAAAACCATCTACGCCGAGATGTCAGAAGAGGACTACACCCAAGCCGTCGAGCGTTTGGTTTCGAGACTCAATGCGCAGGTTGAAAAAGAAAACTACCTTGCAGTAGATGGCGACGCCGACCAGAGCAACGAGGCCAAAGATTATCGCGACCGTTTCAACGTGTTCCACTCAGCCACAGACAACTCGATATACGTCGACGTATGCTGCTTCAATAAGAAACCCACCGCCGAGCAAATCGCAAATATGGCTCAAGATGTATATGAACAATCCACGCTCAAAAATGACGACAAGTCGATATACTTGGTTCTCCCAGTTTGGAGCGAGCATAAAATCAAAAACGACCTCCGTTCGTACGACAAGCAGTATTTCTCACGTAGCCTCTACACCAAAAGTCCAAAATATAGCGGCATCAAAGACCACGACAACTACAAAAACATCACTGGAAACCCGATAGAAGTTATTGACAAAATATATAGGCTTGTGCCAAAACCTTATGTGACATTAAAATATGTGATTACTTGTGACGGAAACATATTAAGGTTCAGCAGTGAGAAAAAAACTGATTTTGTGGGTTCTTCACTCATTTATGACTTGAATATTCTCTGCGACAAGTCGTTCGAAGAATTTGCAAGGCTGACATATGAAATCAATATCGACCAGAACGACTATATCATCGGGTATGGAACGCCACAACAGCGTCACAATCCATATTCAGTAGAAGCGTTGCAGAAGAAAATCGAAAGAAGAAAAGTCTTGTTGTCCGACAATCAAAATGTTGAATATTTTCCAATCAATCACGGCATAAAACAAAGCGCGTTGGAATTGGATGCGGAAGGTAGGTGCCCCACCGCAGAGCAGTTTATCCAATGGTATGTTTCTGACAAGATGCTTCGTTGGCAAAATCCGCACGACATAAGCGACGATGTCTTCCTATTGGGCAGGAATCAGGTTGTATATGATCGTAATCTGATGGCAATTGATGTTGCAAGTGTGCTTCTGATGCCGTTTGGATTAGATTTAATACCCGAAGCCATCGGTTGCATATACACAGGATACTATGGAGATTGGAGCAATACCACATTATATACAGTAGGTTTTATCGGCATTGGAGTCCCCAGTGCGGTTACTCGCCATATTCCCAACATAATTACTAAAAAATCAAAAATTGTTTGGGAGAACAAGACAACATATAAAATTGTGGATAACGCAGACAATATCGCACCATCTTCAAAATACGAAACCACCATCGCAGGCAATACAAGTCCAAATTGGGTAACAACAACTACAACGGATGTTATCGATAAAGCAAAATGGTTAAACGATTGTTTGTCCAATGTCAAAGGTAAACGGAAGTTTGGTCATAAGGAAATACCATTGGAGGATAAATTCAAAGAGTATTTCGGTAGCAGAGAAAACTTCACTTTTGACGAGATGAGAAAGTTCGACGATCAATTGCTTGGTACTTGGAATACAATGATGAAGAAAGAAATGCCCGAGACGTGGTGCAAGGACATTGAGGCGATTGAACTGTTTAAATCAGATCCAAGATATATGAAACTTTGGGATGAGTTAGATAAGTCGAAAGCATATCCGTTGGATTTAAAAGGTGAAGATTTTAAGGTGTTTTCAAAATTCATTACCAATAAGTTTGATATTACTTTTTATAAGATGCGAGAAATCCCCGTGCCTGCCAATTGGTTAGAAGACTTTTCTGTGATAGAAAGATTCAAACAGTATAGCGAGACTTGTGTAAGTAATTGGAAATTGTTGCTTAAAAAAAATATTATAATCGAAGACTTTGACTTTCTATACGCATTGTCAAAGAAGATGAAGGATAATAAATACGCCGAATTCTAAATAGCGAATATCGAACGTACGCTATCCACCGACTTCCGCGATGACGTGGTATCTCTTATCAAAAACCAGAAACTGACCCACGAAGACTTCCGTGCCCTCATTGGCGATTGGGAGCATTGTGAAAACTTTAAAGTAGGTAAGTTCAAAGAAATGTTTAATGTTTTTGAGAAGAAGCCCACAGTGCATCTTGAGTTTAGAAAAAAGGCGATTAAAGAGTTTTTTATTGATGCGGAAGGGAAAGATATTTGGGATGCGTTTTGGGCGGAATTAATAGCAAATCCTATTTCAAAGATTCTTGCTCAATATATTAAAAGCCGAGATATATCAACTAGTTGGGATACATTTGTTACTGATATATATGAGAATGGGTATTTAATTGATTGGATTGAGGCGGCAATTAGAAATGCAGCACAATCATTTTCTTCTATAAACCCTAGAAATACATTCCGACAGAATTTGATTAAAATGTTACCACATATTCTTACTAATGTGCCATATCATCAACTTATTGCTAAATTCGAAGAAGAAAAATATGATGAATTTAGAAATATGCTATGCCGCGAACTGATAAAAGCATTTATTGATTATGGTTTTAATAAGAGTATTTCCACAAATGGGTGGGTTAAAACTTCTTTGTTTCAAGGTTTTAAAGATACATTCCATTATTTAACCGACGAAATAATTGATAGTTTTATTAGTGATTTTTATTATCTTCTAAATAAAAATTAAAAAATGGGACGATTTATTTTAGCATTAATTTTGAATTTGATATTATTACTTTTCCTAATCATATACCAACATTTTTCTCCAAATGTACAAATGATTTGGATTTTTACTGCCATTTTGTTTGTGTTAAGTGTATGGATGGGAGTATATAGTAAAAAGAAACTTCCTACTGATTTGTTAGTAGTGTCTTGTATAATGCCTTTTTTGAATTTTGGTATAATGATAACATTACATAGACTATATGAAAAAAATATTTTTGATAAAACATATAGTGTCGTGTATGCTGAACTCACAAAATCTTTTACACCACATAATAGTCCCACTCGATATACATATAAATATCACGACGGAGATGTGACAACTACAAGTAAACGTCATCATTTGAATCACTATACTTTATTTCAATCTGTTTTGCTTGAATTATCTCCTCATCTTGAGGTGATATCGTCAATTACATCCGTCTTTGAAAAACGCAAATTCAAATACCCCGTAGAGTACCGCAATAATTTGGAATACGGCAACGATAGTTACGACTATTGTTTTATAGAGCCTTATACTGCATTGAATAATTTTGGACTTCGTAGAGTAACCAAATCAATTGATAATTCAGATACAATATTATACTACAAAAACCTCAATCCTACAATCGACTCCGTTGCTCACCGCCTCGCCGACACCTTTCAAACCGCCTCCAACCGTGCCCTTGTAGGCGATTCATTCGCCTTCCTCTTCCACGATGGCATCTACTCCAAAGAGCAAGTGTTTGAAGAGATACCGCAGGCAAAGGAGTATTATTTCAACTATTGCAAAGAAACGGATAGTACTACTAATATAATATCTGATACTACACCCATCACCCCAAAATGAAACCCATCTCCACCATATTGACACTTCTGTTGATGTTTTCGGTGGCTCTCTCTGTCTCCGCCCAAGATATCGAAACCATAAAAAACTCCAAGCCCATACAAGCCTCGGGTGCGCTATCTGCCAGCACCACTCACGAACTTATCTGCATTGCCAAAGCATTTGAGGATATTGATGTTAAAGGTGCTGTGTTAGATGCATCGTTTTCAATTACCAATAAAGATAAAGAAAAATTCGAAACAGCATTGAAATGTGCCCGAGAACTATTGAGTAAACTTAAAGAAGGTATAGAAGTAGAAAAGATGAAAGAGGGTGGATGGAATTGTTTAGTTGAAATTGCGGCATTAGTTTTTCGCAATTATGCTTTTAAAAAGGGTTATGATATTCCTAAATTAGGCAACGAGAAACTAAGACAAGTCAAAATTGCATTCAATATGATGGATCCGAATTGGTATAAAGTTAACGAATCTCTAATTACAGAATCGCTCAAAGATTTTTATGAAGAATAATAGATTAAATATTTCATTCATATTAATACTATCTATTTTATTTAGTATTTTTAGTACTATTCATACTTTAAGTAAAGATGACCAATCACTGAAAAAAAATATGTTACAAGTGTGCCAAAAACGCCTCAAAAAGGATCAGGCCTTGTAATGTCAATAATGTATCGCTGTTTTGGTAAAGCAGGTATAATAGCAATGTATTGGTTATTGACAGCATTCTTTTTCTTTTTTTGGTTAGGCGATTATCATCATCGCAAAAAAATGAAAGCCGACGAAGAAGCCACCAAACTTAGAGCGGAAGAACAATTAGCCCAACTATCCAAACGTAAAAGTTGGCGCAAAAAGCAAGAGCAAAAGCGTAAAAATAATAAAAATAGTTAGTCATACCCACTAATTCTCTACATAATTATACCTCGTATACGAATCACACCCTCTCAAACTACCTCAACACACATAACAATATAAAAAATGTTTTCAACCCCTTTATTGGATATCAATAAAACATTGACAAACAGAATATTGTACAAATCACAAAGACCCCTTCAAGAAGCGGGTGTCCCTCGGTATTGCCACGATATCAACCATTTCGTGCTTTTCGTAGTTAAATAAAAAAATAAATTTTGGGAGTTTTAAACAAAATATTTATCTTTGCAGCAAACCTTTAAACATCAGCGCTTATGTCAAAATATCTGAATCCGAAAGTAGATTTGACCTTCAAAAAAATCTTTGGCGAGCATCCAAATCTCGTCAAGAGTCTTTTGAATGCCCTTCTGCCTTTGCCAGAAGGTATGGAAATCGTCAAGGTGGAGCATCTCAACCCCGAGAACGTTCCCGACAATCCAACAAAAAAGTATTCGATAGTTGACGTTCGCTGCACCGACAACAAAGGTCGCGGTTTTATAGTTGAAATGCAGTCGTATTGGAACAAGGAATTCTTTTCACGCACGCTTTTCAATGCTGCCTCTATGTATACCAAACAATTGGCAAAAGGCAATCCGTTTGAAAGGCTAAAAGAAGTTTACGCTCTTGCTCTTGTCAACGACCAAGCCTTCGACTACGATGGCGACAGCGGATATATGCAAGAATTTTATATTACCAACAAAAATCATCCCGACGACATACGTCACGACCTTTCGTTGATATTTGTAGAACTTGTAAAATACCATCCCGCCGACCGTGGTAGCCGTGCCATCAAGGATTTGTGGCTCAGATTCTTGACCGAAATCAACGAGCAAACCGAGCAAGTTGACGCCGTGATGCTCGAAAACCCGGAAATCAGTCAAGCATTAAAAATAGTAGAAACCTCAGCCTACACCGATGCCGACCTCTACGCCTACAATGATTATCTTCTTGAAGTTATGACCCAACGCAATGCTATGGCCAACGAGCGTTCAGAAGGGCGTGCAGAAGGACGTGCTGAAGGCATTGCACAAGGCAAAGCCGAAGGTGCTCAATCCGAAAAACTTGACACCGCCAAGCGAATGAAATCAGATGGGTTACCACTTGATATAATTGTTAAATATACCCAACTCCCCATAGACGAAATCGAAAAGTTGTAATCCTCATTATTTGAAACTG